>BPKE01000001.1 GCA_026004975.1 Gammaproteobacteria bacterium
ACCACGCCGTCGATTTCGTAGGGCAGTCGCGGGCGGTCGGCGAGGGTGCGGTGGTAGTAGTCCAGGCAGCCCTCGACGCCGCGCACCACGGCCGAGCGCGGGTTGACGCGCAGGCCGAGGGACGCCAACCACTCGAGCAGGCCGTACTGCGTGGGGGGCAGTTCGGCGCCCTCGACTTCGCCGACGCCGTAGAAATAGATCTGCAGTGGCCGCGAGGCGGTCACCCGCGGATCGAGCTGGCGCAGGCTCCCGGCCGCGGCGTTGCGCGGGTTGGCGAAGGGCGGGTTGCCGGCGGCGCGCATCCGCTCGTTCAAGCGCGCGAAATCGTCCTTGGTCATGAACACTTCCCCACGGGCTTCGAGCAGGCGCGGCGCGCCGTCGCGCAGGCGCAAGGGCACGGTGCGCAGGGTGCGCAGGTTGGCGGTCACGTCCTCCCCCACCCGCCCATCGCCGCGGGTCGCGCCGCGCGCGAAAACCCCGTCGATGTAGATCAGGTTCACGGCCAGGCCGTCCAGTTTCGGCTCGGCGCAGTATGCGATCGGCCCCTCGACGCCGAGGCGCTCGCGCACGCGGGCGTCGAAGGCCCGCAGTTCGGCCTCGTCGAAGACGTTGCCCAGCGACAGCATCGGGCGGCGGTGGGCGACCGGCGCGAAGGCGCCGTCGGGCGGCGCGCCGACCCGCTGTGTGGGCGAGTCGGGGGTGACGAGCTCGGGATGCTCGGCCTCCAGCCGTTGCAGCTCCCGGAAGAGCCGGTCGTATTCAGCATCGGGGATGGTGGGCTGGTTGAGGACGTAGTAGCGGTAGTCGTGTTCGGCGATCTCGCGGCGCAGTGCTTCGATCCGCGCCTTCACGGCCTCGAGGTCGCCGTCCGGCCCGGCCATTCAGCGTCCTCCCTTGCGCTGCGCGGCCAGATGCTTGAGCTGGTACTGCTGCACCTCTTCGCGCAGGTAACCGATGGTCTGGCGGGTCAGGGAGCTGCGCCGGGCGTCGCACAAGCGCCCGCCCAGCGCGTCGGAAAGCCCTCGGGCCCGCTCGAGGAAGTCCTCGAAGGCCGCCAGCGGCCGCTCACTGCCCGCCAGGGGCAACACCAAGCCCACGGCGCGGGTGGCGAAACCGGCCGGCTCGGCCGGGAAACGGCCGGGCTTGAGGGCGTTCAAGGCCAAGTACTCGCCGTGTTCGGCGGCACAGACGAACAGCTCGCCGCGGCGACGGTCGAAACCCGCTTCGGCCAGGGCGGCGTAGAGCGTCTCGCCGTCGAACGCGCCGCCCTCGGGGGCGAGGATGTGCAACACGACCAGGGTTTCGTCGAGCAGCATCGGCGCGGGGCGGTCTGCCGCGCTGCGCCGTTCGACCTCCAGGCCGCGGCGGATCAGGCCGTCGAAATCCAACTTTTCCTCGGCAGCGGCGTCCGCGGCCTGGGCCGACGCAGGCGGCCCGTCGAGGCGCGGTTCGCTGCGGCGGGGCGTCCGCGCCGCGCTCCACCTCGCGGCGGGTGCGCCACCAGACGTAGGCGATCACCGCGGCGCCGAGCAGCAACAGGATCCAACGTAGGGTGCTCATCCCTCCTCCGGAATGTGCGGCCTCAGGCGGAGGCCAGGCGCACCGCTTCGTCGATGTCCACGGCGACGATGCGGGACACGCCCGGCTCCCGCATGGTCACCCCGATCAATTGATCGGCCATCTCCATGGTCGTCTTGTTGTGGGTGATGGCGATGAACTGAACCTTCTCGGACATTTCCTTGAGCAGTTCGTTGAAGCGCGCGACGTTGGCCTCGTCGAGCGGCGCGTCGACCTCGTCGAGCATACAAAACGGCGCCGGATTGAGCGAGAAGATCGCGAACACCATGGCCACCGCCGTCAAGGCCTTCTCGCCGCCGGACAGCAAGTGGATGTTGGAAATGCGCTTGCCGGGCGGCCGGGCCATGATCGCCACGCCGGTGCTGAGCAGATCGTCCCCCGTCATCTCCAGGTGCGCGTGGCCGCCGCCGAACAGCCGCGGGAACATGTCCTTGAGCGCGGCGTTGACGCGGTCGAAGACGTCCTTGAAGCGCGCGCGGGTCTCGCGGTCGATCTTGGTGATGGCGCGCTCGAGGGTTTCGAGCGCCTCGGTCAGGTCGGCGTGCTGCTTGTCCAGGTAGGCCTTGCGTTCGGCCTGCTCGCGATGCTCGTCGATGGCCGCCAGGTTGATCGGGCCGAGCCGGGCGATGCGCGCCTCGACCTTGTGCAGCTTTTCCGCCCAGGCGTCGGGGTCGGCGTCCTCGGGAAGTTCGGCCAGGACGGCGGCGCGGTCCAGGCCGGTCTCGTCGAACTGCTCGGCCAGGGCCTGGGCCCGGACCCGCGCTTCCTGGGCCGCCAGGCGCAGCGCATCGAGCGCCTCGCGCAGCTCGCCGACCCGCCGGGCCTGTTCGCCGCGGCGTTGTTCGAGTTCGCGCACGGCGTTGGCGGCCTCTTCCGCCTCGGCGCGCGCCGCGTTCAGGCGCGCCTCCTCGGCGACCCGGCGTTCGAGCAGCGCGGCGAGTTGCTGTTCGAGCTCGGCGACCGGCTCGTGGTCTTCGTTCAAGGCCGCCAGCAGTTCGCCGCGCCGGCTTTCCAGGTGATCGAGCTGCTGCTGCATGCGCAGCAGGCTGCGCTCGGTGGATTCCTTCATGGAGCGCATCGACTGGATGTTCAGCGCCGCCTCGTGCACGGCCTGTTGATCGGCCTGCGCGGTGCGTCGCGCGGCCTCGAGGGCCTCGGCCAGCTCCGTGCGGCGCGTCTCCAGTCGACCCCGCTCGGCGGCGAGGCTTTCGCTTTCCGCGCGCGCCGCCTCCCGCTCGCGCTGGGCCGCCTCGCGCGCCCGGCGGTCGCTTTCGATCTGGCGGGTCAATTCCTCGCGCTCGCGGGCGAGTTCGTTGCGCCGTTTTTGCAGCTGCTCGAGGCGCACCTCGACGGCGCGCAGGGCGGCGCGCAAGGCCGCCCGCCGTTGCTCGAGTTCGCTGCGCGTGTTCTGCAGGGCCTCGCGGGCACGCTCGGCCGCCGCCAGGGCCTCGCGCGCTTCGGCCAGCGCGCTTTCCAGCCGGCCGACGGCCGCCTCGGCGTCTTCCCGTTCCCGCCGCAGGGCCTTGATCTGCTGGGCGCGGGCCAGCACCCCGGCCTGTTCCCCGCCCCGCGCCGGCACCCGCAGCCAGTTGCGTCCGAGCCACAACCCGTCGCGGGTCACGACCGATTCACCCGGCGCCAAGCCGGCCGCGCACGGCCGCCGCGGCGGCCAGATCCTCGGCCGCGTAGACGCCCGCCAGCGCCTCGCCGAGGTACTCGGCACCGGCCCGCAGGCGGGCGAGCAGGCGATCGCCGGGCTCGGGCGCGTCCTGGGGCGCCACCAGGCACAGGCCGTCCGGCGCGTCCTGGAGGCCCTCGGGGACGGTCTCGTCGATCCCTGGCGACGCAGACCGCTTCCAGGGTCTCGCCGAGCACCGCTTCGACGGCGGCTTCCCAACCCGGTTCGACCTGCAGGGTTTCGGCCAAGCGCGGCCGGTCGTCCAGCGCGGCCCGGCGCAGCCAGGCCTGCGCCTCGGCCTGGTCTTTGCCGAGCGCCGCGGCTTGCAGCGCCTCCAGGGAGGACAAAGTGCCGCGCAGGTCCTGAACACGGTTGCGGGCGGCCGCCAGCGCACTTTCGCTTTCCTGGATGCGCCCGCGCGCGGCGTTCAGCTCGCGGGTGTTGTCCTCGAAGCGGCGGCCGAGCGCCTCCAGTTCCGCCTCGATCCGCGCTTCGTCCTGCAAGGCCTGTTCGCGCTCGGCGACCAGCGGGGCCTCGTCCAGGCGGGCGCGCTCCTCGTCGAGACGGGCCAGGCGCGCTTCGAGCTGCGCCAGATGGCGCTCGAGCTGTTCCTGGCGCGCCTGCTCGGCGCGCAACCGCCCCGACACCTCGGCCTCACGGCGGTGGAACGCTTCCCAAGCCTGCTGCCACTCGGCCATCGCCTTTTCGGCCTCGCCGAGGGCCGCCGCCGAACGCGCGCGCGTCTCCTCGAGGGCCGCCAGCGCCGGTTCCTTGTCGGCCACGCTGCGCGCGACGTAATCGAGCTTGTTGCGGTCTTCCTCGACGTGCGCTTTCAGTTCCCGCCAGGCTTTCTCGAGCTGCGCGAGATCCGCCTCGTGGCGACGGCGCGTCTCGCGGCGGTGGGCGATGGTCTGCTCGATGCGGGAGATGTCCGAACCGAGGCGGTAGTACTCGGCCTGCACGGCGTTGAGCGCCTCGTTGAGTTCCGCATGGCGCTCGCGGGCCCGCTCGATTTCGGCTTCCAGCTCGCGCTGGGCCGCCAGCGCCGCTTCGACTTCGGTTTCCTTGGCACCCAGCGCCTTTTCTTCGGCCTGGCGGCGCGCCTCCAGGGCGCGCCAGCGCAGCGCCAGCCATTCGGCGCGCAGGCGGCGTTCTTCTTCCTTGAGCGCCTTGTAGCGCTCGGCCTGCTCGGCCTGGCGCGCGAGATGGGCGATCTGCTTGTCGAGTTCGCGGCGCAGATCGTCGAGCCGCTCGAGGTTCTCGCGCGTGTGGCGGATGCGCGTTTCGGTCTCGCGCCGCCGTTCCTTGTACTTGGTGATGCCGGCGGCTTCTTCGAGGTGGATGCGCAGTTCCTCCGGGCGCGCTTCGATGATGCGCGAGATCATCCCCTGCTCGATGATGGCGTAACTGCGCGGACCCAGGCCGGTGCCGAGGAAGATGTCGGCGATGTCGCGCCGGCGGCAACGGGTGCCGTTGAGGAAATAGGCCGACTGGCCGTCGCGGGTCACCTCGCGACGGATGGCGATCTCGCTGTACTTGGCCCACTGGCCGCCGAGGCTGTGGTCGCTGTTGTCGAACACCAGATCGACCGAGGCGCGGCTGACGGGCGGACGCGCCGAGGAGCCGTTGAAGATCACGTCTTCCATCGAGTCGCCGCGCAATTGCTTGGCCGAGCTCTCGCCCATCACCCAGCGCACGGCGTCGATGATGTTCGACTTGCCGCAGCCGTTGGGACCGATGATGGCGGTGCGCGGGGAAGGCAGCTCGACGGTGGTCGGATCGACGAAAGACTTGAAACCCGCCAGTTTGATTCGACGCAATCGCATGGGTCGGGAGAATCACCCTATAATTCGCCGGTCCGCCGCATCCAGGTGCACGCACCCATGCCGACCCGACCGTCGAAAGAACTGGAAACCTTCGAGAACCCGGAGCGAAACCGCGATTATACCATTCGCATCCGCATCCCGGAGTTCACCTGCCTGTGCCCGAAGACCGGCCAGCCGGACTTCGCGACGCTCGAACTCGAATACGTGCCGGACGCCTCGTGCATCGAACTGAAGTCCTTGAAGCTGTACATCTGGTCCTTCCGCGACGAGGGCGCGTTCCACGAGGCGGTGACCAACCGCATCCTCGACGACCTGGTGGCGCCTGCCGGCCGCGCTTCATGCGGCTGACCGCGCGTTTCAACGTCCGCGGCGGCTTGTACACCACGGTGGTCGCCGAGCACCGCGCGCCGGGCTGGACGCCGCCGGCCCCGGTCACCCTGCCCTGAGGACCGGCGCGCCAGTATAGCCGGCCGCGCCGCGCCCGGCATGCGGATCAACCCGCGGCGGCGAACCACGCCTGGATCGCCCGGTGCCGGCGGTCCACGGAGACGGGGACGGCCGCCGGCAGGCCCGCCGCCTCGCGCTCGAACGCCCAGCGCAGGCGCCGCCGGCCGCCGGCCGCCAGGGCCCCGAGCAACAGACAGCGGTACAGGCAAACCCGATCGATGCGCGCCGCCCGCCGATCGTAGCCGGGACCGGCCTGCCAGATGCGTTGCAGGTTGGCCGCGGCGGTGAGCAGCGCCCAGGCACAGAATCGGCGCAGCGCGACGGCGCGGCGAGGCAACAAAAGCGTGTAGAGCAGGCCGTTGCGCAGATGGCCGTGGGCCTGGGCGACCAGGTGCGCGAGGCCCGCGCGGCCGAGGGCGTCGCCGGGCCGCAACAGGGCTTCCGGGTCGCCGGCGAACACGTCGCGCGGCAGCCAGCACACGCCGCGCTCGCGATCGGCCGGCACGTCGCGCAGCACGTTGACCATCTGCAGTCCCTGACCGAAGGACGGCGCCAGGCGCATGAGTTCGGCGCCGTGCGCGGCGGGCAGGCTGCCGTCGGCCAGCCACAGGCCGGTCAAGGTTTCGCCGACGATGCCGGCGACATGGTAGCAATAGCGGTCGAACAGCCGCGCCTCGGCCAGGCCCTGCGGGCCGGCCTGGGCCTGGAAATAGGCCATGCCGGCGCTCATCACGCGCACGCAGTGGGCGATGCGGGCGCGCGCTTCGGGGCTCAGGGCCTGGTAACCGGCCAGCACCCGCCCGACCGCCGACAGCAGGGCCCGTTCGCCGGCCGGCAACGGCGCGGCGAGCCCGGCGAGCTCGCCGCACAAGGGCGCGGCGGCCGCCAACCCCTCGAGCACCGCCACCCATTGCGCCAACAGGCGGCGCTTGTCGGCGGCCCCGAGCGCCGGATGGTCCTCGATGGTGTCGGCGATGCGGCACAACAGGTAAGGCGTTGCCGACCGCCAGGCGCTGGGGGGGCGGCAGGGTCTGGATCAGGAGAGCGAAGCTGCGCGCGACCCCGGCGAGCAGGCGGCGCTGGTCGGCGAGCAGCGCGCTGCGCCCGCTCACGGGTTCGACGCGGCGCCCCGGCCGAAACGGCGCTCGACGTAATCCTCGACGATGCGCCGGAATTCCTCGGCGATGCGCTCGCCGCGCAGCACGGTGACCCGCTCGCCCTCGATGTAAACCGGGGCGGCCGGCGCCTCACCGGTGCCCGGCAGGGAAATGCCGATGTCGGCGTAGCGGCTCTCGCCGGGGCCGTTGACCACGCAGCCCATGACCGCGACCTTCATCCGCTCGACGCCGGGATGGGTGCGCGCCCATTCGGGCATGCGCCGACGCAGGAAGCTCTGGATCTGATCCGCCAGCTCGAGGAAAAACGCGCTGGTGGTGCGGCCGCAGCCGGGACAGGCGATGACCGTCGGCGCGAATGCCCGCAGGCCGAGGCTCTGCAGGATCTCCTGGGCCACGCGCACCTCCCGCGCCCGGTCGCCGCCGGGTTCCGGCGTGAGCGAGACGCGGATGGTGTCGCCGATGCCTTCGGCGAGCAGCACGCCCAGGGCCACGCTCGAGGACACCACGCCCTTCAGGCCGGTGCCCGCTTCGGTCAGCCCCAGGTGCAGCGGGTGGTCGCAGCGCGCCGCCAGCGCCCGGTAAACGGCGATCAGGTCCGGCGCGGCGCTGGTCTTGCAGGACAACACGATGCGGTCGTGGCCCAGGCCGAGCGCCTCGGCGCGGCGGGCGCTCTCCAGGGCCGACTCCACCACCGTCTCGCGCATCACCGCCTCCAGCGGCCAGGGCTCGGGGCGGGCCGCGTTCTCGTCCAGTCTGCGGGCGAGCAACTCGGGATCCAGGCTGCCCCAGTTGACGCCGATGCGCACGGCCTTGTCGTAGCGGCAGGCGACTTCGATCATCGCCGCGAACTGCGGATCCTTCTTGTCGCCGCGGCCGACGTTGCCGGGGTTGATGCGGTACTTGTCGAGCGCCTCGGCGCACTCGGGAAAGCGGGTGAGCAGCTTGTGGCCGTTGAAGTGGAAGTCCCCCACCAGGGGCACTTCGCAGCCCATCGCATCGAGCCGCTCGCGGATGCGGGGCACGGCCTTGGCGGCCTCCGGAGTGTTCACCGTGATCCGCACCAGCTCGGAGCCGGCTTCGGCCAGGGCGCGCACCTGGGCGGCGGTGGCCTCGACGTCGGCCGTATCGGTGTTGGTCATCGACTGCACCGCCACCGGGTTGTCGCCGCCGATGGTCACCCGGCCGATGCGCACCGCGACGGTGCGCCGCCGGGGCGGAACATGAGTCTCGAGCATGGTCACACGCGGATGGAAACCTGGGTGCGGGGATTGTACCCCAGGCCGCGCCCCGGACCGCGGCCGGCACGCTGCTATACTGCCGCTTCGGCGAGGAGTACGGAGATGATCGCAGACGTGTTCCGCGGCGCCGGCGCGGCCCTGTCCGGCTGGCGGCTGATCCGCACACCGGGGCTGCGCCGCTGGGTGTGGCCGCCCCTGCTGATCAACGCCGCCTTGTTCGGCGGCGGCCTGTACTGGGCGTGGCGCCGGGTGGCGGCGCTGGCCGAACGGCTCGGGGCGCATCTGCCGGACTGGCTGGATTGGCTGACCGTGCTGATCTGGCCGTTGTTCTGGGCGACCGCCCTGCTGATCCTCTTCTACGGGTTCAGCCTGCTGGCCAACCTGATCGCGGCGCCCTTCAACGGGCCGCTGGCCGCCGCCGTCGAGCGGCAACTGACCGGGCAGGATCCGCCCGCGGGGACAGCGCCCGTGGTGGCGGGAGCTGACCACGGCGGTGCATGGCGAGCTGGCCAAGCTGTGGCGCTTCGCCCTGATCGCCCTGCTGTTGCTGCTCCTCAGCTTGATTCCGGGGCTGAACCTGCTCGCCCCGGCGGCCTGGCTGGCCTTCGCGGCCTGGACGCTGGCCGTGGAATACCTGGACTACCCGGCCGGCAACCACGCGGTCGCCTTCCCGGAACTGCGCCGGCGGCTGCGGGCGCGGCCGGGCCTGGTGCTGGGCTTCGGCCTGGTGGTCGGCGCGCTCACCGCCGTCCCCCTGCTCAACCTGTTCGTGATCCCCGCCGCGGTCGCCGGCGCCACGCGCCTTTGGTGCGAACGTTTCGCGCCCCCGCCGTCTTGAAGCCGCTCAGCGGCGGTCCTTGTCGCCGACGTAGGGGTTGGGCGCGTTGCGGAATTCCAACTCCAGGGGGGTGTCGCTGAGCCCCAGACGGTGCTGGAACCAGTGCCGCAGATAACGCCGGTAATCGGCCGGCAGCCGCTCCAGGGCGCTGCCGTGGATGACGATGCGCGGCGGATGGCGGCCGCCCTGGTGGGCGTAACGCAATTTCGGCCGACGGCTGCGCACCCGCGGCGGGCTCTGCCGGACCAGGGCTTCCTGGAGCAGCCGGTTGAGCAAGGGCGTCGGCAGCTCGCGGCCGGCGTTCTCGTAGGCCCGCTCGATGCGCTCGAACAGCTCCCCGACGCCGGTGCCGTGCAAGGCCGACAGGCGGTGGACGCGGGTGAAATCGAGAAAGGCCAGGCGCCGTTCGAGTTCGTCGAGCACCCGGCGGCGCTGCGCCTCGTCCAGGCCGTCCCACTTGTTCACCGCCGGGATCAGGGCCCGGCCGCGTTCGAGGACCTCGTGCAGCAGGGTCAGGTCCTGCTCCACGACGCCCTCGCGCGCGTCCATCAGCAGGATGACCACGTCGGCCTCGGCCATCGCCTGCAGGGCCTTGAGGACGCTGAACTTCTCCAGCGTCGCCCGCACCCGGCTGCGGCGCCGGATGCCGGCGGTGTCGATCAGCGTGTAACGGCGCCCGTCGCGCTCGAAGGGCACGTAGATCGAATCGCGGGTGGTGCCCGGCTGGTCGTAGGCGATCACCCGCTCGTAGCCGAGCATGCGGTTGAGCAAGGTGGATTTGCCCACGTTCGGCCGGCCGAGCAAGGCGACGCGGATGCCCTGCTCGCGGCGCCGGTCGGCCTCCTGCTCGGCGTCGGGCGCCGGCACGCCGGCGAGCACGGCCTCGATGAGCTGGCGCACGCCCCGGCCGTGGGCGGCGCTGATCGGCCACGGCCGCCCCATGCCCAGGGCATGGAAATCGGCCAGCGCCGCCTGCGCATCCAGGCCGTCGACCTTGTTCGCCACCAGCCACACCGGCTTGCCGCTGCGCCGCAGCCAGTCGGCGATCTGCTCGTCGGCGGCGGTCAGGCCGCTGCGCGCGTCCACCAGCCACAGCACGTGGTCGGCCTCCAGCAGCGCCTGGCGCGCCTGCTCGGCCATGAGCGCGTCGATGCCGGCCTCGTCCATGCCCAGCCCGCCGGTGTCGACGACGAGGTAGGGCTTGCCGCCGAGGCGGCCCTCGCCGTAGAGGCGGTCCCGGGTCAGGCCCGGGATGTCGGCGACCAGGGCGTCGCGGCTGCGCGTGAGGCGGTTGAACAGCGTCGATTTGCCGACGTTCGGCCGCCCCACCAGGGCGATGACCGGTTTCATCCCCGCGTGTCGCTCGCCTAGCGGCCCGGGCCGCCTCAGGCGTCGCGGGCGCGCCAGGCGCCAGACCGACAGGCGCCCGTCGCGGCTCGGCCACGACGATGCGCCCGTCCTCGACCACCCGCGGCGTCGCGCGCAGGGCGTCGCCGACCCGCACCCGGGCGATCAGGCGCCCGTCCCCGCGGTCCAAGCGCGTGCAGGTAGCCGTCGAAGTCGCCGACCAGCACGGCGTCGCCGGCCAGCGCCACGCCCGTCGTCAGAGCGCGCGTGGAGCTTCTCCTGCCGCCAGCGCGGGTCGCCGCTGTAGCGGTCCAGCGCCTGGACGTGGCCGGGCTCGTCGACGTAGTACAGGCTGTCGCCGTCCAGCGCCATGGGGGTGTACACCGAGGCGCGCCGCGACCAGGGGTTGGCGCCGCGGGCCAGGTCGAAGACGGTGACCTGCCCCTGGTAGGCGGCCACGTACAGCACCTGGCCGTCGACCAGCGGCGGCGACATCGACGTCCACCATCCGCGACAGCTCGCTGTGGCCGGCGGGCAAGCGCCACCGGCAGCTCGAACAGCAGCCGCCCGTCGCGCAGGGCCAAGCGCCACCAGGCGGCCGTCGTCCGTGCCGCACAGCACCGCGCCGCCGGTGGCGACCGGGTCGCCCACGCCGCGCAGGCTCAGGGTCGGCACGCTGGTGCTGTGGGTCCACAGGCGCTCGCCGCTGCGCGTGTCGTAGGCCTGGATCATGCCGTCCACGGCGTGCACGACGACGATGCCGGCGTCCACCGCCGGCGCGGACAGCGCCTCGCTGGAGCCGCGGCTGCGCCAGGCCGGGCGGCCGTCCTCGCTCCAGTAGGCGGCCAGCTCCCCGTCGCTGGTGCCGACGAACAGCAGGCCGCCCCGCACCGTCGGCCCCGACGCCACGCGCAGGCCGGTCTCCACCCGCCACAGGCGTTCGCCGTCGGCGAGCCGCCAGGCGGCTCAGGCGGCCTTCGTGGTCGGCGCTGTAGATCACGTCGCCGTCCACCGCCGGCCTCAGGTTGAGCGCATAGCCGCCGTCGCCCTCCCCGGCGTCGCGCTGCCAGAGGCGCTCGAAGCGCGCCTCCGCCTTGAACGGCGGCAGCTCGACGGGCTGCTCGGCGGTGTCCACGCCGCCGCAGGCGGCGAGCACGGCGGCCAGGGCCGGCGCCGCGAAGCGCCAGAGACGATCAGGACGCGGGCGCATCGTCCCCCCGTTCCTGCTGGGCGGCGAGCCGCTGGGCCTGGAGCACTTCCGAGCGCTTGATCTCCACCGCCATGCGATCCGGCGGCGGCAGTTCGGCCGCCAGCGCCTCGTCGTAAGCGGCCAGCGCCGCGGCCAGATCGCCGCGCGCCCGGGCGACGTCGCCGCGCAATTCGGCCTGGCGCGCCCGGTAGGCGGCCGGCAAATCCGCTTCCAGGGTGCGACCGGCCTCCTCCACTCGGCCGGCGGCCAGTTGCACCGTCGCCAGGCGCAGCACCGCCAGCTGCGCCAGCGGCGCCTCGGAGGCCTCGCCGGCGAGCGGCGCGAGCGCCGCCGCGGCCGCCTCGAGCGCGTCCTCGTCCACGGCCAGTTTCGCGTCGACCAGCCCCGCGGCCTCGGCGAACAGGGTGCCGGCGTGTTCTTCACGCAGCTCGGCGATGACCCCGCGCAGCGCCGCCGGATCCTTGTTCTCGCCGAGGTCGGCCATCAGTTGGGTGAAGCGTCCGCCGGCCAGCCGCGCGCGGGTGTCGGTGTACTGGTCCCAGAAACGGTAGCCGAAGATGGCGCCCAGGCCGAGCACGACGCCCAGGACGACGGCCTTGCCGTTCTCCTGCCACCAATCCTTGAGCGCTTCGATCTGTTCTTGTTCGCTGCTGTGCATCAGCTCGTCTCTTTCGTCGCTTGGATCAACACGTCCGCCAGCCGCGCGAGCGGCACGCTGCGCTGCTCGCCCGCTTCGCGCAAAGGTTTGAGGCCGGCGATCCCCTGCTCGCGCTCGGCCTGGGCATAGACCACGGCCCAGCGCGCACCGCTGCGGTCGGCGCGCTTGAACAGGCTCTTCAAGCTCGCCGGGCCGCCATGATACACGATCGTCTCGGCCGGCAAGGCCTCGCGCAGCGCCTCGGCCAGGCGCAGACCGCCGCCGTCGTCGTCGCCGGGGGCGAGCACGCAGGCCAAGGGCGGCCGCGGCGGCGGCGTGCCCGCCCCTCGATCAGCGCCACCAGGCGCTCGAGGCCCGCCGCGAAGCCGACCGCCGGGGTCGGCGAGCCGCCGAGCTGCGCGACCAGCCCGTCGTAGCGCCCGCCGGCGCAGACCGTGCCCTGGGCGCCGAGCGCGTCCGTGATCCACTCGAAGACGGTGAGGTTGTAGTAGTCCAGGCCGCGCACCAGGTGGGGGTTGACGGTGTAGGGCACGTCCGCCGCGTCCAGCAGGCGCCGGAGGGCGTCGAAATGGGCGCGCGAGGCCTCGCCGAGCGCCTCCTCGAGCCGCGGCGCGCCGGCGATCAGCGGGCGCATCGCCGGGTTCTTGCTGTCCAGGATGCGCAGCGGGTTGCGCTCCAGCCGGCGGCGGCTGTCCTCGTCCAGCGCGTCCCGGTGCGCCTCGAAGTAAGCCACCAGGGCGTCCCGGTAGCGGGCGCGCTCCTCGGCCTGGCCGAGGCAGTTGATTTCCAGGCGCACCTGTCCCTCCAGGCCCAGCGCCCGCCACAGGCGGCGGCACAGCAGGATCAACTCGGCCTCGATGTGCGGCCCGGGCAGGCCGAAGACTTCGACGCCGAACTGGCGGAATTCGCGGTAGCGGCCCTTCTGCGGCCGCTCGTGCCGGTACATGGGGCCCATGTACCAGAGGCGTTGCACCTGGTTGTGCAGCAGGCCGTGCTGGATGCCGGCCCGCACGCAACCGGCGGTGCCCTCCGGCCGCAGGGACAGCGACTCGCCGTTGCGGTCCTCGAACGTGTACATCTCTTTTTCGACGATGTCGGTCACGTCGCCGATCGAGCGCTTGAACAGTTCGGTCTTCTCGACCACCGGCGTGCGGATTTCGGCGTAGCCGTAGCGGCGCATGTGGTCGGCGAGCTGTGCTTCGAGCCACTGCCAGAGCGGGGTCTGCTCGGGCAGCAGGTCGTGCATGCCGCGCACGGACTGCAGGGTCTGGCTCATGGCGGATCGCTTCAGGGCGAGTCGGGACGGAGATTCAGGCGGGCCGTGCGGTTGGCGCGCAGATGGGGCCCGAGGTCGATGCGGCGGCCGGCGTATTCCAGCTCGACCCGGGTGCCGTCGCCGAGCAGCACCTGCAGCGGCGGCCGACCGCGGACCTGGATCGGGCCGCGGTCGGCGTCGAACAGGCCGTATACCAGCCGGCGGCCGTCGGCGTCGTAGATTTCGATCCAGGACGGGCCGCGCAGTTGCAAGCGCAAGGGCGGGCCGTCCTCGACCCCCGCCGCCTCGAGCACTTCGCGGGCCGCCGGGTCGGCACCGGCGGGCATGCCGCCCAGGGCGGGGTGCGCCCCCCTGCCCGCCCGCTTCGGCCGCGGGGCCGGCCGTGGCCGCCGCCTCCGGCCCGGGCACGGCGGTGGGTTCGGACCTCGGGGCCGGCGCCTGGCCCGAGGCGGGCCCGCCCGCCTCGGGCGGCACCGCGACCGGGACCGGCGGCGTGAAGGCATCGACGGCCGGCAGTCGGCCCGCCGGCCGGAGCGGCCGCCGGCGGTGCGGCGGCCGGTGACCGGCGGGCGCGGCCGCGCACCCTCGACGAACCACCAGAGCGCCGCCGCGCCGCCGCCGACCAGCAGGACGAGCAGCGCGACCGCCGCCGGCTTCCGCCCGCCGCCGGGCGCCGGGGCCCGTTGCGGGCGCGCGCCGGGTTCGGCTTCGTCTTCCTCGGGATGGGCGCGGTCGTATTCCGCGACCAGGGCGTCGGCGGGCACGTCGAGCAGCTTGGCGCAGGCGCGCAGATAACCGCGCACGTAGGCCGGCGCCGGCAGGCGGGCCTCGTCTTCGGCCTCCAGGGCCTCGATCAGCGCCGGGGCGAGGCGCAAGCGCTGGGCGACGTCGTGCACGCTCCAGCCGGCCGCCGCCCGCGCCTCGGCGAGCGCCCGGCCGTAGCCGCCCGCGGGGCGCGCCGCGGCGCTCACGGCGCTCGCCCCCGGCACGGCGGCCGTCGACGGCCAGGTTCTTCAAGCCGCAGCCGGTAGCTCGCCTCGCCGTCGCGGTCGCCGGCGTCGCGCGCCAGGCGCACGGCCAGCGACAAGGTCTCGGCCGTGTGGCGCCCGCCGGCCTTCTCGAAGCGCTTGAGCCAGGCGTAGCCGAGCCCCGGTTGACCGCGCTTCTCGTACAGGACGGCCATCTCCAGCAGCGCATCGGCGAAATTCGGCGCCGCGGCCAGCGCCTGGCGCAGGTGGCGCTCGGCGCGGTCCAGGTCGCCGGCCTTGATCGCGCAGCGCCCGGCGTTGGTGTAGGCGTACTCGGGCGTCTCGTAGAGCGGGTCGCGCAGGGCCGCCATGAATTGCTTCTCGGCCGCCTCGTAGCGCCCCTGGCTGCACAAGAAGGTGCCGTAGTTGTTGCGATAGACGGGGTTGGACGGCTCGAGGCGCAGCGCGCGTTCGAAGTGTTTTTCGGCCTCTTCGGGGCGCCCGAGGCGGGTCCACAGCAGCGCGTAGCCGGCGTGCGCGGCGGCCAGCCGCGGGTTCTGCGCCAGCGCCTTTTCGAACTTGCGCTTGGCCTGGTCCAGCCGCCCCTGGGCGAGGTAGCCGTGGCCGAGCTGGGCGTTGAGCTCGGCGGCGCGCTCGAGATCCCGGCGCGTTTCGGACGGGCCGGCGCAGGCCGCCAGCACGGCCGTCGACGAGCAGGACGGCGGCGCGCGCCGCGCAACGGCCGGGCCGGCGGGCGTGGCGGGACGGGCTCATCGCGCGATCCTCCTCGGTCGATGCAGGGCTCGGCGCGCCATTATAGCGGCGCCTTCGCCCCCGCTTCGGGACGCCGTTCACCGTAACGCGGCGCGGCGAAGCGCAGGTGGCGGGCGCTGCGGTCCTGCACCCGGCCGGCGAGCTGGCCGCAGGCCGCGTCGATGTCCTGGCCGCGCGTCTTGCGCACCGTGACGACATGGCCGCGCGCACGCAGGGTCTCGGCGAAGCGCTCGATGGCGTGGGCGCTCGAGCAGCGGTAACCGCTGCCCGGAAAGGGATTGAACGGGATCAGGTTGAGCTTGCACGGCAGGCCCCGCAGCAGGCGGCCCAGCGCCCGCGCGTGCTCGGGACGGTCGTTGACGCCGTCGAGCATCACGTATTCGAAGGTGACGCGCCGGCGGGCGCGGCCGGCGACGTAGCGGCGGCAGGCGGCCATCAGCTCGGCGAGCGGGAAGCGCCGGTTGATCGGCACGAGTTCGTCGCGCAGGGCGTCGTCGGGCGCGTGCAGGGACACCGCCAGGCTGACTTCGCTGTGCTCGCGCAGGCGGTCGATCATCGGCACCACGCCCGCCGTGCTGACGGTGACGCGGCGCTTGCTCAAGCCGTAGGCGTGGTCGCTGACCATCAGGTTCAAGGCCGGCAGCACCTCGCGCAGGTTGAGCAGCGGTTCGCCCATGCCCATCAGGACGACGTTGGTGATCGCGCCCGGCTCCAGGCCCGCCTCGGCGAGCAGCCGCCGCGCCAGCCACAGTTGGCCGACGATCTCGGCGCTGGTCAGGTTGCGGTTGAACCCCTGCCGGGCGGTGGCGCAGAAGGCGCAATCCAGGCTGCAGCCCACCTGGGACGAGACGCACAGCGTGCCCCGGTTGGGCTCGGGGATGAACACCATCTCGACGACGTTCCCCGGCCCGCCCGCCGGATCGTCCAGGCCCAGCAGCCATTTGCGCGTGCCGTCGGCCGACACCGCCGTGCCCAGCACGCGCGGGGCCGCGACGCAGGCCGTCTCGGCCAGGCGCGCGCGCAAGGCCTTGGAGAGGTCGGTCATGCACGCGAAGTCGTCGACGCCGCGCCGGTGGATCCAACCGAGCAGTTGCCGGGCGCGGAACGGCCGCTCGCCGTCGGCCTCGAGCCAACGGCGCAGCGCGGCCTCGTCCAGGCCCAGCAGGTTGACGCGTCCGGCGCGGCGGGCGGTGTCTTCCACGGCGTCGTTCAGCGGGTGCGCGGGCAGATCTTGACCGGGCCGGAGAAGAAGAATTCGATTTCCTTCCGGGCGGTTTCGGGGCTGTCGGAGCCGTGCACGACGTTCTCGTCGATCGAGGTGGCGAAGTCGCCGCGGATCGTGCCGGGGCCGGCCTTGGCGGGGTCGGTGGCGCCCATCAGCTCGCGGTTGCGCGCGATCGCGTCCTCGCCCTCCAGCACCTGGACCATGACCGGCCCGGAGGTCATGAACTCGACCAGGTCGTTGAAGAAGGGCCGCTCGCGGTGCACGGCGTAGAACGCCTCGGCTTGCTCACGGGTCAGGTGGAGCATCTGCGCCGCGACGATGCGCAGCCCGGCTTCCTCGAAACGGGTGTAGATCTTGCCGATGATGTTCTTGGCCACCCCGTCCGGTTTGATGATGGACAGCGTCCGTTCGATCGCCATGGTCGAAAAAACCTCGAAAACGTTGGGAAGGATACGGGAAAGCGGCAATTCTACGCGCGCGCGGCCCGCGCGCAAAGCCGCGGCCGCTCACGGGCGCCGGCCGCGTTCGAAGGCTTCGACCGGCCCGCATCGCACCGTGAAGATCTCATGGGCCTCGGGACGGCGGCGCCGGGCGCAGAGTCGGGCATGGCGCGCGGGGTCGCGCGTGGCGAGCTTGTCGAGCAGATGCGCCCATTCGAAACGCAGCTGGCCGTCGGTGACGGTCAAGCGCGCTCGGGTGCCGGGCGCGAACTTGCCGGGATCGAAACGGTAGCCGCGCCGCGCCGCCTCGGCCCACAGGCCCGCGAGGTAGGCGTCGACGGCGGCGAGCGGGTCCGGCGCCGCGCGGAAGCGGTCCAACTGGGGATGGTGGCGATAACCGCGGGTGCGGCCGGCGAGCACCGCCTTGGCGAGCAGGGCTTCGCGCCAGCAGGCGAGGAGCCCGACGCGGTCCAGATAACGCGGGTGCAAAGACCACAGGCGCATGGACTGGGTCCAGGAGGCGGGCCGTCAACCGGAAACGGCCCCCGTGCGGAGGCCGTTTCGCGCTATGGCGGAGAGGGAGGGATTCGAACCCTCGATACGGTTTTAAGCCGTATACTCCCTTAGCAGGGGAGCGCCTTCGGCCACTCGGCCACCTCTCCGGGCGGGCGCGCTGGGCGCCTGGGTCGCGATTCTAGCCGAAACCGGCGGTGGATTTCGACCCTTTCTCGCCACCGCCGGAACGGCTCGAAATCACGCCTGGCCGTCTTCGGTTCCCGTGCCGCGCGGCGTCTCGTCGGACTGCGCGCGCGCCGCCGCTTCCCGTTCACGCTTGATGCGCTCGTAGATTTCCTCGCGGTGGACGGGAATCTCCTTGGGGGCGCTGACGCCGATGCGGACCTGGTTGCCCTTCACGCCGAGCACGGTCACCACCACGTCGTCGCCCACCATGAGGGCTTCACCGACCCGTCTGGTCAATATCAACATCGTCCTGTACTCCTGGTTGAGGCTGCTCGAAGGTCACCTGGCGCCGCTTTCGCTCCCTGTTGTCCTTGGCGCGACGCAATGGCCGATTATAGACGCCTTCGCCCCCCCTCTCCACATGCGCGACCCGCGACGGCTCAGGCCGGCGCGCCCCCGGCCGCGCCGGGGGCGCGGTCGAGCCCGAAAGCGGCGTGCAGGGCCCGCACGCCGAGCTCCAGGTATTTTTCGTCGATGACCACCGAAATCTTGATCTCGGAGGTGGAGATCATCCGAATGTTGATGTTCTCGGCCGCCAGGGCCGCGAACATGCGGCTGGCGATGCCGGCGTGGGAGCGCATGCCGACACCGACCAGCGACAGCTTGACGATGCCGGTGTCGCCCCGCACTTCGCGGGCGCCGAGCCGCTCGGCGACACCGCGCAGGATGTCCAGGGCGCGCTCATAGTCGTTGCGGTGAACGGTGAACGTGAAGTCGGTGCTGTTGCCGTCGGCACCGATGTTCTGCACGATCATGTCGACCTCGATGTTGGCCTCGGCGATCGGGCCGAGGATGGCCGCGGCGATGCCGGGCCGGTCGGGCACGCCGGTGACGGTGAGCTGGGCCTCGTCGCGGTTGAAGGCGATGCCCGAAATCTGAGCGGCTTCCACCTCTTCGTCCTCCTCGAAGGTGATCAGGGTGCCCGGGCCGTCCTGGAAGGTGGACAGCACGCGCAAGGGCACGCGGTACTTGCCGGCGAACTCCACCGAGCGGATCTGCAGCACCTTCGAGCCCAGGCTCGCCATTTCGAGCATTTCCTCGAAGGTGATGCGGTCCAGCCGCCGGGCCTTGGGCTCGATGCGCGGGTCGGTCGTGTAGACGCCGTCCACGTCGGTGTAGATCTGGCACTCGTCGGCGCGCAAGGCGGCGGCGAGCGCCACGGCGGTGGTGTCCGAGCCGCCGCGCCCGAGGGTGGTGATGTTGCCGTTTTCATCGACCCCCTGGAAGCCGGCCACCACCACCACCCGGCCCTCGGCCAGGTCGCGGCGGATCCGTTCGTCGTCGATGCGCCGGATGCGGGCCTTGGTGTGCGCGCTGTCGGTGACGATCTGAACCTGGGCGCCGGTGTAGGAACGCGCTGGGCAACCGCGTTTGCCGAGCGCCATGCACAGCAGCGCGATGGTCACCTGCTCGCCGGTGGCAAGCAGCACATCGAGCTCGCGCGGGTCGGGCCGCGGCTGGATCGCGCGCGCCAGTTCGAGCAGGCGGTTGGTCTCGCCGGCCATCGCCGAGACGACCACCACCAGCCGGTGCCCGGCCTCGCGGGCGCGCAACACCTTGTCGGCCACGTGCTCGATGCGCTCGACCGAGCCCACCGATGTGCCGCCATATTTCTGCACGATCAGGGCCATGGATTGGAGCAGACCTCCTTCGCGGAATCGATGCGGCGGGACATCAGCCCGCCAGTTTGGCGCGCACCCAGTCGACGACACCCGCCAGGGCGGCGTCCAGGCCGGCCGGGTCGGTCCCGCCCGCCTGAGCGAAATCGGCGCGGCCGCCGCCGCGCCCCCCGACCTGTTGGGCGACGGCGTTGACGAGCTCGCCGGCGCGCACGGTGTCGCTCAGGCCCGGGGTGACCCCGGCGGCCAGGCGCACTTTGCCGTCCTCGACGGCGGCCAGCACGACGACCGCGCGCTGCAGGCGGTTGCGCAGGCCGTCGACCGCCTCGCGAAGGGTCTTCGCGTCGGCCCCCTCGAGCCGGGCGGCGACGACTTTCACGCCGTCCACGTCGACCGCCTCGGCGGCGAGATCGCGGCCGGCGCGGCCGGCCAAGCGGCGCTTCAAGGTGTCGACTTGTTTTTCGAGGTCGCGTTGCCGTTCCAGAAGTGCGGCGGCACGGGCCTCGAGGCGCTCGACGCCGCCGGCCTTGAGCAGCGCGTCCAAGCGCTGCAGCAAGGCCTCCGCGTCCTGCGCCCAGCGCAGCGCCGCACGTCCGGTGATCGCTTCGATGCGGCGCACGCCGGCTGCCACGCCGCCCTCGGCGACGATCTTGAACAAGCCGATGTCGCCGGTGCGGCGCACGTGGGTGCCACCGCACAGTTCCTTGGAGACTTCGCCCAGGCTCATCACGCGCACCCGCTCGCCGTATTTCTCGCCGAACAAGGCGATGGCGCCGGCACGGCGCGCCTCTTCCATCGACATGTATTCGGCCTGTGCCGGCACGTTGTCGAGGATCCAGTCGTTGACCAGGGTCTCGATGCGCCGCTTGTCCTCGTCACCGAGCGGCCGGTCGTGGGAGAAATCGAAGCGCAGGCGGTCCTCGTCGACCAGCGAGCCTTTCTGCTGGACGTGCTCGCCGAGCACCCGGCGCAGGGCCGCGTGCAGCAGGTGGGTGGCCGAGTGGTTGCGGACGATCGCCCGCCGACGCTCGGCGTCGACTTCGGCGCGGACGGTGTCGCCGCGGCCCAGCCGGCCGCGGCGCAGCACCCCGATGTGGAGGATGGCGTCGGCCAGCGGTTGGGTGTCCTGCACTTCGAACTCGGCGCCCTCGGCGGCGATGCGGCCGCGGTCGCCCACCTGGCCGCCGCCCTCGGGGTAGAACGGGGTGCGGTCGAGCACCACCACCCCCTCTTGTCCCGCCTCGAGGTGCTCGACGGGTTCGCCGTCGCGCAGCAGGTGCAACACCCGCGCCTCGACGCTCAGTTCCTCGTAGCCGCGGAACTCGCTGGCGCCGTCGATGGCGGGGGTGCGACTCAAATCGACCTTGAAGCGGCCGGCGGCCTGGGCGCGGCGGCGCTGCTCGGCCATGCACGCCTCGTAGCCGGCCATGTCCAGCGCAAGACCGCGTTCGCGGGCGATGTCCGCGGTCAGGTCGACCGGAAAACCGTAGGTGTCGTACAGCTTGAACACCAGCTCGCCGGGCAGGGTCTTGCCGGGCAAGGCGGCGATCGCCTCTTCGAGCAACGCCATGCCCTGCTCGAGGGTCTGGGCGAAACGCGCCTCTTCCTGTTCGAGCACCGCGGCGATGCGCGCCTCGTCGCGGCGCAACTCCGGGTAGGCGTCCCCCATCCACTCACCGAGCGGCGCCACCAGGCGGTGGAAGAACGGCCGCCGGCAGCCGAGCTTGTGGCCGTGGCGGATCGCCCGGCGGATGATCCGCCGCAGCACGTAGCCGCGCCCCTCGTTCGCGGGCAGCACGCCGTCGGCGACGAGGAAGGCGCTGGAGCGGATGTGGTCGGCGATCACCTTGAGCGACGGGTCGGTGAGGTCGCTCGCGCCGGTCACCTCGGCCGCGGCGCGGATCAGACCGCGGAACAAGTCGATGTCGTAATTGCTGTGAACCCCCTGCATGACGGCGGCCAGCCGCTCCAATCCCATCCCGGTGTCCACCGAGGGCTTGGGCAGGGGGTCGAGCCGTCCGTCCGCCGACCGGTTGTACTGCATGAACACCAGGTTCCAGATTTCGACATAGCGATCGCCGTCGGCCTCGGCGCTGCCCGGCGGCCCGCCCGGCACCGCCGGGCCGTGGTCGTAGAAGATCTCCGAGCAGGGACCGCAGGGACCGGTGTCGCCCATCTGCCAGAAATTGTCGCTGCCGGCGATGCGGGAGAAGCGCGCCGGGTCGACGCCGATTTTCTCCAGCCAGATGCGGGCGGCCTCGTCGTCGTCGACGTGCACCGTGATCCACAGGCGTTCCGGCGGCAACCGCAGATCCTCGGTCAGGAAGCGCCAGGCGTACTCGATCGCGCCTTCCTTGAAGTAGTCGCCGAAAGAGAAATTGCCCAGCATCTCGAAGAATGTGTGGTGCCGCGCGGTGTAGCCGACGTTCTCCAGGTCGTTGTGTTTGCCCCCGGCACGCACGCAACGCTGGCTGCTGGCCGCGCGGGTATAGGGGCGCTTTTCCAGGCCGAGGAAGACGTCTTTGAACTGCACCATCCCGGCGTTGGTGAACAGCAGCGTCGGATCGTTGGCGGGCACCAACGACGAAGACGGCACGATGGTGTGGCCGTTCTGGGCGAAAAAGTCGAGGAAACGGCTGCGCAGTTCGGCCAGGGTCGTCATGTTCGGTCGTTCTCCGGACGGTTCTTCGCCTCGTCAGTCGGCGCGGAAACCCAGTGCGTGGCGCACTTGCTCGGGCGTGAACCCGCGCTGCTGCAGGAACGCCATGCGCTTGGCGCGCTCGCGTTCGTCGGTCGGCGCGGTCTCGCCGTAGCGTTTCAGGTAGGCGCGCCGCGCCAGATCCCGCCAGCGCCCCTTGTACGGCGCCAGCGCCTCATCGATCACCGCGTCGTCCAAGCCCCGGGCGAGCAGCTCGGCGCGGATGCGCAGCGGTCCGGCGCCGCGTTCCACCCGGTTGAGCACGAAGTACTCGGCGAAACGCGCATCGGACTGCATGCCCTCTGCGGCAAGCGCATCGAGCACCGCGTCGATGATCTCCTCGGGGCATTCGCGGGCGCGCAGCTTGAGCACCAGCTCTCGGCGCGAGTGCTCGCGCCGGGCCAGCAGGCCCAGCGCCACCTCCCGCGCCGCGAATTCCGTTTTAAGCGGACTCTTCTTCAGCCGCCGCCTCCGCCGACTGGCCCGCCCGGCCCTTCTTCACCAGCAAGCGCTCGCGCAGCTCGCGCTCGAGGCGATCGGCCAGTTCGGGATGTTCTTTGAGGTACTGGCGGGCGTTGTCCTTGCCCTGGCCGATGCGCTCGCCCTGGCAGGAGTACCAGGCACCGGACTTGTCCACCAGCCCGTGCTGTACGCCCAGCTCGAGCAATTCACCCTCGCGCGAACACCCCTCACCGTAGAGGATCTCGAAGGTCGCTTCCTTGAACGGCGGGGCCAGCTTGTTCTTGACCACCCGCACCCGGGTGTCGTTGCCGATGACCTCGTCGCCGCGCTTGATGGCGCCGATGCGGCGGATGTCCAGGCGCACAGAGGCGTAGAACTTCAGCGCGTTGCCGCCGGTGGTGGTCTCCGGGTTGCCGAACATCACACCGATCTTCATGCGGATCTGGTTGATGAAGATGACCAGCGTGTTCGAGCGCTTGATGTTCGCCGTGAGCTTGCGCAGCGCCTGGGACATGAGGCGCGCCTGCAGGCCGACGTGCGAATCGCCCATCTCCCCTTCGATCTCGGCCTTGGGCGTGAGCGCCGCGACCGAGTCGATGACGACCAGGTCGACGGCGTTGGAACGCACCAGCATGTCGGCGATTTCCAGGGCCTGCTCGCCGGTGTCGGGCTGGGAGATGAGCAATTCCTTGACGTTGACGCCGAGCTTTTCGGCGTACACCGGATCCAGCGCATGCTCGGCGTCGATGAACGCCGCGGTGCCGCCGGCCTTCTGGCACTGGGCGATGCTCTGCAGGGCCAGGGTGGTCTTGCCGGACGATTCCGGGCCGTAGATTTCCACCACCCGGCCGCGCGGCAAACCGCCGATGCCCAGGGCGACGTCCAGCGCCAGGGAGCCGGTGGAAATCACCTCGATGTCCGGCAACACGGACTGGTCGCCCAGACGCATCACCGAACCCTTGCCGAATTGGCGTTCGATCTGGCTCAGAGCGGCGGCCAGGGCTTTTTTGCGATCTGCGTCCATAATCGGTCTGTCGCCCCCTACGGGCTGCTCGCGGGCCGGTATTATCCCACAGTTCAAGGCGCCCTCGCAGCCGCGGCCTCCAGATCCTGCACTTTTTCCTCCAAGGCGCGCAGGCGCGCCTCAAGATCGGCGCGGTCCTGCTCGAGGGCGTCGCGCTGGCGCTCGAGCGCCTGGCGCTCGGACTCGGCGGCGGCCCGCTCGGCGTCCAGACGGCGGATGCGGGCGTCGAGTTCCGCCGCCTCCGGTGGCGCGGCGGCCGGCTCGACCGCGGCGGCGGATGGCGGCGGCGCAGCGGGCGATTCGCCCGCCGCCCCGGCCGGCGCGTCGGAGCCGGAACAGCCGGCCAGCAAAGCGCCGCACAGCAACGCACAACAAGCAAAACGGCGGGCGTCACACGACATGGTCGTCCCCCAGCATTTCCAGGATGCCTTCCAAGGCGGTGCGCACGGCCTGGCGGCGCACCGCCGCGCGGTCGCCGTCGAAACGCCGCCGCGCCACCGTCAGCCTTTCCGGCACCACGGCCGCCCAGGCGAACCACACGGTGCCGACCGGTTTGTCGGGGCTGCCGCCGGCCGGACCGGCGATGCCGCTGATCGCCACCGCCAGATGGGCGTCGGCGCGCTCCAAGGCGCCGCGGGCCATGGCCTCGACCGTCTCGGCGCTGACCGCGCCGTGGACTTCGATGATCTCGGGCGGCACACCGAGCAAGACCTGCTTGGCGCGGTTGCTGTAGGAGACCACGCCAAGCTCGAACCAGGAGGACGCACCCGGCACGTCGGTGAGCACCTTGGCCAACCCGCCGCCGGTGCAGGATTCCGCCACGGCCAGCCGCAAGCCCTGGGCGAGCAAGCGCTCGCCGCAGCGCGCCGCGAGCGGATACAGGTCGTCGGCCTCGTTCATGCGGCTATTGTCGCCGCGCCGCCGCCGCCCGGCAAGGTCTGCCCGGCGGCGGCGGCGCTTGTTACACTTGCCGCCCGACCGCCCGCCCTGGTCCGTGCCGTGAGTCGATCCGCCGCCAAAACCGAGCTGGGCGCCCACACGCCCATGATGCAGCAGTACCTGCGCATCAAGGCGCAGTACCCGGACACGCTCGTGTTCTACCGCATGGGCGATTTCTACGAGCTGTTCTACGAGGATGCGGAAAAGGCCGCGCGCCTGCTGAACATCACCCTCACCCACCGCGGCCAGTCGGCCGGCGCGCCGATCCCGATGGCCGGGGTGCCCTACCACGCCGCCGAGAGCCACATCGGCAAACTGCTCAAGCTCGGCGAAGCGGTGGTGATCTGCGAGCAGACCGGCGAAGCGGCGGGCAAGGGGCCGATGGAACGCCGGGTGACACGCATCGTCACGCCGGGCACGGTCACCGACGAGGCACTGCTCGACCAGCGCCGGCCCGCGCTGGTGGCGGCCTGCTGCCCCCTGGACAAGGCCTGGGGCCTGGCCTGGGCCGACCTGGCCGCCGGTGAATTCCGCGTCCTGGAGGCGCCCGACGAATCCGCCCTGGCCGCCGAGCTCGAACGCCTGCAACCCGCCGAGCTGCTGCACGCCGAGGGCATGGCGCCGCCGGCGCGGCCGCAGGGCGCCGTGCTGCGCCCCCGGCCGCCCTGGCACTTCGAGCCCGACACGGCCGAACGCAAGCTCTGCACGCATTTCGGCACCCGGGATCTCAACGGCTTCGGCTGCGCCGGCCTGCGCGCGGCGGTGGCGGCGGCCGGCTGCCTGCTGGCCTACCTGGAGGAGACCCAGCTCGGGCGTTTGCCGCAATTGCGCCGCTTGGCCACCGAGCGCATCGGTGATGCGCTGGTCCTGGACGTCGCCGCGCGCCGCAGTCTCGAGATCGACTCGTCCTTGTCCGGCGACCCCCGGCATTCCCTGCTCGGGGTGCTGGACCACTGCGTGCTGGCGATGGGCAGCCGGCGGTTGCGCCGCTGGCTGGGCCAGCCGCTGCGCGACCGCGCGGTGCTGCGCGACCGCCACGACGCGGTCGAGGCCCTGCTCGAGTCGGGCCGTCACCGCGCGCTGCGCGAAGCCCTGGCGGCTTGCGGCGACGTGGAGCGCATCGCCGCGCGCATCGCCCTGGGCAGCGCCCGGCCGCGCGACCTGGTCGCCCTGCGCGAGACGCTCGGTGCCTTGCCGGCGCTCGCCGCCGTGTTGGAGGGGCTGGAGGCGCCGCTGCTGCAACACCACGCGCGCGCCCTGGCGGTGCCGCCGGCGTGGCTCGAGCACTTGCAACGCGCGCTGGTCGACGATCCGCCGCCGCTGCTGCGCGACGGCGGCGTCATCGCCCCCGGCTACGACGCCGAGCTCGACCGCCTGCGGGCGATGGCGGAACACGGCAGCGACGCGCTGGCCGAGTTCGAGGCCCGCGAGCGCTCACGCAGCGGCATCGCCAACCTCAAGGTGCGCTTCAACCAGGTCCATGGCTATTACATCGAGGTCGGCAAGGCTCAGGCCGACAAGGTGCCGGCGGACTACAGCCGCCGCCAGACCCTGAAGAACGTCGAGCGCTACATCACCCCGGAGCTGAAAGCCTTCGAAGACCAGGTGCTGGGCGCCCGCGAGCGCGCCCTGGCGCTGGAGAAGCGCCTCTACGAGGCGCTGCTCGCCGAACTGGCGGTGGAGCTGGACCGCTGGCAGGCCCTGGCCGAGGCCCTGGCGGTGCTGGACGTGCTGGCCTGCTTCGCCCATCTGGCCGAGGCGCGCGACTACCGCCGGCCGGTGCTCGACGAACGCCCCGGCATCCACATCGAGGCCGGACGCCACCCGGTGGTCGAGGCCTTGCTCGACACGCCCTTCGTCGCCAACGACACCCACCTCGACGAGACCCGCCGCATGTTGCTGATCACCGGCCCCAACATGGGCGGCAAGTCCACCTACATGCGGCAGGTGGCGCTGATCGTGCTGCTCGCCCACTGCGGCGCCTTCGTGCCGGCGCGGCGGGCGGTGATCGGCCCGGTGGACCGGATTTTCACCCGCATCGGCGCCTCGGACGATCTGGGCGGCGGCCGCTCCACCTTCCTCGTGGAAATGAGCGAGACCGCCGACATTCTCAACAACGCCACCGAGCACTCGCTGGTGATCATGGACGAAATCGGCCGCGGCACCAGCACCTTCGATGGCTTGTCCCTGGCCATGGCTTGCGCCGAACACCTGGCCGGCAGGCTGCGCGCCTACACGCTGTTCGCGACCCACTACTTCGAGCTGACCACCCTGGCCGAACGCCTGCCCGGCGTGCACAACGTCCACCTGGACGCCATCGAACACGGCGACTCGATCGTCTTCCTGCACGCCGTCAAGGACGGCCCGGCCAACCAGAGCTACGGCCTGCAGGTGGCGCGCCTGGCCGGCGTGCCGCCGGAGGTGATCGAGCGGGCGCGCGCGCACCTGGTCGACCTGGAAGAACAGACCGCCGGCGCCCTGGACCGGGCCGGGGCGCAGCTCAGCCTCTTCGACCCCGCGCCGCCCGCCGCGCCGGCGGCCGACCCCCTGCGCGAGGCGCTGGCGGCGGTGGACCCCGACACGCTGACGCCTAGAAACGCCCTGGAGCTCGTGTATAAACTGAAGGCCCTGCTCGACGGAGCCCCGCCTTCATGAGCGTGTTCAAGCGCGTCGCCCTGCTGCGCAACCCCATCGTCGACCCGGGCGACACCCTCGCCCGCCTCCATCGCTTCCTGGCCGGGGCCGGCGTCACCGTGCTGCCCGAGGCGAGCTGCCGCGGCGCCCTGGACGGGGTGCGCTTCCACACCCTGGAAGAATTGCAGGACGTCGATCTGGTCATCGTCATCGGCGGCGACGGCACCCTGCTGCACGCGGCCCGGCGCTTCGCCCCGCACGGCGTGCCGATCCTCGGCATCAACCTCGGCCGCCTGGGCTTCCTGGTCGACATCAGCCCGCGGGAAATGGAAAAGGCCCTGCGCGGCGTTCTGGACGGCGACTACGTGGCCGAAACGCGCTTTTTGCTCCATGCGCAGGTCTGGCGCGACGACGCGCTGTTGTGCGAGCAGTTGGCGTTGAACGACGTGGTGGTGAACAACCACTTCGAGACGCGCATGATCGAATTCTTCACCCACATCGACGGCCACTACGTCAACCACGAGCGGGCCGACGGCGTGGTCGTCGCCACCCCCACCGGCTCGACCGCCTACGCGCTCTCGGCCGGCGGGCCGATCCTGCACCCGGCCCTGGAAGCGATCACCCTGGTGCCGATCTGCCCGCACACGCTCAACCACCGCCCCCTGGTCATCGACTCGAGCGTGGAGATCGCCATCGGCATCGACCCGGCCTGCCGCGTGGCCGCCCAGGCGAGCTTCGACGGCCAGGCCAACGTGCCGCTGGTCGCCGCCGACCGCGTGGTGATCCGCCGCAGCGAGGAAAACGGCCCGCCTGCTGCACCCGGCCGGTTACGATTTCTTCGACATCCTCCGCGCCAAGCTGCGCTGGGGCAAACCGCCCGAAGACGACGCGCCGCGCTGATTCCGAGCATGCTCACGCAACTGCTGATCCGCGATTTCGCCATCATCGACGCCGCCGAGCTGGAATTCGGTCCGGGCATGACCGCCCTGACCGGCGAGACCGGCGCCGGCAAGTCGATCCTGCTCGACGCCCTCGGGTTGGTCCTGGGCGATCGCGCCGACCCCGCGGCGCTGGCCGAGGACGCGCCGCGGGCCGAGGTGAGCGCGGTGTTCGACGTCGGCGGCCTGCCCGCGGTGCGCGACTGGCTGCGCCGTCATACCCTGGACCGCGGCGAACTGTGCATCCTGCGCCGGGTGGTGCCCCGCGAAGGCGCCTCGCGGGCCTACATCAACGACAGCCCGGTGACCGTCCAGCGCCTGCGGGAGCTGGGCGAGCAACTGGTCAGCATCCACGGCCAGCACGCCCACCAGGCGCTGCTGCACCGCGACGTACAGCGCCGGCGACTGGACGACCACGGCGACACCGGCGCGCTGCACGAACGCGTCGCCGAGACCTACCGTGCCTGGCGCGAGGCCGACGCCGAACACCGCCGTCTGCTGGAAGCGGCCCAGGCGCGCGACGAACGCCTGGCCTGGCTGCGCGACATGGTCGGTGAACTCGACGCGGTCCTGGCCGGCGGCGAGGACTGGGACACGCTGGAGGAGGAACACCGCCGGCTGGCCCACGCCGAGGCCCTGATGCAGGCGGCCGGCGAGGCGCTGCGTGCCCTGTACGAGGACGACGATGCCGTCCACGACCGTCTCGGCCGGCACGCCGCCGCGCTGGAGCGGGTGCTCGCCCACGACGGCCGCCTCGCGCCCGCCGTCGAGGCGCTCGGCGGTGCGCTGGCCCAGATCGAGGACGCCGCCGAAACCCTGCGCGACTACCTCGCCGACCTGAACCTCGATCCGGAGCGCCTGCGCTGGGTGGAAGCGCGCATGGGCGCCTTGCACGACCTGGCGCGCAAGCACCGCGTCGAGCCGCGAGCCCTGCCGGAAACCGCCGAGCGCCTGCGGCGGGAGCGCGACGAGCTCGAACGGCTCAGCGACGCGCTCGCCGAAGCCGCGCCGCGGCTGGCGCGCCTGCGCCGCGACTACCTCGCCGCCGCCGCCGAGCTGAGCGCGGCGCGCGCCGCCGCCGCCGAGCGCCTGGGCACCGCGGTCAGCGAGGCGATGCAGACGCTGGGCATGCGCGGCGGGCGCTTCGCCGTTCGGGTCGAGCCGCGCGAGCACGACCCGGAAACCGGCGCGGGGTTTTCCGCCGACGGCCTGGACCGGGTGGAATTCGTGGTGGCCGCCAACCCCGGCCAGCGCCTGCAGCCCCTGGCCAAGGTCGCCTCGGGCGGCGAACTCAGCCGCATCAGCCTGGCCATCCAGATGATCACCGCCCGCAGCGAGCCGATCCCGACCCTGATCTTCGACGAGGTCGACGCCGGCGTGGGCGGGGCGGTGGCCGAGGTCGTCGGCCGCCAGTTGCGCCGCCTCGGCGAGCAGCGCCAGGTGCTGTGCGTCACCCACCTGCCGCAAGTGGCCGCCCAGGCGCACCACCACCTGCGCATCCGCAAGGAACCGGCCGGGCGCGGCGTGCACACGCGGGTCGACACGCTGGACCGGGCGGCGCGCGTCGAAGAAATCGCGCGCATGCTCGGCGGCATGACGATCACCGCCACCACCCGCGAACACGCCGAGGAAATGCTCGCCCGCGCCGGCTGAGCCGGCGCGGCGGCTCACTCACCGCAACCGCATTCGCCGTACAGGATCATGCTGTGGTCGGTGAGCTTGAAGCCGTTCTTCTCGGCGATGTCGCGCTGGCGCTGCTCGATCACCTCGTCGTAGAACTCGACCACCTTGCCGCATTTGACGCACACCAGATGGTCGTGGTGCTGGCCGCGGTCGATCTCGAAGACCGCCTGCCCGCCTTCGAAATGGTGGCGGATGACCAGCCCGGCGTTCTCGAACTGCGTGAGCACGCGGTAGACCGTCGCCAAGCCGATCTCCTCACCCGACTCCATCAGGGCGCGGTAGATCGCCTCGGCGGTCATGTGCCCTTCCTCGCTGCGTTCCAGGATCTCGAGGATGCGCATGCGCGGCAAGGTGACCTTCAGGCCGGCCTTCTTGATGTCGCTCGATTCCACCTCGGCCTCCGGGAGGGCGTGTTGTGGTATTATCCCGCAGCCTTTCGACCCGTTCAATTCGGAATCGCCGTGCACCGCGCCCTGCTCTGCCTGCCTCTGCTGCTCGCCCTCGCCGCGGGCGGCTGCGTCCGGCCCTACCGCGCCAGCGTCACCCAGGGCAACCTCATCGAGGCGGACGCCCTGGCGCGCCTGGAAACCGGCATGACCCGCGCGCAGGTGGAATTCCTGCTCGGCCGGCCGATCCTCCAGGATCCCCTCGACCCCCGGCGCTGGAACTACGCCTTCTATGCGCGTTACGGCTACCGGCCGCCGCTGCGCACGGTCATGGTGCTGTATTTCGACGAGAACGACCGGCTGGCGCGCATCGAGGGGATACGCGAGGCGACCGCCGACGACGCGGTCGAGGATCAGCTCAACCCCGACCGGCCGTCCGACGACCGCATCGACGACATCGACCTGGACTGAGCGGCGCCGGTCCGATCAGCCCTCCGCACCGCCCTTGGCCGCCCGCCGCCGGCGCGCCTGCTTCGGGTCGGCGATCAGGGGACGGTAGATCTCCACCCGGTCACCTTCCGCGAGCGGCGTATCCAGCGCCACCAGGCGACCGAACACACCGACCTTGTTCACGGCCAGATCGATCTCCGGATGACGCTCGAGCAGCCCGGAGCGGCGGATCGCCGTCTCCGCCGTGGCGCCGGGTTCCAGGTCCAGCTCGACGACCGTCTGCTCTTCGGGCAAGGCGTACACCACTTCGACGTGCATCCTTCAACCGCCTCCGCCGCCGACCCAACCGAACACCCCGATCGCGTTGAGGAAAATGAGTCCCACCGCGACGGGCGCCACGTAGCGCAGCAGGAAGTACCAGAGGTTGAAGTGCCAGCCGTCCATCGCCAGCTCGTCCTCGCAGGACTCGCGGCGCATCAGGTGGGCCGCGAACAGGGCGATCAACAGACCGCCGAGCGGCAACATGATGTTCGCCGTGAGGAAATCGACGATGTCGAAGAAGGTCTTGTCACGGAACAGGACGTACTGGACGCGGGTGAAGTCCAGCGACAAGGTCCACTTGTAGTCGGCCCAGATGTTGAAGGAGAAGATCGTTCCCAGGCCCAGCACCCAGGCGATGAAACCGCATATGCCGGCGGCCTTGGCCCGGTCCATGCGGCCGTTCTCCAGCAGCCAGGCGACCGGCGGTTCGAGCAGTGAAATGGATGAAGTCACCGCCGCGAACACCAGCAGGATGAAAAACAGCGTGCCCACCAGCGTGCCCAGGGGCATCTGGGCGAAGGCCAGCGGCAAGGTCGTGAACACCAGCCCCGGCCCCTGGGCCGGCGCCAGGCCGTTGGAGAACACGATCGGGAAAATCACCATCCCGGCGAGCAGGGCCACCGCCGTGTCGGCGGCGGCCACGGTGATGCAGGTGCGGGCGATGGAAGCCTCGCGCGGCAGGTAGGAGCCGTAGACCATGATCGCGCCCATGCCGAGGCTCAGCGAGAAAAACGCCATGCCCATCGCCTCGAGCACGGCCTGGCCACTGAGCTTGCCGAAATCCGGCACGAACATGAACTCGACGCCTTCGAGGAAAGCCGGCGTGGTCGCGGCATAGACGAACAACAGCACCAGGATGCCGAACAAGGCCGGCATCAGGTAACGCACCGCCCGCTCCAGGCCGTGCTCCACCCCGCGGGCGACGATGGCGACGGTGATCACCATGAAAATCGTGTGCCAGGCGAGCAGCCGTTCCGGGTCCGAGATGAGATCGGTGAACACGCGGCCGACGGTCTCGGCATCCTGGGCGTTGTGAAACACCCCGCCGGCCATGCGGAACACATAAGCCAGGATCCAGCCGGCGATCACGCTGTAGAACGACAGGATCAGGAACCCCGCCGCCATGCCCATGCGCCCGACCCAGACCCACTGGGGCGAGCGCCCTTCCTGCTCGGCCAGGCTGCGCATGGCGTCGATCGGGTTGCGCCGCGCGCGCCGGCCCAGCATCACCTCGGCCATCATGATCGGCAGGCCCACGGCGGCCACGCAGACGACATAGAGCAGCACGAAGGCGCCGCCGCCGTTCTCGCCGGTGACGTAGGGAAAACGCCAGACGTTGCCCAGCCCGACCGCCGAACCGGTGGCGGCGAGAATGAAGGCCAGGCGCGATGTCCACAAACCGCGGCCGGGTGCCGCGTCGTTGCCGTGCATGCTCAAGATCGACCCTCCCTCACGCGGCCGCGGCCCGGGGCGCGGCGGGCCGATAGTGTGCGCAAAATCGACGCCGCGCTCAACCGGCCGCGTTGCCAGACCGCCCCGCGGCGGGTATGGTATGCCGCCTTCGGCGGCCCGGACACCATGAGCAAGAAACCCGCATCCGGCGAGGCGACCATCGCGGTCAAACCGCAAGGCCCGCCACGAATACCACAATCGAAGAGACGCTGGAAGCCGGCCTGGCCCTGCAGGGCTGGGAGGTGAAAAGCCTGCGCGCCGGCCGCGCCCACCTGCAGGAAGCCTACGTGTTCCTGCGCAACGGCGAGGCCTGGCTGTTCGGCGCCCACTTCACCCCGCTGCCCTCGGCCTCCACCCACGTCGACCCGGATCCGACCCGCACCCGCAAGCTGCTGCTGCACCGGCGCGAGCTCAACCGGCTGATCGGCGCCGTCGAACGGCGCGGCTACACGCTGGTGCCGCTGCGGCTGTACTGGAAACCGCGGCCGCGCCAAGCTGGAGATCGCCCTGGCCAAGGGCAAGAAACAGCACGACAAGCGCGCCACCGAGAAGGCGCGCGACTGGGCGCGCGAAAAACAGCGGGCTGCTCAAGCGTCGCTGAGGGTGCCGCCGCCGGCCGCCTCCAGCGCGTCCCAGACGCAGGCGCCCGCCTTGGCGCGGATCAGCTCCAGGAACGCCGCGTGTTCGGCCAGCTCTTCGGCCCCCCGCGCGGCGCAGCACCCCCGGCGCCCTGATCCGGCCGCGTCGGCGCCGCTCGCCCTCGCCGCCGGCGCCCTGCAGGGCCAGGCTCGCCTGCCCCCCGGTCATCGCCAGGTAGACCTCGGCGAGGATCTGCGCGTCGAGCAGCGCACCGTGCAAGGTGCGCTCGCTGTTGTCCACGTTGTAGCGCTTGCACAACGCGTCCAGGGTGTTGCGCTGGCCCGGGTGCAGGCGGCGCGCCAGGGCCAACGTGTCGGTGATGCGGCACAGCTCACCGATGGAGGGGTGGTCGGCGCGCCAGCGGCGCAACTCGGCGTCGAGGAAGCCGACGTCGAAGGGCGCGTTGTGGATGATCAGCTCGGCGCCCGTGACGAAATCGAGGAAGGCCTCGGCGACGTCGCCGAAGCGGGGCTTGTCGGCGAGGAAATCGTCGGTCAAGCCGTGCACTTCCACCGCGCCGGGATCGATCGCCCGGTCCGGCTGCAGGTACTGGTGGAAGGTGCGGCCGGTGAGCCGCCGGTCGACGAGCTCCACGCAGCCGATCTCGATGATGCGGTGCCCCTCTTCCGGCGCCAGACCGGTGGTCTCGGTGTCCAGGACGACCTGGCGGTGACTCATCGGGCGCCCTCCAGCAGGCGGTCGATCGCCTCGTTCGCGAGGCGGTCGACCCGCTCGTTTTCCGGATGGCCGGCGTGCCCGCGCACCCAGTGCCAGCGCACGCGGTGGGCCGCCGCGGCGCCGCTCCAGGCGCCTCCCACAGATCCTGGTTGAGCACCGGCCGGCGGTCTGCGGTGCGCCAACCGCGGCGCTTCCAGTTCGCCAGCCACTCGGTCATGCCTTTGACCACGTATTGCGAGTCCGTGTACACATCCACTTCGCAGGGCCGCCGCAGCCGTTCCAGCGCCTCGATCACCGCCGTCAACTCCATGCGGTTGTTGGTCGTCTGCGCCGCGTGGCCCGACCAGCTGCGCTCGCTGCCGTCGCAACGCAGCAGCACCGCCCAGCCGCCCGGGCCGGGGTTGCCGCGACAGGCGCCGTCGGTATAGGCCTCGACCCGCTTCATGCCGCACGATGCGCCGTGGGCCGCACCGCCAGCGGCACCGCGCGCAGGCGGCGCCGGGCCGGGCGCAAGGGCGTGAGCGCCTCGGGGCGCTTGTGCGCCACCAGCAAGTAGACGTTGTCCAGCAGGGCCGCGCCGCCCGCCAGGCCGTGGGCACCGCGTACACACAGGGGCGTGAAGCCGAGCAGGCGCAGCCAATCGTTGATGCGCAACGGCGCCAGGAACCCCAGGTTCCAGGGCGGCCCGGGACGGCCGGCGGCGCGCCGCAGCAGACGCCACGCCCCGTAGGGGCTGAAGGGATTGAAACCGAGCGCGATCAGGTAACCGCCGGGGCGCAACACGCGGCCGGCTTCGCGCAACAGGCCGTGCGGATCGGCGGCCAGATCCAAGGCGTGCAGCAGCACCACGCCGTCGCAACCGCCGCTGTCCAGCGGCAACGGCAGGTGCGCCGCATCCAGGCCCCAGTCGTGCAGGTCGAGCAGCAAGGGCGCGGCACGGCGCTCGAGCCACTCGCTCCCCAAGCCGAGCACCACCGCCTCGTGCAGCGGCCACTCTCCCAGTGCGCGGCGCAACGCCGCCGCGGCGCACCGGCGCAGGCGCGGGGCGCGCCGCCGGTACCACTCGGCCAGGCGGCGGGCGCGGTCTTCGGCTGCGGTCGAGGATCCGATCATGCGCCTGCATTCTAACACCGGCCGCGCGCGGCCTTGCACCGCGCCCGTACGGAGGCTAACGTAGCCGGCGAAGCGAAAGCCCGGAGCGCCCGAGATGAGTACACCCGTGGACATCGACGCCTTGCGCGGCCTGGTGCCGATCGGCGAGTTGTCGCCGGAAGCCCTGCGCGAGCTCGCCCGCAAGACCCCGGAGCAGCGCGTCGCCGCGGGGCGCTTCTTGTTCAAGCAGGGCGAACGCGACGGCCGCCACGTCTACCTGTTGGAAGGCGCGGTGGACCTGCTCGACGACAAGACCCCCGTCAAGCGCATCCGGGCCGGCGACCCGGAAGCCCGCCACCCCCTCGCCCACCAGCAGCCGCGGCGCTACGGGGCGCGGGCGGTGGAGGACTGCCGCTTCGTCGCCATCGATTCCGATCTGCTCGACATCATGATGACCTGGAACCAGACGGGCACCTACCAGGTCCGGGAGCTGGCCGCGGACGAACCGGCCGCCGCCGAGGACTGGATGACCCGGCTGCTCAACACCCCGGCGTTCCACAAGGTGCCGCCGGCCAACCTGCAGACGCTCTTCCAGCGCATGGAAGCGGTGCCCTGCAAAGCCGGCGACGTCATCGTCCGCCAGGGCGAGGAAGGCGAGCACTTCTACATCATCCAGAGCGGCCGCGCGTTGGTGACCCGCGCCACGCCCGCCCACCCCAAGGGCATCAAGCTGGCCGAGCTCGGACCGGGCGACGGCTTCGGCGAGGAAGCCCTGATCGCCGGCGGGAAGCGCAACGCGACCATCACCATGCTCAGCCGCGGCACGCTGATGCGGCTGTCCAAGGCCGACTTCCTGGAGTTGCTCAACAAACCCCTGGAGCGGGAGATGGACTACGCCGGCGCCGCCGCGGCGGTCGCCGCCGGCCGGGCCCGCTGGCTGGACGTGCGGCTGCCCGCCGAGTACAAGCACCGCCACATCGACGGCGCACTGAACGTGCCGCTGGTCACGCTGCGCCTGAAGCTCAAGACGCTCGACCCCAACACCCTCTACGTCGCCTACTGCGACACCGGCCGGCGCGCCTCGGTCGCCGCCTTCATCCTCGGCGAACACGGCTTCGAGGCCGCCGTGCTGCGCGGCGGCCTCGCCGCGGCGCCCGAGGCGGCGTTGCGCGCCGAGGCCTGATCAGGCCGCCCGCGCGGCGGCGAGCACCGCCGCCTCGTCGACCGCGTCGATCTGCTCGGGGGCGAGATGCGCCTCGGCGTAACGCCGCCAGACCCCCTCGCGCACGAACAACTCGAACAGGTCCGGGTCGAGATGGCCGTCGCGCACCATGCGCGCCATGATCGCCAGGCACTCGGACAAGGGTTTGCCGCGCTTGTACGGCCGATCGGCGGCGCTGAGCGCCTCGAACACGTCGGCGATCGCCATCATCCGCGCCGGCAGCGACATCTGGTCGCCGCGCAGCCCCCGCGGATACCCCCTGCCGTCCATGCGCTCGTGGTGGCCGCCGGCGTATTCCGGCACCCGCGCCAGATGCTTGGGGAAAGGCAGGGATTCGAGCATGCGGATGGTGGCGACCATGTGGTGCTCGATCATGCGCCGCTCCTCGGGCGTGAGGGTGCCGCGCGGCACGGTCAGGTTGTAGACCTCCTCGGGCGTGAGCAGCTCGAGCCATTCGCCGTCGGGGTTGCGCCAGCGGCGCTCGGCGATGCGGCGCACCCGCTCCTGGTCGGCGGCCGACATCCGCTCGGCGCCGATGTTCACCCGCCGCAGGAAATCGCGCTCGCCGTCCAACTCGGCCAGTGTCGCCCGCAAGCGCGCCTCGGCCGCCGCCCGCGCCGCGGCGTCGTCGCCCGCCGCCGCCAGCGCCTTCCAGTATTCGATCTCGGCGTCGCGCTTGAGCACCTCGAAGCGCGTGTCCACCAGCTCGATGCGGTCGAACAGCGCTTCGAGCTTGGTGGCCTTGTCGATCACGTACTCGGGCGTGGTGATCTTGCCGCAATCGTGCAGCCAGGCCGCCGTCTCCAGCTCCACGCGGTCGGCCGGGCCGAGATGGAAGCCGGCGAAGGGCCCGTGCCCGGCGCGGTCGGCGGCCTCGGCCAGCATCATGGTCAGCACCGGGATGCGCCGGCAATGGGCGCCCGTATGCGGCGACTTCTCGTCGATGGCCGTGGCGATCAGCCGGATGAAGGCGCGGAACAAGTTTTCCAGCGCCTCGATCAGCCGCCGGTTGGTGAGCGCCACCGCCGCCTGTGAGGCGAGCGACTCGGCCAGTTGCCGGTCGGTGTCACCGAAAGGCACCGGCGTGCCGTCCGGCCCGCGGCGGTTGATGAGCTGCAAAACGCCGATGATCTCTCCCTCGTGATTGCGTAGCGGCACCGTCAAGAGCGAGCGTGTCCGGTAACCGGTGCGCGCGTCGAAACGCCGCGTGCCCTCGAAATCGTAGCCGGCGGCGGCATAGGCGTCGTCGATGGCGATCACTTCGCCCTGGTGCACGCAACACGCCACGACCGTGTCGCGGCGTGGCCGGCCGTCGCCGTCGTACAGCGGGATCGGCTCGAAACCGCGCACCGGCCCGGTGCGCCCGCCCATCCGCACGCCCAGCGACTCGGTGACCAACAGCTCGAACTCGAGCCGGTCGCCGGCCACGCTGTAGAGGGTTCCGCCGTCGGCCTCGGTCAGCGTGCGTGCCCCGTCGAGGATCATTTCGAGCAGGCGCGGCAGATCGCGCTCCGTGGACAGGGCGATGCCGATGCGATTGAGCCGTTCCAGTCGTTGGGCGAGCGCGTCCACGGCCGGGATCCTTGCAGTACCGGCCTCAATTATAGCCTCCGGCGGCCGACAGCCCTGGGCGACACGTTGTGCGGGGCCGGTTTCGCGGTATCATCGCGGGGGGCACGCCGGGCGAGGAGACGATGAAAAAAGCGTTCTGGAAGCGCGACGGGGTTCTCGGGCTGCTGACCGCCGCCGGCGTGCTGCTGGTGCACAGCTGCACCACCCTGGTCGACGGCCTGGAAAGGGAAGTCTACGACCTGGGCGTGCGCGGCGCCGAGCGCGCCCCCGGCGACGCCGTGGCGATCGTCGCCATCGACGACGCCAGCATCGACAACCTGGGCCGCTGGCCCTGGCCCCGCGATCTGCACGCCGGCATGATCCGTAAGCTGTCCGCCGCCGGCGCCAAGGTGATCGCCTACAGCCCCGTTTTCGCCGAGCCCCAGCGCGATCCGGGACTGGCTTACATCGAGCGGCTCGACGACACCCTGCGCGCGGCCGGCCTGTCGGCCGCGGAGGGCGCGCCGCGCCTGGCCGAACACCGCGGGCTGATCGGGCAGGTCGGCGAAGACGCGCTGCGCGCCGCGCTCGAGGGTTCGCTGGACGGCATCGCCGCGCCGCTGGCCGAGGCGGACCGCCTCCTGGGCGAAGCCCGGACCCGCCTGGACGTGGACCGCCAGCTGGCCGAGGCCATGCGCGAGGCGGGCAACGTGGTCAGCCCGATGTGGTTCCTGTTCGGGCCCACCCTGGGGCGGCCCGACGCGCCCCTGCCCGAGGCCGTGCGGCGCATGGCGCTCACCCGCGTCGAAGACCCCATGGGAGTACGCCAGCTCGGCGAATCCTTCCTGCCTTTGAGTACGCAGCGGGTGATCGCGCCGATCCCGGCCGTGGCCGAGGCGGCGCGCGCCCTGGGCAACATCAACAACGCCCCGGACATCGACGGCGGCACCCGCGGCGAGGCGCTGGTGGTCGAACACTACGGCGAGCTGTACCCCTCCTACGCCCTCATGGTCGCCGCCGCCAGCCTCAACCTCGGCCCCGAGGACATCGTCGTGCGCCTGGGCCAGGGCGTGAGCCTGGGCGGCCTGGACATCCGCACCGACAGCCGGCTGCGCATGCTCACCTTCTTCTACCCGCCGGGCGCCCTCGCCGTGGACAGTTTCTTCGACGTCTGGGCGGACAAAGTGCGCGCCGAAAAATACCGCGGCAAGACCGTCATCGTCGGCGTCAGCGCCTCGGGGCTGGGCAACCCCCAGTTGACGCCGATCTCGCCGGCCCTGTCCGAGCCCGAGACCCTGGCCCACACCGTCGCCAGCCTGCTCAACGGCGATTTCTTCACCCGGCCGGCCTGGGCGTCCTGGCTCACCGCCGGCGCCGTACTCGCCGTGGTGCTGTATCTGTGCGCCGTGCTGCCGGCGCTGGGCGCCGGCGCCGGGGCCGTGGCCAGCGCCCTGCTGCTCCTCGCCCTGCTCGCGGGCGAGTATCTGATGCTCGCCGTGCAGGCCACCTGGCTGCCGCTCACCCTGCCCGCCGTCCTGCTGGTCGTCGGCCACCTGGTCCTGAGCACCCGGCGCTTCCTGGCCACCGAGCGCGGCAAGCGCCTGGTGGACCTGGAATCGGCCGAAAGCAACAAGATGCTCGGCCTGGCGCTGCAGGGACAGGGCCAGCTCGACATGGCCTTCGAGAAATTCCGCAAATGCCCCCGCGACCCGGCGATGGCCGAGGTGCTCTACAACCTCGCGCTGGATTACGAGCGCAAGCGCCAGTTCGCCAAGGCCGGCCACGTCTACCGCTACATCGCCGAGTTCGCACCCGACTTCCGTGACGTGCAGGCACGCATCGCCCGCGCCGAGAAAATGGAAAATACCGTGGTCCTGGGCGGCGGCGCGACCGCCTCGGGCACCCTGATCCTGGACGAGGCCGAAAAACCGATGCTGGGCCGCTACCAGGTGGAGCGCGAGCTCGGCAAGGGCGCCATGGGCGTGGTCTACCTCGGCCGCGACCCGAAAATCAACCGCATCGTCGCCATCAAGACCCTGGCCCTGTCGCAGGAATTCGACGAGGACGAGCTGGCCGAGGTCAAGGCGCGTTTCTTCCGCGAAGCGGAGACCGCCGGCCGGCTCAACCACCCGAACATCGTCACCATCTACGACGCCGGCGAGGAGCACGACCTGGCCTACATCGCCATGGAATTCCTCGACGGGCACGACCTCGGGCGTTACACCAAGCGCGACCGCCTCCTGCCCCTGCCCGAGGTGATCCGGATCCTGCAGAAAGCCGCCGAGGCGCTGGACTACGCCCACCGCCAGAACGTCGTCCACCGCGACGTCAAGCCGGCCAACGTCATGTACAACCCCGACACCGGCCTGGTCAAGCTCACCGATTTCGGCATCGCCCGCATCACCGACTCGAGCCGCACCAAGACCGGCATGGTGCTGGGCACGCCCTCCTACATGTCGCCCGAGCAACTGGCCGGCAAGAAGGTCGACGGCCGCTCGGACATTTTCTCGCTGGGGGTGATGTTCTTCCAGATGGTCACCGGCGATCTGCCCTTCAAGGCCGACTCGATGGCCGCCCTGCTCTACAAGATCGCCAACGAGCCCCACCCGAGCGTCCTCGATCTGAACCCCGAGCTGCCGCCGCTGACCGAGGTGATCATCGCCAAGGCGATGGAGAAGAACCCGGACGACCGCTACCAGACGGCCGCCGAGCTCGCCCGCGACCTCGGGCGCCTGCTGGAGGAAGGGCGCTAGGGTGCGCAGCGCCTCACGCATCGAAGGCCACGCCCTGACCCACCCCGGGGCCCGGCCCGGCCCCAACGAGGACGCCGTGTACCTGCACCGCGGCCGGGGCGTGGCGGTGGTCGCGGACGGCATGGGCGGTTATCGCGGCGGCGAGGTGGCGAGCGCCTTGGCCGTGACCACCGTCGCCGAGCACCTGCCGGCCGCCCTCGCCCGCCAGCGGGCCGCCCCCGATCCCGGCGACGGCTACACGCCGGAAAGCCGGGCCGTGCGCGAGGTCCTGGAGCTGGCCAACGAGGTGATCCTCAACACCGCGCGCAGCCAGCCGCAATATGCGGGCATGGGCACGACGGTGGTGCTGGCCCTGTTCTACGGGCAGCGACTGACCATCGCCCACGTCGGCGACGCGCGCCTGTACCGCCTGCGCAACGACACGCTGGAGCTGCTCACGGTGGACCACACGCTGCTGCAGGAACTGATCGCCCGCGGCGTGTACACCGCCGAGGAAGCCCGCCGATCGCAGAACCGGAACCTGGTGACGCGCGCGCTGGGCATCGAGGAGCGGGTCGAGATCGACATCCAGGAAGATATTGCCCTTCCGGAGGACATTTATTTACTATGCTCCGACGGGCTCAACGACATGGTCGAGGACCGCGATATCTATTCCACGCTGAAACGCTATAATGAACAGCTAGACCGGGCCGCGACGGAACTGGTCAGGCTGGCCAATGCGAACGGCGGACGGGACAACATCTCCGTCGTCCTGGTCCGCCCCCCCCGCGCCGCGGCCGGAGCCCGGCAGTGGGTGGACAAGCTGGTAGACTGGTTTTTCTGAACACAACCGCTTGAAGGATTCGATATGCCGGCCAAACTGCAGTTGATGCTCAACGGGGACGTGTTGGCGGAGTACGAGCTGAACAAGGAGAAGATCACCATCGGCCGCCGTCCCGACAACGATATCGTCGTCGACAACCTGGCGGTCAGCGGCCGGCACGCCCAGATCACCACGATCCTCAACGACGCCTTCCTCGAGGATCTGAACAGCACCAACGGCACCTACGTCAACGGCACGCTGATCAAGAAGCACGCCCTCAAGCACGGGGACGTGATCGGCATCGGCAAGCACCAGCTCAAGTACCTCAACGAGCCGGCCGGCGCCGAAGACGCCTTCGAGAAAACCATGGTCATCCGGCCGGACGCCGTCGGCATGCCGGAGGCGACCGGCTCGGTGGAAATCGGCGCCTCGGTCAAGAAGATCGCCCAGGCCGAGCAACAGCAGGCCGCCCAGACGCCGGCGGCCGCGCCCGCCAACACCGGTGCGCAGCCCGCCGCGGCCGGCACGCGCCGCGCCAAGCTCCAGATCCTCAACGGCGCCAACGCCGGCAAGGAGCTCGAGCTGACCAAGGCGCTGACCACCATCGGCAAGCCCGGCACCCAGGTCGCGGCCATCACCCGCCGCCCGCAGGGTTATTTCATCATCCACGTCGAGGGCGGCGCCGGCGGCCAGACCCCCATCATCAACGGCAAGCAGATCGGCACCCAGGCCACCGCCCTGAAAGACCACGACATCATCGAGGTGGCCGGCGTCAAGATGGAGTTCTTCCTCATCGACTGAACAAGGCCATCGCCTCGCTGTGGGCGGTGTGCGGAAACATGTTCAACAAGCCCGCCGCCTCCAGCCGATAGCCGCCTTCCACCAGCTTGCGCGCGTCCCGGGCCAGCGTGGCCGGGTTGCAGGACACGTAGACGATGCGCTTTGCGCCCAGGCGCGGCAGCCAGCCGCAGACCGTCTCCGCGCCGCTGCGCGGCGGATCCAGCAGCACCTTGTCGATGCTGCGCCCCTCGCCCCACCAGAACGGCGTCGGCGGCGGCTCGAACAGGTCGGCGGTGTAAAACGCCGCTTCCAGACCGTGCCGTGCGGCGTTGGCCCGCGCCCGCTCGACCATCCCCGCCTCGCCCTCGATGCCGATCACGCGCGCGCCCAGCCGCGCGGCGGGCAGGCTGAAATTGCCCAGGCCGCAGAACAGGTCCAGCACCGTCTCCCCCGGCGCCGGCTCGAGCAGATCCAAGGCCTGCGCCACCATGCGGCGATTCACCGAAGGGTTCACCTGCGTGAAATCCAGCGGCGAGAAGTGGATCGACACGTCCCAATTGGGCAGCCGGTAGGCCAGTTCCGGGGGCGACTCGGGCCACAGCGGCTGCAGGGAATCGGCGCCGCCGGGTTGCAGGTAGACGACGAGCCCGTGGCGGCGCGCGAACTCGACCAGCCGCGCCCGATCGGGCATTGCGGGCGGCTCCAGCACTCGGAACACCAGGGCGGTGGTCCCGTCGCCCTGGGCGACCTCGATCTGGGGCAGCCGGTCGCGGATCGACAGCCCGTCGATCAGCTCGGCCAGCGCGCCGACCAGGCCGCCCAGCGGCTCCACCAGCACCTCGCAGCGGCGCGTGTCCGTGATGTACGGTCGCCCGCGCTCACGGAAGCCGACCAGGGTCCGGCCCTTGCCGGGCACGTAACGCACACCCAGGCGGGCCTTGGCCCGATAGGCCCAGATGTCGCCCTCGAGCGGCGCCAGCCAGCGCTCGGGCGCCACGCCGCCGATGCGCTGCAAGACCTCGGCGAGCTGGCGTTCCTTGGCGGCCCGCTGGGCCTCGGGCCGCAGATGCTGCAGGCAACAGCCGCCGCAGACGCCGAAGTGAGCGCAGCGCGGCTCGACCCGGTCCGGGCTGGCGCGCAGCACCGTCAGCAGATCGGCTTGGTCGAACTGGCGGCGGCGCCGGCGCAGGCGCGCCTGCACCCGCTCGCCGGGCAGGGCGCCGTCCACGAACACCACTTTGCCCTGGTGGCGCGCGACCCCCTGGCCGTCGTGGGTCAGGTCCTCGACGTCGAGCTCCAGGAGGTCGCCGCGTCGGGGCGCGCCGCTGCCGCCGCTCACGGCGGGAACAGGCCGGTCGAGAGATAGCGGTCGCCGCGGTCGCAGACGATGGTGACGATCACGGCGTGCTCGAGCTCGGCGGCCAGGCGCAAGGCCGCGGCCACCGCCCCGCCCGAGGACACCCCGCAGAACACGCCCTCCTCGGCGGCCAGGCGCCGCGCCATCGCCTCGGCTTCGGCCTGGCTGACGTCGATGATCCGGTCGACCCGGCTCGGATCGAAGATCCGCGGCACGTACGCCGGCGGCCAGCGCCGGATGCCGGGAATGGCCGAGCCTTCGGTGGGCTGGACGCCGACGACCTGCACGCGCGGATTCTTTTCCTTGAGGTAGCGCGACACCCCCATGATGGTGCCGGTCGTCCCCATCGCGCTGACGAAGTGCGTGACCCGGCCCTGCGTGTCGCGCCAGATTTCCGGCCCGGTGCCCTCGTAATGGGCGCGCGGGTTGTCCGGGTTGGCGAACTGATCCAGCACCTTGCCGCGCCCCTCGGCCTGCATCTGCTGGGCGAGGTCGCGGGCGCCTTCCATGCCGGCCTGCTTGTCGACCAGCACGATCTCGGCGCCGTAGGCCTTCATCACCGCCCGCCGCTCGAGGCTGGCGTTCTCCGGCATGACCAGGGTGATCGGATAGCCCCGGATCGCCGCCGCCATCGCCAGGGCGATGCCGGTGTTGCCGGAGGTGGCCTCGATGAGCCGGTCACCGGGGCGGATCTCCCCGCGTTTTTCGGCGTTGCGGATCATCGAGATGGCCGGTCGATCCTTCACCGAGCCGGCCGGATTGTTGCCCTCCAGCTTGAGCAGCACGACGTTGCCACGCTCGCGGTCGACCAGGCGCTGCAGGCGCACCAGCGGCGTGTTGCCGATGAAGTCCTCGATGGTCGGAAAACGCATGGCGGTCTCGGCTCGCGGAGCGGCGATTATACCCGCTCGCCGGCCCGGCCGGCGGCCATCGCCGCCTTCATTTCGCGCACCGCCGCACCGATGCCCACGTACAAGGCCCGGCTGATCAGGGCGTGGCCGATGTTCAACTCGGCGATCTGCGGCAGCGCCGCGATCGGCCCGACATTGGCCGTGGTCAGGCCGTGCCCGGCGTTGACCCGCAGGCCGAGCGCGGCCGCGTGGGCGGCCGCGGTGCGCAGGCGTTCCAGCTCCCGGCGAGCGGCCTCGCCTTGGACCTCGGCCCAAGCGCCCGTGTGCAGCTCGACGACGGGGGCGCCCGCGGCGGCGGCGGCGTCGACCTGCCGGGGCTCCGGGTCGATGAACAGCGACACCCGGCAACCGGCCGCCGCCAGGCGCGCCACCGCCTCGGCGATGCGGGACGTCTGGCCGGCGACGTCCAGGCCGCCCTCGGTGGTCAGCTCGGCGCGCTTTTCCGGAACCAGGCAGACTTCCGCCGGCCGCCAGCGCTCGGCCAGGCGCAACATCTCCTCGGTGACGGCCATCTCCAGATTCAGATGCGTGCGCAACTCGGCGAGCAGGCGCTCGATGTCGTGATCCTGGATGTGGCGGCGGTCTTCGCGCAGATGGGCCGTGATGTAGTCGGCGCCGGCGTCCTCGGCCAGGCGGGCGATTTCGACCGGATCCGGGTAGGGCGTGCGCCGGGCCTGGCGCAAGGTGGCGGCGTGATCCACGTTCACGCCGAGCAAGGGCGGCGATGCAGTCATGTTGCGATTATATCGCGGGCCGGCGGCGATTCTGTTATGTTGCCTCGAATGCGGCCGATGACGGTTCCGAGGCCGCCGAGGAGCACCGCGTGACCCCACGCCGACTGCTGCGTCTGACTGTCTGTCTGCTGCTCGCCGCGGCCTTCCTCGCGCACGCGCTGGGCTGGTGGCGCATCGGCCTGATCGACACCCTCGAACGCTTCGCCTACGACAGCCGCTTGCGCCTCACCGCGCCCGGCGGGGTGGACGAGCGCATCGTCATCGTCGATTTCGACGAACGCTCGATCGAGCGCTTCGGCTGGCCCTGGCCGCGCCGCGAGCTGGCCGCGATCGTCGACCGCCTGTTCGATCACTACGGCGTCGAGCTGGCGGCCTTCGACATGGTGTTCGCCGAGCCGGACGCGCGCAGCCCCCTGCCCGTCCTGGACGCGCTGGGCGCCGGTCCGCTGGCCGACGACACCGCATTCCACGCCGTGATCGAGCAGCGGCGTGGGGAGTGGGAATACGACCGCCGCTTCGCCGACAGCCTGCGCGGCCGCCCCGTGCTGCTCGGCTTCGTCTTCCACCACGACGATGGCCGCCGCAAGGGCCTGCTGCCCGAACCGCTCGGCGAGGGCCTGATCGATCCCGCCTGGAAGCGCCGCCTGCCCATCCCCGAGGCCCGCGGCCACCTGGGCAACCTGCCCGAACTGCAGGCCGCGGCGGCCGGCGGCGGCTTTTTCGACAACCCGCTGGTCGACGACGACGGCGTGTTCCGCCGCGTGCCGCTCCTGCAGCTCTACCAAGACCGCCTCTACCCCTCGCTGGCGCTGGCCGTCGCCCGCGCCGCCCTGGATACGCCGCCGCTGGAGATCGTGGTCGTCTCCTCCGGAACCGGCCGCGGCGACTACAACGCGATCGAGGCGATCCGGCTGGGCGAGCGCAGGGTGCCGGTCGATGCACGCACGGCGGCCCTCGTGCCCTACCGCGGGCCGCGCGGCAGTTTTCCCTACGTGTCCGCGGTGGACGTGCTCGACGGGCGCGCCGCGCGCGAGACGCTGGCCGGCAAGATCGTGTTGCTGGGCACCACGGCGGCCGGCTTGATGGATCTGCGCGCCACCCCGGTGGCGGCGGTCTACCCCGGGGTGGAGGTGCACGCCAACCTGGTCGCCGGCATCCTCGACGGCAGCCTGCGCCAGGCGCCGTCCTGGATCCAGGGCCTGGAGGTGGTGCTGCTGCTGGCCGTGGCCCTGGCGCTGGGCATCGCCCCCCTGTTCCTCAGCGCGCTGGGCAGCACCGCGCTCGCCGGCGGTCTGGCCGCCGCCCTGCTCGGCCTCGACGCCTGGCTGTGGTCGCACGGGCTGGTCGCGCCGCTGGCCGCCCCCCTGCTCCTGCTCGTCCTGCTCTACCTGTGGCAGAGCGCCTACGGGCACTTCATCGAGTCGCGCAACAAGCGCGCCCTGGCCCGGGTGTTCGGCCAGTACATCCCCCCGGAACTGGTCGACGAACTCGACCGGCGTGGCGGCCGGGTCGAACTGGAAGGCGAAAGCCGGGAATTGACCGTGCTGTTCTCGGACGTACGCGGTTTCACCCGCATCGCCGAGCGCCTCGACCCCAAGACCCTCAGCCGCCTGATGAACATCTTCCTCAGCGCCCTGACCGAGGCCATCCACCGCCACCGCGGCACCATCGACAAGTACATGGGCGACGCGGTCATGGCGTTCTGGGGCGCGCCGCTGGAAGACCCGCTGCACGCCCGTCACGCCCTCGAGGGCGCCTTCGAAATGCTGCGCGTGGTGCGCGCTCTGGAGGACGACTTCCGCGCGCGCGGCTGGCCCGTGCTGCACGTCGGCATCGGCCTGAACAGCGGGCCGATGCGCGTCGGCAACATGGGCTCGCGCTTCCGGATGGCCTACACCGTGCTCGGCGACGCCGTCAACCTGGGTGCCCGCCTGGAAGCGCTCACGCGCCGCTACGGCGTGGACCTGATCGTCGGCGAGTCGGTCAAGGCGCAAGCACCCGATTACGTCTACCTCGAGCTCGACCGCGTGCGCGTCAAGGGCAAGGCCGAGCCGGTCACCATCTACGCGCCCCTCGGCCCCCGCGAAACCGTGGACAAGGCGCAGCGGCTGGCGGCGCGCCGCTTCGGCGAAGCGCTGCTACTGTACCGACGCGGCGACTTCGACGCCGCCGAGCGGGAACTCTTCGCCCTGGCGAGCGCCGAGCCCGACCGCCTGTTGTACCGCCTCTATCTCGAGCGCATCCTGCACTTCCGCCAACACCCGCCGCCGCCCGGACTGGGACGGCGTGTTCGACTTCACCGAGAAATGACCCGCCCGCTCAGCCGGCGCCGTCGGCCCGGCGCGCGATCGCCGGCAGGAAAGGGCTCGAGATAGTGCTGGCGCTCGAGATACGGATTCGGGGAAGCGCAACAGGATGCCGCGGATCACCGCCAACACCGCCGCCAGCGGCTGCTCGCCGCGGCGGTAGGGCCTCGATCAAAGCGCCCAGATAGGCTTTTTCCGCCGGCGGCAGCACGCGCTTGAAATACCCCTGCAGGTGCATCAGCACGTTCGCATGCCGGCCGCGCGAGGCCGTGGTGGCCAGCGCAGCCATGAACGCCTGCCGGTAGGCGCGCCAGAACGCCGCCCCCGGCCGCGGCTCGATGCGCGCCACCAGGCGGCCCAATGCCTGCGCCCTGGACGGTGCCGCCGCCATGAGCGTGTACTTGTAGCGGCTGTGGAACGCCACGTAATCGGCGGCGCGGGCATCCTCGGGAAGCGAGCGATAAAAATCGCGCAAGGCGAACAGGCGCAGCACGAAGTTCTCGCGCAGGGCCGGATCCTCGAGCCGGCCGTTTTCCTCGACCGGCAACCAAGGCATCGCCGCCCGCAGGCGCCGGGTCCACAGGCCGGTGCCGCGGCGCTCGCCGACCGGCGCGCCGGGCTTGTATACCGGCACCCCGCGCCAGACCGCAGGACGGGCTCTTGGCACACACCACGTAACCGCACAGATCCGCCAATTCCGGCACCTTGCGGTCGGCGAATCGGTGCATCGCCTCGGTGACGTCCAGGCCGGCGTCGGTCACACCCTGCAGGCGCAGCCCGGACGCGGTCTCGACCAGGCGGATCGGCGGGCGCGGCACGCCCATGCCGATCGCCAGCTCCGGGCAGACCGGCACGAAGCGCACCCATGGCGCCAGCACGTCGGTCAGAAAGCGCAGGCGCTTGTGGCCGCCGTCGTAGCGGACGGGGTCGCCGAGCAAACATTGGCTGACGCCGAGGGGGATGCGTTCCTCCTCGTTCGAGGCGTCGTACAGCGGCGGGCGGCTCGCGCTCATCGCGCGGGACGATAGCAACGCCGCTCCCGCGCGCCAAGCCTTTTCGGCGCCCGCCACCGCCCCCATATTGCTTCGACCCGCAGGCCTTGCAACGGAGGAAACGGCATGAAGCGCGTGTTGTTCGTCGTCACCAGCCATGACGCCCTCGGCGACAGCGGACGCCGGACCGGTTACTTCCTGTCCGAGGTCGCCCACCCCTTCCAGGTGCTCGAAGCGGCCGGCTTCGAAATCGATTTCGCCAGTCCCAAGGGGGGCCGGGCGCCGATGGACCCGAAAAGCCACGACCTGAGCGACCCCGTCAACGAGGCGTTCTGGGCCCGTCACGGCGCCCGGCTCGACGCCACCCTGGCGCCGGAGGCGGTCGATCCGGTCCGCTACGACGCGGTGTTCTACGCCGGCGGGCACGGGACGATGTGGGACTTCCCGGAAAACGAAGCGCTGGCGCGCATCGCCGCCCAGGTCTACGGCCGCGGCGGCGCCATCGCCGCGGTCTGCCACGGCCCTTCCGGCCTGCTGCCGATCCGCCTCGAAAACGGCCGGCCGCTGGTCGCCGGGCGGCGCATCAATTCCTTCACCAACGAGGAGGAACAGGCCGTGGGACTCGAGCGGACCGTCCCCTTCCTGCTCGAAACCCGCTTGAAAGAACTGGGCGCCATCCACGTCTCGGTGGCCAACTTCAAGCCGCACGTCGAGGTCGACGGGCGCCTCGTCACCGGGCAGAACCCGGCCTCCGCCGAGGGCGTCGGGCGCGCCCTGGCCGAGCTGCTCGGGCGGCCTTGAGGGCGAAGACGCAACCGCCGGCCGCCGGCTTTGCCGGAAGCCGGCTTTGCACTACAATGCCGCCCCTGCCCCGGCCGGGGTGGCGGAACTGGTAGACGCGCCGGACTCAAAATCCGGTTCTGGCGACAGAGTGTGGGTTCGAGTCCCACCCCCGGCACCAACAAAAAAGGCGGGCTCGAGGGCCCGCCGATGCGTCCGGCGCCCGCGGGCGCCGTTTCATTCCGCGCCCAGGCGGATGCGCTCGCGGTTCTTTTCGAGGATGGCCTCGCCGATGCCGTTCACTTCGAGCAACTGCTCGATCGAGGTGAACGGGCCGTGCTGCTGGCGATAGGCGACGATCGCCTGCGCCTTGACCTCGCCGACGCCGTCGAGCGCCGCCGCCAGGGTGGCGGCGTCGGCACTGTTGATGTCGACGCCGTCCCCCGCCTGCAACGCGCTCAGCGCCAGGGTGAAAACGGCTCCGCACAGCCATTTACGCCAGGTGGACATGGTGGTGACTCCCTTTTCGATGTGAGTGGGTTCGTTCGGCGGTGGCCCCGCCGCCGGCCAAGATAGGCGCGTAAGCGCGGGGCTGCAGCCGGACGGCGGCGCATCCGCCGGTCGGCGGGCGCCTTACGGATTCGCCCGCACGGCCTGTGGATAGGAGGATCGGCCGCGCCGTTCAGGCAGGGCGGGACGGCAGCGATTCGACGAGTGCGCGCAGCGCGGCGAGGGGATCGGGGGCGGCGGTCACCGCGCGGCCGACCACGAGGTCGTCGGCGCCGGCGCGCAGCGCCTCGGCCGGCGTCATGACCCGGCGCTGATCGCCGCGGTCTACGCCGGCAGGGCGGATGCCGGGGGTCACCAGCCGGAAGCCGGGACCGAAACGCGCCCGCAGGGCGGCCGCTTCGTGGGCCGAACACACCACCCCATCCAGCCCGGCCTCCCGGGCCAACGCCGCCAGGCGCTGCACCCAGTCGGCCGGGCGCCCCGGCAGGCCCAGGGCGGCGAGGGCGGCCTCGTCGAGGCTGGTGAGCACCGTGACGGCGATCAGCAGCGGCGGCCGAGGCAGGCCCGCCAGGGCCTCGCGCGCCGCGGCGAGCATCGCCGGCCCGCCCAGGGCGTGCACATTGATCATCCACACGCCGAGCGCCGCCGCCGCCCGGCATGCCCCGGCCACGGTGTTCGGAATGTCGTGGAACTTGAGGTCGAGGAACACCTCGTAACCCCGTTCCACCAGGCGCTGCACCAAGGCCGGCCCGCCGCGGGTGAACAAGGTCTTGCCGACCTTGAGCCGGCACAGCCGCGGGTCCAGGCGCGCGGCGAGATCGAGGGCGGCGACCGGTTCGTCGTGGTCCAGGGCGAGGATGATGCGGGGCGCGGGGGTGTCCAAGGGTCGGTCTCCACGGCAAAAACTTCACTCGACGGCCGCCAGGCCGTCGGCCAGCGGCCGGACGGTGCCCCAACTGCGGCAGGTGGGGCACTGCCAGTAAAGCCGCGAGCCGCGGTAACCGCACTGGCGGCAATGGTAAGCCGGCAGGCGGCCCGACACCGCCCGCAGCCATTCTTCGAGCCGCTCGACGAAGGGCCCGGCTTCGAGGTCGCGCTGCAGGCTCAGCCAGACCTGCAGCCCCTCGAGGGTCACGTGCTGGCCCAGGGCGCGCTCCAGGCGCTCGCGGGCGGCGGCGGCGCCCCGCGTCAGGCACAGGTAGTGCGTCAGTCCCGGCAACCAGGCCGGCGGCGGCGGGTCGTGGCGGCGCAGCTCGGCTTCGAACTCGTCGGGGCGCGCCCCGAGACGCACGCAGGCGACCGCGCGCCCGAACACTTCCGGCCCGAAATCGGGGTCGATGCGCAACACCTGCACGGCCTGCCGCAGCGCGTGCACCGGTTCGCCCGCCGCCAGGGCCAGGTCGCACAGCTTCAGGTGCGCGCGCACGCAACGCCCGTCGACTTGCAGGGCGCGCCGCAGACTTTGCTCGGCGCGCGCCACGGCGCCGTGGGCCAGCGCCTTCTCGGCGAGCTCGCAGTGGCAATGCGCGATGACGGCACGCGCCTCGGGCGCCACCGGCAGCATGCGGCGGGCGACGTCGATGGCCTTTTCCCACTCGCCCTCGCGTTGGTAGATCGTCAACAGATGCTCGAGCGCCTCCGGATGGGGCCGGCTGCCTTCGACCAGGCTCCCGAACAGGGCCTCGGCGCGGTCGAGCAGGCCGGCGTGCATGTAATCGCGGCCGAGCTCGAGCAGCGCGAGCCGCCGCTGGTCGTCCGACAGGGTCGGGCGGGCAAGCAGGTTCTGGTGGATGCGGATCGCCCGTTCCACCTCGCCGCGACGGCGGAACAAGCCGCCGAGCGCGAGATGGGTTTCGACGCTCTCGCTGTCGGTCTGCGCCAGGCGCAGGAACACTTCCAGCGCCTTGTCCTGCTCTTCATTGAGCAGGTGATTGAGTCCGCGGAAGTACTCGGGCGGCAGGCGAACCGGCCCGTCGGCGCGCGTGTCGCGCCGGTGCAGCCACCACAGGCCGAAGAGGGCCGCGGCCAGCACCAGGAGCAGAACGCTGTTCATGCCTCGGGCCCGTCCTCGAAGGGCGCGCGGCGCAGCCGCTCGACTTCCCGCTGCAGCGCGTCAAGCCGCCGGTTCAGGCGGCGCAGGGCGCGGCGCTGCCGCCAGCGCAGGAGGGCGTCGAACACCAGGCCCAGCACGACCCCGGAGAGAAACGCCGCGGCGACGACGAGATAAAGCGGCGCGGTCGGGCGCCACAGCAAGAGGTCGAGGGTCACCTCGACCCGGTTGCGCAGCGCGAACAGGAAGACCAGCGCCGCGGCGCCGAGCCAGCACAGCGCCTTGAGGACGCTCCAGACCCGCGCCGGCGCCGGATGACGTGTCACGGCCACGCGCCGCCGGAACGGCTCAGGCGGAGCGTCGCTGACACTCCGCCTGGAAACCCTCGTTCACCCGTTCGCGCAAGGCCTTGCCCGGCTTGAAGTGGGGAACGAAACGCCCCGGCAGGGGCACGGTTTCGCCGGTCTTGGGGTTCCGCCCCAGACGCGGCGGCCGGTAGTGGACGGAGAAACTGCCGAAACCGCGGATCTCGATCCGGCCGCCGCCGGCCAACTCGTCGCTCATGCGGTCGAGCAACCGCTTGACGGCGAGCTCGACGTCCTTGTAGGCGAGATGGCTCTGCTTGCGCGCCAGAACATCGATCAGTTCGGTCTTGGTCATCGCGCTCCCCCGGGCCGCAACGGGCCGCCCTTCATCCGTTCTCGTCGCCGCCTTCGCTCATCTGCTCCTTGAGCAGTTCACCGAGGCTGGTCGCCGCCGGCGCGCCGCCGCCCCGGGTGTATCCCTGGACCACGGCGGCCTCGTCTTCGCTTTCCTTGGCCTTGATCGACAGGCTGATGACGCGGTTCTTGCGATCGACGTTGATGATCTTGGCTTCGACCGTGTCGCCTTCCTTGAGGACGTGGGTGACGTCCTCGACGCGGTCGCGGGAAATTTCCGCGGCGCGCAGGATGCCCTCGACGCCTTCGGCCAGTTCGACGGTGGCGGCCTTCGGCTCGACCTTGATCACGCGGCCGCTGACGTGGCTGCCGCGCGGGTGGGCGGCCAGATACGCGTTGAACGGATCATCGGACAATTGCTTGATGCCCAGCGAGATGCGCTCGCGCTCGGGGTCGACGGCGAGCACCACGGCTTCGACTTCCTGGCCTTTCTTGTACTGCCGGACGGCCTCCTCTCCGGGGATGTCCCAGGACAGGTCGGAGAGGTGCACCAGGCCGTCGATCCCGCCGTCCAGGCCGACGAAGACGCCGAAGTCGGTGATCGACTTGATCTTGCCCCGCACCCGGTCGCCCTTGGCGTGCGTGGCAGCGAATTCTTCCCAGGGGTTGGGCTGGCACTGCTTCATGCCCAGCGAGATGCGGCGGCGCTCTTCGTCGATGTCGAGGATCATGACTTCGACCTCGTCGCCGATCGCGACCACTTTCGCCGGGTTGACGTTCTTGTTGGTCCAGTCCATCTCGGAGACGTGGACCAGACCCTCGACCCCTTCCTCGATCTCGACGAAGCAGCCGTAGTCGGTGATGTTGGTGACCTTGCCGAACACCCGGGTCTTGGGCGGGTAACGGCGGGTGATGTCCACCCACGGGTCTTCGCCGAGCTGCTTCAGGCCAAGGGAGACGCGGTTGCGCTCGCGGTCGAACTTGAGGACTTTGACGGTGATCTCGTCGTCGATGTTGACGACCTCGGAGGGATGATGGACGCGCTTCCAGGCCATGTCGGTGATGTGCAGCAGGCCGTCGATGCCGCCCAGGTCGATGAAGGCGCCGTAGTCGGTGAGGTTCTTGACCACGCCCTTGACGACCATGCCTTCCTGGAGGTTCTCCAGGAGTTGGGCGCGTTCGGCGCTGAATTGCTCCTCGACGATGGCGCGGCGCGACACGACGACGTTGTTGCGCCGCCGGTCCATCTTGATCACCTTGAATTCGAAGGTCTTGCCTTCCAGCGTCGAGGGATCGCGCACCGGCCGCACGTCGACCAGCGAGCCGGGCAGGAAGGCGCGCACGTCGTCGATGGCGACGGTGAAACCGCCCTTGACCTTGCCGGTGATGACGCCTTTGACCGGCTCGTCGGCCTCGAAGGCCTTTTCGAGCGCACGCCAGGTGTGCTCGCGCTTGGCCTTCTCGCGGCTGAGCCGGGTTTCGCCGAACCCGTCCTCGACGGCCTCGAGCGCGACCTCGACGGTGTCGCCCACTTTGACTTCGAGCTCACCGTCCGGCCCGATGAACTGGTTGATCGGAATGACGCCCTCGGATTTGAGGCCGGCGGAGACGATCACCACGTCGGGCTTGATGTCCACCACCTTGGCCTCGATGATGGCGCCGGGCCGCATTTCGGTCTGGCTCAGGCTGGCTTCGAACAGTTCGGCAAAACTTTCGCTCATCGATGTCTATGACCTGTGTGTTGACGTTCACCGAAGCCCGACACCGCCGCTCGGCAGCCCCGCCTCCGGCGAGGCTTGGGTCCTTGGCATCGGTTCCGGTTGTTGCACCCGGGGCCGGCGTCCTGCCGGCGCCCACTCAACCCGCCTGCGCGACCAGCCCCCGGGCGCGCAGTTGCTCGAACACCGCGGCGCAGACGGCGTCGATGTCCATCTGCGTGGTGTCCAGCACCCAGGCGTCGGGGGCGGGAACGAGCGGCGAGACGGCGCGCTGGCGATCACGCGCATCGCGCGCCTCGATCTCCCTCAGGAGGTCGCGCAGGTTAACATCGATCCCCTTTTCTTTCAACTGCTTATAACGGCGCTCGGCGCGGCACTCGGGGCTGGCGGTGAGGAACACCTTGAACGCGGCGTCGGGAAAAACCACCGTGCCCATGTCGCGGCCGTCGGCGACCAGTCCGGGCGGCCGCCGGAAGGCCCGCTGGCGCGCCAGCAAGGCGGCCCGCACCTCCGGCCGCGCCGCCAGGCGCGAGGCCAGCGCCGCGACGTCCTCGCCGCGCAGCCGGTCGTCCACGTCGCGCCCGTCCAGGCGCACCCGCAACCCGCGCTCGGAGACCCGGAATTCGACCGGCAACGCCTCGGCGCGGCGCACCAGCTCCGGATCTTCCGCCCCCAGTCCCCGCTCGAGTGCGACCAGGGCGAGCGCCCGATACAAGGCGCCGCTGTCCAGGAGGTGCCAGCCGAGACGCCGTGCCAGCCGCAAGCACAAGGTGCCCTTGCCCGCGCCGGAGGGGCCGTCGACCGCGATCACCGGCACCGTCGCGTTCACGCCGGCGACACCGCGATGTCCAGCCCCGTGCGCGCCGCCAACTGGGCGAAACCCGGGAAAGAAGTGCGCACGTTGGCGCAGTGTTCGATCTCGATCGGGGCGCGGGCGCGCAAGGCGGCCATGGCGAAGGCCATCGCCACGCGATGGTCGCCGTGGCTGTCCACCCGCCCGCCGGCGAACGCACCGCCGGGCCCCATGCCCTGGATGCGGACGCCGTCGGCGGTGGGCTCCGCCTCGACCCCCAGGGTGCGCAGGCCGTCGGCCATCACCTGGATGCGGTCGGTCTCCTTGACCCGCAGTTCCGCGGCCCCACGCAGCACGGTTTCGCCCTCCGCCAGGGCGGCGGCGACGAACAGGACGGGGAATTCATCGATGGCCAGCGGCACCCATTCTTCCGGGATCTCGATGCCGCGCAGCGGCGCGGCGCGCACGCGCAGATCCGCCACCGGTTCGGCGCCGAAATCGCGCCGGTCCAGCCACTCGATGTCGGCGCCCATGGCGCGCAGGATGTCGAGCACCCCGGTGCGGGTCGGGTTGACACCGACCGATTCCAGGACGATCTCCGAGCCGGGCGCGATGCTGGCGCCGACCAGGAAGAACGCCGCCGAGGAAATGTCCGCCGGCACGGTCAGCTCCGTGGCCGTCAGCCGGCCGCCGCCGGCCACGCCCACCCGCCGGCCTTCGCCGAGCACGGGGTAACCGAAAGCGCGCAGCATCCGCTCGGTGTGGTCGCGTGTGGGCGCCGGCTCTTCGACCCAGGTTTCGCCCTCGGCGTACAAGCCGGCGAGCAGCAGGCAGGACTTGACCTGGGCGCTGGCGATCGGCAGCCGGTAATTGATGCCGTGCAAGCGCCGCCCGCCGTGGATGCGCAGCGGCGGCCGACCGTCCTCGGAATCGATGCGCGCCCCCATCTGCGTGAGGGGCTCGATGACCCGCCCCATGGGCCGCCGCGACAAGGAGGCATCGCCGATGAGCACGCTGTCGAAGGGCTGACCGGCGAGCAGGCCGGCGAGCAGGCGCATGGAGGTGCCGGAGTTGCCCAGGTCCAGCGGCCCCGGCGCGGCCCGCAGCCCGCGCAGGCCGACCCCCTGGATCTCGACCTCGCCGTCGCGCGGGTCGCCGATGTCCACGCCCATCGCCCTGAAGGCGCGCAGCGTGTTCAGGCTGTCTTCCCCTTCCAGGAAACCGTGCACCCGGCTGCACCCCTCGGCCAGCGCGCCGAGCATGATCGAACGGTGGGAGATCGACTTGTCCCCCGGCACACGGACGCGGCCGCGCAGGCGGCCGCCGGGTCGCACCCGGTAGCGTTCTTCGTTCATCGCTCTCCTCGATCGCAAAAACGTTCGCGCGCCGCCTTGGCCCGCGCGAACCATTCGTACAGGGCGGCGCCGTCGGCCGCGTCCAGCGCCGCATCCAGTTCCGCGAGCAACGCGCGGTAGCTTCCCAGCGCGGCGCGCAAGGCCGGCCGGTTGGCCAGACAGATGTCCCGCCACATCGTCGGGTCGGAGGCGGCGATGCGGCTGAAATCGCGGAAGCCGCCGGCGGCGAAACGGAAGGCGCGCTCGCGGCCGTGCCGGCGCAGCAGATGCTCGACCAGGGCATAGGCGAGCAGGTGCGGCAAGTGGCTGGTGTCGGCGAGCACGCGGTCGTGTTCCTCGGCCGTGCAGCGCTCGACCTCGGCACCCACCGCGGTCCACAAAGCCTCGACCCGCGCCAGCGCACCGGCGTCGGTTTCGGGCAGCGGCGTGAGGACCACGCGGCGGCCGTGAAACAGGTCGGCCCGGGCCGCGCCGAAACCGCTGCGGGCGTCCCCCGCGATCGGGTGGCCGGGCACGAACCAGGGCGGCACCGCTCCGAACACCGCGCGGGCGTCCTCGATCACGCTGGTCTTCACACTGCCCACGTCGGTGACCACCGCATCGGCCGGGCGGTGCGGGCGCAGCGCCTCGAACACCGCGCGGCAGGCGCCGAGCGGCACGGCGAGGACGATCAGCCCGGCGCCGGCCAGGGCCGCCGCCGGGTCGGTGTGCCCTTCGTCGATCACCCCCGCGCGCACCGCGGCCGCCAGACGCTCGGCGTCCCGGCCCCAGCCGACGGTGCGGGCGCAGGCGCCGGACCGGCGCGCCGCCAGCGCCAGCGAACCGCCGATCAGCCCCACCCCGGCGACGACCAGACGTTCGATCACGGGCGGGCGTCCCGGCACTCAGAGCACCGCACAAGGATAGGAACCGAGCAGCTTGAGCAACGCCGCCTCCCGCTCCACGGCGCGCAGCGCACGCTGCACGCTGCGCTCGTCCTTGTGGCCAAGGATGTCGATGAAGAAAACATAATCCCACGGCGCCCGCCGGGACGGCCGCGACTCGATGCGGGTCATGTCGATCTCGTGGTCCGCCAGCGGCGCCAGGATCTGGTGGAGCGCGCCGGGCTTGTTGCGGATGGCCACCATCAGGGAGGTCTTGTCCCGGCCGCTGGGCGGCACGTCCTGGCGGCCGATGATCAAAAAGCGCGTGGTGTTGTCGGGCTCGTCCTCGACGTTCGAGGCCAGCACGGACAGGCCGTAGAGCTCGGCGGCGTGATCGCTGCCCAGCGCCGCCGCATCCTCCCGTTCGGCGGCCAGGCGCGCGCCCTCGGCGTTGCTGGAAACGGCCACCGTCGGCACGCCGGGCAGGTTGGCCGCCAGCCATTCCCGGCACTGGGCCAGGGCCTGCTGGTGGGCGTACACCGTGCGCACGGCCTCAAGCGAGGGAGCCCTGGACAGCAGGTGATGATGGACACGCAGCAACACCTCGCCGCAGATCTTCAGCGGCGAATCGATGAACATGTCGAGGGTGTGGGTGACCACGCCCTCGCTGGAGTTTTCCACCGGCACGACGCCGTAGGGGACCGAACCCGCTTCCACCTCGCGGAACACCTCGTCGATGGCGGCCAGCGGCCGGCTCCGCACCGCGTGCCCGAAATGCTTGAGCACCGCGAGCTCGGTGAAGGTGCCGCGCGGGCCGAGGTAGGCGACGGTCAGCGGTTGCTGCAGGGCCAGGCAGGCCGACATGATCTCGCGGAACAAGCGCAGCAGCGTCTCGTCGTCCAGGGGGCCGCGGTTGCGCGCCCTGACCCGCTCGAGGATCTGGGCCTCGCGTTCCGGGCGGTAGAAGTCGGCGGTGTCGCCGCGTTCGCGCTTGATGCGCGCGATCTCCTGCGCACAGCGCGCACGTTCGCTGATCAAGTTCTGGATTCGTTCATCCAGCTCGTCGATGCGGGCGCGGACCTGTTCGAGCGGGTTCATCTTCGGGCAACGTCGTCACAACAGGCGCAGCGACAGCACGCCTTCGATGCCACGGATCCGCTCGACCAGCTCGGGCGAGACCGGTGAATCGACGTCGATGAGGGTGTAGGCCAACTGCCCGCGCGACTCGTTGACCATGTGCACGATGTTCACATCGCTCGAGCCGAGGACGTGGGAAATCTGCGCGACCATGTCCGGCCGGTTGGCGTTCGCCACCGCCAGCCGCTGCACACCCGCACGCGGCAGGCTGACCGCGGGGAAATTCACGGAATTGCGGATGTTGCCGTTCTCGAGAAAATCGCGAATCTGGTCGACGACCATCACCGCGCAGTTCTCCTCGGCCTCGCGCGTGGAGGCGCCCAGGTGCGGCAGGGCGATGACCCGCGGATGGCCACGCAGGGTCAGCGAGGGAAAATCGGTGACGTAGGCGGCCGCCTTGCCGCGTTCCAGGGCGGCGAGCACCGCGGCGTCGTCGAGGATCCCGGCGCGGGCGAAATTGAGCAGCACGACGCCGTCCTTCATCTTGTCCAGGCGGGCGGCGTCGATCATGTGCCGGGTCTGGTCGTTGAGCGGCACGTGGACGGTGAGGAAATCGGCTTCGCGCAGCACCTCGTCCAGGCCGCCGGCCTGGACGATGTCGGAGGACAAGCGCCAGGCGCTTTCGACCGTGATGTGCGGATCGTAGCCGATGACGCGCATGCCCAGCGCCCGCGCCGCGTTGGCGACCAGCACACCGATCGCCCCCAGGCCGACCACGCCGAGCGTCCGCCCCGGCAGCTCGATGCCGGCGAAGCGTTTCTTGCCGTCCTCGACCTGCTTGTTGAGCGTCTCGTCGTCGGCCGCATCCAGCTCCAGCACGTAGCGCCAGGCCTGGCACAGATTGCGCGCCGCCAGCAGCATGCCGGCGATCACCAGCTCCTTGACCGCATTGGCGTTGGCGCCCGGGGTGTTGAACACCGGGATGCCGCGGGCGCTCAGGCGCTCCACCGGGATGTTGTTCACACCGGCGCCGGCGCGGCCGACCGCCTTGAGCGAATCGGGGATCGGCATGTCGTGCATCTTGAAGGAACGCAGCACGATCGCATCGGGCGCGTCCACATCGGCCCCCACCTCGGTAGCGGTCGGCGGGGAAGCGCGACAAACCCTTGGGTGAGATGTTGTTCAGCGTCAGAACTTTGTACATGGGCGGCGTCTCTTCGGGTGGGTCAGCCGTGGCGGCGTTCGAAATCGGCCATGAAGTCGATCAGGGCGTCGACCCCGGCCTCCGGCATGGCGTTGTACAGGCTGGCGCGCATGCCGCCGACGGAGCGATGACCCTTGAGGTTGGTCAAGCCGGCGGCCTCGGCTTCCTCGAGGAAGCGCGCGTCCAGCTTGGCGTCGGCCAGGGTGAAGGGGATGTTCATCCAAGACCGGCAGGCCGGGTCCACCGGGTTGTGGTAGAACGACGAGCCGTCGATCGCCGCATAGAGCTTTTCCGCCTTGCGGCGGTTGCGCTCGGCCATCGCGGCCAGGCCGCCCTCGGCCTTGATCCACTTGAACACCAGGCCGGCCATGTACCAGGCGAAGGTCGGCGGCGTGTTGACCATCGAGCCGTTGTCGGCCTGTGCGCGGTAATCGAACACCGACGGGCAGCGCGGGTCGGCCTGGCCGATCAGGTCTTCGCGCACGATCACCACCGTCAGCCCCGCCGGGCCGATGTTCTTCTGCGCGCCGGCGTAGATCAAGCCGAAGCGCGACACGTCGATCGGCCGCGACAGGATCGTGGAGGACATGTCGGCGACCAGCGGCACGTCCCCGACCTCGGGAATCCAGTGGAACTCGACGCCGCCGATGGTTTCGTTCGGCGTGTAGTGGACGTAGGCGGCATCCGGGTCCAACTGCCAGGTGTCGCGCGGCGGAATGGTGTTGAAGCCGCTGTCGGCGCTGCTCGCGGCCACGTTGACCTTGCAGTAGCGCTTGGCCTCGGCGATCGCCTTGGTCGACCAGGAGCCGGTGTTGATGTAGTCGGCCGAAGGCTTGCCGCGCAGCAGGTTGAGCGGAATGACGGCGAACTGCGCCTGCGCCCCGCCCTGCAGGAACAACACGCGGTAGGCGTCCGGGATGCCGAGCAGCTCACGCAGGTCGGCCTCGGCCTCTTCGGCGATCTTCATGAACGCCTTGCCGCGGTGGCTCAGTTCCATCACCGAGCAACCGCAGCCCTGCCAGTCGAGCAGCTCCTCTTGGGCCTGGCGGAGCACCGCTTCGGGCAGCATCGCAGGGCCGGGACTGAAATTGAACACACGTGGCATGTCGGACACCTCGAACGTACGATTGTGGGTTGTGGATCGCTTTTCGCCGCTAATCCGCGGCTTCACCGTTCAGGCGCGGGATCCGCGCCACCTGGACCAGGCGCTCGCCTTCGGCCAGGCGGATCAGGCGCACGCCCTGGGTGTTGCGCCCCATGGACGAGACGTCGTCGGCGAGGATGCGCACCAGAACGCCGCTGTCCGAGATGAGCATCACCTCGTCGCCGTCCTCGACCGCGACCGCGCCGACCACGCGCCCGTTGCGCGCGTTGACCTGGATGGACACCACGCCCTGCCCGCCGCGGCCTTGCTTCGGATACGCCTCCAGAGGGGTGCGCTTGCCGTAGCCGTTCTCGGTGGCAGTGAGGATCTCGCCGCGGTCGGCGACCGCCAGGGCGATCACCGACTGGCCGGGCTTGAGGGCGATGCCGCGCACCCCGGCCGCCGTCCGCCCCATCGGCCTGACCTCGCTCTCCTCGAAACGGATCGCCTTGCCCGCGTCGCTGAACAACATCAGCTCGCGCCGCCCGTCGGTGAGCACCACGTCGATCAGCCGGTCGCCGTCGCGCAGATCGATGGCGCGGATGCCGGTGGACCGCGGGCGCGCGAAATGCGACAAGGGGGTGCGCTTGACCGTGCCGGAGGCGGTCGCCATGAACACGAAGCGCTCGTCGTCGAACTCGCGCACGGCGAGCAGCGCGTTGATGCGCTCGCCCTCCTCCAGCGGCAGCAGGTTGACGATCGGCTTGCCGCGGGCGTTGCGCCCCGCCGCCGGCAATTCGTAGACCTTGAGCCAATAGACCTTGCCGGCGCTGGAAAAACACAGCAGGGTGTCGTGGGTGTTGGCCACGAACAGCCGGTCGACGAAATCCTCTTCCTTCATGCGCGTGGCCGCCTTGCCGCGCCCGCCGCGCCGCTGCAGGCGGTAGTCGTCCAGCGGCTGGCACTTGGCGTAACCGGCATGCGAGAGGGTCACCACGACGCTTTCGTCCTGGATCAGGTCCTCGAGCGTCAGCTCGCTGTGGTCGGTCTCGATGCGCGTGCGCCGCTCGTCGCCGAATTGCTCGGCCAGCGCCAAAAGTTCCTCGCGGATCACTTCCATCAAGCGGCCCGGCTCGCGCAGGATCCGCAACAACTCGCCGATGCGCTCGAGCAGCTCGCCGTATTCGGCGACGATCTTGTCCTGCTCCAGGCCGGTCAGGCGCTGCAGGCGCAGATCCAGGATCGCTTGCGCCTGGGCTTCGGACAAGCGGTACCCGTCTTCCCCAAGGCCGAAGGTCGGCGCCAGCCCCTCGGGGCGCGACGCCTCGGCGCCGGCGCGGGCGAGCATCTCGCGCACCACCCCCGGCGGCCAGGCCCGCGCCATCAGGCGGCTGCGGGCCTCGGCGACGTCCGCCGAGGTCTTGATCAACTCGATGACCGGGTCGATGCTGGCCAAGGCCACCGCCAGCCCCTCGAGGACGTGGGCGCGTTCGCGGGCCTTGCGCAGCTCGAACACGGTGCGCCGCGTGACGACCTCGCGGCGGTGCTTGAGGAAGGCCTCGAGCATCGATTTCAGGTCGAGCTGCCGCGGTTGGCCGTCCACCAGCGCCACCATGTTCACGCCGAACACGGTCTGCAGCTGGGTGTGCTGGTAGAGGTTGTTGAGCACCACCTCGGCGACCTCGCCGCGCCGCAGCTCGAGCACGACCCGCATGCCGTGCTTGTCCGACTCGTCGCGGATTTCGGTGATGCCCTCGACCTTCTTTTCGCGCACCAGCTCGGCGATGCGCTCCTGCAGGCGCGCCTTGTTCACCTGGTAGGGCAGCTCGAGCACGACGATGCGCTCGCGGCCGTTGTGCTCATCGCGCTCGATCTCGACGCGGGCACGCACGACATGCGCCCGCGCCCCGTCCGGTAGGCGCGGCGGATGCCTTCGGTGCCGCAGACGATGCCGGCGGTGGGGAAATCCGGCCCCGGCAGATGGCGCATCAGGTCGTCGACGGACAACTCCGGGTCGTCGATCAGCGCGACGCAGGCGTCGATCACCTCTTTGAGGTTGTGCGGCGGGATGTTGGTGGCCATGCCCACCGCGATGCCCGAGGCGCCGTTGACCAGCAGGTTCGGCACCTTCGGCCGGCAGCACGACCGGCTCGCGCTCGCTGCCGTCGTAGTTCGGGGCGAAATCGACGGTGTCCTTGTCGATGTCCGCGAGCAGCTCGTGGGCGAGACGCGACAAGCGCACCTCGGTGTAACGCATCGCCGCGGGCGCGTCGCCGTCGACCGAGCCGAAGTTGCCCTGCCCGTCGATGAGCGCGTAGCGCATCGAGAACGGCTGCGCCATGCGCACCATGGTGTCGTAGACCGCCGCGTCGCCATGCGGGTGGTATTTACCGATGACGTCACCGACCACGCGCGCCGACTTCTTGTAGGGCTGGTTCCAGTCGTTGCCGAGCTCGTGCCATGGCGTAGAGCACGCGGCGGTGCACCGGCTTGAGCCCGTCGCGCACATCCGGCAGCGCCCGCCCCACGATCACGCTCATCGCGTAATCGAGGTACGATTGGCGCATCTCGTCTTCCAGGTTGATCGGGAAGAGCTCTCGGGCGATTTCGGCCATGGGGTTCGAAAACCGGGGTTGTCGGCAGGTCGATGCGCCCCGGCGGCGGGCGATCGGCGGCGCATTTTAGCACAGCGCCCGGCGCCGGCGGGCTTTGCCGCCCGCCCCCCGCCTGCTATAGTTCCCGAGGTCGCAACCCCCGGGATCGGACCGCCGTGCGCACGCTGTTCTGCCTCCTGCTGAGCCTGACCGCGAGTCTTGCGGCCGCCGTCGACGAAGGCGCGTTGCAATCCCTGCGCGGCGCCTCGATGGACGCGGTCCGGACCCGCTTCGGCACCCCCGTCGACACCCGCGGTCCGGTGGGAGACCCGCCGATCACGCGCTGGCTGTACCCCGATTTCACGGTCGTTTTCGAATACGACCGCGTGGTCCACGCCTTCCCGCGGCGCCCGGAAATCGAGGCGCAGCCCCCGGTCGAACGCGGCGGCGGGGACACGCTGGATCTTCCCGACCGCTCCTGACCCGCCGCCACGATGCCGCGCCCCTGCGTGCTGCCCGAATGGGCGCCCCAAGACGCCGTGCTGCTCGCCTGGCCGCACCCCGACAGCGACTGGGGCCCCCTTTGGCCGCAGATCGAGAACGATTTCTTGCGCCTGGCGCGCCTGATCGCCGCGCACGAACCTCTGCTGGTGCTGGTGCGCGACGCCGCCCACCGCCGCCACCTCGGCCGCCGGCTGTGGCATGACCGGGTGTTCGTCTGCGAGGTGCCGACCGACGACACCTGGTGCCGCGACTTCGGGCCGCTGGCGGTGGCCGGCGACGGCGGGCCCACGCTGGTCGATTTCCGTTTCAACGCCTGGGGCGGCCGTTATCCCTGGGCGCAAGACGACGCGGCCACGGCCCGGCTGGCCGCGCTGGGCGCCTTCGCGGCGCCGCTGCGCCGCGCGGACATGGTCCTGGAGGGCGGCAGCCTGGACAGCGACGGGGCCGGCACCCTGCTCACCACCCGCCGCTGCCAGCTCGACGGCCGCCGCAACCCGGCATTGGCCGGCGACCCGGCGGCCTTCGCCGAGGCGCTGGGGCGGCATCTGCCCTTCGAGCGCCTGATCTGGCTCGAATCCGGCCTGCTCGAAGGCGACGACACCGACGCCCACGTCGACAACCTGGCGCGCTTCACCGACCCGCGCACCCTGGTCTACGCCGCCAGCCTCGACCCCGACGATCCGCACCACGAACCGCTGACGAAGCTGGCCGAAGAACTGGCCGCGCTGCGCACGGCCGACGGCCGCCCCTACCGCCTCGTGCCCCTGCCCCTGCCCGCCGCCCGCCACAGCCGCGTCGACGGCCGGCGGCTGCCGGCCAGCTACGTGAATTTCCTGGTGATCAACGGCGCCGTGCTGGTGCCCCAGTTCGGCGACCGGCTCACCGATCACCTGGCCTTGTCCCGGCTGGCCGGTTGCTTCCCGGGGCGGCGGGTGATCGGCGTCGACAGCCGGGGCTTCATCGAACAAAATGGCGGCATTCACTGCCTGACCATGCAGCTGCCCGCCGGCAGCGTCGCCTGGGAGCGCCTGCGCCGATGAGTCGAATCCTGCACGTCGCCGCCGTACAGCGCCGGATCGGCCCCGATCCGCAAGAAAACCTCGCCGCCCTGCTGGCGGACATCGAGCGTGCCGCCGCCGCCGGGGCACGGCTGGTGGTGCTGCCCGAGCTGCACAACACGCCTTACTTCTGCTGGACGCAGGACGCGGCGCATTTCGACCTGGCCGAACCCATTCCCGGCCCCACGTGCGCGGCGCTGTCCGAAGCCGCCGCCGCCCACGGCGTGGTCGTGGTCGGTTCGCTGTTCGAACGCCGCGCCGCGGGCCTGTACCACAACACCGCGGTGGTTTTCGACCGCGACGGCCGCCTCGCCGGGCGCTACCGCAAGATGCACATCCCGGACGATCCCGGCTACAACGAAAAGTACTACTTCACGCCCGGCGACCTGGGCTTCGAGCCGATCGACACCGCCGTCGGCCGGCTCGGCGTGCTGGTGTGCTGGGACCAGTGGTACCCGGAGGCGGCGCGCTCGATGGCCCTGGCCGGCGCCGAACTGCTCATCTACCCGACCGCCATCGGCTGGAACCCGCAGGATCCGCCCGAGGAACAAGCGCGGCAACTGGCCGCCTGGCAGCTCGTGCAGCGCGGCCACGCCGTGGCCAACGTCCTGCCCCTGGTGGCGGTGAACCGCTGCGGAACGGAACGCGACGGCGGCGACCGCTTCTGGGGACACAGCTTCGTCTGCGGACCGCAGGGCGAGCTCATCGCCGAGGCCGGCGAGACACCCACCCTGCTCGAGGCGCAGATCGACCTGGACCGCTGCGAGACCCTGCGCCGGACCTGGCCGTTTCTGCGCGACCGGCGCATCGACGCCTACGCCGGCCTGCTGGAACGCTTCCGCGGCTGAACCCTCAGGCGACCGGCAGGTCGCTGCACAGGCGGTTGCGGCCGGCGCGCTTGGCCTCGTAGAGCAAGCCGTCGGCATGGCGCAACAGACTGTCCAGATCGCCCACGTTGCGCGTACACAGGCCGATGCTCGCGGTGATCTGCAGCTTCGTGCCGTCCGGCAGCGGGAACGGCGTGTCGGCGAGCCGCCGCCGCAGCCGCTCGCACTGCTCGGCCGCCGCCTCGGGCGCAAGACCACATATGAGGACGCTGAACTCCTCACCGCCCGTGCGCGCCAGCAGGTCCGCGCCGCGGCGGAAATGTCCCGCGAGAACCCCCGCCACGTGCTTGAGCGCCGCGTCGCCGACCTGGTGCCCCCAGTGGTCGTTGATGCGCTTGAAGTGATCGATGTCGATCATCGCGCAAGCCACCGGCGTCCGGTTGCGCCGCGCCGCCGCCACCAGATGAGCGGCGCTGTCGTAGAAATGGCGCCGGTTGTACAGGCCGGTGAGCGGGTCGGTGGTCGCCAGGCGGCGGATGGTCTCGATGCGTTCGAGGTTCTCCAGCGCCTGGTGGACGCGGCAATAGAATTCCTCGGTGAGGAAATGCTTCTTGGAAATGAAATCGTCCGCGCCGGTCTTGAGCAGGCGTGCCCCGGTGTCCGGCTCGCGCTCCGAGGCCAGCCCCAGCACCGCCAGGCGGTCGCGCGGATGGTCGCGGCGCAGGCGGCGGATGAAGGTGAAGCCGTCCATCTTCGGCATCATGCAATCGGTGATGACCAGGCGCACGTCCGGATGCCGGGCCAGCACCGCCAGGCCCGCCTCCCCGTCGGCGGCCTCGAAGACCTGGTAGCGGTGGACGCGCAGCAAGCGCGTGAGCACGACGCGGAAGAAGCGCGAATCGTCCACCACCAGCACCTTGGTCGCGGGGTTCTTTTCCAGGCGGGCGAGCAGCCCGACCACGTAGTTGAGGCTCTGCTCGTCCTTGATCACGTAATCGACGATCGCCTTGCGCCACAACCGCTCGCGCTCGGCCGGGGAAAACATGTTGGCGGTGAACACCACGGACGGCACACCGGCGGCGGTCACCGCGTCGATCACCTCGCCGCCGGGCGCGTCCGGCAGCACGTAATCGAGCAGCGCGGCGAAATACACCGCTTCGGGCTGCGGTCGATCCAGGAAGCGCAGGGTTTCGGCCAGGCTTTGCGCCCAGTCGACCTGCACCTCCGGCAACGCCGCGGCGATCCGGTTGCGGATCAGGTTGCCGGTGATGCGGTTGTCTTCGACGACCAGCAGTCGTTTCATCGACGGACCCTCGTGCGTCACCCGCGGCGCGCCGGCCGTCCCGGCCCCGGGCGACCCCGGGGCCGATGATAGCACTCAGTCCGTCTCCCAGTAGCGGTAAGCGTTGCGGCCGCTGTGCTTGGCCCGGTACATGGCCATGTCGGCGCGGTGCATCAGGGCCGCCGGGTCGTCGCCGTGATCGGGGAAACAGGCCACGCCGATGCTCGCGCCGATGGACACCGTCTCGCCGTTGCTCAGGGTGTATGGCGCCGCCAGGACGTCGATCAGCTTGGCCGCCACCATGCCGGCGCTGGGCAGGTCCCGCACGACGTTGAGCAGCACGGCGAACTCGTCGCCGCCCAGGCGGCCCACGTAATCGCCCTCGCGCAGATTGCGCTTGAGGCGCTCGGCGACCGCCTGCAGGACCTCGTCGCCGGCCTGGTGGCCGTAGCGGTCGTTGACGGGCTTGAAGCGATCCAGGTCGATGAACAACAGGGCGATCATGTAGCCGTGGCGCTTGGCGTTCGCCAGGGCCTTGCGCAGATCCGTCTCGAACTGCTCGCGGTTGGCCAGCAGCGTCAGCGGGTCGCGGGTCGCCATCACCCGGTAGAGCTGCTCGGAGAACTCCAGGGATTTCTTCTGCCGGTACAGCTCGAGGAACACCGACACCTCGCGCAGCACCACGTCGCCCGAAACGGCGTTGATCACGTAGTCGGACCCCGCCAGGCCGTAGCCGTAGCTCTCCTCGGGCCCGCCGACCGGGGCGTTCGGCGTGATGAACACCACCGGCACGTGGCGGGTGTTCGGGTTGGCGCGCAGGTTGAAGGCCAGTTCCACCCCGCCCTGCTTGAGACAGTCGGCGCCCATCAGGATCAGGAAAAACGCATGCTGCGCCGCGAGGCTCAGCGCGTGCTGGGCGTCGGCCGCGGTGTAGACGTCGATGTCCAGCGTCTTGAGCCGCTCGATCAACGGCGTGAAGGCACGCTCGTCGTCGCCCACCACCAGCAGCTTCGGGGCGACGTGGTCCTCGACGAAATACTCTTCGAAGGCGTCGCCGGATTCGGGCTCTTGCATCACACTCTCCAGCCGGGCCGTTCGAGCCGACACAGGGCGATTAGCGGCGCCCGGCCGGCGCACTTGAGCTTTTGCCCTCGGCCGGCTCGATGTGCACCGTGGTGTCCTGGATGCCGAAGCGCGCCGCGAGCAGCTGCTCCACGGCATCGGCGATGGCGTGCGCCTCGTGCGTGCTCAGGGCGCCGTCGACCTTGAGCACCACGTCGGCGACCAAGGTGCTGCCCTGGCGGCGCGACCGCACCCGCGGCACCGCCAGCACGCCCGGCACCGTGCGCACCGCGGCCGCCAGCTGCCCGCCGTCGTAAGCCGCCGAATCGACCAGCACCGGCACCGCCCGCCGGAACAGATCGTAGGCGAGGTAGGCGACCAGGCCCGCCACCAGCAGAGCGCACAGCGAGTCCAGCCACGGGGCCACGTGCACCGCGAGCTGCCAGCCGGCGATCACGCTCGCCGTAACCAGCACGTCGCCGAGGGTGTGGCGCGCATCCGCGAGCAGCAGGTCCGATCCCAGGCGACGCGCCCAGCGGTGTTCCCACAAGGTCACCACCACATTGATCAGCAAGGTGGCGCCCATCACCAGTAAGGCCTGGGCGTCGTGCCGAGGCGCCTCACCGAAGCGGCCCAGCGCCCGGCTGACCAACTCGAAGGCGACCACGACCAACAGGCCGGCGAGCACGAACACCGCCAGCGGCTCGAATTTCTGATGGCCGTAAGGGTGGTCGTGGTCGGGCGGCTGCTCGGCGATGCGCGCAACGATGAAGGCGATGACGTTGTTCGCCAGGTCGGTCAGCGAGTGCAGCGCATCGCCGAGGATCGCCGTCGACCCGGTATACAAGCCGACCACGAACTTGGTCGCCGCCAATACGGCATTGGCCAGCCCCTCCACCAACAGCACCGTGCGCACTTTCACATCCGCCTCCCCCATGTTCCGCCGAGGTCCGGCTTTCCGCCCGGCGCATAGTCGGACGTTTTTCCCCGGAGACCGCGCTAAGGTATCACCGGTGAAACACCATTTCTCTTTTCAACTCGACAACGATGGAGGTACCCATGGGAGGCCTGTCCACACTCGCCCGCCCGCGCCCGTCGCGGCTCGGCGGCACCCTGCTCCTGCTCGCTGCGGCCGCCGCCGCGGTCGCCTGGCGGCCGGCCGCGGCCGTGCCGAGCCAGGAGTATACCTGGCGCAATGTGCGCATCGACGGCGGGGGCTTCATCCCCGGCATCGTCTTCAACGAGAGCCAACCCGACCTGATCTACGTGCGTACCGACATCGGCGGCCTGTACCGCTGGCAGCCGGAGAGTGGCACCTGGAAACCGCTGCTCGACTGGGTCGGCTGGGACCGCTGGGGCTGGAACGGCGTGCTCAGCGTGGCCACCGACCCGGTGGATCCCGACCGGGTCTACGCCGCGGTGGGCATGTACACCAACGATTGGGATCCGAACAACGGCGCCATCCTGCGCTCGGCCGACCGCGGTGAAACCTGGCAAGCCTTCGAGTTGCCCTTCAAGGTCGGCGGCAACATGCCCGGCCGCGGCATGGGCGAGCGCCTGGCGGTGGACCCCAACGACAACCGCATCGTCTACTTCGCCGCCGAGGGCGGCCACGGCCTGTGGCGGAGCAGCGACTACGGCGCCACCTTCGGCCCGGTCGGCAACTTTCCGAACCCCGGCAACTACGTGGCCGACCCCAACGACCCGTACGGCTACCTCAATCAGAACCAGGGCCTGACCTGGGTGGTGTTCGACCCGGCCAGCGGGGCGCCCGGCAGCCCGACGCCGCGCATCTTCGTCGGCGTCGCCGACAAGAGCGACCCGATCTACGTCAGCGAGGACGCCGGGCAGACCTGGCGCCCCCTGGCCGGCGCCCCGACCGGGTACCTGCCCCACCAGGCGGTGGTCGACCACGTCAACGGTTACCTCTACGTCGCCACTTCCGACACCGGCGGCCCCTACGACGGCGGCGCCGGCCAAGTGTGGAAATACGACATCGGCGCCGGCACCTGGACGGACATCTCGCCGATCCCGATCGACAGCGCCGATCTGTACTTCGGCTACAGCGGCCTGACCATCGATCGCCAAAACCCCGACACGATCATGGTCGCCTCGCAGATTTCCTGGTGGCCGGACGCGATCTTCTTCCGCAGCACCGACGGCGGCGCCACCTGGACCCGCATCTGGGACTGGAACGGCTACCCGAACCGCACCTTCCGCTACGAGATGGACATCAGCGAAGTGCCGTGGCTGAGCTTCGGCAGCAACCCCCAGCCGCCCGAGGTCACACCGAAACTCGGCTGGATGAACTGCGCGGTGCGCATCGACCCGCACGATTCCAACCGCCTGCTCTACGGCACCGGCGCGACGATCTACGGCACCACCAATCTGCTCGCCTGGGACGCCGGGCAGACGGTGCTGATCCGGCCGATGGTGCGCGGCCTGGAAGAGACCGCCGTGCTCGACCTGGCCAGCCCGCCGACCGGGCCGCACCTGTTCTCCGCCCTGGGTGACATCGGCGGCTTCCGCCACGTCGATCTCGACCAGGTTCCGGCGCTGATGTACACCTCGCCCAACCACAGCTCCACCACCAGCATCGACTTCGCCGAACTCAACCCGTCGATCATGGCCCGGGTCGGCCGCTTCGATCGGGAAGCCAACCCCGGCATGACGGCGATCGGCGTGTCCACCGACGGCGGCGCCAACTGGTGGCAAGGCCAGGAACCGGGCGGCGTGACCGGTCCGGGCACCATCGCCGTCACCGCCGACGGCGGCCGCTTCGTCTGGAGCCCCGAGGGCGCCGGCGTGCACGTCTCCACCAACCTCGGCAGCAGCTGGACCCCGGCCCAGGGCATCCCGGCGGGCACCCCGGTCGAAGCCGACCGCGTCGACCCGCTGCGGGTCTACGGTTTCGCCGGCGGCACCTTCTACATCAGCGAGGACGGCGGCGCGACCTTCACCGCCTCGCCCGCCGACAACCTGCCGACCGACGGCGCGCTGCGGTTCAAGGCCGTCCCCGGTTACGCCGGCCACATCTGGCTCACCGGCGGCACCCCCGAGAGCGGCAACCACGGCCTGTGGCGCTCCACCGACGGCGGCCTGAGCTTCACCAAGCTGCCCGGCGTCGAACAAGGGCGCAACATCGGCTTCGGCGCGCCGGCGCCGGGCCGCGACTACCCGGCCCTGTACCTGGTGGCGACCATCGACGGGGTCACCGGCGTGTTCCGCTCCGACGACGAGGGGGCCAACTGGGTGCGCATCAACGACGACGCCCACCAGTACGGCAACATGGGCGACGCCATCACCGGCGACCCGCGCATCTACGGCCGGGTCTACCTCGGCACCAACGGCCGCGGCATCCTCTATGCCGACCCCGTCGGCGGATCGTCCTCGAGCAGCAGCGCTTCGAGCTCCAGCGTGTCCTCGTCGAGCAGCTCGAGCAGCGTCTCCTCGAGCAGCAGCTCCAGCTCCAGTTCCAGCTCTTCGAGCAGCGTGTCGTCCTCTTCGAGCAGCAGCTCCAGCGTGTCCTCGTCGAGCAGCTCGAGCAGCAGCTCGTCGAGCAGCGTCTCCTCGAGCAGCAGCACGGGCGGCAGCGGGACCTGCGCCGTGGACTACGTGATCGCCAACGACTGGGGCGGCGGCTTCCAGGTGAACGTCACCGTCCGCAACCTGTCGAGCCAGGCGATCGACGGCTGGACGCTGGTCTGGAACCTGGGCGCGGGCGAGAGCTTCGCCGGCGGCTGGAACGCCAGCTTCAGCACCTCGGGTTCGCGGGTGACGGCCTCCAACCCGGCCGGGCACTGGAACGGTCGCCTGGCGGCCAACGGCGGCACGGCGAGCTTCGGCTTCCAGGCCAACAACAGCCAGCCGCCGGCCAATGTGGTGACGGCCTTCACCCTGAACGGCGTGGCCTGCGGCGGGACGGCCTCGAGCTCCAGCAGCAGCGCGTCCAGCTCCAGCAGCGTGTCCTCCTCGAGCAGCAGCTCCAGCGTCTCGTCCAGCAGCAGCTCGAGCAGCTCCAGCGTGTCCTCGTCGAGCAGCTCGACCAGCAGTTCGTCGAGCAGCGTCTCGTCGAGCAGCGTCTCGTCGAGCAGCTCGAGCAGCTCGTCGGCGGGCGGTTCGGCCCTCTCCTGCACGCCGGGCACGGTGGACAGCTGGGGTAGCGGCTTCGTGCTCAACAACTACACGGTGACCAACACCGGCACGAGCCCGGTGACCGGCTGGACGGCGACCTTGAGCTTCGACCGGACGGTGAGCGTCACCAACAGCTGGGGCATCGCTTTTGCCACGACCAGCGGTTCGACCCTGAGCGGCTCGAACGTGTCCTGGAACGGCAACCTGGCCCCCGGCCAGAGCGTGACCTTCGGCCTGCAAGGCACCACCAGCGGCAACATCAGCCCGCCGGCCTGCAGCGCCCACTGAACCCCTCCCCGCCCGATGGGCGACTCGTGCGGCCAGGGACGGCCGCCTTTTCTCACCTGCCCTGACACCGTTGTCTCAGCAGGCTATAGTGATGGCCGCGGTGCAGCGGCGTGGCGGCGAACCGCAAGGGTCGCCGGCGCGTCGACGACACCGATCCACAACGACGATCGATGGGAGGGAGAAGCATGTCACTGCGATATCCACTCGCGCTGGCGGTGCTGTGTGTCGCCGCCAGTTCCTGGGCGCTGGCCGCGAGCGGCAGCATGCGCATCGTCAACGACTGGGGCGGCGGCTTCCAGGCCGAAGTGACGGTGAGCAACGACGGCGGTGCGACGCTTTCGGGCTGGACCGTCGAATTCGACATGCCGATCGGCATCGGCAACATCTGGGGGGGCGTGGTCCAGTCCGCGAGCGGCGGGCATTTCGTCATCGGCCCGGCCGACTACACCGCCAACGTGCCGCCCGGCGGCTCGGTGAGCTTCGGCTTCATCGGCAGCCCCGGTAACGTCTCGGCGGTGCCCGTCACGGTCAACGGCGGCGCTGCCTCTTCGAGCCGCTCCAGCGTGAGTTCTTCGAGCTCCAGCGTGTCCTCCTCGAGCAGCAGCGCGTCGAGCTCCAGTGTTTCGTCCTCCAGCAGCGCATCGAGCAGCACCGCCAACCTGCACCAGATCGTCGTGCGCGCCCGCGGCCTTGCCGGAACGGAGACGATCCGCCTGCAGGTCGGCGGCAGCACGGTGCAGGAATGGACCCTGGGCACCACGCTCGCCGACCACACCGCCGAAACCGCCCTCACCGGCCCGGTCGTCGTCGCCTTCATCAACGACGCCGGCGTCGATCACGACGTCCAGATCGATCACATCCGCATCGACGGCCAGATCCGCGAGGCCGAGGACCAGGCCGTGAACACCGGTGTCTGGGCCGACGGCCGCTGCGGCGGGGGCGGCTACAGCGAATGGCTGCACTGCAACGGCCAGATCGATTTCGGCCCGATCGGCGCGGGATCGAGTTCGAGCAGCGCCTCTGGCGGCTCCAGCTCGAGCAGCGCCGCCTGCGATCTGCCCGCCACCCTCAACTGGACCTCCAGCGGCCCCCTGATCGAGCCGAAGAACGGCAACGTGTCGGTCAAAGACCCGAGCATCGTCCGGTTCGGCGGCTTCTGGCACGTCTTCGCCACGGTGTACAACAGCAACTGGGCGTCGGTCTATCTGCGCTTCGACGACTTCAGCCGCGCCGGCGGCGCGCAGCACCTGCCCTTCGCGCCGGGCGGATCGTCCACGGTGGCCCCACAGGTGTTCTATTTCGAGCCGCATGGCCTGTGGTACCTGATCACCCAGTGGCCGGGGCGCTACAGCACCAACAGCGACATCGCCGATCCCAACGGCTGGAGCCCGTTGCGGCCGCTGCTCGCCGGCGAACCCAGCGGCGCCCTGGACTTCTGGCTCATCTGCAGCGACACCGACTGTTATTTGTTCTTCTCGCGTGACGACGGTGCGCTCTACTTGAGCAAGACCCCGATCGGGGACTTCCCGAACTTCAGCGGCTACACCACCGTCATGTCCGGACCGCGCAACGTCCTGTTCGAGGCGCCGGCGGTGTACAAGCTGCGCGGCCTGAACAAATACCTGCTCCTGGTGGAAGGCTGGGAATCCGGACCGCGCTTCTACCGCGCCTGGACGGCCACGAGCCTCGACGGCCCCTGGACGCCCTACCGGACCAGCGAGGCGGCGCCGTTCGCCGGCGAGGCCAACGTCGCCTACCCGGAGGGCCGCTGGACGCGCGACGTCAGCCACGGCGAGCTGCTGCGCGCGGGCTACGACCAGCGCATGGAAATCGACGCCTGCAATCTCGCGTTCCTCTACCAGGGGCGTGACCCGGCCGTGAGCACCGACTACGACCTGCTGCCCTACCGGCTCGGTCTGTTGCGCGCCCAACCGTAGGCACGCCGAAGCACCGCGGGACGGCCCGGCCGTCCCGCGGCATTCTTCGGGGGGATCAACGACGGGCGCTAGGCCGCCTCCAGCCGGCTGGCCAGATTGGCGCCGCCGCGGGCCTGTGCGACGCGCAGGTACAAACGCGCTTCCTCGAGCAACGCGCGCGGTTCCGGCGGCGGCGTTTCCCCTTCGGCCGCGGCCGCCGCGGCGCTGAGGGTCAGGAGACGGCTTTCACTGCGCAGATGCGGGATGCCGCGTGCCCGGAAACCCTCCACCAGCCGCCGGCCGAGGACGCAAGCCCCTTCCAGCCGGGTTTCCGGCAACAACACCACCAGGGCCGTGCCCTCGTCCAGCCGGTAAAGGCGGTCGGCCGCCCGACAGCCGTGCCGGACGTGCTCGGCCATCAACTTGTGTGCCAGGCGGGCGGCGCGCCGCCCGTACTGGGCTTGATAGCTGGCGTAGTCGTCGAAATCGACCAGCAGCAGCGCGTACACGCGCTGGTAACGCAGGGCGAGCTGGTGCATCCAGTCCAGCTCGATGGCCAGGGCCTCGGGGCTGCCCACCCCCAGCTCCGGATCGAACATGCCGGCGCTGCGCAGCCGGTCGTTCGCCGACACGTAGGCGCGCAGCTCCGCCTCGAGGCGCTGCCCGGCCGTATCCGCGTCCGTCTGTTCCACCATGTCCACACCCTCGCTTCGGCCATCCGGCCGCGGCCGGCCGGGCGCGCGGCCTTGCTGCTGGAATCGGCCGCGCCGGGAAGATCTTGAATCGCCGCCCGGCCTTTTTTCACAAGCCGCCCGGGGCCGTGATATCTTTACGCCGCCCGGCGGGCCGCCCGCCGGCGCCTTCGACGACACCCGATTCACCCACCAGTTCGGCTATCGGAGCGACCATGCCCAAAAACGCCTTCTACGCCCAGTCCGGCGGTGTCACCGCCGTCATCAACGCCTCGGCCGCCGGGGTGATCGAAACCGCCCGCCAGCATCCCGACCGGATCGGCAAGGTCTACGCCGGCCGCAACGGCATCATCGGCGCGCTCACCGAAGACCTGATCGACACCGCCCAGGAATCCGAGGCCGCCATCGCCGCCTTGAAATACACCCCGGCGGGGGCTTTCGGTTCCTGCCGCTACAAGCTCAAAGGGCTGGACGAGAACCGCGCCGAATACGAACGGCTGATCCAGGTGTTCGAGACCCACGACATCGGCTATTTCTTCTACAACGGCGGCAACGACTCGCAGGACACCACCCACAAGGTGGCGCAGATGGCCGAGGCGTTGGGCTACCACCTGACCTGCATCGGCATCCCCAAGACCATCGACAACGACCTGCCGATCACCGACAACTGCCCCGGCTTCGGCTCGGTGGCCAAATACGTGGCCGTCTCGACCCGCGAAGCGGCCTTCGACGTCGCCTCCATGGCCCTGACCTCGACCAAGGTCTTCGTCCTGGAAGTGATGGGCCGCCATGCCGGCTGGATCGCCGCCGCCGCGGGCCTGGCGCGGGAGGCCGAGGGTGACGCGCCGCACGTCATCCTGTTCCCGGAGATCACCTTCGACGAGGCGGCCTTCCTGGCCAAGGTGCAGGACAGCATCGACCGCTGGGGCTACTGCGTGGTCGTCGTCTCCGAGGGCGTCAAAGGGCCGGACGGGCGCTTCCTGGCCGAGTCGGGCACGCGCGACGCCTTCGGCCACGCCCAACTCGGCGGCGTCGCGCCGGTGATCGCCAACCTCATCAAGCAGAAGCTCGGCCACAAGTTCCACTACGCCATCGCCGACTACCTGCAGCGCTCCGCCCGCCACATCGCCTCGCGCACCGACGTCGAACAGGCCTACGCCGTCGGCCGCGCCGCGGTCGAGTTCGCCCTCGCCGGCAAGAACGCCGTCATGCCGACCATCGTCCGCGAAGCCGACGAGCCGTACCGCTGGTCGATCGGCGAGGCGCCGCTCGAGGCCATCGCCAACGTCGAGAAAAAACTGCCGCGCGACTACATCAGCGAAGACGGTTTCGGCATCACCGAGGCCTGCCGCCGTTACCTGCAACCGCTGATCACCGGCGAGGACTTCCCGCCGTTCAAGAACGGCCTGCCCGACTACGTGCGCCTGAAGAACGTGCCCGTGGAGAAAAAACTCAACGACCATTTCCCGCTCAAGCTCAAGTGAGCCGAGCGCGGCGCCAGGCGGGCCCGGCCGCGGCCGGGCCCGCCTTCGTCTACAATCGAGCCATCCACGTCCGCACGAGGGGCACGCCATGAAACACGACGACTCGCACCCCCGCATCGCCGCTCTGCTCACCCTGCTCGCCGTTTCGGCCCTGCCGGCCGCCGCCCAGGAGGACGGCGCGCAAGACTGGATCGCCCGCAGCGAGGCCGCCGGCCACCGCCTGGAGTACCTGGAGGTCACCGGCTCCTACCTGCGCGGCCTGCGCCAGGAGGACCTGCCCACCCCGCTGCTCAGCTTCGACCGCGAAGAACTCGGCCGCAGCGGCGCCGTGCGCCTGGCGGACGTCACCCAACACCTGACCATCAACAGCGGCGCGGAGAACAACCCGGACGCCTTCACCCAGAATTTCTCCACCGGCACCGAGAACATCAACCTGCGCGGCCTGGGGGTGGCCTCGACCCTGGTGCTGCTCAACGGCCGCCGCCAGACCTACAGCGCCGTCACCACCAACCAGGGCCAGAATTTCGTCGACACCGCCTCGCTGGTGCCGATGATCGCGGTCGACCGGGTGGAGATCCTCAAGGACGGCGCCGCCTCCCTGTACGGCTCGGACGCCGTGGGCGGCGTGGTCAATTTCTACACGCGCGACGACTTCGAGGGGGCCGAGCTCACCGTCGATTACCTCTCGGGCGACCACGGCCAGGAGGAGACGCGACTGTCCGCCCTGTTCGGCTGGGGCGACGCCGGTCATCACCTGCTGCTCGCCGCGAGCCTGTTCGACCGCGCCGGCCTGGGCACCGACCGCAAGCGCCTGTCCCGCCCCGAGGACGACACCAGCAACGCCGGCATGCCCGGCTCCTTCCTGGTGCCCGCCCGCCCCACCGGGCCGACGCCGGACACGGTGATCGCCTGGACCGCGGCCTTCGACGCCGACAACAGCGGCGTCGCCGACTTCTTCGAGGGCACCAGCAGCACGCCCCCGGCCATGGCCGACCCCAATTGCGAAGAGGTCGCCGCGCGCTACCCGACCAGCGTGCCGCCGAGTTTCCCCCTGCCCCTCTCGGACGGCGCGGCCGTGCCCGGCCTGTGCCGCTTCGAATTCGGCAGTTTCTACAGCCTGGTTCCGGAGGAAGAACGCAAACAGCTGTTTTCCCGTTACCGGCTGGCGCTGGGCGAGAACCTGACGCTGGACGCCGAACTGGGCTGGGCCGACAACCACGCCGAGAGGCGCAACTCGCCGAGTTTCCCGATCGCCACCCCGCTGCCGGTGCCGGCGAGCCACCCGAACAACCCCTTCGGCGTCGACGTGCTGTTCGTCGGCCGCGTGCTGGGCAGCGGTGCCGAGGCCCTGATCAGCCGCCACGACTCCGAAACCCTGCGCGCGGTCGCCGGCCTGGAGGGCCTGATCGGCGACAGCGGCTGGCGCTGGCGCGCCGAGTACGGTCACAGCCGCAACGATTACCTGCTGACCGCCCAGGACGCGCTGCGCGATGCGCTGAGCGCCGCCCTGCTCGACGGCAGCTACAACCCCTTCGCCGCCGCCCCGCCGGCCGCGCCCAACGCCAACCCGCCGGAGGCGATCGACGCCGTGCTCGGTGACTTCCGCATGGACACCCGCGCGCAACTGGACGTGCTCGAAGCGCGCGCCGACGGCGACCTGTTCGAGCTGCCGGGCGGCGCGGCGCGTCTGGCCGTCGGCCTGCAGCACCGGCGCGAGTCCCTGCGCTACGATTACGACGACAACGCCAACAACGACAACTACCTGTTCTTCGTCGGCAACCCGGACTTCGACGCCGACCGCGACATCGACGCCGTCTACGGCGAGATCGTCCTGCCTTTGCATGCACGCCTGGACGTGCAATTCTCGGTGCGCAGCGAAGACTACGGCGACAGCGTGGACTCCACCGACCCGAAACTCGCGCTGCGCCTGCAAGCCGCCGATTCCCTGGTGTTGCGCGCTTCGGTGGGCACGTCCTTCCGCGCCCCATCGCTGTTCCAGCAGCACGGCGTCCAGACCACCCTGGAGGAAATCGAACTGCCGACCGGCGGCAGCCAGTTCCTGCCGATCAGCGCGCGCGCCAACCCCGCCGACCCGCTCGCCCCCGAACAGGCGGACGTCACCAACCTCGGTGCCACCCTCGAGGCCCTGGACGAGCGCCTGCAGCTGCACCTCGACTACTGGCGCTACGAGTACCAGGACGTGATCATCAAGCAAAGCGCCCAGGCGGTGTTCGAGGCCGCCTTCGTCGCGGGCGATCCGGCGGCCCTCGCCCAGATCGACTTCCAGGACGGCGTGCCGCCCGGCGTGCAGACCATCGAGCGGATCAACATCTATTACGACAACGCCTCGCGCCTGGACACCGACGGCGTGGACCTGGGCCTGCGGATGCTGTGGGACGACGTGGCCGGCGGCCGGCTGCGCGGCGGCCTGGAACTCACCCGCGTGCTCAGCTACGACCTCGTCGACCCCCAAGCCGGCGCCGTGGACGGCCTCGGGCGGCGCAACTTCACCAATTTCGCCACCTCCATGCCGGAGCTGCGCTACAACCTCAACCTGGGCTACGAGCGCGGCCGTCACGGCCTCGACCTCTACTGGCGGCACATCGACGACTACCTCGACGACCAGAACGACCGCGAGATCGACGCCCACCGCACGCTCGATCTGCAATACCGCGTGGCCCTGGAAGGCTTCGGCGGCGGTGAGGCGGTGCAATTCGCCCTCGGCGCCATCAACCTCACCGACGAAGACCCGCCCTATGTCGCCACCAACGGCGGCTACGACGCCAAGGTCCACGACCCGCGCGGGCGGCTGTTCTACCTGCGGCTGACCGTGCCCGTGAACTGACGGTGCACCCGGACTTCGAACTCGACCCCGGCCTGGTCTACCTCAACCACGCCGGGGTCGCCCCTTGGCCGCGCGCCACCCGCCTGGCCGTCGAGGCCTTCGCCGCGCAGGCGGCGCGGCGCGGCGGTGCCGACTACCCGCGCTGGCTCGCCGTCGAAGCGCGCCTGCGGGCGCGCCTGGCGCGCCTGGTCGGCGCCGAATCGGCCGACTGCATCGCCCTGGTCAAGAACACCTCGGAGGCCTTGTCGATCGTCGCCGGCGGCCTCGACTGGCAGACCGGCGACAACGTGGTCTACGCCGCCGAGGAATTCCCCTCCAACCGCATCGTTTGGGAAGCCCTGGCGGCGCGCGGCGTCGAACCCCGTTGCGTCCCCCTGCAGGGGGCCGCCGACCCCGAGGGCGCCCTGCTCGCCGCCTGCGACCGGCGCACGCGCCTGCTCGCCGTGAGCAGCGTGCAATACGCCAGCGGCCTGCGCATGGACCTCGAACGCCTGGGTCAAGCCTGCCGGGCCCGCGGCGTGCTGTTCTGCGTCGACGCGATCCAGAGCCTGGGCGCGCTGCCGTTCGACGCCCGGGCCGTGCACGCCGATTTCGTCGCCGCCGACGGCCACAAATGGCTGCTCGCCCCCGAAGGACTTGGTCTCTTCTACTGCCGGAGCACGCTCCTGGAACGCCTCGCGCCGCTGAGCTACGGCTGGCACATGGTCGCCGAGGCCGGCGACTTCGAGCGCCGCGACTGGCGGCCGGCTCCCGACGCGCGGCGCTTCGAATGCGGCAGTCCCAACCTGCTGGGCGTCCACGCCCTGGACGCCAGCACGGCCCTGCTCGAGGCCCACGGCCTGCAGCGCATCGCCCGTGCCGTCGAGGCCAACGTGCAGACGCTGATCGATGCCCTCGGCGAGCTGCCCGGCACCCGCTGGCACACCCCCCTCGAGCCGGCCCGCCGGGCGGGCATCCTCACCGTGTCCTGGCCGCAGGCCGACAGCCGCCGGCTGCATGCCGCGCTGGACGAAGCCGGGATCCTGTGCGCCTTGCGCGGCGGCGGCCTGCGTTTCTCGCCGCACTACCACAACGACGCGGCGGCCGACGCCGCGCGGCTGTGCGAGGCCCTGGCTCGCGCCGGCCTCGCCAAGCGGGTATGATCCCGCGGCGGCCGCGGCGGCACCCCCTCAAGCACCGCCGCCTCCGGCCGCTCGATCGAACGGCGCACCCGGTGTGATCCGGGGGAGAACGGCCATGCTCAAACGCCTGCGCGACGCCCTGTGGAAACGCCTCACCGACTGGCTGACCCGTGACCTGCCCCGGGAGGACATCCCGCCCTGCGATTTCGACCGGCTGCGCTATGAAATCCGCTTCTGCGACGTGCTGCTCGTCGAAGGCCGCTCCCGGGTCAGCGGCATCATCCAGTCGTTGACGCTCAGCCCCTGGACCCACGCGGCGCTCTACATCGGCCGGCTCCATGCGATCGACGACCCGGCCCTGCGCGAGCTGATCCTCGCCCACTATCCGGCGCGCCCCGACGAACAGTTGATCATCGAGGCCCTGCTCGGCCAGGGCACCATCGTCGCCCCGCTGGAAAAGTACCGCCACGACCACGTCCGCCTGTGCCGGCCCAACGGCATCTCGCGCAAGGACGCCCAGGCCGTGATCGCCTATGCCGCCTCTTTCCTGGGCTTCGATTACGACGTGCGCCAGCTCCTGGACCTGGCGCGCTTCCTGTTCCCCTACCGCCTCCTGCCGCGCCGCTGGCGTTCCTCGTTGTTCGGGCAGGGGACCAACGCGCGCACGATCTGCTCGACGCTGATCGCCGAGGCCTTCGCCAGCGTCCGCTACCCGGTGCGGCCGGTGCTGCGGCGCGCCGAGGACGGCCGGGTGATGGTCTACGACCGCAACCTCAAGCTGTACACCCCGAGCGACTTCGACTACTCGCCGTATTTCGACATCATCAAGTACCCGATCTACGGCATCGACAGCCCCGAGATCTACCGCAGCCTGCCCTGGGAAGAGCTCGGCCTGGCGCCGCCTCCGCCGCCTCCGCCGCGGCGGACGACGGCCCCGACCCCGCCCCCGCCCGCCGCGGAAGACGACGGCCGGGCGGCCGAACTCGCCCAACAGGCGCGCGACCTGCTCGACGAGGTGGAGGGCGAGAAGGGGCCGGACTAGAGGATCGGCCCGGCGGGACTCACACGGTGTGGGTGGGCCTTTCGGCCTTCAAGGCGCCGGCGAGATAGCCTTCGATCTTGTTGCGCGTGGCGCCGTTGTCCTGCTCGCTGAACTGCACGCCGATGCCGGCCGTCTTGCTGCCCTGGGCGCCCGGCGGCGTGATCCAGACGATCCGCCCGGCGACCGGGATCTTCTCGGTCTCGTCCATGAGCGTGAGCAGCATGAACACCTCGTCGCCGAGCTTGTAGGGCTTGGTGGTGGGGATGAACAAGCCGCCGTTGCGGATGAACGGCATGTAGGCGGCGTACAGCGCCCCCTTGTCGCGAATCGTCAGGGACAATATGCCTTGTCGGCCACCGGCGGCCATGGGTCCTCCTTCAGCGCGCCTCGCGCCAGATCCGCGCCCACTCGAGCAGCAGCGTCTCGAGCAGGCTCTGTGCGTTCAAGCGCCCCCGCAGCCCGAGCGCGGCATGCAGCACGCGGTCGTAGAGGGCGAAAGACGCCTTCAAGTCTAACCGCTGGGCGCATTCGCGCAAGGCCGGCGGCACGGCGCCGCGCTCGCCGCCCAGGGCCGCGGCGGCGAGGGCCCGCAAAAGGCTCGGCCCAGTCGGCCAGCTCGGGCTCGGCCAGGCGCTTGTGCCAGTCCTCGGCGGCGGCCACCGGATCGGTCCGGCCGGCCGCCACCGCCCACAGCGTCTCGCGCCAGGCCGCGCGCGCCTCGGCGCGCTCCGGCTGGGCCCAGGCCAGCGCGGTGAGCGGGGCGCCCTCCGCGGCCGTCAGCGCCGCCTCGGCGTCGGCGCCTTCCGGCAAGCGGGCGCGCAGCCAATCCAGGGCGGCCGCCCCGGGCGGGGCCAGCCGCAGCCGCCGGCAGCGACTGCGCACGGTCGCCGGCAAGAGCGCCGGCCGCTCGCTGACCAGGATCAGCACCGCCGCGCCCGGGGGCTCCTCCAAGGTCTTGAGCAGACTGTTGGCGGAGTGACGGTTGAGGGCCTCGGCCGGGGCGATCCAGGCCAGCTTGCGCCCGCCGCGCGTCGGGGTCTGGGCGAGCCGCTCGACCAATCCCCGCACCGCGTCGATGCGGATCTCTTCACCCGGCGGGGCCTCCAGGCGCAGCAGGTCCGGGTGGTCCCCGGCGTCCAGCCACAGGCAGGCCGGGCAGCGGCAGTCCGCCGCGCCGTCCCCTTCGCACAGCCAGCGCCGCGCCAGGTGCGCCGCCAGCAGGCGCTTGCCGATCCCCGGCGGCCCGCTGAGCAGCACCGCCTGCGGCGGGCGGGCGCCCTCCCCGCACAAGGCCGCGACGGCGGCGGCGTGCCAAGCCGCCGCCGCCCGCTCGTCCTCACGTCCGGCCGGCGCCGTCATCGGCCAGGCAGCCGTCCAGGACGCGGTCGAGCTCGGCGCGCACCTCCGGCCAGGGGCGCGCCGCGTCGATCACGCGGTAACGGTCCGGATCGGCGGCGGCGCGATCGAGGTAGGCGCGCCGCACCCGTTCGAAGAAGGCCTCGTCCAGGCGCTCGAAGCGGTCGGCCGCTCCGGCGCGGCCGCGCGCCCGCGCCAGGGCGACGGGGACGGGCGCGTCGAGCAGGATCACCGGGTCGGGCCGCAGCCCCTCGAGCAACCACGCTTCCAGGGCGGCGATGTGCGCCTCCGGCAGGCCGCGACCGCCGCCCTGGTAGGCATAGCTGGCGTCCACGAAGCGGTCGCACACCACCCAGCGGCCGGCCGCCAGGGCCGGCCGGATCACCCGGCGCAGGTGCTGCAGGCGCGCGGCGAACATCAGCAGCAGCTCGGCCTCGGGCTCGGGGGTTTCACCGGGATCGAGCAGGGCCTCGCGCAGGCGTTCGCCGAAAGGCGTGCCGCCGGGCTCGCGGGTGGCCAGCGGCGTTTTTCCCGCCGCCGCGAGGCGCGCGCAGAGGTGCGCCGCGGCGGTGCTCTTGCCCACCCCCTCGATGCCCTCCAGGGCGATGAAACGGCCCGTCATCGCCGGCGCCGCTGATAACGGTCCACGGCCGCGTTGTGCTCGGCCAGGGTCCGCGAGAAATGGTGCCGGCCGTCGCCGCGGGCGACGAAATACAGCACGTCGCTGTCGGCCGGATGCGCCGCCGCCTCCAGCGCGGCACGCCCCGGCAGGGCGATCGGGGTGGGCGGAAGGCCGTTCCGGGTATAGGTGTTGTAGGGCGTGTCGCGGCGCAGATCGGCACGGCGGAGGTTCCCGTCGAAGGCCTCGCCCAGGCCGTAGATCACCGTGGGGTCGGTCTGCAGGCGCATCCCCCGGCGCAGGCGGTTGACGAACACCGCGGCGATCAGCGGCCGCTCATCGGGCACGGCGGTCTCCTTCTCGACGATGGAAGCGAGGATGAGCAACTCGTACGGATCGCGCAAGGGCAGATCCGGATCGCGTCCCGCCCAGACCGCCTCCAGGGCGCGCTCCATCGCCTCCAGGGCGCGCTCCAGCAGGACCCGGTCGCTGCTGCCGCGGGCGACGTGGTAGGTCTCGGGCAGAAACCAGCCCTCGGGATGGCGGCCCGGCCGGCCGAGCGCGGCCATCACGGCGGCATCGTCGAGGCCGGCCAGGGTCGGCGTGAAGAGGGGGCTGTCGCGCAGGGCACGGCGCAACTGGGCGAAGGTCCAACCCTCGACGATGGTGAACGCATGCAGGCTCACCTCGCCGCGGGCGATGCGGTCGACGAGATCCACCAGGCGCTCGCCAGGCCGCACCGTGTACTCGCCCGCCTTGAGGCGCCCGTCCAGGTCGCGCACACGCAGGTAGGCGCGCAACACCGCCGGCGCCGCGAGCCAGCCGCGCTCGTGCAGGCGGCTCGCCAGCTCGGCGCCGCCCTGCCCGGCCGGCAGTTCGAACGTGACCGGCGCCGCCAACGGCAAGGGCCGCAGCAACGGCCAGGCGCCCCAGGCGGCGAGCGCGACCGCCGCCAGCGCGGCCAGACCGAGAGGGATCAAAAGGCGTTTGCGCATGCCGGCCTCGAAGCGTCCGGCTCCCCGGCGGCGCTCACGCCGGACGCGTGAAGATCAACGAACCGTTGGTGCCGCCGAAACCGAAAGAATTGGACAACGCGACGCGCAAATCGGCTTCCCGCGGGCCGTCGGCCACCACGTCCAGGTCGCACTCCGGATCCTGTTCGAAGACGTTGATGGTCGGCGGAACCACCCGGTCGCGCAGGGCCAGGATACAGAACAAGGCCTCGATCGCGCCGGCGGCGCCGAGCATGTGGCCGGTCATCGACTTGGTCGAGCTGACCATGAGCTTTTCGGCGTGCCCGCCGAAGCAACGCTTGATCGCCCGGATCTCGGCGACGTCGCCGGCCGGCGTCGAGGTGCCGTGCGCATTGATGTAATCGACCGCGTCTTCCGGCAGCCCGGCGTCGCGCAAGGCATTGCGCATGCAGGCCACCGCGCCGGCGCCGTCGTCGCGCGGCTGGGTGATGTGGTGCGCGTCGCCGCTCATGCCGTAGCCGGCGAGTTCGGCGTAGATGCGCGCGCCGCGCCGCTTGGCGTGCTCGTACTCCTCCAGAACCAGCACCGCGGCGCCTTCGCCGAGCACGAAGCCGTCCCGGTCGACGTCGAAGGGGCGGCTGGCGGTGGCCGGATCGTCGTTGCGGGTGGACAGCGCCCGGGCCGCCGCGAAACCGGCGACGCTCAGCGGACTGGTGGCCATCTCCGCGCCGCCGGCGAGCATCACGTCGGCATCACCGTACTGGATGAGGCGCGCCGCCTCGCCGATGTTGTGCGTGCCCGTGGTGCAAGCGGTGACGATGGCGATGTTCGGGCCCTGGAAACCGAAGCGAATGGACAGGTTGCCGGCGATCATGTTGATGATGCTCGCCGGAACGAAGAACGGCGTGACCTTGCGCGCGCCGCCTTCGAGGAACAGCTTGTGGATCTCCTCGATGTAACGCAGGCCGCCGATCCCCGAGCCGATCGCCGCCCCCACGCGCAGCGGATCGAGTCGTTCGATGTCCAGCCCCGCGTCTTCCCACGCCTGGATGCCGGCCGCGTAACCGTACTGGATGAAGAGGTCCATCTTCTTCTGGTCCTTGCGCGGCAAAAACGGCTCCGGGTCGAAATCCTTGACCGTGCAGGCGAAGCGCACCGGCAGCGCCGAGGGGTCGAAACGGGTGATCGGCGCGGCGCCGGAACGGCGGGCGAGGATGTTCGACCAGGTCTGCTCGACGTCGTTGCCCAGGGGCGAAACGCAGCCGAGCCCGGTGACCACGACACGTCGTTTGGACATGGGCATCTGCGCGGGGCGGGAAGCGGAAAGGGGGCTGGGCGAAAGGGTTTCCGGTGTGCGCGGCCGCCCGGCGCGGCCGCGCCCGCGAAACCCGGTGGCTTCAGTCGTTGCTGGTGTGGGCCTTGATGTAGTCGATGGCTTCCTGCACCGTGGTGATCTTTTCGGCTTCCTCGTCGGGGATCTCCGTGCCGAATTCCTCTTCGAGCGCCATGACCAGTTCCACCGTGTCCAGCGAGTCGGCGCCCAGGTCGTCGACGAACGACGCGGAGTTGGTGACTTCCTCTTCCTTGACGCCCAACTGCTCGACGACGATTTTCTTCACGCGTTCTTCGATGCTGCTCATGATGCGCATAGCCTCCAGGTTTCGGAAAAAGCAGCCCGCCCGCGGCGCGTGCCGGCGGCGGCGCGACGCTTCCGCTGTGCACGCCCTGGGCCGCGGCCCGCTATTGTAGTGAAAACGGTCCGTGGGTGCCACAATCGGCGCGCGGCACGGGATAGGGGCATTTTATCCTTTTAAATCAATATGTTGAGAAATGTTCCGCAGGCCTCACGCAAGATACAGGCCGCCGTTGACGTGCAGCGTGACGCCGGTGATGTAGCCGGCCCGTTCCGAGGCGAGGAAAGCCACCGCATGCGCGATGTCCTCGGGTGAACCGAGGCGGTTGAGCGGGATGCGCTCGGCCAGGGCCGCGCGCTGGGTTTCACCGAGCGCGCGGGTCATGTCGGTGTCGATGAAGCCCGGCGCGACCACGTTGACGGTGACGTTGCGCGCACCCACTTCCAGGGCGAGGGACTTGCTGAAACCGATCAGTCCCGCCTTGGCCGCCGAATAATTGCACTGGCCCGGGTTGCCCGACGCCCCCACCACCGAAGAGATGTTGATGATGCGCCCGCGGCGCGCGCGCATCATGCCCTTCAAACACGCCTTGCTCAATCGGTAGACGCCGGTCAAGTTGGTTTCGATGATCTGCGCCCATTCCTCTTCGCTCATGCGCAGCAAGAGGTTGTCGCGGGTGATGCCGGCGTTGTTGACCAGGATGGTGATGGTGCCGAACTCCCGGCTCACCGCATCGACCAGCGCCTGAACGGCCGTCGCGTCGGTCACGTCGAGCACGCGCCCGTCGCCGCGCACGCCGGCCTCGGCCAGGGCGTCGCGGATCGACGCCGCGCCGCTCTCGCCGGTCGCGGTGCCGACGACGGTGGCGCCTTGCCGGCCCAGTTCCAGAGCGATCGCCCGGCCGATGCCGCGGCTGGCGCCGGTGACCAGCGCCACGTTGCCTTCCAAGCTCATTTCACACCCCCAGGTTGTCCAAAGCCGTTTGCAGCGTCTGCGGATCCTCGACCGGGTAGGCCTTGAGGCTGCGGTCGATGCGGCGGCACAGACCGCTCAAGACACGACCCGGCCCGAATTCGACCAGCGCATCCACACCCTCGGCGGCCAGCGCGCGCACGCTGTCGGTCCAGCGCACCGGCTGATGCAACTGGCGGACGAGGGCCTCGGCGATCGCCCCGGCCTCGGCGCGCGGCCGCGCATCGACGTTGTGCAACACCGGCCAGCGCGGCGGGCGCAAGCCGGCGGCGTGCACGTGTTCGGCGAGCCGCTCGGCGGCTTCGCGCATCAGGCTGCTGTGGGAAGGCACGCTGACCGGCAGCATGACCACCCGCTTGGCGCCGGCCTGTGCGGCGCGTTCGGCCACCGCCGCGACCTTCTCCCGCAAGCCGGCGATGACCACCTGGCCCGGCGCATTGAAGTTGACCGCCTCGACCCCCGGTGCCAACGCTTCGCACAGGGCGATCACCGCCGTGTCGTCGAGCCCGAGCACGGCGGCCATGGCGCCGCTGCCTTCCGGCACGGCGGCCTGCATCAGGCGCCCGCGCTCGCGCACCAGGCGCAGGGCGACCGGAAAGTCCAGGGCCTCGGCGGCGACCAAGGCGGTGTATTCACCGAGGCTGTGGCCGGCGAGGGCCACCGGGTCGGGCCCGCCCTCGCTGCGCCAGGCGCGCCAGGCGGCGACGCCGGCGGCGAGCAAGGCCGGCTGGGTGTACTCGGTGCGGTCCAGACGGCCCTCGGGGTTGTCGCGGATCAGGGCGGCCAGATCATAGCCCAGCGCATCGGAGGCTTCGGCGAAGGTGTCGCGCACGACCGGATAGGCTTCGGCGAGGGCGGACAGCATCCCGGTCGATTGCGAACCCTGGCCGGGGAAAACGGCGGCGTAGGACATGTCAGCGGCTCTCGTTCACGAAGGAAAAAGACGATCGAATCAACGCAGGCCGAGCACGTCTTGCATGTCGTAAAGCCCGGCCGGGCGCCCCTCGAGCCAGGCGGCGGCGCGCAGCGCGCCGCGCGCGTAGATGGCGCGGTCGGCCGCGCGGTGGGTGATCTCGATGCGCTCGCCTTCCGCGGCGAACAAGGCGGTGTGGTCACCGACGATGTCGCCGCCGCGCACCACGGCGAAGCCGATGCGGCCGCGCGGCCGCTCGCCGGTGTGGCCGTGGCGGGACCAGATCGCGACGTCGTCCAGTTCGCGCCCCAAGGCGCGGGCGGCGGCGCGCCCCATGCCCAGGGCGGTGCCCGAGGGCGCATCGACCTTGTGGCGGTGATGGGCCTCGATGATTTCGATGTCGGCGCCGTCGCCGAGGACGGCCGCGGCGATCTCGATCAGTTTGAAGCACAGATTGACGCCCACGCTCATGTTCGGCGCGAGCACGATCGGCAGGTGCGCGGCGGCGGCTTCGAAACGCCGCCGCTGGGCGGCATCGAAGCCGGTGGTGCCGACCACCAGGGCGGTGCCGCCGGCCAGGCAGGCGTCGAGCAGGGCGAGGCTCGGTCCGGGCCGGCTGAAATCGATCGCCACGTCCACACCGGCCAGCGCCGCCGGATCCAAGGGTTGCACACGCACTCCGAGGGCTTCGCCGCCGACCAGCTCCGCGGCATCGCGCCCGACGGCCGGCGCGTCCGGACGGTCGAACGCCGCGGCCAGTTGCATCCCCGGGTCATCGAGCACGGCGCGCAACACCGCGCGCCCCATGCGCCCGCCGGCGCCGTGCACCGCCACACGTCTCATCGAAACCCCCTTTGCGCACCGCGCCTAGAAACGCATGTCTTCGAAGAATTTCTTCACGCTCTCGAGCCAGCCGCCCTGCCGAGGCGTATGGTCCCGGCCGTTGGTCTTGAGCGATTCCTCGAAACGGCGCAGCAACGCTTTTTGCTCTTCGTTCAGATTGACCGGTGTCTCGACCTGCACCGTGCACAACAGGTCGCCGGGCGGGCCGCCGCGCACCGGGCGCACGCCCTTGCCGCGGATTCTAAAGGTTTTGCCGCTTTGCGTCTCCGGGGGGATCTTGAGGGTCAGGCGGCCGGCGAGGGTGGGCACCTCCACCTCGCCGCCGAGCGCGGCGACGCCGATGCTGATCGGAACGGTGCAGTGCAAATCGGCGCCGTCCCGGGTGAACAGGGGGTGCGGCTTGACGCGGATCTGGACATACAAATCACCCGGCGGACCGTTGTTCTCGCCGGCTTCGCCCTCGCCGGCCAGGCGGATGCGGTCGCCGTTGTCCACACCGGCGGGGATGCGCACGGCCAGGGTGTGGTGCTGTCGTGTCCGACCCGTGCCGCCGCAGCGCCGGCACGGGTCGGCGATGATCCGCCCCTGGCCTTGGCAACGGGGACACGTCTGTTGAATGGAGAAGAAGCCCTGCTGCAGGCGCACCCGCCCCAGCCCGTTGCAGGTCGGGCAGGTCTGCGGCCGGCTGCCCGGCTCCGCCCCCGCTCCACCGCAGTGCTCGCAGCGGTCCAGGCGCGGCACGCGGATCTTGACCTCGGTGCCGCGGACCGCCTCTTCCAGGGTGATCTCGAGGTTGTACTGCAGGTCGGCGCCGCGACGCACGCGCGCTCCGCCGCCGCGGCCGCCGCCCATGCCGAAGATTTCCTCGAAGACGTCACCGAAGATGTCGCTGAAATTCGGTCCGCCCCCGCCGCCGAAACCGCCGGCGCCGGCGCCGGCGACCCCGGCCCGGCCGAACTGGTCGTAGGCGGCGCGCTTCTGCGGGTCGCTGAGCACCTCGTAGGCCTCCTTGACGGCCTTGAAGCGCTCCTCGGCGGCCTTGTCCCCCGGGTTGCGGTCCGGGTGATACTTCATCGCCAGGCGGCGGAACGCCTTTTTGATCTCGTCGTCGCTGGCGTTGCGCGCCACGCCGAGGATGTCGTAGTAATCGCGTTCTGCCATGAGCGGGCCAAACGTCAGCAAGAGAACCCTGCCGCCTCGCGGCGGGGGCGGCGCAGGCTAGCGCAGCGCGAACGAAACGGCAAGCGCCGGTACCCGGCGCTTGCCGCGATCGTGTCCGCCACGCGCCTCAGCGCTTGTCCTCGTCCTTGACCTCCTCGTACTCGGCGTCGACCACGCCGTCTTCGGCCGCGGCGCCGTTGCCCTTGCCCGAGGCGCCTTGCTGGGCGCCGGCCTGTTCGGCCTCGTAGGCCTTCTGGGCGATGGACGCGGCGGCGGCGGCGAGCGCCTCGAGCTTGGCCTTGATGGCCGCGGCGTCGTTGCCCTTCGCCGCTTCCTTGAGGGCCGAAATCGCTTCTTCCACGCGCGCCTTCTCCTCGGCCGAGACTTTCTCGCCCAGGTCCTTGAGCGCCTTCTCGGTGGCGTAGATCTGCGCATCGGCCTGGTTGCGGGCCTCGATCAACTCCCGCGCCTTGCGGTCTTCCTCGGCGTGCGCCTCGGCATCCTTGATCATGCGCTGGATTTCTTCCTCGGTGAGGCCGCTGGAGGCCTTGATGACGATCGACTGCTCCTTGCCCGTCGCCTTGTCCTTGGCCGACACGTGCAGGATGCCGTTGGCGTCGATGTCGAAGGTGACCTCGATCTGCGGCACGCCGCGCGGCGCCGGCGGGATGCCGGTCAGGTCGAAACGGCCGAGCGATTTGTTGTGCGCCGCCAGCTCGCGCTCACCCTGCAGCACGTGCACCGTGACCGCGGTCTGGTTGTCCTCGGCGGTCGAGAACACCTGGGTCGCCTTGGTCGGGATGGTGGTGTTCTTTTCGATGAGCTTGGTCATGACCCCGCCGAGGGTCTCGATGCCGAGCGACAGCGGCGTCACGTCGAGCAGCAGCACGTCCTTGACCTCGCCGCCGAGCACGCCGGCCTGGATCGCCGCACCGATGGCCACCGCCTCGTCCGGGTTGACGTCCTTGCGCGGCTCGCGGTTGAAGAAGTCGCGCACCACTTCCTGGACCCGCGGCATGCGCGTCTGCCCGCCGACCAGGATGACGTCGGTGATGTCGTTCACCGTCAGGCCGGCGTCCTTCAAGGCGATCTTGCACGGCTCGATGGTGCGCTGGATCAGGTCCTCGACGAGCGACTCGAGCTTGGCGCGGGTCACCTTCATGTGCAGGTGCTTGGGACCGCTGGCGTCCGCCGTGATGTACGGCAGGTTGATGTCGGTCTGCTGCGCCGAGGACAGCTCGATCTTGGCCTTCTCGGCGGCCTCCTTGAGGCGCTGCATCGCCAGGGGGTCGCCGGTCAGGTCGATGCCCTGGTCCTTCTTGAACTCGGAGACCAGGTATTCGATCAGGCGGTTGTCGAAGTCCTCGCCGCCGAGGAAGGTGTCGCCGTTGGTGGCGAGCACTTCGAACTGCTGCTCGCCGTCCACCTCGGCGATCTCGATGATGGAGATGTCGAAGGTGCCGCCGCCCAAGTCGTACACCGCGATCTTGGCGTCACCGCGCTTCTTGTCCAGGCCGTAGGCCAGCGCCGCGGCGGTGGGCTCGTTGATGATGCGCTTGACCTCGAGGCCGGCGATGCGCCCGGCGTCCTTGGTCGCCTGGCGCTGCGAGTCGTTGAAGTAGGCCGGCACGGTGATGACCGCCTCGGTGACCTTCTCGCCCAGGTAGTCTTCGGCGGTCTGCTTCATCTTCTCAGCACGCTGGCCGAGATTTCCGGCGGCGCCATCTTCTTGCCGCGCACCTCGACCCAGGCGTCGCCGTTGTCGGCCCGCACGATCTTGTAGGGCATCAGCTTGACGGCCTTCTGCACCTCCGGCTCGTCGTACTTGCGCCCGATCAGGCGCTTGATCGCGAACAGGGTGTTCTTCGGGTTGGTGACGGCCTGGCGCTTGGCGGCCTCGCCGACCAGCACCTCACCCTCTTCGGTGAAGGCGACCACCGAAGGCGTGGTCCGCTTGCCTTCGCTGTTCTCGATCACCTTCGGCCGCCCGCCTTCCATCACGGCGACGCAGGAATTCGTGGTACCCAAATCGATGCCGATGATCTTGCCCATGGCTGTCTCGACTCCGCTCGTTTGCCCAATCACGCGGCGCACTCGGCGCCCGCACCCAATTCGACCGGCGCCGGCACGGCGCCCTGACGATCGCGAACCGGAACATGGGGTGGCCGGCCCGCCATTTCAAGCGCGGCTCAGGTTTTCCCGCCGCCCCGCTTCTTGCCTTGCCGTTCGCCTTCGGCCGGGTCGCGCTCGGGCGCCTCGGCCGCCCCCTCACCGCCCGCCTCGCCGCCGTCCCGGGCCTCGGTGGCGACGATCACCAGGGCCGGACGCAGCAAGCGCCCGTTGAGGAGGTAACCCTTTTGCATCACGGACAAAACGGTGTTCGGCGGCACCCGCGCGCTGGGCTGCGTGGCCATGGCCTGGTGCAGCTCCGGATTGAACCGCTCGTTGACCGGGTCGATCTCTTCGATGCCGAACTTTTCCATCACCTGGGCGAGCAGCTTGAGGGTCAGCTCGATGCCCTGGCGCAGCGATTCCACGTCGGTGGTCTCCCCGGCCGCGCCCAATCCGAGCTCCATGCTGTCGCGCACCGCCAGCAGCTCGCCGGCCAGCTTCTCCAGACCGTACTTGTGGGCGTTCTCGATGTCGCGCTGCACGCGCTTGCGCAGGTTGTCCAGCTCGGCGCCGAGCCGCAAGGCCAGTTCGCGCTGGCGCTCGGCTTCGGCGCGCGCCTCGGCGAGCGCAGCCTCCAGTTCCTCGATCCGGGCGGCCTCGGCCGCGCCGTCCTGCCCGGCCTCGTTCCTCTTCACTTCGTGATTGTCCCCCTGCTCGGGCATGTGACGACCTCCAGCGATTCGACACGACGACAGTCCGCCGCTCGGCGGCGCCCCGCTCAATGGGGGCGGCCGGCGGCGCTTTCAAGGGCGGGCTTTCAGTGGGCGACCGGCGGCGGCTCGTCCTCGCTTTGCAGGGCGGCGCCGAGCAGGCGGGCGGTGACGTCGACGACCGGGATCACCCGCTCGTAGGGGATCCGCGTCGGCCCGATCACCCCCAGCACCCCCACGACCTGGCCGCCGACGCGGTACGGCGAGGCCACCAGGCTGCACTCGTCCAGGGGGGCGTAACCCGATTCCTGGCCGATGAAGATCTTGACGCCCTCGCTGCGCTGGCAGCGCTCGAGCAGATCGAGCAGCTCCTGCTTGCGGCGCAGGGCCTCGAACAGCCGGCGCAGCTTCTCGACGTCGGACAGGTCTTCGAAGCGCATCAGGTTGGTCTGCCCTTCGACGAGCAGCTGCTGGGCGTCCCATTCACCGCCGGCGTCGAACACCTTGCCGGCCACGTCCAGCAGGGCCTGCAACATCGCGTCCAGCGCGGCCCGGGTCTGGTCGAGCTCGTGCTGCAGGCGCGCGCGCATGCTCGCCAGGTCCTGGCCGAAAAAGTGCTGGTTCAGGTAATTCGCGGCCTGCTGCAAGGTCGCCGCGTCGTAGGGGCGGTCGGTCTCGATGAGGCGGTTTTCGACCTCGCGCTCGCTGAACACGAGCACGACCAGCACGCGCCGCTCCGAGATCGGCAGGAACTCGATGTGGCGCACGGTGCGCTCGGCGCGCCGCGGCACGACCACCAGGCCGGCCAATTGGGTCAGCTCGGAGAGCAAGGCGGTGGCGGTCTGCAGCAAGGACTGGCCGCTGTTCGCCGCCGCGTCCAGGGCGCGCTGCAACTGCGCGACGGCGGCCTCTTCCAGGGGATGGACTTCCAGCAGGGTGTCGATGAACAGCCGGTAACCCTGCACCGTGGGCACGCGACCGGCCGAGGTGTGCGGCGCGCGCACCAGGCCGAGCCGCTCCAGGTCGGCCATGACGTTGCGCACCGTCGCCGAGCTGATGTCCAGGCCGGATTCGCGGGCCAGCAGAGCCGAGCCCACCGGCTGGCCTTCACGGATGTAGAGCTCGACCAGCGTCTTGAGCAGACGCCGGGCGCGTTCGTCGAAACGGGCTTGGCGCGATACCGTCACGCTGTCACACCCCCGCCCGCTCGCCGCGCGGGCACGCCCGTATTGTGTGGCAGCGCGCCGGGCCTTTCAAGTCAAGCGCTTGCGCGGCGGCGCCGGCGCTCAGCCGGCGTCCCGGCGCATCCAGTCGCGCATCCGCGCGCGCAGCTTCTTGACCGCTTCGCCGTGGATCTGGCAGACGCGCGACTCGGAAACGCCGAGAATCTCGCCGATTTCGCGCAGGTTGAGCTCCTCGTCGTAATACAGTGCCATCACCAGCCGCTCCCGGTCGGGCAACTGCTCGATGGCCTCGGTCAGCGCCGCCTTGAACCGCTCTTTTTCCAGGCTGCGCAAGGGGTCGTCCTCGTCGGAGGGCACCGGAATCTCCCGGCTGTCGTCCTCGTCCAGCGGCGCATCGAGGCTGAAGACGCGCGCGCTGGTGGCGTCGGCGATGATCTGGTGGTATTCATCGAGGCCGATGCCCATCTCCGCGGCCACTTCGTGGTCCTGGGCCTCGCGCCCGAGGCGGTTCTCCACCCGGCGCGCGGCCTCGGCGAGCTCGCGTTGCTTGCGGTGCACCGAGCGGGGCGTCCAGTCGCCGCTGCGCACCTCGTCGAGCATCGAGCCGCGCACACGGATGCCCGCATAGGTCTCGAAACTGGCCCCCTGGCTGGGGTCGTAATTTTTCACGGCGTCGAGCAGGCCGAGCATCCCCGCCTGGATCAGGTCTTCGGCCTGGACGTTGGCGGGCAATCGCCCCAAAAGATGGAAGGCGATCTTCTTGACGAGCGGCGCGTGTTTGGCCAGCAACTCGCTGCGGGCCAGTTCTTCGCTGTCGGAATACATGGCATAGCCGTTCATGACCTCTGCCCTCCTTTCCGCGACGCCCGGCCCGGACACGTGCTGCAGTCCCCTGGTCACCGCCGGCGGCCGATCCCGTACCGCCCCCGGTGGACGCCGCGCCGCTCGGCCCGGCGCCTCCCTTGCGGATCCGCGCCTGCCCCGGCGCGGACGGCGAACCGCCCGGTTCGCCACGCGGCCTGGAACGGACCGCGTCGATTCGATTGAAGCAAATCTCGTTCCAGACTCGTTCTTAGCCTTGGTCTAAATCCGAACGCTCGGCGCCGCGGCCCAATCCCCGGAAAATCCCGCGAAACACCGGCAACCTCGCCCCACGCCGCCGGCCACGGCCGCCGGCGGCCCACCGGCCGGCGACGACCCGCCGACAGCCCGGCGTCAACGGATCGTCCATGCTGGTCACGATTCGACACCCGGCCCGGATCCGCCGTGGGGGACGAGGTCCAAGCGCCGCAGTTTTTCGACCAGGGTCGTGCGCCGCAGGCGGAGCAGCCGCGCCGCCTGGGCGACCACGCCGTGGCTGCGCATCATCGCCGCGCCGATCAGGCGGCTCTCGATGTCGTCCAGAACGCGCCGCAGATCCAGCCCTTCCTCCGGCAGCTCGAGGGTGTCGATCAAGGCATGGAGCGCCGACGCGGACGGACCGGCATCCTCCGGGCGGGCGGTGGCGTCCGGCGCTTCCTGGGACACCGGCAGGGTCAGGCACTGGCTCACGGGCTCGGCGCCGAGCCGTTCGCCCGGGTAGAGGATGCACAAGCGTTCGACGACGTTCGACAGTTCACGCACGTTGCCGGGCCAGGGGTGCTCGCAGAGCCGCTCCATCGCACGGGCATCCAGCCGCGGCGCCCGGTCGGGCGGGGCGTGACGACGCAGCAGCGATTCGACCAAGACCGGGATGTCTTCGCGCCGCTCGCGCAGGGCCGGCAGGCGGATGGGGAAAACGCTGAGCCTATAGTAGAGATCGAGTCGAAAACGGTTGTCCCGCACCCGCGCTTCCAGGTCGCGATGGGTCGCGGCGACGATCCGCACGTCCGCCCGGCGCGGGACGCGGCCGCCGACCCGTTCGTACACGCGCTCCTGCAGCACGCGCAGCAGCTTGACCTGCATCTCCAGGGGCATGTCGCCGATCTCGTCGAGGAACAGCGTCCCGCCTTCGGCGAGCTCGAAACGCCCGGCCCGGGCGGTGACCGCCCCGGTGAAGGCGCCCCGCTCGTGGCCGAACAACTCGCTCTCGATCAGCTCGGCCGGCACGGCGCCGCAGTTCAGCGCCACGAACGGCCCGCGGCTGCGCGAGGAATGGCCGTGCAGCCAGCGCGCCGCGACCTCCTTTCCGGTCCCGGACTCCCCCAGCAACAGCACGGTCGCGTCGCTGCGCGCGACCTTGGCGAGCAAGGCGCGCACGCGGGCGATGGCCAGGCTGCGGCCTTCCAGGGTGCAATCCAGGGCGGGTGAAACCGGTGTCTCGACGGCGGGGGCGCACTCGGCGAGGCAGGCGTCGCGATCGTCCATGATCCGCTCCTTCTTGTTTTTGTCCGAACGCCCGGTCTGATTCTAATCCATGAGGGCGCTTGCGCAAGTTTCAACAGCTTTCACAAAGCCTTTCCACAGCGACTTCACAACTTGCTCTACGACTTGCACACATGTTTGTTCACATGTTTTCACACTTTACATCAAAAAGCACGCTCAAGAACTTGTCTCGACGTCCTGGCCCGTCATCGATGACGGGCCCCGCGCGCGCCCGCGGCAACGCGCCCGGTTCGCACAAACGCAAAGCGGGTATGCGGCCGGTCGCGCCGCTCCGGACGTTACAAGCGAGGTCAAAGTGCGTAGAATGGGCCGCAACGCGTCCCGCAGTGACGCAGCACACAAATGGAATCGCGGATGAGCGAATCGCTCGCTTTGCGTCCCCACCCGGGACAGGGCGCCGCGCGCACCGACACGCAGGCGCCGGTTCAGGCCGTCAACGCCGCGAACCCCGCCCGCCCGCTCCACCCGCAGGCGGAGGCGGCGACGGCCGGCGAGCAGACCGCCCGCCAGCAGCGCGTCGCGCGCATCAAGGCACAGGTTGCGAGCGGCGCCTATCGGGTCGACGCCGCCGCGGTCGCCGAGAAAATGATCGCGGTGCGCGCGCTGGGCATCGACGAGCAGGCCTGAACGCTCAACGCCGCTTTGTGAGCAACGCCGCGGCCTCGCTTTCGAGCAGGATCCAGGGGTCGGCGGCGAATCTCCGGAAGTCTTCCGCGCTCGGGTGACCTGGCCACGGGCCGAAATAGTGGTCCCGGCCTTCGCGCGCCCGGTTGGCGTTGCGCCACACCAGCGCGTAGCTCAGCTTGCGCGTGTCGCCGTCGGCCAGCAGCCCCGCCCCCAGCACCGCCGTCCAGAAATCGTCCCGACCGATGTTTTCGCGACCGCCCTCGGTCAGGGCCGCCAGCTTGCCGCGCGCCTCGGCCGCGCGCACGAGTTTGCCGAGCACATCGACGAACGCCGCCCGTTGCTCGTCGGGCCCGGCGGCGTTGGCCGGGTGACCCAGATCCCAGTAATCGTCCAGGCCGAGCAGATCGACCGCGTCGTCGCCGGGATAGGCATAGAAATACGTCTCTTCGAATCGCGCCGGATCGAGCCGGCTGCGATCCGGTGACCAGGCCCAGAGGAGGTTGTGCACGCCCTTCTCGTCGCGCAGATACTGCAGCGTGATGCGCCACAGGGCGATGTAGTCGGCCTCGCGCGTGTGGCGCCGCCCCCACCAGAACCAGTCCCCGTTGTGTTCGTGCCACGGGCGGAAGATCAGCGGGACCGGGCCGTCGTCCCCGGCTTCCCGTTGCAGGGCCGCGTTGAATTCCACGAAACGATCGAGGGCCGCGCGCAAAGCCGCATGGTGCGGCGCGCCCGGCAGCAGGTGTTCGACGACCGGCTGGTCGTGCCAGGACGACGCGCCGCTGATCGGGTCGAACATGTGCCAGGACACGGCGTTGATGCCGCCGCGGCGGTGCGCCTCGATCATCCGCACCCGCATCAGGGCGAAATCGACGCCGTCCAGGTTGGCGGCATCGCCCCGCTCCAGGCCGCCGATGTCCCAACCGTAAACGGCCGGATAATCGCCGGCCGTCTCGCGGACGTCGGAGCGCCCGGGCTCGGCGAACCATTCGACGCCGTAGGCGGTGTCGTCCTGGTGCCCGAACAGGATGCCGCGCCCGCGCAACCACCACAGGTCGTCGAACAGCCGGCGCGCCCCCGCATCGAGGCGCGGATCCACCGGCCGCGGCGCCCCCTCGGGACCGCTGCAGGCCGCGCCCAGACTCATCGAAACCGCCACGACGAAGATGCCCCCGTATCGCAAGATTCCCGGCATAACGCTCCCGTCCCGTCAACCCAGCTCGACGCCGTCCGGATCCACGCCGATCGTGGAAGCGAAAGCCTCGACCGAGGCGGCCGCTTCTTCCGGGTCGTCGAAACGGGCCACATGGTAGAGCGCATCACCCTCGTTGACCAGGGGCAGCATGCTGCGGCCGATCACGATCCCACCGTGCGGGGCGCTGACCGCGACCTCCTCGGGCTCGAGCATGTCCGAAGGATCGCAGATCAAGGCCAAGGGCTGACCGCGGTGCAAGCGGGCGCCCAGTCCCACGTGGTGACGGATCAGGCCACTGGCCGGCGCGCGCACCCAAGCGCTGTCCCTTGCGACCAGCGGCTCGGGCAGGCGGCGGCCGCGGCGCAGCGGCGGCAGCATCTCCAGGGCGCGCATCACCCGCAGCACGCCCTGCACCCCGGCGGCGATCGCCAGGGGATCGAAGCGCAACGCCTCGCCGGCCTCGTAGAGCAAAATCTTGACGCCGTGCTCGACCGCGGCCTCGCGCAAGGACCCGTCGCGCAGCGCGGCGTCCAGCAACACCGGCACACCGAAAGCGCGCGCCAACGCCAGCGTCTCCGGGTCGTCGAGCCGGGCGCGGATCTGCGGCAGGTTGCTGCGATGCAAGGCACCGGTGTGCAGGTCGATGCCGTGGGTGCATTGCGCCACCACTTCGCTGACGACCAGGTGGGCGAGGCGCGCCGCCAGCGAGCCGCGCGGCGAACCCGGAAAAGAGCGGTTCAGATCGCGCCGGTCCGGCAGGTAACGCGAGTGCTGGATCAAGCCGAACACGTTGACCACCGGCACCACCACCAAGGTGCCGCGCAGCTCGCCGAGCACCCGCCGCCGCAACAGCCGCCGGCAGATCTCCACGCCGTTGAGTTCGTCGCCGTGCACCGCCGCGGTGATGAAGAGGCGCGGGCCGGCCCGCCGGCCGTTGATCACCTGCACCGGCAGGTTCACCGGCGCGTGGGTGTACAGGCGCGTGACCGGCAGATCGATCACCCGCCGCTCGCCCGGCGCGACGGTTTCGCCGCCGAGCGTGAACGGCCGGCCGCGGGCGCGCATTTCAGCCCTTGCCGCGGGTGCGCGTCCGGTCCGGGCGCGCGTTGCGTTCGATGAACTCGATGATCATCCCGGCGACGTCCTTGCCCGTGGCCTGCTCGATGCCGTTCAGGCCGGGGGAGGAGTTGACCTCGATGACCAGGGGGCCACGGTCGGAACGCAGGATGTCCACCCCGCAGACGTTCAAACCGATCACCTGCGCGGCCTTGACCGCCGTCGCGCGCTCCGCGGCCGTGATCTTGACCAACTCGGCGCGGCCGCCGCGGTGCAGGTTGGACCGGAAGTCGCCGTCGGCCGCCTGGCGCTTCATCGCCGCGATCACTTTGCCGCCGACCACGAAACAGCGCAGATCGCTGCCGCCGGCTTCCTTGATGTATTCCTGGATCAGGATGCTGTTCTTCAAGCTCATGAAGGCCTGGATCACGCTCTCGGCGGCCTTGGCCGTCTCGGCCAGCACGACGCCCACGCCCTGCGTGCCTTCGAGCAGCTTGATCACCAGCGGCGCACCGCCCACTTCCCGGATCAAGCTCTTGATGTCGTCCGGTGAATACGCGAAAGCGGTCACCGGGATGCCGACGCCCTTGCGCGACAACAGCTGCAAGCTGCGCAGCTTGTCGCGGGCTCGGGCGATGGCCACCGACTCGTTGACGCAATAGGCGCCCATCATCTCGAACTGACGCACAACCGCGTTGCCGTAGAACGTCACGGAGGCGCCGATGCGCGGGATCACCGCGTCGTAGTCGCCGCGCCTGATCTCCCGGTCCTTGTAATGGATCGTCGGGTTCTCGGAGGTGATGTCCATGAAACAACGCAGGTGGTCGATGACATCGACCTCGTGGCCGCGTGCGCGCGCGGCCTCCACCAGGCGCCGCGTCGAGTACAGCTTCGGGTTGCGCGACAGAACGGCGATCTTCATACGGCCTCCAGAGACTGGCAAACGGCGCGGTCCGGTTCACCGGCGAGAAACGAAGCCTTGGGATCGACCGTGAAACGCCCGCACAGGGCGGTGCGGCCGAGCAACATGCGGAAACGCATCGTATCCCGGTTGGTCAGGGTGATCTCGATCGGCAGGCCCGTACAACCGATGACCACCGGAGTGGCGATCACGTAACGCCGCTCGCGGTGGCCGCCCGAGTCGCTGACCTCGCGCTCGTCGATCACCCGTGCCCGACAGTGGCGGACGATGTCGTCCCGGCCCTGCACGGGATGCACCCCGAAGCGCACCCACAGGCCCTCCGCGGTCGGCTCGGGCTCGACGTAAAACGCGTGCAAGGCGGAAGTGCGCGCACCGGTGTCGACCTTGACCTTGATGCGCTCGATGCCCAGCGCCGGCAAGGCCACCCATTCACGCCAACCCAAAGTGTGCACACCCGCCTCCTCGACGCGGCAACGGCCCGCGCCTCCATGCTAGCCCAAGCCCGGTCCTCGGTAAACGCGCCCGCGCTGCAAGCGCGAGGCCGGGCGCTGCCCCGGACGCCCCGCCACGGCGCCCGCGGCCGTCACAACCGCAGCCGCCGCAGCCGCAGGGCGTTGCCCACCACCGAGACCGAGGAGAAGCTCATGGCGGCGGCGGCGATGATGGGCGAGAGCAGGATGCCGAAGAAGGGATAGAGCACACCGGCGGCGATGGGCACGCCGAGGGCGTTGTAAACGAAGGCGAAGAACAGGTTCTGCTCGATGTTGCGCATCGTCGCCCGCGACAGCCGCCGGGCGCGCACGATGCCGATCAGGTCGCCCTTGACCAGGGTCACCCCGGCCGATTCCATGGCGATGTCCGTGCCGGTGCCCATGGCGATGCCGACGTGGGCGGCGGCGAGCGCCGGGGCGTCGTTGACGCCGTCGCCGGCCATGGCCACGATCCGCCCTTCGGCCTTGAGCTGCTTGACCACCTCGGCTTTCTGCTCCGGCAGGACCTCGGCCTCGACCCGGTCGATGCCGAGCTTGCGGGCCACCGCCTCGGCGGTGGTACGGTTGTCGCCGGTGAGCATGACGATCTCCACCCCCTCCGCGTGCAGGGCTTCGACGGCCGCAGGGGTCGTTTCCTTGATGGGGTCGGCGACCCCGATCAGGCCGGCGACGCGCCCCTCGACGACCACGAACATCACGGTCTGGCCCTCCGCGCGCCAGGCGGCCGCCCGCCTCTCCCAATCGCCGGCGGCAAGGCCGCGCTCGGCGAGCAACCGGGCGTTGCCGATGGCCACTTCGCGGCCTTCGACCCGCCCGGTCACCCCGCGCCCGGTGAGGGATTCGAAGTGTTCGGGCGTGGCCGGTTCCACCCCCCGCTGCTCGCTGCCCTTGACGATCGCCTCGGCCAGGGGGTGTTCGCTGGCCCGCTCCAGGGCGGCACCCAGGCGCAGGATCTCCTGCTCATCGAAGCCTTCCGCCGGCTCCACGCTCACCAGCCGCGGTTTGCCTTCCGTCAAGGTGCCGGTCTTGTCCACCACCAGGGTATCGACCTTGCGCATCAGCTCGATCGCCTCGGCGTCCTTGAACAGCACGCCGAAGGAGGCCCCCTTGCCGGTGGCGACCATGATCGACATCGGCGTGGCCAGCCCCAGGGCGCAGGGGCAGGCGATGATCAGCACCGCCACCGCGTTGATCAGCGCGTGCGCCAGCCGCGGCTCGGGGCCGACCAGGGCCCAGACGACGAAGGTGAGCACCGCGATCAGCACCACCGCGGGCACGAACCACGCCGCCACCCGGTCGGCCAGCTTCTGGATCGGCGCGCGCGAGCGGGCGGCCTCGGCCACCATCTGCACGATGCGCGCGAGCAGGGTGTCGGCACCGACCTTCTCGGCGCGGATGACGAGCGCCCCGGTGCCGTTGAGCGTGCCGCCGACCACCCTGTCGCCCGGCCCCTTCTCCACCGGGATGGGCTCGCCGGTGATCATCGATTCGTCCACCGTCGAGCGGCCTTCCTCCACCGTACCGTCCACCGGCACCTTTTCTCCGGGACGCACGCGCAGGCGGTCGCCCACCTGCACCCGATCCAGCGGAATGTCTTCCTCCGTGCCATCCTCGTTCAGGCGCCGCGCGGTCTTGGGGGCCAACCCCAGCAGGGCCTTGATCGCCGCGCCGGTCCGGCTGCGGGCCTTGAGTTCGAGCACCTGCCCCAGCAGGACCAGGGTGACGATCACCGCCGCCGCCTCGAAGTAGATCGCCACCTCGCCGTTCTCACCGCGGAACGCCGGGGGGAAGACCTCGGGCCACAGGGCGGCCACCACGCTGTAGGCATAGGCGACCCCCACGCCCAGCCCGATCAGCGTGAACATGTTGAGATGGCGGGTGACGACCGACTTTGCGGCGCGCACGAAGAAAGGCCAGCCGCCCCACAACACCACGGGCGTGGCGAGACCCCACTGGACCAGGGTCAGGGCGCGGGGCGCGAACACGGCCTGCAGATCGAACCCGAGGAGTTCACCCATCGCCAGCACCAGCACCGGCACGGTCAGCAGCAGGCTGACCCAGAAGCGCCGGGTCATGTCCGCAAGCTCCGGGTTTTCCTCCTCTTCCAGAGAGACGGTGCGCGGCTCGAGCGCCATCCCGCAGATCGGGCAGTGGCCGGCGTGGTCCTGGACCACCTCGGGATGCATCGGGCAGACGTACTCGACCCGCCCGGGACCGCCCACCGGCGGTGCCAGGGCCATGCCGCACTTCGGGCAGTCGCCCGGTCCGTCTGCTTCCACGCCCCGACACATGGGACAGTACCAGCGCCCCGAACCGTGTCCCGAACCGTGTCCCCCACAACAAGTCGACGCCGCCGGCGGCTGCAAATATCGCGTCGGTTCGGCGGCGAAGCGTTCGCGACAGCGCGCCGAACAAAACCAGTAACGCCGTCCCGCATGGTCGAAGCGATGCGGGCCGCCGGGCGCCACCGCCATGCCGCACACCGGATCGCGTTCCGTTTTTTCCACGGTGTTCTGCCGACTCATCGTTCCGCCTCCCCTCGTTCGGCCGCGCTGCGGCCCTGGTGTTCACTGTGCACGCGCACGCGCCCGTCCTGCGCGAAGGCATAGACCGTGTAGCGCACCGGCTCCGGATGTTCCATGCCGGGGGAACCGCGCGGCATGCCGGGCACGGCCAGGCCCAGGTACGGCGCGCCGTCGCGGGCCAGCGCCAGGACGAGTTCGATCGGCACATGGCCCTCGATGACGTGGCCGTCGAGCACCGCCGTGTGGCACGAGCGCACACCGCCGGGGACACCGAGCCGGTCTTTGACCGCCGCGAGATCGTCCCGGTAGACCTCGACCACACGCAAGCCGGCCGCGCGCAGTTGCGCGGCCCACTTTCCGCAGCAACCGCATTGCGCGCTGCGGTACACCGTCACCGTCGGCGCCTCGGTCGCCGGCGTGCAGGCCGCGGCGGCCAGCACGGCGAACGCCATCGCGGCCTGCCGGAATCGCGTCGCTCGAATCATGCTGCGTCCCTCCGTTTTTCGGGAACCGCCCGCCCGTGCCACAACAGAAACACGGCCGGAATCACCGCCAGGGCGAGCACGGTCGCGCTGACCATACCGCCGACCATCGGTGCGGCGATGCGCCGCATCACTTCCGAACCGGTGCCGCCGCCGAACATGATGGGCAGCAGGCCGGCGATCACCGTCGCCGCGGTCATCACCACCGGGCGCAAGCGGCGCAAGGCGCCGGCTTCCACGGCCTCGACCACATCGGCGCGCGTCAGGCCCCGCCCGTCGGCCGCGGCGCGCGCCCGCGCCGCCTCCAGCGCACGGTTCAGATACACCAGCATGACCACGCCGATCTCCACCGCCACCCCCGCGAGCGCGATGAAACCGACGCCCACCGCCACGCTGAGATGGTAATCGAGCCACCACAACAAGCACACGCCGCCGACGAGCGCCATCGGCACCGTGCCGAGGATCATCAACACCTCGGGCAGACGGCGGAAGTGCATGTACAGCAGCAAGACGATGATCGCCAGCGTCAAAGGCACGACCAGCGCCAGGCGCGCCTTGGCCCGCTGCATGTATTCGTACTGGCCGGACCAGGTCAACGAATACCCCGGGGGCAAGGCCATTTCAGCGGCCACCGCCCGTCGCGCGTCGGCGACATAGGACGCCAGGTCGCGTTCGCGCACGTCGACGTACACCCAGCCGTTCAGGCGCGCGTTCTCGCTCTTGATCAGCGGCGGGCCGTCTTCGACGCGGATCCGCGCGACGTCGGCCAGGGCGATGCGAGCGCCCGTGGGCGTCACGACCGGCAACGCGCGCAAGGCCTCCAGAGAATCGCGCACCCGCTGCGGATAACGCAGGTTCACCGGGTAGCGCTCGCGGCCTTCGACCGTCCACGTCACGTCCATGCCGCCGATCGCGCTGCGCACGATGTCGTGCACCTCTGCGATGTTCAGACCGTAACGCGCCGCCTGTGCGCGGTCGACGTCGACGGTCAGGTAGCGCCCGCCGGCGACCCGCTCGGCATACACCGAAGCCGTGCCCGGCACCTTGGCGAGCACGCCCTCGAGTCGCTCGCCCAGGCGCTGGATTTCCCCCAGTTCCGGCCCGGCGATCTTGATGCCCAGCGGCGTCTTGATGCCGGTGGCGAGCATGTCGATGCGCGTCTTGATCGGCATCACCCAGGCGTTCGTCACGCCCGGCAGTTGCACCACGCGGTCCAGTTCCTCGATGAGCTTCTCGGTGGTCATGCCCGGCCGCCAGGCCTCGCGCGGCTTCAAGCGGATCACCGTCTCGATCATCGTCAGCGGCGCCGGGTCGGTCGCCGTCTCGGCGCGCCCGATCTTGCCGAACACCGTGTCCACCTCGGGCACCGAGCGGATCAGCTTGTCGGTCTGTTGCAGGAGCTGGCGCGCCTTGCCGACCGAAATCCCCGGCCGGGTCGTCGGCATGTACATCAGATCGCCCTCGTCCAGGGGCGGCATGAACTCGGCGCCCAGGTGGGCGAGCGGCCACAGGCCGAGCGCCACCAGCCCCGCCGCGCCGGCCAGAACCGCCCTTGGATGCGTCATCACCCAGGCCAGCACCGGGCGGTAGGCCGCCTGCAACAGGCGGTTGACCGGGTTGTGCGCCTCCGGGGTCACGCGCCCGCGGATGAACCAACCCATCAGCACCGGCACCAGGGTGATGGACAGGCCGGCCGCCGCCGCCATCGCGTAAGTCTTGGTGAAGGCCAGCGGGGCGAACAAGCGTCCCTCCTGGGCTTCCAGGGTGAACACCGGCAGGAAGCTCAGGGTGATGATGAGCAGGGAAAAGAACAAGGCCGGGCCGACTTCGCCCGCGGCCCGTGCGACCAGCGCCCAGTGCCCGCCCTCGCCGCCCTGCTCCACCCGGCGCTCCAGGTGCTTGTGCACGTTCTCGATCATCACGATGGCCGCGTCCACCATGGCGCCGATGGCGATCGCGATGCCGCCGAGCGACATGATGTTGGCGTTGATGCCCTGGGCGTGCATGACGATGAACGCGCCGAGAATGCCGATCGGCAGGGACAACACCACCACCAACGCCGAGCGCAGGTGATACAAGAACACCGCGCAGACCAACGTGACGACGATGAACTCCTCGATGAGCTTGTGCCAAAGGTTGTCCACGGCACGCTCGATCAACGCCGAGCGATCGTAGGTCGTGACGATCTCGACCCCTTCCGGCAAGCTGCGCGCGAGCTCGGTGAGACGGGCGCGCACGCCCCGGATCGTCGCCAGCGCGTTCTCGCCCCAGCGCATCACCACCACGCCGCCGACCACCTCGCCTTCGCCGTCGAGCTCCGCGATGCCACGGCGCATCTGCGGCCCGACGCGCAGCTCCGCCACGTCCTCCAGGCGCAGCGGCACGCCGTGTGCGTTCACACCCAGCGGCACGGCCCGCAGGTCGTCCAGCCCCCGCAGATAACCGGTGGCACGCACCATGTACTCGCCTTCGCCCATCTCGACCACCGAGCCGCCGCTTTCCTGGTTGGCGCGTAAGATGGCCTCGCGCACGCGTGCCAGAGGCAGACCGAAAGCCCGCAGCCGGTCGGGATCCACCACGACCTGGTACTGGCGCACCATGCCGCCGATGGCGGCCACCTCGGCGACCCCCGGCACCGTCTGCAGCTCGTACTTCAGGAACCAGTCCTGGATGCTGCGCAGCTCGGCCAGATCATGCCGCCCGCTGCGGTCGACCAGCGCGTACTCGTAGATCCAGCCGACGCCGGTCGCATCCGGCCCCAGCGCCGGACGCGCACCCGGCGGCAGCGTCGGTGCGACCTGGCTCAAGTACTCCAGCACCCGCGCGCGGGCCCAGTACAGGTCGGTGCCGTCTTCGAAGATCACGTACACATACGAATCCCCGAAGAACGAATAGCCGCGCACGGTCACCGCCCCCGGCACCGACAGCATCGCCGTCGCCAGGGGGTAGGTCACCTGGTCCTCGACCACCTGCGGCGCCTGGCCCGGGTAGCGGGTTTTGATGATGACCTGGACGTCCGACAGGTCGGGGATGGCGTCGATCGGTGTCGCGCGCAGGGCCCACAGGCCCCAGCCGGTGAGCACGACGACCAGCAGCAGCACCAGAAAGCGGTTGCCGAGCGACCAGCGGATGACGGCGGCGATCATGGCCGCATCTCCTCTTGGCCCCGCGCGCCGTGATCGCCGTGATCGCCGTGATCGCCGTGATCGCCGTGATCGCCGTGATCGCCGTGATCGCCGTGATCGCCGTGATCGCCGTGATCGCCGTGATCGCCGTGATCGCCGTGATCGCCGTGATCGCCGTGATCGCCGTGATCGCCGTGATCGCCGTGATCGCCGTGATCGCCGTGATCGCCGTGATCGCCGTGATCGCCGGCGTCTTCGGCCACGCCGGCGACGTCCACGATCCGCCAGCCGCCGCCGGCCGCACGCTCCAGGCGGAACCGCACGCGGTCGCCGACTTCGAGCCCTTGGACCAGCCCGGGGTCGCCGAGCGTGAAGTCCATTTCCATCGCCGGCCAGCCCAGCGCCTCGATCGGCCCGTGATCGAGCCGCAGCGTGCCGGCGGCGGCGTCGATGGCGGTGACGCGGCCCTCACCCCAGACGTCGCCCGCGCCCATCCGCAGCAACTCGGCTTCCAGGTTGGCCTCCGAATCGATCAGGAACTGGCCGGAGACCACCACCCGCTCGCCGACGGTGAGCCCTTCCAGGATCTGCACGCGGTCGCCGGCCTCCACGCCGACCCGGACCGGCACCGCCTGGAAGCGCCCCTCGCCCCGGGCGACGATCACCCAATCGACGCGGCCGCCCCGGATCAGCGCCGCGCGCGGGATGTGCAGCGCATCGGGCAGGTGGCGGCTGTGGATGCGCACGCGGCCGTACATGCCCGGGCGCAGGGCGCCGTCGGCGTTGTCCAGCGCCAGGCGCACGCGCAGCGTGCGCGTCTTAAGGTCCAGGTCCGGGTAGACGTAATCCACCCGCCCCGACCACAGCCGTCCGGGCAGATAATCGAAGCGCAGATCCGCCCTCTGTCCGACCGCCACCAGCGGCGCCTGGCGTTCGAACACCTCGGCCAGCACCCAGACCCGATCCAGGCCGGCGACGGTCATCAGGCTGTCACGCGGCGTCACGTACATGCCTTCACGCAGGTTCAGCTCGGCGAGCACACCGTCGCGCGGAGCGTAGACGGCGATGCGCTCGCTCACCTCGCCGCGCCGTTCCAGGGCCGCCACTTGTTGCGGCTGCATGCCCAGGGTCAACAAGCGCGCCCGCGCCGCGGCCCGCAGCGACGGCGAACCCGATCCCCGCACCTGCAAAAACTCCTCCTGCGCGTTGACCAGGCTCGGGGAATACAGGCGGAACAGCACCTGGCCGGCCTCGACCGGTTCGCCCACCGCGCGCACGCGCAGGTCTTCCACCCAACCGTCCACGCGCGTGTGCACATGCGCCAGGCGCGTTTCGTCGTAGCGGACATAGGCCACCGTGTCCACGGGCACGTGCAGATCGCCGCGCAACACCGGGGCGGTGCGCACCCCGAGGTTCTGCACCACGGCCGGATCGATGCGCACCACGGCCGGCTCCGCGGCCGCGGCGTCCTCGGCGCACACCGGCACCAGATCCATGCCCATCGGCGATTTGCCGGGGCGGTCGCTGCGGTAATTCGGATCCATCGGCGCCACCCAGTAGAGCACCGTGCAACCGGCCTCGCTCTCGCCCGCCGCCGACGATGCCGGCGCGCCGGCGCCGCGCCGGCCCAGCCCATAGCCCGCCGCGAACAGCACCGCGGCCAACAACAGCGCGCCGCTCCAACGCCACCGCATGTCAGTCCACCGCATCGTTCGCCTCCTCCGTCAAACCGGCCAGTTCATCGATGTCCGCGAACGCCTTGGCCCGATCCACCGCCAGGCGCAGCTCTGCGAGCCGCGTGTCCAGCTCCGACAGCGCCGCGCGCATCACCTCCGTGAAGTCGGCCAGGCCGTTGCGGTAGGCGGCCAGCGCCGCCTCGCGCTGCCCGCGGCTCTCGTCGAGCAAGCGGTCGCGGTACAAGCGCCCAGCGCGCGTCGAGGCTCGCCCACCGCGCCCGCGCCGCCGCCAGCCGCGCCGCCAGCGCGCGCTCCAACGCCGCCTGGTCGAGACGCGCGGCGTCCCGCGCCGCCTCGGCGCCCTGCAGGGCCCGCGCCTGGCGGCCGGCCGGAAACAAGGGCAGGTCGACGGTGAACATCAAGCGTCACGCAGATCGGGCCGCTCCACGCCCAGGGCGTCGCGCGCCGTGCGCTCTCCCCAAGCCAGCTCCACGCCCCAGCCCGGCCGGAACGCCGCGCGGGCCGTCTCGGCCTCGGCCTCGGCCGCCGCCACCTGGGCGCGTGCCGCGGCCAGCGCCGGGTGCGCCGCCAGGCGTTCCCGCAGAACCGTCTCCGGGGGCGGCACCGGCCAATCCGGCAGATGCGCCGGCAGGGGGCGACCGGCGGCCCCTCCCACCCAGCGCGCCAGCTCGGCCGCCGCGGCGGCGGCCTGCGCGTCGATTTCGAACAAGCGGTCGTCCAGCCGCCCGAGTTCGAGCTGCGCCCGCAGCACATCGTGCTGGTTGCGCCGCCCGGCCGCGTACAGCGAACGGGTCGCCGCCAGCAAATCCTCGAAGCGCGACCGGCTCTGTTCGACGACCGCCCTTGCGGCCTGCCAGTAATGACGCTCCAACCACGCGTGGCGCACTGCGCGGCGCACCTCCCGGGTGCGCGCCCGGGCCTGCGCCGTCCAAGCCGCACTGCGGGCCTCGAACACGCTGCGGCGCGCCGACCGCATGCCCGGCGGCGGGAAGGCCTGGCGCAACGCGATCTGCCGCTGCGTCATCGGATCCCGATCCAGCGCGTAACCGTCCGCCGGCACATTCATCAGGCCGACCCGCAACTGCGGGTCGGGCAAGGCGCCGGCCGCCACCGCCTGCTCGCGCAAGCCGGCCGCGCGCCGCTCGGCCGCGGCCAGCGCCGGCTCACGCGCCAATGCCAGGCGCTCGGCCTCCGGGAGACTCAACCACGGCACCGCCGCCGGCAGCGCCGCCCACAACAAGCACGAAAACATGAACCGTCCTCCACCACGCGCAAACCACCGTGCCGCCCACCAGGTGCGGGCGGCCTCGCACGACGGCGTGGCGGACGGCTACTCCAGGAAGCGGCAGAAACGCAGATGCCGCGGCGGCCCGGTGGCGGGATCCGCCGGCCAAGGGCGGGGTGCCGCGCCGCGCGACGGCGGCGGGGGGGCCACCACCGGGGTGGCCGGCAGGGCGGCCAGCGGCGCTGGCCCCGCCAGGGAAACGAGGTCCGAGGTCGGCAAGGCGGCCTGCAGGCAGCAGGCGTGGGCCCCGTCCGGGGCCGGCACGGGCGTCTCGGGCTGTGCCGAACCGTGACAGGCGACCGGCGGCGGCGCCGGCAGCGCCAGCGCCCGGCAACACCACGCGCCCTGAACGAGGGCGAACGCCAACGCGGCGGCCAGGAAACCCAGCCGCCGACCGGCGCCCCTCGCAGCTCGGCCCAAACGCAACACGCTAACAGCCCGCGAAGCCAACGCGCCCAATCTAACACCCCCCCGGGGACCGGTCAAATCGTGGAAAACCACGGCCGCCCGCCTCACAGATAACGGGCCATCAGGCGGGGGAAATCGCTCCGCGCGTTGAGCCGCGGGAACGGTTCGTCGGGGACCGGCACGCCGAGAAAGGCGCACAGCGGCGCCCAGCCCTCGGCCGGATCGAAAAGCAGCAGACGCTCTGCGGGCAACGCCGCCCGCAGCGCCTCGAGGCGGGCGCGGTAGCGCGCGAGCACGAACGCCCGGTCGTCGAAACGCCCGGCGAACTCGCCCTGCCACAGCATGCGCTCGATGAAGGCGAACACCGGCAAACGCCGCCGCAGTTCGGGCGCGAAGGCGAGCTTCAGGAACACCCGCGCCCGCCCCCAGAAGCCCGGACGGGCGCGGTACAAGGTGGCGCGCACGCTGTCGTACCAGCTTTCCGGATCGCGCACCGTAAGAACGCACTTCAGATCAGGGAAGGCGGCGTCGATCGCCCGCCAGTGGCGGCAGACCGGCCAGTCCACCGCCGCCCGGTAACCGGCGAACAAGTCCGCCCAGTCGACCGGCGCACCGGCCTCGGCGCGCTGCCAGTGGGGCAGATGCTCGGGGTGCTCGAACAGCTCGGTCATGTGGTAACACGGTCCGAAGCCGAGCCGCTCCAGCGCCACCTTCAGCGACAGGGTGGCCGTACGCCCCCAGCCGACGCCGAGCACCGCCAAGGCCATCGCTCAACCCACCCGCAACACGGGTGCGGCTTCGAGCCGGGCCATCACCCGGTCGGCGCAACGCTCCGGATCGAGCCGATCGGTGGGCAAGGCCAAAACCCCGCTCACGGGGCGCTCGAAGGGGGCCGAAACCCCGGTGAAAAAACGGATCCGGCCGGCGCGGGCGCGCCGGTAGAGTCCCTTGGGGTCGCGCGCCTCGCACACCGCCGGCGGGCAATCGCAGAACACCGGCAGGAAACCGATGTCGGCAAAGGCGGCGGCCAAGCGGCGGCGATGCGCCTCGTAGGGGGTGACGAAAGCAGCCAACACGATGTGGCCGGCCTCGGCCAGCCGCCGCACCAGCCGGGCGGCGCGCAAGAGGTTCGCCGCGCGGTCGCGGCGGGCGAAACCCAGGGCCGGGGTGCAGCGGGCCCGGAAGCGATCCCCGTCGAGCAACACGGCCGACCGCCCGGCGGCCGCCAGACGGCGTTGGACGCGGCGTGCCAGCGTGGTCTTGCCCGCCGCCGGCGGTCCGAAAAACCACAGCACGGCCGGCGGGCAGGGCACGGCTGGCGAACGGCGATCCATGGCCCCGGGTCGACCCCTGGTGGAAATACGAGGCGAAAGTGTACATCGACCGCCGGGCGCGGGTCATCGCCGCCGGCGGCGCGCTATCATCGCGGCTCATCGTCCATCCTCGCTTCAGGAGCCGCTCGATGCGCAAGCTGCGCGAATTCATCGCCACCGCCGTGCTCGGCGGGCTGTTGGTCATCCTGCCGCTGGTCGTGCTCGTGCAACTGGCCGGCTGGCTGTATCGCGTGTTCCTCGACAGCGCGGCGCCGCTGGTCAAATGGCTGCAGACCCAAGCCGCCCTGCCGCCGTGGGCCGCGGAACTGGCGACACTGGCGCTGGTGGTGACGGGCTGTTTCGTGCTCGGCCTGCTGGTGCGCACGCCGCTGGGTGCCTGGTTCTACGGCGCCTTCGACCGGCGGGTGCTCGGGCGCATCCCCGGCTACAAGCTGGTCCGCGACGTCATCCACCACTTCGGCGCCGGGCGCAAGACCCTGTTCCAGGAGGTCGTCCTCGTCGAACTGGGCAACGGCGTGGCGATGACCGGCTTCGTGGTCGACGAGTACGGCGACGGCCGGGTGAGCGTGTTCGTGCCCACCGCGCCGAACCCGACGAGCGGACTGGTTCTGCACACCGAGCGGGCGCGCCTGCGCCGCGCCCCGGTGAGCGTCGAGGAGGCACTCAAGACGATCCTCGCCTGCGGCGCCGGCTCGGCCCGCCTGCACGGGCCGTGAGAGGGGCGGTCTGCGCCGCCTGCGGCGCGCTGCTGGCGACGCTGGCGACGGCGGGGACGGTGCCGCAGCTGGAGATCCACGGGGCGCCCGAAGCGCTGGCCGCCAACCTGCGCGCGCACCTGGCGCTCGACACCTTGCCCTGTGCGCTCGACGACGAGACCCTGGCGGCGCGGCTCGCCCGACGGCTGGACCGCATCGCGGCCGCCGCCCGGGCACTCGGTTACTATGCCTTGCGGTACCGCCACCGGCTGCGTCGCGAGGCGGACTGCTGGACCCTGGAACTGGATGTGGAACCCGGCCCGCGGCTCACGATCGGCGAGGTGTCGATCGTGTTCCAGGGCGATGCGGCGCGGGACCCGGCCTTCGCGGAGCTGCGTGCGACCTCGGCGCCGCGTGTCGGCGAGCCGCTGGACCACGGCCGCTACGAAGCGTTCAAGGACGCCGTGGAGACGCTCGCCCTGGAGCGGGGGTATTTCGACGGTCGCTGGCTGGAGCATCGTCTGGAAGTGGACCCGCCAGCCGGCCGGGCACGCATCCGACTCGTGTTCGACGGCGGCCGGCGCCACCGCTTCGGCGCCTTGCACATCGAACCCGGCCCCCTCTCCGAGTCGCTGCTCGCCCGCTATGCGCCCTGGCGGCCCAACGACTTCTACCGCCACGACCGACTGCTCGCCTATCAGCAGGCGCTGCTCGATGCCGACTATTTCGCCGAGGTCGAGCTGCGCCCGCGGCCGGAGGACCGCCGGGACGGCGCCGTGCCGATCGAGCTGCGGACCACGCCGCTGCCGCGCCATGTCTGGTCACTGGGCGTGGGCGCCGCCACGGACACCGGACCGCGCCTGAGCCTCGAACACCTGGACCGCTACCGGAACCCCGCCGGCCACCGTTTCGGCCAGAGCCTGAGCCTTTCGCCGCTGCGCTCGGAGTTGCGCCTGGACTACCGCATTCCGCTCGCCCGCCCGGCCACCGAGCAGCTCGCCCTGCAGAGTGCCTACCGGGAAGAGTCGGACCAGACCGTCGACGCCCGCGCCATGCGTCTCGGCGCCGTCTACAGCCGCTTGCTGCCGCGGCGCTGGTTACAACACTGGGGCCTGAGCCTGGAACGCGAACGCTACGCCGTGGCCGACACCCGCCGCGACAGCCGCCTGCTGCTCCCCTCCCTGGGCTTGAGCAAAACCGAGGCGGACGACCCGCTCTATCCCCGGCACGGCTGGCGGGCCGCCCTGGAACTGCGCGGCAGCTCGACGCGGCTCGGCTCGGACATCGACTTTTTGCAGGCGGTCGTCCGCCTCAAGCAGGTGCTCGGCCTGGGGCCCGGCCGGCTCTCGTGGCGGCTCGACCTCGGCCGCAGCCGGGTGGACGCGCTCGACACCCTGCCCGCCTCCCTGCGCTTCTTCGCCGGCGGCGACCAGAGCGTGCGCGGCTACCGCTACCGCACCCTCGGCCCGGTGGACGAACGGGGCGAAGTGACCGGCGGCAGCCACCTGGCCGTCGCCGGCCTCGAATACGACTGGCGTTTCGCCGGCGACTGGGCGGCAGCGCTGTTCGTCGACGCCGGCAACGCCTACAGCGACGCCCAACCCCTGGACCCCAAGCGCGGCGCCGGCTTCGGCCTGCGCTGGATCACCCCGGTCGGCCCCATCCGGATCGATCTCGCCAAGGCGCTCGACGACGGCGGCCGCTGGCGCCTGCATCTGAGCATGGGGCCCGACTTGTGAGGGCCGCGCTGTGCTGGATCGCGGCGGCCGCCGCCGGGGCGATGCTGCTCGCCGCCGCGGCGGTCGCCTGCTTGAGCGGCAGCGAGGCGGGCAGCCGCTGGCTGGTCTCCCGGTTGCTGGCCGCCGGCGAACACCTGCGCGTCGCCCGCATCGACGGGCGACTGCGCGACCGCCTCGTGCTGACGGATCTGGTCTGGGACGACGGCATCACACGCATCGAGCTCGACCGCCTCTCCTTGCGCTGGCGTCCGGCCGGCCTGCTCTACGGTCGCGTCGATTTCGGCCCGGTCGACGCCGGCCGGCTGCGCGTCGTCCGCCTCGGCGGAGGCGACGAGGATGACACCACCGCGCCGCCGCCCGTGCCGGCCCTGCCCCTGACACTGGCGGTCGACGACCTGAACGTGGCGCACGTCGAGCTCGACGGCGCCCCGCCGCTCGAGGCCGTGCAGGCGGCGACCCTGCGCTGGCGCGGCCGCCTCTTGGTCCGAGGCCTGGCGCTGAACCTGCCGGCCCAGGATGTCCACGTCCAGGGTGCGCTGGCGTGGCCAACCGGGCCCGACGGCGCGCTCCACGGCGAGCTGAACTGGCAGCGCGGCCGGGCCGCCGGCCGCCTGTCGCTTTCGGGCCGCTTGCAGCGGCCGGAACTGGCCCATCGCCTGGAACACCCGTACCGCGTGGAAAGCCGCGGGCGGGTGGTCTGGCGGCGCCGCGGCGCCCCCCTGCTCTGGCTCGACACCCGCCTGCCACGCCAGGCCGTATCGCTGGGCGCAGGCCGCCTGGAACTCGAAGCCGCACTGTTCGTCCACGGGCCTCTCGACGCCCTGCGCGGGAGCTGGACCGCCGCGGGCGAGCTCGCGGCGCTCGGGCCGCTCGCCCTGCACGGCCGCGCTCACTGGGCCGAGGGGACGCTGCGCGGGCAATTGGCGCTGCGTGTCCTCGGCGGCCGCATCGAGGGGCCCTGGCGCGTCACGCCCGATTCGCGGCGGCTCGAGGCGGCGCTGACCGTGGACGCGCTCGAACCGAGCCGGCGATTGGCGCATGCACCGCAACGGCTCGACGGGCACATCACTCTGCGTGCCGGGCTGGACGTCGGCCCCTTCCTGGCGCTGGACGCGGCCCTCGGCGGCCGCTGGAACGACCAGGCTTTCCGCCTGGACGGCCCGCTGCACATCGACCCGGCGCGCCTGAGCAGCGACGGCTTGCGGATCCGACTCGCCGACAACCGCCTGTGGCTCGCCGGGCTGTGGCCACGGGAGACGCCGCGTCTCGGCCGGCTTCAGTTGCGCCTGGAGGCGCCGCGCCTCGACGCCCTGCCGGGCGATTTCGGCCTGGCCGGCGCGTTGCACGGCGGCGGCCGCATCGAGATCACGCAGGCGGCGCCGCGCGCCGAGCTGCACTTCGAGGCGCGGGGCCTGGAAGTGCGCGGCTGGCGCGCCGAAACGGGCGAATTGGCGCTCTCGGCCAACGGCGGCCGGCAACGGCTGGAGCTGATCGCCGCCGGGCTGGGGCGAAGCGGCGAACCGGCGACCGGCACGCTGCGCGCCACCTGGCGACGCGCACAGCACCGCGGCCGCCTCACGGTCGCCCTCGATCACCCCGCGCTCGAGCTGCACGCCCGCCTGGAGGACGTGGCGGACTTCGACCACGGCCGGCAATGGCGAGCCCGGCTGGACGCGCTGGACATCGACGCCCCCTACAGCGGCCCCTGGCAGCTGGAGCGGGCGGCCCCCCTGTCCTGGGAGGCGGGCGACTGGCGGGTCGATGCGACCTGCCTCAGCCAGGCGCCGGCCCGCCTGTGCCTGGCGGCGCACGGCCGGGGCGGCGACTGGCGTGCCGAGGGCCGGCTGGAGGCCCTGCCGCTGGCCGTCCTGCCGGCACGCCTCGGCCTGCCATCGACCGCCGCCGGCGTCCTCGACGGCCGCGTCCTGCTGCGCGCCGCCGAGCCCTGGCCGGCCGTCGAACTGCAACTCGAAAGCGGCCCCGGCCGGCTGCAACACGATGCCCTCGCGCTGGCGTGGACCCGGCTGGCGCTCTGGGCGCAGGGCGACGGCGAGCGGCTCACCCTGCATCTGGAAGGCGACCCGGGCGGCGGACGCGTAGAGGGCACCGCGACGCTCACCCCCGACCGCCGGCTCGCCGGCGAGATCGAGCTCGCCTTCGAAGAACTGACCCCCTTCGGGGCGCTGCTGCCGGCCGTCGAGGATCTGCACGGCCGCCTGACGGGGCGGCTGACGCTGGCCGGCTTCTGGGACACCCCGGAACTGGGCGGCCGCCTGAACCTACGCGAGGCGGGTTTCGACCTGCCCGAATGGGGGCTGCGCCTGCGCGGCCTGTCGGCCGATCTCGAACGTCGCGGCGCCGAGCTCGTCGTCGCCGCCGCCGCGCAGGCCGGCGACGGCCGGCTGCGTCTGGAAGGCCGCTGGCAGCGCCCGCCGGGCGCGCCGCCCACGGGACGCTGGCGGCTGACCGGCGAACGCGCCGAGCTGCTCGACACCGCGCAACTGGGCGCCGTGGTCGACCCGGACCTCGTGCTGACCCAGGACGGCGACCACTGGCGGCTGGAAGGACGTCTGCACCTGCCGCGGGCACGCATCCACGTGGCGGACGACGACACCGATCGTGTCGACCCCTCACCGGACGAAACCCGCGTCGGCGCACCGGCCGAGGCGCTGCGCGAACGTCCGCGACTCGAAACGCGGCTGACGATCACACTCGGCGAAGCGGTGCGCTTCACCGGCCGCGGCCTGGATGCCGGACTGCGCGGACATCTCGAATGGATCTCCCGCAACGAAGATCCGGCCGGCGCCCTCTACGGCAGCGTCGAAACGGTGGACGGGCGCTACGAGATCTACCGCCAGGTCCTGCACATCGAACGCGGCCGACTCGTTTTCCAGGGCCCCTACGACGATCCCGGCCTGGACATCGTGGCGGTTCGTGCGATCCGCGACGGTCGCGTCGGACTGCGCATCGTCGGCACGCTCAAGCACCCGCGCAGCCAGGTCTTCTCCGACCCGCCGTTGCCGGAGAGCGACGCCATGGCGTTGTTGATCACCGGCCGCCCGCTGTCCGCGGCCGACCGGGCCGACGCCAATCTTCTGATCAACGCCGTCGCCCGCCTCGGTGTCGAGCGTGGACAGGCGCTCATCGACCCGCTCGTGCGACGCTTCGGGCTGGACGACGTCCGGATCGAAGTCGGCAGCGGCTTGGAAGCCACCACCGTGCACCTCGGCAAGCGGCTCAGCGAACGCCTGCGCCTGGAATACGTCGTCGACCTGTTCGAGCGCAGCGGCCGCGTGCTGCTCGAATACCGCCTCGGCGAACGCCTGCGCCTCGAGGCCCGTTCGGGCGAATCGCGCAGCATAGACCTGTTCTACCGTTTGGAGCGCTGACCGGGCCTGGCGCTATACTCCCCGCCCGGCGGCGCCGCCGCCCCCGTTTCCCACCGGAGCCGACGATGCCCGAGACGAACGCCAGCGAAACCCACCTGCCCTACTACCGCCCGCAAGGCGACGAGATCGAGCTGTTCGAGCACGCCTGGCGCAACCGCCTGCCGGTGCTCATCAAGGGGCCGACCGGTTGCGGCAAGACGCGCTTCGTCCGCCACATGGCCGCGCGCCTGGGTCGACCGCTGTACACCATCGCCTGCCACGACGACCTGACCGCCGCCGATCTGGTCGGCCGCCACCTCATCGGCCCCGACGGCACCTACTGGCACGACGGCCCGCTCACCCGCGCCGTGCGCGAGGGCGCGATCTGTTACCTGGACGAAGTCGTCGAAGCACGCAAGGACACCACCGTGGTGCTCCATCCCCTGGCCGACGACCGCCGCGAACTGCCCCTCGAGCGCACCGGCGAACACCTGCTGGCGCCACCGGAGTTCATGCTCGTGGTGTCCTACAACCCCGGCTACCAGAACCTGCTCAAGGGTCTCAAACCCAGCACCCGGCAACGCTTCGTCGCCCTCCACTTCGATTACCCGCCGCCGGAGGCGGAAGCCGCCATCGTCGCCGCCGAGAGCGGCGTGGACCCGAAGCCACGGCCGCCCACCTGGTGGAACTCGCCGCCGACCTGCGCCGCCTGGAAGACCACGACCTGGAAGAGGCCGCTTCCACGCGCCTGCTGGTCTACTGCGCCCTGCTCATTCGCAGCGGACTGCCGCCGCGCCGCGCGGCGCTGGCGACCCTCGCCGAACCCCTCAGCGACGACCCGCTGACCCTCGAAGCCCTGCACGAACGGATTCTCGCGCATTTTCCGCGCTGAGCCTTGAAACCGCGCCCTGCCGGTCCCATCCTGGCGCGGCGCCGCCCGTGACGGAGGGCCCGACCGTGACGCAAACCACCGCAATCGACCGTGACGCCGTCGCCCGCGCCTGGGCCGCCGACGGCTTTTCCTGCGACCTGTGGGTGGATCCGCCCGGCCGCGTCTGGGCCGACTACGTGCACGACGTGGATGAGAGAGTGATGGTGCTGGAAGGCGACATGGAATTCGAAATCGAGGGCGTCCGCCATCGCCCGGTGCCCGGTGAAACGCTGCTCATCCCCGCCGGCGCCCGGCACACCGTGCGCAACCTCGGCGAGCGCACCGCACGCTGGCTGTACGGCTACCGGCGGCGCTGAAGCCATGGCGGGCAACCGGGACGACGGCAAACGCTGGGCGCTGCTCGCCCAACTCCTCTACCTCGCCCATTGGCTGGCGCTGCCCGGCCTCGCCCTGCTGGTGCTGACCGCCAGCGCCTGTGCCCGTCACCCGCCCTTCGCCGCCGAGCACCTGCGGCGCGCCGCCCGGCTCGCCTGGGCCGGTGTCGCCTTGCTCGGCGTCCCGGCTGCGCTCGCCTGGTGGCTCGACGCCGGCCCCACCGCCTGGGCGGTGCTCCTCACCCTGCTCATCGTCCTGCACACCGCCCTGGTTCTCGCCGGCATGATCAACCTGGCACGCGCCCTGGGCGGACGAGCGCCCCTGCGGATTCTCTGAAGCCCCCTGCGTATTTTCCCCGGGTGCCGCCCGCAACAGGGCGGATGGCGCCGCCCTGCGGCGTGCGGCGAAGATGGGCACCCGGCCGCCGCTTTGACCGACGTCAAGGCCGCGACCGGCCGGCACGGCTAACGTGTGACGTGCCTTTCGAACCCGAGGGAGAGTCCGCCATGAATCCGCTTCGAGCCTGCGCCTGTTTCGTGCTGCTCGGCCTGTTGTCCGCCGGCGCCTGGGCCGCGGACGGCAAGCACGCCAGCCCGGTGGAAAAGACCTACGAAGGCGCGCCGTCGGCCGTCGACCCGGCGCACGCCAAGGTCGTCAAATCCCCGGGCGCCCCCGACCTGACCGAGGCGGAATTCGCCCGCGCCAAGAAAATCTACTTCGAGCGTTGCGCAGGCTGCCACGGCGTGCTGCGCAAGGGCGCCACCGGAAAGCCGCTCACACCGGACATCACCCAACAACGCGGCTTGGAATACCTCAAGGCCTTCATCAACTTCGGCTCGCCGGCCGGCATGCCCAACTGGGGCACTTCGGGCGAACTCAGCCCCGAAGACATCGAGCTGATGGCCAAGTACCTGCTGCACGAGCCGCCCGAGCCGCCCGAGTGGGGCCTCGCGGAAATGAAGGCGACCTGGACCGTCAAGGTTCCGCCCGAGCAGCGGCCGAAGAAGAAGCTCAACGACTACAACATCGACAACATCTTCTCGGTGACCCTGCGCGACGCCGGCCAGGTCGCGCTGATCGACGGCGACACCAAGAAGATCATCAACGTCGTCAAGACCGGTTACGCCGTGCACATTTCGCGTCTGTCGGCCTCCGGGCGCTACATCTACACCATCGGGCGCGACGCCAAGATCGACCTCATCGACCTGTGGATGGAAAAACCCGACGTCGTCGCCGAGATCAAGATCGGTCTCGAGGCGCGCTCGGTGGAAACCTCCAAGTACAAGGGTTACGAAGACCGCTACGCCATCGGCGGCGCCTACTGGCCGCCGCAATACGTCATCATGGACGGCGCCACGCTCGAGCCGTTGAAGATCGTCTCGACCCGCGGCATGACCGTCGACACCCAGGAATACCACCCCGAACCGCGGGTCGCGGCGATCGTCGCCTCGCACCAGCATCCCGAGTTCATCGTCAACGTCAAAGAAACCGGGAAGATCCTCCTGGTCGACTACAGCGACATCGAGAACCTCACCGTGACCACCATTCCGGCCGCGCGTTTCCTGCACGACGGCGGCTGGGACCGCAGCCGGCGCTACTTCCTGACCGCGGCCAACAAATCCAACAAGATCGCCGTGGTCGACTCCCTGGAGCGGCGGCTGGTGCGTCTCATCGACGTCGGCAGCATCCCGCACCCCGGTCGCGGCGCCAACTTCGTCGACCCCGAATACGGTCCGGTCTGGGCCACCAGCCACCTGGGCGACAACAGCGTGGTGTTGATCGGCACCGACCCCAAACGCCACCGCGAACACGCCTGGCAGGTCGTGCGCAAACTGCAGGCCCAGGGCGGCGGTTCCTTGTTCATCAAGACCCATCCCAAGTCCAAACACCTGTACGTGGACACGCCGCTCAACCCGGTGGCCAAGATCTCCCAGACCGTCGCCGTGTTCGACATCGAGCGCCTCGAGGACGGCTACACCGTCCTGCCCATCGCCGAATGGGCCGAGCTGGGCGAAGGCCCCAAGCGCGTCGTGCAGCCCGAGTTCAACAAGTACGGCGACGAGGTCTGGTTCTCGGTGTGGAACGGCAAGGACCAGCAATCGGCGATCGTCGTCGTCGACGACAAGACGCTCGAACTCAAGACGGTGATCAAGGATCCGCGGCTGGTCACGCCGACCGGCAAGTTCAACGTCCACAACACCGTGCACGATGTCTATTGACGATCGTCGGCACCGCTGGGGCCGCCGGCTGTGGCCGGCGGCCCTGCTCGCTGCGCGGCGGCGGCCGTGGCCGCGCCGGATGCGGCGCGCCGTGCCGAGCTCGAGGGCCTGCTGCGCAACGACTGCGGCGCCTGCCACGGCGGGCGCCTGCACGGCGGCCTCGGCCCGGCGCTCACGCCCGCCGCGCTGGCCGGACGCGACCCCGCAGCGCTCGCCGCCACGATCCTGGCCGGGCGACCGGGCACCCCGATGCCGCCGTGGCGCGGGCTGCTCAGCGAAGAAGACGCCCGCTGGCTGGCCGAACGGCTGATCATGGGAGAACGGAACGATGCGCCTTGACCGCCGCACCCTCTGCGGCCTCGCGCTGACGCTGCTCACCGCCGCCGCCGCGGCGCAGGGCCTGGGCGACCTGGGGCTGATCGTCGAACGCAACAGCGGTGCCGTGTTGGTCGTCGACACCGATCCACCCGCGGTGCTCGCCCGCATCGAGGGACTCGGCGACCTCTCCCACGCCACCGCCGTGTTCAGCCCGGACATGCGCCATGCCTTCGTCTTCGCCCGCGACGGCGGCCTGAGCAAGCTCGACCTCCTGGAACGCCGCCTGGTCAAGCGCATCGTCCAGGCCGGCAACAGCATCGGCGGCGCCATTTCCGAGGACGGCCGCCTGCTCGCCGTCGCCAACTACGAACCCGGCGGCGTCAACCTGTTTACCACCGACACCCTCGAAGCGGTCGGCGAAATTCCCGCCGTGGACGGCCAGGGGCGCCGCAGCAAGGTCGTCGGCCTCGAAGACGCGCCCGGCAACCGCTTCGTCTACAGCCTGTTCGAAGCCGGCGAGATCCGCCTGCTCGACGCCGCGACCCGACCGCCGCGTGTCGTCGGCCGCCACCCCGCCGGCCGGCAACCCTACGACGGCCTGGTCACGCCCGACGGCCGTTATTATCTGGCCGGCCTGTTCGGCGAGGACGGCGTCGATGTCCTCGACCTCTGGAACCCCGAAAAAGGCCTGCGCCGCGTGTTGCCCGAATACGGCCGCGGCGAACGACGCCTGCCGGTCTACAAGATGCCGCACCTGGAAGGTTGGGCCGAAGCCGGCGGTCGGCTGTTCCTGCCCGGCGTCGGCCGCCACGAGCTGTTCGTCGTCGACCGGCGCGACTTTTCCGTCGTCGCCCGTGTGCCGCTCCACGGCCAGCCGGTGTTCGCCGTCGCCCAACCCGACGGCCGGCGGGTGTGGGTCAACTTCGCGCCGCCCCACAACGACACCGTGCAGGTCGTGGACGCCGAAAGCCTCGAAACGATCGCCACCCTGAAACCGGGCAAGGGCGTGTTGCACATGGAATTCACGCCGCGCGGCGGGCGGGTGTGGCTGTCGGTTCGGGACGAAAACCGCGTGCGCATCTACGACACCCAGCGCCTCGAGGCCGTCGGCGAGCTGCCGGCCCGCGAGCCCTCGGGCATCTTCTTCACCGCCCGCGCCCATCGGATCGGCCTATGAAACCGCTGACTCCCTTGCAGAAAAGGCTGCTCGATCGTTTCCAGGACGGCTTTCCCCTCCGCCCGCGCCCCTACCGACACATCGCCGAAACGCTCGGCGTGTCCGAGTCCGCGGTGCTCGCGGCCCTGGCCGATCTCGACGCGCGCGGCGTGCTCAGCCGCATCGGCGCCGTGTTCGACAGCCGCCGGCTCGGTGCCAGCACCCTGGCCGCGGTGGAGGTCCCGCCGGAGCGCATCGAGTCGGTCTGCGCGCGCATCGACGCCCTCCCGGGCGTCAGCCACAACTATCTGCGCGAGGACGCGCTGAACGTCTGGTTCGTCGCGCACGCCGAGGACGAAGCCGCCCTCGACGCCTTGCTCACGGCCCTCGAGCAGGACGTCGGATTGCCCATCCTGCGCCTGCCGATGGAAGCGGCCTACCACATCGACCTGTCCTTCCCAGTGGACGAGGACGCGCCCGTCGCGGCGCGGCGTTGCGCATGACCCTCGCCGACCCGGCCGACCGCGCGCTGCTCGCCGCCCTGCAAGACGGCCTGGGGCCCGACGCGCGCCCCTACGCCGCCCTCGCGGCGCGCTGCGGCCTGAACGAAGACGAAGTCCTGCAGCGTCTCCAACGCTGGCGCGGCTGCGGCCTGATCCGGCGCTTCGGCCTGGTCGTGCACCACCGCGCGCTCGGCTACACCGCGAACGCCATGGTCGTCTGGGACGTTCCGGACGAGCGCGTCGACGAGGTGGGCCGGCGCCTGGCCGCCGAGCCCGCCGTCCACCTGTGCTACCGGCGGCGGCGGGCGTTGCCGCGCTGGCCGTTCAACCTCTACTGCATGGTGCACGGACGGGACCGGGCCACGGTGCGCGCCACCGTGGCCGACATCGCCGCGCGGCTCGGCCTCGAGGACGTCCCGCACCGCCTGCTGTTCAGCCTGCGCCGCTTCAAGCAAACCGGCGCCCGTTTCATCCACGACACGCCATGAACACGCTGGACGCCGTCGATCGCGCCCTGATCAATACCCTGCAGGACGGCCTGCCGATCGAGGCGCGGCCCTTCGCCGCCCTCGCCGCCGAGCTCGGCCTGGACGAAGAAACGCTCGTCGAGCGCCTGCAGGCGCTCGCCGCGCGCGGCCTGGTCTTCCGCATCGGCCCCCTGTACAACGCCGAGCGCTTCGGCGGCGCGCTGACGCTGGCGGCGCTGCACGCCCCGGAGGCGACCTACGAGGCGATCGCCGAGCGCGTCAACCGCCACCCGGAGGTCGCACACAACTACCGCCGCGAGCACCATCTGAACATGTGGTTCGTGGTCGCCGCCGAAACCCCGCACCGCCTGGCCGAGGTGCTCGCCGAGATCGAGACCGAAACCGGCTGCCGGGTGTTCGATTTTTCCCGCGAGGCCGAATTCCATGTCGACCTGCGCTTCCCCGTCTGAACCGCCGACGCCGCTCGACGCCCTCGACCGGCGCATCGTGCTCGCCACCCAGGGCGGCCTGCCGCTGGTCGTGGATCCCTACCGGGCCGTGGCCGAGCGTCTCGGCATCGACACCGACACCCTGCTCGCCCGGCTGCGCGCCCTCGAGGCCGCCGGCGTGCTGCGCCGGGTGGCGCTGGTGCCCAACCACTACGCGCTGGGCTACATCGCCAACGCCATGACCGTCTGGGACGTCGCGGACGAGGTCGTCCACCGGCTCGGCCGGCGCGTCGCCGCCCTCGGTTTCGTGAGCCACTGCTACCTGCGCCGGCGCCATCCCCCCGACTGGCCCTACAACCTCTTCGCCATGGTGCACGGGCGCAGCCGCGAAGAGACCGAAGCCAAGCGGGCACACATCGCCGCCCTGCTCGGCCCGCACTGCCGCGGCCACGACGTCCTCTACAGCAGCCGCATCCTGAAGAAAACCGGCCTTCGCCTGTCCGCCGCCGCCACCGCGGAGAGCAAAGCGTGTTCCGCCTGAGCGAATTCCTCGACACCCTCTACACGGGTCACATCCACCGTCCGCGCCGGCCGCCCCGGGCGCCGGCGGTCATCTGGAACATCGTGCGCCGCTGCAACCTCCACTGCCGGCACTGCTACAGCGGCTCGGCCGACCACGATTTCCCCGGCGAACTGGACACCCGCCAGGCGCTGGCCGTCATCGACGACCTGGCCGAACTCGGGGTGCCGGCCCTGATCCTGTCCGGCGGCGAGCCCTTGCTGCGGGCCGACCTGTTCACCCTCGCCGCCCGTGCCAAGGCGCACGGCCTCTACCTCGGCCTGTCGAGCAACGGCACCCTGGTCGACGAGGCGCAGGCCGAACGCATCGCCGCGGCCGGTTTCGATTACGTCGGCATCAGCATCGACGGCCTGGCCGCGCGCCACGACCGCCTGCGCGGCCGCCCCGGCGCCTTCGAGGCGGCCCTGGCCGGCCTGGTCCGCCTCAAGGCGCGCGGCGTCAAAGTCGGCTTGCGCTTCACCCTCACCCGCGAGAACGCCGCGGACCTGCCCGGCGTCCTGCACCTCCTGGACGTCCATGCCCTCGACAAGTTTTACCTCTCGCACCTGAACTTCGGCGGCCGCGGCTGGCGCAACCGCGACATCGCCGCCCACCACCGCCTCACCCGCCAGGCCCTCACCCTGCTCTTCGAGCGGGCCTGGGACGAGCGCCGCCGCGGCATCCGGCGCCACTACGTCACCGGCAACAACGACGCCGACGGCGTCTTCCTGCTCCACTGGGCGGCGCGCCGCGCGCCCAAGCATCTCGAGGCGCTCCACGCCCACCTGCGCGCCTGGGGCGGCAACGCCAGCGGCGTCGGCATCGCCAACATCGACAACCTGGGCCACGTCCATCCCGACAGCTTCTGGTGGGACCACCGCCTGGGCAACGTCAAGGAACGGCCGTTCTCGGCCATCTGGCGCGACGAACGCGACCCCCTCCTGGCGGCGCTGCGCCGCCGGCCGCGGCCGCTCGAAGGCCGCTGCGCCGCCTGCCGGTACCGCGAACTGTGCAACGGCAACACCCGCGTCCGCGCCCGGCGCAGCACCGGTAACACCTGGGCCGCCGATCCCGGCTGCTATCTGACCGACCGGGAAATCGGCCTCACGCCGCTGAGGGAACCCGCGCCATGCGCCTGATCGCCCTGCTGGCCCTGTGCGCGGTCGGCACGGCCGCCGCCGACCCGGCCGCCGAGCTGTACCGGGAACATTGCGCCGGCTGCCACGGCGCCGACCGCCTCGGCGGCTCCGGGCCGGCCCTGCTGCCGCAGACCCTCGCCCGCCTCGGCGAGGCCGCCCTGGCCGCCGTGCTCCGCGACGGCCTGCCGGCCACCCAGATGCCCGGTTTCGGCGGCCGCCTCGAGGCCGCCGAGCTGGCCGAGCTGGCCGCCTTCCTGCGCCGCGACCCCGACGTTCCCGTCCGCTGGACCGAGACCGATCTGCGCGCCAGTCATCGGGTCTACGCCCGCCCCGAGCCCGACGCCAAGCCGCGCTTCGCCGCCGACCCGCTGAACGTGTTCGTGGTCGTCGAGACCGGCGACCACCACATCACCCTGCTCGACGGCGACCGCTTCCGTCCCATCCACCGCTTCGCCACCCGCCCGGCCCTGCACGGCGGGCCGAAATTCTCCCCGGACGGCCGCTTCGTCTACCTGGCCGCGCGCGACGGCTGGATCACCCTCTACGACCTCTACCGCCTCGAAACCGTCGCCGAAATCCGCGTCGGCCTGAACACCCGCAACCTCGCCGTGTCGCACGACGGGCGCTACGTCGCCGTGGCCAACCAGTTGCCCCACACCCTGGTGCTGCTCGACGCCCGCGACCTGAGCCTCCTGAAAATCCTGCCCGCCGTCGACCGCGAGGGCCGCAGCTCGCGCGTCGCGGCCGTCTACACCGCCCCGCCGCGCGGCAGCTTCGTCGCCGCCCTGCGCGACGCCCGCGAAATCTGGGAAATCCCCTACCGCGAAGGCGCGCGCGTCTACAACGGCCTGGTGCACGACCACCGCCTCGGCGAAGCCCTGGCCGAACCCGGCCCCTTCCCCGTGCGGCAGATCGCCGTGGACACGCCGCTGGAGGACTTTTTCTTCGATTCCGCCTACCGGCACCTGGTCGGCGCCGCGCGCGTGACCGGCGGCCTGTACGTCGTGCAGCTCGACGTCGGGCGGGTGATCGCCCGTCTCGACCTGCCGGGCATGCCGCACCTGGGCGCGGGCATCACCTGGCGCTGGCAGGACCGCGACATCCTCGCCGTGCCGCATCTGCAAGCGGCGAAGATCAGCTTCATCGACACCCGCGACTGGTCGCTGCTCGGCAGCGTGGACACCCTCGGCCCGGGCTTCTTCATCCGCAGCCATCCGGAAAGTCCCTACGCCTGGGCCGACGTCTTCTTCGGCCCGCACCGCGACGCCGTCCACCTGATCGACAAGCGCAGCCTGAAGATCGCCCACACCCTGGTCCCCGAGCCCGGCCGCACCAGCGCCCACGTCGAGTTCACCCGCGACGGCCGCCACGCCCTGCTCAGCATCCGGGAAGACGACGGCGCATTGCTCGTCTACGACGCGCGCAGCCTGCGCCTGGAACACCGCCTGCCGATGCGCAAACCTTCCGGCAAGTACAACGTCTACAACAAGACCCGCTACCTGCCCGGCACCAGCCACTGAGCACGGCCGCGATTGTCGCCCGCCTCGCCGGCGCGGTAGAATCCCTGCCCCCCAAAGTCCACCCGAACCCAACGAGAGGAGTCCTCTCATGGAACACGTTTTGCCCGAACTGCCCTACCCCATGGACGCCCTCGAGCCGGTGATCTCGCGGGAAACCCTGGAATACCACTACGGCAAGCATCACCGCGCCTACGTCACCAACCTGAACAAGCTCATCAAGGGCACCGAGTTCGAAGACCTCACCCTGGAAGAAATCGTCCGCAAGGCGCCCCCCGGCGGCGTCTTCAACAACGCCGCCCAGGTGTGGAACCACACCTTCTACTGGAACTCGATGGCGCCCAAGGCCGGCGGTGCGCCGACCGGCGAACTGGCCAAGGCGATCGACGCCAAGTGGGGTTCCTTCGACGCCTTCAAGCAGGCCTTCAACACCATGGGCGCCGGCAACTTCGGCTCCGGCTGGACCTGGCTGGTCAAGAAACCCGACGGCTCGCTGGACATCGTCAACACCTCCAACGCCGGCACGCCGATCACCGGCGAGGACGTGCCCCTGCTGACCTGCGACGTCTGGGAACACGCCTACTATATCGACTATCGGAACGAGCGCCCGCGCTACCTCGACTCCTGGTGGGCGCTGGTGAACTGGGACTTTGCCGCGCGCAACTTCGGCTGAACCGAAGGCCCTGCCCCGGCAGGGCCTCGTTTCTTTTCGAAGCGGCCTCTTGACAAGGCCTCCGCAAGGCGTTAGCTAAGGTCGGTTTTCCCGCTGCGGGAGGAAGATCGGCCGTGGCTGCCGTGGAAGAACAGGCCTTCGACCCCCGTCGGCCGGATTTCGAACCCTACGGGCTCAGCTGCGTATACTGGCGGGCGACGCGCATGCCGCGTCCAGACCACCACAACGAGCTCGAGCTCAACTGTATGCTGGCGGGTGCGGTCACCTATGTGCTCGGCGGCCGCCGGGTCACTGCCCGCGCCGGCGGTCTCTACGCCTTCTGGGCGGCCTGGCCTCACCGGATCATCGATTTCGAAGCCGGCACGGTCTATCTGGTCGCCACCATTCCGTTGGGCGAGATATTGCGCTGGCGCCTGCCCGAACGCTTCGTGAAAGCCCTGCTCGACGGCGAATTCCTGTGCGATCCGGCCCGGACCGACCCCACCCTGGATCGGCTGCTGTTCGAACGCTGGCGCGCCGACCTGGCCGGTGGCCGGGCGGAACTGGAAGCCACGGTTCTACTGGAAATGCAAGCGCGCATAACCCGCTTCGCGCTCGCCTACGAGCAGCACGAGGCCGGCCGGCACACCGCGCCTGTGGACGACCTGCTCTTGAACAAGGCCGAACGCATGGCGCTGTTCATCGCCAGTCACTACACCGAACCGATCGGCGTCGAGGACATCGCACGGCATGTCGGCTTGGCTCCGACCTATGCCATGACCCTCTTCCGTAAATGTTTCGGCACGACCCTGCACCGCCAGCTCACCCGGCACCGTCCTGGTCCACGCCCAACGCATGCTCGCCACCACCGAGGTCCCGATCACCGAGATCGCCATGAGCGCCGGTTTTCGCTCCTTGAGTCGCTTCAACGAAGCCTTCCACCACCACTTCGGGTGCGCGCCGCGGGACTACCGAAAGCATCACGACGTGACGGGGCGGTAACCCGAAAAACACGACATGGCGGGGCGGCAACCCGAAAAGAACGCCCCGGCGAATGCCGGGGCGCCTCTTTCGGTTTCGTGAAAGGCGGTCACTGTACGGTGATCACGACCCGCCGGTACGCGTACAGGTTGGGCGCACCGTCGTCGCGGACCGTCAGGATCACGTGCAAGCTCCGCCCGCGGGCATAGGCCGGAACGTTCACATTCGCAACCACAGCGTTCGCCCCGCTGATCGACACCGTACCGTCATAGTCGCTCGCTTCGCGGTAGTACGACCAGCCGTAGGTCAAGGCATCGCCATCCGGATCACTCGACCCTTCGGCGTTCAAGGTCACCGTCGATCCCGCCGCCGCCGTCAGGTACAACACGCGCTTGGAATCATCACCGTTGACCACCGCACGTGGATGGTGGTTGGCCTGCGAATATTCCGAAGTCACCGTCCAATCCATGCGTGCAGCGAAGTCGTTGTCGTACGCCGGCCGCCAGCGGCTGATCGCACCGGCCCCCTCGCTGCTGTTGCCATACATCTCGTAAGGATCGTAGACCGCGTCTTCGCCTTGCATGCACGACATGCCGCGGATACCACGCTTCTTCACCGGGTCGAAGCGGCCGCCCCACCCGCCTTGCGCGACCTGGTCCGGATCGTTCAAACCATTGGCGATGACGTGCAGGAAGGAAGGCGTGTCGCCTTCGGTCGCCCACTTCCGATCCGGATAGACGGCGCCCAGCGGTCCGTGGTTCTGGACGTGGCTGTCCAGCCAGCCGTCGGACGGCTGCCAACCGTAGACACCGGTCGCCCGGATATACAACAGCTTCGGAAAGGTCTTCGCGATCCAGGTTCCCGCATTGTCCTGGCCGAGCACGTCATACACGCGCAACTTGGACACGAAGCGTTCCAGCTCGGCCGCGGATCGATTCTGTCGGACCTCCCACAACGCCTGCGCAGCCGTGTTGCATCCACCCCAGCACAGGAACCAAACCGGTCTCGTATCCGGCTCGTCCACGACACGGATCAAAAGCGATGAACCCGGAGAACTGCGCCCGGCACCCACATCGCTCATACCGTATCCGCGCTGCCCCAGGACGGAGATGGAACGCAGATAGGACGGTTCCGGGAACCGCGCATCGTGACGGCGCAGGTTGTCATACACCTGCGCGTAGGCATCGATGATCCGGTTCGCCATGGCGGTCGAACTTTGCGATTTGCGCCAGCACCCCCGTCCCCGTGACGATCCCTTCGATCTCGATGTCGTTCGCCATCACCAGCAAGCGCACCAGAGACTGCTCGTCGTCCGGATCGGCGCCCAGATCCGTCTGCACCACCACCCGCCGTCGCTCGTCCGCGGAACCGCTGCTGCTCGAAGAAGAAACGCTGGAACTGCTCGACGACGAACTGCTGGAACTGCTGGAACCCACCGGGCCGAAATCGATATGACCGTTGCAATGCATCCACTCACTGTGACTTCCGCCGCCACAACGTCCATTCGCCCACAAGCCGGTGTTCACCGCCTGATCTTCGGCCTGGCGGACCTGACCGTCGACGATGACGTGGTCGACCTGCACGTCGCGTCCGCTCGCGTCGTTGATGAACTCCACCAGAATGCTTCCGGACAGCGAGGTGGTGGCGCTGTAATCCTGCATCCCGGTGGTCAATGTCCAGGTCTGCACGGTCTGTCCCCCCCACGCGCAACCGAACCTGCTCTGCACCGCTGGTGCCGCGGGCGCGCAAGGTCATGAGATGGGACGCACCGCCGCTGCTCGAAGAACTCGAAGAACTCGAAGAACTCGAAGAACTCGAAGAACTCGAAGAACTCGAAGAACTCGAAGAACTCGAAGAACTCGAGGAACTCGAGGAACTCGACGAGGCGCCGTCACCGACCACGGCCACCGGAACCGCCGCGACGTTTCCGGGGCTGCCGATGAAACCGAAACTGACCGATCCACCGGCTGCGACGTTCCGTGTCCAGGACACCGGCCCAACACGGAAGCGGTCACCCGTGATCGACTGAATCTCGCCGCCCCAAATGTTGTCGATCCGTACCGGAATCCCGAAACCGAACTCCACGAGCCAATCCGACAACACCGTCGGATCGCCGTTGCTTACGGTCACTTCAGCCTGGAAACCGCTGCCCCAATCGCTGACGATGCGCATGGAAGCCGTGGCGGCCTCGACGGCCAGAGAAAACAACGCCAGCGCGATGCTCGTGAACATTGGTGTACACCATCTCTGCATGATCGTCCCCCCTCCTCAAGTCTCGTGTCGTATTTCGGCGCGGGGCGGTGGACCCCGCCATCCAGACGACGGAGGATAGGACTGAATAATCGTTATTTCTTCCAGTATTCTCCAAGAAACATCCCGGATTCTAAGATGAGCCGCTCATATGCCCGGTGGTTCGCTACCCTGTTTCCCTCGCCTTCCCGGGCACGAGGCCGCGGCCGCCGAGGCCGAGGCGGTCTCGGCGGCCTGAGCGTCTTCGATCTGTGCCTCGAGGGCGACCGGGGTGGTGCGCGTGGTGATGACGAAATGCGAAGAGGCCCCTTCGATCGACGCCGGGCCACGGCGCCACGACGCCAGCGCCGCCACCGGGGACCAGCAGGCGGCCAGGACCAAAGGCAAGCCGGCGCGCCCCAACAGCTCCATCGCGCCACCGGCGAGCAACGGCCCGACGGTCGCACCCAGACCGTAGGCGAGCAGCAGGTTGGCGCTCAAACCCACGGTGTCCGGTGACCCTTCCGCGGCGGCGCGGTCGTTGGCCAGCGCCACCCCCAGCGGGTAGACGGTGTACGCCAGCCCCCCGTAGACACCGGCCAAGGGCAGCAGCAGCGCCGCCTGCCCCGGCAGCCCGCCCAACACCGCGGCGATCGCCGCCGCCCCGGCCGCGGTGACGGCCAGCACCCGGCGCCGATCCGCATGATCCGACCAGCGACCGATCGGCCACTGCAACAGCGCGCCGCCGGCGATCGCCGCTGCCATGAAGGCCGCCGCACCGTCGTCGCTCAGACCGGCCTGGCGGGCGAACAAGGGGCCCAGGGCGAGCAAGGCACCCGCCGCGGCCCCGGCGAAACCCGCCGCCGCCGCGGCGAGCGGCAGGCGCCGCGCCAGTTCGAACAAATGCAGGCGCGCCAGCGTCACCGGTTCGGGCTCGGGCATGCGGGTGAGGGCCACCGGCACCAGCCCGAGGCAGAACAGCGCCCCGCCCAGCGCGAACAACTCCAGGCCACGCACGTCGCCGAACCACAGCAACAACTGGCCGCCGGCCATCGCCGCCAGGTTGACCAGGTTGTAGACCGCGAACACCCGCCCGCGCAGCGTGTTGTCGGTCCGCCGGTTGAGCCAGCTCTCGACCACCATGTACACGGCCACCACGCACAGGCCGAACAACAAGCGGCCGAGCACCCAGAAGCCGGGGTGGACGAACAAACCCTGGAAGATGACCACCGCCCCGCCCACACCGGCGGCGGCGGCGAACACCCGGATGTGGCCGACGCGGTTGATCAACGGCGGACAGACGAACGTGCCGAGAATGAAGCCGGCGAAGTACGCCGCCATCACCGCCCCCACCAGCCCATCCGAGTACCCCTCGGCGGCGGCACGCAGCGCCAACAGGGTGTTGGTCAGGCCGTGACCGAGCAGCAATATGGCGATGCCGGCGAGCAGGCTGCCGATGCGCACGACGATGCCGAGCATGGCGACTCCAACGGGGAAGCGGTCGACCGCGGGCCGCGATCGACCAGGGCAGGACCGGGAAAGCGGCGATTGTGCCAACCGGACCGCCACCGGGGCAAGCGCTGCGCTCAGCGCCCGCCCGAACGCGCCCCCGCGAGGGCGCACCAGGCCGCCCAGGTGGTGTCGAAAGCGTGTCCGGCGAGGTATTCCGCCAAGGGGCTGCGCGCCAGCGAGTCGCGCACCGGCCCCTTGATCTCGGCGAAATGCAAGGTGATGCCGCGCTGCTCGAGCAAGACCGCCAGGCTGGCGAGCGTCTCGGCCGCCGTGTGATCGATGTCGTTCACGGCGGCGCACACCAACACCAGGTGGCGCGCGTCGCCCTGCGCCTCCAGGGCGCGCAGCAGGGCGTTCTCGACCCGTCGCACGTTCAAAAAGTGGAGGCTCTCGTCCACCCGCAGCAACAGCAGGCCGGGCACGGTCTCCAAGCGGTGGCGCGCGACGTTGAGAAAGCGCTCGGTGCCCGGAACCCGGCCGAGCACCGCCACGTGCGGACGCGCGCTGCGCGCCAGCAGCAAACCCAGCGCCCCGAGCAGGCCGGCCGACAAGCCGCGTTCGACGCCGAGGATCAGGGTCGCCAGCCCGCTCAGCACCGCCACCGCCGCCTCCTCGCGCCGGTGGCGCCACAGCCGCCGCCAGGCGTCCGGCTCGACGAGGCCGCCGAGGGCGACCAGCACCACGGCGGCCAGGGCCGAGCGCGGCACGGCCGCCAGCAGCGGTGCGGCCGCCGCCGCCAGGATCAGCACCAGAAGCGCGGCGTAGGCGCCGGCCGCGGGGCTGGCGGCGCCGGCCGCGCGGCTCACCGCCGAACGCGCGAAGCCCCCGGCCACCGGGAAGCCGCCGACCAATCCCGCGCCGAGGTTGGCCGCCCCCAAAGCCGTCCACTCCCGATCCGGATCGATCCGCCGGCCGCCGGCCAAGGCACGGGCGACGGCCATCGACTCGAGATAGGCCACCAGCGCGATCAAGACCGCGGGGCCGACGTAAGGTGCCAGTTCGCCGGGGCTCATCGGGGCCGGCGGCACCACTGCGAGCGGCAGAGCGCCGACCGCGTCGCCGGGCGCCGGCCCGACCGCCCATGCCACCAGTGTTCCGCACAGCAGCGCCGCCAGCGGCGCGGCGGCGCGCAGGCCGGAACCGGCGCCGCGCCAGGCACGCAGCCCCAGCAACACCAGCAGCGCGCTTCCGCCGGCGGCCAACGCCCGCGGCTCGACGGCCCCGCCCCGCGCCGCGAGCTCGCCCAGCAGCGCCGGCAGATCGCCGCCGCGCAAGGGCATGCCGAACAAGACGCCGAGCTGCCCGAGACCGATCAACACGGCGCAGGCCGCGACGAAACCCAGGATCACCGGCCCCGACAACAGATCCGCCAGCCAACCCAGGCGCAGCCGGCCGAACAGCAGCATGGCGGCGCCGGCAAGCAACGCCAGCCACATCGCCCCCTGCAAGCGCGCCGTCGGATCGGTCACGCCTTCGAGCGCGGCGGCCGTCATCCAGGCGAGCACCGCCACCGGCCCCACCGACAAGGCGGCGCTGCCGCCGCGCCAGGCGTACAACAGGCCGCCGGCGAGCGCCGCCCAGATCCCGCTCTGGGCCGGCAGGCCGGCGAGCACCGCATAGGCCAGCGCCTGCGGCAGCAGCAAGGCCGCGACCACCGCCGCCGCCAGGAGGTCGGCGGCCCGGGCGCGTCCGGGTTGCGCCACCGTGCTCACAGGCGGTCGACCGGCAATTTCAACCACGGCCGGCCGGTCTCGTCGAGTGGGAAGCGACCGGCACGCAGGTTCACCTGGATCGACGGCAGGATCAGGCGCGGCAGATCGAGCCCGGCGTCGATCGCCCGCCGCCGGGCGATGAACCCGTCGCGGTCGACCCCGGCCAGGTGCACGTTGGCGCGTTGCTCGACCACGCGGCTTTCCCAGCGCACCTCGCGACCGCCGGGCCGGTAATCGTGGCACACGAAAACCCGCGTCTCGTCCGGCAGGGCGAGGATGCGCTGAATCGAGTCGTACAACATGCCAGCGTCCCCGCCCGGGAAATCGGCGCGCGCCGTGCCGGCGTCGGGCATGAACAGCGTGTCGCCGACGAAGGCGGCGTCACCGATCAGGTGGGTCATGCAGGCCGGCGTGTGTCCCGGCGTGTGCCAGGCCACCGCCTCCAGGTTCCCGATGCGGTAGCGCTCATCGTCGGCGAACACGTGGTCGAACGGCGCATCGAGAAAATCCTCCGGCACGCCGTAGATGTCGCTGAACAGTTCGCGCACCCGCGCGACGCGCGCGCCGATGCCGATCCGGCCGCCGAGCCCGGTGCGCAGGTACCAGGCCGCGCTCAAGTGATCGGCGTGCACGTGCGTTTCGATGATCCACTCCAGGCGCAAGCCGCGCTCGCGGATGCGCGCCGCGATGCGCTCGGCGAAGGCGAACCCGCTGCGCGCGCCGTGGGGCTCGTAGTCCATGACCGGGTCGATCACGGCACAGGCCGGCGAATCCGGATCCTTGACCAGGTAACTCAGGCTGCCGGTGTCCTCGTGGTAGAACGCCTCCACCTCCGGCCGGCCCGACGGCAAACGAAACTCACCCATGGCGCTTGTCCTCTGAACGCAATCGATCGACGGCACGGGCGATGCACATGCCCGTGACCAGGGCGGTGAAAAACACCCAGGGTGCGCTCTGCCCGGACGCCAGGGCCGGCAGCACGCCGCCCGGGCAGAAGCCCGCCAGCCCCCAGCCGACGCCGAACACGGCCGCGCCCGAAACCAGCCGGGCGTCCACCGCGCGGCGCGGCGGCAGGTCGAAAGCGGCGGCGCAGACCGGTCGGCCGCGGCGCCAGGCGATCCGGTAACCGACCGCCGTCACCAGCAAGGCGGCGGCCATGACCAGCGCCAGGGACGGATCCCAGTGACCGAACACATCGAAGAAATTCAACACCTTGGCCGGGTTGACCATGCCCGAGACGGTCAAGCCCAGGCCGAACAACAGGCCGGCGAGCAACAGGTCGAAACGGTGCATGGCTCAACCTCCGAAAACGTGCCGGGTGACGGTGACGGTGAGCACCGCGCTGCTCAGGAACACGGCGACGGCGACCAGCGAACGCAGCGCGGCGCGGGCCAGGCCGCACACCCCGTGTCCGGACGGGCAGCCGCCGCCCCAGCTCACGCCAAGCCCGACGAGCAGACCGCCGAGCACCAACCGGCCGGGCGACTGCGGGGCCTCGATCGGCGGCGCCGTTCCGGAGACCCACGTCCACAGCGGCAAGGCGAGCACCGCGGCCAGCAAAAGCACCGCGCGCCAGGCGGCCTCGGCGCGCGTCGCCGGGAACAACACGCCGGCGACCAGGCCGCTCGCGCCGAGCACGCGGCCGCGGGTGAACATCAGCAGCACGGCGGCGGCCCCGATGGCCGCACCGCCGAGCAGGGCCGCCCCGGGCGTGAAAGACGTCTCACCCATTGCACACCTCCACGAAACGCGAATCCAGGTTGCAGCCTAGCGCGCCGCCGCCGCGCGGTCAGTGACTCGATCACCGACGCTCAATCGAGCGCCGCACCGGCGGCCAGACGCAGCAAGGCCGCACGGTCGCGCAGGCGCAAGCGGCCGCGCCCCTGCTCGATCCAGCCCTGGCGGGCGAAGGCGTTGAGTCGGCGCGACACGGCTTCCCGGGCGCTGCCGAGTTCCGCCGCCAGCCGCCGGTGCGTCGCCCGCACCCAGCCTTGGCCGTCGGCCTCGTCCAGCAGGCAGCGCGCGAGGCGCACCTCCAGGCGGCTGGACAAGAGCGCGTCCACGACCTGGAACAAGGCCGCCAGGCGGCGCGCCTGCGCGCGCAGGACGAAGCGCCGGAACTCGGCCGACTCGGCGAGCAAGGCGTCGAACACCGGCGCCTCGAGCAGGGCGCCGCGCAGCGCCGTCTCGGCCACGCCCTCGGCGCCGAGCGGATTCTCGGCGAGCACGCAGGCGCTGCTCATCACGCAGGAATCGCCGGCCGGCACGCGGAACAACACGATTTCGCGGCTGCTTTCGGCGTACTGGACGACCTTGAGCGTGCCCTCCAGCAGAAACAAGGGGCCGGGCAAGGGGGCCCCGGCGCCGAACAGGCGCGCCCCGGCGGGCCAGTGCCGCAACCGGCCCTGCTCGAGCAAGCGTGCGCGCAGCGGCGGGCTCAGCGCCGCCAGCCCCGGGAAGGCGGCGGTCCAATCGTCGGCCGGCGGCCGGCGGCTCACGCCGTCCCCTCCCCGCCGAAATGCGCCAGGAGGTGGTCGACGAACAGGCGCAGTTTCGCCGGCTGATCGGTGCGCGGCGGGTAGATCAGGTAAATCGGCCGCTGCTCGCCCGAAAACCCCGGCAACACCCGCTCGAGGCGCCCGGCGGCGAGATCGTCCCGCACCAGGTAGGACGCCAGGCGCACGATGCCGAGGCCCGCCAGCGCCGCCTCGCGCAGCAACGTGTTGTTGTTGAAGGCCAGGCGGCCGCGGGGCGTGACCCGGATGGTCTCGGCGCCGCGATAGAAGCGCCACTCGCGCCAGGTCGTGTTCACCAGGCATTCGTGGTCCACGAGTGCTCTGGGGTGTTGCGGCCGCCCCGCCCGTTCCAGGTAGGCCGGCGCGGCGCAACACACGTAGTCGAAACGCAACAAGGGCCGCGCCACGAAACTTTCGGGCGGCCGCTCGGTGATGCGCACGGCCAGGTCGTAACCCCGTTCGAACAGGTCGCGCGGCGCGTTGTCCAGGTCGAGCTCGATGTGGATGTGCGGGTGGCGACGCATGAACGCCTGGCACACCGGCAGCAGATAGCGCTCCCCGAAAGCCTGGGCCGCGGTGATGCGCAGCACGCCGCGCGCCCCGGCGTCGGCCTGCAGGCGGGCGCGGGTCTCGTACATCAAGCGGTTGAGTGCCCGGCACTGCTCGAGCAACCGGCGGCCCTTTTCGGTGAGCACCAACCGGCGGCTGTTGCGGTGGCAGAGCTTCGCGCGCAGGCTCGCCTCAAGAGCCCGGACCGATTGCGAGAGGTGGCTCTTGGACACGCCGAGGGCCGCCGCGGCGGCGCTGAAACCGCCGTGCTCGACCACCGCCTGGAAAAGCAACATCCGCTCTAGGTCACGCCGCTCCATTGTTCACCACCATGAACGATGCGTTCGCTCCGGCCCGCCCGGCGGGCGGCTGGCGCGGACTATAATGCCCATCCTCGTTTGAGCAAAGGCACGGAGGAACTGCCGCATGCGTTATCGCAATCTCGGCCGCAGCGGCCTGCAATTGAGCGCGTTCTCCCTCGGATCCTGGGTGACTTTCGGCCGCCAGGTCGACCTCGACGCCGCCAAGGCGCTGATCAAGACGGCTTTCGACCACGGGGTGAATTTCTTCGACAACGCCGAGGCCTACGAAGGCGGCGCTTCCGAGTCCTTGATGGGCGAGGCTTTCGCCGCGCTCGGCCTGCCGCGCGACGAGTATTGCGTCTCGAGCAAGGTCTTCTGGGGCGGTGCGAAACCGACCCAGCGCGGGCTGTCGGCCAAGCACGTCACCGAGGCCTGCCACGCCGCGCTCCGGCGCCTGCGGGTGGATCACCTGGACCTGTACTTCTGCCATCGCCCCGATCCGGACACCCCGATCGAAGAAACCGTGCGCGCCATGCACAACCTCGTCGTGCAGGGCAAGGTGCTCTACTGGGGCACCTCGGAATGGAGCGCCGACCAGATCATGACCGCCCACGCCGTCGCGCGGCAATGGAACCTGACGCCGCCGCTGATGGAGCAGCCCGAGTACAACCTGTTCAAGCGCGACCGGGTGGAAGGGGAGTACCGCAACCTGTACCGCGAGGTCGGCCTCGGCTTGACGACTTTCTCGCCGCTGGCCAACGGCGTGCTCACCGGCAAGTACAACCAGGGCCTGGACCGCGACGGGCGCATCAACCTGCCGGGCTACGAGTGGCTGCGCCGCCTGTACGAATCGCCCGAAGGCCAGGCGCGCATCGAAAAGGCGCGGCAACTGGAAGCGCTGGCGCGGGAACTGGGCGTGCCGCTGCACCACCTGGCGCTGGCCTGGTGCCTGTGCAACCCGAACGTGAGCACCGTGATCCTCGGTGCCTCGCGCCTGGAACAGCTCAGCGACAATCTGCGCGCGCTGGACGTGGTCGACCGCCTGGACGAGGCGGTCTTGCAACGGATCGAGGCCATCGTCCAGAATCGCCCGCCCGAACCCCGCAATTGGAAGGCCCAGTGAGCGACACCGCCGACGCCCTGCTCGCCCGGCTCGACCGTGAAGAGAAGATCCGCCTGCTGACCGGGCGCGACGCCTGGCACGTGCCGGGCGTCGAGCGCCTCGGCCTGCCGCCCGTCACGCTGACCGACGGGCCGCACGGCGTGCGCCTGAGCCGTACCCTCGATCTGCGTGAGACCGAACCGGCGACCGTGTTCCCGGTGGCGGCGGTGATGGGCGCGACCTTCGACCCGGACCTGATCGAGCAGGTCGGCGAGGCGATCGGCCGCGAAGCGCGGCGGCTGGGCGTCGCCGTGCTCCTGGGCCCCGGCATCAACGGCAAGCGCTCGCCGCTGGCGGGGCGCAACTTCGAGTACTACAGCGAAGACCCGCTGGTCTCGGGCCGCCTGGCGGCCGCCTTCGTGCGCGGCGTGCAAGCCCAAGGCGTCGGCGCCTGCCTCAAGCACTTCGTCGCCAACGAGCAGGAAACCCGGCGCTTCGTGATCGACACCCGCGTCGATGTGCGCGCGCTTCAGGAAATCTACCTGCGCCCCTTCGCGCTGGCCATCCGCGAGGCCCGGCCGTGGATGGTCATGGCCGCCTACAACCAGGTCAACGGCGAGCCCTGCTGGGCCAGCCCGTGGCTGCTCGAGACCGTGCTGCGTCGGCAGCTCGGCTTCGAGGGCGTGGTGGTGTCCGACTGGGGCGCGGTGCGCGACAAGGTCGCCGCCCACCGCGCCGGCCTCGACCTGGAAATGCCCGGTCCCAACCCCGAGGGCGAAGCGGCGCTGCGCGCGGCCCTGGAGCGCGGCGAACTGGACGAGGCGGAGATCGACGCCCGGGTGCGGCGTGTGCTCGAGCTGCTGCTGCGCGCGCGGGCGGCCGCCGAGGCGGCCTCGCCCGAGGTCGATTTCGAGGCCCACCACGCGCTCGCCCGCACCGTCGCCGAACGCGGCATGGTGCTGCTCGAGGATGCGCAGGGGATGCTCCCCTTGGCGCCGGGCCGCCGCCTGCTCATCGTCGGCCGCGGCGCCGAGCGGCTGCGCTTCCAGGGCGGCGGCAGCTCGCAGATGAACCCCAGCCGCACGCCCGAGCTGCTCGCGGCCCTGCGCGAGCGCGCCGCGATCGACTTCGAGCCCGGCCACGATCCCGACGACCCCGAACGCGACCGCGAGCTGCGCGCCCGCGCCATCGCCAAGGCGCTGGACGCCGACGCGGTCGTGCTGTGCCTGACCGGCGGCGCGCTGGACGACGCCGAAGGCGTGGACCGCAAGCACCTGTTCCTGCCCGCCGACCAGCGGGCCCTGGCGACCGCCCTGTGCGCCGCGCAACCGCGCACCGTCGCGGTGCTGTTCACCGGCTCGGCGGTGGACCTGCAGGGACTGCGGCCCGGCGCCCTGCTGTGGGCCGGCCTGCCGGGACAAGCCGGCGGCGAGGCCCTGGCACGGGTGCTTTTCGGCGAAGCCGAACCCGGCGGCCGCCTGGCCGAAAGCTGGCCGCGGTGCCTGGCGCACACCCCGGCGCACGGTTTCTTTCCGGGTGACCGCGAAAAAGTCGAATACCGCGAAGGCGTCTTCGTCGGCTACCGCCACTACGACTCCAAGGCGCTGCCGGTCGCCTACCCCTTCGGCCACGGCCTGGGCTACACGCGCTTCGATTACCGCGACGGCAGCTACGAGGCGGCCACGCGGCGCGTGACGCTCACCGTACAGAACATCGGCGCGCGGGCGGGCGACACGGTGGTCCAGGTGTACGTCCATGCGCGCGCGCCTTACCGACCCAAGCCCGAACACTGGCTGGCCGGCTTCGCCCGCGTCCACCTGGCCCCCGGCGAAAGCCGGCGCGTCACCGTCACCCTGGCCGAAGACGCTTTCGCCCATTACGACGAAGCGCTCGGCCGTTTCGCCGTGGAGGCCGGCGATCACGAGCTGCGCATCGGCGCCTCCTCGCGCGACATCCGCCTGCGCCTGCCGGTGACGGTCGAATCGACCGACCCGGTGCGGCCGCGGCCCGGCTGGCGCGACACGGTGGAGGAATGGCTGGCCGATGCGCGCACCGCCGCGGCGATGCGCGAGGCGCTCGAGCTGCTCGGCTGCGATGCGCGCTCGCCCGCCTACAGCTGCGTGCTCGGCTTCCACGTCGACATGCTGCTCGACCGCTTCGCGCCCGGTTTCGGCGTGGACGCCGAGACGATCGCCGCCGCGCGCGCGCGGCTCACGGCGACGCAGGCTTGAGGAACTTCAAGGTCATCCGGTCGCTTTCGCCGATCGCCAGGTAGCGCTCGCGGTCCTGCTCCCCCAGGCGCAGGGTCGGCGGCAGGGTCCAGACGCCCTTGGGGTGATCGGCGCTGTCCCGCGGGTTGGCATTGATCTCGCTGGCCGCGAGCAGGCGGAAGCCGGCGGCCTCGGCCATGCGCACCACCGCCGCCTGGTGCATGTAGCCGGAGCCCTCCTGGGCGGACGCCGGCCGCTCGGCCGGCAACCGGTGCTCCACCACGCCGAGGATGCCGCCCGGCTTCAGGGCGCGGTAAAACGCCCGGAACGCGGCGATCACGCGCGCCTCGCCGCCGCCGCGCATGTACCAGTTGTGGACGTTGCGGAAGGTCAGCACCCGGTCGGCGCTGCCCGGCGGCGCGATGTCGACGTGCTGCGGCGGCAGAAAGCCCGTCACCACCACCCGGTCGTAGACGCCGGGGTCGGCGGCCAGTTTCTCGAGAAACGCCGCGCGGCTGTCGCGATAGAACGCCACCTCGCTGTCGGCCGGGAAATGCGCGGCGTACAAGCGCCCGCGTTCGCGCAGGTACGGCGCCAGGATCTCGGTGTAGTAACCCTTGGCGCCCGGCCAGATCTCGACCACCGTCATGTCCGGCGCGACCTCGAAGAAGCGCAACGTCTCGCGCGGATGGCGGTAAACGTCGCGGGCGCGGTTTTCGGGCGCGCGGTGCGCCGCCGCGAGCGCCGCCTCCAATGCCGCCTCGTCCACCCCGCCCGCGGCGGCGGCCGCCGCCGCGGCCGCGAACAAGCCCATGCCGAACCACCGTGCCATGCGCGCCCCTCCGTTCACTCGTGCCGCCGCCTACCCTACTCCCGGCGCCGCGGGCCGTCCAGCGCCCATCATGCCGACACGCGATAGAACTCGACGGCGTTGTCACGGCCGATGCGCCGCCGCGCCGCCGCCGGCAGGCCGCGCAGCAGGGTTTCGCACAGTCCCCGCCAGCGCCCGTAATCGGCCACCGCCGTGAGCACCGGCCAGTCGCTGCCCCAGATCAGCCGCTCGGGCCCGAAGCATTCGAGCAGATGGGCCACCCAGGGGCGCAACGTGGCGGCATCGGCGCCGGGCGGCGCCTCGCCAAGCAGGCCGGAGAGCTTGCAGTAGACGCCGGGGTGGGCGGCGAGCGCCGCCAGCTGGTCGGCCCAGGGTTGGAATGCGCCGGCGGCGATGGGCGGTTTGCCGGCGTGGTCGATCACCACGCGCAGCCCCGGCACGGCCGCCAGCAAGCGCCCCAACACCGGCAACTGCGGGGCGCGCACCAGGGCGTCGAAGGCCAGGCCGAGCGCGGCGGCCCGGCGCAGGCTGGCGACGACCTGCGGTTGCAGCACCCACGCCGGGTCGGGCAGGTCCTGCAACATCGGCCGCAGGCCGACGAACTTGGGGTGCGCGGCGAGCCGGGCGAGCCGGTCGGCCGCATCGGCGGCGGCCAGGTCCACCCAGCCGACCACGCCCCGGATCCACGGGCGGCGCGCGGCCACGCGCAGCAACAAACGGGTTTCGCGTTCGCTGGGCGCGGCCTGGACGAGCACGGTGCCCGTCACGCCGTGGGCGCGCAACAGCGGCCGCAAGTCGTCCGGGCCGAAGTCGCGCCACAGGGGCCCTTGGGCCGGGGTCAGCCAGCCGTAGTCGCGCCGCCGGATCCACCAGAAGTGCTGGTGGGCGTCCAGCCAGCTCATCTGGCCTCCTCCGGCACCGGGGCGGCCGGATCGACCAGGCCGGCCAGGCGCAGCGCCGCCCACAGGGCCGCGGGCGGCCTGGCCGCCCACCAGTCGAGCACCTGGGCGACCTGCCGCGGCCGGTCGAAACCGACCAGCACGGCGCGCACCGCCGGGTGCGCGCGGGCGAAATGCAAGGCCGCGGCCGGCAGCGCCACGCCGTGTGCCCGGCACAGGCGCGCCAGGCGCCGGACCTTGCGGGCGACCACGGCGGGCACCGGGCCGTACTCGTAGTGGCCGCGGCGCGGCCCGGCGGCGAGCACGCCCGGAGTTGAACACGCCGGCGAGCATGCACGTCGACGCCCCGCCGCCGGCAGTCGTCGAGCACGTCCAGCCCCGGCTGTTCGAGCAGGCTGTAGCGGCCGGCGAGCAACAGGCAGTCCCAGTCCGCTTGCGGCAAGACCTCGCGGCACACGGCGCATTCTTTCACGCCCAGACCGACGGCGCGCACCACGCCTTCCTCGCGCAGGCGCATCAGGGCCCGCAGCCCGCCGTCGAGGGCGATGCGCAACTGGCGGGGATGGTCGTCGCCGTGGGTGAGCCGGCCGAGGTCGTGCATGAGCACGAGGTCGATCCGCGCCAGGCCGAGCCGCTGCAGGCTGTCCTCGACGCTGCGCAGCACGCCGTCGTAGGAATAGTCGAAGACCGCGTCGAAGGGCATCGGCGAATGAAAGGCGTCGCGCTCGGCCGGCGGCGGCGTGCGCCGCGGCCGCAGCAGGCGGCCGACCTTGGTCGCCAGCACGTAGGTCTCGCCGCGCTCGCGCAACAGGTCGCCGAGGCGGCGCTCGGCGAGCCCGAAGCCGTAATACGGCGCGGTGTCGAAATAGCGGATGCCGGCGGCCCAGGCCGCCTCGAAGGTGCGGCGCGCCTCGGCGTTCCGCGACCCGCCGGAACAAATTGCCCAGGCCGGCGGCGCCGAAGCCGAGTCGGGTCAGGACCAGGCCGCTGCGTTGCAATCGGACGGTGTCCATGGGGCATCGCGATGCTGGGGATCGAACACCGCCTCGGCGGGCGGCGTGCCTCACTTTAGCACGCGCGTCGCCCGTCCACGGCCCGCGGCGAAGGGGTCAGAAGCCGCCGTAGCTGCCCGCCAGCTCGGACAGGCGGCCGGCGTAGGCGCGCAGTTCCTCGATGACGGTTTCGATCGGCACCCGCGCGCCGCGGCCCTTGAGGTAGGGCACGGTGAGCGAGGCCAGCACGTGGCGGTGCTGGCCGACGAACACCGGGCAGCCGATGTCTTCGACGCCGTCGGCCAGCCGGCTGGGCAGGCGCAGGTAGCCGCGCTCGCGGATGGCGGCGAGCTCGGCCTCCTCCGGGCGCCCGTCGAACTGCGGGCAATGCGCCCGGAACCAGTCGTACAGCTCGCGGCGCTTGGACTCGGCCATCCAGGCGAGCAGGATGTAGCCGGAGCTGCTTTCGAACAGGTACAGACTGTGGCCGACGCGCACCGACAGGCCGACGTTCGACGGGCTCTCCACCCGCGCCACCACCACCATCCGCTGGGCGCTGACCACGGCGAGGTGGCAAGGTTGCTGGATGCGGTCGGCGAGCTCGTGCATCAGCGGAAAGGCCGCTTCCACCAGGGTGCCGACCGGCGGCACGCTCATGCCAAGGTCGAAGAGCCGGTTGGTGATGTGGAAATAGTCCGAACCGGGTTGGCGGGCGAGGTAGCCGCGGCGTTCGAGCACCGCGAGCATGCGGTACAGCTCGCTCTTGGATCGGTTCAGTTTCTGGCAGATCTGCGCCAGCGTCATGGGCCGGCCCTCCTCGGCAAGCAGCTCGAGGATTTCCAGCCCCTTCTCCAAAGCCGGCGCCGTGTATTGGCGCGTGGTTCTCATCCCCCCGTCGTCCTCCGCTCCGGTCCACCCCGCCGCCCGGCGTTGCGCGCCGCCGGGCATCGGCAAGTGTAACGCATGCGCGAGCGCCCCCGCGCGCGAAACCGGGTTCACCGGTTGCCGGCGGGCCGCTCGACGGCCAGCGGCCGGCCGTCGTAGACCACCGTCGCCTCGACGCCGCGATCGAAATCGGCCGCGGCCGGATCGGGTCCGTCGATCCAGCGCAGCCGGATGCGGCGCGTCTCGGCCATGCCCGGAAAACGCCCCTGGCGCGCGCCGATCTCGAGCACGCCGGCGGCGTCGTCCCAGCGGATCGGGATGCGGCTGAAGGCGCCTTGTTCGTAGGCGTAGCTCAGCCCGTCGTCCTCGTACAGCTCGAAGGCGCCGTCGGCGCCGGTGTAGACGGTCAAGGTCAGCGTCGCACCGTCCAGTTCACCGCTGTGCTGGATCGCCGGTCCCGTCGGCAGCACGCTGCCGGCGCGCACGAACAACGGCATCCGCGCCAAGGGGGCGGCGGCGTCGATCCAGGCGCCGCCGCCATGGCGGCGGCCGGTGTAGAAGTCGTACCAGTCGGCGCCCGCCGGCAGGTAGACGCGCCGGCTGCGCGCCCGGTACTCGGTCACCGGGGCGACGAGGAAGGCCGGTCCGAACAAGTACTGGTCGGCGATGCCCCAGACGTTGCGGTCGGCGGCGAAATCCATCACCAGCGCGCGCATCATGGTGCCGTCGCGGTGGTAGAGATCGCCGGCCAGCGAATAGATGTAGGGCAGCAGGCGGTAACGCAGCCGGGTGTAATCGACCAGTGCCTCGTACACGGCACTGCCCGGCGGCGCGAGGTTGAAGATCTCCCGGTAGGGGTACTCGCCGTGGGAACGGAACAGGGGCGCGAAGGCGCCGAACTGGAACCAGCGCAGGTTGAGTTCGCGCCACTCGTCCAGGTGCGCCGGGTCCTCCTCCGAGTAGCGGCTTTCGACGGAGAACCCGCCGATGTCGAAAGTCCAGTTGGGCAGGCCGGCCAGGCCGACGTTCACCCCGGCGCTGATCTGCTCGCGCAGGTCGTCCCAGCGCGCCGCCACGTCGCCGCTCCAGATCGCCGCCGCGGCGCGCTGGATGCCGCCGAAGCCCGAGCGGGTGAGGATGAACACGCGCCGGTCGGGGTCGGCGGCGCGGTCGTTGCGGTACACGCCTTCGGCGTGCGGCAGGGCATAGCTGTTGAAGTACTCGGCGCCCGTGCCGAGGGCGGTCGGGCCCATGCGCAGCTTGCGCTCCTCGATGTCCAGGTTCGAGTGGATGTCCGGCTCGGTGGCGTCCAGCCACCAGGCGTCGAAGCCGAGCACGTTGAGGTGCTCATCGATCTGGCGCCAGTAGATGTCCTGGGCCTCCTTCGTGTAGGGGTCGTAGAAGGAACTCAAGTAACCGGGGCCGACCCAGTCGCGTGCGCCCTGCTCGATGTTGCGCCGGTAGATGTAGCCCTTCTCGTCCAGTTCCTTGAAGTGCTCGGTGTTGGGATAGAACTTCGGCCACACCGAAATCATGATCTGCGCATTCCGGGCGTGGACGCGCTCGACCATCGCCTTGGGATCCGGGAAGCGGGCCGGGTCGAACTCGTGACTGCCCCATTGGTCCTCCGGCCAATAGAACCAGTCGAGTACGATGTTGTCGATCGGGATCTCGAGGCGGCGGTAGGTCTCCAGGACGTCGAGCAGCTCCTGCTGGGTCTTGTAGCGCTGCCGGCTCTGCCAGAAACCGTAGGCCCAGCGCGGCAGCATCACGGCCTTGCCCGTCAGGCGCCGGTAGCCGCCGACCAGGTGATCGAAATCCTCGCCGACCACGACGTAGTAGTCGATCGCCTTGCCGGTCTCCGAAGCCAGGCGCAGGCGGTCGTCGTCGGGCCGCGGCGGCCGGGTGAGCAGCCGGAAATAACCGTCCTGCGGGATCCACTCGACCCGCAGGCGGCGGCGCTCGCCGGCCTTCATGGCGAAGCTGTAATTGTGGTACCAGGGGTTCCAGTTCTGGCGCCAGCGGTCGAGCACTTTCTCGCCGTCCAGGTACAGGCGCGCGTAGCCGGAGCTGTACATGCGCAGGCGCTGGCGGCCGTCGTGCTTGGCCTCGATCACGCCCTCCCAGACCACGCTGCGCTCGGGGCGGCCGCGCACCGCTTCGGGCCAGTTGTCCTGGTCCTTCAGGTACTGGAAATCGAGGTCCGCGCTGCGCGTGCGCAGCACGGTGCGCTCGCCGAGCCGGTAGGACACGGTCAGCGCGCCCTTTCGGCCGTCGGCGTCGTAGAGCACGAAGCTGTCGGAGAGCGGCCCGTAAGGTTCGGGGTGGCCGAAGCGCGTGATGGCGTTGTTGTCCCACAGCAGGCCGTAACCGCGCGTGGAAACGAGATACGGCACGGCGATCACCAGGTTGTGCTGGGCGAGCTCGACGTCCTCGCCGTTGTAGTTCATCTGCCCGTTCTGGTGCTGGCCGAGGCCGTAGACGCCCTCGTTGCTGCCGCGGTTGAACGCCAGGCGCAGGGCGTAGTCGTCGGCGTCCGCGCCGGCCGGGTCGGCGGTCACCGGACCGAAGGCGCGCGCCTGCTCGGCGAAGCGCTCGCGCCCGGCGGCGTCGAACACCCGCACCCGGCCGTCGGCCAGCGACACCTCGGCGCGCAGGCGCGCCGTCTCCAGGCGCAGGCGGTCGCCCTCGCGCTGCAGGCGATGCTCGACCGGCCTGGGCTCCGCGATCACCATCAAGCTGTGGTCCGCCACCTCCGGGCGGTCGTGGGGCACGGCGGTGACGCGCAGGATGTCTTCGTCGTAAAGGCGCAGGCGCACGCGCGCCGCCGGACCGCCGTCCGGGCGCACGATGACGCCGTCCGGCAGCGTTTCCACCCGCCGGTCCACCTGACGGCCGCCGCCGCAGGCGGCCAGCAGGCCGAACGCCGCGAGGGCCAGACCGATGACACCCATCTGCTCGAAAGAGACTCGCATCATTCACTCCTCTTCGCTTCGTCCGCGGCCCGCTCACCGCGGTCCCAGATCGCCAGCTTGACGCGCAGCCATTGCGGGCGATCGGTGAAATTCAAACCCCAGTCGGTCTGGTCTCCGTTCCAGCGGCGCCGGAACACCCAGCGGCCGCGCGCGTCGTAGTGCCCTTCGTCCACGAACTCGAACAGGCCCCGGGCGCCGGCCAGTTCCGCCGAGGGCTGGAACTCGACGCGCGCGCGGTGGCCGATGACCAGGTACTCGTCGGGGCCGAGCCGCGCGAACACCGCCCCGCCCACCGGCGGGTCGTGCCCCTTGGGGGGATCGATCCAGAACATCGGCCGGTTGTAGCTGACCACCGCGTCCCAGCGGCCCAGATCCAAGCGCTGCTCGGGCGTCTGGCCGGGGTCGGGCTCGGCCACGCCCCACACCTCGGTGCTTGCGGCCAGGCGCGCCCACTGCCGCGCCCAGGGGACGAACAGGGCGTAGACGCGCCGGAACGGCTCGAGGGCCGCCTCGTCCACGCGCTCCACGCCGAGCGGGGCGTTGGCGTAACCGGTGAAATCCAGCCCGAACGGCGAAAACCCGATGCCGCCGCGGCCGAGGACGGCAAAGAGATAGCGCGCGTAGCGTTCGCGGTTGCCGATTTCGGCGACGAACAGCGGGTTGTCGGGCCGCGTATAGCGGTCGAACACGGCCATCGCCTTGTCGTACTCGGGCATGTAGAGGTCCGGGGCGAGCACCGCGAGATGCGGCGCGGCGGCTTTCCACACGTCCAGCACGTTGTCGGTGGGCCCGCCGCTGGCGTACTGGCCGGGCCGGCCGGGATTGAACGGATCGCGCAAGGCCGCGTTGACGTACATCGGTAAAGGATACTCCGCCTGGCCGGCCGCGGCGACCGCGTCGCAATAGCGGGCGATGTGCCAGGCGTGGAACACCTCGTCGGCGTCCTCGCCGAAGACCTCCGGCCAGGTCCCGGCCGGCAGGTCGAGGGCGCGGCGCAGCGCCTCGGGCACCGGCGCTTCGAACAAACGCTGGGCGCGCGCGGAATAGTCCCGCGCCGAGCCGTAAGTGCCGCTCTCGTTCTGCACCTGCACCATGATCACGGTGTGATGCCGGCCGTCCACCTTGCGCAGGTGGCGCATCAGCGCCGCGAACGCCTTGCGGTCGGCCGCCAGGGTCTGCTCGCCGTGCGGCGACAGCGAGTCGACGAGCCGGCCGTCCGCGCCGACCACCCGCGGGAAGCGCGCGTTGTCGAGCTTCACCCAGGCGGGTGCGTAATGCGGCGCATTGTTCTTCCAGGTCGCGAACCACAGCAACACGAGGCGCACGTGGCGCGCACGGGCTTGTTCGACGAGGGTGTCGACGAAGGAGAAATCGAAGCGCCCCTCTTCGGGCTCGATCTGCTCCCAGGCCACGGGCATCTGCAAGGTGTTGGCCCCGAGCCGTTCGACCGCCGGCCAGACCTCGTCGAGCATGGCGGGATAGTTGCTGGAATTGTTGGCCTGCACGGCGAACATCACGAACGGTTCGCCGTCGACGAGCAAGACCCAACGCCCGTCCTGCTGAACCAGGCGGGGCGGCTCGGCGGCGAGGGCCGCGGCCGCGGAATACAGCGCGCACAGCGCCAGGATCAAACGTCTTCGCATGCGACCTCCGATCGGGCGCGCGGCCCGCAAACGATGCCCGCCCCCGCGCCCGGCGGGGGCGGGCCGACCTCATCGCGTCTCAGAACCGCCCCTTGAAGGTCAAGGCATAGCGGGTGTCCTGCACCGTCGAGGTCGCCAGGTGATTGCCCGGGTTGATCTGGTGCTGGACGAGGTCGAGACGCTCGTTGGTCAGGTTGTTCGCCTCCAGACCGATGGCGAAACGCTCGCTCAGGTTGAAGAACACCGAGCCGTCCCACTGGCCGTAGTCGTCCTGGAAGACCGGCAGACGCCAGGCGATGCCGCCGTTGTTGCCGTTGAAGCCGTTCGGCCCGATGTCCACCAGGAACGCGCTGCGCCAGGTGTAGGCCAGGCGGGTGCTGACCCGCGCGTTTTCGTACATCAAGGTCAGAGTGTACTGCTTTTCGGACAAGCCCTCGACCGGCAAGGCGCTCGGATCGAAGGGCGTGCCGTCCGTGTCGAGCGGCAGCGTCTCCTCGTCGACCTCGGCCGAGCTGTCGATGCGCGTGTAGCTCGCCTCGACGCCGAAGCCCCAGTCGAAGAAGTGCCGCCAGCCCAGTTCCCAGCCGTCGATGGTCGCGCCTTCCTGGTTGTCCGGACGCGTCACGTTGTAGACGAAGCCGTTGTAGGACTCCTCGAACACCCGGTCACGCAGGAAGTTGCTGTAGTCCTTCTGGAACAGGGTCAACCAGGCGCTGCCGACGTCGGCATAGTACCACTCCAGCGAGAGGTCCACCTGGTCGGCTTCCATCGGCTGCAGGCGCGGATTACCGCCGCTGGCCGAGCCGTTGTAGTCCGACACATCGGTGGAGCCATTCGGAGCGCGCCGTCGTTGAGTGTTGACGTAGAGCTGGGTGAAGGCCTGCATGTCGCTGAAATCCGGCCGGTAGATGTTCTTGGACAAGGCCAGGCGGGTCACCAGGCCCTCGACCGGCTCCCAGCGCAGGTTCAGGCTGGGCAGGCTGTTGCTGTAGTCGTGGACGATGCTCACCGGTATCCTGGTCGAAGCCGATGCGCGTCCTGGATCTCCGGCGGGATAGCTCGACAGGTTCGGACCCTGCGGACGAAGCCAGCTCGCCGTGCTGCGGGTGTTCACCCAGCGCAGGCCGAGGTTGCCCGACAGGTCGAGATCGTCCCAGCCGAAGTCCATGCGCACGTAAACGGCCTGCGTCTCCTGGGCCTCAGCTCGACTTCCGCGGCTGGCGATTCGGCGATGAGCGTCGGCGTTCGAAGGTGGTCACCCGCTCGCCGTTCTCATCCGTCGTGAAGAAGCAGCACAGGTAGAACGGCACCGCGGCGCCGTGGATCGCGTAGTAGCTGTCGGGATAGCCCTCGGCCAGGGAACGGTTCGGCGCCACCACCGCGCCGGGCACCGGCAGGTCGCCGCGGAAGAAGTTGCCGAAGGTGTTGACGTGCACCTGGTCGCCCAGTGCCGAAATCGTCCTCCGTCGGCAACGGCGCCATGACCGGCGAGGCCCCAGCCGACCGCATCCACGGCTGGATGACGGCCCGCCAGTTGTAGCCGGTGTTGATCAAGGTGGTGTCCATGTCGGTCAGGCGCAGGCCGAACTTGACCCGCTTGAGCCAATCGGCGCCGCCGACCGGCCGCCACTCGGCGTCGGTGCGCCAGGCGATCTGCTTCGCTTCGTTGTCGTCCTGGTGATCCATGGTGAAAGCGAAGTAATAGTTCGCCGGATCCGACATGTAATCGACGTCGGTGCCGATGCGCGCCGGGCCGTCGGTGATGCGCACGTCCAGGTAGGGCGCGAGCAGGCCGGTCGCGACGGTGGAGTCCAGCGCCTCGGTGGTGGCCTCGACGTACTGCAGGTCGGTGCTCAAGAACCAGGTCGGAGACAGGGTCCACTCGGCCCCGGCGGAGACGTCGGTGGTCACCGACTCGCGGCTCGACACGCGGATGTCCGAACCCATGTTGATGCCGCCGTTGGTCGGATCGGTCAGCCGTCCTTCGATGAATACGCCGCGGCTGTCGTACACCGAGTCGGCGCTGGGCACCACGGTCAGCGGATCGTTGTCGACGAAGATCGCGTCCTCGTCCCAGGTGAACTCGTAGTCGCTGCGGAAGACGGTGAGGAAGTACTCGCTGCGCTCGTCCGGCCGAAGTTGCAGGGCGCTGTAGAAGCCGTTGCGGGTGCGGTCGGTGCGCTCGGTGCGCCAGTCGGCCCCGCGAGGAATGTAGACGGTCTCACCGCCGTCGTCGTAGGGGAAGAACGGCCGGTTGAACACCGCGTCGATGCGCCCCTCGAGCTCCGAGTAGGCCAGGTCCACCAGGAAGCCGAGTTCGCCGACACCGGTGTCCCAGCGGTTGCTGTAGAGCACCGAGGCGCCGGGCGTGGTCTCCTCGATGAAGTTCTGGTGGTTGGCGGTGAGGGTGAAGGCCAGCATCGGCTCGTCGAAATCGAACGGCATGTGCGTGCGCAGGTTCACCGTGCCGCCCAGGCCGCCCTCGATCATGTCGGCGGTGCTGCTCTTGTAGACGTCCACGCCGGCCAGCAACTCGGGCGGCACGTCCTCGAAGCTCAGGCTGCGCCCGCCGTTGGCGGTGAAGCCGTCGCGCCCGTTGATCTCGCCACGCACCTGGGTCAGGCCGCGGATGGCCACGCCCGTGCCCTCGCCCGAGAAATGCTCGGGGTCGCCGCGACTGACGAAGCGGTCGATGGTCACGCCGGGAATGCGTTGCAGGGTCTCGGTGACCGAGCGGTCGGGCAAGGCCGAAATGTCGTCGCCGACGATCGAATCGACGATGGTGTCGGCGTCCATCTTGATGTCCTGCGCGGACTGCACCGTGGCCCGCAGGCCGGTGACGATCACTTCTTCGACGTTGGCGTCCGACTGGGCCCAACCCGGCCCGGCGGCGCTCCACGCCAGGGTCACACCCAAGGCGAGCGCGTTCAAGCGTTTCATGTCACACCCCCTCGACCCGTCAAGCGGGTTCGTCTCTCGGTTACGGTGAATGGGTCGTGCCTGGGATCCGCCCGCAGAAGGACGGATCCGCCTGCCTCGCGGCGACCTCCGCTGTCGCCGCCGCCCCCGCAAGGGGGCCGATCGCAAGGCGGTAGACGCCGCCGGCCCGCGCCGGGAACCGCGCCGTGCCGCCTGCGACCTCGAGGGACAGCGGTCGCCCGCTGTCCGCGTCCGTGAAACGGTAAGGCCCGTCGAGCGCCGGGCTGCGCAGGCCGATCTCGCCGTCGCGCCGGGCGTGGAAGACGGCCTCCTGCAAACGCCCGTCCCGCCAGCGCAGGTCGACCTCGACCGCACCGCGCCCGACCAGGCCGCACACCCGGCCCTCGGGCCAGGCCGCGGGCAAGGCCGGCAGCAGGTCGAGCACGCCTTCGTGGCTTTGCAACAGCATCTCGGCCATGGCCGCGGTCAGGCCGAAATTGCCGTCGATCTGGAACGGCGGGTGGTTGCTCCACAAATTGGGCAAGGTGCTCTCGCGCAGGGCGCCGGCCAGCAGGCGGTGGGCGCGGTCGCCGTCGCGCAGCCGCGCCCACAGTGCGGTCTTCCAGGCCCGCGACCAGCCGGTGCCGCCGTCACCGCGCGCCTCCAGGGACACGCGCGCGGCGCGCGCCAACGCCGGCGTGCCGAACAGCGAGATCCGCCGGCCCGGATAGAGCGCCCACAAATGGGAAACGTGCCGGTGCGTGTCGTCCGGCCGGTCCAGATCGAGCTTCCACTCCTGCAACTGCCCCCAGCGCCCGACCCGCAGGCCGGGATCGAGACGCGCGCGGGCGGCGGCGACGCGTGCGGCGAAGGCGTCCTCGCCGAGGCGCTCGGCGACCGCCTGCACGCGCTCGAACAAGTCGCCGACGATCTGCTGGGACATGGCCGCACCGGCGGTGAACGGTCCGTGCTCCGGGGAGTAACTCGGCGAGACGACCAGCGCGCCGTCGCGCGGATCCTCGACCAGCGCCGCCAGCCACAACTCGGCGGCCTCGCGCATCACCGGCCAGGCCCGCTCGCGCAGGAACGCCTCGTCACCGGTGAACGCCCAGTGGTCGTCGAACAAACGGGCCAACCACGCCGCGGCCTCCGGCTGCCAGAAGGCGGTCGGCCAGTCGATCGCGCCGACGAAGCCCCAGACATTGGTGTTCAAGAACAGCGTCCAACCCGGCGCTTCGAAATACCGCTGGGCGGCGAGCCGCCCCGGCACGCGCAGGGCGTCGACGAAATCGAACAGCGGCAGCGCCGTTTCCGGCAACGCCGTCGGTCCCGCCGGCCAGTAATTCATCTGCAGGTTGATGTTGACGTGGTAATCGGCGTTCCATGGCGGCGTGGCCGAACGGTTCCACACGCCCTGCAGATTGGCCGGCAGGCTGCCGGCGCGCGAACTGGCGATGAGCAGGTAGCGGCCGTAATCGAACAGCAGGGTCTCGAGGGCGCGGTCGCGCGGATCGGCGCCGCCGCGGTAAGCGGCCAGACGGCGGTCGATCGGGCGCGGATCCGCCGCCCCGCCCAGGGACAACCGCAGCCGGCCGAACAGGCCGCCGTGGTCCTCCAGATGGCGGGACTCGAGGCGCGCGTAACCGAGCCGGGCAGCGGCGTCCAGCGCGCCCCGCACGCGGGGCCCCGGGTCGCTGCGGCGGTAATGCGGGTAGACCGGCGCGTAGTCCGTACCCGCCGCGAGCAGCAACACCACCGCGCGGGCGCCGCGCACGCGCAAGGCGCCGTCGCCGACGGGTTCGACCCGCCCGCCCTCGTTGAGCACATCCACGGCGGCGTAATAGCGAAGGCCGTTGTCGTGCAGGGCCCCGTCCACGCTCAGCCGGCGGCCCTGGACGCGACGGCGCACGCTGCGGTTGTCGGGCACGACGAAATCGACATCCAGGCCGATCCCGGCCGGGTCGTCGTTCTCGATGCGCAGCACGATGACGCGGTCCGGGTGGCTCGCGAAGTAGCGCCGCTGCCAGCGCACATCGCCGCGCCGGTGCTCGATCGTCACCCAACCCCGCGCCAGATCCAGCTCGCGGCGATAGCCGGACACCGGGCCCTCGCCGGCATGGCGCAGGCGCAGCTCGCCGAAACTCTGGTAGGCGCCGTAGGCGCGCATCGGCCGCCCGAGCAAGCGCGCCACCGTCGCGGGCGCCAGGCTGCCGTGCGTGAAGAGCATGCGCTGGACCGCCTCGACGATCGGCCGCCGCGACCGCGCCGGCAGTCCCCAGTCGTAACCCTCGGCGCCGGGGCCGCCGGTCCACAAGGTCTTCTCGTTGAACTGCAGGCGCTCGACGGCCGTTTCCCCGGTGACCACCGCACCCATCGCGCCGTTGCCGATCGGCAGGCCCTCGCGCTCCCAGTCCGCCGCCGGCCGGTCGAACCAGAAACGCGACTCGGCGGCCCCCGCGCCGACCCACAGCAGGCCGGCGATCAGCCCGATCGACCGCAAAAACCGCCTTGTGCGCGCCGCGTGATTCATATATGAAATTTTGTTTCGTTATTGTGGTTTATATATGAAACACACGATTACTGTCAACACGCCGGCAACCGCCATCTCGCCCCCCTCGACGGCAGGAACGAGGCAGAGCTTGAACGGCGCTCGAACGCGCGCCCCGTCGCGCCGGGGCACAAAAAAAACCCCCGCCGGGGGCGGGGGCTTCGCACCGCACAGATGAAGGCGGCGGGTCAGGAAGGCGCGCGCGCCAGCGCGGCGCAGGTGTGCGTGGGCACGCCGCTGCGCACCAGGCGGATGTCGCCGAGGGCCATGCCGCCGTCGCCTTCCAAGGCCAGGCCGAAAGGCACGCTCAGGCGCGTCTGGCCGTCCGTCACCAGGCAACGCAACGGCAAGCGCAGCGTCTGCCAGCCTTGACCGACCAGCGGCGCGAGCAGATCGTTGAGCGGCGTGATGCGCGCGGCGTCCTGGCCGGCGACGGTGACGAGCGCCACCGAGCCGGCCGGGGCGACGTCAACCGCGACATCGAAGATCAGCAGACCGTCCAGGTAGGGTTCGATGTCCAGGGGGTCGCCCTGGGCCAGATACAGGCCCACCTCCCGCGCCCCCTTCCAGCGCAGCGCCAGGGCGTCACCCTGCAAGCGCCGGTCGATGGTCTCGACGACCAGGACCTCGTCGGGCAGGGCCGCGTAGGCGCCGCTGAGCATCTGCGAGCCGGCCGCGTCGCGCAGGAACAGCTTCCAGGGCTCCAGGGGCCGGCCGGCGCGATACAGGTCGAGGTCTTCGACCTCGGTCGAGGCCAGACCGGGTACGTCTTCGGGCAGGCGCCCGGGGCCCACCTCGCCGCCGGCATAGCTCAAACCGTAACCCAACGGGAACAGCGGTGCGTAGTCCGGATGGTGGGGGTTGAGGCGGCCCTGCAGCGGCGTCGCCGGCCAGGAGAACGGCAGCCGCCCGGTGAAGTCGTAACGCGGCCGGCCCTGGGCGTCGGCGATCAGCAGGTCGGCGACGCCGGCGCCCTCGCTGCCCGGCCACCAGGCGGCCACGAAGGCGTCCGACGCGTTCAGCTCGGGGTTGACCCACAGCGGCCGCCCGGAGAGGAACACGGACACCACCGGAATCCCCTGGGCCTTGAGCGCCCGCAGCAGGTGCAACGCCTTCTTGCGCCGGCCGGGTTCGAATTCCAGCGTTTTCAGGTCGCCCCGGCCCTCGGCGTAGGGCGGCTCGCCGAAGACCACCACGGCCACGTCCGGCCGCCGGCGCCAGCGACCGTCCACGGCCAGCTCGACGGAGCCGCCGGCGGCCTCCACCGCCTCGCGGATGCCGGCGAAGATCGAGGTGGCGCCGGGAAAGTGTTCGTTGCCGCGCGCGCCTTGCCAGTTGACGCTCCAGCCGCCGGCCTGCATGCCCACGTCGTCCGCGCCCTCGCCGGCGACCAGCACGTGGCCCCGCGGGTCGATGGGCAGGACGCCGCCGGCGTTCTTGAGCAGCACCAGGCTCTGGCGCACCGCGCGGCGGGCCAGCGCGCGATGCTCGGCATGGCCGATGAGTTCGGCGCGGCCGGCGAGCGGGCGCTGTGACGGCCGGCGGTCGAACAGGCCGGCGCGCAGCTTCACGCGCAGGATGCGGCGCACGGCGTCGTCCAGGCGCGCCGGATCGATGTGGCCCTCTTTGACCTGGCGCACGGTGTTGTGCCAGAAGGCTTTCCAATGGGTCGGCACCATGATCATGTCCACCCCGGCCTCGATCGCCCACGGACAGGAGGCGTTGGTGCAGCCGGGCACCTGGCCGTGGCCGTTCCAGTCGCCGACCACGAAACCGTCGAAGGCCAGCCGGCCCTTGAGAATGTCGGTGAGCAGGTAACGATGGCCGTGCATCTTCTCACCGTTCCAGGACGAGAAGCTGGCCATGATGGTTTGCACGCCCGCGTCCAGCGCCCCGAGGTAGCCGGCCGCGTGCACGCGCACGAGCTCGGCCTCGTCGATGCGGGCGTCGCCCTGGTCGTCGCCGTTCTCGGTGCCGCCGTCGGCGATGAAGTGCTTGGCGCAGGCGATCACGTGCTCGGGGTCGAGGAACGACGCCGTGCCCACGCGACCCTGGACGCCCTCGACGAAGGCGGCGGCCAGGCGCCGAACCCTTTCGGGATCTTCCGAGAAACTCTCGTAGGTGCGCCCCCAGCGGTCGTCCTGGGCGACCGACACGGCCGGGGCGAAGATCCAGTCGATGGCCGTGGCCGCCACTTCACGTGCCGTCACCTCGCCGATGCGGCGCACCAGTTCCGGATCGTCCGCCGCACCCAGGCCGATGTTGTGCGGGAACAAGGTGGCGCCGCGCACGTTGCCGTGCCCGTGGACGGCGTCCGTGCCCCACATGATCGGGATGGGCACCCCTTCCGCCTTGTTCATGCTGGCGACCCAGAAGGCGTCCGCCAGATCGACCCAGTCCTGGACCGTCGCGTCCGCCCGCCGACCGGGCCAGGAACCGCCGCCGTTGAGGATGGAGCCGACGTGATAACGCGCCGCTTCCTCCGGAGTGATCGAATGGATCTCGGCCTGCACCAGCTGGCCGACCTTTTCCTCCACGCTCATCCGTGCGAGCAGCGCGTCGATGCGCGCCTTAAGCGCCGGATCCGCCGGCGCGGCTTGGCGCTGGGGCCACAAATCGGGCCGGCCACCGGTCGCGGCCGGGGCTTGACGGGAAGGCGTCGAACAAGCGCTGAGGATCGTGCTCATGAGAACCATCGCGTGAATCAGGGAGAACGGGGATCGCATCGCGGACCTCTTTACGGGGATGGAACCGCCTGTCTGCCGGGCGCAGACTTAAACCGCGATGCTAGGGAAGCGCGCGGCCCGCCGCAAGGCGGTTCACTGCCCGATTCGTGCACGCAGTGCATTCTGGGCATCGATCAGCGCCGGGTCGATCACCACCCGGTAGGGCGGCGCGGCCGGTTCGAGGGCGCGGATCCGCGGCGGCAGGGCCGCCACCGCCTCGCGCGCCCGTTCCCGGGCGCGGCCGGCATCCGCGAAATCCTCGACCAGCCAGCGGCCGTCGCGCCACACCGGCCGCAACAAAGGCGCGCCCTCCCCGGGCGCGCCCCAGGGCGCGAGGCGGTCGTGCATCGCCTCCTCCCCGGCGCCGATCCGCCACACTTGTTTCGCGCCGGGATAGATCGCCTTGCCGGGAGACGCCTTGAACCGCCCGTCGCCCTCGTAGGCGACCAGCTTGTAGCACAGATCCAGGCCCGGCGCGCCGGCGGCCAGATGGGAGCCGACCCCGAACGCGTCGATCGGCGCCCCGCGCGCGACCAGCTCGGCGATGCGCCACTCGTCCAGGCCGCCGCTGGCGATGATGCGCACCTGCCGCAAGCCGGCCGCATCCAGACGTTCCCGGACCGCGCGGCTCAAGGCCTCGAGGTCGCCCGAATCCAACCGCACCGCACGCACGCGAAACCCTTCGCGGACCAGCGCGATCACCCGGTCCACGGCCGCGAGCGGCGCGTAAGTGTCGATCAGCAGCGTGCTGTCCGGGTACAGGCCGGCAAAGGCGCGGAAGGCGGACGCCTCGTCTGCATGGGCCTGGATGTAGCTGTGCGCCATCGTGCCGGTGACCGGCACGCCGTGGCGCAGCCCGCCGAGCACGTTCGAAGTGGCGTCCAGGCCGGCGATCCAATAGGCCCGCACCCCGGTGACGGCCGCATCGGCGCCCATGGCCCGGCGCATGCCGAAATCGACCACGGTCCGCGCCCCGGCCGCCAGGCGCAGGCGCACCGCCGTGGAGGCGAGGGTGGTCTGCAGGTGCACCCGGTTCATCACCAGCGTCTCGGCGAGCTGGGCGGCCGGCAGCGGCGCCTCGATCTCCAGGATCGGCTCCCAGGGAAACACCGGCGTGCCCTCGGGCACCGCGCGTACCTCGCCCTCGAAGCGGAAGCCCTCGAGGGCGGCGAGGAAATCCTCGCGGAACCCCAGCCGCGCCAGGGCCTCGAGGCTCGCCGGGCCGAAGCGCAGCGCCGCCAGGCGCGCGATCGCTTCGGCCTGGCCGCAGGCGAGCATGAAGTTGCGCTGCGGCGGCAGGGTGCGGAAATACAGGCTGAACACCGCCCGTCCGTCCAGACCCTCGGCGTGATAGGCCTGGAGCATGGTCAGCTCGTACAGGTCGGTGAAAAGGGCCCAGTCGTCCACCCGATCGATGGCGTCGTCGCCCGCTCGCATCGTCGCAAGCCCTCCGGTCGGTCTCACGCGCCCAGTGTAGGCGCCGGCGGCGCCCGACCCAAGGCCAACCGGCGAACTTCGCTTCCCGGCGCCGGTCACAGCCCACGCCTGTCACTTTCATGGGAGAAAGGCCATGACCCGATCGACCATCGTGCCCGCCCTCGTCGCCGCGCTGCTCGCCGCCCCGGCGGCCTTCTCCGGCGACAGCTGCCCCCACGGCCACGGCAAGGACGGCCCGCCGCGCGGCGCCAAACTCTTCAAGAAGATGGACGCCGACGGCGACGGGCAAGTCACCCGCGCCGAGTTTCTCGCCGCCCACGAAAAACACTTCGACCGCTTGGACGCCGACGGCGACGGCATCCTCACCCACGACGAGCTCAAAGCCGCCCGTCACCACAAGCACGGCAAGAAAGACGCGCCGGAAGACACGGACGCGGAATGAGCCACGCGCCGCGGCCGGCGTGCCGGCCGCGGCGCCGCCTTCAAGCGCCGCGGAACATGAAATAGACCGCGCCCACCAGGCACACGCCCGCCCAGAGATAGTCCCAGCGCAGCGGTTCGCGCAGATAGAACAAGGCGAACGGCACGAACACCGACAGGGTGATCACCTCCTGCAGGATCTTCAACTGCGCCACGCTGAACTGCGTGTATCCGATGCGGTTCGCCGGCACCTGCAACAGGTACTCGAAAAACGCCAGCGCCCAGCTCGCCACGGCCGCGATCCACCACGGCCGATCGTTCAAGGCCTTGAGGTGGGCATACCAGGCGAAGGTCATGAAGACGTTGCTGCAGGCGAGCAACACCACGGTCCAGAACAACGGCGGCATGGGCGGTCTCTCCCCCGATCCGGGCGGCGGCGCATCATAGCGCCGACTTCGACGCGCCACCAGACTCACACGGTCTCGACCTGGCGCGCGGTGTCAGCGTTGTCTCCACCGTGAAACCGCTGCTACCATGGCCGCCGTTTCCTTGCCCTTCCCTGACAGGAGCGCTTCATGTCCCGAGGCTCATCCTTGTCCGCCCTGCTCATGCTCGGCGGCGCCCTGCTCGGTCTAGCGGCCTGCGACCGCTGCGACTGTGAACCGCCCAAGGACGAAACCCCGGCTTACCTCGACACGCACTTGCCGCTGGACGCGCGCGTGGACGACTTGATCGGCCGCCTGACGCTGGCCGAAAAACTCCAGCAGCTCTACAACGAAACGCCGGCCATCGAGCGGCTCGGCATCCCGGCCTACGATTGGTGGAACGAAGCGCTGCACGGGGTGGCCCGCGCCGGCAAGGCGACGGTCTTCCCGCAGGCGATCGGCCTGGCCGCGAGCTTCGATCCGGCGCTGCTCGGCCGGATCGCCGAGGTGATCTCGGACGAGGCGCGCGCCAAGCACCACCACTTCGCCCGCCACGGCGTGTACTTCCGCTATTCCGGCCTGACCTTCTGGTCGCCGAACATCAACATCTTTCGTGACCCGCGCTGGGGACGCGGCCAGGAAACCTACGGCGAGGACCCCCATCTGACCGCCACCCTGGCCACGTCCTTCATCCGCGGCATGCAGGGCGACCACCCCCACTATCTCAAGACCGCGGCGATGGCCAAGCATTTCGCGGTGCACAACGGGCCGGAAAAATCCCGTCATTCCGACGACTACGCCGCCAGCCCCAAGGATCTGTGGGAGACCTATCTGCCGGCCTTCGAGGCGGCCGTGACCCGCGCGAACGTCGCCGGCGTGATGTGCGCCTACAACCGCGTCAACGGCGACCCGGCCTGCGGCAGCCGCTTCCTGCTGCAAGAGACCCTGCGTGAACGCTGGGGCTTCGACGGCTATGTGGTCTCCGACTGCGGCGCCGTGGCCGACTTCTACTTTCCGACCGCCCACGCCCTGGTGAACTCGCCGGCCGAAGCGGCGGCCTGGGCGCTGAAGACCGGCACCGACCTCAATTGCGGTGACGGGCGCCAGAGCACCTACGCCAGCCTGCTGTTCGCCCTGCAGCGCGGCATGGTCGAGGAACGGCACGTCGATGCCGCCCTGCGCCACCTGTTTGGCATCCGCTTCCGGCTCGGTCAGTTCGATCCGCCCGACCAGGTGCCCTACACCGACCTGCCGCTGTCGATCGTCGGCCGCCCCGAGCACCTCGAACTCGCCCAGACCATGGCCGAACGCTCGCTGGTCCTGCTGAAAAACGACGGCATGCTGCCGCTTCCCGCCGACATCAAAGTCGCCGTGATCGGCCCCAACGCCGTCAACCCCGACGTGTTGCTGGGCAACTACCACGGCGACCCGATCGACCCGGTGCTGCCGCTGGACGGCATCGTCGCGCGCCTCGGCGCCGAGCGCGTCGAGTTCGCGCCCGGCAGCCCGCTGATCGGCGACCTCTGGGGCCATTACCGGCCGGTGCCGCCGACGGCGTTGTTCCACCGCAAGGAGGACGGCACCCTGGCGCCCGGCCTCGAGGCCGCCTATCACGCCCTGGACGAGAACGACGAGCCCGAAACCGAGCCGCGCTTCGTTCGCATCGATCCGAACATCGACTTCCACTGGCAGTATTCGCCGCTGGACGAGCGCACCGTGCGCGGGGAATTCGCCGTGCGCTGGCGTGGCGTGCTCGTGCCGCCCGAAAGCGGCACCTGGCGCTTCGACACTGGCGCCCGACTGCGCCTGGACGGCAAAGAGATCGACGGGCCGGTGGTCCTCGAAGGCGGCCGTGCCTATGCGCTGGAAGCCGAATACCGGGTCCGCCACGTGTGGTGGGAGCACCGCCAGCCGTTGGAGCCCTGGGTCAAGCTGAGCTGGGCCAAGGTCAGCGGCGACTTCACCGCCGATGCCCTGGCCGCGGCGCGCCGCGCCGACGTGGTGCTGTTCATGGGCGGCCTGTCGCCGCGCCTCGAGGGCGAGGAAATGCCCGTCTCGTACCCGGGCTTCGATCACGGCGACCGCACGGACCTGCGCCTGCCCGCGGAACAACGCGCGCTTCTGGCCGCCTTGAAGGCGACGGGCAAACCGATCGTGCTCGTCAACTTCAGCGGCAGCGCGGTGGCGCTGAACTGGGAAGACGAACACCTGGACGCCATTGTCCAGGCCTTCTATCCCGGCGAACGCACCGGCACCGCGCTGGCCCGCCTGCTGTGGGGCGAGGTCAATCCCTCCGGCCGGCTCCCCGTCACCGTCTACCGCGGCCTCGACGACCTGCCGGACTTCAAGGACTACCGGATGGACAAGGGCCGCACCTACAAGTACTACGCCGGCAAGCCGCTCTATCCCTTCGGCTACGGTTTGAGTTACAGCCGCTTCACCTACCGTGACCTGGTGCTGCCGGAACGGCACGACGCCGACGCGCCGCTGCCGGTGCGCGTGACCGTCGAAAACGCCGGTCCCATGGACGGTGCCGACGTCACGCAGGTCTACCTCGCCATGCCCGACGCGCCGGTCGTCGTGCCCCGCCGGCAACTGGCCGCCTTCCTGCGCAATCCGCTCGCCGCCGGCGAGCGGCGCGAACTGACCGTGCTCGTCGATCCGGCCCACCTGCGCTACGTGGATGCCGACGGCGAGCGGCGCCCGTACCAGGGCCGCCTGCTGGTGAGCATCGGTTCCGGCCAGCCGGGCGAGCGCGAAGGGGCCGGCAACGTCCTGGTGGGCGAGGTCCGGATCGAAACCCGCTGACCGGCGCCCGGACATGCGAACGGGCCGCGTCCTTGCGGTCGCGGCCCGTTCATCCCCCTTCCACCGAACCCATCGCGTGGAAGACGTTCACACCGCGGGCCGGCCGCGGTGCCCTCAAACCTCGCCGCCGGGCACGGCGCGCACTTCTCCGGGCGCACACGGCATCGCCCGCCGCCCGTGCCGGCGCCACAGGCCACGCCAGCGGCCGAGGGTCAACGCGGCGCGTTCCGGCGTATCCAGCTCGAAGCGCTGGCAACGCCACAGGCGCAGGCTGGCGTAACCGAAGACCTCCAGTGCGGCCGCGCACGCCGCAGCGCACGCGCCGCCCCGCTCGAGCGCGGCGGCCAGCGCCTGGCAAAGGCGTTCCAGAGCAGCGGCGCGTGCCCCGGCATCCTCCGCGGCACGCCCGTAGCACAACGCGTTCGTGCACGCGATCCAGGCCCGCCAGACGGCCGCTGCCGTCAGCGGCCCCTCGGCCAACGCCAGCGCCGCCAGCCGGTCGGCGCGCTCCAACAGGCGCGCCGCACGGTGCCGCTCACCGCGCCGCCAGGCGGCCCGCGCAAGCTCGGTGCTCCCGCGGCTGAGGCGCCAGGCCCGCCAGTGGCGGGGTTGACGGAGGCGCACCGGCGGCAGGCCCCGGACCATGGCGCTACTTGGTGAGAATCAGGCGCCCCTTGCGGGTTTCCCGCAAGCGGTACCAGGTGCCGCGGTGTTCGATCCACAAGCAGCCGCCTTGCAGCAGCACGCGGCTGCTGACGCGCGGCCCGGCCGTGGCGGGCGGGGCCGCCTCGGGGCGCGGGGGTGCGGAGCGGTTTTGCGGCTTGGCGTCCATGACTGCAAATGATAACGGTTCGCATTTGCATGTCAACCCCTCCCCGCCGCCCGGCGTGGCGGCCGGCTTTGGACGCGACCCTCGGCGCCGGGCCGATCGGGCTGCGCCGGCGGTCCCGGCTCAGTGCAGGCCCAGAACCGACTCGTCCTCGATCCAATACCAGGCCTTGTCCGCTTCCTTGACGTCGAAGTAGCGCACCGGCCCGGACACGAACCAGCGACTGACGTTGGCGATCCAGCGCTCCCAGGGCTGGTCGCCGACCACCGCGATCCGCTCAAGATCGCCGGCGTGCTTGAGCCCGAAGACCAGGTCGTCCCAGGCCGCCTGCAGATCCCAGCCGTGGAAGTCCTCGAACTGGGTGAGCAGGCGGATGCGCCCGCGCTCGCGGATGATCTCCTCCAGGCGGGCCGCCACTTCCTTGTATTCCTCGTCGTGCACCTTCCCGCTGCACTTGATGGCCACCACTTTCGGGGAACGGGTTTCGAGCAGCTCGATCATGGCCGTCACCTCCAACAAGGAATACCCGGCGGCGATGCGCCGCCATGTTCGGATAGCGGCCGCCGGGCCCGCGGCTTGAGCCGGCCCGAGGGGCGGCGAAAAGCAAGATGTAGTGTTCTTGATCTATATCAAATACCAGATATTGCATCCAGCGTAGCATCCTCGGCGCCTTGAAGGAGGACCTGACCATGGCCACCCAGCCACTGCGAGCCCCCCACTGGGTGATCAAGCGTGACGGCAGCCGGCATCGCTTCGATCCCCGGCGCATCGAAGGGGCGATCGCCGCCGCCGGCCGCGCCACCGGCGAGTTCGGCGCCGATCGCGCCGCCGAGCTGGCCCGCCGGGTCATCGACGAGCTGGCGGCGGCGGCGGACGACGAAGCCCCGGCCGTCGAGGCGATCCAGGACCGGGTCGAACGCTGTTTATACGCGCACGGCCACTTCGACACGCTGCGCGCCTACATCGTCTACCGCGAGCAGCACCGCCGCCTGCGCCAGGACCGTCAGACCCTGCTCGACGTGCAGAGCACCGTCGACGAGTACCTCGACCGCCTCGACTGGCGGGTTTCGGCCAACGCCAACCAGGGCTATTCCCTGGGCGGCTTGATTCTCAACGCCTCGGGCAAGGTGGTGGCCAACTACTGGCTGGACCATGTCTACCCGCCGGCCGTGGGGCGCGCCCACCGCGAAGGCGATCTGCACCTGCACGACCTGGACATGCTTTCCGGCTACTGCGCCGGCTGGTCGTTGCGCCGCCTGCTGCAGGAAGGCTTCAACGGCGTCGCCGAGCGGGTGGAAGCCGCCCCGCCGCGACACCTGTCCTCGGCGGTCGGGCAGATCGTCAATTTCCTCGGCACCCTGCAGAATGAATGGGCGGGCGCCCAGGCGTTCAGCTCCTTCGACACCTATCTCGCGCCCTTCGTGCGCAAGGACCGCCTCGACTACCCGGCGGTGCGCCAGTGCATCCAGGAGTTGGTCTACAACCTCAATGTGCCCTCGCGCTGGGGCACGCAGACGCCGTTCACCAACCTGACCTTCGACTGGACCTGCCCGGACGACCTCAGAGACCAGGTGCCGGTGATCGGCGGCGAGGAGATGCCGTTCAGCTACGGGGAGCTGCAGGCCGAGATGGACATGATCAACCGCGCCTACATCGAGGTGATGACGGCCGGCGACGCGCGCGGACGGGTGTTCACCTTCCCGATCCCGACTTACAACATCACGCCTAACTTTCCCTGGGAAAGCGAAAACGCCCGGCGCTTGTTCGCGATGACGGCCAAGTACGGGCTCCCCTACTTCCAGAACTTCGTCAACTCCGATCTCGAACCGCACATGGTGCGCTCGATGTGCTGCCGCCTGCAGCTCGACCTGCGTGAACTGCTCAAGCGCGGCAACGGTTTGTTCGGCAGCGCCGAACAAACCGGCTCGGTGGGCGTGGTGACGATCAACTGCGCGCGCCTGGGCCACCTCGCGCGCGGCGACGAGGCGGCACTGTTCGAGCGCCTGGACGCGCTGCTCGAGCTCGCCTACGAAAGCCTGGAAATCAAGCGCAAGGTGGTCCAGCGGCACATGGACGCCGGACTGTACCCCTACACCCGCCGGTACCTGGGCACCTTGCGCAACCACTTCTCGACCATCGGCATCAACGGCGTGAACGAAATGATCCGCAACTTCACCGGTGACCGCCACGACATCACCGACGAGTACGGCCGCGATTTCGCCCTGCGCCTGCTGGATCACTTGCGCGACCGCATGGTCGAGTTCCAGAACCGCAGCGGCCATTTGTACAACCTCGAAGCCACGCCGGCCGAGGGCACGACCTACCGGTTCGCCCGCGAAGACAAGAAACGCTTTCCCGACATCCTGCAGGCCGGCCACCCCGAAGCGCCCTACTACACCAACTCGACGCAGTTGCCGGTGGGCCACACGGACGACCCCTTCGCCGCCCTGGCGCACCAGGAGCCGCTGCAGCGCAAGTACACCGGCGGCACCGTGCTGCACCTGTACATGCGCGAGCGCATCTCGAGCCCGGAGGCCTGCGCGAAACTGGTCCGGCGCACGCTGGAAAACTTCCGCGTGCCGTACATCACGGTCACACCGACGTTCTCCATCTGCCCGCGACACGGCTATCTCGCCGGCGAGCACACCTTCTGCCCGCTGTGCGACGCCGAGCGCCTCGCCGCCAAGCGGCGCGCGGCGCCGTGCACCGCATGAGTCACCCAACCCGAGGAGGCCAAGACCATGTCGAACTGCAAGACCTTCCAGACGCCCGAGGGGGCCATCACCTTGCGCGAAGAGGAACGCCAGCGCTGCGAAGTGTGGACGCGGGTGATGGGCTACCACCGTCCCGTGTCGTCCTTCAATCCGGGCAAGCAGAGTGAGCACCGCGAACGGCGGTTCTTCGTCGAACGCCCGTGCTGAAGCGCCGGCGGTCGGCGGCCTCGTGCCGCTGAGCACCTGCGACTTTCCCGGGCGGCTGGCGGCGGTGGTGTTCCTCCAGGGCTGCCCCTGGGCTTGCGGCTACTGCCACAACCCCCACCTGCGGCCGCCCGGCCGCGGCGCGGGCCCGCCCTGGCCGGCGGTGCGCGACTGGCTGGCGACGCGGCGCAGCCTGCTCGACGCGGTGGTGTTCTCCGGCGGCGAACCGCTGCGACAGCGGGGGCTGATCCAGGCCCTGGCCGAAGTGCGCGCGCTGGGCTTCGAAACCGCCCTGCACACCACCGGCATGTCGCCGCGGCGCTTCGTCGCCGCCCTGCCCCACCTGGACTGGGTCGGCTTCGACGTGAAGGCGCCTTTCGCGGATTACCCGCGGGTGACAGGCGTGCCGGGCGGCGCGGCCGCCGCCCGGCGCAGCCTGCGGGTGCTGTTGGCCAGCGGCGTGGCCTGCGAGCTGCGCACCACCTTGCACCCTCGCCTGCTCGGCCCGGATGCCCTGCTCGCATTGGCCGACGAGCTGGCGTCGCTGGGGGTGCGCGACTGGGTGCTTCAATTCGCCCAGGGCACGGGCTGCCTCGACCCGCGCTGCGACGCCCCGCCGTGGCCAGACTGGCTGGACGCGGGCTTCGTGGCGCGCCTGACCGCGCGCATGCCCGGCCTGCGCTGGCGCCACCTGCCCGAGGCCCGCGCCGCGCTCATCGGGGCGGTGGCGGCGGCGTGAAGCGCAACACGCGCGGCGCGGGGCAGGTTGCCGTGCGGTAACTCAAGCGCAGCGCGGCGCCCGCCAGCGCGCCGGCCGGCAGCGGCAGCCACAAGGTCCGCTCGCCGCCGTCGCGCTCGACGGTCGGCAGGGCCTGGATGCGCCCGTCGCGTTCGAGCGCCACGCCGATCAGACGTGCCGGCGTCCCGCCGCAGCCCCCCTGCGCGGGCAGGCACGACACCGTCTGCACCGCGAGCTGGAAGGCGCCGCCGCCCCAACGCCAGCGCACGCCGAGCCGCTCCGCCGCTTCGGCGTCCACGGCCTCGGGACCCGGCGGGCAGGCGGCCGCGGCCGCCGCGCACAGCACCGCCGCAAGCCCCTCAAGCCAGCAACAGGACCGGCGTACCCACATCGACGCGCTCGAACAGTTCGATGACATCGGCGTTGCGCATGCGCACGCAGCCCTTGGAGACCGGCCGCCCGATCAAGCCCTCCTCCGGCGTGCCGTGGATGTAGATGTAACGGGCGTGGCTGTCCACGCCCGGCCCGCGGTTGCGCCCCGGTTCGAGGCCCTCGAGCCAGAGGATGCGGCTGGTGATCAGGTCCTCGCCGAGCGCCTGCGGCGCGCTGACCGGCTCCACGATGCGCCCGGTGGGCCGGCGGCCGCGCAAGACCTCGCCCACCGCACAACCGGCGCCGATTTTCTCGGCGATGCGATGCAGGCCGAGCGGCGTGCAGAAACTGTTTTCCGCGCTGCCCGCGCCGCGGGCGGCGGTCGAAACGGGCCAGCTCACCCAGCCGTCGGCCTCGACCAGATAAAGGCGCTGCTCGTCGAGTTTGACGAGCACCGCCGGCCGCCGCGGCCCCAGCGCCGCCAGGGCGGCCTCGAGCCAGGCGGGCCGGGCGGGCGTCATCCCGAAGCCAAGGCCCGGGCCTGCTTGGCGCGATCGTTGCGCCGCGCTTCGAGCCCGTCCAGATAGGCCGCGTCGACCCCGCCGGTGATGTACTCGCCGTCGAAGCAGGAGCAGTCGAAGCGTTCCAGCGCCGGGTTGCCGGCCCGCACCGCCTCCACCAGGTCCGGCAGATCCTGGTAGATCACCCGGTCGGCGCCGATGGCCTCGGCGATCTGCCGCTCGTCGCGGCCGTGGGCGACGAACTCGCCCCGCGCCGGCATGTCGATGCCGTAGACGTTCGGATAGCGCACCGGCGGCGCCGCCGACGCCATGTACACCTGCCGCGCGCCGGCCTCGCGCGCCATCTGGATGATCTGCCGCGAGGTGTTGCCGCGGACGATGGAGTCGTCCACCAGCAGGACGTTCTTGCCCTTGAATTCCACGGCGATCGGATTGAGCTTCTGGCGGATCGAGCGCTGCCGGACCGTCTGCCCCGGCATGATGAAAGTGCGGCCGATGTAACGGTTCTTGATGAAGCCCTCGCGGTAGGTCAGGCCGAGGGTCAGGGCCAGCTCCAGGGCCGACGTGCGCGAGGTGTCCGGGATGGGAATCACCACGTCGATGTCGTGGTCCGGCCAGGTGCGCTGGATCTTGCGCGCCAAGGCCTGGCCCATGCGCATGCGTGCGCGGTGCACCGACACCTTTTCGATCACCGAATCGGGCCGGGCGAAATAGACGAATTCGAAAATACAGGGGGCGTGGGCCCGGATCGGACTGCAGCGGCAGGCACGAACCTGCCCGTCCAGGTCGATGTACAGCGCTTCGCCCGGATCCAGGTCGCGCACCGGTTCGAAGCCGCAGCCCTCCAGCGCGACGCTCTCGGAGGCGACCATGTGCTCGACGCCCTGCGGCGTTTCCCGGCGGCCGTACACCAGCGGTCGGATGCCATAGGGGTCGCGGAAGGCCACCAGGCCGCGGCCGGCGATCATCGCCACCACCGAATAGGCCCCCACCAGGCGTCGGTGCACGCTCGCCACCGCGTAAAACACGTCCTCGGCGCCGGGCTCGGCCGGGCTGTGTTTGTACAACTCGTGGGCAAACACGTTCAGCAGGATCTCCGAGTCCGACTCGGTGTTGATGTGCCGCCGATCCTCGTTCACCACCTGGGCCTTGAGCGCCTCGGCGTTGATCAGGTTGCCGTTGTGCGCCAGCGCGATGCCGAAGGGAGAGTTGACGTAGAAAGGTTGCACCTCCGCCAAGGCGTCGGCGCAACCGGCGGTCGGGTAACGCACGTGCCCGAGCCCCATGCGCCCCTGCAGGCGGAGCATGTGCCGCTCCTGGAAGACGTCGCGCACCAGCCCCAACGATTTGCGCGAGTGCAGACGCCCGTCTTCGCTGCAGGTCATGATGCCGGCGGCGTCCTGTCCCCGGTGCTGCAGGAGGATCAAGCTGTCATAGAGGATTTGGTTGACGGCCCCGCGGCCGACCACACCGACGACTCCACACATGGGCGTCTTTCTCCGTCAGGGATCCAGGGCCTCGCCGAGCGGCTCGGGCAAGACCGGTTGCACACGATCGAGAAACAGCTCGATGTAAGGCATCAGCCGCGACGCCCGCCACCAGGGCGCGTGATCCAAGCCGATGAAGGCGCCGCCGACGGCGATCAGGGCGAGGATCACCAGACCGCGCAGGAAACCGAACACCGCGCCGAGGCTGCGGTCGAGACGCTTGAGATGCGCGATGTCGATCAGGCCCGTGAGCAACACGTCGACCGCCATGCCGATCGCCAGGGTGGCGACGAACAGGATCACCATGGCGATGAGGAGACGCAGCGACGCCTCGCCCCAGGACTCCGGCAGGATCAGCGCCAGCTTGTCGCCCAACGCCAGGGCCAGGACGAAGGCGCCCACCCAGGACGCCAGGCCCACCGCGTCGCGGGTGAAACCGCGCGCCAGGCTGAGCACCGTGGAGACGAGCAGCACGGCCAGGATGAACAAATCGAACCACGGCATCAGTCGCCCGCTCCGGGTGCGAGAATCAGGGTCGGGAAATCACCCGCCGCGCGCACGGCGGCCGCCCGGGCCTCGGCCGCGTCGCGGTCGGCCAAGGGCCCGACCCGCACGCGGTAGACCGGACCGGTGGCGCCGCGCGAGGCGAACACCTGCGCCTCGATGCCGGCCTTGCGCAAGCGGTCGCGCAGCGCCGCGGCGTTGGCCGCCCGGCTGAAGCTGCCCACCTGCACCCACCAGGCCTGACCCGGATCCGGTGCCGCCGCGGGCGCCTCGACGGCGGCCGGCGCCGCGGCCGGGCTGCGTTCGACCGGGGCCGGGGGCGGAACCGGCTGCGGCCGGTCCTCAAGGGTGTCCGGATCGCGGTGGGGGACGCCCTCGGCCCGGTGCTCCGCCTCGATCACCGGTTCCACGGCCGCCGGCGGCTCGAACTCGGGCGGCGGGAAGACCTCGGCGGCCGGATCGAGGAAACCTTCCTCGCCGGGCGGCGGCGGGATCTCCAGGCTGACGGTCTGGCGGCCGACCGGGTCACGCTCGAACAGCATCGGGATGAAGATCACGCCCAGGGCGACGAGAATGACGGCGCCCACCAGGCGCTGCTTCAAAGCCGCGTGCATGCCCGCCACATCGTCACCGCTCGCCGGAACGCCGCCTCGGGGAATGGGTTTTCATTATACCCCCGACGCCGCGGCGCTTTCATGGGCGGTCCAGACCGGCGCCACCACGTGGAAGGAACCGAACACGACGATGCGCGCCTCGGGCGCGGCGGCGGCGCGGGCGGCGCGGAAGGCGGCCTCGGGCGCCTCGGCGATTCCGCCGACGACCAGGCCGCGCCGAACCAGCGCGTCGGCCAGGCGCGCGGCGGGCCGCGCCCGCGGGCTGTCGGCCGTGCACGGCCACCACCGTCCGCCGAAACCCTGGAGGCGGTCCAGAATCGCATCCAGCGGCTTGTCGGCGAGCAGTCCGAACACCCATTCGCAGGGCCGGGGTTCGGCGGCGAGCCGGGCGGCCAGGTGCGCCACTGCCTCGGCGTTGTGGGCGACGTCGAACCAGAGCTCCGGCGCGCCCAAAACGCGCTGGCAACGGCCGGGCAGGCTGAAATCGCGCAGCGCCGCGGCGCGCGCCTCGGGCGGCCAAGGACAAAGCGGCCGCAGGCACTCGGCCGCCGCCAGCGCCGCGGCGGCACTGTCGGGATGGACGTCGGCGGCCGGCAGGGCGATCGGCGCCGCCGCCCCCGGCGCCCGCCACCACCAGCATGCCGGCTCGGGGGTCAATTCGAAATCGCGGCCCTGCCGCAGCAGCCGCGCGCCCGCGGCGGCCGCCAAGGTCTCGAGGTTGTCGGGGGCGTCGCGCTCGCCGTAGACCAGCGGCCGGCCGGGGCGGGCGATGCCCAACTTCTCGGCGGCGACGTGCTCACGATCCGGGCCGAGGAACTCGGTGTGATCCAGGCCGATCGAGGTCACCACCGCCACGTCCGGATCGACGATGTTGGTCGCGTCCAACCGGCCGCCCATGCCCACCTCGAGCACGGCGAGGTCCAGGCCGGCGCGGGCGAAATGGTCCAGGGCGGCCAGCGTGCCGAATTCGAAATACGTCAGCGGCACCTCGCCGCGGGCGCAGTCCACCCGGTCGAACGCCGCCAACAGCGCCTCGTCGTCGATCGGCCGGCCGGCCACCCGGATGCGCTCGTGGTAGCGCCACAAATGCGGCGAGGTGTAACTGCCGACCCGGTAACCGGCGGCGCCGAACAAGCCCTCGAGCAGCCTGACGCAACTGCCTTTGCCGTTGGTGCCGGCCACCAGGACGATGTGCGGCGCCGGGCGCGGCGCGCCCAGCGCCCGCCAGACGCGCGCCACGCGCGCAAGCCCCAAGTCGATCCCCTTGGGATTGAGGCGCGCCTGCCAGTCGAGCCAGTCTTCGACGCGCGCGAAGCGCATCCGCCCCTCAACCGGTGCGTGACAGCGCCGCGCGCGGCTGCAAGAGATCGAGCAGCGCGGCGAGCCGGTCCCGCATGCGGCGACGGTCGACGATCATGTCGATCGCCCCGTGTTCGAGCAGGAACTCGCTGCGCTGGAAACCTTCCGGTAGCTTCTGGCGCACGGTCTGTTCGATGACGCGCGGCCCGGCGAAGCCGATCAGGGCACCGGGCTCGGCGATGTTCAGGTCGCCGAGCATCGCCAGGCTCGCCGACACGCCCCCCATGGTCGGGTCGGTGAGCACCGAGACGAAGGGCACGCCTTCGCGCGCGAGCTCGGTGAGCGCCGCGGCGGTCTTGGCCATTTGCAGCAGCGAGAACAAGCCCTCCTGCATGCGTGCGCCGCCGCTCGCCGCGAAACACACGTAAGGCGCGCGCCGTTTTAGGGCACGCTGGGCGCCCCGCACGAAGCGTTCGCCGACCACCGAGCCCATCGATCCGCCGATGAAAGCGAATTCGAAGGCGGCGGCCACCACGGGCTTGCCGTGCAGGCACCCTTGCACGACCACCAACGCGTCCCGTTCCCCCGTCGCCTTCTGCGCCGCCGACAGGCGATCGCGGTAGCGCTTGGAATCACGGAACTTGAGCACGTCCACCGGCTCGATCTCGGCGCCGATTTCCTCGCGCGGCTCGGGATCCAGGAAGGCGTCGATGCGGGCCCGCGCGCCGATGCGGTGATGGTGGCCGCATTTGGGGCACACCATCAGGTTGCGCTTGAGCTCGTCGCAGTAGAGGACCGCGCCGCAACCGTCGCACTTGCGCCACAGGCCTTCGGGCACGGTCTTGCGGTTGCCACGGCGAATGCGCGCCGGAACGATCTTCTGGAACCAGTTCATCGGCCTTCCCCGGTCTGGACGGCGTGAGCGACCGCGGCGTCCAGCGCGCCGCGCAAAGTCTGCAGAAATTCGGCGGCGGCGGCGACCGCCCGTGCGGGCTCGGCCGCGTGTTCGGCGATGCGCCGCACCAGGGCGCTGCCGACCACCACCGCATCGGCCACGCCCGCGACCCGGCCGGCCGCGGCCGCGTCGTGGATGCCGAAACCGACGCCGATGGGCAGATCGATGTGGCGGCGGATGACGGCCAGGCGGCGGGCCACGTCCTCCACGTCCAGATGCGCCGCGCCGGTCACACCCTTGAGCGAGACGTAGTACACGAAACCGGAAGCCACCCGCCCGACCGCCCGGATGCGGTCCTCGTCCGAGGTCGGCGCGAGCAGGAACACCGGGTCCAGCCCGGCGCCGCGCAACACCGGCACCACGTCCCCGGCCTCTTCCGGCGGCAGATCGACGGTGAGCACGCCGTCCACCCCGGCCCCCGCCGCGGCCTCGGCGAAGCGCCCGTAGCCCATCACCTCCAGCGGATTGGCGTAGCCCATCAGGATCACCGGCGTGGCCGGATCGTCGCGCCGGAAGGCGGCGACCTGCGCGAGCACGGTGTCCAGGGTCGTGCCCTTGGCGAGCGCGCGCTCGCAGGCGGCCTGGATCACCGGGCCGTCCGCCATCGGGTCGGAGAACGGCACACCCAGCTCGATCAGGTCCGCGCCGGCGCGCACCAGGGCGTGCATGAGTTCCACGGTGAGCCCCGGATCGGGGTCGCCGGCGGTCACGTAGGGCACCAATGCGGCGCGCCCCGCGCCCCGGCAGCGCGCAAAGGCCTCGGCGATGCGGCTCACAGTTCGATGCCCTCCAGCGCGGCGACGGTGTTGATGTCTTTGTCCCCGCGGCCCGACAGGTTGACCACGATCAGCTCCTCGGCGGGCCGCTCGGCCGCCAGGCGCAGGGCCCAGGCGACGGCGTGGGCGGATTCGAGCGCCGGGATGATGCCCTCGGTGCGCGTCAGCCGGTGGAAAGCATCCAGCGCCTCGCGGTCGGTGACGGCGACGTAGCGGGCGCGGCCGCTGTCCTTGAGCCAGGCGTGCTCGGGGCCGACGCCGGGGTAGTCCAGCCCCGCCGAAATCGAGTGCGTGCCGAGGATCAGGCCGTGCGCGTCTTCCATCAGATAGGTGCGGTTGCCGTGCAAGACACCCGGCCGGCCGGCCGACAGCGGCGCGGCGTGACGGCCGGTCTCCAGGCCTTCCCCGGCCGCCTCCACACCCCACAGGGCGACGTCCTCGTCGCCGAGAAAGGGATGGAACAGGCCGATGGCGTTGGAGCCGCCGCCGACACAGGCGACCAGGTGGTCCGGCAACCGGCCGGCCTGCTCGAGCACCTGGCGGCGCGCCTCCCGGCCGATGACGCACTGGAAGTCGCGCACCATCATCGGGTAGGGATGGGGGCCGGCGACCGTGCCGATCACGTAGAAAGTGTCGTCCACGTTCGTCACCCAGTCGCGCATCGCCTCGTTCATGGCGTCCTTGAGCGTGCGCGTGCCCGAGCGCACCGGCACCACTTCGGCACCGAGCAGCTTCATGCGGTAGACGTTCGGCGCCTGGCGGTGCACGTCCTCTTCGCCCATGTACACGACGCACTTCAGCCCCAGCCGCGCGGCCACGGTGGCGGTCGCCACGCCGTGCTGGCCGGCGCCGGTCTCGGCGATCAACCGGGTCTTGCCCATGCGCTTGGCGAGCAGGGCCTGGCCGACGGTGTTGTTGATCTTGTGCGCACCGGTGTGGTTGAGATCCTCGCGCTTGAGGTAGATGCGCGCCCCCCCGGCCGCCTCGGTCAGGCGGGCGGCGAAGTAGAGGGGCGAAGGCCGGCCCACGTAATGGGCCAGCTCCCGGTCGAATTCGGCGAGAAACTCCGGATCGTCGCGATGGCGCAGGTAGGCCGCCTCCAGGGCGCGGATCGGCCCCATGAGGGTTTCGGCGACGAAACGCCCGCCGTAGGGACCGAAGTGGCCGTGCTCGTCCGGCCCGTGCCACGGCGTCGGCTTCGCCGTCATCGCACCGACTCCACCGCCTCGACGAAGGCGCGCATGCGCTCCACGCTCTTGATGCCCTTGTCCTCCTCGACGCCGCTCGACACATCCACGGCGTAACAGCCGGCGACGCGCACCGCCTCGGCGACGTTCTCGGGCGTCAGGCCGCCGGCCAGGATCAGCGGCCGGCCCAGATCGCGCGGCACGCGCGACCAGTCGAAGGTCTGGCCGCGGCCGCCGGGCTCGCCCTGGCGCACGGCATCGAGCAGGAAGCCGGCCGCCGTGCCGTAGCGCTCGGCATACTTGCGCAGGTCCGGCTCGTCCATCATCGGCACCGCCTTGATGTACGGCCGGCCGAAGCTGGCGCAATACTCGGGCGGCTCGTCGCCGTGGAACTGCAGGCAGTCCAACGGCACGGCGCCGATGACCATGCGCACCCGTTCGGGGTCGGCGTTCATGAACAGGCCGACGACGCTGACGAAGGGCGGCAAGGCCGCGGCCACCGCCGCGGCCACGGCGATGTCCACGCAGCGCGGGCTGGGCGGGTGGAACACCAGGCCGACGGCATCGACGCCCAGGCGGCCCGCCTCCAGGCCGTCGCGCGGGCGGGTGATGCCGCAGATCTTGATTCGCACTCTCGACATGATGCGGTCACGCAAGCGAAAGGGGCCTTATGTTATCACTCCCGCCCGTCGCCGCCGACACTGCCGAACACCGGGCGGTACCCCCCGGCCGGCAGTCCGTAGCGCGCCGGGTAACGGACCGCGGTCAGATACAGGCCGTCCGGCGGCGCCGTGATGCCGCCGGCCGCGCGGCAGCGCCCGGCGAGCACCTGCGCCGCCCATTCCACCGGACGCCGCCCGGCGCCGATCTCGATCAACACACCGGCGATGTTGCGCACCATGTGATGCAAGAACCCATCGGCCCGGGCGTCCAGGTAAATGATCTCCCCGACCCGCCGCACGGACAGCTCGTGCACGGTGCGCACCGGGCTTTTCGCCTGGCACTCGGCGGCGCGAAAGGCCGAGAAATCGTGACGGCCGACCAGCGCCCGCGCGGCGGCGGCCATGCGCTCGACATCGAGCGGTTTGATCCACCAGGTCACCCGGCCGCGGCCCAAGGCCGGCCGCGCCGGGGTGTTGTGGATGACGTAGCGGTAGGCGCGTTCCACCGCCTTGAAGCGCGCGTGGAAATCGTCGGGCACGACCCGCGCCCAGCGCACGCAGACATCGTCCGGAAGATGGCTGTTGCAGCCCAGGATCCAGGCGTGCAGGGGGCGGCGCGCAGGGGTATCGAAATGGACCACCTGCCCCGTGGCGTGCACGCCGGTGTCGGTGCGGCCGGCGCACACCACGCCCACCGGATGGTCGGCGACCCGCCCCACCGCCGCTTCGACCACGGCCTGCACGGACGGCGCGTTGTCCTGGCGCTGCCAGCCGTGGTAGGCGCTGCCGTCGTACTCGATGCCGAGCGCGATGCGCATGAACGCGCGGCCGGCGCTCAGCCGGCGATCTGGTCGAGCAGTTCCTCGGCCTCCCGCCGTTGTTCCTCGTTGCCTTCGGCGAGGACTTCCTCGAGCGTGCTCGCCGCACCATCGGTGTCGCCGATGTCCAGGTAGGCGCGCGCCAGGTCGAGCTTGGTGGCGACCTCGTCGGTGCTCGTGTCGCCGCTGATCGTCTCGTCGTCGAGATCGGCGTCGATGATCGTGTCGTCGTCGTCCGGCAGATCGAACTCGGTGTCCGTCGAGGCGGGCGCCAACGCCTCGTCGGGGCCGCCCGCTTCGCCGGCGTCGAGATCGGCGATCAGCGCCTCTCCGGCCGGCTCGTCGCTCAGATCGAAATCGGTGTCGTCCACGTTCGCCGCCAGATCGAAGTCGGTGTCCAGCTCGATGGCATCGGGCTCGGACGATGCGGACTCGGCCTCGGCGGGCGACTCGTCGGGCAGGTCGAACGACAGGTCCATGGCGACGGTCGCATCCAGGTCCACGTCCTCCTCTTCCGGGGCGGACTCGGCCGACTCCGGCTCGGCCGGCTCGGGCTCGAGCTCCGGCAGTTCCGCATCGAGGTCGATGATCGCCTCCTCCTCGCCGCCGCCTGCGGCGGCTTCGGCCTCGACCGGCTCGCTTGCCTCGGCATCGGCGCCCAGCCCCAGATCTTCGGGGTTGAAATCGATGTTCAGATCCGAAGCGTCGTCACCCAGGCCGGCGAGATCGAGCTCCAGCTCGGTCGTTTCGGTGCCCGATGGCGCAGGCGCGGCTTCCTCCCCGCCGGCGGCGTCGAGCTCGAAATCCGCCTTCGTGCCGAGAACCGTTTCGTCGAAAGCGATGTCCGGCCGCGTCTCGCCCGGACCTTCGCCGAGATCGAGGTCGGTGGTCTTCGGTTTTTCGGGCGCGAAGTCCTCGACGCGCAATCCCCCGGTGTCCGCCATCTTGAACAAGGGGTTCTCCGGCGCGATCTCCTTGCCCATGGCCACCGCCCGGTCCCAGATCCGGCTGGTGCGCCCGCCCAGCGCCTCGTGCAGCTTCGCGGCAAGCGCCTCGAACTCGGCCTTCTTTCCGGCGCCGAAATACGCCTCCAGCAGCTTACCCTGGTAGGCGAGCTTGTCGGGGTGCTGCTCGATCATCTGGGTGAGCAGCTCCTCGACCTGGTCGTAGAGCCCGTAACCCAGGTAGACGTCCGCCTCCTTGGTGACGTCGTCCTCCTCGTCGGGCACGGCTTCGGTGACCGGCGGCGCCTCGCGCTGCGTCTGGCCGAAGTCGGCGGCGCCGGCCGCCTCGGGCGATTTGGCCGTTTCCGCCTCGCGGCTGGCGGCCTCGGCGGCGCTGTCGTCGAAGGATTCGATCTCGCCCAGATCCTCGACCTCGGCCGCATCTTCGCTTTCGTCCTCCAGATCCATCGCCGACGTGCCGCCCTGCTCTTCATCGGCATCCTCGGGCTCGGCCGCGGCCGGCTTCTTGGCGAACAAGGCGAACAAGGGGGCGAAGACCGCCGCCAGGCGCGCGCCCAGGCCGGCGGGCTTGGCCGCGGGCGGCGGCGCGGCCGCCTCTGCTTCTTCGCCCTCACCGCCCTCGCCCCCCTGGGCGATCGCCTCGATCAGGGCCGAACGGCGCGGCGGCTTGGGCTTGGGCACCATCGCCTTGACTGCCACGTAGAGCAGCAGCACCAGCAACAGCAGCAGGGCCCCGAACGCACCCAGGCCGACCGGCGTCTGCAGCAGATCCGCGGCCATCAGGTTGTAGGGCGCCGGCAGCCAATCATAAGCCAGACCCGCCAACCCGCCGGGCCGCGTCGGGCGCGGCGCCACCGCGGTGCGTTGCGGCGGTTCGGCGACGGCCGGCGCCGCGGCCTGGGCCGTTTCAGCGTCGGCGCCAACGGCCTGCTCGGCGGCCGGTTCACTCACCGCCTCTGCGGGTTCCGCAGCGGAGGCGACGGTGTTTTCGAGCACGCCGGGTCCTTCTTGTTGCGCCGTTTGCAGGTCTTCCAGCGCGTCCTCTTCCGCGGCCGCCTCGGCGGTCTCGCCCGCCGCTTCGACGGGTGCCGATTCGTCCACGCGGTCCGCTTCGAGCCCTGCGGTCTCGGCCGCGGCCTCTTGTGCGGCGGCCGGCGCCTCGGCGAGCGCCTCGGGCTCGCCGCCGGCGGTCTCGTCCTGCGAGGCGTCCAGGGTGAGCCCCAGGCCGCTGCCCGCCTCGGCCACACCGGCGTGTGCCTCGGCCGACTCGGGCGTCCGGCCTTCGAGTTCCGCGAGACGACGCTGCAAGGCGGCGAGCTGCTCGCTCTGCACCTCGATCAGGCGCTGCTGCTTTTCGATCTGGGCGTTGAGCTCGTCGATGCGCGCCTGCAGCTCCTGCTTTTCCAACTGGGCGGCGGCGAGCTGCTCGCGCGCCAACTGCAGATCCAGATACAGCGACTCGCCCCCCGGCTCGCCTTCCTGGGCACCCGAGGCGCGGCTCGTGGGCTCGGCGTCACGCCCCGGCGCCAGGATCTTCAATTGCGGGCCCGCCGCGGCCTCGCCGCCGTCCGCCGCGGCCAGTGCCTGGGCTTTTTGCGCATCCTGCTCGGGCACGGGCGCGCCGCGCAACTGGGCCCGGTAGGCCTTCCACAACGCGTACTGCCGGCGCACCTCGGCCACCGCTTCGGCGTTGTCGATGGCCAGCATCGCCTCGCGATCCGGGATGCGCAGCACGAAGCCCTTCTTGAGGTCGTTGATGTTGTCGCGCAGGAAGGCATCGGGGTTGTAGCGCAGCAGCGCGATCATCGCCTGCTCGACGCTCACCTCGGCCGGCTTGTAGCGCTGGCCGATCTCGTAAAGCGTCTCCCCGGCCTGCACGCGGTGTTCCCGCGCCTCTGTTTGCGCCTCGCCCTCGCCCGCCGGGCCCACCTCGGCCGCCGCGGCGGCCGCCGGGCGGGCCAGGCGCGCCGCCTCGTCCTCGGCCGCGAATTGCGCCAGCAAAGCGGCGGTGGCGGCTTCGTCATAAGGCAGGCTGGGGTCGTACTCGAGCACCAGCTCGGGCAGATCGCCGGCGCCGGGCTCGGGCAGCGCCGCCGGCGCCGGCTCGCCGCCCAGGGCGCGCGGGGTTTCGTCGGCGATCCAGGTGCTCGTCTCGGGCGCCGCCGGCTCGGCCGCCGGGGCCTCCACCGGCTCCTCGGCCGGCAGCGGGGCGGAGGACTCACCTCGTTTTGCCGCCGGCTCGGCCGCGGGCGCCTGTTCGAGACCGATCTCGGGCAAGCCCGACAAGTCCACCTCCCGATCGGGCGCGGGCAGAGGCGCCGCTTCCGGCGCCCGCTCGATCGGGGCGGGCTCGCCGGCCGCCGAGGCGTCGGCCTCGGCGCGCGCCGGGGTCGCCGAGGCCGCCGGCGACGCGGCGGCGAACACCGGCGGGTCGAGCAACAGGGTGTATTCCCGCAACAAACGGCCGCGCGGCCATTCGACGTCCAGCAGGAAGGTCAGGAAGGGCTCGCGGATCGGCTCCTCGGAGCGCACCGCGATGTAATAGCGACCGTCCGGCTTGGTCGCCAGTTCGAAACGAAGCTTGCTGAGCACATAGGGCCGGTCGAGGCCGGCGCGGGCGAAGGCGTCCTCGGAAGCCAGACGGACGATGAGATTGTCGAGTTCACCGGGACGAACGCCGGTGAGGGGGATTTCCGCCGACAGCGGTTGATTGAGCGCCGAATAGACCTCGATGTCGCCCAGGCCCAAAGCGCGCGCCAGCGGGGCGAAGAGGGCCGCCCCCAGCGCGCCGATGATCAGAAGTCGCTTAAGCACCTTCCTGCAGGCCCCCTTGTTCCGGTTCTCCAGCACCGCCGCCGACGGCGTTTGCCCTGGAAAATCGCCGACATACGGCACGTTTTGAGAATGTACTTGAAAAAATACACTTTAACAACCGGAAATACAACAAGTTAGAGGTGCCCCTCCAACAGCCGCTCGGCGATCTGGACGCTGTTGAGCGCGGCCCCCTTGCGCACGTTATCGGCGACGATCCACAGATTTATACCGCGGGGATGGGAAATGTCCTCGCGGATCCGGCCGACGAACACCGCGTCGCGCGCCGCCGCCTCGGTGACCGCCGTCGGGTAACCGCCGTCGCGCCGCTCGTCGATCACCTCGACGCCCGGCGCCCGGCGCAGCAGCTCGCGCACCGCGTCGGCGCCGATTTTTTCGCGCGTTTCGATGTGCACCGCCTCGGAATGACCGTAGAACACCGGCACCCGGACCGTGGTCGGGTTCACCTGGATGGACTCGTCGCCCATGATCTTGCGCGTCTCCCAGACCATTTTCATTTCTTCCTTGGTGTAGCCGTTGTCCATGAAGCGGTCGATGTGCGGCAGCACGTTGAAAGCGATCTGCTTCGGGTACACCTTCGGTTCGATCGGCTTGCCGTTGAGCAGCGCCGCGGTCTGGCTGGCCAGCTCGTCGATGGCGTCCTTACCGGTCCCCGAAACCGCCTGGTAGGTGGCGACGTTGATGCGCTCGATGCCGACCGCGTCGTAGATCGGCTTGAGCGCCACCACCATTTGGATGGTGGAGCAGTTCGGGTTGGCGATGATGTTGCGCTTGCGGAAGCCGGCCAGGGCCTCCGGGTTGACCTCGGGCACCACCAGGGGGATGTCCGGCTCGTAGCGGAACTGGGAGGTGTTGTCGATCACCACGCAACCGGCCTCGGCCGCCCGCGGCGCCCACACCGCCGAGACCGCCGCGCCGGGCGAGAACAGGGCGATCTGGACCTTGCCGAAATCGAAGTCCTCCAGGCTTTCGACCACCAGCTGGCGATCGCCGAAAGGCACGCGCTTGCCGACCGACCGCTCGCTGGCCAGGGCGTAGACCCGGCCGACGGGGAAACGGCGTTCGGCGAGGATGGAAAGCATGGTCTGGCCGACCACGCCGGTGGCACCGACCACGGCGACATCGATTTTCTCGGACATGGGCACCTGGGAACCGCTGGAAACAAGGAGAAGGGACACACGGCGCACGCGGCGCCGTGCCCATTATACGGGATCAACCCCCGGCGCGCAGCGCCGCCCCCTCCCTAGCCGAACGGCCAGGTGAGCGGCCGCCCCCCGCCTGCTAAGGTCGCCGCGCTCGCCGGCCCAGTGTGCGCAGGCGCATCGGGCTCCAAAAAACCACAAAACCCGAGGACGGTGACATGGAAGAACGGGCGCATCACCGCGCAGGGGACATCGACGAACTGCTCGGAGAAGCCAGCCGGCGCTATTTCGGCAGCGGCTACCGCCGCATCCGATACGCGCTCGACGAAATCTCGATCGACCCGCTGGGCGGTGCCTGCCGGGCGCTGGCCACGATCCACTACCCCCCCAGACTGGTCGTGCAAGTCGGCCGGCCCCCTCACCCCTCACCTGAGCACCACCGACCTGCTGGTCGTGGGTGCCCAGTTGAGCGACATCTATACTTTCCTCAGCGCGGGGCTGACGGTCGCGGAACACCGCTGCAGCTGGTTGAGGCGGGTGGAGATCCGGGCGGGACGATCCCGGATCGAACAGTTCACCGCCATCCCCGTGGCGGTTCGCCATCTCGGCACGGAGGACCGACCGGACAGCCTGTGCGGACGCGTGTCGCGCTATCGTACCGAAATCGCCGATTTCCGGGCCGAAATCGAGATCGACCACCCGGCAGGCTCGGGCCGTCCGCACATCGATGAAAGGGCCTGCTTCGGCTCACTCGATGAGATTCTCGGCTACGGTGTCACCACCGATGGTAAATGTCCGCAGAACGCCGATTTGAGATGTCCTCCCGATCAAGCCGGGGCATCCTTGTGTTGTGTGCAGACGCAAGGAGGTTCCCATGCTCAACCGAGAGGACTGGCTCATGATACGAGAGATGCGAGCAAAAGGCTGCTACCTGAAGGAGATCGCCGAGCGCGTGGGCTGCTCGGAGCGGACGGTGCGCCGGGCGTTGCAAAGGGGCGGGCCGGTGCCGAGACGCCGCAGGGGGGGTGCGGCCGAGCAAGCTGGATGCCTATAAAGCACAAGTGGATCAGTTGCTTGCCGAGGGGGTCTGGAACGCCACGGTGATTTTCGCCGAGATCAAGGCCCGGGGGTATACCGGCGGGATCGGTATCCTGCGCGACTACATCCGGCCGAAGCGGGCCTTGCGCAAGGCGAAGGGGACGGTGCGTTTCGAGACCGCGCCGGGGCGGCAGCTGCAGAGCGACTGGGGGCAGATCGAGACGCTGCTCGGTGGCGAGCCCAGGCGCGTGCATTTTTCCGTCAACACCCTTGGCTACTCGCGCCGGTTCCATGTCTGGGCGGCGGCCTGCGAGGACGCCGAACACACCTACGAGGGCCTGATCCGGGCCTTCGAGCACTTCGGCGGGGTGCCCGCCGAGGTCTGGGTCGACAACCAGAAAGCGGCGGTGCGCTCGCACGGGCTGGACGGGCAGGTTCGGTTCAACCCGGGCTTCCTGGAGTTGGCCTCGCACTACGGGTTTGCGCCCAAGGCCTGTCGCCCGCACCGGCCGCAGACCAAGGGCAAGGACGAGCGCATGGTGCGCTACGTGAAGGAGAACTTCTTTCAGCGCTACCGGGCCTTCGATAGCCTGGACCAGCTCAACCGGCTGCTGGAGCAGTGGCTGGCGGAAGTCGCCGACGCGCGGGTGCACGGCACCCACAAGGGGGTGGTTCGGGAACGCTTCGAGCAGGAGCGGCCCCACCTTGCGCCCCTGCCGCCGGTGCGCTTCGAGACCAGCTACCGCGAGACCCGGCGGGTGGCGCTGGATGGCTTCATCGACGTGCGCGGCAACCGCTATAGCGTGCCCGCGCACCTGTGCGGGGAGAGGGTGGCTATCCGGATCACGCTCGATGGCTTGCTCAAGGTGTTCGATGCCGAGGGGGGGCTGGTGGCCGAGCACCGGCTGCGCCCGAAGGCAGCGGGTTGGCAGGTGGTGCCGGAGCACCATGCCCGGCTCTGGGCTGAGGTCAAGGTCGAAGCCCGCAGTCTTGCCTGCTACGAGGAGGTGGCGTCATGGACCTGATGGCCCTGATGGCCAAGCTCAAGCTGGAGCATCTGCCGGGCAGCCTCGATGCCCTGTGCGAACAGGCGGCAAAGCGCGATCTGGACTACCGCCGCTTCCTCGCCGAGGCCCTGGCCACGGAATGGGCCGGACGCCACCAGAAGGGCCTGGAGAGCCGCCTCAAGCAGGCGCGGCTGCCCTGGATCAAGACGCTCGAGCAGTTCGACTTCAGCTTCCAGCCGGCCATCGACCGGAAGGTGATTCGGGAGCTGGCCGGACTGGCCTTCGTGGAGCGGGCCGAGAACCTCATCCTGCTGGGCCCGCCCGGGGTGGGCAAGACGCATCTGGCCATCGCCCTGGGCGTGAAGGCGGCCGAGGCCGGCCACCGGGTGCTGTTCCTGACGCTGGAGGAGCTCATGACCCGGCTCAAGCGGGCCCAGCAGGAGAACCGCCTGGAGCGCCAACTCCAGCAACTGGTCTACCCCAAGGTGCTGATCATCGACGAGATCGGATACCTGCCCTTGAACCGTCAGGAGGCGTCGTTGTTCTTCCGGCTGGTGGCGAGGCGCTACGAGCGGGCCTCGATGATCCTCACCTCCAACAAGGGGTTCGCCGACTGGGGCGAGGTCTTCTCCGATCAGGTCATCGCCACGGCCATCCTCGACCGCCTGCTCCACCACGCCACCACGCTGAACATCAAGGGCGAGAGCTTCCGGCTCAAGGAAAAGCGCAAGGCTGGGCTCGTCACCGAACCCCTCAACCCACCCGAACCCAAAGGAGGCAAGTGACCCGACACATGCGGCATGGTCAGCCAAGCGAGCAATCGTTGAAAACCGGACATCTCGAATCGGTGAAATGCGGACAAAGCGCGTCGGTGTTGACAACGGGCGCTTGAGCTACTTCGGCGGGCACTACCGCCACGTGGCGCACCGGCTCGTCGACATCGGCCTGGGCGCCGACACGGAACGCATCAGCGGCCACATCGAACTGCTCGTGGGGCCGTCGTTCGCCCCGACCCGCGGACTGGGCGCCGGCCGCCCGCCCCACTTTACGGCACTGGACATGTTGGTCTGCGGCGCCCAGCTCGCCCAAGCGCTGCTCTATCACCTCGACGGCATCGACCGTTCGCGCAGCGAGAACCTGTGGATGCGCAGCGTCGAGCTTCACATGCCGTCCCCCATCGAGTACGTCTGCGGCCGCGCCCTGCTCCTTGACGTCACTCTGGAGCGTACACGCGTCATCCCCAGACGAGACGGCACCTGGCGGACCGCCGAGCTGTGCGGCGCGACGCCGGCGCAGTCGTCTTTCGCCATCCGCGCGGCGCTCGCCCACCGCATTCCCAACCGGGAGGAGACCCGTGTCTGAAGCGCGCCTCCGACTCGCCGTGTCGGGCACCTACGGCACAGGCAAAACCACCACCACAGAAGCCCTGGCGATCGCCACGGGCCTCTCCGGAACCCATGCGCGCACGGCGCGAGAGTTGCTGGCCGAGGATTTCCCCGGAAAGACACTCGAAGACCTGTCCGCATCGGAACTCATCCGGCTCGGCCTGCGGCGCCTGGAAGAGCGCATCCATCACGAAGCGGCCCAGCCCGGCGGCTTCGTCTCGGACGGTTCCGTGATCCATGAATGGATATACGGAGAAGCCCGCATGCGCTTTGGCATCAACCCCAACGCCGGCATCCTGCGCAAGCTCGTCAGCGAACTCGCCGGCCTGCCGGTCAAACCGTTCTACAAAACCTACATGGCCGGCTACGGCGCGCTGGTCAAGGCTCGCGCGAAACGCATGTACGACGCCTACGTGCACCTGCCGGTCGAATTTCCCCTTCCGGAAGACGGCCACCGCCCCGTTTCGGAACGATTCCGACACGCATCCGATGCTTTGCTCATCGAAACCCTGGACGCGCTCGAAATCCCATACATCATCATCCGCGGCAGCATCGCGCAGCGCCTTTCAACCATCATCGAACACTTCGGCCTGCCCATCGCCGTCCCCATCGATGTGGCGGTGCAGACGGCCGAGACCCGCGTCGCACAGCAGGCCGCTGAAATTCGCCGGCACGCCGAGGCCGCCGCGCGCGACCGCAACCGGTCGTGGTGGCGCAAAATCAAATATGCGTTCCGCTACTGAACATCGCCCGGGCGGCGTCGTGGCCCTGTTCGACTTCGACGGCACACTGGCACGCTGCAACACGCTGACGGACTTTGCGCGTTGGCACCATGGCCAGAGAAAATATTTCGTAAAGCTGGCGAAAATGCTCCCCGGTTACCTGCTCTTCCGCATCGGGCTGCGGGACGATCATTGGGCCAAGCCCCGCTTCGTCACCACCTTCTACGCGGGCGCACGCGAGGCGGACCTGCTTCGAGAGGGCGCGCTCTACTGCCGGACCCGGCTCCCGAAACTGATCGACCCCGTGGTGTATGCGCGCTGGCGCTGGCACCGCCGTAAAGGACATCACCGCATCGTCGTGACCGCGTCGCTCCCCTATTGGATCGCCCCCCTGGTGCGACTCCGAAGGAGCGGAATTGATCTGCACACGCGCCGAAGTCTCCGGCGGTTTCCTCACCGGACGGCTCATCGGGCGCAATTGCTATGGCGAAGCCAAGTGCGCAGCGGTTCGCGAGCATCTCGACCAGGCGGTGTCCGCCTCCATCTACGCCTATGCCGACCATCCCTCGGACGACCCGCTGCTGACACTCGCAAACCATCCCTTTTGTGTCCGCATGCGGGCATCCGAAACCGATATTGAACCGGGAGACGACCGATGATCGACCGTTACAGCCGATGGATCCTGGAGCACCTCCTGCTCGTCGTGGCGCTGTGGGTGCCCTTGCTGGTGTTCTGCGCGGCGGGCCTCGCCCGCCTGCCCTACGCCTCCGACTACCGGGTGTTCTTCGGGCCGGACAACCCGCAGTTGGCGGCCTTCGAGGCGATGCAGAACACGTTCGACAGCAGCGACAATGTCCTCATCGCCGTGTCCCCGGACAGCGGCGACGTGTTCGACCCCCGGACGCTCGACGCCGTCGCCTTCCTGACGAAACGCGCCTGGTCCATCCCTTACGCCGGTCGCGTCGATTCGCTGACCAATTACCCCTACACCCGGGCCGAAGGCGACGAGCTGATCGTCGAGGATCTCGTGCCGGCGGACGCGCCGCTGGACGCGGCGCGGCTGGCCGCCCTGCGCCGCACCGCGCTCGGAGAAAAACAGCTCGTCGGCCGGCTCCTGTCCGCCGACGGCACGGTCGCCGCGGTGAACGTGACGATCCGCCTGCCGGGCGAGAACCGGGAACGCGAGGTGCCCGAAGTCGCGTCGTTCGTGCGCGGCCTGCTCGAAGAAGCGCGGGACCGATATCCCGGCCTGGCGTTTTACGCCAGCGGGCAGGTGATGATGAACGACGCGCTGGTCGAAGCGGCGCGCCGCGATCTCGGCGGCCTGTTCGTCCTCGCGCTGCTGGCGATCCTGGGCGGCGCGGTGTGCTTCACGGGGCTGGGCACGGCGGCGCCGCTGACGGTGGTGGTGCTGCTCGCGGCGCTGCTCGTCGCCTTGGGGGGCGGCGCCTGGCTCGGTCTGCCGATGTCACCGCCGGCCGCTTCGGCACCGACGATCATCCTCACCATCGTCGTCGCCGGCACGCTGCACCTGCTGGTCGCTTACGGCGGGGCGCTGCGCCGCGGCATCGAACGTCGCGAGGCGATGCGCGCCGCGCTGGTGGAAAACTTCATGCCGATGTTCCTGACCGCGCTCACCACGGCGATCGGCTTTTCGACACTCAATTTCTCGGACTCGCCGCCCTTCCGCGACCTGGGCAATTTCACCACGCTCGGCGTCGCGGGGGGCTTTCCTCGCCTCGATCACGCTGCTGCCGGCACTGGCGGTGAACCTGCCCGCCTGGCACTTGGGCCGTACGCCGTTCGCGCGCTTCGGCGAGACGGTCGCCGAGTTCGGCTGGCGGCACAGAAAAGCGGCGCTGCTGGCGCTGCCGGCCTTGCTGCTGTTCTGCGCGCTGGGCCTCCCGCGCAACCACATCGACGAGGTGTTCGTCGATTACTTCGGCCCCAGCTTCGAGGTGCGGCGCGCGAACGACTTCATCCTCGACAAGCTGACCGGCATCGCCACCCTGGAATACCAACTCGACAGCGGCCGCGAGGGCGGCGTCGCCGACCCCGCTTACCTGCGGTCCGTCGACCGCTTCGCCGCCTGGCTGGAGCGGCAACCGGAGGTTCGTCACGTCAACGTCCTGACCGACGTGCTCAAACGCATCAACCGGAACATGCACGGCGACGACGACGCCGAACACCGGCTGCCGCAACGCCGGGATCTGGCGGCCCAGTATCTGCTCGTGTACGAGCTGTCCCTGCCCTACGGCCAGCGGCTGGACAACCAGCTCACGGCCGATCACCGCTCGATGCGGCTGGTGGCGACGCTGCACAAAGTCAGTTCGCAGACCTTGCTGTCCCTGGTGCAGCGGGCGGATCGATGGCTGGCCGCCGAGAAGCCGGCGTTCCGCACCGGCCACGGGGTGAGCCCCGACGTCATGTTCGCGCACATCGGCCAACGCAACAACACGGCGCTGCTCGGCGGCGCGCTGCTGGCGTTGCTCGGGGTGTCGCTGGTGCTGGTCGTCGCCTTGCGCTCGCTGCGGCTCGGCCTGATCAGCCTCGTTCCCAATCTGCTGCCGGTGCTCACCGCCTTCGCCCTGTGGGGCTGGTTGTCGGGCCACGTGGGCCTGAGTCTGACGGTGGTCGGGGCGATGACCCTCGGCGTGGTCGTCGACGACACCATCCATTTGCTGGCGCGATATGCGGCCGCCCGGCGCGCCGGCGCCGCGGCGCGCGCGGCCATGCACGAGGCCCTGCAAAAAAGCGCCACCGCGCTGCTCGGCACCACCGTGAGCCTGGTGCTCGGCTTCACCGCCCTGGCCTTCTCGGATTTCCGGCTCAATGCGGACATGGGCGCGATGACCGCCCTGACACTGGCCTTGGCGCTGCTGATGGATTTGCTGCTGCTGCCGGCGCTGCTCTATGCGCTCGACGGCAAGGCGCCGGCGGCGGCCCCGGCGGACGTGGCCGCCGACCACGCCGGGCCGTGACGGCCGTCAGGCGCGGCGTTCGATGGGCGGCGCGTTCAGCCAGCCGCGGGCGAGCGCGCTCCGCAGGGCCTGGACACGGTTCGAGGCGCCGAGCTTCCGGTAGAGCCGCGCCAGATGGTACTTCACCGTGTGTTCGCTGATATGCAGGATGCGCGCCATTTCCCAGACGGACTTGCCCTCGCTCAACCAGAGCAGGACTTCGCGCTCGCGCGCGGTGAGAACCGGCGCGTGGGTGCTGGCCGGCAAGACGCGGCGGAAGGCCGCATCCAGGTGGGGGGCCAGGCGCAACAGCAAAGCGCCGCCGTCGCGGGCGGCGGTGCCGGCGAAATACAAGGCCGTCCACCCCGCTTCGTGCCGCCGCCACAACAAGGCACCGGCGGTGCCGCAAGCCGGCCGCGGCAGAACGGCGGAGGCGCCGTGGACGGCGGCCGGCGGCGCGAACCGCCGGGCACGTTCGCTCAACTCGCGCTCCGAGCAAGGCGCCCGGGCGCGCGGCGCATGCACCAGCCAGCGCACCGCCTTCGGCCTCGCCCGCTGGGCATCGCCCGCGAGATGCACCACCGCCAACCAGTGATATTCGATCAAGCCGGCCAGCCGACCCAACACCGCCTCGAAACCCGGACGGTCGGTCACGGCCAGGCAGCGTTCGGCGAAGTCGAGCGCGGCATCGAGCTGGACGACGCTCGGTTCGAACATGAGGGTTTCCTTTTCCCTGGAGAACACCCATGACCATGATAACAGCCTCGAAACGGCGGCGTGAACCGCGCGCCATGCTGCAGATCGCGATGCTGTTCTCGGCGCTGCAGGCCGGCGCCCCGGCGCCGGCGGCCGGCACCGCCCAGGAGGATCCGGCCAAGGCCGGCCGGGCGCTGGCCGAAGCGATCGACCGCCGCGACGACGGTTTCGGCGATTACCAGGCGCGCTTGCACATGGTGATCATCGAGGCGGACGGCGCGCGCCGCAGCCGCGACCTGCGTTACGCGCTGCTGGAAGGTCGGTCCGAAGGGGACCGCAGCCTGATCACCTTCCTCAGCCCGGCGGATGTGGAAGGCACCACTCTGCTGACCCACGCCCACAAAGACCGCGACGACGATCAATGGTTGTACCTACCGGCCTTGAAGCGCGTCAAACGCATCAGTTCCAGCAACCGCGCCGGCGCGTTCATGGGCAGCGCCTTCGCCTACGAAGACCTGGCCGGCCAGGACATCGACAAGTACCACTACCGGCTGCTGGGCGAAACCGAGCATGCCGGGCAACCCGCCTTCCTGCTCGAGCGGATCCCCGACTACTCCGGCACCGGCTACAGCCGGCAACGGCTCACCGTCGACAAGGCCGAGCTCAGGATTTTGTCGATCGAGTTTTTCAACCACCAGGGCGTGCACGAAAAGACGCTGACCATGGAAGGCTACCGCCTGCACACCGGCCGCCACTGGCGGGCCGACCGCATGCACATGGTCAACCACCTCGACGGCCGCGCCACGATCCTGGAGTGGTCCGAACACCGCTTCGGAACCGGCCTGAGTGAATTCGACTTCGCCGTCGGCGCGCTGGGCCGCGACCGCTGACCGCGATGGTGCCGCGCCTGATCGCAACGTTGCTCGGCGCCGCCTGCGCCGCCGCGGCGGCGGCCGACTTCGACGCCCGCCTCGACGCCGCCTGGCGGCACTACCCCGAGGCGCCCGCCGACCCGGTCCAGCACTCCGACCCCTGGTCGATCGAGGCGCGCGCGAGCTGGCGCGGCGGGGGCGAACGGCGCTGGGCGCTGAGCGCGGTGCTCTCCTGGGACCGCGCCGGCTCGGCGCTGTGGGCCGACCTGCCCGAGGCCCACTGGCAGATCGGGGGACGGCGCTGGTGGCTGCGGATGGGCAGCGACACCGTGTTCTGGGGCGTGACCGAATCCCGGCACCTGGTGGACATCGTCAACCAGATCGACACCCGCCGTGACCTGTACGGCAACGTCCGGCTCGGCCAACCGATGTTGCGCTGGCGCGGGATCGGCCGCCGCGACACCGTGGACCTGCTGTTGCTGCCCTATTTCCGCGAACGCCGTTGGCCGGAACCCGAAGGCGGCCTGCGCCCGCAACCGGCGGTCGACGGGGGCGCGGCCCGCTTCGAGGCCGACGAGGGCCGGCGCCACCTCGACCTGGCCCTGCGCTGGCGCCGCAATGTCGGCGCGTTGGACTGGGCGCTGTCCGCCTTCCGCGGTACGGCCCGCGAGCCCGTCCTGAACCTTGCCCCGGACGGCCGACGCCTGCTGCCCTACTACCCGCAAATCCGGCAACTCGGCCTGGAGCTGCAATACACGCGCGGCGCCTGGCTGTGGAAATTGGAGGCCCTCGAGCGCCACGGCGCCTTCGACCGCGACGGGCGGCGCCGACCGTACCGGGCGGCCGTGGCCGGCTTCGAATACACCGTCTTTTCCGCCCTGGGCGACGCCGACCTCGGCCTGCTGCTCGAACGCCTGTGGGACGAGCGCGGCGACGCCGCCGCCGACCCCTTCCAGGACGACTGGTTCGTCGCCCTGCGCTGGATCGGCAACGACCTCGACGACCAAAACGCCCTGCCCGGCCTCGTCTACGACCGCAACAGCGGCGAACGCGCCTGGCGCCTGGACTGGCGCCGCCGCCTGGGCGACCGTTGGACCGTGCACGTCGAAGGCGCGGCCTTCCGCCGCGTCGCGCCGGACGGGCCGCTGGGCTGGCTGCGGCGCGACGACCACATCGGGTTCGCCCTGCAACGCCACTTCGGCGGTTGAAGCCGGCTCAGTGGCCGTGATGCGCGACCCCGGCGGCGTCCGGATCGATCTCGAGCAGGCGCATGACGAAGGGGTCGCGCTCCATGTCGCCCAGGTCGGCATAATCGATGAGTCGATAAGCACCGGGGTCGGTAAACCGCCAGGGGGCGGCGGCCGCGGGGGTGTGCACGGCCAGCAACCGGGTGACCGCCTCGCCCTCGGCGATGCGCGCCGGCAGTTGCAAGGCCGGAATCCAGACGACCTCCTGTCCATCGCGGGCGTAGCGCCGGGCCGGCCAACGCGCGAAGCGCTCGGCCGGCTCGGGCGGCCCCAGCCGCTCGAGCCGCGCCGGGTCCACCACGCGGCCCAGTGCCCGCCAATCGGGCACGGCTTCGAGCAGGCGCAGATCCGCGGCGTCGTATTCGATGCCGGCGCGCGCTTCGTGGTAAAGACGCAGATGGCGGATCCGACCGCCGCCTTCGAGCAGCCACAGTTCGGACACGCCGGGAACGCGTTCTTGAACCTCGATACGCGCCGCGTCCCGCAACAGACGCCAGCGTCGCGCCGCTTGCTTGCCGAAGCGGGTTTCGAATTCGGCCGCGAGCGCCGGCGCATCCGCATCGGACGGCAGCGCAATCGAGGGCACCATGCAAGCGGCGGCCAGAAGCGAACCGATGAACGCCCATTTCCACATGCTGTCATCCTCCTGGAAGGCCACGTACAGCGCCGGCCCCGCCGCGGCGGGGCCGGCGCGCCTGCGATGATCCGGCCTCAACGGCGCGGGGCCGCCCAAGGCCCACGCGGGCCGTCGCCGCGGCCGCGCCGATCGCCCCGTTCATGATCGAACCCCAGGGCCTTGGCCATCACGTGGTAGATCACGTGTTGTTCCTGGACCCCGTGGAAAAACTGTGCGCCGGGGCCGCGGGCGTAAATCGCCACGTCTTCGCCGGCATGGGTTTCCGACGAGAGGGGCACGGTCGCTTCCTGCAGGTAATTCGGATCGGTGGTGTCGATCTCGCTCAAATCCGGCCGCGGCAGGCCGCCGGGGTACGGGGCCGGCACGGCACGCTCGCCGATCGGATCGAACACGCGGCGCGTGAACTCGCCGGCGTAACCGGGTCCGTTCGCGTAGGACAAGGTGGTGTACGGCAGGCCGAAGGCGTCGCGCAGGACCTGCCCCTCGATGGCGGCCTTGCCCAGGATCGGGTTGCCGCGGCTCGGGTAACCGGCGATGGTGAACACGTGGCTGTGATCGGCCGTGACGATGATCAGGGTGTCGCGCGGATCGGTCAGGGCGACGGCCTTCTGCACGGCGTCGGACAGGGCGATCGTGTCGACGAGCGCGCGGTAGGCGTTGCCGGCATGATGGGCGTGATCGATCCGCCCCGCTTCGACCATCAAGTAATAACCCTTGCGGTTGCGCTGCAGAATGCGCAGGGCCTTTTCGGTCATCTCCGCCAACGACGGTTCACCGGTGCCGTCGAGATCGCGGTCGGCCTCGTAGCGCATATGGGAAGGCTCGAACAGGCCGAGCAGGCGGCGCACCCGCCGCGGGTCGACCGCGTCGAATTGGGCTTGGTTCCAAACGTAGACCGAACCCGGACGAGCGGCCAGCCAGTCGCCGATCAGGTCACGGCCGTCGGCGCGACGACCGAAACGCCCGGGGTACTCGGGGTCTTCGCTGTCGCGCCCGTGGAAGCAACGGCGCCCCCCGCCGAGGACCACGTCCACGCCGTCACCGTGGGGAAACTCGACCAGCTGGCGCGCGATGTCCTTGACCGTGGCGCCGGCGGGCAGGTCGCTGTCGCATTCCCAGTCTCGGTTGCCGATGTGCGCATAGTTGACCGCAGGGGTGGCGTGGGTGATGCGCGCCGTGGTCACGATGCCGGTGGACAGGCCCCGCTTTTCGGCCTGCTCGAGGATCGTTTCGACGCTGTGCGCGGCGATCACGGCGGCGTCGGTTTCGCCGCGCTCCACGCCGGGCCCGACCGAGATGGCGCCGTCGTTGGTCTTGATGCCGGCCACCATGGCGGTGGCGGTCGGCGCCGAGTCCGGCGTCTGCTGGTTGGCGCTGGCGGTCACGCTCAAGGCCAGGTGGGGGAAACGCTCGAAACTCAAGCGGTGGCTTTCGCCGTCGCGGCCCGCGAGCTGGCCGGCGAGGATGCGCGCGGCGGTGACCGTGGACACGCCCATACCGTCGCCGACGAACAGGATCACGTTTTTCGCCCGCCACCCCTGCGGGTGCAGGCGGGCGGCGCGGGCCACCGCGGCGCGGCCGCTTTCGAACCAGTACTCGGCCGTGTTGAACGCCGCCGGATCCGCCCCGGCCGTGGCGGCGGGCGGCAGCATGACGGCCGCCACGAGGGCGGCGCAACGAAGCATCGCAATGCCGTCTTTCATCGTTTCAACCTCCCCTGCGCCCGCGGACGATCCGCAGGCTTCGGGGGCAGCCTAGCGACCGCGCTTGACGGGACGGCCACGGACGCTTGACGGCGACGTGAAGGGAGGATGACGGCCGGGCCGCGGCCTGGACAGCGATCCTGGAAAGGATGGCGCGCCCGGAAGGATTCGAACCTCCGACCACCTGGTTCGTAGCCAGGTACTCTATCCAACTGAGCTACGGGCGCGCAGGGGACGCCGGGCGGACCCGCCCGGCGGCAGGGCGCAAATTATGCGCATCGCCCCGAGCCTTGTCAAACGGGGGCGAGGCTCAGAAAAAGCCCTTGCGGAAACTCATTTGCAGGAGGACGGCACGGGTCTGGTCGATCACCGCGTTCTCGGCCTGCCAGCCGATGCCCATCAAGCGGAAACGCACCTCGCCGTTCTCGCCCACCGGCTTGCCGAACTTGATGCCGACGGCGCCGCCCTGCACGTCGTCCAGGCGGTTGTCGGCGCTGGCGTAGTCGGGCAGGCGGCCGGCCTGGTAGTCCGCGACGGGGATGCTGCGCACGAAGAAATCGGCGGCGCTCTGCCGGTAGACGCGCAGCAGCGGTTCGACGTACTGCCCCCGCGCCAGACCGAAGCGGTAGGTCAGCTCCATGGTGTGGCTTTCGACGGCCCAGTCGTCGGTGTAATAGCGATAGGACAGGTGCATGGTCTGCGCCTGGCCGAAGCGCTGGATGAGTTCGGAATAGAAGACCTTGCGGCGGCGCTTCTCGGGGCGCTTCTCGTAGAGCCGGACGAACTCGACGTCGTCGCTGTTGGCGACGGAGACGACCTTGTACGGATCGCTGTGGTACCCGTCCGATCCGTTCCACCACAGGTTGTTGACCCAGACCGTCCGCTTGCCCAGGACCGAGGTCAGGCCGGCGAGGAATTCGAAGGTGTTGCGCTCACCGCGTTCCAGGAAGCGCTGGTCGTTGACGTCGCTGAGCGGGGCGGGGGTCTGCCCGCCGGTCTGGGAGATCTGGTCGTGGGCGAAACCGAGCCCGAGGCTGAAGGTGTGCAGCTTGTCGGCGGTGTCCAGCAACCAGGTGTAGCTGCCGCCCATGGAGGTGTAGTCGCTCTCCACCGACACGCTGGCGCCGAACTGGCTGCGCCAGCGGCGGCTGTGCTCGCGCGTCCAGGCGACGTTGACCGCCAGGCGGTTGTCTTCGAACGGCGCGAGCGCGGTGGCCTGCCCGCCGGCGGTGAAGCCGCCGGCACCGGAGGTGCCGGTGACGCTGACGACGTTGGAGGTTTCCACGGCGCCGGTGGGGGTGGCGCCGGTCATGGTGTCGAACACCACTTTCAGATCGACGTTGTCGCGCTCGGACAGGTTGCCGGCGACGTCGATGACGAATTTTTCCACCGCCACCCGGTCGTCCGCTTCCTTGTAGCTGAGGAAGGCGGCGTCGAACACCCACTCGTTGTCGATCGCCTCGGCGCCGGCCGCAGGGGCCAGAGCGCAGCCGGACAGCAGCCAGGCACCGGGTCGGGGGCGCCGCAGCAAGCCGCACACGGCGCGGCGCAGGCGCGCGCTAATTGCAGCCACAGCCGCCCCCCCGACGCCCCGGCCGCCGGTGGCGGCCTCTTTGCTGAAAAAGACGTGCTCATTGACGTAATCGTCCATCGGATCGGCGGAGGGCTGCATCGCCGGCTCGGCCAGCACGCCGCGCTCCCAAGGCTTGACCGGGGCGCAGGCGGCGGTGCACAGCAGGAGCGAGACGGCGATGAGGCGCATCGTGGTCATCGGCCCGGCGCCGAGCCGATCAGCCGGGCGATTTCGGCCTCGACTTCGGCCGCCGTGCTTTCCCGGAAGCCGACGTGGCTCGCGACGATGTTGCCGTTCGCGTCGATGAGATACGAGGACGGCATGCCCTGCACGCCGTAGGCCTCGGCGAGACGGCCCTCGGGATCGAAGGCGATGGTGAACCGGGGGTTGAGTTTGCGCACGAAAGCCATCGCATCCTCGCGGTTCTCGTCGAGATTGACGGCGATCACCTTCAACGCCCGCGGGTGGCGCGCCTGCAGCTCGCTCATCCACGGAAAAGACTTGCGGCAGGGACCGCACCAGGACGCCCAGAAATCCAGATAGACCACGCGCCCGCGGTAGGCGGCCAGTTCGACCGGCCCGGTGATGCCGGGCAGGGTGAAGGGCGGCGCCTTCTTGCCGCCGGCGGCGGGCACGGCGGCGGCGCACAGCAGAGCCAGCAAACCGAGGAACTTTTTCGTTTTCATGGGCCTCATCGTCGTTCGAACCATCGACCGTGTCGATCAAAACGGCATCTGGACCCGAGCCGGTCCGGATCCGTACTATTCCATAAGCCGCGGCCGCAGAAAACGGAAGCGCTTCACAAAAACACCGGCTTACAGAATTTCCGAGCTCCGCCGTCACCCTGCCCACCGCCTGGAGGATGCCGCCGATGTCCGAACCGGTCCCACACGTCGCCGCCGACACGCAACGCATCGAACGCGCGCTGGCCGCCATCGGCCGCGTCGTGCTCGGCGCCCGCGACGCGGTGCGCCTGGCGCTCAGCGCGCTGCTCGCCGGCGGGCACATCCTGATCGAGGACCCCCCGGGGGTCGGCAAGACCACCTTGGCGCACACGCTGGCACGGGTGCTCGGCTTGAGCTGGCGGCGCGTGCAGTTCACCAGCGACCTGCTCCCGGCCGACATCATCGGCGTGTCGGTCTGGCGCGAGGACCGCTTCGTGTTCCAGCCCGGCCCGGTGTTCACCCAGGTTCTGCTCGCCGACGAGCTGAACCGTGCCACGCCGAAGACGCAAAGCGCCCTGCTCGAAGCGATGGAGGAAGGCCAGGTTTCGGTGGAAGGCCGCCGGCAGGCCCTGCCGCGGCCGTTTCTGGTCATCGCCACGCAAAACCCGCTGGAGCAGGCCGGCACCTTCCCGCTCCCGGAGTCGCAACTCGACCGGTTCATGATGCGGATCCATCTGGGCACCTTGGACGCCGCCGCCGAGCGCGCCCTGCTGGCCGGCGACGACCGGCGGCGCCTGGCGGCCGCCATCGAGCCGGTGCTCGACGCCGACAGCCTGCTGCGCCTGCAAAAGGCGGTGGCGAGGGTGTACGTCTCCGAGGCGGTGCTCGACCATCTGCAGGCGCTGCTGGCACGCAGCCGCGATCCGCGCCTGTTCCAGTTCGGCCTGTCGCCGCGCGCCGGCCTGGCGCTCAAACGCGCCGCGCAGGCCTGGGCGCTGATCGCCGGGCGGGACCACGTCCTGCCCGAAGACGTCCAGGCGGTGGCGGTGGCGGTGGCCGAGCACCGCCTGCGCGCCCCCGACGGCGAGGCGCTGCCGGCGGAGGAACTGCACAATCGCTGGCTGGCGGCGGTGGCCGTCGATTGAGATGGGCGGGCGCTTGACCCGGCGCCTCGGCGAGCGCCTGCGCCGCTGGCAGTTCCGCCGCCTGCCGCCGCCGGCGGCCGAGGCCCGGCCGTCGCCCCGCAGCAGCTATGTGCTGCCGACCGGTTACGGCCTGCTGTTCGCGGCGGTGCTCTACGTGATGCTGCTGGCGGCGCTCAATTACGCGCTCAACCTGGGGTTGCTGTGGGTCTTCTGGCTCACCGGCGTGGGCTTGCTCGGGGTCCTGGACGGTTACCGGAACCTGCTGCGCGTCCGCCTGTCGGCGGCCCCCGGGCGGCCGGTGTTCGCCGGCGAAACCGGGTATTTCCTGGTGGCCGTGGAGAACGACAGCGACCGGCCGGCGCGCGCGCTGCGCCTGCATGCCCCCGACGGCAGCGTGTTGTGTTTCGACGTGCCGGCACGCGGCCGGCGGGAACTGCGGGTACCGGTGCCCACCGCGCGGCGCGGGCCCTTGCCGTTGCCTCCGCTGCGCCTGGACACCCGCGCGCCGCTGTACATCGTCCGCTGTTGGACCTGGCTGGCGCTGGACGCCCGCCTGCTGGTCTATCCCCGGCCGGCCGGCAGCCGCCGCCTGCCGCAACCGGCGGGCGGCACCGGCGCGAGCCGCCCACGACTCGACGGCGACGCGGACTTCGACGGCTTGCGCCGCTACCGCCCCGGCGATCCGCCGTCGCGGATCTACTGGCCGGCGGTCGCGCGCAGCGGAGAGAAGCAGGTGAAAGTGTTCCGCGGCGACGGCGAGGGCGTGTTGTGGCTGGACGCCGCCCTGGCGCCGCAAGCCGACTGGGAACAACGCCTGTCGCAACTGTGCCGCTGGGTGCTGGCGGCCCAGCGCGCCGGCTTGCGCTGGGGACTGCGCCTGCCGGGCGTGACCGTGCCGCCGGCCGCCGGGGCGGCGCACCGTCACCGCTGCCTGACCGTGCTCGCCTGCCATGGCCTCGACTGACGTGCGCAGACCGCTCGCGCCCCGCGCCCGGCGCAGCCTGGCGCTGCTGCTGCCGCTCGCCGCCGCGCCGTTGTGGCCGCACATCCCCGCTTGGCTGTGGGGGGTGCTGGGCGGGGTCTGGCTGCTGGCCTGGCTCGGCGCCGGCCGTCCGCGCCTGTTGCCCGGCGCAACCGCGCGCGGTCTGCTCGCCCTCCTCCTGGGCGGCGCCGTGTGGCTCTACAACGGCGGCAGCTCCAGCCGCGAGGCCGGCGTGCAACTGTTGCTGGCCATGCTGACGCTCAAGCTGCTGGAGCTGCGGCACGAACGCGACGGCATGATGCTGTTGATGCTCGGCGCCTTTCTGCCGCTGGCGGCCGGCCTCTACGAGCAAGGCGTGCCGCAGCTGTTCCACCTGGCCGCCGTGCTGGCCCTCTATCTGGCCGTCTGGACCGGCCTGGGCGGCGACGGCCCCCGGGCCGAGGACGGGCGCCCGGCGTTGCGCCTGCTGCTGGCCGCGCTGCCGATCGCCGTCCTGCTGTTCGTGTTCTTCCCTCGGCTGCCGAGCCCGCTGTGGGGGTTGCCGGAACGCGCCGCGGCGCGTTCCGGCCTCGACGACACCCTCTCGCCCGGGGCGGTCGGCCAGGTGGTCCTGGACGACGCGCCGGCTTTTCGCGTCCATTTCGAAGGCCGGGCGCCGCTGCCGGCGCAGCGCTATTGGCGGGTTTACGTGCTGTGGGATTTCGACGGCCGGGACTGGCTCAACCTCACCTCTGCACCGCGCTCGACGACGGCCCTGTCCGGTCGGGGCCGGCCCGTGTACTACGAGCTCTTCCTCGAACCCCACGACCGGCGTGCCTTGCCGGTCCTGGACATGCCGGCCTGGGACGAGCGGGCCCAAGCGCCGGCCGGCCATCGGGTCGCCCTCACCACCGACGCGCTGCTGCGCAGCGCCCAGCCCGTCCTGACCATGGTCCGTTACCGGCTCGGCGCATGGCTCGACTATCGTCTCGAGGCCGAAGCGCTCGCACCCGGCGTGCGCCGCCGCGCTCTGGACTTGCCCCCGGGCAGCGCGCCGCGCAGCACCGAGCTGGCCCGCCGTTGGCTCGCCGAGACCGGCGGCGATCCCGCCGCCGTGCTCGAACGGCTGCTCGACACGTATCACCGTGAGTTTTACTACACCCTGCGGCCGCCGCCGCCCGGCCCGGACTGGATCGACGGCTTTTTGTTCGACACGCGCCGCGGCTTCTGCGAGCATTTCGCCGCCGCCACGGCGGTGGTGATGCGTGCGGCGGGCGTGCCGGCGCGCCTCGTGCTCGGCTACCAAGGCGGCGAATACAACCCACTGGGCGGGCACTGGCTGGTCCGCCAGGCGGACGCCCACGCCTGGGTCGAACTGTGGTGGCCCGGGCGCGGTTGGCAGCGGGTCGACCCCACGGCCGCGGTGGCGCCCGAGCGCATCGCCGACGGCCTGGCGGCGGCCCTCCCGGCCGCCGAGCGACCGCGGGCGCTGCGCCCGGCGCCGGACTGGCTGCGCCGCCTGCGGCTCGCCTGGGACGCCCTGGACGCCCGCTGGAACTATTTCGTCCTCGGCTACGACCGCCAGCTACAACGCGACTTTCTCGCCGGACTGGGCTGGCGACCGGCGGGGGACGGTGCGCTGGCGTTGGCCGCCGCGGCGGGCCTGGCGGCCCTCCTGGGCCTGATCGCCTGGTGGTGGCGGCGCGCCGAGCGTGCTCGACCCGACCCGGCGCGGGCGGCCTGGCGACGGCTCGGCCGGGCCCTGGCGTGGCTGGGTCACCCGCGCGCGCCGGCCGAGGGGCCGGTCGCCTACCGCGCGCGGCTGGCGAGGGCGGCGCCGGCGCTGGCGGCGACGATCCATCCCCTGACCGAAGACTGGCTCGTGCTGCGCTACCGGCGCGCCCCGGAGGCGGCGCGCCGCCGCGCCCTGCAACGCCTGCGGCGCGGCGCCTGGCGGTGGTGGCTGTACGCCGCCTGGCGCGCCCCCTGGCTCACGCTCCGGCGGGCGGCCGCCAGGCGCCGTGCAAAGTGCGGAAGCGGTGACCCTGCTTGAGGCAGAAGTTCAACCAGCGGTAGAGGAAACGGTTCAGGCGCCAGCGTGCCGCCAGGGCGCCCTGATCGAGATCGACGGGCGGCAGGCTGGAGACGTCGAGGCGCGGACCGTGGCGGTGCAAGGCGCCGCTCATCACTTCGGCGAGCCGCGCGTCGAGGTACACCCGGATGCGCAGATCGGGCGCGCACAACGTCCCGCCGTCCGGACGGGGAAAACAGTAGGTCAAGGCGGCCGTCAAGGTGTACGGGCACCGTTCGAGCAACTGGTAGTGCAGATCCAGGCCGCGCGGGCTGACCGAAACGGCCTGGGCGCCGACCGTCCCCCAGTCCGGCAGCAAGCGCCGGAGGCGGATGTAATTGAGCTCGTACAGGCCCATCAGGCCGTCGAAACTCGGCGACGGCCGGGGCCCGAAACGGCGGCGGAGGGTGCTTGCCATCATGCTCCGGATGATAGGCACGGCGCCCCGGGCGCACCAGATTGACAAGCCCGGCCGGCAGCGTTCCAGGGCCCGCCCTTGCCGCGCCGGCCGATTTGGCGATAATTGGCGGCCTGTTCCCGAGCGGCCCCAGCGACGTAATGTCGAAAGAAGACCACATCGAAATGCAGGGCACGGTGATCGAAGCCCTGCCCAACACCATGTTCCGCGTGCGCCTGGAGAACGGGCACGTGATCACGGCCCACATCTCGGGCAAGATGCGCAAGCACTACATCCGCATCCTGCGCGGCGACCAGGTCACGGTGGAACTCACCCCCTACGACCTGACCAAAGGCCGCATCGTCTTCCGCAACAAGTGAGCGGCGCGGCCGCCGGCCGCAACGCGCTCAGCCGGCCGGCGCCGCTTCCAGGCTCTCGATCTCGAACTCGAGCCCGCCCTCGCCGGCGCGGATCTTGAGCCGCCCGCCCTTGCTCAGGCGGCCGAAGAGGAGCTCGTCGGCCAGCGGCCGCTTGATGTGCTGCTGGATGACACGGGCCATCGGCCGCGCCCCCATCAAGGGGTCGAAGCCGTGCTCGGCCAGCCAGGCGCGGGCGCTGTCTTCCACCGTCAGCGTCACCCGCTTCTGTTCGAGCTGGTGCTCGAGCTCGATCAGGAACTTGTCGACCACGTTGGCGATGGTCCGCTCATCCAGCGGCTTGAACTGGACGATGGCATCGAGCCGGTTGCGGAACTCCGGCGTGAACAGGCGCTTGATCGCCTCCATCGAATCGCCGGCCGGGTCGGGCTCGGTGAAACCCATGCCGCGGCGGCTGAGCTCGCCGGCGCCGGCGTTGGTGGTCATGATCAGGATCACGTTGCGGAAGTCGGCCTGGCGGCCGTTGTTGTCGGTCAGCGTGCCGTGATCCATGACCTGCAGCAACAGGTTGTACACGTCCGGATGCGCCTTCTCGATTTCGTCGAGCAGCACCACCGAGTGCGGGTGCTTGACCACGGCCTCGGTGAGCAGGCCGCCCTGGTCGAAGCCCACGTAGCCCGGCGGCGCGCCGATCAGGCGCGACACGGTGTGCCGTTCCATGTATTCGGACATGTCGAAGCGCAGCAACTGCACGCCGAGCAGCTTGGCGAGCTGGCGGCTGACTTCGGTCTTGCCCACGCCGGTCGGTCCGGCGAACAGGAAGGCGCCGATGGGCTTGCCCTCCTCGCGCAGGCCGGAACGCGCCAGCTTGATGGCGGTGGCGAGCGTCTCGATGGCCTCGTCCTGGCCGAAGATGACCATCTTGAGGTTCTCTTCCAGGCGCGAGAGCACTTCCAGGTCCGAGGCCGAGACGGTCTTGGCCGGCACGCGGGCGATGCGCGCGACCACCTGCTCGACGTCGTGCACGTTGATCGACTTCTTGCGCACCGTGCCGTTCTTGCGCGCCAGCCGCCGCTGCGCGCCGGCCTCGTCGATGACGTCGATGGCCTTGTCGGGCAGGAAACGGTCGCTGATGTAGCGCGCCGACAGCTCCGCGGCGGCCCGAAGGGCGCCCGTGGTGTAGCGCACGTCGTGGTATTCCTCGAAGCGCGACTTGAGCCCCTTGAGGATCTCGAAGGTCTGCTCGACGGTCGGCTCGGGCACGTCGATCTTCTGGAAGCGGCGCGCCAGCGCGCGGTCCTTCTCGAAGATGCCGCGGTACTCCTGGTAGGTGGTCGAGCCGATGCAGCGCAACTCGCCCGAGGCGAGCATCGGCTTGATCAGGTTGGAGGCGTCCATGACGCCGCCGGAGGCCGAGCCGGCGCCGATGATCGTGTGGATCTCGTCGATGAACAGGATCGCGTTGGGTTCACGGCGCAACTGCGCGATCAAAGCCTTCAGGCGCTTTTCGAAATCGCCCCGGTACTTGGTGCCGGCGACCAGGCTGCCCAGGTCGAGGGCGTAGACGACCGCGTCGGCGAGCACCTCGGGCACGTTGCCCTCGACGATGTGCCGCGCCAGCCCCTCGGCGATGGCGGTCTTGCCGACGCCGGCCTCGCCCACCAGCAGGGGATTGTTCTTGCGCCGCCGGCACAGCACCTGGATGGTGCGCTCCAGTTCCAGCTCGCGACCGATCAGTGGATCGATGCGGCCGGCCCGGGCCAGCTCGTTGAGGTTGGTGGCGAAGGATTCGAGGGGCTTCTTGCCGCTGCTCTCCTCGCCGGCGAACTTCTCTTCGGACTCGACGCCCTCCTCCCCGCCCTGGACGTTGGAGATGCCGTGGGAGATGTAATTGACCACGTCGAGCCGGGTCAGGTCGTACTTGTTGAGCAGGTAGACGGCATGCGACTCCTGCTCGCCGAAAATGGCCACCAGCACGTTGGGGCCGGTGACCTCCTTCTTCCCGGAGGACTGGACGTGGAACACCGCCCGCTGCAGCACGCGCTGGAAGCCCAGCGTCGGCTGGGTCTCGCGGTGGTCGTCCTCCGGCAGAACCGGGGTGTTCTGGTCCACGTAGGCGCGCAGTTCGCGGCGGAGCGCGTCGACGTTGACGTGGCAGGCGTGCAGGACGTCGAGCACCGAGGCGTTGTCCAGCAGGGCCAACAACAGGTGCTCGACGGTCATGAATTCGTGGCGCCGTTCGCGGGCGGCGCGAAAGGCTTTGTTCAAAGTCGCCTCGAGGTCTCGGCTCAGCATGGCTCTCTCACCGTGTTCGGCGGCCGCAAGGCCGCAGGCTCGTCACCCACTGACCGCCCGCGACCCCTCGAGGTTCCGCGGGGGGCGGGGGTCAGTCCGCTTCTTCCATGATGCACAACAGCGGGTGCTGGTGCTCCCGGGCGTAGTTGTTCACCTGCGCCACCTTGGTCTCGGCGATGTCCCGGGTGTACACGCCGCACACGCCGCGGCCGCGGGTGTGCACCTGCAGCATGATCTGTGTCGCCTTGTGCCGGTCCATCCCGAAGAACACCTGGAGCACCTCCACCACGAAGTCCATGGGTGTGTAATCGTCGTTGAGCAGCACGACTTTATAGAGCGGCGGCGGTTTCAGCCGCGGTTTTTCCGTCTGGACCGCCAGCCCGGGGTCGTGGCGCCCACGCGACTTGTCGCTCATCGACCTTCCCCCGCCCCGGGCCCGCTCAGGCCATGTGCTCGACGACGGCCGCGGCGAAGGCCGAGCAGCTCACCTCGCGCGCGCCGGGCATCAGCCGGGCGAAATCGTAGGTGACCGTCTTGGCGGCGATCGCCCCGGACATGCCGCGGATGATCAGGTCGGCCGCCTCCTTCCATCCCAGATGGCGCAGCATCATCTCGGCCGACAGGATCAGCGAGCCGGGGTTCACCTTGTCCTGTCCGGCGTACTTGGGCGCCGTGCCGTGGGTGGCCTCGAATAGCGCCACGGCGTCGCCGATGTTGGCGCCCGGCGCGATGCCGATGCCGCCGACCTGCGCCGCCAGCGCGTCCGAGATGTAATCGCCGTTGAGGTTCATGGTGGCGATCACATCGTACTCGGCCGGCCGCAACAGGATCTGCTGCAGGAAGGCGTCGGCGATCACGTCCTTGATGATGATGTCGGCACCGCTGCGCGGGTTCTTGAGGCGCAGCCAGGGACCGCCGTCGAGCGGCTCGGCGCCGTATTTCTCGCGGGCCAGCGCGTAACCCCATTCCTTGAAGGCGCCCTCGGTGTATTTCATGATGTTGCCCTTGTGCACCAGGGTCACCGAGGGGCGGTCGTTGTCGATGGCGTACTGGATGGCCTTGTCCACCAGGCGTTGGGTGCCCTGGCGGGAAATGGGCTTGACGCCGATCCCGCAGTGCTCGGGGAAGCGGATGCTCTTGACCCCCATCTCCCGTTGCAGAAAGTCGATCACCTTGCGCGCCTCGGGGCTGTCGGCGGGCCACTCGATGCCGGCGTAAATGTCCTCCGAGTTCTCCCGGAAGATCACCATGTCGGTGTCCTGCGGGTTCTTCAGCGGCGAGGGCACGCCCTCGAACCAGCGCACCGGCCGCAGGCAGACGTACAGGTCCAGGCGCTGGCGCAGGGCCACGTTCAGGGAGCGGATGCCGCCGCCGACCGGCGTCGTCAGCGGTCCCTTGATGCCCACGGCGAACTCGCGGAACGCCTCCAGGGTCTCCTCGGGCAGCCACACGTCCGGCCCGTAGACGCGCAGCGCCTTCTCGCCGGCGTAGACCTCCATCCAGGCGATCGAGCGGCGGCCGCCGTAGGCGCGCTCCACGGCGGCGTCGACGACCCGCCTCATCGCCGGGGTGATGTCGACACCGATGCCGTCGCCTTCGATGAACGGGACGATCGGCCGGTCGGGAACCTGCAAACCCTGTCCCGGGACGACGCGGATCGCTTCGCCGTCGGCCGGCACCTGAATCTTTTCGTAGGCCATGCGGGGGCAACTCCTCAGCGGGAACGGGAAACGGGGGGAGTATTGACGCAACCGTATTATACCGGCCGGCGGCCGGCGGCGAAACGCGGCCCGGACGCGGCTTGGCAAGCCCCGGGCCGCACCGTATTATTGAATTTTTAAATACTTCCCATGGACACCGCCCTGTACACGCCCGGCCGCCTCAAGCAACTGCGCGCCTTCGTCGAGGTCGCCCAGACCGAGAGCGTGTCGGCCGCGGCCGCCCGGCTCAATCTCAGCCAGCCGTCGATTTCGCTGCAGATCAAGGCCCTGGAGACGGCTTTCGGCACCCCGCTGTTCGAGCGCCGCGGCCCGCGGATCCGCATCACGCCGGCCGGGCGGGCCTTGCTCGAGCTGGCGCAACCGCTGGTGGAACGCCTGGAGCGCCTGCCCGAGCTGTTCGCCGCCCGCCTCGGCGACGCCGCCCAGGGACACCTGGACATCGCCGCCGGTGAGGCGACGATCCTGTACATCCTGCCGCGCTTCGTGGAAGCCTTCAAGCGCGCCCACCCGGGCGTCAAACTCAATCTGCGCAACGTCACCGGGCGCCACGGCCTGACGCTGCTGCGCCGCAACGAAGTGGATTTCGCGGTCGGCTCGCTGCTGGAGCGGGTGGCCGACATGGACTACTATCCGATTTTCACCTTCGACCCGGTGCTGATCACGCCGCCCGAGCACCCGCTGGCGCGCATCGCCGCGGAACGGCCGCTCACCCTCGAGGACATCGGCCCGCACGGGCTGATCCTGCCGCCGCGGCACCTGAGCACCTGGTCGCTGGTGAAGCTGGTCTTCCAGCAGCACAACGTGCCCTACCATGTGACCATGGAGGCCGGCGGCTGGGAGGTGATCAAGAAATACGTCGAACTGGGGCTGGGTGTGTCGATCGTGACCAGTGTCTGCCTGACCGGCGGCGAGCGCCTCGCCGTGATCCCGCTGGACCGCTATTTTCCGAAACGCACCTACGGCGTGGTGCTGCGCCGCGGCCGGCTGGTCTCGCCGCAGGCCCGCCGCTTCCTGGAAATCATGGATCCGGCCATCGGCGAGTGGCTCGACGGCCTGGGCGCCGCCGCGCAGCGCGCATGAGCGAGCTGCACCTGACCGTCGCGGCGGTGGTCGAGCGCGACGGGCGCTTTTTGTGCGTCGAGGAGCACGTCGAGGGCCGGCTGGTCATCAACCAGCCGGCGGGGCACGTCGAGAACGGCGAGAGCCTGACCGAGGCGGCGATCCGCGAAACCCTGGAGGAAACCGGCTGGCGCGTCCAGATCGAGGCGCTGTTGCGCCTCTACCGCTGGCGCCATCCGGCCAACGGCTGCACCTATTTCCGGGCTGCCTTCCGCGCCCGACCGCTGGATTTCGACCCGCACCGCCCCCTGGACACCGGCATCGAGCGGGCGCTGTGGCTGACCCCGGCCGAGCTCGCCGCCCAGGTCGAGCGCCTGCGCAGCCCGATGGTGCTGCAGTGCGTCGAGGACCACCTGGCGCGGCGCGCGTATCCGCTCGACCTGCTCGCCGATCTGTGACCCATGCGCCGTGAACACATCATCGTCGGCATGTCCGGCGGCGTCGATTCGTCCGTCGCCGCCTTGCTGTTGCTGGAACAGGGCCACCGCGTGGAAGGCCTGTTCATGAAAAACTGGGAGGAGACCGACGATGTCGCCTATTGCACGGCGCAGCAGGACCTGGAAGACGCCGAGCGGGTCTGCGAGGACCTGGAAATCCCCCTGCACACGGTGAACTTCGCCCGCCAGTACTGGGACCGGGTGTTCGCGCACTTCCTCGCCGAGCAGCGCGCCGGGCGCACGCCGAACCCCGACGTGCTGTGCAACCGCGAGATCAAGTTCCAGGTGTTCCTGGAGCACGCGCTGCGCCTGGGCGCCGACCGCATCGCCACCGGCCACTACGCGCGCATCGACGCCGCGCCGGACGGCGGGCGGCGGCTGCTCAAGGGGGTGGATCCGGGCAAGGATCAGAGCTATTTCCTGCACGCGCTCGGCCAGCGCGAGCTGGCCCGGAGCGTATTCCCGCTCGGCGGCCTGTGCAAGGCCGAGGTCCGCGCCCGCGCCACCGAGGCCGGGCTGGTGACCCACGACAAGCGCGACAGCACCGGCATCTGCTTCATCGGCGAGCGGCGCTTCGCCGACTTCCTGGCCCGCTACCTGCCGCCCCGCGAGGGCGACATCGTCACCCTGGACGGCCGCGTGATCGGCCGCCACCGCGGCGCCTGGTATTACACCATCGGCCAGCGCCAGGGGCTGGGTATCGGCGGTGTCGCCGGCGCGCCGGAGGCACCGTGGTACGTGGTCGCCAAGGACGTCGAAAAGAACACCGTCACGGTGGTCCAGGGCGCCGATCATCCCGCCCTGTTCGCCCGGCGCGTGCGCACCGGCCCGATCCATTGGATCGGCCGGCCGCCGGCCGCCCTGCCCTTCCGCTGTGCGGCCAAGACCCGCTACCGCCAGCCGGACCAGCCCTGCACGCTGCTCGAGGCGACGGACGCCGGCGCGGAGTGCCTGTTCGACACCCCGCAACGGGCGGTGACACCGGGCCAGTCCCTGGTACTCTATGCGGGAGAGGTCTGCCTGGGCGGCGCCGTCATCGAGCAGACCCGGCCGGAGTGAGCGCCGCGCGAGGAGGAACCGTGAGCGAGCCGCGTTACGACATCGTGTTCGAGGGCCGCCTGAGCGGCCGCCTGCCCCTGGACCAGGTCAAGCGCAATCTGGCGGCGCTGTTCAAGATGAACACCACCCAGGTCGAGGCCTTGTTCCGCGGCCAGGCGGTCGTGATCAAGCGCGGCGTCGATGCGGCCACGGCCGAACGTTTCAAGGCCGCCTTCGACAAGGCCGGCGCGGTGTGCCTCGCCCGCCCCAGCGGGCCGCCGCCGCAACCGGCCGCGGCCCCGCCGGCCGAACCGCCGCCCCGGAGCGCTCCGCCGGCGCGTCCGGCGCCCGGCGGCGGCCGCGCCACCGGGCGCATGGCCGGCAAAGATCTCGTCGACCTGCCGGTGCCCGACCAAGCGGCGCTCGCCGGCCTGAGCCTGGGGGCGCCGGGCGAGACCCTGCCGAGCCTGGACAGCGGGCCGCCGCCCCCGCCGCCGGACACCGCCGGCCTGAGCCTGGCCGAGGACGATGCGCCGCTCGAACCGCCGCGCCAGGTGCAGGCGCCGCCGGTGGACCTCTCCGGGTTGGCGCTGGAAGAGGAAGAGCCAGAGCCACCCCGGCCCGGCGGCGAAAGCCAAAACGACGGGGCGCCCTGAGCGCCCCGTCGTCTCGCCCCGTCCGGGGGCCGGGTGCTCAATCGCCGCGGCGGACGATCTGGCGCAGCACGTAGGGCAGGATGCCGCCGTGCAGGTAGTACTCCCATTCCTTGGGCGTGTCGATGCGCACGTCCACCTCGAAGGTCTTGACCGAGCCGTCCTCGCCGCGGGCGTGGACGGTCAGCGTCTGAGCGCCGGGCGCCAACCCTTCGAAATCGAACACCTCGGTGCCGCTCAGGCCGAGTGCCGCATGACTTTCGCCGGGTTTGAACTGCAGCGGCAGCACACCCATCCCCACCAGGTTCGAGCGGTGGATGCGTTCGAAGCTCTCGGCGATCACGGCGCGCACACCGAGCAGGCGGGTGCCCTTGGCCGCCCAGTCGCGCGACGAGCCGGTGCCGTACTCCTTGCCGGCGAGCACCACCAGGGGGACACCGCGCTCGGCATAGGCGACGGCGGCGTCGTAGATGGTCGTGATCTCGCCCTCGGGCAGCAGCTTGGTGAAGCCGCCCTCGGTGCCGGGGGCGAGCTGGTTGCGCAGGCGGACGTTGGCGAAAGTGCCGCGCACCATCACCTCGTGATTGCCGCGGCGCGAACCGTAGGAATTGAACTCGGCCGGCGGCACGCCGTGCTCGATCAGGTAACGCCCCGCCGGCGAATCCGGTTTGATGGAACCCGCCGGGGAGATGTGGTCGGTGGTGACCGAGTCGCCGAGCTTCACCAGACAGCGCGCGCCGGCGATCGGCTGCAGCGGATCGGGCTCCAGGCCCATGCCTTCGAAATACGGCGGCCGCCGGATGTAGGTGGACTTCTCGTCCCAGGCGTAACGCGAGCCCTCGGGCGTGGGGACCGCGTTCCAGCGCGCGTCGCCGGCGAAGACGTTGCGGTAGTTCTTTTCGTACAGCTCGCGGGACACCACTTTGGAGACGGCTTCGGCGACTTCCTGGGCCGAAGGCCAGAGGTCACGCAGGTAGACCGGGCGACCTTCGGCGTCCTCGGCCAGCGGCTCGTTGTAGGGGTCGATGTCGACACGCCCGGCGATGGCGTAGGCGACCACCAGCGGCGGCGAGGCCAGGAAGTTCATGCGCACATCGGGATGGATGCGGCCCTCGAAGTTGCGGTTGCCGGAGAGCACCGAGGCGACCACCAGCTTCTCGGCCTGGATCGCCTTGGTGATGGCTTCGGGCAAAGGACCGGAGTTGCCGATGCAGGTGGTGCAGCCGTAGCCGACCACGTGGAAGCCGAGGGCCTCCAGATCGTCCCTGAGCCCGGCGCGCTCGAGATAATCGGTCACCGCCAGCGAGCCGGGTGCGAGCGAGGTTTTCACCCAAGGCTTGACCTTGACGCCGCGCGCCACCGCGTTGCGCGCCAGCAGGCCGGCGGCCATGATGACGTTCGGGTTGGAGGTGTTGGTGCAACTGGTGATCGCCGCGATCACCACCGCGCCGTCCCGCAGCGCGTAGGGCGGCTCGGCCTCGACGGCGGCGCTGCGCGCGCGCGCCTCGCCGCCTTCGCGCTCGGCCTGCATCTGGGCGAGCTGGCTCCGGATGGTCTCGCCCGCCCGGTCCAGGGCGATGCGGTCCTGCGGCCGCCGCGGGCCGGCCAGAGAAGGCACCACGGTGCCCAGGTCCAGCTCCAGAACCTCGCTGTAGGCCGGGGTGTCGCCCGGGTTGCGCCACAGCCCCTGGTGCTTGGCGTAGGCCTCGACCAGCGCGATCTGCGTCTCGCTGCGGTTGGTCAGGCGCAGATAGGCGAGCGTTTCCTCGTCGATCGGGAAAATGCCGCAGGTGGCGCCGTACTCCGGCGCCATGTTGGCGATGGTGGCGCGGTCCGAAAGCGACAATTGAGACAGGCCGTCGCCGAAGAACTCGACGAACTTGCCGACCACGCCGTGGCGGCGCAGGATCTCGGTGACGGTCAGCACCAGGTCGGTGGCCGTCGCCCCTTCGGCGAGCGTGCCGCTGAGTTTGAAGCCGACCACTTCCGGGATCAGCATCGGGATCGGCTGGCCGAGCATGGCCGCCTCGGCCTCGATGCCGCCGACGCCCCAGCCGAGCACGCCCAGGGCGTTGATCATGGTCGTGTGCGAGTCGGTGCCGACCAGGGTGTCGGGGTAGGCCAGGCCGCCGTCCTCGCCGAAGACGACGCGCGCCAGGAATTCGAGGTTCACCTGGTGGACGATGCCGGTGTTGGGCGGCACCACCGCCAGGTTGCGGAACGCCTTCTGGCCCCAACGCAGGAAGGCGTAGCGCTCCTTGTTGCGCTGGTACTCCAGGGCGACGTTGAGATCGAGCGCGTCCGGGCGGCCGAAGTGGTCCACCTGCACGGAATGGTCGATCACCAGTTCGGCCGGCGCCAGCGGGTTGATGCGCTCGGGGTCGCCGCCGAGTTCGGCCATGGCGTCGCGCATGGCGGCCAAGTCCACCACCGCGGGCACGCCGGTGAAATCCTGCATGATGACCCGCGCCGGGGTGAAGGCGATCTCCTTTTCGACCCGCTGGGCCGGATTCCACTCGGCCAGCGCGCGGATGTCCTCGGCCTTGATGTTGACGCCGTCCTCGTTGCGCAGCAGGTTTTCGAGCAGGATCTTGAGGGAAAAGGGCAAGCGGCGGACGTTCTCGCCCAGGACGTTCAGATCGTAGATTTCGTAACGGCGGTCGCCGACCGTGAGCGGGCGGCGGGCATCGAAGCTGTTCGTCATGCGACCTTCCTGCCTTGGATCGGGTTCTGAGAAGGGGGGCCGACGCCGGGCGGCCGGCGGCGCGGAGCAGCGATTATACCCGATGCGCGCCCCGCGCCGGGCCGCTTCAGCCCGCGTCCGGCAGGCCGCCGCGCGCCAGGCGGGCCGGATCGAGCAGGCTGCGCAGCTGCGCCTCGTCCAGATCGGTCTCCTCCAGCGCCACCTGGAGAATCGGCCGCCCCTCGGCGTAGGCGCGCTTGGCGATGGCCGCGCCGCGCTCGTAACCGATGACGCGGTTCAGGGCGGTGACCAGGATCGGGTTGCGGTCCAGCGCCTCGCGCACGCGCGCCGCGTTCACGGTGAAACCGGCGATCGCCTTGTCGGCCAACACCCGCGCGGCGGCGGCGAGCAGGCCGATGCTCTGCAACAGGTTGTAGGCGATCACCGGCAGCATGACATTGAGCTGGAAATTGCCGGACTGGCCGGCCACGGCGACCGTCGCGTCGTTGCCGATGACCTGCGCGGCGACCATGGTCACGGCCTCCGGGATCACCGGGTTGACCTTGCCGGGCATGATGGAGCTGCCCGGCTGCAACGCCGGCAGGGCGATTTCGCCCAGGCCGGCGAGCGGACCGCTGTTCATCCAGCGCAGATCGTTGGCGATCTTCATCAGCGCCACCGCCGCGACGCGCAGCTGGCCGCTCATTTCGACGGCGGCGTCCTGGGCGCTGAGCGCTTCGAAATAATTCGGCTTGCTGGTGAACGCCAGTCCGGTCAGCTCGGCCAGACGCGCGGCCACCCGCGGTCCGAAGTCGGCCGGCGCGTTGATGCCGGTGCCGACGGCGGTGCCGCCCTGGGCGAGCTCGCACAGCCGCGGCAGGCTCGCCCGGACCCGGTCGATGGCGTAACGGATCTGCGCCGCCCAGCCGCCCAGCTCCTGCCCGAAGGTCACCGGCATGGCGTCCATCAGGTGGGTCCGGCCGGTCTTGACCACGTCGGCGAGTTCGCCGGCGCGCCGCTCGACGACCTCGGCCAGGTGGGCCAGGGCCGGCAGCAACTCGGCCTCGATGCGCCGCACGGCGCTGACGTGGATGGCGGTGGGAATCACGTCGTTGGAGCTCTGGCTCATGTTGACGTGATCGTTCGGATGCACCGTCAAGCCGCTCTGCTGCGAAGCCAGCCGGGCGATGACCTCGTTCGCGTTCATGTTGGAACTGGTGCCCGAACCGGTCTGGAACACGTCCACCGGGAAATGGGCGTCGTGCCGCCCCTCGGCCACCTCCAGCGCCGCGGCTTCGATGGCCTTGGCGACGGCCGGATCGAGCAGGCCGAGCTCGGCGTTGACGTGGGCGCAGGCGGCCTTGATCAGGCCCAGGGCGTGGATGAAGTCGGGCGGCATGCGCAACCCGCTGATGGGGAAGTTCTCCACCGCCCGCTGGGTCTGGGCGCCGTACAAGGCCCCGGCCGGCACCTCGAGATCGCCCATGCTGTCGCGTTCGATGCGGTATTCCTGGCTCATGCTGGCAACCCCGCTGGGTAAGGGGCGCAAACGATAGCCGATCCGGCGGGGCGAGGCCAAGGCGGTGCTATAATCGCGCGCCCGATCAACCACGCCCGCGACCATGTCCGACGCCGCGCTCACCGCCCTCTCGCCGCTGGACGGCCGCTATGCCGCACGCCTCGGCCCGCTGCGCGAACTGTTCAGCGAATACGGCCTGATCCGCCAGCGCCTCGAAGTCGAGCTCGCCTGGCTGGAGGCCCTGGCCGACGAACCGGCCTTCACGCCCCTCCCGCCGCTGGACGAGAGCGCCCGCGCGGCGCTGGCCGCGCTGCGCGCCGGGTTCGACGTCGAGCAGGCCGCGCGCGTCAAGGCGATCGAGGCGGTGACCAACCACGACGTCAAGGCGGTCGAGTACTACATCAAGGAGAAACTGGCCGAAGTCCCGGCGCTTTCCGACGCGCTGGAGTTCGTTCACTTCGCCTGCACCTCCGAAGACATCAACAACCTGGCCTACGCGCGCATGCTCGCCATCGCCCGGGAAACGGTGCTCGAGCCGCTCGGCCGGACCCTGGTCGAGGCCTTTCGCGAGCGCGCCCACCGCTGGGCGAAACAGCCGATGCTGGCGCGCACCCACGGGCAGAGCGCCAGCCCGACCACCGTCGGCAAGGAGCTGGCGAACTTCGCCCACCGCCTGGCACAGCGTCTCGAGGATGTCCGCCAGGTGCCGATCCGCGGCAAGATGAACGGCGCCGTCGGCAACTACAACGCCCACCGGGTGGCCTGCCCGGAGGTCGACTGGCCGGCACTCGCCCGGCGCTTCGTGGAGCAGCTCGGCCTGGGCTGGCAGCCCTACACCACCCAGATCGAACCGCACGACGACATGGCGGCGCTGTTCGACGCGTTGCGCCGCTTCAACACCGTGCTGCTCGACGCCTGCCGGGACCTGTGGGGTTACATCAGCCTGGGCTATTTCCGTCAGAAGACGGTCGCCGGCGAGGTCGGCTCCTCGACCATGCCGCACAAGGTCAACCCGATCGATTTCGAGAACGCCGAGGGCAACCTGGGCGTGGCGAACGCCCTGCTCGACCACTTGGCGAACAAGCTGCCGGTGTCGCGCTTCCAGCGCGACCTGAGCGATTCGACGGTGCTGCGCAACCTGGGCGTCGCCTTCGGCCACAGCGTGCTCGCCCACCAAGCGGCGCTCAAGGGCCTGGACAAGCTGGAGCTCGACGAGGCGCGGCTGGCCGCCGACCTCGACGCGGCCTGGGAGGTGCTGGCCGAAGCGGTGCAGACCGTGCTGCGCTGCCACGGCGTCGAGCAGCCCTACGAAAAGCTCAAGACGTTGACGCGCGGCCGCCGCATCGACCGCGCCGCGCTGCACGCCTTCATCGACACGCTGCCGCTGCCGGACGCGCGCAAAACGGCGCTCAAGGCGCTCACGCCCGCCGACTACATCGGCTACGCCGCGGAATTGGCCGCGGCGGTCTGAGCCCGATGGCGGACCCGGTCCCGCGGCCGATCGGCGACGAGACGCAACTGAGGGAAGCCTGCGACGCCGTGCTCGCCGCCGCGCGCCGGCGGCTGTACGTGCTCAGCCAGCATCTGGACACCGGACTGCTCGACCGGCCGCCCGTGCTCGACATCCTGCTGCGCTTGATCCGCCGCAGCCGCTACACGCGGCTGTGCATCCTGGTCAAGGACAGCGCCCCGGCGGTGCGCGACGGCAACCGGCTCATCGCCCTGCACCAGCGCGTCCCGTCGCGCCTGCCGATCCATCGCCTGGCGGAGGACTTCGCCGACGAGCGACGCGCCTTCATCGTCGCCGACGACCACGGCTGGCTGCTGCGGCCGGACGGCCTGGCCCCGGCCGGCGAGTTCGCGCTCGGCGACCGGCCCGGCGCCGCCGCACTGGCCGCCGCTTTCGAGGACCTGTGGGCGCGCAGCGGCCCGGACCTCGCCCTGCGCCGCCTCGATCTGTGAGGCTCAGGCGGGGCGCAACAGCGGGAACAACAGCACGTCGCGGATCGACGGGCTGTCCGTGAACAACATCACCAGGCGGTCCACGCCGATGCCCTCGCCGGCGGTCGGCGGCAGGCCGTATTCCAGGGCGCGGATGTAGTCGGCGTCATAGTGCATCGCTTCCTCGTCGCCGGCGGCCTTCTTAGCGGCCTGTCGGCGGAAGCGCTCGGCCTGGTCCTCGGGATCGTTGAGCTCGGAAAAACCGTTGGCGATCTCGCGGCCGGCGATGAACAACTCGAAGCGTTCCGTGAAGAACGGATCGTCGTCGCGCCGCCGCGCCAGCGGCGAGACCTCGGTGGGGTAGTCGACGATGAACACCGGGTCGAGCAGCTTGGGCTCGACGGTCTTTTCGAACAGCTCCAGCCACAATTTGCCCTTGCCCCACTCGGCCTTGACGGGCAGATCGAGCCGCGCCGCCCAGTCGCGCAGCACCACGGGGTCGTCCAACTCGGCGGCGCCGACGCCGGGGTTGTGGCGCAACAGCGCCTCGCGCAAGCCCAGCCGCTCGAAGGGTTTGCCCAGATCGTACTCCCGGCCCTGATACACCAGCCGGGTGGTGCCGAGCACGTCCTCGGCCAGGCGCCGGAACAGCGCCTCGGTCAGGTCCATCAGGTCGCGGTAGTCGGCATAGGCCTGGTAGAACTCGAGCATGGTGAACTCGGGGTTGTGCTGGGTGGACACGCCCTCGTTGCGGAAATTCCGGTTGAGCTCGAAGACCTTCTCGAAGCCGCCGACCACCAGGCGCTTGAGGTACAGCTCCGGCGCGATGCGCAGGTACAGGTCCATGTCCAGCGCGTTGTGGTGGGTGACGAAGGGCCGCGCCGCCGCCCCCCCCGGGATCGGGTGCATCATGGGCGTTTCGACCTCGAGGAAACCGCGTTCGCGGAAAAACGCCCGCAGCGAATCGATCAGCGCGGCGCGGCGGCGGAACAACTCACGCACGCCGGGATTGGCGATCAGATCCACGTAGCGCTGGCGGTAGCGCTGCTCGGTGTCGGTCAGGCCGTGGTACTTGTCCGGCAACGGGCGCAGCGCCTTGGTGAGCAGGCGCAGCTCCCGGACCTCGACGCTCAGCTCGCCGGTGCGGGTCTTGAACACGGTGCCGCGGGCGCCGAGGATGTCGCCCAGGTCGCAGTCCTTGAACGCCTCGTAGGCGCCCTCGGGCAAGGCGTCGCGGCGCAGGTACAACTGGATCCGGCCGCTCATGTCCTGCAGATGGGCGAAGGCGGCCTTGCCCATGATGCGACGCGACACCATGCGCCCAGCGACGGCGACCGACACGGGCTCGGCCGCCAGCGCCTCGGCCTCGCACGCACCGTAACGCGCGTGCAGTTCGGCCGCCAAGGCGTCGCGCTTGAAATCGTTCGGGAACGGCGCGCCGGCGGCCCGCCAGGCGGCGAGTTTCGCCCGGCGCTCGGCGATCAGGCGGTGTTCGTCTGCGTGCGCATCACTCATCGGTCTGCCCCGCGGCGGTTCACAGCCCGGCCTTCAGGCTGGCTTCGATGAACGGATCGAGCTCGCCGTCGAGCACCGCCTGCGGATTGCCGCTCTCCACGCCGGTGCGCAGGTCCTTGATGCGCGACTGGTCGAGCACGTAGGAACGGATCTGGTGGCCCCAGCCGATGTCGGCCTTGCTCTCTTCGATGGCTTGGGCCTGCGGCGCGGCGCTTCTGCAGCTCCAGCTCGTAGAGGCGGGCGCGCAGTTGCTTCATGGCCGTTTCGCGGTTGCGGTGCTGGAGCGGTCGTTCTGGCACTGCACCACGATGCCGGTCGGCAGGTGGGTGATGCGCACCGCCGACTCGGTGCGGTTGACGTGCTGCCCGCCGGCGCCGCTGGCGCGGTAGACGTCGATGCGCAGGTCGGCGGGGTTGATCTCGATGTCGATGTCGTCGTCCACCTCCGGCGACACGTAGACGGCGGCGAACGAGGTGTGCCGCCGGCGGCCGGCGTCGAAGGGCGATTTGCGCACCAGCCGGTGCACGCCGGTTTCGGTGCGCAGCCAGCCGAAGGCGTAAGGGCCGTCGACCTTGACGGTGGCGCTCTTGATGCCGGCCACTTCGCCCGGCGCGCACTCGATCAGCTCGGCTGTGGAAGCCCTTGCGGTCGGCCCAGCGCAGATACATGCGCAGCAGCATCTCGGCCCAGTCCTGCGCCTCCGTGCCGCCGGAACCGGCCTGGATGTCGAGGAAGGCGTTGGCCTGGTCCATCTCGCCGCTGAACATCGTTGGAATTCGAGCCGCTCGACCCGCTCGCGCAGGCCGGCCAGGTCGCGGGCGATGTCCGCCAGCGCCGCCTCGTCGCCCTCGGCGCGCGCCAGCTCGAACAGCTCGGCGGCTTCGCTCAGGCCGCGGGCGACCGCGTCGAGCCGCTCGACCACCTGCTCGAGGGCGGCGCGCTCGCGGCCCAGACTCTGGGCGCGCTCGGGGTCGGACCAGACGTTCGGGTCTTCCAGTTCGCGGCGGATTTCTTCGAGACGATCGCGCTTGCGATCGTAGTCAAAGATACCCCCCTCAGCGCGTCGCAACGCGCTTGCAGGTCTTCGAGGTCGTGGGCGAGCTGACCGGTTTCCAATGCCATGGGTCCGCAAGGGCTTGCCGGGGAAACAGGGCGCGGATGATAGCGCAAAGCGCCGCGGCGCCCAAACGTTCAGGACTCGAGCTCCAGATGCTGGACGTTGAGTTGCACGCCGCGCCCGCCGTTGTAGCGGTCGATCTCCAGGCGATACACCAGGCGCAAGAGAGCGCCCGGCGCCGCCTCGAGCGGCGGCCGGCCGAAGGCGATGGCCCCCAGGCGACGGTCCGAACCGAGCGGCGCCACATCCAGGCGCAGATGCCGCTCGCCGACCACGCGCTGCGCGCGCAAGGTGAAGCGGCCGTCGAACTGCGGCTCGGGAAAACCCGCGCCCCAAGGGCCGGCGGCGGCCAGCGCCGCGGCGGTCTCGTACACCAGTTCGTGGTCGGCCAGCTCGCCGTCGCTCAAGATCACGCCCTCCCCGGCGCGCTCGCCCAGGTGTGCGGCGGCCGCCTCGGCGAACGCGGCCTGGAAGGCCTCCAGTCGCTCGGCGGCCAGGGTGAGGCCGGCCGCCATCGCGTGGCCACCGAAACGCTCGATCAGACCGGGCCGGCGCGCATCGATCTCGGCGAGCAGGTCGCGCACGTTCAGCCCCGGCACGGAACGCGCCGAGCCCTTCAGGCGGCCGTCGCCGGCGTCGGTGCAGACGATCACCGGCCGGTGCAGACGCTCGCGCAGGCGCGCCGCCAGGATGCCGGCGACGCCCTGGTGCCAGCCCGGGTCGTAGAGCACCACGCCGGCGGGGGCTTCTTCCGCGAGGCGGTCCGCGCGCGCATCGAGCAGGGTTTCCGCTTCGGCGCGCATCTGCGCCTCGATGGCGCGGCGCTCGCGGTTGAGCGCGTCCAGCCGCTCGGCCAAGGCCCACGCCCGGGCCGAGTCGTCGCTGAGCAGGCAAGCGATGCCCAGGGACATGTCCTCGAGCCGACCGGCGGCGTTCAGGCGCGGGGCGGCGACGAAGCCGAGATCGGTCGCCGTCACCGCCGCCGGATCGGCACCGCCGATGCGCAACAAGGCTTCGACGCCGGGGCAGGCGCGGCCGGCGCGGATGCGCCGCAAGCCCTGCTCCACCAGGATGCGGTTGTTGTGGTCCAGCGGCACGACGTCCGCCACCGTCCCCAGGGCGACCAGGTCCAGATGGCGGGCGAGGTTGGGCGCCTCGCCAGCGCCGAAGGCGCCGGCCTCGCGCAAGGCCCGGCGCAAGGCGGCGAGCACGTAGAACATGACCCCGACGCCGGCCAGGTGCTTGCTCGGGAAGGGATCGCCCGGCAGGTTCGGATTGACGATCGCGTCGGCCTCGGGCAAGCGCTCGCCGGGCAAGTGATGGTCGGTGACGATCACCTGCATGCCCGCCGCGCGCGCCGCGGCGACACCCTCGATGCTGGAGACGCCGTTGTCCACGGTGATCAGCAGATCGGGACGGCGCTCGGCCGCGACGGCCACGATCTCGGGGCTCAGGCCGTAGCCGAAACGGAAGCGATCGGGCACGAGCACGTCCACCTCGGCGGCCCCCAGGGCGCGCAGGCCGCGCACCGCCAGCGCCGCGGCGGTGGCGCCGTCGGCGTCGAAATCGCCGACCACCAGGATGCGCCGGCGCCCGGCGAGCGCCGCTTCGAGCAACTCGACCGCGCGCGCCAAACCGCTCAGGCGATCGGCGTCGAGCAAGCCCATGAGACCGTGGTCGAGCTCCGCCACGCCGCGCAGGGGGCGGCGCGCATAGACCCGCCGCAACACCGGGTGCAAATCCGCCGGCCAGGGCAACTCGGCGAGCACCGGCCGCCGTTCGATGCGGCAGCGGGTCTTCATCGCCGTCCCGGCCACCAGAGGCGGCGGCGCGGCGGCGCCAGGCGCCAGCAACGGTCGCCGTCCGACAGCCACCAGGCCGCCCAGGCGCCGCACCGCCAGCGCCCGCCAGACGGACGACAGCCAATGCTCGGCCATCGCCGCCGCCGTCGCCGCCGCCCGCCCGAGGTCGGCGGCCAAGGCCTGCGCCAGGCGCGGATCGTGGATGCGCAGGCGGGCCGCGGCGAGCACCGCGCCGCGCCCGTCCCAGGCGGCCAGCGCCTGCAGCGCGCCCGGCGGCGCCAGCGCCGCATCCAGGGCGTCGTCGCCGACCACCCGGTCGTAGGCCGGTGGCGCCTGCTCGGTGCCGCCGTGCAACCACAGGGCGTCCACCGGCCGCCGTCCCTGCGCCCGGCGACGCCGGTTCACGGGGTGGACGCGCAACACCATCTGCAACTCGGTCGCCAGCCGCCCGGCCTCGCCGCCGAGCAGATGGGCGGACACGTCGCGGCCGAGCAGGGCGGCCGGCGGCGGCGGGCTGGCCGCCGGCGCCAAGCCGAGCAGATAGGCCCGCTGCGGGCAGGGCCACTCCAGCCGGTAGGGCGTGCCGGCCAGGACGGCGCCGAGGTCGGCGCGCAGCGCCTGCCACTCGTCCTGTGCCAGGGGATCGGCTTCGGCCAGGAAGGCGCTGCCCAGGTCGAGCCGCAGATGCACCGGGTCGGCGCACCAGCAGGCCTGCCCCGGTGGGCGACCGAAGTCGATGCGGTAGCGCTGCGCCGCGGGCACGCGCGGCGCCGGCCGTGCGGCGCCGGCCGACCGCCAGGCTTCGAGCAAGGCCGGCCACGGCCGCGGCGGGCGCGGCAAAGCCTGCGGCAGGGCGGTGAAGCCGGGCAGCACGGTTTCGACGAAGCGCGGCGGGTCATCGGCCACGGTCACGGCAGCGGGATTCTAGCAGCCGCCGGGCATCCGCCGGCAAACAAAAACCCGCCGCCCGGGAGAGGACGGGCGGCGGGAACCCGGCGACGAGGCCGCCTAGAGCGAGAACTCGAGCCACAACCACGCCTTGTCGACGTCCTCCGGCGCGGCATCGCCCTGTCGGTAAGACGCGAATTTCGCGCCGAGTTTCCAGCGCTCGGCGAAGGCCCAGGTCCACGCGCCGTTCCACTCGCTGCCCAGGTCCGCCGAACCGGCGTCGGCCGCATAGTCGTGGAAGACCAGCTGCACCCCGTGGGCGCCAAACCGCCAGCGCGCACCGAGGAAGGCGTCGTCCAGGCCGGACGCCGGCGTGACCAGGAAGCGGTCCGCCCAACCGTTGTAGGCGTGCAGCGTGGCCAGGGGGGTCTGGAAGGCGGCCGCGCCGTCGTTGGCCAGGCGTTCGAAGCCCGCCAGCAGGCCCCCGTCGCCGACCGTCCAGTCCACGGCCAGGCGCGCGTAGCCGGGCGAGGCGCCGGTCTCCTGCTCCTGCCGGGCGAAGACCGCGGTCAGCTTCACGGGACCGAAGGCGGGGCTGAAACGCACGCCCGTGGTCTCCCAGCGCTCGGCGCCCGCCGTGTCGTTGCGCACGTCGTAGCGGAACAGCTTCAGCATCCCGCCCAGAACGGCGGCGTGACCGATCTCGAACAAGCGGGTGTCCTGGTCGATGGTCGTGAAGGTGATGGTGTTGCGCCGCGTCAGATAGGCGGCGAAGGCCTGCCAGCCGGCCTCCTGGCGCCATTCGGCGCTGAACCCGTCGAAGGTCTGCTCGGCCTGCCGCCAGCCGACGTTGCCGACGAAACGGGCGTCGTCGCGGACGATGCGCTGGCGGCCGTAGCGCAGCACCGCCCCGGCGCCGCGGTATTGCAGATAGGCTTGGTTGAGCTCGGTGCCGACCGGATCGGCAACCACCGCCCGCCCGGCCGCCTTCGGGCCCTTGGATGTGGCCAGCGCACCGTTGCTGGGCGTCGTGTAATCGTCCGCCCCGGCCTCGTGCACGTCTTCGAACTCGGCGAAAGCCGACCAGCCCGCCCACTCGCCGCTGCGGTAGCCCAGGCGGGTGCGAACGGTCGCCGCCTCGGCGTCGGCCGCCGGCGCCGAGACGTTCTCGTAGCGCCAGCGCAGGTCGAGACTGGGCGTGCCGCCGACCAGCGCCTCGCTCAGGCCGCCGGCGGCGGCCGGCAACGCGGCGACGGTGAACAAGAAAGCGGTCGGCAAGCGGTGGACGACACGGAACATGGCGGTCTCCTCGGTGAGGGTGGACGGTTTTGGCGCGCTTTCTGCTGCAAACTCCGGGCCACGGCGGGCGGCTGTACCCTTCTGCCCGCCGGCTATACACTAGCGCCCCCGGCGCCGGCGGACCTTGATCCGCGTCAACCGCCGCGCCCGCACGACCCGAACGGAGGTCCACATGAGCGGACAAGAATTCTCCATCGAGGTGCAACCGCGCATCCCCGAACCCCTGCAGGGACTGGTGGTGCTCGCGGACGACCTGGCCTACAGCTTCAACCGCAAGATCCGGTCGCTGTTCTATCGCCTCGACCCGCAACTCTGGGAACGCTGCAACCACAACCCGAAAGTGTTCCTGCGCCGCGTCGCCCAGCAGCGCCTCGAAGAGGCCGTGGACGACGCCTACTTCATGGAAGACTACAAGCAGGCGCTGAGCTGGTACGAAGACTACCGGGCCGGCCGCATCGACTACGGCGTCGACGCGCCGCTGGCCGAAAACGAGCTGGTGGCCTATTTTTCCGCCGAGTTCGGTTTCCATGAAAGCCTGCCGATCTACTCGGGCGGCCTGGGGATCCTGGCCGGCGACCACTGCAAGGCGGCCAGCGACCTCAAGCTGCCGTTCGTCGGCGTCGGCCTGCTCTACCACCAGGGCTATTTCACGCAGACGATCGACGGCGAAGGCCGGCAGATCGCCGAGTACCGCTCCCACGACTTCAAGGATCTGCCGATCGCACCGGCCTGCGACGCCGACGGCCGCGAGATCCGCATCCAGATGCCGCTGGCCGACCGCACCATCACGCTGCGGGTCTGGACGGTGACGGTCGGGAACATCGCCGTGTACCTGCTGGACTCGGACGTGCCCGAAAACAGCGAGAACGACCGTTCCATCACCTACCGCTTGTACGGCGGCGACCGAGAAACCCGCATCCAGCAGGAGATGGTCCTGGGCATCGGCGGCGTCCGCGCCCTGCGGGCGCTGGGGCTGGCGCCGGCGGTGTGGCACATCAACGAAGGACACTCGGCCTTCCAGACACTGGCCCGGCTGATCGAGTTCATCGAGCAGGGCCTCGACTTCGACGCCGCGGTCGAAGCGGTCGCGTCCTCGACCGTGTTCACCACCCACACCCCGGTGCCCGCCGGGCACGACCTGTTCGACCACGCCCTGGTGTTGCGTTACCTGGACGCCTACCTCGCCAAGCTCGGTGTCGACAAGGACACCTTCCTGGCGCTGGGGGACTCCCCCGGCAACCCCGGGCGCTTCAACATGACGGCGCTGGCGATGCGCCTCTCGCGCCACCAGAACGGTGTCAGCCGCATCCACGGGCGGGTGGCCTCGGAGATGGAACGCTACGTCTGGCCGCAGATCCCGCCCGAGGACAACCCCATCACCTACATCACCAACGGGGTGCACGTGGACACGCTTCCTGGCGCGCGAATGGGCCGGGCTGTTCGACTCGCGGCTGCGCAACTGGCGCGCCCGCCTGTGCGACGCCGAGTTCTGGAAAACCCTGGCGAACATCGAGGATTACCGTTTCTGGGGCATCCGGCAGGCGTTGCGCGCGGAAATGCTGCGCGACGTCCACCAGCGCGTGGTCGCGCGGATGCGCCGAAACGGCTGCAGCGAGAGCCTGATCCGCAAGGCGACGCGCTACATCGACGAACCGGACCGCGACGTGCTGGTGCTGGGCTTCGCGCGGCGCTTCGCCACCTACAAGCGCGCCACGCTGATGTTCGCCGACCCCGACCGCCTCAAGCGGCTGCTCACCGATCCCAAGCGGCCGGTGGTGGTCATCTTCGCCGGCAAGGCGCACCCGCAGGACGAACCCGGCCAGCAGCTGATCAAGACGATCCACGATTTCAGTCAGCACCCGGACTTCATCGGCCACATCATCCTGCTCGAAAACTACGACATGGCGCTGGCGCGCAAGCTGGTCAGCGGCGTGGACGTGTGGATCAACAACCCCGAGTATCCGCTCGAGGCCTGCGGCACTTCCGGTCAGAAGGCGGCGATCAACGGCGTGCTGAACCTGAGCGTGCTCGACGGCTGGTGGGACGAGGGCTACAACGGCGCCAACGGCTGGGCCGTGGTGCCGCACGAACCCCATTACGACCCCGGCTACCGCTACCGCGAAGAGGCGGCGGACCTGATCAACATTCTCGAGAGCGAAGTCGTACCCGCGTTCTACGAGCGCGGCACGCTCGGGTACTCGGAACGCTGGATCCGCATGTGCCGCGAGTCGATGTGGTCCATCCTGCCACAGTTCAACGCCCAGCGGATGGTGCTCGACTACATCACCAAGATGTACCGCCCGGCGATCCGCGGCCACGAGGTGCTGATGCGCGAGAACGCGCGGGGCGCACGCGAGCTCGCCGCCTGGAAGCGCGTCGTGCGCGACGCCTGGCCGAACGTCTCCCTGCGCCTGATCGGCGAAGTGCCGGCCGCGGTGTCCTGCGATGCGCCGCTGTCGCTGGAAGTGGAAGCGGCGCTCGGCGGGCTGGGCGCCGACGACGTGCGCGTCGAGCTGGTGCTCGGCGAACGCGACGAGGCGGGCGCGTTTCGCGTCGTGTCCCGCCATCCGTTCAGCCCCGCGGGCGAAGCGGCCGGCGGGCGCTGCCGTTTCGGCTTGAGCCTGCCGATGCTCAACTGCGGGTTGATGCACTTCAAGGTGTGCATCTACCCCTACCACCCCCTGCTCGCCCATCCCTACGAGATGGGCTGCATGAAGTGGCTGTGAGGGAACGGGCTCAGCGCACCTGGTGGCGCTTGATGCCGAGCATTTCCGGGACCACCAGCACCACCCCGCCGGGGGTGACGTAGAAGCGCCGGGCGTCGGCCTCGAGGTCGACGCCCACCTGGCTGCCGTCGGGAATGACGCAGCCCTTGTCGATGATGCAGTTGCGCAGGGTGCAATTGCGTCCCACGCGCACCTCCGGCAGGATCACCGAGTTCTCGACCAGGCTCTGCTGCTCGACACGCACGTTGGTGAACAGCAGCGATCGGCGGATCACGGCGCCGGAGATGATGCAGCCGCCGGAGACCATCGAGTTCACGGCCATGCCGCGGCGCGCGTCCTCGTCGAAGACGAATTTGGCCGGCGGAACCTGTTCCTGGTACGTCCAGATCGGCCACTCCTCGTCGTAGAGGTTGAGCTCCGGATCCACGTCCACCAGCTCCAGGTTGGCGCGCCAGTAGTTGTCGACCGTGCCGACGTCGCGCCAGTAGTTTCCGCGCCGCCCGCCGAAGGGATAGGCGAACACCCTCTTGTCACGGATCATCCGCGGGATCACGTTTTTTCCGAAATCGTGATCGGAGGTCTTGTCGTCGGCGTCCGCCAGCAAGGCGTCGATCAACACCTCGGTGTTGAACGCATAGATGCCCATCGACGCGAGCGCCTTGTCCGGCTTGCCGGGAATGGGCGTCGGCTGCGCCGGTTTTTCCTCGAAGCCGACGATGCGGCGGTCGTTTTCGATGCTCATGACACCGAAGGCGCCGGCCGCCTCGCGCACCGGCACTTCGACGCAGCCGACCGTCAGATCGGCTTCGTTCTCGACGTGGTGGGCGAGCATCTCGCCGTAGTCCATCTTGTAGACGTGGTCACCGGCGAGGATCAGCACGTACTCGGGGTCGTGGCTGCGGATGATGTCGAGGTTCTGGTAGACCGCGTCGGCGGTGCCCAGGTACCAGGAACTCTCGATGCGTTGCTGGGCGGGCAACAATTCGATGAATTCCCCGAACTGGCCGCGCAAGAAACCCCAACCGTTCTGGATGTGCCGCAACAGCGAGTGCGCCTTGTACTGGGTGAGCACGGCGATCTGGCGGACACCGGAATTGATGCAGTTGGAGAGCGTGAAATCGATGATGCGGAACTTGCCGCCGAAGGGCACCGCCGGCTTGGCCCGCCAGTTGGTCAGATGCATCAGCCGCGAGCCGCGGCCGCCGGCCAACACCAGGGCCAGGGTCCGCCGGGTGATGCGGCTTACGAAGCGCACGTCGCTGTCGATCACCGTGATCCTTCCTTTTCGTTGAACCCACTTCCGCTGTGCCCACCGGGCACGTCCGGGAATGATGGTACCATAGCGCCGCAACGAGCGAAGGGGACGACATGAACGTGCTGTTCGTCGCCAGCGAGGTGTTCCCGCTGGTCAAGACCGGCGGCCTGGCGGACGTCGCCGCCCAGTTGCCGCGCGCGCTCGCCGCCCTGGGCGTGGACGTGAAGGTGCTGCTGCCGGCCTACCGCGGCGTGCTCGAGCGCTGCCCGGACGCGCGCCGGCTCGGCGCCCTGACCGCCCTGGATTACGAGGCGGTGCTTTGGGGCTGGCGGGCGACGGACGGCGTCGAGCATCTGCTGCTGGACTGCCCGCCCCTTTACGACCGCCCCGGCGGGCCGTATCAGAACGAGGCGGGCGAGGACTGGCCGGACAACGCCCTGCGCTTCGGCCTGTTGTGCGCCGCGGCGGCGCGGCTGTGCGGCCCGGAAAGCCCCCTCGCCTGGCGCCCGCGGCTGCTCCATGCCCACGACTGGCAGGCCGGCCTGGCGCCGCTGTGGGCCAAGGCGGCCGGAGGCGTGCCCTCTGTGTTCACGGTGCACAATCTCGCCTACCAGGGGGTGTTCGACCGGTCCGATTTCGACCGCCTGGGGCTCCCGGATCCGCTGTGGCGCCCCGAGGGGCTGGAGTTCTACGGGCGCTGGTCGTTTATGAAGGCCGCCCTGGTCTACGCGGACCGGCTGACCACCGTCAGCCCGCGCTACGCCGAGGAGATCCAGACCCCGGAGTTCGGCTGCGGCCTGGACGGCGTGTTGCGCGCGCGACGGGACGTGTTGCGCGGCATCCTCAACGGCATCGACACCACGCTGTGGGACCCGGCCCGTGACCCCTACCTCACCGCCCATTACGACCGCGAGGACTTGTCGGGCAAGCGCGCGGCCAAAGCCGAGTTGCAGCATGCGTTGGGACTGCCGAAGGCGCCGGAGGCGTTCCTGCTCGGCATGGTCAGCCGGCTGACCACCCAAAAAGGGGTGGACGTGCTGCTCGACGCCAGCGGGGCGCTGGGCGACCGCCCGCTGCAACTGGCGGTACTCGGCAGCGGCGAGCGCCGCCTCGAAACGGCCCTGCGCGACGCCGCGGCGACGCGGCCGCACCGTTTCGCGGTGCGCATCGGCTATGACGAGGCGCTGGCCCACCGCCTCATCGCCGGCGCCGACGGCTTCCTCATGCCGTCCCGCTTCGAGCCTTGCGGGCTCACCCAGTTGTACAGCCTGCGTTACGGCACGATCCCGCTGGTCCACCCGGTCGGCGGACTGGCCGACACGGTGTTCGACGCCGACCGGCACCCGGAGGGCAACGGCTTCCACATCCAACCCCTGAACGCCGCGGCGCTGGTCGAGACGGTGGACCGGGCGATGGCCCATTACGGCGACGGCGCCGCGTGGCGGCGCCTGCAGCGGCACGCGATGGCGGCCGACCACAGCTGGGACCGCTCGGCCCGCGCCTACCTCGCGCTTTACGAAGAACTGGCGGCGTGAAGCCGGCGCAACGAAACGGGCCGCCCCGGCGGGCGGCCCGTGTTCGTGCGGACGGCGCGCCGCCCGCTCAGGCGATGGTGACGTCCTTGGACAGGTAGACGTCCTGGATCGCGTGCAACAGGGCGACGCCTTCCTTCATCGGGCGCTGGAACGCCTTGCGCCCGGAGATCAGGCCCATGCCGCCGGCGCGCTTGTTGATCACCGCGGTGCGCACCGCTTCGGCGAGGTCGGAGGCGCCCTTGGATTCGCCGCCGGAGTTGATCAGGCCGGCGCGGCCCATGTAGCAGTTGGCCACCTGATAGCGGACCAGATCGATCGGGTGGTCCGAGGTGAGTTTCTCGTAGACCAGCGGGTGGGTCTTGCCGTGGCCGACGGCGAGGTAGCCGCCGTTGTTGGTGGCCATCTTCTGCTTGACGATGTCGGCCTCGATGGTCGCGGCCATGTGGTTGGCCTGGCCCGTCAGGTCGGCCGAGGTGTGGTAATCCACACCGTCCTTCTTGAAAGCGCTGTTGCGGGTGTAGGCCCAGAGCACGGTGACCATGCCGAGCTCGTGCGCACGGGCGAAGGCCTCGCTGATCTCCTGGATCTGGCGGCGCGATTCGTGCGAACCGAAATAGACGGTGGCGCCGACGGCGATCGCGCCCATGTCGTAGGCCTGTTCGACCGAGGCCCACAGCGTCTGGTCGTGGATGTTCGGATAGCTCAGCAGCTCGTTGTGGTTGATCTTCACCATGAAGGGGATCTTGTGCGCGTATTTGCGCGCCACCATGCCGAGCACGCCGAGCGTGGAGGCGACGGCGTTGCAGCCGCCCTCGATCGCCAGTTCGACGATCTTCTCGGGGTCGAAGTACTCGGGGTTGGGGGCGAAGGACGCACCCGCCGAGTGCTCGATGCCCTGGTCGACGGGCAGAATCGACAGATAGCCGGTCCCGCCCAGGCGACCGTGGTTGAACATGGTCTGCAGGTTGCGCAGGACGCTGGGGTTGCGATCGCTGTGCGCCATGACCCGGTCCACGAAATCGGGACCCGGCAGGTGCAGGCTGTCGCGCGGAATCCGCGGCGAATCGAAGTTGAGCAGGAAATCGGCTTCGTCGCCGAGCAACGCCTGGATGTCGGTCATACCTTCACTCGCTGGTTGGACGTTGTCACCAACCGGCCCCCCGGGGGTCGGGTACCGGGCTGTTGCGCGCCGCCCGCGGCCGGTCTCCTCGGCGCGCATTATACCCGCGCGCCCGACGGACCGAAACGCCGGGCGCGGCGAGGGGGATGCGGGGAGCTCAGAACGGCTGCAGGACCGAGGTCATCTTCACCAGCTCGACCAGGGACTGGGCCTTCATCTTGGCCATCACCCGGGCGCGGTGCAGCTCGACGGTCCGATGCGACAGGCCGAGCCGGCCGGCGATCTCCTTGTTGGTCATGCCCTCCAGCACCAGCTCGAGCACTTCGCGCTCGCGCGGCGTGAGCCGGCCCAGGCGGTCGCTGAGATGGTTGACGTAGTCGCGGCGCCGCCGCTGGTGGCGCTCGCGGTCGACCGCCTCCTGGACCCGGGCGAGCAGCTCGACGTCCTTGAACGGCTTGACCAGGAAATCGACCGCGCCGTTGCGCATCGCCTGCACCGACTGGCCGACGTCGCCGGCGCTGCTGAGCATGACGATCTGCGGGGGGTGCACCCCCTGGTTGAGCCGCGCCTGCAGCGCCAGGCCGCTCATGCCCGGGAGCTCGAGATCCAGGACCAGGCAGCCGCCGCTGTCCTGCGGATAGCGGCTCAGGAAGGATTCGGCGCTGGGGAAGACCTCGACCGGGAAACCGGCCAGTTGCAGGGTGGCGCGGATGTTGTTGCGCCAGGTCGCGTCGTCATCGACGACATAGACCGGAATGATGGTGTCCCTTTCGTCCATAAACGGCACCCTCGGTGGTCGTACTGAGGCGGATCCGGGTTATCCCCGTCCTGGTGGACCCGATCTAACCACAAAACGCCGCCCCGAGGCCAGCATTTTCGCAAAATTGTGTGACGGATTCGGCGCCGCGGCCGATCCCTGCCCAAGAAAAAGGCCGCGGCGGTGCCGCGGCCCTCTTCCCCGTTTGGTCGGGACGGCAGGATTTGAACCTGCGACCCCCACAACCCCATTGTGGTGCGCTACCAGACTGCGCTACGCCCCGAAGGCGGTGAACTCTACTGGATGCCGACGGCGCTGGCAAGGCCCACCGGCGACCGTCACGGTGCCAGAATTTTGAGGACTTCCTCGAGCTCGCGGCGCAATTCGCGCAGCAGCGGCTGTTGGACGGCCGCCGCCTGGCGGGCCCCCTCCCCCGACAACTGCTGGCGCGCGCCGCCGATGGTGTAACCCTGGTCGTAGAGCAGGCTGCGGATCTGGCGGATCAGCAACACGTCGTGCCGCTGGTAGTAACGCCGGTTGCCGCGGCGCTTGACCGGCCGCAGTTGCGGAAATTCCTGTTCCCAGTAACGCAGCACGTGCGGCTTGACCTGGCACAACTCGCTGACTTCACCGATGGTGAAGTAGCGCTTGTTCGGAATGGCGCCGAGTTCGTTATTGTTCCCGGCTTCCAGCATAGGCCTCGACCTTGGCTTTCAGCTTTTGTCCGGGACGGAAGGTGACCACGCGCCGGGCGGAGATGGGGATTTCCTCGCCGGTTTTCGGGTTGCGCCCGGGGCGCTCGTTCTTGACGCGCAGCGCGAAATTGCCGAAGCCGGACAACTTGACTTCCTCGCCCGCGGCCAGGGCATCGCGCAGCACGTCGAAAAACTGCTCGACCAGCTCCTTGGCCTCGCGTTTGTTCAAGCCCAGTTCTTCGTAGAGCATTTCGGCCATCGCGGCCTTGGTCAGTGCCATGGCGTCACTCCCGCAGGGTCGCGCCGAGTTCCTCGGCCAGGGCGGCGAGGACCGCGGCGCCGGCGGACTCCACGTCCCGATCGGTTAGCGTGCGCGAAATGTCTTGTAAAATCAAGCCTATTGCGAAACTTTTCCGCTCCGGGCCGACCCCCGGACCGGTATAAACGTCGAACAGGCGCCAGCTTTGCACGATCGGCGGCGCGGCGCGGCGCAACACCGCCTCCACCTGCGCCCAGCTGCAGTCCCGCGGCACCAGCACGGCCAAATCGCGCCGCACGGCGGGGAAACGCGAGGGGGCCGCCGCCTGCGGCACGGCCGCGGCGCACAGCGGCTCGAGGTCGAGCTCGAAAACGAACACCGGCCCGTCCAGGTCCAGCGCGGCGAGCAACGCCGGGTGCAGGGCCCCCAGCCAGCCCAGCACCCGGCCGGCGCGGACCACCCGCGCACTCTGCCCCGGATGCAGGACGGGATGGACGGCGGCCTCGAAGACCGCCTCCTCGCCGCCCAAGACGAGCAGGCGTTCGACGTCACCCTTGATGTCGAAGAAGTCGACCGCCTCGCGCGGCCGGTTCCAGCCCTCGCCCAGGCGCCGCCCGCAGCGCAGGCCGCCGATGCGGCCGATCTCCTCGGCCGGGCGCCCTTCCCGGGCGGCAGGCAGGAAACAGGTGCCGATCTCGAACAAGGCGAGGTCGGCCTGCTGGCGGTGGCGGTTGTGGCGCAGGGCGCCGAGCAGGCCGGGCCACAGGCTCGGCCGCATGACCGACAGCTCCCGCGACAGGGGGTTGCGCAGGGCGACGGGTTCGACGCCGGGGGCCAGCCTGGCCGCCAGCTCGGGTTCGATGAAGCTGTAGCTGATGATCTCGCGGTAACCGCGCTCGACCAGCGCAAGGGCGAGCCGTGCCGCGTCCAGGCGCCCTTCGGGTGCACTGGGCGGCGCCGGTGCGAAGGCCGGCAGGCGGCGCGGCAGCCGCGCATAGCCGTGCAGCCGGGCGATTTCCTCGATGAGGTCGGCCTCGATGCGCAAATCGAAACGGTGGCTGGGCACGACCACCCGCCAGCCGTCGTCCCGCGCTTCGAGGCCGCAGCCCAGGGCGGCGAGGCGGCCGCTGATGTCCGCATCCGCCAGGCGGCAACCGAGCAAGGCCTCGACGCGGGCGCGCCGCAAGTGGATGGCGATGTCGTCGCCGCGCGGGCTCGCGGGGTGGCGGCGCTCGATCGGCGGGCCGGCGCGACCGCCGCAGATCTCCAGGATCAGGGCGGTGGCGCGCTCCAGCGCCCGCCGTTGCAAGCCGGGATCGACGCCGCGTTCGAAGCGATAGGCCGATTCGCTGGCCAGGCCGAACCGCCGGGCGCGGCCGGCGACGGCCTCGGGTTCGAAAAAGGCGCTTTCCAGGAAAAGGTCGCGGCTGCCGGCCGTCACCGCCGAGTCCAGCCCGCCCATGACGCCCGCCAACGCCACCGGCCCGCGGCCGTCGGCGATCACCAGGCAGTCGGGGTCCAGTTCCACGGTCTGTTCATTGAGCAGGCGCAGGGTCTCACCGGCCCGGGCCCAGCGCACGGTGATGTTCCGGGACAACCGCTGCAGATCGAAGGCGTGCATCGGCTGGCCGAGCTCGAGCATCACGTAATTGGTGACGTCGACGACCGGATGGATGCTGCGCAACCCGGCGCGGCGCAGTTTCTCGGCCATCCACAAGGGGGTGCGGGCCCGCGGATCCACCCCCCGGATCACGCGACCACAGTAGCGGCCGCAGGCGGGGTCGGCCAGGTCCACGTCGAGCGGCGTCTCGTCCAGGCTCACCGCCACCGGCGCCGTCTCCGGCGCCCGCAGCGCCAGCCCCAGGGCCGCCGCCAGCTCCCGGGCCAGGCCGGCGATGCTCAGGCAATCGCCGCGGTTCGGCGTGACGGCGATGTCCAACAGGCGGTCGTCCAGGTCCAGGTATTCACGCAGGTCGACGCCCGGCGGCGCATCGGCCGGCAACACCATCAGGCCGTCGGCGCGCTCGGCCAGACCGAGCTCGGCGGCCGAACACAGCATCCCGCGGGATTCGACCCCGCGCAGCCGCGCCTTGCGAATGCGCAGGCCGCCCGGCAATTCGGCACCCTCCCGGGCGAAGGGCACCTTGATGCCGGCGGCGACGTTGGGCGCGCCGCACACCACTTCCCACTCGTCCCGGCCGTCGCTCACCCGGCACACGCGCAACTTGTCGGCGTTCGGATGCGGGGCCACCGCCAGGACCTCGGCGACCACCACGCCGTGGAAGGGCGGCGCGGCGGGTTCCACGCCGTCCACTTCGAGACCGAGCTCGTCGAGGCGGGCGATCCATTCGGGACCGCCGACGAGCCCCGGCAACCATTCGCGCAACCACCGTTCGCTGACCCGCATCGGCCCGGCCTCAGGAAAACCGCGCCAGGAAGCGCACGTCGTTCTCGAAGAACAAGCGCAGATCCGGCACGCCGTAACGCAGCATGGCCAACCGTTCCACGCCCATGCCGAAGGCGTAGCCGCTGTAGCGCTCGGCGTCCACGCCGGCATGGCGGAACACCTCGGGGTGCACCATGCCGCTGCCGAGCACTTCCAGCCAACCGCTGTTCTTGCAAATCCGGCAGCCGGCGCCGTTGCAGGCGACGCACTGCACGTCGACCTCGGCGGAGGGCTCGGTGAACGGGAAATAGGACGGCCGATAACGGGTGCGCAGGTCGTCGCGCTCGAAGAACGCCTGCAAAAACACGTCCAGGGTGCCCATCAGGTCGGCGAAGCTCACGCCCTCGTCGACCAGCAGGCCTTCGACCTGGTGGAACATCGGCGTGTGGGTGACGTCGGAATCGCAGCGGTAGACGCGCCCCGGCGCGATGATGCGGAACGGCGGCGCGCCGGCCTGCATGACGCGGATCTGCACCGGCGAGGTGTGGGTGCGCAGCAGATGCGGCGGATCGATGTAGAAGGTGTCGTGCATCGCCCGCGCCGGGTGGTGGGCGGGGATGTTCAAGGCCTCGAAGTTGAAGTACTCGGTTTCGATCTCGGGGCCGGTCGCCACACGGAAACCCATCTGCACGAACAACGCCTCGATGCGCCGCAGCGTGCGCGTCACCGGATGCAGGCCGCCGTCCTCGCCGCGCCGGCCGGGCAGCGTCACGTCGACGGCCTCGGCCGCCAGGCGCTCGGCGGTCGCCTGTTCCTCGAGGGCCTTGCGGCGCGCGTCGATGCGTTCGGCGATGTCGGCCTTGAGCCGGTTGAGGGCCTGCCCGCGCGCGCGGCGTTCTTCGTCGGGCAAGGTTCCGAGCCCCTTGAGCTCGGCCGTCAGCCGCCCCTTTTTGCCCAGGTAGCGGACGCGCACCGCGTCCAGCGCCGCGGGATCGGCGGCGGCGGCGATCTCCGCCTCGGCTTGCGCCAGTAGGCTGTCGATGGCCTTGCTCATGCTCTCCCCTGCGCGAAGCGGCGGGCACAGGCCGGCCCTCCGGGGCGGCCCGCGCCCGGCCCGAACTCGACACGCCCCGGAACCCGCCCGGCCGGGCGGGCGCGAGGGTTCAGGCGCCGAGCGCCGCCTTGGCCTGCTCGGCGAGACGGGCGAAGGCGCCCTTGTCGTTGACGGCCAGCTCGGCGAGCACCTTGCGGTCCACCGCGACGTTGGCCTTGTTCAGCCCGTCGATGAAGCGGCTGTAACTCAAGCCGTTCTCGCGGGCCGCGGCGTTGATGCGCACGATCCACAGGGCGCGGAAGTCGCGCTTGCGCCGCTTGCGGTCGCGATAGGCGTACTGCGCCGCGCGCGTGACGGCCTGCTTGGCGACGCGCAGGACACGGCTGCGCGCACCGCGATAGCCCTTGGCCTGCTTGAGGATCTTCTTGTGCCGCGCCTTGGCGGTCACCCCACGTTTGACTCTCGGCATGACCGGCTCCCCTTATTTGCTGTTCGGCAGCAGGCGACGCACGGCACGCACGTCACACGCGGCCACCTCGGCCGGCCGGCGCAGCTGGCGCTTGCGCTTGGGGCTCTTCTTGGTGAGGATGTGACGCCGGTGCGACTGGTTGCGCTTGACCCGGCCCGAAGCGGTGATGCGGAAGCGCTTGGCCGCCCCGCGGTTGGTCTTGAGTTTGGGCATTTTTCGTCTCCTCGCGATGGATCGTGACGGAGCGGGCAATGCCCTGCCCGGTTCCGTCGGTCCGACATTGCACCGGAGCGCGCTCAGGCGTTCTCGGCGGCTTTCTTCACCCGGTCCTTGATCGGCGCCAGGACCATCACCATCTGCCGCCCTTCCATCTGGGGTTGCTGCTCGACCACGGCGTATTCCGCCAGGTCGCGCTGCACCCGCTGGAGGAAGACCAGACCCAGTTCGCGGTGGGTGATTTCCCGCCCGCGAAAACGCATGGTGACCTTGGCCTTGTCGCCTTCCTGCAGGAACCGGATCAGGTTGCGCAGCTTGACCCGGTAGTCACCCTCGTCGGTGCCGGGCCGGAACTTGACTTCCTTGATCTGGACCTGTTTCTGCTTCTTGCGCGCCAGGCTGGCCTTCTTGCTCTGCTCGAACCGGTACTTGCCGTAATCCATGATCCGGCAGACCGGCGGCTTGGCCGTGGGCACCAGCTCGACCAGGTCCAGTTCTTCCGCCTCGGCGCGGGCCAACGCGTCCTCCAGGGACACGACGCCCACCTGGTTGCCGTCCTTGTCGATCAGCCGCACCTGCGGCACGCTGATCTGGCGGTTGATGCGGTGTTGCTTGAGCTCGGCGATCTGTCGCAACCTCCCTTCAGGGTGATTCGGCCCCTGCCGAACGCAAAGAAGCCGGCACGCGCTCGGCGGCGATGTGCTCCAGGAAGGCCTCCGGGGTCATCGACCCGAGATCCTGGCCCTCGCGGGTGCGCACCGCCACGGTGCCGGATTCCAGTTCGCGGTCCCCGACGACCAGAAGGTAGGGAACGCGCTGCAGGGTGTGCTCGCGGATTTTAAAACCGATCTTCTCGTTTCTCAAGTCCGCCTCGACCCGCAAACCCGCGGCCGCGAGCCGCGCGCGCACCGCATCGGCCCAAGCCGCCTGGCGGTCGGTGATGGTCAGGACCACCGCTTGCAGCGGCGCCAGCCACAGCGGCAACCGCCCGGCGTAGTGCTCGAGCAGCACGCCGATGAAGCGCTCGAGAGAACCGAGCACGGCCCGGTGGATCATCACCGGAGTGCGCCGGCTGCCGTCCTCGGCGACGTATTCGGCGCCGAGCCGGCCGGGCATGGAGAAATCGAGCTGCACGGTGCCGCACTGCCAGCGCCGCCCCAGGCAGTCCTGCAGGGCGAATTCGATCTTCGGGCCGTAGAAGGCGCCCTCGCCCGGCTGCAGCACGTAGTCCAGGCCCTTGTTGCGCAAACAGGCCTCCAGGGCCGCCTCGGCGCGGTCCCACAAGGCGTCCTCGCCCACCCGTTGCTCGGGCCGGGTCGAGAGGGCGACGTGCACGGTATCGAAGCCGAAATCCCGGTAGGCCCGGTAGACCATGTCGATGAAGCCGGACACCTCGCTCTCGATCTGCGCCTCGCTGCAGAAGATGTGGGCGTCGTCCTGGACGAAGCCGCGGATGCGCATCAGCCCGTGGAGGGTGCCGGAGGGTTCGTTGCGGTGGCAGGCGCCGAACTCGGCCAGGCGCAGCGGCAGGTCGCGGTAGCTCTTCAACCCCTGCTTGAAAATCAGGATGTGGCAGGGGCAGTTCATCGGCTTGATCGCGTAGTCGCGGTTGTCCGTCTGGGTGGTGAACATGTTGTCCCGGAACTTTTCCCAGTGCCCGGAACGCTCCCAGAGGCTGCGGTCGACGATCATCGGGGTGCGCACTTCCTGGTAGCCGTGCTCGCGCTGCAGGCGGCGCACGTAGTCCTCGAGACTGCGGTACAAGGCCCAGCCGCGCGGGTGCCAGAACACCATGCCGGGAGCGGTCTCCTGGATGGAGAACAGGTCCATCTGCCGGCCGATCCGGCGGTGGTCGCGCTTCTCGGCCTCCTCCAGGCGCTGCAGGTAGGCCTTGAGCCGCTTCTTGTCGGGCCAGGCGGTGCCGTAGACGCGCTGCAACATCTCGTTGCGCGGATCGCCGCGCCAGTACGCGCCCGACAGCTTGGTCAGCTTGAAGGCCCCCAGGCGGCCGGTGCTCGGCACGTGCGGCCCGCGGCACAGGTCGATGAAGTCGCCCTGCTCGTAGACGGACAGCGTTTCCTCGGGTGGAATCGACTCGATGATGCGGGCCTTGTATTCCTCGCCCATGTCGCGGAACAAGGCGATCGCCTCGTCGCGCGGCAACTCCTTGCGCCGCACCGGCAGATCGGCTTCGACCAACTCGCGCATGCGCGTCTCGATGCGCTCGAGGTCTTCGGGGGTGAAACCGCGCGGATAGGCGAAGTCGTAGTAGAACCCGTCTTCGATGACCGGGCCGATGGTGACCTGCGCGTCGGGGAAAAGCTGCTTGACGGCCTGCGCGAGCAGGTGTGCGGTGGAATGACGCAGCACCTCGAGACCGCGCGGATCCTCGGGGGTGATGAGGCTGACTCGGGCGTCGCGGTCCACGACGTGATCCAGGTCGACCAGGCGGCCGTCCACTTCGCCGGCGACGGCGGCCCGGGCCAGGCCGGGACCGATGGCGCGGGCGATCTCGGCCAGGGTCACGGGATGATCGAAGTGGCGGACGGAACCGTCTGGCAGGGTGATGTCCGGCATGCTCAGCCTCCTGGTTTCAGTGGTGACCCCCACCACGGGCCACGTGGAACGCGGGTCGGCCGGCGCGCGCGACGCCGGACGGCCCGCGATTATAACGGCAATCGCCGCCGGCCGACCTGTCGCCGGGGTGACGAAAACGGCGCATTCCCGTCAAGCCGTGCGCGGCGGCCGCGCGCCGCGGCATGGCGCGCCACGAAATCAATGGGTTATGAGCGCTCCGCGACGGGATCTGTCGGCACCGATCTTGCTTGGGACGGGTGGGAAAGTCCGGCGAGGAATCCGCACGATGAAGTCGGTTCGGCCGCTGCATCCGGGTGTCTGGTTGCTCGCGCTGCTCGCCAGCCCCGCGGCGCTGTCGGAGAGCGCGGCCGAGGTCCGCGACGGACAGGGGCGACTGTGGCGCTGGCAGGCGGGGACGGTGAGCCTGTGTGCGCCGGTGAACGGCCCTTGCCGCTGGTCCCAGAGCCTGCCGGATGCACCGCGGCACGGACAGGTCCACTTGCTGGCCGCCGACGACGGCCTGTGGGCGGCGAGCGGCCGCATGCTGTACCGTCTCGACGCCCGTGGCCGCATCGAGGTCGTGCGACGCTTCGACGCGCCGGTGGACGCGCTGCACTTGGACCCGCAGAAGCGCCAGGTGATGGTCAGCACCGGCCGCTACGTGGTGGTGCTGGACCGCCGCGGCCAGGAAGTGAACCGGATCCGGATCCGCTACGCGAACATCGCCGCGCGGTTTCACTCAACGTCCGGCAGGCGCGCGTAAGCGAGAATCGCACGGCCGATCTTCGGCAGGGGCAGGACGTGGCGCGCCGCGTTCAGAGCCTGGGCGGCCCTGGGCATGCCGAACACCGCGCAACTGCTTTCGTCCTCGGCGACCGTCATCGCTCCGGCCTGGCGCATGCGCAACAGGCCGCGCGCGCCGTCGTCACCCATACCGGTCAGCAGGATGCCCATGGCGTCCGGGCCGGCGCAGGCGGCCACCGACTCGAACAAGCGGTCGATGCACGGCTTGAGCAGCTCGCCGGGCGCGGCCGGAGAGAGCACGACGCGAAAACCGCGGCGGCTGCGCGCGATCTCGATGTGTTGCCCGCCGGGGGCGACCAGGACTTCGCCGAAGCACAGGCGGTCGCCGTCCCGCGCCTCCCGTACCCGCAGGCTCGAGCGCTCGTCCAGGCGCCGCGCGAAGGCGGCGGTCAGCCGCGCCGGCAGGTGCAAGGCGACGACCATCGCCGGCAGGTCGCTGCGCAGGCCGGCGAGCAGCGTTTCCACCGCCGCCGGCCCGCCGGCCGAGGCGCCGATGGCGATGACCTGCCGCGAGGGCCGCGCCGCGGCGGGGATCGGTGCGGCGGTGACCGACGTCGTCGCGGGGCTCACGGCCCGCGGCCGGGCCCGCGCCGCACCGTGCACCTTGGCCAGCAGGCGGGCCCGGAAACCGACCAGGTCGGCGCCGGCTTCGCTCTTCGGAATCACGTCCAGGGCCCCGGCACGCAGGGCGTCCACCGCGCGCTCGTCCTGGCCGTTGGTGACGCCCGAGACGATCAACACCGGAAACGGGGCACAGGCCATCAATTCGCGCAGGAAGCGGATGCCGTCCACCGCGGGCAGCTCGATGTCCAGCAACACGACGTCCGGCCGCCGGCGGACGATGGCGGCCCGCGCCTCTTCGGCGTCCCCGGCGGCATCCACCCGGGCGATGCGCTCGTCTGTCACCAGCATGGCGCGCAGCAACTCGCGCATGGCGCGCGAGTCGTCCACCACCAGCACCGAAAGCCCTTCGGGTTTTTCCGCCATGGCCGTTTGGAATTCTTCTCGCCGATCGAGCGGCGCAGGGCGGAAAAACTGTAGCACACCGCCAAACACGAGGCCCGGCCGCCGCCGGCGGCCGGGCCTCGCAGCCTCTGGGAAACTCTGGGAGGATAGCCGATCTGGTAGGCGCGATTGGACTCGAACCAACGACCCCCACCATGTCAAGGTGGTGCTCTAACCAGCTGAGCTACGCGCCTGGGGACGGGCCGTTCGGCCCGGCGCGAAAATTACCACAATCGGCCGCCCCCGGTAAAGCGGCACGCTCATCCGGCCGCGGCCAGACCCTGGCGGCGCAGCGCCTCGATGCGGTCGCGCAGGCGCGCCGCTTCCTCGAATTCGAGCTTGCGGGCGTGCGCGTACATCTGCTCTTCGAGCGTGCGGATGAGTTCGGCCAGGCGCCGCGGGTCCGGCGGTGCTTCCTGGTAGGCCCCCGGCGCCTCGGCCGCCGCGCCGCGGCGCGCGGCGGGTTCGCTGCGCGCGCCCTCCATGATGTCCGCGACGCTTTTTTCCACGCCGCGCGGGGTGATGCCGTGGCGGCGGTTGTGTTCCAACTGGCGGGCGCGCCGCCGGGCGCTTTCGTCGATGGCGCGCTGCATGGCGTCGGTGACGCGATCGGCGTACAGGATCGCTTTGCCGTGGAGGTTGCGCGCCGCCCGGCCGATGGTCTGGATGAGGCTGCGTTCGGAACGCAGGAAGCCTTCCTTGTCCGCGTCGAGGATGGCGACCAGGGACACTTCGGGGATGTCCAGGCCCTCGCGCAGCAGGTTGATGCCGACCAGCACGTCGAAGCGGCCCAGGCGCAGGTCGCGGATGATCTCGACGCGCTCGACGGTGTCGATGTCCGAGTGCAGGTAGCGCACGCGGACGCCGTGCTCGGTCAAATAGTCGGTCAGGTCCTCGGCCATGCGCTTGGTCAGGGTGGTGACCAGCACGCGCTCGTCGCGCTCGACCCGCGCCCGCACTTCGGAGAGCAGATCGTCGACCTGGGTGGCGGCCGGCCGCACCTCGAGTTCGGGGTCGACCAGGCCGGTCGGCCGGACGAGCTGTTCGACCACCTGGGCGGACCGTTCCAGCTCGTACGGCCCGGGCGTGGCGGACACGAAAATCGTCTGGGGCGCCAGGCGCTCGAATTCGTCGAAGCGCAACGGCCGGTTGTCCAGGGCCGAGGGCAGGCGGAAGCCGTACTCGACGAGGGTTTCCTTGCGCGAGCGGTCGCCCTTGTACATGGCGCCGAGCTGCGGCACGGTGACGTGGCTCTCGTCGATCACGAGCAAGGCGTCGGGCGGCAGGTAGTCGAACAAGCAGGGCGGCGGCTCGCCCGGCGCGCGGCCCGACAGGTGGCGGCTGTAGTTCTCGATGCCGGAGCAATAGCCGACCTCGCTGATCATTTCCAGGTCGAACAGGGTCCGCTGCTCGAGCCGCTGTGCCTCCACCAGCCGCCCCGCGTCGCGCAGCTCGGCGAGCCGCTCGGCCAGTTCGCGCTTGATGCCTTCGACCGCCCGGTCGAGGATGTCCCGGGGCGTGACGAAATGCGTCTTGGGATGGACGGTGTAGCGCGGCAGCTCGCGCAGGGTCTCGCCGGTCAAGGGGTCGAACAGGGTGATCCGCTCGATCTCGTCGTCGAACATCTCGACGCGCACCGCCTCGCGCTCGCTGTCGGCGGGGTGGATGTCGATCAGTTCGCCGCGCACGCGGTAGGTGCCGCGGCGCAGCTCGTAGTCGTTGCGGGTGTACTGCATCTCGGCCAGGCGCCGGAGGATGCGCCGCTGGTCGGTGGGTTCGCCGCGCACCAGGTGCAGGACCATACTCAGGTAGGTGGCCGGATCCCCCAGGCCGTAGATCGACGAGACGGTGGCCACGATGATCGTGTCGCGCCGCTCCAGGATCGCCTTGGTGGCCGACAGGCGCATCTGCTCGATGTGCTCGTTGATCGAGGCGTCCTTCTCGATGTAGGTGTCGGAGGCCGGCACGTAGGCCTCGGGCTGGTAGTAGTCGTAATAGGACACGAAATACTCGACGGCGTTGTGCGGGAAGAACGCCCGCAGCTCGCCGTACAGTTGCGCCGCCAGGGTCTTGTTCGGCGCCAGCACCAGGGTCGGCCGCTGCACGCGGTCGATGACGTGGGCGATGGTGAAGGTCTTGCCCGAGCCGGTCACGCCCAGCAGGGTCTGGTAGGCCAGCCCCGCCTGCAGGCCGCCGGCGAGGGCTTCGATGGCGGCCGGCTGGTCGCCGGCCGGCGGGAATGGCGCTTCGAGCCGGAAGGGTCTTGACATCACCATCGAAACCGGGGGATCGAGTTTGTTAGAATGGACGGCCGGCGCCACCGCCCGGCGCCGCCCCGACAGCCTAGCACGGAGCCGCCCCTTGGACAGCAAACTCTCGCAGCGCGTTCAGTCGATCCGCCCATCCCCGACTCTGGCCGTGACCGCCATGGTGGCGCAATTGCGCGCCGAAGGCCGCGACGTGATCGGACTGGGGGCGGGCGAGCCCGATTTCGACACCCCCGAACACATCAAGGCCGCCGGCATCGAGGCGATCCGCAGCGGGCGGACGAAGTACACGGCCGTGGACGGGCTGCCGAGCCTGAAGGCGGCGATCGTCGAGAAGTTCGCGCGCGAGAACGGCCTTCAGTACACGGCCGACCAGGTGCTGGTCTCGGTCGGCGGAAAACAGAGCTTTTTCAACCTCTGCCAGGCTTTCCTGGACCCCGGCGACGAGGTGGTGATCCCGGCGCCGTACTGGGTGTCCTACCCGGACATGGTGCGCCTGGCCGGCGCCGAGCCGGTGTTCGTCCAGGCCGGCCAGGACCAGCGCTTCCTGCTGCGCCCGGAGCAGCTCGAGGCCGCCCTCGGGCCGCGCACCCGCATGGTGGTGATCAACAGCCCCTCGAACCCGGCCGGCACCGCCTACGACCGGGCGGCGCTGGCGGCGCTGGGCGAGGTCCTGCGGGCCCACCCGGACGTGCTCGTCGCGACCGACGACATGTACGAGCACATCCGCTGGTCGGACGAACCGTTCGTGAACATCGTCAACGCCTGCCCGGATCTGTACGAACGCACCATCGTCCTCAACGGCGTTTCCAAGGCCTATTCGATGACCGGCTGGCGCATCGGCTACGCGGCCGGGCCGAAGTGGCTGATCCAGGCGATGAAGAAGATCCAGTCGCAAAGCACCTCCAACCCGGCGACGATGTGCCAGCTCGCCGCCGAGGCGGCCCTGCGCGGCGATCAATCCTGCGTGGCCGAGATGCGGGCCGCCTTCAAACGCCGCCACGACCTGGTGGTGGCCGGCCTGAACGCGATCGAGGGGGTGTCCTGCATCGAGGGCGACGGGACGTTCTACGCCTTCCCCGACATGCGCGCCTTGATCGAAAAGCTCGGCCTCGCCGACGACGTCGCCCTGGCCACGCACCTGGTCGAAGAGGCGGGCGTCGCGCTGGTGCCCGGTTCGGCTTTCGGCGCGCCGGGACACATGCGGTTGAGCTTCGCGACCGACGAGGAGACGCTCACCGAGGCGCTGCGGCGGCTGGCCGCGGTGGCGGCCTAGCGCGCGGACGCGGCAGGGCCGGCATGGTGGATACGGAACTGCTGCGCCACATTCCGTTGTTCGAGGGCCTGGACGACGCGCAGCGGGCGCTGCTGGCGGGCGCCTGCCTGCGCCGGCGCTACCCGCGCGGCGCCCTGGTGGTGCAGGAAGGCGAGCAGAGCGACACCCTGTATCTGATCATCCAGGGCCAGGTCAAAGTCTGCCGCAGCACGGAAGACGGCCGCGAGGTCGTGCTCAGCCTGCTGCGCGAGGGCGAGCACTTCGGCGAGATGGCACTGCTCGACGCACAGCCGCGCTCGGCCTCGGTGTACACCATGACCGCCAGCGAGCTCGGCTTGATCCGGAAGGCCGACTTCGAGCGGGTCCTGCTCGACAACCCGCGGCTGGCGCTGGCGATCATGGTGAGCCTCTGCCAGCGGCTGCGCGCCGCCGACCGCAGCATCGAGAGCCTGGCGCTGATGGACGTCTACGGGCGGGTGGCCCGCCTGCTGCTGGACCTGGCGGTGGACACGCCGGACGGCGGGCGGCTGGTGCGCGGCCCCCTGACCCACCGCGACATCGCCCAGATGGTGGGCGCGTCCCGCGAGATGGTCACGCGCATCCTCGGCGACCTGGCACGGCGCGGCCACATCGCCCGCCACCCGGACGGCATCCTGCTGCGCGACAGTCTCGGTGAACGCTGGTGAGCGCCGCCCGCGCCTCCTTCAGACCCCTTCCTTGTAGAGCTTGTAGGTGATGGCGTCGAGCAGCGCGGTGTAGGAGGCGCCGAGGATGTCGCTGTCCACGCCGACGGTGCTCCAGTGGCTCTTGCCGTCGCTGGACTCGATCATCACCCGGGTCACGGCCCGGGTGCCGTCGCGGGAGTTCAGGATGCGCACCTTGTAATCGGTCAGGTGCACCTCGCCGAGCACCGGATAGTGGGGCGAAAGGGCCTTCATGATGGCGCCGTTCAGGGCGTCGACCGGGCCCTCGCCCAGGCTGACGGTGTGGGCGTGCTCGCCGGCAGGCAGGCGGAACTGCACGGTGGCCTCGCTCACCGGCGCGCCGCCGGGCCCCTGCCGCTCGTCGATGACCCGGTAGCCGGCCGGCGTGAAGTACTCGGGCAACGCGCCGCGCAGGCGCTGCACCAGCAGCTCGAGGCTGGCGTCGGCCCCCTCATAGGCATAGCCCTCGTTCTCCAGGCGCTTGACGGTCTCGACCACCTTGGGCACGACCGGGTCGTCCGCGTCGAGCTCGATACCGAGCTCGCGCAGCTTGTACAGGACGTTGGAGCGCCCGGCCAGGTCGCTGACCAGCACCCGCCGCCGGTTGCCCACCAGCTCGGGGTCGATGTGCTCGTAGGTCGCGGCGTTTTTCATCACCGCCGAGACGTGCACGCCGCCCTTGTGCGCGAAGGCGGACAGGCCGGTGTACGGCTGGTTCTTCCACTCGCGCAGGTTCGCCAGCTCCTGGACCGTGCGGCTCAGCCGGGTGAGCTTGCGCAGGTTTTCCGGCGCGACACAACGCAGGCCGAGCTTGAGCTGGATGCCGGGGATGATGCTCACCAGGTTGGCGTTGCCGCAGCGCTCGCCGATGCCGTTGATGGTGCCCTGCACCAGGGTCGCGCCGGCGCGAACGGCGGCCAGCGAGTTGGCCACCGCCGTCTCGCTGTCGTTGTGGACGTGGATCCCAACCGCGGTGCCGGGCACCGCCCGGCGCACGGCCGCCGTGGCCGCCTCGATGTCCCAAGGCAAGCCGCCGCCGTTGGTGTCGCACAGGGTCAGGTAGTCGGCGCCGGCGCGGGCCGCTGCCTGGAGCACGGCCAGGGCGTAGTCGGGGTTGGCCTTGTAGCCGTCGAAAAAGTGCTCGGCGTCGAAGATGACCTCGTCGAAGTGGCGCTTGAGGAAAGCGATGCTGTCCTCGACCAGCTCGAGGTTCTGCTCGAGCTCGATGCCGAGCGCCTCGGTGACGTGCAAATCCCAGGTCTTGCCGAAGATGCAGGCGACCGGGGCCCCGCTGTCGACCAGCGCCTTGAGGTTGGGGTCGTCCTCGGCACGCAGCCGGGCGCGCCGCGTCGAGCCGAAGGCGGCGATGCGCGCGTTCTTGAGCGGGAGCTTGGCGGCCGCCCGGAAGAACTCCAGGTCCTTGGGGTTGGAACCCGGCCAGCCGCCCTCGATGTAATGGATGCCGAAATCGTCCAGCAGGCGGGCGATGTACAGCTTGTCGTCGACGGTGAACGAGACGTCCTCGGCCTGCGCGCCGTCGCGCAGGGTGGTGTCGAACAGCTTGACTTCGGTCATAAAAACGCGGCGTCGCCGGGGTTCGTGGGAGAGTCGACCAGTATAGCCGAAAACGCGCCGGGGCCGCGGCGCCCCGCCTCAGAACCCCTCGACCCCCGCCATGTCCGGAAGTTCGTGGGCGATGCCCTTGTGGCAGTCGATGCAGGTCTTCTCGCCGCTAGCGAGCGCGGTGCTGTGCCGCTCGCGCGCCCGGGGACTCTGCTGGGTGTAGTCCATGTAGCGGAAATCGTGGCAGTTGCGGCATTCCAGCGAATCGTTGGCCTTGAGCCGCGCCCATTCGTGTTCGGCGAGCTCGCGCCGCTTGGCGAGGAACTTCTCGCGGGTGTCGATGCTGCCGAAGATCTTGCCCCAAAGCTCCTTGGAGGCCTGCATCTTGCGGGCGATCTTGTCGGTCCAGTCGTGCGGCACGTGGCAATCCGGGCAGGTGGCGCGGACCCCGGAGCGGTTGCTGTAGTGCACCGTGCGGCGCAGCTCCTGGTAGACGTTGTCGCGCATCTCGTGGCAACCGATGCAGAACGTCTCGGTGTTGGTCAGCTCGACGGCGGTGTTGAAGCCACCCCAGAAGACGATGCCGGCCACGAACCCGCCCACCGTCAGGAACCCCAGGCTCCAGTGCCGCGCCGGCCGGCGCAGGATCCGCCAGCCCCGCCGCAGCCAGCCCCGCCAGCCGGTTTCATGGGATCCGCTCATGGCCGGTCGGCCGCCTCCGTGATCAACGCCCCGACGTCTTTGAAATCGTTGTCGACGGGGGGCCGGGCCAGATGCTGCACGACGTGGCACTGGGTGCAGAAATACCGCCGGGGGGAGACCTCGGCGAGGAAGTTGCCGTCGCGGTCCATGTAGTGGGTGACGCTGACCATCGGTGCCCCGCTCTCCTCGACCCGGCGGCGGCTGTGGCAGCTCATGCACTTGTGGGCGTTGAGATCGACCTGGTAGTTGTCGATCTTGTGCGGGATGGTCGGCGGCTGCATGGGGTAGTCGCGCGCCCGCCGGGTCGCGGATTCCTCCACCCGCGGCCATTCGGGGGCGGGATGGGTTTCGGGGACGGGGACGGCGCCCCGGATGCCCCAGGACAGCGCCCCCTGAGCCAGGGCCCAGGCCGAGCCGACGAGCACCACGGCGGCGAGGATCGAGCGATGCAGGCGTTTCATGGCCACCCCCTTCACGCCGGGACGATCTTCACGGCGCACTTCTTGTAGTCCGTCTGCTTGGAAATGGGATCCGTCGCGTCCAGAGTCAGCTTGTTGACCAGCAGGCGGGCGTCGAACCACGGGATGAACACCACGCCCGGCGGCGGACGGTTGCGGCCGCGCGTCTCCACCCGCCCGCGGACCTCGCCGCGCCGGCTGATCACCCGAACCTCGCTGCCGCGCCGCAGTTGCAGGCGCTCGGCATCGTCCGGATGCATGTAGACCAGCGCCTGCGGCACGGCGCGGTAGAGCTCGGGCACGCGCATGGTCATGGAGCCCGAGTGCCAGTGCTCGAGCACCCGGCCGGTGGTCAACCAGAAGGGGTAGTCTTCGTCGGGCGCCTCGGCCGGCGGCTCGTACGGCAGCGCGAAAATCACCGCGCGCCCGTCCGGTTTGCCGTAGAACCGCCAGCCGCTGCCGGCCGGCACGTAGGGATCCTCCCCTTCCCGGTAACGCCAGCGCGTTTCCCGGCCGTTCACCACCGGCCAGCGCAGCCCACGCACCTGGTGGTAGACGTCGAACGGGGCCAGATCATGGCCGTGGCCGCGGCCGAACCGCGCGTACTCCTCGAACAGCCCCTTCTGGATGTAGAAACCGAAAGCCTGGGCCTCGTCGTTGCGGTACGCCGGGTCGCAGTCCGCCAAGGGGTAGCGGTCCACTTGCCCGTTGCGGAACAACACCTCGTAGAGGGTCTTGCCGCGATACTGCGGATGCGCATCGAGCAGCGCCCGGGGCCACACCTCCTCGGTGCGGAAGCGCTTGGAGAATTCGACGATCTGCCACAGGTCCGAACGCGCCTCGCCCGGCGGCGGGACCAGTTGGTGCCAGAACTGGGTGCGCCGCTCGGCGTTGCCGTAAGCGCCCTCCTTCTCCACCCACATGGCGCTGGGCAGAATGAGATCCGCGGCTTGCGCGGTGACCGTCGGATAGACGTCGGAGACGACGATGAAATTCTCGGGATTGCGGTACCCCGGATAAGTTTCCTCGTTGAGGTTGGCGGCCGCCTGGAGGTTGTTGTTGACCTGGATCCAGTAAGCGTTGATCAAACCGTCGTGCAGGCGCCGGTTCTGCTCCACCGCATGGAAACCGGGCTTGGCCGGGATCGTGTCCGGCGGCAGTTTCCAGATCTTCTCGGCCAGCGCCCGGTGCTCCGGGTTGGCCACGACCAGGTCCGCCGGCAGCCGGTGCGCGAACGTGCCCACCTCGCGGGCCGTGCCGCAGGCCGAGGGCTGGCCGGTTAGCGAGAAGGGGCTGTTGCCCGGCGTGGCGATCTTGCCGGTGAGCAGGTGCAGGTTGTAGATCATGTTGTTGACCCACACCCCGCGGGTGTGCTGGTTCACCCCCATGGTCCACAGCGACATGACCTTGACCTGCGGGTCCGCGTAAAGCTCGGCGAGCGCGTCGAGCTGCTTGCGGCTCAAACCCGACAAGGCCGAGACGCGCTTGGCGTCGTAGGCGTCGACGAAGCGGGCGAAGGCATCGAAATCGATCGGTTCCGAGGCGCCGGGGTCGCCGGCGTTCTTCGCCTTGCGCTGGAGCGGATGTTCGGGCCGCAGGCCGTAGCCGATGTCGGTCACACCCTTGCGGAAATTGACATGGCGCTCGACGAAGTCCCGGTTCACGCGGCCGCTGCGGATGATGTAACGGGCGATGTAGTTCAGGATCGCCAGATCGCTGTGCGGCTTGAACACCAGCGGCAGGTCGGCCAGATCGAAGCAGCGGTTCTCGAAGGTGGACAACACGGCCACCCGCACCTGCGGGTGGCTGAGGCGCCGGTCGGTCAGGCGTGTCCACAGTATGGGATGCATCTCCGCCATGTTGGCGCCCCACAGGACGAAGGCGTCGGCGTGCTCGAAGTCGTCGTAGCACCCCATCGGCTCGTCCGCGCCGAAGGTGCGCATGAAGCCGGCCACGGCCGAGGCCATGCAGTGGCGTGCGTTGGGCTCGATGTTGTTCGAGCGGAACCCGGCTTTCATCAGTTTGACCGCGGCATAGCCTTCCCAGACGGTCCACTGCCCGGACCCGAAGAAACCGACCGCTTCCGGTCCCTTTTCGCGCAAGACCCGCTTGAACTGCTCGGCCATCACGTCGAAGGCGGTGTCCCAGCTCACCGGGGTGAATTCGCCGTTCTTGTCGTAACGGCCGTTCTTCATGCGCAGCAAGGGGCGCATCAGGCGGTCCTTGCCGTAGAGGATCTTGGCGAGGAAGTAGCCCTTGACGCAGGCCAGGCCGCGGTTCACCTCGGCCTTGATGTCGCCGTGGGTGGCGACCACGCGGTCGTCCTTGACGGCCACGTGAATCCCGCAGCCGGTGCCGCAGAACCGGCACGGCGCCTTGGACCACTTCAGGTGCGTGTAGGCCGAGTCGGTGACGACGTTGGCCGCCTCGCCCCGCCACGGCAGGCCCGCCGCTGCGGCGGCGGCCGCCGCCGCCGAGCCCTTGATGAATTCGCGACGCGTGAGCTTCATTCCAGCACCTCGTCCAGTGCTTCGGAGGATTCCCGGTGGTGGTACGCCAGCGCCACCTGCAGCACCCCGTCCAGGGCTTGGAGCCGCTCGATGACGTCCGCCAGCGCGCCGTCACCGGCGGCCTCGACGACCAGGACCAGCTTGCCCGCCGGGTCGGCCGCGGCGATGTCGACGCCGGGCCAGCGCTGCAGCACCCCGCGCACCGCCTCGAACCAACCCGGCTTGAGGTAGACGACCAGGCCGCCGATGTCGACCGGGACGCTCATGCGCTGGGCGGACCGGCGAACGCCTGGTAAAGCCAGACCAGCAGCCCGTAGCCGCCGACGACGAACACCGCCAGCAGCGGTGCGAGCACCACGGTCAGGAACAGGAAGACGAGCAACTCCTCGCGCGCCTCGCGGCGCGCTTCGGAATCACGATCGGACTGGGCTTTCGGCATGACCCCGACTCAACGACGGCGGACGCCGCCATTCCAGCGCGCGCCGCCGGGGTCGGCAATCGTTGAAATTACGTAGCGTCCTGTGGCGGCAGGAAACGCAGCGCCTCGCTGTCTTCGCCGACCGGCCGGGCCCGCTCGCCCTCCGGCGCGACATAGGTGACGCGCAGCCCCGAGTTGCCGCCGCCCTGGAAGTAGCTCAGCTTGAACCGGTGATGGCCCGGCTCGAGCGCCACGCTGCAGGTGTCGTAGCGCAACGGCCGGTCACCGCGGTATTCGCAGACCAGGCGCCCGTCGACGTAGAGCGCGAAGCCGTCGTCGCTGCCCACGGTGAAACGATAGAGGCCGCCCTTGCGCACGTCGAGAACCGTTTCGACGTCCAGGAAGAAATTCTCGACGTAGCCGAATTCACCGAGCTTGGGGTGCCGCAGGCGTGAGCCGGATTCCAGCTCGAGCGTGTCCAACCACAGGGTCTTGCCGTAGGCCACCGCGCGCGGCTGGTGAACGTCCAGGATCGGCGCGTTGTTCTTGCTCACCGTGACCTTCAGCGGGCCGCTGACGTGCGGCGGAATCATGTGGTCGATCACCCACCACCCTGCGGCCGCCAGGATCAGCGAAAACACGGTGTTGCGGTTCCAATGCCACTTCATCGAACCGGCGCCATTTTCCAGAAATCGAACCATTGCCGCAGCGCGAACTCGCCCTCGGTGAGCGGGCGGTAATAGGTGAGCGGCGAGAAATGCCAGTAGACCAGCAGCACGATCAGGCCGAAGGCGGCCAGATTCGCGTAGAAATGCCGCCGCCCCGTGCCCGTTTGGTCCGCGAACAGATAGGCGCCGAGCGCCGCCAGGTTCAACCAGGCGAACAGCAGCGGGACGAAGTAGTGGTACAGATACATCACCCGCTCGATCTGCAGGATGGCCGCCATGTACGCGAAATAGAGCACCGTGAACAGGACGACCCAGGCGAAACGGCGACCGTCCGGCGGGCGCAAGCCGAACACGAGCGCCGCGATCAACAAGGCCGCGCCGAGCAGGACGCCGGCGAACGCACTGAACCAGCCGGCGGCATTGGGCACGAGGTAGAGGTAGCGCACCTCGGTCCGGCCGTCCACCGTGTCCTTGGCCCAGCGGTAGTTGATGGTCTTGTTGCCGAGCGGCCAGCCGAGCGGATGGCTGCCGTTCTCTCCCGGCTTGCAGGGGTCGAGCCGCGGCACGCCGTCGGCGTAATCGCGCATGTACAACCAGTTGTCGCGCAGGCCGACGACGAACGCCGCCAGGCTGGCGCTGCGGCCGCTGCGGATGAGCTCCAGGTATTCGGGACTGGCGCGATAGGTTTTTCCCGGCACGACCGTCTGGCCGAGGGCGATGTGCACGTACATCACCGCCAACAGCACGGCACCGATCGCGCCGGTCGCCGCGGCCGCGGCGCCCGGCAGGGCCGCCAGGGGTTCGCGCCAGCGCCCGGCCCGCAAGGCGGGCCACCACGCCCAGCCGAACAAGGCCGGGAACAGCAACAGCAACACGGCACCGTTGACCTTCACCGCGATGACCAACCCGACCAGAAAGCCGAGCAGGCCGTAGCGCCACCACGGCACGGGCCGGCCACGGGTGATGATGCGCGTGAAATACCACAGCGCGAGCACCAGGAAAAAGAGCTGGATGCCCTCGAGCATCGCGCCACGGCTGTGCACGATGACGCCGTTGTCGAACAGCAACGGCACGGTGGCCGCTGCCGCCAGGTGCGCGTTGCCCGTGACGTTGAGGGCGGTGCGGAAGAAAAAGGGCGCCGCGAGGATCATGCACAGCACCGACATCAAGCGGAAGCCGGCGAAACTCATGTCCGGCGGCAGGTCCGCATCCTTGATGTAATCGACCCGGACGAAGCGACTCTTGTCCTTGCCCGCGTTCGGATCGAGAAGCCACTCGCCGAAAGCCAAGAGCAGCTTGCCCAACGGCGGGTGCGGCTCCATGTACATGACGCCGTCCAGGTACTTCTGGGCCGAAGCGATGTGATAATTCTCGTCCCAGAACAGGGCCCGCGGCTCGTGGTAGCGGATGCCGTAGGTCGCGGCCGCGACGACCAGCGCCGCCACGGTGTACACGAGCGGCCAGCGCCGCGTCAGGGACATCCAGACGGTTTTCAGCGTCTCAACCATCGTTCGAAGCGCTCACGGCCGGTGGCGCCCGGCACGGTCCCGGATGGTAAACCATTTTCGCATCGATCAGCCAGCGGCGAATGCCGGCGCCGGGCGGTGGGGCGACATCGTGGGAGAAAAGGCGGCCGTCCCTGGCCGCACGAGTCGCCCATCGGGCGGGGAGGGGTTCAGTGGGCGCTGCAGGCCGGCGGGCTGATGTTGCCGCTGGTGCTGCCTTGCAGGCCGAAGGTCACGCTCTGGCCGGGGGCCAGGTTGCCGTTCCAGGACACGTTCGAGCCGCTCAGGGTCGAACCGCTGGTCGTGGCAAAAGCGATGCCCCAGCTGTTGGTGACGCTCACCGTCCGGTCGAAGCTCAAGGTCGCCGTCCAGCCGGTCACCGGGCTCGTGCCGGTGTTGGTCACCGTGTAGTTGTTGAGCACGAAGCCGCTACCCCAGCTGTCCACCGTGCCCGGCGTGCAGGAGAGGGCCGAACCGGCCGCCGATGAGCTCGAGCTGCTCGACGAAGACGTGCTGCTGGAACTGGACGAACTGCTCGAGGAGACGCTGCTCGACGAACTGCTGGTCGAGCTGCTCGACGAGGACACGCTGGAGCTGCTCGAGCTGCTGCTGGACGAGACGCTGGAGCTGCTGCTCGAGGAGGACACGCTGCTGGAGCTGGACGCGCTGCTGCTGGAGCTCGAGGCCGCCCCGCCGCAGGCCACGCCGTTCAGGGTGAAGGCCGTCGCCACGTTCGCCGGCGGCTGGCTGTTGTTGGCCTGGAAGCCGAAGCTCGCCGTGCCGCCGTTGGCCGCCAGGCGACCGTTCCAGTGCCCGGCCGGGTTCGAGGCCGTCACCTGCGAACCCGAGGTGCTGAAGCTCGCGTTCCAGCCGCCGGCGAAGCTTTCACCCGCGCCCAGGTTCCACACCAGCGTCCAGCCGTCGATCGGCTGGCTCGACAGGTTGCGGACGGTGACGTTGACCTGGAAGCCGCTGCCCCAGTCGTTGGCGATCACGTAGTCCACGGCGCAGGTTCCGCTGCCGCCGGTGCTGCTGCTCGAAGACGAACTGCTCGGCGGCGGCATGCTGCTCGATGAACTCGAGCTGCTGCTCGAGCTGCTCGACGAGCTGCTGGCGCTGCTGCTCGAGGAGGACGAGGAGCCGGAGCCGCCGTAGATGCTGGCGATCACCGAGGTTTCACGGATGCCGTTCGGGCCGTTGATCAACCGCTCGCCCCAGGACGAGAGGTTGTTCGGATCCCAGTTGATGACGATGTCCAGGGAGGTGCAGCAGCCGCCGTTGCCGGACCAGGACCAGCCGATGTAGCCGATGCCGCGCCGCTGCGCCTCGGCCATGATGGTGTCCTCGTCCACCGGGTTGCCCTGGTGATCGGCGCCGAATTCACCGACCACGAGCGGCAGCCCGTGGGTCGCGAAGGCGTCCATATAGGAGACGATCGTCGAGGCGTTCTGGTAGACCTCGTACATGTGCACGGAGAAGACCAGCTTGCCGAGCGGATCCGCGGCGAAGATGGTCGGCGCGTTGTTGCGCATGTAGTTCTGCCAGTCCTGGCCCCAGTTCGCCGCGTCGACCATCAGCAGATGGGTGAGACCGGCGGCGCGCAGGTCCTGGATCGCGGCGATGGTGTCGTTCACGTAGGTGCTCTCCGGCACGTTGTTGCCGAAGGGCTCGTTGGCGATGTTGATGATCACGTAGTCCTCTTGCCCGACGATCGCATTCATGATGTCCGGGCTGGTCCAGTACGCCACCGCGTCCGAGATGTGCACCGCCCCGCTCTGTTCGCCCCAACCGGTCGCGTCGTGCACCTCCAGGACACACACCAGCCGGTTGGCCTTGCACAACTGGATGACGTTCGCCACGTCGGCCCCGTCGTTGCGGGTCCAGCGCCCGCCGGTCGCCAGCACCACGCGGACGGTGTTGGCGCCGGTCGCGGCGATGTCCGCGAAGGCGAAGGTGTTGTTGGGGGTACCAGGTGTGGGCATGATTGATGCCGCGCATCACGAAAGGATTGCCGTTGGCGTCCAGGATGCGGGTGCCCGAAACGGAAAAGGCCGCCGCAGCCAGCGGCGTACACAACAGCGCCGCGGCGAAGGCGCGTGCCGCACGTTTTGCTATGTCTTGCATCGTCGTTTCCTCCACATGTCGTTGGCTTTGTCGTCCGGCGGATCCCGTCGGCAAGCCGACCCGAGCCGTGCCGCCGGTGGCGCCCCCGACGCCTTCCCCCAGAACGGCGCCGTGTCGAAGGTGCGCGGCCGGCGCACGGAGGCTGCCGGACGAAGGCGATTGTAAACGTTTACAGCGGGAACCCACAAGCCGCCGCGCGGCAGGCGGGACAACGCTGTCCGAAGTTCCAGCTTTTTCGTCGGGAAACCGGACGAATTCGGCCGCCGCCCCCTGTTAGCGTGCAGCCTCGGCCCGGCCCCACCGGGCCGGTCGGCGCCGGGATTCGGTCACCGGGGAACGACGCCCACTCATGCGGCGCGTCGTATGCGCCCGATCCGCGACAGCGACCGACACGACGACATCGATACGCAGATACGAAAGCGGAGGGTCCGAAATATGCTCATCGACACACGAAGGCTCACCGGCCTGATGCTGAGCCTGATGCTGAGCCTGCTGCTGGCCTCCCCGGCGATGGCGCAGCTCGCCGCGGGCCACGGCAAGTTCCTCGGCAACATCACCCAGGGCGGCAACGTGCCGTCGAACTTCGGCCAATACTGGAACCAGATCACGCCCGAGAACGAAGGCAAGTGGGGGGTGGTGGAATCCAGCCGCGACAGCTACAACTGGAGCGGGCTCGACCGCGCCTACGACTACGCCCGGTCGGCCGGCATCCCCTTCAAGCAACACACGTTCGTGTGGGGAAACCAGGAGCCGGGATGGATCGGCGGCCTGTCACAGGCCGAGCAGCGCGCCGAGGTCGAGGAATTCATGATCGACTACTGCGCGCGCTATCCCGCCACGGATCTGATCGACGTGGTCAACGAGCCGCTGTCCGACCCGCCGTCCTACGCGGCCGCCCTCGGCGGCGACGGGGCCACCGGTTGGGACTGGGTGATCACCGCCTTCGAAATGGCGCGGCAGCACTGCCCGAACGCCCAACTGCTGATCAACGAGTACGGCATCATCAACGACCCGAGCAAGCGCAGCCGCTACGTCGAGATCATCGACCTGCTCAGGCAGCGCGGCCTGATCGACGGCATCGGCATCCAGGCGCACACCTTCAACGTCGTGGACTACAGCGTCGACAATCTGCGCGGCAACCTCGACGCCCTCGCCCAGACCGGGCTGCCCATCTATGTGTCCGAATGGGACATCAACCTGGCCGACGACCAGGCGCAACTGCAGCAGTATCAGCAGAAGTTCCCGGTGGTCTGGGAGCATCCGGGCGTGGCGGGCGTCACCCTCTGGGGCTACATCCAGGGCCAGACCTGGCAATCCGACGCCTGGCTGGTCTCGAGCAGCGGCCAGGAACGCCCGGCGCTGCAGTGGCTGCGCCAGTACCTGCAGGGCGGCGGCTCCTCCTCGTCCAGCAGCACCCGTTCCTCCAGCAGCAGCTCGAGCTCCTCGAGCAGCATGCCGCCGCCGAGCAGCTCGTCTTCGAGCAGCAGCACCGGCGGCAGCGGCGCCTGCGCCGTGGACTACGTGATCGCCAACGACTGGGGCAGCGGCTTCCAGGTGAACGTCACCGTCCGCAACCTGTCGAGCCAGCCGATCGACGGCTGGACGCTGGTGTGGAACCTGGGCGCGGGTGAAAGCTTCGCCGGCGGCTGGAACGCCAGCTTCAGCACCTCGGGTTCGCGGGTGACGGCCTCCAACCCGGCCGGGCACTGGAACGGGTCGTCTCGCGGCCAACGGCGGCACGGCGAGCTTCGGCTTCCAGGCCAACAACAGCCAGCCGCCGGCGAACGTGGCGACGGCCTTCACCCTGAACGGCGTGGCCTGCGGCGGGGCGGCCTCGAGCAGCTCGTCCAGCAGCTCGTCCTCGAGCTCCAGCAGCACCTCGAGCAGCTCTTCGTCCTCGAGCAGCACCAGCAGTTCGTCGAGCAGTTCCTCGAGCTCCAGCAGCGCGTCGAGCAGCAGCTCGAGTGCCTCGTCGTCGGCCGGCTCGGCCCTCTCCTGCACGCCGGGCACGGTGGACAGCTGGGGTAGCGGCTTCGTGCTCAACAACTACACGGTGACCAACACCGGCACGAGCCCGGTGACCGGCTGGACGGCGACCTTGAGCTTCGACCGGACGGTGAGCGTCACCAACAGCTGGGGCATCGCTTTTGCCACGACCAGCGGTTCGACCCTGAGCGGCTCGAACGTGTCCTGGAACGGCAACCTGGCCCCCGGCCAGAGCGTGACCTTCGGCCTGCAAGGCACCACCAGCGGCAACATCAGCCCGCCGGCCTGCAGCGCCGACTGAAACCCCGGCGGCGCCGTGCGGCACTCGCCGCACGGCGCCGCCGCTTTTCCTGCAACAGGGGGGTAGCGCATCACCATGGCAATCGAGGAGGGAATGAAGCACACAACGATGTCTGAAAATCGGAGCGAAAGCAGCACACACACAAACATCCCATTGCGTTCCTGGAGAGATCACATGAACAGAATGTTCCGACCCATCGCAGCGCTGCTGCTCGCCGCCGGCCTGGCGCCGGCCTGGGCGGCCAGCGCCTCCATGCGCATCGTCAACGACTGGGGCAGCGGCTTCCAGGCGGAAGTGACGGTGAACAACGACGGCGGCGCCACCCTGTCGGGCTGGACCGTCGAATTCGACATGCCGATCAGCATCGGCAACATCTGGGGGGGCGTGGTCCGGTCCTCCAGCGGCGGGCATTTCGTCATCGGCCCGGCCGGCTACACCAACAACGTGCCGCCCGGCGGCTCGGTGAGCTTCGGTTTCATCGGCAGCCCCGGCGGTGTTTCGGCGGTGCCCGTCACCGTCAACGGCGGCGGTGCCTCTTCGAGCAGCTCCAGCGTGAGTTCTTCGAGCTCCAGCGTGTCCTCCTCGAGCAGCAGCACGTCGAGCTCCAGCTCCTCGAGCAGCGTCTCGTCCTCGTCGAGCAGCAGCTCCAGCGTGTCCTCGTCGAGCAGCTCGAGCAGCAGCTCGTCGAGCAGCGTCTCCTCGAGCAGCTCGAGCAGCAGCACGGGCGGCAGCGGCGCCTGCGCGGTGGACTACGTGATCGCCAACGACTGGGGCGGCGGCTTCCAGGTCAACGTCACCGTCCGCAACCTGTCGAGCCAGCCGATCGACGGCTGGACGCTGGTGTGGAACCTGGGCGCGGGTGAAAGCTTCGCCGGCGGCTGGAACGCCAGCTTCAGCACCTCGGGTTCGCAGGTGACGGCCTCCAACCCGGCCGGCCACTGGAACGGTCGCCTGGCGGCCAACGGCGGCACGGCGAGCTTCGGCTTCCAGGCCAACAACAGCCAGCCGCCGGCGAATGTGGCGACGGCCTTCACCCTGAACGGCGTGGCCTGTGGCGGGACGGCCTCGAGCAGCAGCAGCTCGTCGAGCAGCACGTCCTCGTCGAGCAGCACGTCTTCGAGCAGCTCGAGCAGCTCGAGCAGCTCCAGCGTGTCCTCGTCGAGCAGCTCGACCAGCAGTTCTTCGAGCAGCGTCTCGTCGAGCAGCTCGAGCAGCAGCTCGTCGACGGGCGGCGGCAGCTTCCAGCGCGCCGACAACCCCTTCGCCGCGGCCAGCCGCTGGTACGTGAACCCCGAATGGTCGGCCAAGGCGGCGGCGGAGCCCGGCGGCAGCGCCATCGCCAACTACAACACGGCGGTGTGGATGGACCGCATCGGCGCCATCACCGACGGACTCGGTCTGCGCGGCCACCTGGACGAAGCGGTGGCGCAGGGCGCCGACCTGTTCATGTTCGTCGTCTACAACCTGCCCAACCGCGACTGCGCGGCGCTGGCCTCCAACGGTGAGCTGCTGATCGCCGAGAACGGCTTCCAGCGCTACCAGACCGAGTACATCGACCCGATCGTGGAGATCCTCTCGGATCCGGCCTACCGCAACATCCACATCGTGGCGATCATCGAGGTCGACTCGCTGCCCAACCTGGTGACCAACCTCGACGAGCCGGCCTGCAGCGAGGCGAACGGCCCCGGCGGCTACCGCGACGGCATCCGCTACGCCCTCAACCGCCTGTCCGAGCTGCCGAACGTCTACAGCTACGTCGACATCGCCCACTCGGGCTGGCTGGGCTGGAGCAGCAACTTCGGCCCGGCGGTGAACCTGATCGCGGACGTGATCGAAAGCACCGACCGCGGCTGGGCGAGCGTCGCCGGCTTCGTGAGCAACTCGGCCAACTACACCCCGGTCGAAGAGCCCTACCTGCCCGACCCGAACCTCACGGTCGGCGGACAGCCGGTGCGGGCGGCCGACTTCTACGAGTGGAACGACTACCTCGAAGAACTCGATTTCGTCTCGGACTGGCGTGACGCCATGATCGCCCGCGGCGCGCCGAGCAGCATCGGCATGCTGATCGACACCGGCCGCAACGGCTGGGGTGGTCCGGAACGGCCGACCGGGGTGTCGAGCAGCACCGACTTGAACACCTACGTGAACGAGTCGCGCATCGACCGCCGCTACCACCGCGGCAACTGGTGCAACCAGCCCGGCGGGGTCGGTTACCGGCCGCAAGCCAATCCGCACCCCGGCATCGACGCCTACGTTTGGGTCAAGCCCCAGGGCGAATCCGACGGCGTGAGCGATCCGAACTTCGAACAGGATCCGAACGACCCGAACAAGAAGCACGATCCGATGTGCGACCCGAACGCGCAGAACCGCTACAACAGCGCGTATCCGACCGGTGCGTTGCCCAATGCGCCGCACGCCGGCCGGTGGTTCCCCGAGGCGTTCCAGATCCTGCTGCAGAACGCCTATCCGCCGTTGTAATGGCGCGGTGAGCCTGTTATAACGGAACCGTGCCCGCGGGCCGGTTCCGGGTCACTCCGACCCCCACGGGCACGCCCGTGGGGGTCTTTTCGTTGCGGCGCCGGACCGGCGCCCGGGGGTCCGGCCGTGCCGGACCCGCATCGCGAACATTCGGAGTACGGTTCGATGAAGGTGCGCGCGCACGCCCGATCATCGAGCGGCCGGCGGCGTTTTGCCGCCGCCCTGCTGCTGGCGCTGGCCGCCGGGCCGGCCGGCGCGGCGGGCGGCTGGCTGTTTCCCGCCAAGCTCGCCGGCCCGGTCTCGACGCTGCACCTCGCCACCGGCCCCGGCCGGGTCCAGGCCCTCACCGGCGGCGAACGCTGGCGCGACATGGATCCCGATCCCTGCCCCGACGGGCGCATCGTCTTCGCCTCCAACCGCGGCCGTCCGGGCCCCGTCGACCCGCGCCGGCCGGTCGAGAACGTGGACATCTTCATCGTCCGCCCCGGCGCACCGCCGCGGCGCCTCGCCGGCGCCGCCGGCGACGACGTGCAACCGCGCTGCGCGCCGGACGGCCGCCACGTCGCGTATGTGCACCGCGGCGGCGAACGCGAAGCCCTGCACCTGGTCCGCCTCGAAGACGGCGCCGACAGCCTGCGCCTCGAGCTCGAGCGGCTCTACGATCTCGCCTGGCTGCCCGACGGCCGCGGGCTGGTCTTGGCCGCGCGGCGCGCCGGACAGGGCGTCCTGCTCCGCTATTCCCTGGAAACCGACAGCGCGGAACCGCTCTACGGCGTGCCGCCGGACGCGCCGCCGGCCGAGCCGGCGGCGGTGAGCGTTTCCCCCGACGGCCAGCACCTCGCCTTCATCCTGCATCCGCTCTATGCCGGCGGGGTGCGTAAGGCCTGGATCCTGCCGCACGACGGCGGCGCGCCACGGCCGATCTCACCGGAAAACGTGCAGGTGCAAGCCCCCTTGACCTGGTCGCCCGACGGTCGTAGCCTGCTGTATGCGGCAGCGCTGGACTACGATTACGAATTCGATGAAGTCCATCACAAGAAGACGTATCGCGGAGCGGTTAACCTTTACCTCTCGCCCTTGTCCGGCGCCACGCGCTGCCTGACCGTCGGCGGGCTGCACCGCAGCCCGGTGTTTTTCCCCGACGGCCGGCGGATCGCGTTTCTCTATGCGGATCGCCTGGATGCACGCACGCTGGAGTTGCGTGTCATGAACAAGGACGGCAACGATGTCAAACCGTGGTACGACCGCGTCGCACCACATGCCTTGCTCAGGTGGTACCGATATGAACACAAAAACACAAGCGCAAACCTTCCTTGAACATCTGCTGATGAGCCGCCGAGGTCTCGGTTACCTCGTCGGCGCACCCGTGGCCCTGCTGCTCGGCGCGTTCGCCTGGTTGCACGCCACCACCCCGGACGGCGCGGCCGTACTCAGCGTCCCGGCGCCGGCGCCCACGGACCGGCGCGAACCGGCCGACGCCTCGCCCTTCGCCGCGCGCACGCCGTCCGCGACCACGCAGTCCGCAGCCAGCTCCCTGCGTGCGCAAACCGTCGAGGTCGCCGCCGGCGAACCCCAACCCATCCTCGGCCAATTCATCACCTTGCGCGAAGTGCGCGAAGTGCGCGGCGAAGCGGGCAACGGCCCGATCCGCAACATCGAGTTCGTCTTCCGGCCCGGCATCCTGCCCAGGCGCTTGTTCGACGACCATGACAAGGTGATCGCCCACTACGCGCCGATCGACCGCAACGTCCCGGGCGCCGGCGCCACCACCGTGTTCTTCCTCTACACCGTCATCCAGCACGACACCGACGGCGACGGCTGGCTGGGCGAACGGGACAAGTTCAACATCGCCATCAGCCGCCCCGACGGCAGCCGTTACCGGGTGCTGGCCTACAACGTCGACGAGCTGGTCGAGTACCGCGACGACCCGGTCGAAAACACCCTGCATCTCACCTACCGCGCCAACGGCGACCTGATCCGGCGCAGCTACCTGCTCGCCGGCCTCTGAAACGGCGGTCCGAGGCAGGAACCAAGAAAAAACGGGGCGCGTCGCGCCCCGTTTTTCCTTCCCGCGCGGCACCGGTCAATCGACCTCGTGCAACGCGCGGCGCACCGCCTCGCCCATCTCCACCGTGCCGACGACGGTCTCGCCCGGGCGGGCGATGTCACGACAGCGCAAGCCGTCCGCCAACACGCGGCCGACCGCGCGCTCGATCCGCGCGGCCAGATCCTCGCGGTCGAAGCTGTGGCGCAACATCATGGCCACGGACAACAGCGTCGCCAACGGATTGGCCACCCCCTGGCCGGCGATGTCCGGGGCCGAACCGTGCACGGGCTCGTAAAGCCCCTTGGCGTCGCTGCGCAGGCTGGCCGACGGCAGCATGCCGATCGAACCGGTCAGCATCGCAGCGATGTCCGAAAGAATGTCGCCGAACAGGTTGCCGGTCACGACCACGTCGAACTGCTTGGGCTCGCGCACCAGTTGCATGGCGGCGTTGTCCACCAGCATGTGGCTGAGCTCCACGTCCGGGTAATCGGCGTGCACCGCCTCGACGACCTCGCGCCACAGCTCGGAGACCTCCAGCACGTTCGCCTTGTCGACCGAGCACACGCGCCGGCCGCGGCGACGCGCGGCCTCGAAGGCGACCCGGACGATGCGGCGGATCTCCGACTCGCTGTAGCGCTGCGTGTTGACCGCGTAGCGCTCGCCGTCCTCGCCGGTGAAGATGCCGCGGGGCTGGCCGAAGTAGATGCCGCCGGTCAACTCCCGGACGATCAGCAGGTCCAGCCCCGCGACCTTCTCGGCCTTCAGGCTGGAGGCCTCGGCCAGCTCCGGATAGAGCAGCGCCGGGCGCAGATTGGCGAAGAAGCCGTACTGCGCGCGCAGGCGCAGCAGACCGGTTTCCGGGCGCTGCGCGCGCGGCAGGCGGTCGTACTTGGGGCCGCCCACCGCCGCGAGCAGGATCGCGTCGGCCGCGTCGCACAGGGCGATCGTCTCCGGCGGCAGGGGGTCGCCCGTGGCGTCGACCGCCGCGCCGCCGATCAGCCCCGTCTCGATGCGCGCTTCGAAGCCGAATTCGCTGAGCGCCTCGATCAACTTCACCGCCTCGGCGGCGATTTCCGGCCCGATGCCGTCGCCGGGCAGAACCGCGATGCTGTAAGCCATGGACTCGCTCCTCGCAGAAAACGAAACGGGCCGATCAAACGGCGGGCGGCTCGAACAGCCACGGCGCTTCACGCCGCCGGCGCTCCTCGTAGGCGCGGATCTCGTCGGCGTGCTGCAAGGTCAGCGCGATGTCGTCCAGGCCGTGAAGCAAGCGGTGGCGGCGGAAATCGTCGATCTCGAAGGGAATCACGTCCCCATCGGGCGTGGTCACCGTCTTCGCCTCGAGATCGACCGCCAGCGTGTAGCCCTCCCGCGCCTCGGTTTCGGCGAACAAGCGATCGACGACCGCTTCCGGCAACACCAGGGCGAGCAAGCCGTTCTTGAAGGCGTTGTTGTAGAAGATGTCGGCGAAGCTCGGCGCGATCACCACCCGGAACCCGTAATCGACCAGCGCCCAGACGGCGTGCTCGCGCGAGGAACCGCAGCCGAAGTTCTCCCGGGCGAGCAGGATCGTCGCGCCCTGGTAGCGCGGCTGGTTGAGCACGAAATCGGGGTTGAGCGGACGCTTGGAGTGATCCATGCCCGGCTCGCCGTGGTCGAGATAACGCCACTCGTCGAACAAGTTCGGCCCGAAACCGGTGCGCTTGATGGACTTCAGGTACTGCTTCGGGATGATCGCATCGGTGTCCACGTTCGCGCGGTCGAGGGGCGCGACGATGCCTTCCACTCTCTTGAACGCTTGCATGATTCAAACCCCTATGGCGCTTACTGGAAACGGCGCACGTCGACGAAGTGGCCGGCCACGGCCGCGGCGGCGGCCATCGCCGGGCTGACCAGGTGCGTGCGCCCGCCCTGGCCCTGGCGGCCTTCGAAATTGCGATTGGACGTCGAGGCGCAACGCTCGCCGGGCGCGAGCCGGTCGGCGTTCATCGCCAGACACATGGAGCAGCCCGGCGCACGCCATTCGAACCCCGCCTCGACGAACACCCGGTCGAGCCCTTCGGCCTCGGCCTGGCGCTTCACCAGGCCCGAACCGGGCACGACCATCGCCAACTTGATGTTCGGCGCCACCTTCCGGCCGCGCACGACCTCGGCCGCCGCACGCAGATCCTCGATGCGCGAATTGGTGCAGGAGCCGATGAACACCTTGTCCAGGTGGATGTCCTCGATGGCCGTGCCCGGCGTCAAGCCCATGTAGCGCAAGGCCGCGCGCATGCCGGCGGCGCGCACCGGGTCCGGCTCGGCGTCCGGATCCGGCACCCGCCCGGAGACCGGCACGACCATTTCGGGCGAGGTGCCCCAGGTCACCATCGGCTCGATCTCGGCGGCATCGAGCTCCACCTCGCGGTCGAAGCGCGCGCCCGGATCGCTGTACAAGGTCGACCAGGCGGCCACCGCCTGCTCCCACAAGCGCCCCTTGGGCGCGAGCGGGCGGCCTTCGAAATACGCGATGGTCTTGTCGTCCACGGCGATGAAGCCGGCGCGGGCGCCGGCCTCGATCGCCATGTTGCACACCGTCATGCGGCCTTCCACGCTCAGATCGCGGATGGCTTCGCCGGCGAACTCGATGGCGTAACCGGTGCCGCCGGCGGTGCCGATGCGGCCGATGATCGCCAAGACGATGTCCTTGGCGGTGACGCCCGGCCCCACCCGGCCGTTCACCCAGATGCGCATCGCCTTGGACTTGGGCGTGACCAGGCACTGGGTGGCGAGCACGTGCTCGACGTCCGATGTGCCGATGCCGAAGGCCAGCGCGCCGAACGCCCCGTGGGTCGAGGTGTGCGAATCCCCGCAGACCACCGTCGTGCCGGGCAAGGTCAGGCCCTGCTCGGGGCCGACCACGTGCACGATGCCCTGGCGCGGGTCGTTCATGCGGAACTCGGTGATGCCGAAAGTGCGGCAGTTCTCGTCCAGCGTCTCCACCTGCAGCCGCGAGACCGGGTCCGCGATCGGCTTGTCGCGGTCGCGGGTCGGCACGTTGTGGTCCGGGACGGCGAGAATCGCCTCGCGCCGCCACGGCTTGCGCCCGGCCAGGCGCAACCACTCGAAAGCCTGCGGCGAGGTCACCTCGTGCACCAGATGCCGGTCGATGTACAGCAAGTACGTGCCGTCGCCGTTCTCGCGCACCACGTGCGAATCGAAAAGCTTGTCGTACAAGGTCTTGGCCATGTCACACCCCGAAACGAACGATGCGGCCGCCGGGGGGCGGCGGCCATGCCAGGGATTTTACGGTCTTTGACGAATTACTCAAATTCATTCTTTTCATCGAATCGATTCTTTGGGAGAATCGATTCACGATGGAGCTCGCCGATCTCAAAGTGTTCCTCACCGTGGCGCGCAGCGGCTCGTTCTCGCGCGCCGCCGAGCGCCTGCACCTGACCCAGCCGGCGGTGAGCAAGCGCATCGCCGCGCTCGAAAGCGAACTCGGCCTGCGCCTCTTCGACCGCCTCGGCCGCAGAGTGCTGCCGACCGAGGCCGGCGCGGCCCTGATCGACGCCGCCGGCGGCGTGTTCGCCGCCGTCGAGGAAGCCCGCCGCCGGGTCGAGACGCTGCGCGAGGGCGTCGGCGGCCGCCTGGCGCTCGCCACCAGCCACCACGTCGGCCTGCACCGCCTGCCCGCCCTGCTGCGCCGCTTCATCCGCCGCCACCCTCAGGTGGAACTGGCGCTGCGCTTCCTCGACTCGGAAACCGCCTGCCGTGCGGTGGCCGCCGGCGACTGCGAGCTCGCGGTGGTCACCCTGCCCGAGCCGCCCGCCCCGCCCTTCGAGACCGTGCCGCTGTGGCGCGACCCGCTGGTCGTCGTGGCCGCCCCCGACCACCCCCTGGCCACACATCCCGAGCCGCTCGCCGAGCTGGAGCGACACGGCGCCGTGTTCCCCGAAACCGGCACCTACACCCGCGGTCTGATCGACCAGGCCCTGGCGGCCCAGGGTCTGCAGGTTCCGGTCAAGCTCGAATCCAACTACCTGGAGACCATCCGCATGCTGGTGGCCATCGGTTTCGGCTGGAGCATCCTGCCGCGCAGCCTGCTCGGCCCCGACCTGTGCGCCGTCGCCGAGGACCGGCTGACCATCGTGCGCCGCCTCGGCGTGGTCCGCCATCGAGCCCGCACGCCCTCCCGCGCCGGCGAAGCGCTGCTCGGCCTGCTGCGCGAAGAACGCGAGGAAAACCCGACATGATGCGCCTGCTGCTCCTGTTGTCGTCGCTGGCCGCGGCGGCCGCCGCCCAGCCGAAACTGATCGAAACGCGGCTTGCCGAACCGGTGTTCGGCGGTGAGCTGTTCGTCCGCGAGGGCGGCGACGGCACGAAACCGCCGGTGCTGTTCGTCCACGGCCTGGGCCAGGACGCCGGCGCCGTGTGGGAAAGCGTGCTGGACACCTTCGCCGCCGACCGCCGCGTGCTCGCCCCGGATCTGCCAGGCTTCGGCCGCTCCGGCCGGCCGCCCGGCCGTTACAGCCCGGCGCGCTACGCCGAGCTGCTCGACTGGCTGGCCGACCGCCTGCCGCCGGGGCGCTTCGACCTCGTCGGGCACTCCATGGGCGGCGCCGTGGCGCTGCATTTCGCCGCCCGCCACCCCGAGCGCCTGCGCCGGCTGGTGCTGATCGACGCCGCCGGCCTGCTCGACCGGCATTGTTACGGCCTGCAAGCCCTGCAACTGCCCACCTCGCGGCAGCTGCCGCCGCTGCTGCGCGGCCTGGGCGAACAGCTCAACGACTGGATCGCCGACGGCCTGGCCGCCTTCGACCGCCGCCATCCCGACCCCCTGGACTGGCTGCGCCGCGCCGAGCCCGCCTGGGCGCTGCTGCTTTCCGACCAGCCGAACGCCAACGCCGCGCTGGCCCTGATGCAACACGATTTCGGCAGCGACCTCGCCCGGGTGCGCACCCCCCACGGTGATCCTGTGGGGCGCCCAGGACCGCGTCACGCCCCCGCGCATCGCCCACCTGCTGCACGCCCGCTTGCCTCTCAGCCGGTTGGAATTCCTCCCGGAAGCCGACCACACGCCGATGCGCTCCCAGCCGGCGGCGCTCGAAGCGGCGCTGGTCGCGGCCGTGGACGGCCCCTTCAGCCCCACCGACCCCTGGCCGGCGCCGGGCCGTTCGGAACACGATGTGCATTGCCACGGGGAGGAGATCTTCCTCACCGGCCAGCACCGCGACATCGAGCTCGACGGCTGCCAGGCGCGGATCGAAAACCTCGACGCCCGTCGGCTGGTGTTGCGCAACGGGCGCGCGCGCCGAGCTGTTCCGTGTGCGCCTGCGCAACCCCGACGGCCCCGCCCTCGCCGTCCACGACGGCCGCCTGGAAGGGACCGCGGTGGATCTGGCCGGCGAGCCGGCCCTGCTCGCCGACGGCGCGCGCCTGGACCTGGCCGGCGCGGAGCTGACCGCCCTGGAGGCCGCGGTGCAGGTGGAAGACCGCAGTTTCCTCGTCTGGTCCGTGTCCCGCATCACCAGCCGGCGGCATTGCCGGCGCCTGCACGGCGCCGTGCACCTCAAGGCCGCGACCCTGCCCGCCGAGACACTGGACCCGGCCTACGCGCGCGACTGCGGCCTTCAACTGGTCTTCACGCCGCGCAGCAACAGCGCGCCGGCCGCCGCCAGGACCGCCGCCGCGCCGAAGGCCGCCGCGCCGCCGCCGGCCGCCCACAGCCAGCCGGCGCCGTAGGCCCCCAGCGCACCGCCCGCGCCGAAGCTCGTGGCCGAATACAGGGCCTGGCCGCGGCCCTGGCAACCCGGCGGGAAGAGGCGGTGCACCGCGCCGATCATGACCGCGTGGAACAGGCCGAAGCCGAGCGCGTGCAGCGGCTGCACCCACCACCACCAAACCGGCGGCAAGGCGGCGATCACCGTCCAGCGCAACACCGTCACGGCGAAGCACAGCACCAGCCAGCGCCGCGCCGGCCAGGCGGCGAGCAGGCGCGGCGCGACCAGGAACACCCCCACCTCGGCCACCGCCCCCAGCGCCCAGAGCAAGCCGACGAGGCTGTGGCTCAGCCCCTGGGCCTGGGCGTGCAGGGAGAAAAACCCGTAATAGGCGCCGAAAGACAACTGCATGAGGAACGCCGCGGCGAGCAGGGCCTGAACGGCGCGCCGGCGCAACACCGGCCCGAGCGGTCGCGGCCGCACCCGCCCCGGCACCTCGCCGGCGTCCGGCACGGCGCTCGCGGCCAAGGCCATACCCGCGAACAAGGCGAGCACCACGGTCGGCAAGGCGTGCATGCCATGGCGGTCCAGCAGCGGCCCGACGCCCCACACGGCGGCGATGAACCCGAGCGTGCCCCAGACGCGGATCCGGCCGTAGTGCGGCGCGCGGCGGCCGAGCAGGCTGAGCGTCGCCGCCTCCACCTGCGGCAGGGCGGCGTTCCAGAAGAAACCGAAAGCGGCGGTCACCAGCGCCATCGCCGCCGTGCCCTGGACCCAGGGCACGAGCAGGAAACACCCGCCCGTCGCCCAGCTCGCCAGGCGCACCAGCGCCAGGCGGCGGCCGTTGGCGTCCGCCAGGCGGCCCCACAGGTAGGGTGCGAACACCTTGGTGGCGGCCAGCACGCCGAGCAACAGGCCGATCTCGGGCCCGTCGAAGCCGCGCGCGGCCAGGTACGGCCCCCAATACGGCAGCAACGCCCCGAGGGCAGCGAAGTAGAAAAAATAGAAGGCCGCGAGCGGCCGCAACACGGCGGCGCTCAGTCGACCTGGGGCGGAATCGGCGCCAGCGGCGGCACCACCTCGGCGTTCTGGGCGCGGTGGCGCAGGGCGTGATCCATCAACACCAGGGCCAGCATCGCCTCGGCGATCGGCACCGCGCGGATGCCGACGCAGGGGTCGTGGCGGCCGGTGGTCACCACCTCGACCGCCTCCCGTCACGTCGCACGCTCCGCCGGGGATGCGGATGCTCGAGGTCGGCTTGAGCGCGAGGGCACGACGATCTCCTGCCGGTGCGAGATGCCGCCCAGGATGCCGCCGGCGTGGTTGGACAGGAAACCCCTGCGGCGTCATCTCGTCGCGCGTGCTCGCTGCCGCGCTGCGCCACCGCGGCGAAGCCGTCGCCGATCTCCACGCCCTTGACCGCGTTGATCGACATCATCGCCGCCGCCAGATCGGCATCGAGCCGGCCGTAGACCGGCTCGCCCCAGCCCGGCGGCACGCCGCGGGCGCAGACCATCGACCCGCGCGCCGACGAATCGCCCGCCTCGCGCAGGCCGTCCAGAAGCGCTTCCAGTCCGGCGACGCCGGCCGGTCGGGGCAGAAGAACGGGTTGCGGCACCGCGACCAGTCCCAGGCGCCGTCGGCCCGGCCGGCCCGATCTGCGCAGGCATCCGCGGATCTCGCACCCCGAAGCGCTCGCGCGAGATACTTGCGGCGATCGCCCCGGCCGCCACCCGCGCCGCCGTCTCGCGCGCCGAGGCGCGGCCGCCGCCGCGCGGGTCGCGCAGCCCGTACTTCATCAGGTAGGTGAAGTCGGCGTGGCCCGGGCCGGAAGCGGTCGGCGATCGTCGCGGTAATCCTTCGAGCGCGCGTCGACGTTCTCGATCAGCAGCGCGATCGGCGTGCCGGTCGTCACGCCCTCGTAACACGCCCGAGAGGATGCGCACCCGGTCGGGCTCGCGCCGCTGCGTGGTGTGGCGCGACTGCCCCGGCCGGCGGCGGTCCAGTCGGCCTGGATGTCCGCCTCCGACAAGCGCCAGGCCGGGCGGCAGCCGTCCACGACGCAGCCGAGCGCCGGCCCGTGGCTTTCGCCGAAGGTCGTCACCCGGAACAAGACACCGAAGCTGCTGCCCGCCATGGCGCGTATTGTAGCGGCTCGCCGCCGTGCGTGCGAAAATCCCCGCGGCGACTCAATGCCACGGACCGGCCCGCCGATATCCCGGGCATCCGACCCCCGACCGAGCGACGATGAGCGAACCGACCCTCCTACGCGACGAGCTGCTGCTCGAACAATTCAACCGCAGCGACTTCGAGCGCGCCAAGACCGCCCTGCTGCAGCGCTACCACCTGTGGAACGGCCTGCTGGTCAGCGCCGACGAGCGCAGCGTGCTCACGCCGGACGACCTGGCGCATCTGCGCGTGCAGGCGGCCGAGCTGCTCGAACAAGACGTGCGCTCGGTGCAGGAGCAGGAACAACTGAAGATCCTGACCGTCCTCATCTACCTCTTGATGGACGCGGACAAGGCCGCCCTGCCCGGCGGCGACGAGGCGATCGGCGCCCAGTGGGCCCGCCGCCCCCCCCATGCCGACCACTACATCCTGCGGCGCCTGGTCCACGGCAGCCGGGAGCTCGACTGGGCCGACATCGAGCGGCTGGTGCAGTACGAAAACCGCGTCCTGGCCTCCTACATCACCAACGTCCCCGCCGGGGAAGACGGCGACGAGGGCGTCGTGCTCGAGGGACTGCAAAGCCGCGACGGGGTGGTCTTCGACCTCATCGACGGCCCCTACGAACTGAAGCTGCGCCGGCGCGACGCGGCGGCGGCCAAGGCGGCGGCCGCGGCCGCCGCGCCGCCCCCCGTCCGGATCGTGCCCCGCCCCCTGGCTTTCGAGGCCGAACCGCTGGTGCTGCGCGACGGGCAGGTGCCCTTCCTCGTGCAGACCGTGCGCAGCACCCGCCTGGCCTGCGGCCGTGTCGCCACCGTCGCCTGCTACATCGGCCGTGAACGCAAGCAGAACGAAGACGGCGTGGTCGTCGTGCCGGCGGTGGACCAGGTGGTGGTGATCGACGCCATGGGCGGCTACGGCAACGGCCTGGCGGCGCGCGACGCTTTCGTCGACGCCGTCCTCGAGCACCCCGGCGACATCGAGGCGGCGGTCGCCACCGCCCGCCGCCGCTACGACGAGCTCGGACTGGACCAGGGCGGTGTCTGTCTGATCGCCGCCGCCATCGAGGCGCTCTCGGACGACGGCGCCCGCATCGAGCTCGCCCAGGCCGGCGACGTGCACGCCGTGCTGCTCGACGAAAACGGCGAGATCGTCTACGAAACCATGGACGAGGCGATCGGCCACCAGGTGATCAACGCCGTCATCGGCGAAGAAGCGACCCGCGCCCAACGCGAAAACGGCTGGCAGACCTTCGGCGTGCTCACCCGCGCCGTGTTGCGCGCCCGCCCCGGCTACCGGCTCGCCATCTACTCCGACGGCCTGGCCAACCACTTCGACGCCGCCGCGATGCGCGCCATGCTCGCCGGCCGCAGCAGCAAACAGGCCATCGCCGACTTGTCGATCGCGGTCGACGAGGCGATGCGCCGCGAGAAGGCCTACCGCGACAACTGCTCGATCGCCATCATCGATTTCTGAGCCGCCCTCACCAGCCCCAGGCGCGCAACACGCGGACCTTCACCGGCGGCTCGAGGTCGGTCTGATCCGGGCCGATTTCGAAGCTGCCGCTGCGATACGGCGGGATCTCGACATCGGCGGTGAATTCCTCCGAGTCGAAGAAATCCTGCACCGCGTCGCCGCGGCGCGGCGTGACGAGCACCGTCACCCGGCGCAGGATCAGGTGCGGATTGCCGTTGTAGATCGTGAACCGTCAGCCCGCCCCTCGGCACGGCCCGCGCTGTACACCTCGAGCGCGGCGAGCGCCGTCGCATCGAGGCGCTCACCCGATCCCTTGCGGCACCGAGTCCGGGAAACGCCGGGCGCACTCGAGCTTGAACGCCCCGATGTCGGCCCGGCTCAGCACATGTCCTTGCCGCGTCGCCTCGAGCAGGCATTCCTGGTAGGTCAGCGGCTCGGCGACGGCGACCGCGGTGCCGAGTGCGAGTGCAAGGAACGAGCGTTTCATGGCGCAACCCCAGTGACGGATGAACGGCCGGGTGATCACTGGCGACACCCGGTGCGGCTTTCAAGCCCCCAGCCCCGCGGCGACCAGCGCCTCGCGCTCGACCAGGAACACCCCTATCCCCGCCGCGCTCGAACTCGAGCCACACCAGATCCAAGCGTGGATAAGCGGCCTCCAGGGCCTCGGCGGCCGCCCCGACCTCGCACACCAGCACCCCCTGGGGCGTCAGCCGTGCCGCCGCCCCCGCGAGGATGCGCCGCCACCACCGCCAGGCCGTCGGCGCCGGCGGCCAGGCCCAGGGCCGGCTCCGCCCGGTACTCCGGCGGCAACTCGGCCAGCACGTCCTGCGGAACGTAGGGCGGATTGCTGACGATGAGATCGTAACGGTGCTCCGGCAGGCCCTCGTACACGTCGGACCGGTACAAGCCGACGCGCCCGGCGACGCCGTGGCGATGCACGTTGCGGCCCGGCCACCTGCAAGGCCGCGTCGCTGATGTCGGCGGCGTCCACCCGCGCATCGGGAAACCGCAAGGCCAGGGCCACCGCGATGCAACCGCTGCCGGTGCACAGATCCAGGATCGACGCCGGCGGCCGGCGCAACCACGGGGGCGAAGCCGCGCTCGATGCACTCGGCGATCGGCGAGCGGGGCACCAGCACGTTCTCGTCGATCTCGAATTCCAGGCCCGCGAACCAGGCCCGCCCCAACAGATAGGCCAGCGGCTTGCGTGTGGCGATGCGCCGCGCCGCCAGCGCCTCGGCGGCGGCCGCGGTCGCGGCGTCCAGCGACCGCTCCAGCGGCGGCGGGCGCCGCGGATCGTGACCGCTGACCGCGGCGAGCAACCAGGCCGCTTCGCTCCAGGCGTCGTCCACACCGTGACCGAAGTGCAAGCCGGCGGCGTCGAGCCGCTCGGCCAGGCGCTGCAACACCTCGCCGTAGAGAACCGACATGGGGCGCTTGTCAGGAGCCGGAGGGGCTGCCATTATACGCGCCCGCCGGCGATCCACACCGTCCGCCGTACCGCGATCCCGAATCCATGGCCCTCGCCCGCCCCGCCGCGACCCGGCTCCTGGCCGCTGTGCTGGCCGTCTGCGCCGCCGCAGCCGGCCTGTGGCTCGCCCGCGGCGGCTCCGCGCCGCCGCCGGTGCAAACCGCCACCCTGTACCCGGACGACTTCCCGCCCGTCGCGGAGTTCACCCTCTACGCCGCCGACGGAACCCCCTGGAACCGCGACGCCTTGGCCGGCCGCTGGAGCCTGATCTTCTTCGGATTCACGCACTGCCCGGACGTGTGCCCGATGACCCTGCACACCCTGGCGGGCGTCTGGCGGGATCTCGAGCCCGAACAGCGCGAACGCCTGCGCGTGGTGTTCGTCTCGGTGGACCCGGAACGCGACCGCGGCGCGCGGCTCGGCGAATACCTGGCCTACTTCTCGCCGGACTTCCTCGGCCTGTGGGGCGAAGACGATGCCCTCGCCCCGCTGATCGACAGCCTGGGCGCCGTCTATCACCGGGAGACCGCCCCGGACGGCACCGTCACCGTGGACCACAGCGCCGGCCTGTTCCTGCTGGGGCCGGACACCCGGCCGCGCGCCCATTTCGCCGCGCCGCACCGCCGCGACGCCCTCCACCACGATCTCACACTCCTGCTTGGAGCGGAACGATGAGCCGACACCTCCTGGCCGGCCTGCTGCTGTTTGCCGGCGCCGTTCTGGCCGATCCGCCCCTGCGTTTCCTGCAGGCCCGCCTCTACGAAGCACCGCCCGGGGTCGAAACGTTGGCCGCCTACTTCACGATCGAGAATCCCGGCTCGGCCGACCGCGTCCTGCGTCGTTTCCGCTCGGACGACTTCGCCCGCGTCGAATTGCACGAGACCCGCCTGGAAGACGGCGTCGCACACATGGTGCCCGTCCCGGCGTTGACCGTGCCCGCCGGCGGGCGGGTGGCGCTCGCGCCCGGTGGACTGCACCTGATGCTCATCGAGCCCAAGCGGCCGCTGCGCGCCGGCGACCACTTCCTGCTGGAGATCGAAGAAGCCGACGGCACCCTGCACCAGTTGCTGCTGCCGCTGCGCCGCCGCGAGGACGCCGGCGGGCACGAACACCACTCGCATCATGACTGAAGCCATCCGCCCGAGCTGGCGCGACCGGCTGCTCACCCTCATCGTCGCGCTGCTGCCGCAACACGCGCTCAGCCGCCTGGTGTTCCACCTCAGCCGGCGGCGCAGCCGACTGAAAAACATCGCCATCCGCTGGTTCGTGCGGCGCTACGGCGTGAATCTGGCCGAGGCCGCCTGCGAGCGTCCCGAGGACTACCCCCATTTCAACGCCTTCTTCACCCGCGCCCTGAAAGCCGGCGCGCGCCCCATCGACCGCGATCCCGACGCCCTGGTCAGCCCCAGCGACGGCCGTCTGAGCGAGTTCGGGCGGATCGAAACGGGCCGGCTGCTTCAGGCCAAGGGCCACGACTACCGTCTGCTGGATCTGCTCGGCGGCCGCCGGCACCTGGCCGAGGCCTTCGGTGACGGGGCCTTCACCACCATCTATCTGGCCCCCGGCGACTACCACCGCGTCCACATGCCGCTGGCCGGACGGCTCCAGACCATGCTGTTCATCCCGGGCCGCTTGTACAGCGTCGCCCCCTTCACCACCCGGGTGGTGCGCGGCTTGTTCGCCCGCAACCAGCGCGTGGTCTGCCACTTCGAGGGCGAGGACGGCCCCTTCTGCGTCGTCCTCGTCGGCGCCCTGAACGTCTCGGCCATCGAGACCGTCTGGCACGGCCTGGTCCGCCCGCCGCGGGAACGCAGCGGCGTCATCGAGTACCGCTACGATCGGAGCGGCCGGTGCAGCTCGACAAGGGCGAGGAGCTGGGTCGCTTCAACCTGGGCTCGACCGTCATCCTGCTCACCGCCGCCCAGTGGCGGCACCGGCCGGAACTGGCACCGGGCGCCCGCCTGCGCGTCGGTCAGCGCATCGCCGAACGCAGCGGCGCCTGACCGCCCTCGCCCGGCGGCCGGCGCAGGACGCCGGGCGCCGCCACCGCGCAACCGCCGGCACGCTTGGCCTGCAGCAAGCGCCGGCGCGCCGCGCACAACGCGGCTTCGGGCGAACGGTGCGCGGCGAGCACCGCGATCCCGGCGCTGGCGGTGAGCACGCCCCAAGGCGATTCGGTGTGCGGGCAGTTCGCCTCGGCCACCGTCTCGACCAGCCGCAGGCCCAGCGCCAGCGCCCCGGCCGCGTCCGTTTCCGGCGCGAGCACCGCGAAGCGGTCGCTTTCGCTGTGGTAAACGCGGTCGGCGGCGCGCAAGGCGCAGGCCAGGCGGGCGGCCGCCAGGCTGAGGGCCGCCTCGGCCGCGCGCCGCCCATGGCGGCGGCGGGTAGGCGGCGAAGCGGTCCAGGCCCAGCAACAGCAGCGCCTGGGGCCGGCCGTAGCGCCGCGCCAGGGCATGGCTGTGGCCGAAGATCCACCTCCAGGGCGCGCCGGCTGCCGGCCGGCAACGAGGGATCGTCGAGCAAGCCGCGGCCGCGACGGCCGAGCAGCCTGCCCAGATGCCGCACCCAGGCCTCCAGGGCGGGCTCGCGCTCGAGCAGGCCCGCCACCCGCCCCTGCGCGTCCAGGGCCACCAGGGCGGCCGCGCCGCGGGCCCGCAGCACCGCGAGGCCCTCGCCGAGCCGCGCCGTGACCGGCAGGGCCGGCAGCGCTTCGGCGAATTCGGCCGCCGGCGGTTCGACCGGCGCCGCCCCGGCGAGGCCGGCCAGCACCGCCCGGGCGTCCACCCAGCCGAGCGGCCGGCCGTCCTCGACCAGCAACACCCCGTGGGCGTGCCTCTCGGCGATCGCGCGCAGCACCGCGCGCAACGGCGCATTGGCGCCGACCCGCGGCGGGTCGCGGTCGACGACCTCGGCGAGGAGAGGTTCGCTCATGCTTGCGATGCCGGCGATCCGGGAAACCCAACCGGCACCGCTTATCGGCCGCCACGGCGCCTGCTTCAGCCGGCGCGCTCGGCCCGCGTTTTCGCCACCTTGTCGCGCAGATACACCGGCTGGGCCGCTTCCGGGCCCAGCCCGGCCCCGGCGCGGTGGGCCGGCACCGCCAGGCGCAGCACGTCCTCGGCCAGCGGCCAGGCCGGCTCGGGCCGCCAGTCCAGCGCCAGGCCGCTGCACAAGGGCCAGCCGTTGCCCACCGCCACCCCATCGCCGGCGGGCAGGCGCACCGCCGCCGGCGGCGTCACCCGTTCCTCGAGCAGCACCTCGGCCCGCGGCAAGCCGTCCGGCGCCGCCAGCGCCCAGCCACCCCAATAGATCTCGCCCATGCGCGCATCCAGGGCGGTCAGCACCCGCGTCGCGCCGTGCAGGCGCCAGGCGCCCGCAGCCAGGGCGGCCAGGGTGGACACCGGCAGCACCGGCCGGTCCCAGGCGAGCGCGATGCCCTGGGTGACCGCCGCGGCGATACGCAGGCCGGTGAAGGATCCCGGCCCGCGGCCGAAGGCCACCGCGTCGATCTGCCCCCGACCGAGGCCGGCCTCGGCGAGCAGGGCCTCGATCATCGGCAGGATGTGTTCGGCCTGGGCATTGGCCTCGTGGTGGACGCGGGTGAGCACCGCGCCGTCCACCCACAACGCCGCCGAGCAACACTCGGTGGCGGTTTCCAGGGCGAGCAGTCGTTCGGACATCGTGGTTCAACCCGTGGTTGCAAAAAAAGCCCGTACGTCGGCCAGCGCCTCGCTGACCGGCATCGGCGGCAGACTGTCCAGGAACACGCGGCCGTAGCCGCGCGTGCGCAGACGCGGATCGCCGATCACCAGCACGCCGCGGTCCTCCACACCGCGGATCAAGCGCCCGATCCCCTGCTTGAGGGTGAGCACCGCGCGCGGCAGCTGCAAGCCGGTGAAGGGATCCTCCCCGGCCTCGCGCAGGCGGGCGATGCGCGCCTCCAGGACCGGATCGTTGGGGGCGGCGAAGGGCAGCTTGTCGATCACCACACAGGACAGCGCCTCGCCGCGGATGTCCACGCCCTCCCAGAAACTCGCGGTGCCGAGCAGCACGCCGTTGCCGGACAGGCGAAACGCGTCGAGCAGTGGGCTGCGCGGGGCCTGGCCCTGCACGAACAAGGGATAGGGCACCCGCCCTCGCAACCAGGCGGCCGCCGCCTGGAGGGCCCGGTGGCTGGTGAACAACAAGAACGCGCGGCCGCCGCTGGCCTCCAGCACCGGCAAGACCGCCTCGAGCAAGGACGTCGTGTGGCGCGGATCGGAGGGCTCGGGCAGCCCCGGCGGCAAGTAGAGCAACGCCTGCCGACGGTAGTCGAAGGGGCTCTCGAAGCACAGCCCCTCGGCCCCCTCCAGGCCCATCGAGCGGGCGAAATGGCCGAAATCGCCCGCCACGGCCAAGGTGGCGGAGGTGAACACCCAGGCCCGGCCGTAGTGTGCGCGGTGCTCGGCGAACACCGCGCCCGGCTGGGCCGGCGTCGCATGCAGGGCGAAACCGGCACCGCCGGTCTCGTACCAGCGGATCCAGTCGGCTTCCGGCGCCCGCCACAAGGCCAGGTTCCCAGCCAGCTCGGTGCACCTTTCGGCAAGCTGCTGCCACTCGGCGGGCGCCTCGCCCGGATGGGCCGCCAGGCCCTTGGCCAAGGCCGCCAGCGCCTCGCCGAGCCGCGCCACCGCCGCCTCCGCCCGCGGCGGGCATTGCGCCGCGGCCCGCCGGGCGGGGGGCGCTGCCGAGCCGCCGCTGCAACTCGGCGACCGCCGCGCGCAAGGCCACCGCCGCCTCCGCCAGCTCGCCGCACAAGGCCGCGGCCGCCCCGCTCCCGGCCGCGAGCTGCGGTCCCAGATCGCGCGCCAGGCGCTCGACGCGGCGCGCCGACACGCTGCGCGTGAAAAACCGCGCCGCCGTCTCCGGCAACTGGTGCGCCTCGTCGATGATGAACGCATCGGCGCTGGGCAACACCTCGCCGAAGCCTTCCTCCTTCAGGGCCAGGTCGGCGCACAGCAGGTGATGGTTGACCACCACCACGTCGGCCTCCAGCGCGCGCCGCCGCGCCTTGACCAGGAAACAGTCGTTGAACTTGGGACAGCGGCCGCCCAGGCAGTGGTCACGGTCGGCGGTCAGCCGCCCCCACAACGGATCGTCTTCGGCCAGGCCGTCCATCTCGGCGACGTCGCCGCTGCGCGTGCGCCGCGCCCAGGCGCGCACCCGCTCGATGCGGCCGTCGCCGAGGGTGCCGGCGGCCTCCTCGAGGCGCAACAGGCACAGGTAATTCGCCCGCCCCTTGAGCAAACAGGCATCCACCGCCACCCCCAGCGCCGCCGCCACCCGCGGCAGGTCGCGATGGAACAGTTGATCCTGCAGGTGCCGGGTTCCGGTGGAAACGATCACCCGTGCCCCGCTGAGCAGGGCGGGAACCAGGTAGGCATAGGTCTTGCCGACGCCGGTGCCGGCCTCGACCAGCAGGGTGCCCCCCTCGCTCAGGCAGCGGCCGACGGCGTCGGCCATGGCCTGCTGCCCGGAACGCGGGGCGAAGCCGGGCACGGCCCGCGCGAGGGGTCCGCCGCCGCCGAGCACCGTGCTCGGCGGCGGGCTGCTGCGGTCAGGGCTTGAGGGTTTGCGCAGTGTACTCGGCTTCCTGGGCACCGATGTCGTCGCCTTTCAGGCGCCGGGCCCGCGCGATGATCAACCAGTTGCGGTACAGGAGCAGGCGGTTTTCCGCGGCCAGGGCGTTGGACTTGGCGGCCAGGCTCTCGGCCTGGTTGGCATTCTGCTTGCGCAGATGCAGCTCGGCCAGGCGGCTCCACATCGCCGCATTGTCCGGTTCGATGCGCAAGGCGCGCTCGATCGCCGCGATCGCCGCATCGTAGTCGCCGGCGGCGCGCGCCGCTTCGGCCTGCCGCCACAGGTCGAGCACCGCCTGGTTGCCGGTGTGCAGAACCACCCGATCGGCGCCCGGCGACGGTTCCTCGTAGGGCCGGTAGGGCGTGGGCTCGGCCGTCTCGCGCTCGGGGCTGGACGCGCATGCGGCCAGCAACGTTGCGGCGAGCACCCACAAGACCCGTCGGTGAGTATGCATAAACGCTCCCTCTTGGAAGATCCCGACACTGCCCCGGCTCAGTCGAACAACCTGCGGAACCAGGACCGCCCGCGGCACGGCGCGGTTTCGGCCGGTGCGGAGCCTATTATAAACGCCAGCTGCACGGCGTTGTCACATCCGGCCCGGCTGCGCAAGCCGGTTTGCCAATCGATCCACACCGTTTCCACGTTCGCCGCGCGCGGCAGGTGCAGCGGCTCGGCGTCCACCGCCGCCATCAGCTCGATCCAGACCGGCAAGGCCGCCTGCGCGCCGTACACCCCGGCCGGGGCGTTGTCGTCGCGCCCGACCCAGACCACGGCGAGATGGCTGCCGGTGAAGCCGGCGAACCAGGCGTCGCGGTTGCCGTCGCTGGTGCCGGTCTTGCCGGCCGCCTGCAGTTCGGGCAGACGCTGCCCGGCGGCGCGCGCCGTGCCCCGTTCCACCACCAGCTGCAACAGCCGATCGAGCACGTGGATCACACCCGGATCGAAGGCCGGCTCGACACTCAATGGGTAGCGTTGCAGGCGGTGCCCTTCGGCGTCGGTCACCGCCTCCACGGCCCGCAGCGGCGTGCGGAAGCCCTGGTTGGCCAGCGTCTGGTAGAGCGTCGCCACCTCGAACGGCGTCAGCTCCAGCGCGCCCAGCAGCAAGGCCGGATAGGCCGGCGGCGCCTCGGGCAGGCCGAGCCGCCGCAGGGTCTCGGCCACCGTCTCCACCCCCAAGGCCAGGCCCAGGCGGGCGATCGCCAGGTTGTAGGAGTGCACCAGGGCGTGCGCCAGCGGCACCGTCCCGTGCACGCGGCCGTCGTCGTTTTCGGGACGCCACAGGCTGCCGTCGCTCTGGCGCAGCGCGAGCGGCGCGTCTTCGACGAGGGTCACGGGGCCGTACAGTTCCGGCCGCGACAAGGCCGCCAAGACCACCGCCGGCTTGACCAGCGAGCCGATCGGCCGGCGTGCGTCCAGGGCGCGGTTGAAGCCGTCGCGCGTCGCTTGCCGGTCGCCGACCACCGCCAGCACCGCGCCGTCGGCGGGCGCCGTGACCACCACCGCCCCCTGCAGCGCGGCCCGGCCGGCCAGGGTGCCGGCCAGCGCCCGCTCGGCGGCGCCCTGCACGACCGGATCGAGGTTGGTGAAGATGCGCAGCCCGGCGCTGCGCAGGTCGGCCTCGCGGTAGTCCCGGCGCAACTGGCGGCGCACCAGGTCGAGATAGGCCGGGTGACGCAGGCGCGGCCGCGGCGGCCGCAGGCCGAGCGGCTCGGCCCGGGCGCGCTGCACCGCCGCCGCATCGAGCAGGCCGGCGGCCTGCCACTGCTCCAGCACCCAGTCGCGGCGGGCCCGCGCGCGCGCCGGGTGCCGCCGCGGGTCGTAATGGGACGGGCCGCGCACCAGCGCCACCAGCAGGGCCAGTTGCGCCGCGTCGAGCTCGCCCAGCGGCCGGTCGAAATAATGCCAGGCGGCCAGCCCGAAGCCATGGATGGCCCGATCGCCGTCCTGGCCCAGGAACACTTCGTTCAGGTACGCCTCGAGGATCTCGCGCTTGTCGTAGTGCAGCTCGAGCAGGATCGCCATCAGCGCCTCGACCAACTTGCGCCAGAGCGTGCGCCGGTTGTCGAGGAAGTGATTCTTGACCAGCTGCTGGGTGATGGTGCTGCCGCCCTGCACGGCCCGGCCGGCGCGCAGATTGGCCCAGGCGGCGCGCAACACGGCGCTCGGGCGCACGCCGCCGTGACGCCAGAAGGCGCGGTCCTCGATCCACAACAGGCCGGCGACCAAGAGCGGCGGCGCCTCGTCCAAGCGGATCAGCTCGCGATCCTCGCGGTGCGCCGGATGGATGCGCGCGTACTCGAGCGGTTCGAGCCGCAGCATCGGCAAGGCGCGCCCGCTGTCCAGGGCGAGCAGCTCCACCACCTGGCCGGCGCGGAAGCTCGCCATCACCCGCCGGGCCGGTTCGACGCCGTCCCAGAACTCGAAACCGCGGGTGTGGATCAACAACGCCCGTTCGCGACGCCGCCAAGTGCCCGGCCCCGTGCCCTGGGCGCGGTAGCCCAGTCGCCCGAGCGTGGCTGCCACCGTGTCCGGCGACACGGCCGCGCCGGGATAAAGCGTCAGCGGCCGCGCGTAGACCCGGGCCGGCAGACTCCAACGCTGGCCCTCGAAGGCCGTGCGCACGCGGTGGTCCAGCCACAGCACGGCGGCGAGCAGGGCGACGAGGACACCGCCCAGCAGCCACGGGAAGACACGCCGCCAGCGCGCGACGCGGCGCGCCCGGCGCTCAGCCATGTCGCCCCCGGCGGTGCCGCGCCCCGCGGGCGAAACGGATCGGGTAAATCATCGACACACCACGGTCCGGCGATCGAGCCGGCTATACTGCAGCAAGCTGGGCGGCCCTGCAAAGGGCCGGAACGGTGCCGCGACCACCGCGGTCCAAGCTTCACGCCAAGCACGGGCCCGGCCGCGCCGGGCGGGAGGATGCACCATGAGAGCCCTGTCGACAGCCCTGCTGCTGAGCCTGGCCGCCACCACGGCGGGGGCGGGGGGCGCACCGCTGCGCGGCGTGTGGGAGCCGCGCGAGCTCGAATTCGCCTACCTGGGCGTGGTGACCCACTACAGTTGCGAGGCCATCGAGGCCCGCCTGGCCAAGCTGCTGCGCCGCCTGGGCGCGCGCAACGTCGAAGTGGATCCCGCACCCTGCTTCTACGACGGCAGCGTCCAGGGGATGTACAAGCTGCGCGCACGCTACGAAGTGCTGCGACCGGCGCCGGCCGCCGCGGCGGAAGGCACGGTCGCCGCCGCGCCCGGCAAGGTGGTGATCGACCGCAACACGCTCGGCCTGATCAGCGACAACGACTGCGAGCTGATCGAACGTTTCGTGCGCTACGGTCTGCCGAAAACGGACTGGGACGTGCTCGGCGGCAAGGTCGGCTGCAATGCGACACGCAGCGCGGTGCTCGGCAAGCTGGAACTGGAAACACTGCTGCCGATCGACGAAGCGGGGTCTTGAACCCGGCCCGTCCGCCCGCATAACAGGGACCGTCGTCACACATCACGGGAGGGCGCCGCCATGGGCCAGATCGAAACGCTGTGGGAACGCATCCGCCAGGGGGTCGAAGACGGCCTCGACGCCGCCATCGCCACCGTCCACCACATCACCGAGAAGGCCGGCGAAGGCATCGAGGCCACCCGCCTGCGCCGCGAACGGGCGCGCATCGAAGCCCAGTCGGGACGCGTGCTCGCCGAGCTGGGCGGCAAGGTCTACGAACGCTGCAAAGAAGAGATGCCGCCGCCGCTGGCCGAGCTCGGCCTCGAGGAGCTCGTCGCCCGCTTGCGCGAACTCGACGAGCGGCTCGAGGCGATCGACCGGCGCCTCGAGGAACTGGGCAGCGGCAAAGCCTGACCGGGACCGGGGGCGGGGCCGCCCCGCGGTTTTGTCCGCGGGGGCCTTCTTTTATACTGCCCTGCCCCGCCCCGGTAGCTCAGACGGATAGAGCGTCCCCCTCCTAAGGGGAAGGCCGCAGGTTCGACTCCTGCCCGGGGCGCCAATCGTCCGCCGCGAGCAAGGCCAGCACCCGTTCGGCCAAGCCCGGGCAACACACCAGGCCGTCGTGATCGCAGGGGAAGGTTTCGACCCGGACCACCCCCTCGATCCGGGTTTCGGTCACGGCGACCCGGCCGTCGTCGGGGCCCGCCAGCAGCGCGCTGAACAGCGGGTTGAAGCTGGCCGTTCCGGCCAGCACCACCGCCGGCGCCGGGAGCGGTCCGAGGCGCCGGGGCGGCGCGTCGGCGGCCGAGGACAACTGCCGCCCGGCCGGCCCCAACGCCGCGCCGACCAGCGGCCAGGCGCCGAAGCGATCGACCAGCGCGCTGCCGCGGTTGGGCGGCGCGATCAGGATCAGGCGCCCGACCCGCGCCGCCGGCCGGCCGGCGAGATAGGCCCGCACCAGCAGCGCACCCATCGAATGGGTCACGAAGTGCATCCGCCGCCCGGCGCAGTGGCGCGCCACCGCCGGCGCCAGATGACGCTCGGCCAGGGTCTCGATGGGCGCGGCGCGGCTCGGATAATCGACGTTCAGCACGCTGTAACCGGCGGCGTGCAGGCGCCGGGCCAGTGGCGCCATCATCCAGGCGCCGCGCCACAACCCGTGCAGCAGCACCACGCACTCGCCCCGCCGCGCCGCGCCCTCCTGGAAAACCGTCCGCGTCCCGCAGCCGGCCAGCAGGACGGCCGACAGCAGCACACCGAGGGCTTTCATTCGATGCGGACCTCGATGCCCTCATGGCGCGCGGCGCTCGCCCTGCGGATGCGCTCGGGCGACCACATCACGAAGCTGGCGGCGAGCTTGTCGTGCAACGCCTGGCGGCGCCAATCGCGCATCGCCGCCCACAACAGCAGCGGTGCGAGCGGCAGCAACGCCAGTTTCACGGCGTTGCGCCACAGCGCCCGCCCCAGGCCCAACGACCGCCCCTGCGGATCGACCACCACCGTCTCCAGGGCCCGGCGCAGCACGCCCCCGCGCCGGCGCGCCTCGATCCAGCCACAATAAAACCCCCAACCGCCGAGCAACACCGCGCTGAGCACGGCGCCGGCCGGCCCGGCGGCCGTCGGCCAGGGACACACGCCGACCACCCACAACACCGTGGGCAGGTTGGCGAGGAAACGCACGTTGGCCCCCGCATACAAGGGGCTGGGCGACTCGGGCACGTTGATCAGCACCAGCAAGGTCAGCACGGTCACCGACACGCCGGCGAAAAACCACAGCAACGCCACGGTCACGGCTCGTCCCTTCCCTGTTCCACCACCGGATAATCATCGGCGAACGGCATGACCTCCGCCAACGACTCGGCCCCGGCCAGGCGCATCAACACGCGGTCCAGGCCGAGCGCCACCCCGGCCGCCGGCGGCATGCCTGCCTCGAGTGCGGCGAGGAAACGCCCGTCCAGCGGCCACGCCAGCCGCCCGGCGGCGCGGCGCGCCGCGTTGGCCGCCTCGAAGCGCCGCCGCTGTTCGGCCGGATCGGTCAGCTCCTGATAACCGTTCGCCAGCTCCAGCGGTCCCCAGTACAGCTCGAAACGCTCCGCCACCGGCCCCTCCGGCGTCTCGCGCACGCGCGCCAGCGCGGCGTGCTCGGGGGGATAGTCCCGCACGACGGTGAGCCGGTCCGGCGGCAGGCGCGGCGCGAGCACCAGCGCCACGGCCAGATCGAAACCGTCGTGCGGGCCGCTCAAATCGTCCGGCGGCGTCACCCCCCGCCGCGGCGACCGCCGCCCGCCACGCCGCCTCGTCCGCCGAAAACGGGTCCAGACCGAGCTCGGCCTGGAACCATTCGCGAACCGTCAAGCGCTGCACGGCCGGCCGCACGAGCCCCCGCTCGACGGCGAGCGTGGTGACCAACTCCAGCGTCTCCTCGATGAGGCCGTCCAGCGTCCAGCCCGGGCGGTACCACTCGAGCAGGGAAAACTCCGGACGATGCACCCGCCCCAGGTCGCCGTCACGAAACGCCGGCGCGATCTGGTAGATCGGCCCGCTGCCGGCGGCGAGCAGGCGCTTCATGGCGGCCTCCGGCGAAGGGTTGAGGAAACCGGGCCGCCCCGGCCAAGCGGTCGATTCCACACGCAGCAGATCGATGTGCGTCTCGGGCAACGCCGCCGGCGAGAGCAGCGGCGTGTCCACCTCCAGCACGCCGCGCTCGGCGAAAAAGCGCCGGCAGCGCGCCCGCAACCAGGCGCGCAGAACCAGGCGCTCGCGGGTGGCGGTCGGTCGCCAGGCCGCCGCCGTCACCGTCAGGCCTTGACGCGCGACACGTACTCGCCGCTGCGCGTGTCGACCTTGACCAGATCGCCTTCCTCGATGAACAGCGGCACGGTCACCACCGCACCGGTTTCCAGGCGCGCCGGTTTGGAGCCGCCCTGCGCCGTGTTGCCGCGCAGGCCGGGATCGGTCTCGACCACCTTCAAGACGACGAAATTCGGCGGCGCCACGGCGATCGGACTGCCGTTCCACAGGGTGACCATGCACACGTCCTGCTCCTTCAGGTACAACTTGGCATCCCCCACCGCGGCCTCGTCGGCGGCCAGTTGCTCGAACGTCTCGGGGTGCATGAAATGCCAGAACTCGCCGTCGTTGTACAAATACTGCATTTCCTGCTCGACGACGTCCGCGGCCTCGACGCTCTCACCGGACTTGAACGTCTTTTCCACCACCCGCCCGGTCTTCAGGAAGCGGATCTTGACGCGGTTGAACGCCTGGCCCTTGCCCGGCTGCACGAACTCGTTCTCGACGATCGTGCACGGCTCACCGTCGATGAGAATCTTCAGGCCCGACTTGAATTCGTTGGTCGAATATGATGGCATTTGATCACCGTGGCCGATCCTGACGTGGGGGCTAATGATACCCGACTGCGCCGGCGGGGCAATCGCCACCCCGCCCGACTGGCGGCGCGCGCTCGCCGACGCCCTGCGTGATCCCGACGCCCTGCTGCGCGCCCTCGGCCTGGACGGATGCCCCGAGCGCGTCGCGGCGGCGCGGCGCGCGGCCGAACGCTTCGGCCTGCTCGTGCCGCGCGGTTACCTGGCGCGCATGCGCCCCGGCGACCCCGACGACCCGCTGCTGCGCCAGGTGCTGCCGCTGGCCGAAGAACTGGAAACCCACCCGGGCTACGGCCCGGACCCGGTCGGCGACCAGGCGGCGCGCATCGCCCCGGGCCTGTTGCACAAATACACCGGCCGGGCCCTGCTCCTGGCGACCGGCGCTTGCGCGGTGCACTGTCGTTACTGTTTCCGCCGGGCCTACCCCCACGCCGAGAGCGGCACCGGGCGGCGGCACTGGGCCCGCGCCTTCGACCGCCTGGCCGCCGACCCCTCGATCGAAGAACTCATCCTCAGCGGCGGCGACCCGCTGACCCTCACCGACACCGCCCTGGCCGAACTGTTCGAACGGGCCGCGGCCCTGCCCCGTCTACGCCGCCTGCGCATCCACACCCGCCTGCCGGTGGTGCTGCCCGAAAGGGTCGACGACGGCCTCTGCGCCCTGCTCGCGGCCAGTCGCCTGCCGGTGGTGATGGTCGTTCACGCCAATCATTCCTCAGGAACTCGACGACCATGTCGCCGCCGCGATGCAGCGCCTGCGCGGCGTCTGCCGGGCGGTGTTCAACCAGGCCGTGCTGCTCGCCGGTGTCAACGATGACGTCGACACCCAGGCCGCGCTGTGCGAGCGCCTGTTCGACATCGGGGTGATCCCGTATTACCTGCACATGCTCGACCCGGTCGAAGGCGCCCACCACTTCGCCGTCGACCCACGGCGCGCCTTGCGTATAATGTCCGGGCTCCAGTCGCGCCTGCCCCGGTTATCTGCTGCCGCGCCTGGTTCGGGAGGACGCCGGCGCCGCCGCCAAAACCCTGCTCTGGCCGGCGGGCGCCCCCGATTCGGACACCACCACCCGCCTTCGGAGGACGACGCTTGGCGGTTGAAACGGCCCTGCGCCTGCTGATCATCGACGAATCGCCGAACGACGCCAACGCCTACATCACGGCCTTGCGCGGCGCCGGCTTCTCGGTCCGTCCGCACATCTTCGAGGCCGGCCAGGACCTGGAAGCCGTGGCCGCCGAGCACGAACCGGAAATCGCCCTGTTCAGCGTCGGCAACGGCCGCATCCGGATGGACGAAGCGCTTGCCGCCCTGGCCAAAATCGCCGCGGCCCACGGCGCTCATCGCGCTGGTCGAGCGTCCCCGAGCAAGGCGACACCGCCAAGCTCAATGGCGGCCGGCGCCCGCGACCGGGTCCTGAAGAAGGATCTCGCCCACCTCAAGGCCGTCGTCCGCCGCGAGCACGAGACCCTCACCCTGCGCCGGCGCAACGCCGAACTGGTCAAGCGCTACGAGGAAAGCGAGGCGCGCTGCCGAATCCTGATGGACAACTCGCGCGACGCCATCGCCTACATTCACCAGGGCATGCACGTCTACGCCAACGAGGCTTACCTGGAACGCTTCGGCATCGAGCATTTCGACGACATCGAAGGCCTGCCCATCATGGACCTGGTCGTCAGTGAACACCAGGACGAGTTCAAGCAATTCCTGCGGCAACTCGACGTCGAACACGGCACCGGCAAGACCGTCTTCGAGACCGAGCTCAAGAACCTCGCCGGCGGAACCTTCCTCGGCCGCATGGAATTCTCTGCGGCCAGCATCGAAGGCGAACCTTGCCTGCAGATCATCATCCGCCAGGGCGCCGACACCAGCCAGCTCGAAGAACAGATCAACCAGCTCAGCCGTCTCGACCCCCTCACCGGCCTGCTCAACCGCCCGGCCTTCCTCGAAGAATTCCAGGCCGCCATCGCCCGTCTGGAACAAGAGAAGCGCCATTATGCACTGCTTCTGATCAGCCTGGACGACTTCAAGAACGTCCAGGACACCTTCGGCCTGGTCGCCGCCGACCAGGTCATCGCCGAGGCCGCCGGCGTCATCAAGAACCAGCTCGACGACAAGGACATCGCCGCCCGCTACGAGGGCAGCCGCTACCTCGCGCTGATCCCCAGCGGCAGCGAATCGGTCATCCGCGCAAAGGCCGACAAACTCGTCCGCGGCCTCACCCGACCACATCTTCGAAGCCGGTGGAAAAACCATCCACCTCACCGCCCACGTCGGCGCCGCGCTCATCGACGACCCGAGCCTGGAAGTCAACGAAGTGCTCTCGCGCGCCGAGCGCGCCCTGGCCGAAATCGAGAAAAACCCGGACACCCGCCTGCGCATCTACGAACCCAAGGAAGGCGAAATGACCCAGAAGCAGCTCGACGCCGCCTGGGTCCGGCGCCTGAAAGCCGCGCTCGACGACAACCGCTTCCACCTGCTGTTCCAGCCCATCGTGCAACTCGACGGCGGCGGCATCGAGCGCTACGAAGTGTTCATGGAAATGCGCGACGAAAAGGGCGAACGCGTGCCCACGGCCGAATTCATGCCGGCCGCCGAGCGCACCAAGATGTCGAAAATCCTCGACCGCTGGGTGATCACCCAATCCCTGGCACGGCTCATCGAACAGAAGAAAAAACACCCCGCCATGGTCTTCTTCGTGAAGCTCAGCGGCGGTTCCCTCGAAGACCTCGAACTGTTCCGGTGGATCAGCGAAAAGGTGCGCGGTTCCGGACTGAGCAAGTGGAGCCTGGTGTTCGAAGTCAAGGAAGAAGCCGTGCTCGCCCACCTCAAGCAGGCGCAGGCCTTCGCCACCCTGCTCAAAACCATCCACTGCGGCTTCGCCATCGACGACTTCGGCAAAGGTCCCGACCCCTTCAAGCTGGTCGAGCTCGTTCCGGCCCAATACCTCAAGTTCCACAGCGACTTCACCCGCGACCTGGTCAAAAACAAGGAGAACCAGGCCCGGCTGCAGGAGATCACCGAAAGGGCCAAGAAACTCAAGAAACACACCATCGTCCAGCACGTCGAAGACGCCGCCACCCTCAGCGTGCTCTGGACGATCGGGGCCACCTTCACCCAGGGCAATTTCTTCCAGGGCCCCAGCGAAACCCTCAACTACGACTTCTCCGCCGGCTGACGTCCCGGCCCGCGGCCGGCGCGGGCCGGGACCGCCGGCGCCTCAGCGACCCATCCGCTCCAGCGCGGCGATGCGCTCCTCGATCGGCGGATGGCTGGCGAACAAACGCGCCAGGCCGCGCAGCCCGCGGCCGGCGATGCCGAAAGCCGCCAGCGCGTCCGGCAGCGGCTGCGGATGCGCCGCCTGCAGGCGCCGCAGGGCGGCGATCATCTTGTCGCGCCCCTCCAGGCGCGCCGCGCCGGCGTCCGCGCGGAACTCCCGTTGCCGCGAGAACCACATCACGATCATCGTCGCCAGGATCCCGAGCACCAACTCCGCGACGATCGCCGTGATCCAGAACGCCGGGCCGTGGCCGCGCTCCACCTTGAACACCGCGCGATCGACCAGGTGGCCGATCACCCGCGACAAGAAGATCACGAAGGTGTTCACCACCCCCTGGATCAACGTCAGCGTCACCATGTCCCCGTTGGCGATGTGGCTGACCTCGTGGGCCAGCACCGCCTCGACCTCCTCCCGGGTCATGCTGCGCAGCAACCCCGTGCTCACCGCCACCAGCGCCTTGTCGCGCCGCGCCCCCGTCGCGAACGCGTTCGGCGACGGGTCGTCGTAGATCGCCACGTCCGGCATGCCGATGCCCACCTGGCGCGCCTGGCGCGCCACCGTCTCGACCAGGAAACGCTCCACCGGGTCACGCGGCGTCCGGATCACCCGCGCCCCGGTCATCCGCAACGCCGTCCATTTCGACAAGGCCAGCGAGATCAGCGCGCCGCCGAAACCGAACACCGCCGCGAACAACAGCACCGCCCCGAGATCCAACCGGCCCTGGGCATCCAGATACCCCGTGAACCCAAGCAGCGCCAGCACCACGCTGAGCACCACCAACACCGCCAGGTTCGTGAGCAGGAACAGCAGCACGCGCTTCATCGCGATCACTCCTCGAAACCGCTTGGGAGAACGGGTGGCTAATATCGGGATCCGGAGCGATTCTGACAAGCCCCTCCCCCGCCGCCCCGTCCGCAGATCCGCGGACCGGCGCCCCTGCCCGAGGCGACACGAAGAACAGGCCGCCACGCCCCCGCCATGACGTTCGCCATCGGGCCGGCCGCCCCCATGCCGGCGCTGACGCCCGCGCCCGAGCGGCATCGGGCATCCCGGCCCCACGGCGCGAGCCCCATTTCAGTCACCCGGCGCCGTGGACCACCGGAGCCATCCTGCCCCACCGCCGGGCGAGGGCGATGGAACGCGGCAGCGGGACCCCGACGCCATCGCACCGCCGCGCGGCACCTCGCGACACATCAACGCAAAACAGGCCGCCCCCCGATCCCCGGCCGCCGGCAGGGCCCGGCTCGCGGGCGGACAAGCACAGACGGCCCCACGGTGAACTGCAAAATCAGGTATGATCCAGGGGGCGCGCACCGGCCAGCCTGCTCCGCCGAACCGCACATCCCGGCGACGACATCCATCGCAGGCCGCCCGAACCGGACGCGTGCAGCCGGCTCTACACCGATGACGCACATGCCCAAACCACCTCTCGAGATCGATGAGATCCGCCCCACCGCCCCGGCCGCGCGCTGCAACCGGGCGAGGACAGTGCTGGCCGCCGTCCTGTGGCTGCTTGCGCCGTTCTTCGCCCCCGAGTCCGCCGCCGCCGACGGCACGATCCGGCCTCTCGCCGCGCCGCCCGAACCCAACGCGATCGCACTGAATACCGGTGGTGTGGAAGGACAAACCGCCGCCGAAAGCTGGTTCACCCAATGGGGCGAACCGATGGTGCGCAACGTCTCCAAGGCGACGCTGACGCCCTTCTTGCCCCCCGCGGACAAGGCCAACGGCACCGCCGTCATCGTGGCCCCGGGCGGCGGCCTGCGGTGGCTGTCGATCAACAACGAAGGCTGGAAGATCGCCCGGGCGCTCAACGAGACTCGGCGTCGCCGCCTTCGTCCTCAAGTACCGGCTGCAACCCACCCCCGAACGCCTGGAGGCGTTCCGCGAAGAAATGGAGCGGATGTTCGCCGCCGTCAACGACGCGCCCGACGCGTCGACCCGACCATCGAGGATCTTCGACTTCTCCATGCCCCTGGCCGACGCCGAAGCCGCCTGGGATGTGATCGTCAGCCAAGCTCGGCGCTGGCGAATCGATCCAACGCGGATCGGTATGATCGGCTTCTCCGCGGGTGCGGGCCTCACCATGCAGTGCGCCTTGCACTCGAAGAAAATGCGGCTCGCCTTCATCGCACCCATCTACGGCGCGATGGATCCCGTCGCCGTACCGCCCAACGCCCCGCCGATGTTCGTCGCCATCGCGGCCGACGACTTCCTATTCCGGGGACGCTTCGGGCTGATCGAATCGTGGTACAGAGCGGGCCGACCCGTCGAGTTTCATCTCTACCAAGACGGCGGGCACGGGTTCGGCCGCGGTTACCCCGGTCACACCACCTACTGGTGGTTCGAGGCATTCAGCCACTGGCTCGAAGTGAACGGGTTTCTCTCGCCATCCCCGAACCCTGCCGGGGCAACCGCTTCCCCGCGGTAACACCCAGGATTTCGCGCAAGCGCCTCGGCGCGGGGGGCCAACGCGCTTCATGCCAGGCCACCTTCGGTCGTATGGCGTTCCCTGGGCGGATCTACTCTCGGACCACGTTTCGTCGCCCCGCCGCACCGTCCCGCCGAAACAGGCGGTGGGCGACGGTGCCCTGGGCTTCTGGGCGGCGCTCGGGGAGGCATACCCCAAGACCCGTCACCAGCGCTGCTGGGTGCACAAGACCGCGAACGTGCTCAATTATCTGCCCAGAGGCGCTCAGCCCAAGGCGAAGAAGGCCTTGCAGGACATCTGGATGGCCCAGGACCGGGCCTCGGCCGAGAAAGCTTTTGTTCATCTTGTAGAGACGTACCGGGCCAAGTACCCGAAGGCGATGGATTGTCTTCGGAGGGATCGAGAGGCCCTTCAGGCCTCCTACGACTTCCCGGCCGAGCATTGGGTGCATATCCGGACGACGAACCCCACCGGGTCGGCCTTTGCCACGATTCGTCACCGGACAGACCGAGCCAAGGGCTGCGTGAGTCGAAACACCATGCTGGCAATGCTCTACAAGCCGGGGATGAGCGCCGAGAAACGCTTGCACTGGATCCGGGGATTCCACCATCCGGCCAAGGTCATCGAAGGCGCGAAGTTCAGGGACGGAGTCGAAGTGAACCACGAAACCGACAACAGCAGGAACACCGCCTGGTCAGGTCATACACCAGATTTGACTATAGCTCTCCGAAGAACAAAAAACACTAATCGGCACCGTCAGGCAAACTCCGCTCATGAGCGGGGCGATGGGCTGTCGGCTACTTTAAAAATCACGCAGCAATCGTGCCTCTAACGATTTCCGCAATTGGTTAAAGAACACGGACACGTTCCCCCATACATAAACTCCACTACTAGCAGCATCAAAAGAAAGACAGTCGCTAATACACCTGAGATACATAAAATACTATGGATTCGTTTACCAAAAGCATTAAGCATTCTGCGCGGAGGTACAGGATTCCGGCATCTTTCCGCGAGTTCTTTAACCGATAACACTTTACTTTTGAAACCCAAAGTCAAAGCGGAAATAATATAGATTCCCACAGTGACAATAAGCAACCCATACAATACTGTTATTAGCGATGATATATCCATATCTAAACCTCCGACCGGACGCCACAGCGGATGCACCGCCCGCCACAATACTACCAGCCGCTTGTACTCTAAATGCTCTTCTGAGGGGGTTAGATGAGCTGCTTCGCGCTGCAGAAACACCACTCGTAATACCTGCTCGCCTTCCAAGCACACCACCTAAACCACCGGATAATATCCCTATAGCGATGTCGCTTTCATTGCGTGTGCATGGATCAGAGATAGCGCCAACCATACCAGTGAATGCTCCAACGGCTGCATTAATTAACAAGCCTCCGCCTGGCAGAAGACCCGCTAATCCACCGGATACCGCTCCCGCAAGAATTGATTGCCCTGTTGCCGCTGCCACTCCCGCGCCTACAACTGCGCCGATGATGCCGGTCGCAATATTGATGAGCTGGCCATCTGGATCAAAGAAGTTGACAGGGTCATTGAAAGCGTATCCATACAAGTCAGCGTCAAGTCCTTGGAAGAGAATCGGATCTTTTGTGGTCCACCGCCCCGTATTGGCATCATAATCCTGAGCGATGCTCTAAAAGATAGGCCCCATAAATATATACGCCAAAACAATAAAGCAACATCATAATAACCACACTCCAACGCACCCTTTCGGATAACGCTATTTTTTTGAAATAGATCTCTTTATCTTGAGGAAAATTTTTTTGCGCCCAAAACCTGAAAAAAGGCAATAAAAATATTATTTTTAATTTAGAAAAGTAAGGAAGATTTATATGCTTAAGTGCAGAGCTAGTAATTACACTGCAAACCACATTACTTACCACGACAACAATCAAACCGATAAGCAATCCAAAAAGAAAAAAAGTATCCAGAATTTCTACTATTTCAATAAACATTACTATTTCACCCTATGGGGTTGGCAAACTTCCACACGTAGCGCCGGCAACAGCAAGCAATACCGTCACTTTGGCACCTTTCGCTGCAGCCGATATTATTTCTTTTGATTTCTCCATCCGAATATCTTGAGTCTCTTGCTCCATTTGAGCCTTACTTGCCGGGTCATTGGGACATTGACTTTGCAACTCTTTGATCTTTTTGTTAGCCGCCTCTGCTCTTCTTGCCGCGTCCACAATTGACATAACGTCATTCGCAGATGAAACTGCTACGACCGCCATACATATTCCTGCAGCCACAGGACCTTGGCCTTCAACATCAACAAAATTTACGGGATCACTAAACGTATAACCATAGAGATTGATTCCACCACTAAATCCAATCGGATCTTTTGCGGCCCACCTCCCCATCTCGGCATCATAGTCCCTCGCCCCGAATCTGACCAGGCCTGTATCGGGATCGTACAAACCGCCCGCAAAGCCGAAGGGCTGGAAGCCCGGGTTGGTATCCGTGATCACCCGACCGAACTCGTCGTAGTCCATACGCTGGGCGACTTCTCCGGTCTCCGAGTCCACCACCAACCGCGGGCTGCCGAGATGATCGGAGATGATTCGATAGGTCTTTGCACCTCAAATCATGTATGACGGCACATTGACGTTCTCGGCATACACGAAGCGGCTCCTGATCGTGCCGTCCGCGTTGAGCTCAGCGATGGGATTCAATTGATCCTTATATAGGAATGCCTGAACGAGGGTGCCGTCCACGCGCTTGCCCACGCGCCGGTTTCGCCCGTCTATGAGGTATTCGATGGCCCCGCCTGCGGCACCATCCGCACCAGGCCGCGGTGGATCGAAGACGACCGAACGGAGGTTTCCGAAGACGTCATAGTCGTATCGGGTAACACGGTCACCGCAGATTTTGGCGCGGAGCTCCCCGTTGTCCGTGTACTCGTAGGCGCAGTCACCGTAGGCGATCATGCGATCCTGGTCGTCGTAGCGACCGGTTTCCGCCGATGTCACGACACCCCTCGAATCCACCTCGGTCCTGCTCAGGCGGTTGCCGTTGTCATCATAGGCGTAGGCGATGGTCGACCCGTCGCGCACGACACCCACCAGCCGCCCCGCTTCATCATAGGCGTATTCCTCGACCGCTTCGGCTCCCAGCACCGTCTCGACCTTCCTCGTAATGCGACCGAGCGCGTCTCTCTGATAGCTCACGCTGTAGAGAGGCGTCCCACCGGCCTCTGCTTGGAAGCCTTCCAGTTCTCCGAAGGCGTTGTAGCGGTACTCCGAGGCGACTCCGTTCAGTGACGCACCCGTGATCAAACCGCCCCGTTGCGGCGCGCGCGTCAAACGCAGAGCACCGGCCGAGATGGGCAGCTTGTCGTCGTCATACGCGAACGTCACGCAGCTCGTCGTGTTGACGCAGCGCTCCCGAACCCGGAAATCTTCGTCGTAGGCGACATTGACCTTGCCCGCGATAAGACCGGCCCAGTCGATTTCGGTGATCAAAAATCCGTCGTAGCCATAGGTGAGCTCGATGGAATCCGGAGAGATGATTCTGTGCAGTTGACCCGTACCTTGGACGTAGGAGTAGGCATAAGACCCGCTCGGGGTTTGCACGGCCTCGAGTTGCCCGGTTTCCGGATGATACCGGTAGTCGATCGTTCGCCCATCGGGCCGCGTAATGCGCTCGATCTGCTTGTCAAGGTTGTAGTCGTACACCGTTCGCGGATCGGACACCCCAGGGACGGCCGGCGGCGTGTAGCTCGCCTCGAGGTCGAAGGCGTTGTAGTTGAACACATGCGCCGGGCGGCCCGGCGGCGTGATCGACACCAGGTTGCCGCTGGCATCGTAGGCATAATCGATGACGCGGTCATCCGGCAGGGTTTGTCGGGTGACCCGGCCGACGGGATCGTATTCGAATGTGACGCCGCGACCGGACGAATCGATAACGGATTTCAAGTAACCGGCTTGTGATCCGCTTTCGTAGTAGACGAATCGGGTCACGCGCAGATCGGTCCCTTCGCCCTGGCGCGCCTCGATCATGCGCCCACGATCATCATAGCCGAAGTCAACGGCCGCAAGCCCCTCGATTTGAACCCGGACGGAGCGGTGCCGGTCGTTGATCACCTCGCGCGTCACGCGGCCCGCCGCAGAAGTGCGCGTATAGGTCCGTGTGGCCGGATCATAGTCCGTATGTCGTGCTCGCCCGTTGATCTCGATCGTTTCCCTGATGGGTCGCGATTGGCCTGCACCGAACGGATCGATCGGACCGAGTTTGCGTTCACCCTTGGCCATGTAGCGCAGACCGCCAGGCGTGACGATCTCGGTCTCGACCGGCACCGGGGATTGCAAGCCAAAACGCGGATCCGGACCCATGCGGCGGCTGACGAGGGTGCCGTCGGCCTCGTTGATGAGCCGCTCGCCGGCGGCCGTCCACCGCTCCTCGCGTACGGCGCCGTCGGGGGTCGTCTTGCGGTAGACGCGGTCGCCGTTGACTTGTGGCTCCACGGTGAAGTTCAATGTCCTCCCCTCGCCCGTGGTCATCGTCGTCCGGTATCCGCGCGTGAGCTCGGATCGCTCAATCCGCCATCCGCCGCCGGCGTCGATGTCCCGCGTCAGCCGCCCATGTTCATCGTATTCGAAGCGATTGACGAGGCCGCGGCGGTCGCGGAACTCGGTCATCAGTCCGCCTTCCGTGTAGCGCATCGTGTAACGGCCACCCGCCGGATCGACGACGCCCGTAAGATGCCCGTTGGCATCCACCTGCAACTCCGTTCGCTGACCGCCGGGGGCGATGATGGCAGTGGCCCTACCGCTTGTGTCAACACCGACGCGCTTTGTCCGCATTTCACCGATTCGAGATGTCCGGTTTTCAACGATTTCTCGCTTGGCTGACCATGCCGCATGTGTCGGGTCACTTGCCTCCTTTGGGTTCGGGTGGGTTGAGGGGTTCGGTGACGAGCCCAGCCTTGCGCTTTTCCTTGAGCCGGAAGCTCTCGCCCTTGATGTTCAGCGTGGTGGCGTGGTGGAGCAGGCGGTCGAGGATGGCCGTGGCGATGACCTGATCGGAGAAGACCTCGCCCCAGTCGGCGAACCCCTTGTTGGAGGTGAGGATCATCGAGGCCCGCTCGTAGCGCCTCGCCACCAGCCGGAAGAACAACGACGCCTCCTGACGGTTCAAGGGCAGGTATCCGATCTCGTCGATGATCAGCACCTTGGGGTAGACCAGTTGCTGGAGTTGGCGCTCCAGGCGGTTCTCCTGCTGGGCCCGCTTGAGCCGGGTCATGAGCTCCTCCAGCGTCAGGAACAGCACCCGGTGGCCGGCCTCGGCCGCCTTCACGCCCAGGGCGATGGCCAGATGCGTCTTGCCCACCCCGGGCGGGCCCAGCAGGATGAGGTTCTCGGCCCGCTCCACGAAGGCCAGTCCGGCCAGCTCCCGAATCACCTTCCGGTCGATGGCCGGCTGGAAGCTGAAGTCGAACTGCTCGAGCGTCTTGATCCAGGGCAGCCGCGCCTGCTTGAGGCGGCTCTCCAGGCCCTTCTGGTGGCGTCCGGCCCATTCCGTGGCCAGGGCCTCGGCGAGGAAGCGGCGGTAGTCCAGATCGCGCTTTGCCGCCTGTTCGCACAGGGCATCGAGGCTGCCCGGCAGATGCTCCAGCTTGAGCTTGGCCATCAGGGCCATCAGGTCCATGACGCCACCTCCTCGTAGCAGGCAAGACTGCGGGCTTCGACCTTGACCTCAGCCCAGAGCCGGGCATGGTGCTCCGGCACCACCTGCCAACCCGCTGCCTTCGGGCGCAGCCGGTGCTCGGCCACCAGCCCCCCCCTCGGCATCGAACACCTTGAGCAAGCCATCGAGCGTGATCCGGATAGCCACCCTCTCCCCGCACAGGTGCGCGGGCACGCTATAGCGGTTGCCGCGCACGTCGATGAAGCCATCCAGCGCCACCCGCCGGGTCTCGCGGTAGCTGGTCTCGAAGCGCACCGGCGGCAGGGGCGCAAGGTGGGGCCGCTCCTGCTCGAAGCGTTCCCGAACCACCCCCTTGTGGGTGCCGTGCACCCGCGCGTCGGCGACTTCCGCCAGCCACTGCTCCAGCAGCCGGTTGAGCTGGTCCAGGCTATCGAAGGCCCGGTAGCGCTGAAAGAAGTTCTCCTTCACGTAGCGCACCATGCGCTCGTCCTTGCCCTTGGTCTGCGGCCGGTGCGGGCGACAGGCCTTGGGCGCAAACCCGTAGTGCGAGGCCAACTCCAGGAAGCCCGGGTTGAACCGAACCTGCCCGTCCAGCCCGTGCGAGCGCACCGCCGCTTTCTGGTTGTCGACCCAGACCTCGGCGGGCACCCCGCCGAAGTGCTCGAAGGCCCGGATCAGGCCCTCGTAGGTGTGTTCGGCGTCCTCGCAGGCCGCCACCCAGACATGGAACCGGCGCGAGTAGCCAAGGGTGTTGACGGAAAAATGCACGCGCCTGGGCTCGCCACCGAGCAGCGTCTCGATCTGCCCCCAGTCGCTCTGCAGCTGCCGCCCCGGCGCGGTCTCGAAACGCACCGTCCCCTTCGCCTTGCGCAAGGCCCGCTTCGGCCGGATGTAGTCGCGCAGGATACCGATCCCGCCGGTATACCCCCGGGCCTTGATCTCGGCGAAAATCACCGTGGCGTTCCAGACACCCTCGGCAAGCAACTGATCCACTTGTGCTTTATAGGCATCCAGCTTGCTCGGCCGCACCCCGCTGCGGCGTCTCGGCACCGGCCCGCCCCTTTGCAACGCCCGGCGCACCGTCCGCTCCGAGCAGCCCACGCGCTCGGCGATCTCCTTCAGGTAGCAGCCTTTTGCTCGCATCTCTCGTATCATGAGCCAGTCCTCTCGGTTGAGCATGGGAACCTCCTTGCGTCTGCACACAACACAAGGATGCCCCGGCTTGATCGGGAGGACATCTCAAATCGGCGTTCTGCGGACATTTACCATCGGTGGTGACAACGTGCGAAGAACCGCACCAAGTCGCGAGTGCGGGCCAAGGTCGAGCATTCGTTTTTGGTTCTCGAGCGCAACTTCGGCTTTACGAAGGTTCGTTATCGGGGTTTGGCCAAGAACGCCAATCGGCTGTTCGTGGCCTGCGCTCTGGCGAACCTGTACATGGCGCGACGACACCTGCTGAGAGCAACGTAGGGTCAGTATGCCCGAAATCGGCCGATAGACCCGGAAACCGGAACGATGGCGGACCGCGTAGCACCAAATTGTGCGGGTTGGCGTCCTGAATTGTCCACTCAAAGGCAAATGCCTCGAAATTTCGTCATCAGAATCAATTAACCAGATGCTCCTTAGAAGAAAATAACGCTGTTACTGAGGCAAAACCACACAATGCAAATATTTTTTTGTACGAAACTCATTAAAATCGATTCTATCAACATCAGCCCCATAAAAGAACAGCAAACTACGACCTTTGATTTCTTTCAACTCAAAATAATCTGCACCGTCTGGATAAGATGAGTTACTATTTTTTGGGCCAACAAGCATCTTTAGAGTTGGTCGTTCACGGTCACATGTAACTTCAAAGACTCCTGGCCTCCCATAGATTGGGCTTGACGAAAATACCAAAGACTTTTCGTTCGCCCATAAGAAACCGGTTATATCATCTGCCATATGAACCATCTTCCCCTCGCTGGGCTGAACATACAGTTGAAGAAAACCACCCTGCGGAGACACTTTTAATATCGCAGTACACATCCGCCCGGGCGATGGATAGTAACCTTGTTCTTTCAATGCCGTTGCTGCCATAGAACACGCAACTACAGCAAACGAAGATATCAGACCTATGACCACCCGAAATCCTATAGACATCGTTTCTACCGAATTTCGATAGTCGTTAAAGGATCGTTGATAGTGCGCTGGTACAAATCCAGGATATCCGCATCATTCATCCGAATACATCCTTGAGTGCGCGACTGGTGACTACGGCGACCGCCATGCAAACCAACTCCACGCTGACGCGCAATATCAGCTGGATTGCCTTGCGCATCGACCGCTCCGATAGGCCAGAAGTACGGACCATATCTAACATCTCCTGAAGTATTTACCGGTGACTGAACAGGCCATGCTCCTGCTGGTGCAGGCCCATTGCTTCCTACCGTATTGGGGTCACCTGATGGATTCGTCGTGTTATTACCGGCTGGATAAGTAACGGTTTGACCATTATTCATAGTGACTGTGATTGTGCCGTTACCTCGATCCACTACTGCCGTAGACAACCCTGTGGGATCAATAAACTTCAAAGGGTTATTTAGAACATAGGTGTAGAGATTTAACCCACCATCAAACCGCATCGGATCCTTACTCGTCCACCTCCCCATCTCGGCATCATAATCCCTCGCCCCGAATCTGACCAGGCCTGTATCGGGATCGTACAAACCGCCCGCAAAGCCGAAGGGCTGGAAGCCCGGGTTGGTATCCGTGATCACCCGACCGAACTCGTCGTAGTCCATACGCTGGGCGACTTCTCCGGTCTCCGAGTCCACCACCAACCGCGGGCTGCCGAGATGATCGGAGATGATTCGATAGGTCTTTGCACCTCGAATCATGTATGACGGCACATTGACGTTCTCGGCATACACGAAGCGGCTCCTGATCGTGCCGTCCGCGTTGAGCTCAGCGATGGGATTCAATTGATCCTTATATAGGAATGCCTGAACGAGGGTGCCGTCCACGCGCTTGCCCACGCGCTGGTTTCGCCCGTCTATGAGGTATTCGATGGCCCCGCCTGCGGCACCATCCGCACCAGGCCGCGGTGGATCGAAGACGACCGAACGGAGGTTTCCGAAGACGTCATAGTCGTATCGGGTAACACGGTCACCGCAGATTTCTGGCGCGGAGCTCGCCGTTGTCCGTGTACTCGTAGGCGCAGTCACCGTAGGCGATCATGCGATCCTGGTCGTCGTAGCGACCGGTTTCCGCCGATGTCACGACACCCCCCGAATCCACCTCGGTCCTGCTCAGGCGGTTGCCGTTGTCATCATAGGCGTAGGCGATGGTCGACCCGTCGCGCACGACACCCACCAGCCGCCCCGCTTCATCATAGGCGTATTCCTCGACCGCTTCGGCTCCCAGCACCGTCTCGACCTTCCTCGTAATGCGACCGAGCGCGTCTCTCTGATAGCTCACGCTGTAGAGAGGCGTCCCACCGGCCTCTGCTTGGAAGCCTTCCAGTTCTCCGAAGGCGTTGTAGCGGTACTCCGAGGCGACTCCGTTCAGTGACGCACCCGTGATCAAACCGCCCCGTTGCGGCGCGCGCGTCAAACGCAGAGCACCGGCCGAGATGGGCAGCTTGTCGTCGTCATACGCGAACGTCACGCAGCTCGTCGTGTTGACGCAGCGCTCCCGAACCCGGAAATCTTCGTCGTAGGCGACATTGACCTTGCCCGCGATAAGACCGGCCCAGTCGATTTCGGTGATCAAAAATCCGTCGTAGCCATAGGTGAGCTCGATGGAATCCGGAGAGATGATTCTGTGCAGTCGACCCGTACCTTGGACGTAGGAGTAGGCATAAGACCCGCTCGGGGTTTGCACGGCCTCGAGTTGCCCGGTTTCCGGATGATACCGGTAGTCGATCGTTCGCCCATCGGGCCGCGTAATGCGCTCGATCTGCTTGTCAAGGTTGTAGTCGTACACCGTTCGCGGATCGGACACCCCAGGGACGGCCGGCGGCGTGTAGCTCGCCTCGAGGTCGAAGGCGTTGTAGTTGAACACATGCGCCGGGCGGCCCGGCGGCGTGATCGACACCAGGTTGCCGCTGGCATCGTAGGCATAATCGATGACGCGGTCATCCGGCAGGGTTTGTCGGGTGACCCGGCCGACGGGATCGTATTCGAATGTGACGCCGCGACCGGACGAATCGATAACGGATTTCAAGTAACCGGCTTGTGATCCGCTTTCGTAGTAGACGAATCGGGTCACGCGCAGATCGGTCCCTTCGCCCTGGCGCGCCTCGATCATGCGCCCACGATCATCATAGCCGAAGTCAACGGCCGCAAGCCCCTCGATTTGAACCCGGACGGAGCGGTGCCGGTCGTTGATCACCTCGCGCGTCACGCGGCCCGCCGCAGAAGTGCGCGTATAGGTCCGTGTGGCCGGATCATAGTCCGTATGTCGTGCTCGCCCGTTGATCTCGATCGTTTCCCTGATGGGTCGCGATTGGCCTGCACCGAACGGATCGATCGGACCGAGTTTGCGTTCACCCTTGGCCATGTAGCGCAGACCGCCAGGCGTGACGATCTCGGTCTCGACCGGCACCGGGGATTGCAAGCCAAAACGCGGATCCGGACCCATGCGGCGGCTGACGAGGGTGCCGTCGGCCTCGTTGATGAGCCGCTCGCCGGCGGCCGTCCACCGCTCCTCGCGTACGGCGCCGTCGGGGGTCGTCTTGCGGTAGACGCGGTCGCCGTTGACTTGTGGCTCCACGGTGAAGTTCAATGTCCTCCCCTCGCCCGTGGTCATCGTCGTCCGGTATCCGCGCGTGAGCTCGGATCGCTCAATCCGCCATCCGCCGCCGCCGGCGTCGATGTCCCGCGTCAGCCGCCCATGTTCATCGTATTCGAAGCGATTGACGAGGCCGCGGCGGTCGCGGAACTCGGTCATCAGTCCGCCTTCCGTGTAGCGCATCGTGTAACGTCCACCCGCCGGATCGACGACGCCCGTAAGATGCCCGTTGGCATCCACCTGCAACTCCGTTCGCTGACCGCCGGGGGCGATGATGGCGGTGGCCCTACCGCTTGCATCGCGCTCGATGCGGGTGAGCCGACCATCCCGGTCGACGATGCCGATCAGGCGACCTTCCGCATCGCGTTCGAACGCGTAGATCACCGCACCGGTGAACGCGTCTAAGGTGCGCAGATGGCCTCCGGCAGGGTCGAATACGAACACATCTCTGCCGTCCTTGGACGCAATCACCGACTCGTTCGCGTCCCGATGTACCCTTAAGCGCAGGATGCGGCGGATGCGGTTGTTGAAGGTATCGGCGATATAGATCACGCCGGACGCGTCGAGGGCGATGCCATCGATATGCGAAAAACGGGCGTTCCCGGCCGCGCCGCCGTCACCGGCGAATCCGTATTTTCCATCGCCTGCGACGGTGGTAATGATGCCGTCGGCACCGACCCGGCGAACGCGGCGATTCAACTTATCGGCGATGTAGAGATCGCCGACCCTGTCGAACGAGATGCTGCTAGGGAAGGCCAGATGCGCCTGACTGGCGGGCCCACCGTCGCCCCAGAACCCAGCACCCCCCTTTCCGACGGCGTTGCGGATGATGCCATCGATGCCCACCCGCTGGATCCGACTCGTCTCGTCTGTAATGTACAAGTTACCGTCCGCATCGATGGCCAGGCCGCGCGGGGAGCCGAGCACGGCCTGGTCGGCAGGACCGCCGACATCGACTATACCCTTCCCCCATTCTCCATTGCCGGCGACGGTGACAATGATGCCGCTCGGATCGACACGGCGGACACGGTTATTGGAGGTGTCGGCTATGTACAGATTACCGGACGCATCGAGCACCACATCACCAGGCATATTGAGGCGTGCCTGGGTCGCCGGACCGCCATCGCCGCCGAATCCAGCTTCGCCATTTCCGGCCACGGTCGTGATGATGCCGTCCGCACCGACCCGGCGGATGCGATGATTGTGGGTGTCGGCGATATACAGATTGCCGGCTGCGTCCAGGGCGATGCCCCCGGGGTATAGCAACTCGGCCTCGGTCGCCGGCCCACCGTCGCCGCTGAAACCACGTTCGCCGTTGCCGGCCACGGTGCTGATGACGCCATGGACGTCCACCCTGCGAACGCGGTGATTGTACGTATCGGCGATGTATAGATTTCCCTCTGCATCGACGGCGACGTCATGAGGCCAGGAGAGCCGGGCCTCGTCGGCCGGGCCGCCGTCACCGCTGAAGCCCCTGTCGCCGGTGCCTGCCACCGTCGAGATCAAGCTCCTCACCACGATCGGCGCACGACTGCGTCCGTCCCCTCGAAGAAGGCGCTTGGGGGACGCGAGCTGATGATGGTGGCTCAGGCTCCAATTTCCGATCACATTGACCGGCAGGCGCTGGGGCGACACCAGTTCCAGGGGCCAGCGACGCGGAAAGACGAAGGCCCGGCAGTTCTGGCGCGTTCCAATCGCGTCGGCAGAAGCACCGAACCGACCAAAGCCGTTGTCGCCAAGTCGATACACGCAGGGATACACGTATGTGACGGTGACCTGCGCTTCGACCGTGCCGTAAACCGGGCGCCCGTAGCCGTCCAGTCCGTCCCATTCGAAGGTTGCGCGCAGACCGGGCTGCGGCGGGAAGGTGCGGGCGAAACGGCGGCCGGCGACACTCAGCGAGACCTCGATTCGCTGTAGGCTCGCAGGCAGACTGGCGCCGCTCACCGGCACGACCACGGTGTTTCCGATGTGCCCGGGCTGGCGATCGCTGCGATAGTGCAGCGAATAGGGTGTGCCGGCGATCGCGATCCGTTCTCCGAGATTTTGTGCCTGCGGGCTGATGCTGCAACCCTCGCACTCGTCCTCCTCATCGCTGTCATCGGGGCGATCGTCCTCGTTTGTTTTCGGCTTTTCCTCGGGGGGCGGCGCGGCATCCTCGGGCGGGCCGTAAGGCCAGTTGCAGTCCCAGGTGGAGAAATGGGGAATCGGGGCGCGCCACAAGCTGGTGCCGGGGCGATACAAGAGCGCCAATTGCGCCAGCTCGTCCTCGGTGACGCCCAGCGCGTCGAGTTCGGCCGGTGTCGCGGCGCGACCCGATCCGGCCACGTCCAGGACCGCCTGTGCATCGAGGACATCGAGCATTTCGACGACGCGCCCGTTCTCGGACGGCACCCATGCCCCGCGCGCCCGGTCATAGTAACCGACGGGCACCGCCGCACCCGTCGGAAAGCCGATGAAATTCTCGACGTAAAAGGGCAAGGGCTGGCTGAAATCGACGCGCGTGGCGCCGGCGGCCATGGCTTCGTCGATGCTCAACTCGACCGCATAGGTGTATCCCGAGGCGGGAGGCAGTACGGCCGGCATCGCCTCCGGGCCGTTTTCGCCGACCGTGTACTCGGTGGCGCGCACGCTGAGCGTGCGCAGCGCCTGGCTGCTGCCGTCGGGCAGGATCATCGTGGCGCTGGTGCCTTGCGGAAACAGGATCGTGGCCTGGCGTGTACCGTCGGCATCGGTCTGTGGCGTGCCCCGCGCGACCTGCATGTCGGCCACGCCGCTCGCCAGATCGATGACGGTCACTTGCGGGTCAAGCCGTATCATGACGACATCATCCGAGACGACGTAGTCACGCCAGGGTGCTTGCACGTTCCGATGGACCGGCAGGTACCCCTCCTTCTCATAGCTGAGCGTCAGGATGCCCCCGCCATTGACCACCAAATCGAAGCCGCCGTCGGCGCGGGTCAAGGTCTGGCCGAACTCGGGATGACCCTTGACGCGGACGACAACCCCGGGCAAAGGCCGGTTGTCGCGATCGAGCACCCTGCCACGCAGAACCGCCACGCGTCCGGCGGCGATGGTTCCGCGCGCGACGCCGGTTTGGATGGGGTTGCTTCCGGTGTACAGAAAAGCGACGCTCTCATGCAACGGAACGACGCCCGTCGGGTCGAGCGGCGGGGCGACCAACGCCGGATCCGGCGGCAGGTTCGTGACGGGGCTTGCACCGGCTCGCCGACATTGCCGGCGGCATCCAGCACGACGATGCGAATCTCATCGCCCGCTGCGGCGGCGATGTCGATGCTGAATGCACCGTCGGCGTCGGCCACCAGGGTGAGGCTGTCCCCGGTTCGGGTGTTGCTAATCGTTACCCGGCTGTTCGCCTCCACACTGCCGGGACGAGCGCTGACCGTGACGCGGCCGTCGGGGCCGGGGCGGCCGATGTCGATCAAGTCCAAGACGGGCGCCACGGGCGCGACGGTGTCCAGAACGACTTGCAACGTGGCAGTGCCGCTGTTGCCCGCTCGGTCGAGGGCCGTCACGGTGACGGCATTGACGCCTTCCTCGAGCACGAGTCGATGACTGAAACGGCGTTCGGCGTCCGCCGTGAGGCTGACGACTTCTCCGTTTAAGCTGAAGGTGAGTGTTTCCACCGCTTCGCTGACCGCACCGCGCAGCGTCCACTCGACCACGTTCGTGACCAGGCCGTCGGCCGGCTCGAAGATCGATACGGTGGGGGCCGTTGTGTCTATCACGAAGCGAACCTCGGCCGTCCCGGAGAGGCCGCGCTCTCGGTCGGATACGGTGACCGTGAGCAGGTGCTCGCCGTCCGCCAAGCCGCCGGCGATTTCACATTGCAGCGCGACCTGATCGCCCAGACAGCGGGTTTCCAGGGGCGTGCCGCCTTCGGTGACGGTGATGGAACCGGGATCGATGGCCCTGTCGGCGCTGTAGCGCAGGTGGATGACAAGCGCATCGGCGTTCAACACATCGCCGGCCCGGGGCTCGACGATTTGAAGATCGAGCCTCGTCGCCCCTTGTAGTGCGAGGCGCTTGATCGAGCGGATCACGCCGTCGCCCAGCTCGGGAATCAACTCTTTTTGCAAGGCGCCCGAGAGGTCGTATTGTGTCAAGGTGCCGCCACTGGCCACCCAGACCGACCCGTCCCTGGGGTCGGCCACCAGGTCACGTATGCGCCTGCTGCCGTGATGGCCTGCGAACGGCTTCACGCCGAACTCGACCGCACCCGATGCGCCCACGTGGACGAGGCGGGTGGAGGTTGCACCCCAAACGCCTCCGCGACCGTCGGGAGCCAAGTGCCGCCACCGCTCGAACCCGACTCGAAATTTGGTGACGACATCGGCCCCCAGGGAATCGGGATCGACCCGCAACAAACGGGGCCGGCCACCATCCAGATCCGGTCCTGGTGCGCGTCGTATTCCATTTTCTTGACGAGCACGAAGGGCGGCTTGAAGACACCGATCTCGCGGCCTTGCCGGTCGAACTGGACCACTTTTCCGGGCAGGGCCACCCACAGCACCGACCGGATCCGGTCCAGGGTCATGGCGGTGATCGGCAAGCGGAAGTTCTTCGATGCGAGCCGCTCACCTCAATGATCGAATTTGTACAACCGGTTTGCGGCAGCGAACCACAAGCCGTCGGCGGCCACCACCATGACCGCTCTTCCGGCGCGCCGCCGGAGATTCGGCAGGCGTACGCTGGCTCGAAGCGCTCCCCCCGAGGAATATGCCTTCAGCCGCTTATCGCCGTATGTCCATAGGCGGCCGTTCAGGTCATCGACCGCCAGTTCGGAAACGCCCTCACCGGGGATTTCGAACAGCACCGAGCCGTCCGTGGTGGCGAGCTTGATCACGCCCTTGGACTCGCCCACCCACAACACGGAGGCGTCGCATACCACCGGCGTCGCAGCGGCCAAGACAACCCAAGCCGCGGCCACCGCCCGTAAGATCACGTTCATCGATTCCCTTCCTGCCTTGGTTCGATTCGGTTCGATCCACTGGGCAGAGGTCACACCCCACCCTTTCCGTTGGGCGCCGCTCCCTTGCGGGCGCCCGACCGGCATCCCACTGGAAAGACGAGGCCACGGAGATCACGCAAGGCGTCTTAGCATTTATGGCGATGCCTGTCAACGCTCGGGCGCGCGTTCCTCGCCGACACCGATGACAGTCGTCCGACTTTGGAAGACGGCGAGGGAGACAGCCGACGGAACAGGTCGTCTTGGGGGATGCCTCAGGGTCTTAGCATCGGCGATGCCGCTGCGCATGTCCCCGGACCATACCCAAGTTTCAACTTGCTCGATGCCAAACGTGGCGGCACGCTGCGCGAGCACGATGCACAAGCCTCGACCGGTGCGCAGGGCTCGAATCGGAGACGGGCCCGCACCCGATACAGGCTCCACCGCCGGTGCGCGCACCGGCCTGCCTGCGTTCCGGCAGCACTGGAGGCGACGCGGCGATGAGGCCTGCCGCGAAACGGGATCGCGGCACGCGGCCAAGCCGCCGGCCGGTTCCGGAGCATTGTCCGCAGGGCTCGGGAAACCTTTGCTGGATTCGGCGCCGAAGACCGGGGCGCCGGTCTTCAGGCGGGCAGGAAGTCGATCGGGTAGACGATGGTGACGGTGTCGACGTCCTTGGGCTCGAAGCGGAAGAGTTTGACGCGGGCGACGATTTTCGCTTCCAGCTCGGGATCGCCGAGATCGGAGGAGACGACGCTGACGGCGGAGACTTCCCCGGAAGGCAGGATGGTGATTTTCAACACCAGCTTGCCTTGCAGGGTCGGGTCGACGCGCAGGGCGCGCTGGTAGATGCGGTAAAGCGCCGCCTTGTTGCGGTCGAAGACGAGCTGGATTTCTTCGTCGGTGCGCGAACCGCGCACGGATTCGGCGATCGGCCGCTCGGCGTCGCCGAACTCGGCGCCGATGACGCCGGTGACGCGGCTCGTGCCGCGGCCGGCCAGCCCGGTCCCGGCGACGTCGCGGCTGAGCGCGGCGGTGTCGATGCCGCCGCTGCCGAGGCCGGCCGCCGCGGTGACCAACGAACGTTGCGTGCGCTGGGCCTTGACCTCACCGCTGGTCAGGGTCGCGTCCTTGCCGAGCTTGGTCTCGGCGGGGTTGTCCATCAGCTCGGTGAAGCTCTCGCGAAAGGCGAGCAGACCCGAGCGCGCCGCCTTTTCACGCGCCTTGCGCGCGACCTCCGTGGTGGGCTCGGGCGCGCGCTCGCGCGGCCGCAGTTTTTCGGGCTTCTTCTCGGGGGCCTTGCTTTCGCCTTTCTTGGGGGGCGGCGGAGGCGGCGGAGGCGGCGGCGGCCGGGTCTCGACCATCTGCACGATGCGCTCCGGAATCTCGACGACCTGGACACGCTCGGGTTCGGGCACGGGGATCCAGGGCATGATCAGGCTGATCAGCAGGCACAGCAGGAGCACGCGGGCGACAGTGCGCCGCAAGCGCCGCCGGTCGGCCTCGGATTCCGACCAGGGCATGAGGGCGTCGCGCCGGTAGACGACCACGAACACGCGCTCGACGCCGTCGGCGCCCTTGCGCACGACGGTGCGCGTGCGCACCGCCGGCCGCGCGAGCTCCAGTTGCGCGGCCAGCGCGTCGACGCGCCTTTCGGCGGCGGTGACGGCGCGCCGCGCCTCGTCGAGACGCGCTTCGGCGGCGGCGTACCGTGCGCGAAAGTCGTCGAGCTGGCTTTTGATGCGCTGCACCAGCTCGCCGTAATACAAACCCCGGCGCTGTTCATCGCCGAGCGAGGTTCCGTCGAAAGGGCTGGCGTCCTCCAGGGGTTCCAGGCTGGCGAGCTCGGCCAGGTCGTTGCGCACGCGCTCGAGCACCGCCGCGGTCGGGCGGCGGCGGCGCAGGTGCTCGAACTCGGCCTCGGCCTGGTCACGGTCGGCACGCAGGCGCACCAGCTCCTCGCGCGCCGCGGCCAGTTCACGCTCCAGGCGCAGTTCCTTCTCGGAAAGCTGCTCGCTCATGCCCTCAGCCGTCCCGTGGTCAACCGTCGTCCTGCGCTTTCTGGATGACGGCGAGGGAGATCTTGTTGTATCCCACCGCCGTGCAACTGGACATGACTTTCTTGAGCAACCGGAACGGCAGCTCGCGGTCGGCCATGATGGTGACCCGGCGGCGGCGGTCCTCGGCGCCGCCGAGCCCGATGGCGCGCTCGAGTTCTTCCTGCAAGGCCGCCTTGAGCGACCCGATGTCCTGGGCCTCGGAGGCCAGAACATCCGCAACCCGCGCCACCGGCTCACCGCGCAGCAGGATGGCTTCGGGCGTCACCATCACGACGGTGGTCTGATCCGGCTTGCGGTCGGCGATCGACTCGGGCAAGGTCAGGTTCTTCGGGCTGGTCAGCTCTTCGGTGCTGGCGGAGTTGACCAGGAGGAAGAACACCAGGATGGTGAAGACGTCCATCAACGAGACGAGGTTGAGCTGCATGAGCTTCTTGCGCTTCTCGCCGCGCGTCATGCGCTTGATGCGGCGCAGGTTCTTCATGCGGCGCCGCCCCCCTCTCCCGGCGCATCGCCGATGGAGATCTGCGGGAACAGGTCGATGGTGCGCTTGGCGCCCGTTTCCGGGTCATCCACCACGGCGGTGCTGACGGTGTCCATGACCTCGACCAGGACGCGGTAGGGCAGGTCCGCTTCCATCAGCAGCATGGCGTCCTGCTTTTCGGGGTAGTTGTACTTGATTTCGAGCAACAGCGCGCGCAGGCGCTCGAGATCGTATCCACCGTCTTCGAGCACGGGTAACACGGCGACGATCTCGCGGCCGTCACCGAGCTCGATGCGGTCGGCGCGGACGATCACCTCCAGGTTCAGCTCCGGGCGTTCGGCGCCGGCGGCGGAAGCCCCCTCGGGCAGGTTGAGCTGCAGGATGGTGATCCGGGAGAAGACCGCCGTGATCAACAGAAAGGGGACCAACACCACCATCAGATTGAGGAACGAGGTGATGTTCAGCTCCGGCATCTCCTTGTGCCGGATGCGGCGGCTGCGGCGGCTGACGCGGGCCATGTGTCAGGGCGAGGGCTTGAGATCTTGGCGGGCGAACTCGGTGATGATGTTGAGCATCTTCACCTGGGCCATTTCGAGGCTGTCGATGATCTCCGTGGTCTTGGTGTTGAGCACCGCGTATATGAACAACAACGGAATGCCGGCGATCAGGCCGAAGGCGGTGGTGTTCATGGCGACGGAAATGTAGGTTGCGAGCAGGTCGGCTTTCTCCGCCGGATTGGCGTTGGCGACCGCGGTAAACGCGCCGATCAGGCCCATGATGGTGCCGAGCAGGCCGAGCATGGTGGCGATGTTGGAGAACAGGGCGATGTACGGCGTGCGCTTTTCCAACTGGGGGATGACTTCCATCATGCCCTCCTCCATGGCGATCTCGATGTCGTCGCGGCGGCGAACGGCGCCCTGGCGGCTCAGGCCCAGGGACAGGATCATGCCCAGCTCGGTGTCGGAGGCCGCGGTCAGTTCCCGCGCGCGCTCGAAGTCGCCTTCCTGAAGGATCGGCTGCAGCTCTTCCCAGGTCCTGCGGTTGCGCCGGGCGACGGTGTTCAGCTTGATCCAGCGCTCGAGCGCGATCGCCAGGCCGAGACCGAAGACGAACAGGATGGGATACATCCAGAAGCCGCCGGCCTGGAAGAAGCGTGGAATGGCGTAAAGGTACTCCATCATCTCATCAACCCTCGCAATGGGTGCGCCGCTCAGTCGGCGCCGCCGTGAACGAAATCATGGTAGCGCAATTCACGTTGGAAAACTTCGGGGTCGAGTGGTTCGAGGCCCTCGTTTAGCGTGTTGGTCAGTTCGGTTTCCATGCCGGCCTCCGCGTTCTTCCAGGGCACGATGAACAGGGTCTTGGGTAGCTCGCGGTTGCCGATGATGGACATGCCGCTGAGCTCGACGACCTCCCCTTCTTCCCCCCGGTCTTGCGCGTGGAGTGCGGCCGCGCCGCACAGCAAGGCCCCGGACAGCAGGCGTTTCCAAGCGTTCATGAGGCGCCTCCCGCGCCGGCGCGCCGGCGCAATTCGGTCAACCAGGCGTCGATGGTTTCGGCTTCCTCGGGACGCAGCGCCCGGTACGCCTCGAAGTGGCGGATGGCGCAGGCGGTGTCCTGGAGGTACAGGTCGCAGAGGACGGCCAAATTGTAATGCGCCAGGGCGTATTGCGGATCGATGTCGAGCGCCTTCTCGTAGGCGTCGCGCGCGGCTTCCAGCCGCCCCTGCCGGCGCAGCACCAGGCCGAGCTGGTGGTGGGCGGCGGCTTCACGCGGGTTTTCTTCGAGCGCTTTTAGCAGAACGCGCTCGGCCTTGGCGTGATAGGGCTCGCGTTTTGCCGCTTCCGGTTCGGCTTCGGCCATGGCGAGATAGGCGATGGCCAGGTTGATCGCCACGCCGGGCAGGCGGGGGTTTTCCTCGAAGATGCGTTCGAGGATCGGCACCGCCTCGGCATGGCGTTGCTTGCGCATCGCCGCCAGCGCGCGCTCGAAATCGGCGCGCTGGGCGGCGCTGACCGGCACCGGAATGCTCCGGTCGCCGGCGGCCCGCCGGGCCGGGCCCGGTCCGGCGCAGGCGCCGATCAGCAGCGCCAGCAGCCACACCAGCAGGCGGTCAGTAGATGGACGCAAAGTACGGCTCCTGTTTCTCGCGCTTGGCATACCGCGCCGGCACGAGTTCGGCCAGGCGGTCCAGGCTCTTCAAGATCCACGGGTTGTAGACGCCCCGGGTGAGCAGCTCGAGGTTTTTCTGGTGGATGGCGATGGCCTTTTCCTCGAAGGGGTAGGCCTGTTCTTCGAGCAGCAGCTCGTATTGTTCCAGCTCGAGCTCGTTCAGGTCGTCCGGGCGTTCGGAGTCGAGCAGGTCGCGGCTGAAGCGGTGATAGAGTTCGGCGATGTGGTAGGTGGCGGCGGCGGTCGTCTCGGCCACGCCGTAGTCGACGATGCGGGTGAAGGCGTCCATGGCCCGTTGCATGAGCTGTTTTTTCCGCGCCAGCGTCTTCTCGAAGGGTGCGCCGAGCTTCTGCGCCGCGAAGGCCGTGACCAGCGGTTCGGCCAGGGCCAGGGCCGCGGAGGCGGCGAGGTGGCGGCTGCGCGGCGTCTGCCGGCGGCCGGCCGCCGCTTCCTCGGCGACGATGCGCTCGAGCTCGGCGCGGCGGGCGTCCGCCCGACCCAGGGCGCCGTAGAGGTCGGCCAGCTTGGCGCGCGCCTCCAGGGCCTGCTCGAAATCGCCCGGCAGCTCGCGCAACAGGCGTTCGAAGAGGGCCGCGGCCTGTTCGAGCTTTCCGCCCTGCTCGTACAGCTCGGCGGCTTTGTGCAGGGCTTCGCGGCGCAGGGCGGGATCGTCGCCCAGATCGGCGATGCGGGTGTATTCGCGCGCCGCCGCGAGCGTGTCGCCGCTGCGCTCGTAGACGTAGGCGAGCTTGGTGGTGACGTCGCCCTGATGTTGGCTGTTCGGGAACAGGCGGCGGAAGGCTTCGAGCACCTCGCGGGCCCGCGGCCAGTTTTCCAGCTGGATGAGCAGCGCGGCCGCATCCAATTGGGCCGTTTCGTGGATCGCCGAACCGGGTGCGATGCGCGCGACGCGCAGGTAGTCGGCCACCGCCTGTTCGCGCTCGCCGGCGATCTGGTGGGCCTCGGCCTGCTTGTAGACGGCGGCCGCCTGCTTCTCGACCAGGGCGGCGCGCCGTGGGTCGTTCGCCGGCAAGCGCGCGAGCACCTGGGCATAGGCGTTCTCGGCCTCGGCGTAGCGGGCGAGATCGAACTGGGCGTGGCCGATGACCGTCCAGGCGGCGGTCAGCAGGGCGGCGTCGGCCTTGTCGCCGTGGCGCTCGACCACGGTTCGGGCGGCGGCCAGCGCCCTTTCGTGTTCCCCGAGGGCGTAGAGATTCTCGGCGGCGTGGGTGAGCACGGCCGGCGCCTGCGGGTGGGCCGGGAAAGTGTCGGCGAACTGCAGGGCGCTGCGGATCGCCTGCAGGTGCACGCGTCGCTGCTCGGCCGGGGGCGCGTTCTTCTCGTGCTCGCGGTAGGCGAGCACCGCGGCGTAGCCGGCCTCGGCGGCGCGCGGATGCGGCGGGTAACCGTAGGCGGTGCGCTCGTATTCGAGCGCGGCCTCGCCGAAAGCGCGGTTTTCGTAGAGCAAATCGGCGAGCAGGAAGTTGAGTTCCGGCGCCTGCGGGTCGTCGGCGAAGTGCTTGAGGAAACGCCGGTACCAGCCCACCGCTTCGCGGTAGGCCGCCTGGCGTTCGTCGCGCTTGCGGGCCTGCTGGGACAGGGCGTGGTAGTGCTTGGCCAGATCGACCAGGTTGCTCTTGACGAAGGCGAGCACGTCGGGCCGCCGGCCCAGGTCGTGGTGCTTCCAGTATTCGGCGGCGGGATCGTAGCGTTCGGCGAATTCGCGCTTGGCTTCCAAGACCAGGCGCGGGAAGCGGCCCTCGCGGTAGATTTCGATGATGCGCATGTGGTAGACCGGCGCGGCCTCGTGCAGCGGACGGCGGGCGAGGAAGGCCTTGTAGACGTCGGCGGCGTCCTGGTAACGGCGCTTTTCGAAATAGTGCTCGGCCAGGTGCATGTACACCAGATTCTCGTAGGGCGGGACGCCGCGGCGCGCGAGGTAGCGGGCGACCGCCTCCGGCCCGCCCAGGTAGGAGAAGCTCAGGCTGACGACGCGGAAGGTGTCGAGCACCCGCTGGTGCTCGGTCTTGTTGTGCTCGTTCGGGATGTGGTGGCCGGCGGCGGTCTTGATGTCGAGCAGGCGGAAGAAATCGTCCAGGGCGCGCTCGTAGTCGCTCTGTTTGAAAATGGACCAGCCGCGCTTGAACAAGGCCTGGTCGAAGAAGGCCGAGCGCTCGCCGACGCGCACCACTTCGGCGTAGGCGCGCTCGGCGTCGCGGTAGGCCTTGCGCACGAAGAAGATCTCGCCGCGGCGGAACTGCGCTTCGTCGTAGTGGACGGACTGGGGGTATTCACGCACCAGGCGGTCGAGCACCGCCATGGCCTCTTCGGGCCGGCCGCTTTCTTCGTAGGCGCGGGCGAGCTGGTAGAGCACCTGGTCGTTGCGCGGATACAAGGGGTAGCGTTCGAGCAAGCGGGTGTACAGGACGATGGCCTCCTCGGCGCGCGCCTTGTCCAGGGCCGCGGCCGCTTCGGCGTCCGGCGGCAGTTCGGGCGCCGCGGCAGGCGACAGATCGGCGATGCGCGTGGCCCGCGCTTCGAATTCGCGTTCGCTTTCACGCACGGTGGTCACCGCCGCGCGCGGGGCGTCGGCCGCCTCCCCGGCCTCGACGCGGGCGGGCCGGCGGGCGGCTTCTTCGACGTAGTCGTAGCTGCCGGTGGCCGCGGCGAGTTGCAGGTCGGCGAGCCGGCGCATCGCCTCGGGGGTGGCGGCGCTCTCCTCTTCGGTCTCCTCGAGGAAGCGGCGGTAGGCGGCCATGGCCTTCTCCAACGCGCCCTCGATGACCGGTTCGTCGACCTCGACGCGCTTGCGGTTGAGGCTGCCGATGCGGTCGCCGCCCGGGCCGGCGCAGGCGGCCAGGGCGAAGACGACCGCGGTCACACCGAGCGCACGGATCACGGGCGTCCCTCCCGCGCATCGCCCCCGCCCGGCGCATCGGTCCGCCCGGGGGCGGCGTCGCCGGCCGGCGCCTCGTCGACCTGGATTTCCTGGACGCGCTGGCGTTCGCGCAGTTCGGCCTCGGCGGCCTCGGCCTGTTTCTGGATCGCCAGATCGTAGCTCTCGGCCAGGGCGAAGCGCGCCTTGACGCGGTAATCCACCAGCTTCTTGCGGCGCTGGTCGAGCACCCGCACGGCGGCCTTCTCGAGGAACTGGGCCTGTTGCGCCATCAGCGCCTCGGCGCGCACCGCCAGCGCCGCCAGCCGCCCGGTCATGCGGTTGAAGGGCAGCGCGTAGCCTTCGAAGCTCTGATAGGCGGCGCGCTTGGCCCGCTCCACGCGTCGGCGGGTGTCTTCGGCCCGCTGCAGGAGGGCGTCCAATTCCGCCAAGTCCCGGTAGGCCCGGTCGAGGCGGGTGTCGAACTCGGTATCGAGGCGCCAGGTGACCACGCCCTCGAGGCGGGCGATGCGCTCGGCCAGCCGCTCGGCGGCCGGGCCACGTCCGCCGCGGCGCTCCAATTGCCAGCGCAGCCGCGCCAGGCGACGCAGGATCTTGAGCTCGCCGCCGCTGGCGAGGGCGCGGGGATCGCGCATTTGCTGGGCGTGCCGCAAGCGCCGCGCCAGCGTGTCACGGCGCAGCCGCACCGAGCGCAACAGCGCATCCTGGGCCTGGTAACGGCGCTCGACTTCGGGCAGGCGCGGGGTGTAGAACGCCCGGCGGCGCTCGACCAGATCCTGGAAGGCGACGACGTCGGCGGCGCGGCGCTCCAGGTGGCGGTACAAGCGGGCCAGATCACGATAGTTGGCGACCGCAGCCTGGAAAACGTGGCCGGCCATCAGCTCGAGCAGATAGCGGGTTTCGGGAGCGTCGGGCAGGTCGCGCAGTCTGCGCAGGAAATCGGATTCGGCCGCGGCGGCGTCGGCGAGCAACGCCTGGCGCAACCGCCCATCCAGGATGGCCTGGATGGAGCCGTCGAGGCGGTCGATTTCGCGGCTGAAAGCGTTGACCGCCTCGCCGTAGAGCAAGGCGGCGCGGCCGAAGACGCCGAGCTGGGCGTAGGCGTAGGGCAGCGCCAGCAGGCCTTCCTGGACGGCGATGTCGGCCGGATCCCGACCGGTGAGTTCGGTCCACGGCACCAGGGCGCGCTCGAAATCGCCGCTGTTGGCCGCCGCCCAGCCCGCGAGCAGCAGGCCCTTGTTGGCGAACGGCCCGTGCAGCCGCACGCGGTCGAGGAAGGGCCGTGCTTGCGCGGCCAGGCCGGCCTCGAGCAGGCGGTTGCCGAGGCTCAGATTGGCCTTGTCGGCGAGCGCCAGGCGGACGGGGTCGCCGTCCAGGCGGCCGATGGCATCGAGCACGTCGACGGCGTCGCGGCTGCGCCCGAGGCGCATGAGGGCCACGCCGAGGTTGTAGCGGGCGTAGGGGCCGAGCGCCTCGCCGCGCACCTTGCGCAGGGCGGCGACGGCGGCGGGCAGATCGCCGAGCTGCATGTCGGCCTGGGCGCGCAGCAGCCAGGCGGCATCGGCCAGCGCCGGGTCGAGCGGCTCGCGCAGGCGGTCGAGGGCGAGCAGCGCGTTGCGGGCGTCGCCGCGGGCGTAGTAAAGCCGCGCCAGGCGCAGCACGGCGCGGTTGCGCACCTCGGGCGGGGCGGTTTCGGACTCGACGACCCGCTCGATGGCGCGGCCGGCGCGGTGGTACATGCGGTAGCGCAACTCGAAGTCGCCGACGTCGAATTCGGCGGCGCCGCGATGGGCGACGAGGCTGTCGCGTTCGGGCTCGTCGAGCGCGTGATGCTGGGCGAGCTCGACGTCGAGGCGGACGATGGCGGCGAAGTGGTCCTCGCGGTAGGCGTGATAGAGCGCCTCGCCGAAGTACAGGTCCTGCAGCGATGCGGCGCCGGTGTACACGGGATCGACGGCCGGCGCCGCCACCGACCACGCCCCGAGCAGCAGCAGGACCAGGCGCAGGCGGGCCGGCATGGCGAAGCGCACCGCGCCGCTCACCACTCCCGGAAGTCGATGTCGACCCCGCCGCCGGCCGGCCGCAGGCGCAGCTCGACGAAGGCCGGCTTGTCGCCCTTTTCCAGGACGTGTTCGGCGCGCGCCTCGATCGCGCCGCCGCTGCGGTCGCGGCCGCGCACGGCGACCGCGAGGCGGTGCCGGCCGGCGGGCAGGTTGGCGACGTGCAGGCGCTGCACCCCGCCGCGGCGCAAGGCGTCGAATTCGCGGTAGGCGTACAGGTGGGCGGCGGCCTGGGCGCCGTCGATGGCCAGTTCGACGGCGTCGAGCTCGAAGCCCTCGGCGTCTGCCAGCGAGACGAACACGGCGACCTGCGTGCCGGACGGAAACAGCAGCTTTTCTTCGAGCAGCGACAACTCGCGCTCGATGTCCAGGACCTCCTGCTTGAGGGCCTGGACCTGGTCGTCGATGCCCTGCAGTTCGCTGACGGCGTCCTGGGCCGCGGCGGGTCGACCGGCCAGCGCGCAGCACACCACCAGGCCGCTGGCCAGACACCGCAGCGCCGCCGAAGCAAGGCCGAGCCGGCAATCCATGTTCACGTCCCAATGATAGTCGAGCGCCCGATCCGTGACACTCTAGGGGGAATCCGAGGGGGGTGCCGCAAACGGCATCACAGAACGCGTCAATCCCCCCGCAAGCGCGCCAGCAAGGCCAGGGTCGAGCCGCTGTAGCCCTCGGCGGGCGCCCGCCCCTCGAGCACTTCGAGCAGCCCGCGGGCGAGCTGCTTGCCGTACTCGACGCCCCATTGGTCGTAGGCGTTGATGTTCCAGATCACGCTCTGCACGAAGATCTTGTGCTCGTACAGGGCGATCAGGGCGCCCAGGGTCTTGGGTTCGAGGCGCTCGGCGAGCAGGGCGTTGCTCGGCTTGTTGCCTTCGAAGACGAGGTAGGGCAGCAGCGCCTCGGCGGCGGCCCCTTCCACGCCCCGGCCGGCGAGTTCCGCGCGCACTTCCTCGGCGGTCTTGCCCCGCATCAGCGCTTCCATCTGGCCCAGGGCGTTGGCGAGCAGCATGCGCTGGTGCGGCGGCCACGGTGCACGGCTTTCACGGAAGAGGATGAAGTCCGCCGGGATCGGCTTGGTGCCCTGGTGCATGAGCTGGAAGAAGGCGTGCTGGGCGTTGGTGCCGACCCCGCCCCAGATCACGGGCCCGGTCTGGCGCTCGACCGGCCGACCGGCGCGATCGACGCTCTTGCCGTTGGATTCCATGTCGGCCTGCTGCAGGTACTCGGGCAGGCGCGCCAGGCGCTGGGCGTAGGGCAGGATGGCGTGGGTCTGGAAGCCGAGCACGTTGTTGTACCAGACCCCGATGAGGCCGAGGATCACCGGCATGTTCTTTTCGAGCGGCGCTTCCCGGAAGTGGCGGTCCATCGCCCAGGCGCCGTCGAGCAGGGCGTCGAAGCCCGCCGGACCCAGGGCGATGACGATCGGCAGGCCGATCGAGGACCACAGCGAGTAGCGGCCGCCGACCCAGTCCCACATGGCGAACTGCTGCTCTCGGCCGATGCCGAACTCGGTCGCCAGGCGGTTGTTGGCGGTGACGGCGACGAAGTGCTTGGCCAGATCGGCCTCGCGCCCGCCCTGCTCCAGGAACCACTGGCGCGCGGCGCGGGCGTTGTTGAGCGTCTCCTGGGTCGTGAAGCTCTTGGAGGAGACGATGAACAGGGTGCGCTCCGGGCGGCAACGCTGCAGGACGTCGTGGATGTCCTCGCCGTCGATGTTGGCGACGAAGTGCAGGCGCAGGCGCGGCTCGGCATAGGGGGCCAGCGCCTCGCACACCATCCGCGGCCCCAGGTCGGAGCCGCCGATGCCGATGTTGACGACGTCCTCGATGGGCTCGCCCGTGCCGCCGCGCCAGTCGCCGCCGCGCACCGCCTCGGCGAAGCGGTAGAGGCGCTCGCGCTCGGCACGCACCTCGGCCAGCAGGTCGCGGCCGTCGACTTCGAGCACGCCGCCGCTGCGGTCGCGCAGCGCGGTGTGCAGCACGGCGCGGTTCTCGGTGTGGTTGATGCGCTCGCCCCGGAACAGGCGCTCGCGCCAGGCTTCCAGTTCGGCCGCACGCGCCAGGTCGAGCAGCAAGGCGACGGCCCGGTCGTCGATGCGGTTTTTCGAGTAGTCGAGCAGCCAGCCGGCGGCTTCGATGCGGTAACGCTCGGCGCGCCCCGGATCGCGCTCGAACAGGCCGCGCAGGTGAGTGGTCTTGAGCGTTTCGGCGTGCGCTTCGAGCGCCTGCCAGGCGCGCGTCACCATCGACATCGGGCGCGTCTCCTCTCGGTCAAAGGCGAAAAACGGGCGTGGGCGGGCCGCTTCAGGCCGCCTGGATGGGTATGGCGTTGGCGATGCGGCGGATGCGGTTGCGTTCGTCCAGGTACACCAGCGTCGGGCGGTGCAGGCTCGCCTCGTGGGCGTTGAACAGGGCGTAGCTGCAGATGATCACGCGGTCGCCGGGACGCGCCTTGTGCGCCGCCGCGCCGTTCATGGAGATGATGCCGGAGCCGGCTTCGGCGCGAATCGCGTAGGTGGTGAAGCGCTCGCCGTTGGCCAGGTTGTAGACCTGGATCTGCTCGTACTCGTGGATGCCGGCGCGCTGCAACAGCTCGCCGTCGATGGCGCAGGAGCCCTCGTACTCGAGCTCGGCGTGGGTGACCACCGCCTGGTGCAACTTGGCCTTGAGCAATGTGATCTGCACGGTTTGAGCGCCCATAGCCGGAAAGGAAAAACGCGGGCGGCCGCGGCCGCCCGGGCCTGGATTATAGCCCCGCCGGACGCTCGATTTCCAGGTTGTCGATCAGCCGCGCCGCCCCGAGGTGGGCGGCGGCGAGGACCACCAGGCGCGGCGCGCCGGGGGCCGGCGGCGCGAGGTCCGGGGCGCGCACGGCGACGTACTCCGGGCGCAATCCCGCCGCGCGCAGGCGCTCGAGTCCCTCGGCTTCGACGGCGGCGTAATCGTCCTCGCCGGCGCGCAGGCGCTCGCCGAGCGCCCGCAGGGTGGCATACAGGGCCCCGGCACGGGCGCGCTCCTCGGACCCGAGGTAGCGGTTGCGCGAGCTCATCGCCAGGCCGTCCGGTTCGCGGACGGTGTCCACGGCGGCGATGCGCACCGTCAGATCCAGGTCCTCGACCAGCCGCCGGATCAGGCACAGTTGCTGGTAGTCCTTCTTGCCGAACACGGCCCAGTCGGGCTGAAAGATGTTGAACAGCTTGAGCACGACCGTGGCCACGCCCTCGAAATGCCCGGGACGGAAGGCGCCGCACAGGATGTCGCCGAGCTCGGGCACACGCACCCGGGTGGCGGCCGCACGCCCGCGCGGATACAGTTCCGTCTCCTCCGGCACGAAGACCAGATCGACGCCGGCCGCCGCCAGCGCCCGCCGGTCGTCCTCGGGGGTGCGCGGGTAGCGCTCCAGATCCTCGCCGGGGGCGAACTGCAGGGGGTTGACGAAGATGCTCACCGCCACGCGCGGCGCCAGCTCCCGGGCGCGCTCGACCAGGCGCAGATGGCCGGCGTGCAGATTGCCCATGGTCGGCACCAGGGCCAAGGCTTCGCCGGCCGCCGCCCAGCGGGCGCGGCGGGCACGCACCTCGTCGATGGTGCGGACCCACTCCATCAGTAGCTGTGCTCGGGGCCGGGAAACCGGCCGGTCTTCACCGCCGCCACGTAGGCGCGGACGGCCGCTTCGACGCCGTCGGCTTCGGCCAGGAAATTTTTCGCGAAACGCGGCAGGCGCTCGGTCAGGCCGAGCAGGTCGTAGAGCACCAGCACCTGCCCGTCGCAATCGGGGCCGGCGCCGATGCCGATCACCGGCACGCCGGCCTGGGCGCGCACGCGCCCGGCCAGGGCCGCCGGCACCGCTTCGAGCAACAGCAGGTCGGCGCCGGCGGCCTCGAGCCGGGCGGCGGCCTCGAGCAGCGCCTCGGCGGCGGCCGGATCGCGCCCCTGCACGCGGTAGCCGCCGAGCTTGTGCACCGATTGCGGGCGCAGGCCGAGGTGGGCGCACACCGGGATGCCTTCCGCGGCCAGGGCGGCGACGATGCCTTCCTGGGCCGGGCTGCACTCGAGCTTGACCATCTGCACCCCGGCTTCCTTGAGCAGCCGCCCGGCGTTCGCCAGTGCCGCGGCCGCGTCGGTGTAGCTCAGGAACGGCATGTCGGCCATCACCAGTGCGCGGCGGGCGCCGCGCACCACGGCGCGGCAGTGGTAGACCATCTCGTCCATGCTCACCGGGAGGGTCGTCGGCTGCCCTTGCACCAGCGGTCCGAGCGTGTCGCCGACCAACAGCACTTCGACCCCGGCGCGGTCGAGCACGGCCGCGAACGTGGCGTCGTAGGCGGTGAGCATGGCGATCTTCTCGCCGCGCGCCTTCAGGCGGGCCAGATCGCGCAGGGTCAGGCGGGCGGTGTCCTCGGCCATCGCGGTTGCCTTCGGCTGGGGGCGTCATTGTCCGGGATTTGCCGCCGGCCGTCACCCCGGGGGCGTGTCTCAGCGCCCCAAGGGCGCCGGATTGAAGAAACGCCGGCCGCCGTCCATGCGCTCGATGGCGTCGAGCAGTTGCCGGTAATCGTCCTCGTTGTCGGCGAAGTTGATCTCGGCGGCGTTGACGATCAGGAGCGGCGCCTCGTCGTAGTGATGGAAAAAGCGCGTATACGCCTCGTTCACGCGCTGCAGGTACGCCGCGTCGACGGCCTGTTCGTAGGGCCGGCCGCGGCGCGCGATGCGTGCCAGCAGCACGTCCACCGGCGCCTGCAGGTAAATGACCAGATCGGGACGCGGGGCCTCCACCCGCAGGTGCTCGAACAGTTGACGATACAAGGCGAGTTCGTCCCGGGTGAGGGTCAGCTCGGCGAACAGCGGATCCTTCTCGAGCATGAAGTCGGCGATGCACGGCCCCCGGAACAGATCGCGCTGGCGCAGGGCGCGCAGTTGCTGGACGCGGCTGAGCAGGAAGAACAGTTGGGCGGCCAGGGCGTTGCCGCGCGGGTCGCGGTAGAACGACGGCAGGAAGGGGTTGGCCTCCACCGCTTCGAGCAAAGCCTCGCCGCCGAGGGTGTCCGCCAGACGGCGCGCCAGCGTCGTCTTGCCGGCGCCGATCGGCCCTTCGACGACGATGAACTCGGCGGCGGCGGCTTTCACGCAAGGCCCTCCGGCCAGGGCAACGGCCAGTGCTGCAGCGGTGCGCCGCCGCAGCGCACCAGCAGGCACCGCACGCTGCCCCGCCCCGGCACCCGCAACGTGGGATCGAGGTCGGCCAGCGGCTGCAGCACGAAACGGCGTTCGGCCAGGCGCGGATGCGGGACGCTCAAGACCGCGTCCGACCAACGCCGACCGCCCCACAAAAGGATGTCCAGGTCGAGCGGCCGCGGCCCCCAGCGCCGCCCCGGGCGGCGCCCCTGGCGCGCTTCCAGGGCCTTGAGCAGGCCGAGCAGGCGACGGGGCGCCAACCGGGTGGAGACCAGGCAGACGGCGTTCAGATAATCGGGCTGCTCCGCCTCGTCGCCGGGCAGGCGGACGGCGGCGCTGCGGTAAGCGGGCGAGACGGCCTGCAGGTGCAGGCCCGGCAGGCGGCGCAGGTTCCAGAGGGCCCGGCACAGTTGCCGCCAGGGGTCGGCGAGGTTGCTGCCCAGCCCCAGATAGACGGGCTCCACCGGCGCCCTCCCCGTTCAGGCGCCGTCGGCGCCGGACCGTGCGCGGCGGGCGCGCTTGCGCACCCGCCGCCGGCGACGCTTGCGGGCCGGCGCCTCGGCGAGCTTTTCGAGCCGGCGCTCGGGCGGCAGCGCCTGCAGCTCGGTCCACCAGTCGGCCTCGGCCTGCACCGGCTCACCGGCCGCCGCCCGCAGACACAACAGGTCGTAGGCGGCACGGAAGCGCGGGTGTTCGAGCAGCGCGAGCGCGCGCCGCGTGTTGACGTTGCGCTGCAACCGCGGCTGCAGGGACCAGATCTCCCGCACCACGGCCACGAACCGCCGCGGTACGGCGGTGGCGCCGGTCTGGCGGGCGATGACGGCACCAGCGACCTTCTGCAGCTCGCCGCCCGAAGGATACGGCGCTTCCCCGCCCTCGTAGCCGGCGGCTTCGAGCAAGGCCGGCCAGAGGAAGGCGGCGTAAAGAAAGGCCGGCGTGACCGACTTGTCGGCGGCGATGCGCGCGTCGGTGCTCGCCGCGACGGCCTCGAACAGGGGCCGGGCGAAGGCGTAGCGCCCGCCCTCCAGCGCCGCGGCGGCGAGCGGAAACAGGTGGCGCAACAGATCGAACTCGATCAGGCCGCGCAAGGCGGCGAGCGCCGCGCCGCCATGGAACAGCTTGACCACCTCGTCGAACAGCCGTGCCGGGGGCACCTCGCGCAGCAGATGCCCCAGCCTCAGGATGGGTTCGGCCGCCTCCGGCACGATGCGGAAATCGAGCTTGGCGGCGAACCGCACCGCCCGCAACATGCGCACGGGGTCTTCCCGGTAACGCCGCTCGGGCTCGCCGATGGGTCGGATGAGGCCGGCGCGCAGATCGTCCAGACCGCCGACGTAATCGATGAGACTGAAATCGGCGATGTCGTAATACAGCGCGTTGACGGTGAAGTCCCGCCGCCAGACGTCCTCGTCGATGGTGCCGTAGACGTTGTCGCGCAGGATCATGCCGTCGGCGCGGCGCAGGTGTTCGTCGCCTTCGGCGTCGGCGGCGCTGCCGCGGAAGGTCGCCACTTCGACGACGTTGCGGCCGAACACCACGTGGGCGAGGCGGAAGCGGCGACCGATCAGGCGGCAGTTGCTGAACAGGCGCTTGATCTGCTCGGGGTGGGCGTCGGTGACGACGTCGAAGTCCTTGGGCTGACGCCCCAGCAACAAGTCCCGCACGCAGCCGCCGACCAGGTGCGCGGCGAAACCGGCCTTGTGCAGCCGGTAGAGCACCTTCAGCGCGTTTTCCGAGATGTTGGCGCGGGAGATGTTGTGTTCGGAGCGGGGCACGATCCGCGGGCGCACGGCGTCCGTCCCCGGCTCGGTCGGCGGCGTGGCGCGCATCGGCGGATCATCGAACACCATGGGGCGGGATTGTATCACCCCGCCCCATGGCCATAGACCGGGCCGGTGCCGCCCTCGGCCTCGTCGAGGAACCAGCCGAGCCGGGCGCGCAGCCGCGCCACCCGGCCGACGATCAGCAGGGCCGGCGAGCGCAAGCCGGCGGCCTGCACCCCGGCCGGCAGGGTGTCCAGCGTCGCCTCCACCACCCGCTGCCGCGCCGTCGTGCCCTGCTCGATCGCCGCCGCGGGCCAGTCGCCCGGCAGACCGCGCTCCACCAGCGCCCGGCAGATCACCTCGAGCTGGCTGAGCGCCATGTAGAACACCAGGGTTTCCTGCGGATGCGGGCGGCCGATCAGGTCCAGGTCCACCCGCCCGTCGCGGGTGTGGCCGGTGAGGAAACGCACGCCGCGCGCCAGGTCGCGGTGCGTGAGCGGGATGCCCGCGTAGGCGGCGCAGCCGGAGGCAGCGGTGATGCCGGGCACGACCTGGAAATCGACGCCGGCCTCGGCCAGAGCCAAGGCCTCCTCCCCGCCGCGGCCGAAGATGAACGGATCGCCGCCCTTGAGCCGCACCACGGTGCGCCCGGCGCGCGCGTGTTCGATCAGCAAGGCGTTGATCTGCGATTGCGGCACGCAGTGATGGCTGCGTTCCTTGCCGACGTAAAAACGTTCGGCGTCGCGCCGCGCCAGGTCGAGCACCGCCTTGGGAATCAGGCGGTCGTAGAAAATGATGTCGGCCTTCTGGAGAATGCGCAGCGCCCGGAAGGTCATCAAGTCCGGGTCGCCGGGCCCGGCGCCGACCAGGTACACGCAACCCCGGCGCGGCGCGGCCGCCGGGTCGGCCAGCCGCGCCTCGAGCAGGGCCTCGGCCTCGGCCTCGCGGCCGGCGAACACCGCCTCGGCCACCGGGCCGTGCATGACCCACTCCCAGAAGGCGCGACGCACGCCGCTTTCGGGCAGGCGCGCCTTGACCCGCGCCCGGTACTTGCCGGCCAAGGCGGCGAGGCGGCCGAAGGCCGCCGGCAGCTCGTGCTCCAAGCGCGCCTTGAGCAGCCGCGCCAGCACCGGCGCACGGCCACCGCTGGAGATGGCGACGGTGATCGGCTCGCGCTCGACGATGGACCCGAAGGTCACCGTGCACAGCTCGGGCGCATCGACCACGTTGACCGGCACGCCGGCGGCCTGCGCGGCGCGGCTCGCGGCCGCGTTCACCGCGGCGTCGTCCGCGGCCGCCACGACCAGGGCGCGACCGGCGACGTCGCTCTCCTGGAAAGCGCGCGCCAGGTGTTCGACCTCGCCGCGGTCGCGGCGCGCGGTCAGCGCCGCCGACAATCCCGGGGCGACGACGGTGACGCGCGCGCCGGCGCGCAGCAAGAGATCGATCTTGCGTTCGGCGACCGCGCCGCCGCCCACCACCAGCACATCGCGGCCGCGCAGGTCGAAAAACACCGGAAGGGCGTCCATGGGGCGGATCATACACCAAGGGCGCGCTTGCCGCGGCCGGGGATTTCCACTAGCTTTGCCGCCACCCGGTCATCACGACCACACACACCGGGCGACGGCCATAGCGGCCGTGCGCTTCCGCCGCGAGGAGGAGTCCATGTCCCTGTCCACCCTGGATCTGCTCGTCATCGCCGCCTACGCCGTGGTGCTCGTCGGCACCGCCTGGTGGGTTTCGCGCCTGCGCCCGGGCGAGGTGCGCGACACCCGCGATTATTTCCTCGCCGGCAACCGCCTGCCGTGGTGGGCCGTCGGCGCCTCGTTGATCGCCGCCAACATCTCCGCCGAGCAGATCATCGGCATGAGCGGCTCGGGTTACGCCATCGGCCTGGCGATCGCCTCCTACGAGTGGATGGCGGCGATCACCCTGATCATCGTCGGCAAGTATTTTCTGCCGGTGTTCCTGGAACACCGCATCTACACCATGCCGCAGTTCCTCGAGCAGCGCTACGACCACAGCGTGCGCACGCTGCTCGCGGTGTTCTGGCTGGGCGTGTACACCTTCGTCAACCTGACCTCGGTGCTCTGGCTCGGCGCGCTGGCGATCGAAACGGTCGCCGGGGTGGGCATGACCCAGGGCATGCTGTTGCTGGCCGCCTTTGCGGCGGTCTATTCCTTGTGGGGCGGCCTGAAGGCGGTGGCGCTGACCGACATCATCCAGATCGTCGTGCTGGTCATCGGCGGCTTGCTGCTCACCTGGCTGTGCCTGGATCGACTGGGCGACGGCCAAGGCGCCCTGGCCGGCTTCCTGGCGCTGCTCGAGCGGGCGCCGGAGAAATTCGACATGATCCTCGAACCGGACAACCCGCACTACATGAGCCTGCCGGGCATCTCCGTCCTGGTCGGCGGCATGTGGATCATGAACCTCTCCTACTGGGGCTTCAACCAGTACATCGTGCAGCGCGCGCTGGCGGCCCGCGACCTCGAGGAAGGCCGCAAGGGCATCGCCTTCGCCGCCTATTTGAAACTGCTCATGCCGGTGATCGTCGTGCTGCCCGGCATCGCCGCCGCGGTGCTCGCCCCCGGACTGGAGCGGCCGGACCAGGCCTACCCGACCATGATGCGACTGATGCCGGCCGGCGTGCTGGGCCTGGTGTTCGCGGCGCTGATCGCCGCCATCGTCTCCTCGCTGGGCTCGATGATGAACAGCATCTCGACGATCTTTACCATGGACCTGTACGCCCACCTGCGCCCCGGGCGCAGCGAAAACCACTACGTCTGGATCGGCCGCAGCGCCGCCTTCGCGGCCCTGGTGCTCGCCCTGTTCTGCGCCCGGCCGCTGCTCGGCCGCTTCGAGCAGGCGTTCCAGTACATCCAGGAATTCACGGGGTTTTTCACGCCGGGCATCTGCGTGCTGTTCCTGCTCGGCCTGTTCTGGAAGAAGGCCAACACGCCCGCGGCGCTGGTCGCGGCGGCCGGATCGGCGCTGCTGTCGCTGCTGTTCTACGTGCTCTGGCCGTCGCTGCCGTTCATCGACCGCGTGGGCCTGGTGTTCCTGCTGTGCACCGCCGGAGCCGTGCTCACCGCTCACCTCACCGGCGGCCGCGACCAGCCCAAGGCGCCCGATCTGTCGCGGATTCGTTTCGCCACCTCGACCGGCTACAACATCGCCGGCCTGGGCGTCGCGCTGATCCTCGCCGCGCTGTACGCCACCTGGTGGTGAGCACTCGCCGCCCCGGGCCGGTGCCCGGGGCGGCGCGTCACGCGCCGGGCTCGAAGGGGCCGGCGCCGTCCACCGCCCGACAGAGGAACAAGCGCGGCGTGCAGCCGGTCTGCGCGCGGTAGCGCGGCAACACTTCGGCCTCGATGCGCGCCACCGCCTCGGGCGGCACGAAGGCCACCACACAGCCGCCGAAACCGCCGCCGGTCATGCGCACGCCGCCGGCGCCGTCCAACACCGCCTCCACCGCCGCCACCAGCGCGTCGATCTCGGGCGTGGTGATCTGGAAATCCTCGCGCATCGAGCGATGCGACTCGGCCATCGCCCGGTCCAGCCGTTCGAGTTCACCGGCGGCGAGCGCCTCGGCCGCCGCCAGGGTGCGGCGGTGCTCGCCGATCACGTGGCGGGCGCGGCGGAACACCACCGGGTCGAGACGATCCCGCGCCGCGGCCAGGTCTTCGGGCCTCGCCTCGGCCAGGGCCGTCACGCCCAGCGCCGCGGCCGCCGCCTCGCACTGCGCGCGCCGCTCCTGGTAGGCGCTGTCCACCAGGCCGCGGTGCACCCCGCTGTCGATGACCACCAGCCGGCGCGTCGCCGGCAGCGGCACCGTCCGCCAGCGCAAGGCGGCGCAATCGATCAGCAAAGCGTGATCGGCGCGGCCGGCGACGCTGGCCAGCTGGTCCATGATGCCGCAGCGGCAACCGGCGAACTCGTTCTCCGCCGCCTGCGCCGCCTGGGCCACCGCCAGCGGCGCGAGCGACAGGCCGTTGACCGCCGCCAGGGCCAGCGCGAACACCACCGACAAGGAGGCCGAGGAACTCAAGCCCGCCCCCTGCGGGATGTCGCCGGCCACGGCCACGTCCAGGCCGCGCTCGAGCGCGCCGTGGCGGGCCAGGGCGACGCACACGCCGCGCAGATAATCGCTCCACGGCGCCGCCGGATCGCGGTGAATCGGCCCGGCCAGCGGCCAAGCGCTCTGCGCGCCGTCGCGGTCCACCGCCAGCACCCGGCACAGCCCGTCGGACCGCGGCCGCACGGCCGCCACCGTCCAGCGGTCGATCGCCGCCGGCAACACCGCCCCGCCGTTGTAATCGGTGTGCTCGCCGATCAGATTCACCCGCCCGGGCGCCTGGAACCAGGCCGCCGGGGCGGCGCCGAAGGCGGCGCGAAACGCCGCCGCGGTGCGGTCCACCAGCGCCGGCGTCATCCCAGCACCTCCCGCAAGCGCGCGGCCGCCGCCTCCGGGGTCAGGTCGCGCTGCACCTCGGCGAGCAACTCGAAACCGACCATGTGCTTGCGCACCGTCGCGCTGCGCAACAGCGGCGGGTAGAAATGCGCGTGCAACTGCCAGCCCGGCGCCGCGCGCCCGCCGCCCGGCGCCCCGTGCCAGCCCATCGAATACGGGAAGGGGCAATCGAACAGCGCGTCGTAGGCGGCCAGCAAACGGCCGAGGATCTCGGCCAGGGCGGCGCGCGCCTCGTCGTCCAGATCCTCCAGTTGCGCCACCGCGCGGCGCGGCAGCAGCAAGGTCTCGAACGGCCAGGCCGCCCAGTACGGCACCAGCACCACCCAGTGCGCGTTGGCCGTCACCAGGCGTGCCCCGTCGGCCGCTTCCAAATCGAGGTAATCCAGCAACAAGGCCCGCCCGTGGCGACGCCAGTGGCGGCGTTGCTGCTCGGCCTCGCGGGCCGCCACTGTCGGCAGCCGATCCAGGGCCCACACCTGGCCGTGCGGATGCGGGCTCGAACAGCCCATCATCTCCCCACGGTTCTCGAACGGCTGCACCCAGCGGTAGGCGCGCCGCAGCTCGGCCGACTGCGCGCACCAGGCCTCGACCACGGCGAGGCGCTCGGCGTCGTCCAGGGCCGCCAGGCCGCGGCCGTGATCGGGCGAATAACACAACACCCGGCAAGTGCCGCGCACCGCCTCGCTGCGCAACAAGGGGTGCCCCGCCCCGGTCGCGCCGGACGCTTCCGGCAACAACGCCGGGAAATCGTTGGTGAAGACATACGGCCCGCGGTAATCCGGGTTGCGCCGGCCGCCGGCGCGCACGTTGCCGGGACACAAATAACAGTTTGGATCGTAGGACGGCGGCCGGTCCCGCGGGGCGGGCTCCTGCGCGCCCTGCCAGGGGCGCTGCAGGCGCTGCGGACTGACCAGGACCCAGTCGCCGGTCAGCGCGTTGCGGCGGCGGTGCGGTTGCTCGGAAAGGGACATGCTGCGGCGCGCTCCTGGAACCGGGCCGCGAAGCATAGCGCAGCGCGCGCCGCGCTGACCAGCGGTGTCAGTCCTCGCGCGCCACCCCGCGCAAGGCCGGATCGGCGGCAAACTCCTGCCACACCGCGATGAACAGCGCCGCCACCAGCGGCCCGAACACGAAGCCGTTCATCCCGAACAGGCTCAAGCCGCCGAGCGTCGACAACAGCACCAGATAATCCGGCAACTTCGCGTCGCGCCCGACCAGGATCGGCCGCAGGGCGTTGTCCACCAGGCCGATCACGCCGGCGCCGAAAGCGACCAGCACCGCCCCCTCGATCCAGGCCCCGGTCGCGAACAAGTACAGCGCCGCCGGCAACCACACCAGTCCCGCACCGACCACCGGGATCAAGGACAAGATCGTCATCACCACGCCCCACAACACCGGGCTGGGCAGACCGAGCACCCAGAAAATCAAACCGCCGAGGCCGCCCTGCACCGCCGCGACGATGAAATTGCCCTTGATCGTCGCCCGCGTCACCGCCGCGAAGCGCTCGAACAAGCGCCGCTCGCGAGCGTCGCCGAGCGGCAAGGCCCAGACGAGCAGTTCCACCAGCCGCGGCCCGTCGCGCAGCATGAAAAACGCCAGGTACAGCATCAGCACCAGGCCGAACAACAGGCCGAAGGCGTCCTGGCCGAACTGCACCGCCTGCTCGGCCACCATGCGGCTCGAGGCCACCGCCGCCTGCGTCAACTGCCCCTTGAAATCACCGACCTGGACGCCGACCCGCTCCAGCAGCCCCTGAAGCCCCGGCACCAGCCCCTGCAGGCGGTCCAACCACGCCGCCACGTCCAGCTCGCCGCGCGTCAGCCGCTGGTAAAGCACCACCGCCTCGCGGAAAAACGCCGCCAGCAGCAACAAGCCCGGCACCACCGCGCCGAGCAGGCACACCGTGAGCGTCAACAAGGCCGCCAGGCTCTCGCGGCCGCCCAGGCGGCGGCTCAAGGCGCGCTGCAGGCGCTGGAACAGCAAACCGATCACCACCGCCCAGAACACCGGCCCGAGGAACGGCCGCATCAACAGCAAAAACAGCACCGTCACCGCGGCCAGCAACAGCAGGTACGCGCGCCGTTCGAAGGTTTCGTCGAGGTTCATGGATGCATCCGGGCCAGGGGCGATGTCATTATACCCGCCATCCTCCCCGACCCACAGACGACGCGCAACCGGGACGGACGTGACCGCTGCAGGCTACCCTACCCGGCACGTCCCCCGCCACAGGTTTTCCACGGCCGTCGGCTGATGACTTTTGCGCCCCGAGATGGGCAACATCTTCATGAAGAACACAAGGACGTAGGTGCTGCGAGACCCTGGTATCAGATTGCGACCCGTAGAGCTCCCGCAGCACCATCCCCTGCAACCGGTTGTTAGCCGCAGTGGTCATGCGAACACCTTGTTTGGGAAAGAGTTGTGAGGCACGCTTCTCCTCAACTTTCCACTGGATCCACTCACATGACAGCTTCCGCGCAGCGGAACCTCAACGCGGATGCTCTGCGGCGAGCTCGCGGTGATGTCGATGACTTTGCGGAGCCCCTCGGCGTCGAGGGCGCAGATTGTCGTGTGCCCACAGACCAGGCACACGAACACTCGATCGCCTCCAGAAAGAGCCGTCGAAAGTGCGGCAAGCTCGTCAGCTGCAAATACGAACCGCCAGGGGGACCGTGCGTTCTTTCTGTACTTTACGAACACTTTCCGGTCCGTGTTCACCAGGTAGTGCCCGTAACGCCTCGATGCCCGGTTGAGCGCCTTGAACGTTGGATGCTCGACAATCTGCATCAAGGCGGGTCCATGGTAGACGTCCTGCTCCTGTATCTTCACGCTGATGCCCTCATGCTCATGCCGCTACCGATGCGCTTGAGGAGCCGAGGGCCGCAGCAGCGGCCCGAAGACCTCTCTCGAAGCGCGCGTTAGGGAACACCTAAGGAACGCTTGATCTATTCGATTTGACAGCGAAATTTCGGTGCACTTGTCTTTGAGCAGCAAAAGTGAGCCACCAATCCGCGCCATCTGGTGTCGCGTGGTCCGCCATCGTTCCGATTTCCGGGCCTATCGGCCGATTTCGGACATACTGACCCTACGTTGCTCGCAGCAGGCGTCGTCGCACCATGTACAGGTTCACCAGAGCGCAGGCCACGAACAGCCGGTTGGCGTTCTTGGCCAAGCCCCGGTAACGGACCTTCGTAAAGCCGAAGATGCGCTTGAGAACCAAAAACGGATGCTCGACCTTGGCCCGCACTCGCGACTTGCTGCGGTTCTTCGCCCGCTCCGCGTCCGTCAGGCGGCGGTGGCGGTTGCCCTTCTTCTGGGTGAAATCCATGGCCTTCGGCGCACGCTCGCGAATCACCGCTCCCTGCCCGGTATAGGCCGAGTCACCCCAGACACGGGTCTTCCCACCGTGCAGCAGATCGGGCAGCAACCGACTGTCATGCACATTGGCCGCCGTGGCCACCACCGAGTGGATCAGCTTGCTCCGGCTGTCCACCCCGATGTGGGCCTTCATCCCGAAATACCACTGGTTGCCCTTCTTGGTCTGATGCATCTCGGGATCCCGCTTGCCGTCTTTGTTCTTGGTGGAACTCGGCGCACTGATGATGGTGGCGTCCACGATGGTGCCGGTGCTCACCTTCAGGCCGTTCTCCTGAAGGTACTCGGCAATCAGCGCAAACAACCGCTCCCCAAGGTTGTGCCGTTCCAACAAGTGGCGGAACTTGCAGATCGTCGTCTCGTCCGGCGCCGGCTCCCGGCCCAGGTCGATGCCCACGAATCGGCGCATCGCCCGCGAATCGTACAGCGCCTCTTCCACCGCCGGGTCCGACAGGTTGAACCAGTGCTGCAAAAAATGGATCCGCAGCATGCGCTCGACACCCACCGGCGGCCGGCCCCGGCCTTCACCCTTGGGATAAAACGGCTCGATCACCGCCGCAAGCTCCGCCCAGGGAATGACCCGGTCCATCTGGTCGAGAAACTGTTCCCGCCGGGTGCGCTTGCGGTACTTCTCGAGACCTTCTTCGGAAAGGGTCTGTTGGCGTATTCGTCAGCTCCGGGGGAGCTATGCTCGAATCTGGTGTACGGCGGGATTGAAGAAGGTGGCGTACCCTGCTGAAATTCGGTTTTCCAAGAACTGAAACAGCAAAGGAGTACGCCACCATGAGCGAAGATACCGTCGTTGCCTTCTCGTCGCCAGGGGGTGTCGAGGATCCGCTGACGGAGCTGCTGCGCGCCGGTGCCAAGCGACTGATTCAGCAGGCGATCGAGGCGGAGCTGGCCGAGATGCTGGCAAAGTATGAGGGACGGGTGGACGAACAGGGGCGCCGATCCGTGGTCCGCAACGGCCACTTGCCGGAGCGAGAGATTCTGACCGGCCTGGGTCCGGTGCCGGTGAGGGTGCCGAAGGTCCGCAGCCGGGGCGAGGAGCCGGTGGTGTTCCGGTCCTCGCTGGTGCCGCCCTACGTGAGGAAGGCCCGGCGTGTGGAGGCGGCTCTGCCGTGGCTGTACCTGAAGGGGATCTCGACCGGTCAGATGCAGGAGGCCCTGGAAGTGCTGGTCGGCCCCGAGGCGAAGGGGCTGTCGGCCGCGGTGATTGGCCGCCTGAAACGGGAATGGGAAGCGGAATACGCCGATTGGTGCCGCCGGGATACGGGCCGGGACCGCTGGGTCTATTGGTGGGTGGGTAATCCCCCCATTTTTAGCTTTTCTCAAAAGTAGAGATCAGACTACCAGGACCAACCTCTGATTGGGGGTGATGCCTCCGAGGCCCATGTTGGGTCGCTCGTGATTGTAGATCCACAGCCAACGGGTTGCAAAATCCTGAACTGCCTCAATGCTGTCGAACAGGTACTGCCCCAGCCAGTCATAGCGCACCGTGCGGTTGTAACGCTCGACGTAGGCGTTCTGCTGGGGCTTGCCCGGCTGGGTATACTCTATGCGGATGCCGCGCATCTCGGCCCAGGCCTGCAGGCTACCGCTGACGTATTCCGGGCCATTGTCACAACGTAATACCTGTGGTTGACCGTGCCACGCGATGATCTGCTCCAGACTGCGGATGACGCGCTCCGCCGGTAACGAGAAGTCCACCTCGATGCCCAGTCCTTCCCGGTTGAAATCATCGATCACGTTGAACAGGCGATAGCTGCGACCGTCCGACAACTGGTCATGCATGAAATCCATCGACCAGACTTCGTTGATCGATTCAGGCACGACCAGTGGCTCCGGTTTTTCGCGGACCAGGCGTTTCTTCGGCTTGATTCGCAGGTTCAACTCCAGCTCGCGATAGATGCGGTACACGCGCTTGTGGTTCCAGCCAAAACCCTTCACATTGCGCAGATGCGGAAAACACAGCCCGAATCCCCAGTTACGTTGGTTATGTGTCAACCGAATCAACCAGTCGGCAATTTCCGCGTTCTCATCCGATAGCTTGGGCTGGTAACGGTAGCAGGTCTCGCTGATGCCGAAGGCCGCGCAGGCCAGCCGCACGCTGAGCCCGCGTTCGAGAACGGCTTTCTTGGCCATCTCTTTGCGGCAAGATGGCCTTACCACTTTTTTGTTAGCGCCTCCTGGACGATCTCCGCCTTCAGCCGCTCCTCGGCATACATTTTCTTCAGGCGTCGATTCTCGTCCTCCAGCTCCTTCAGGCGTGCCATCAGCGAGGCGTCCATCCCGCCGTACTTGGCCCGCCACTTGTAAAATGTGGCGCTGCTCATGCCATGCTCGCGGCACAGCTGTGGAACCGGCGTCCCGGCCTCGGCCTGTTTCAGAATCGCCAGGATCTGGCTGTCGCTAAACCGTGATTTTTTCATGCAGAATCTCCTCAGTTCATGATACGAGAAAATTCTACTTTTGAGCACCGCTACTTTTCGGGGGGATTACCGGTGGACGGCGTCTACAGCGGCCTGAGGGCCGAGAACCAGAAACTGTGCGCCCTGGTGGTCATCGGGGTCAACGAGCGGGGCGAGAAGCGGTTTCTGGCCATCGAGGATGGCATACGGGAGTCGATCCAAAGCTGGCGGGAGGTGCTGCTGGACCTGAAGCGACGGGGTCTTGCCGTCCCGCCGAAACTGGCGGTGGGCGACGGTGCCCTGGGCCTCTGGGCGGCGCTCGAGGAGGTATACCCCAAGACCCGTCACCAGCGCTGCTGGGCGCACAAGACCGCGAACGTGCTCAATTATCTGCCCAAAGGCGCTCAGCCCAAGGCGAAGAAGGCCTTACAGGAAATCTGGATGGCCCAGGACTGGGCCTCGGCCGAGAAGGCCTTTGACCATTTTGTAGAAACGTACCAGGCCAAGTACCCGAAGGCGGTGGCTTGTCTTCGGAGGGATCGAGAGGCCCTTCTGACCTTCTACGACTTCCCGGCCGAGCATTGGCTGCATATCCGGACGACGAACCCCATCGAGTCGACCTTTGCCACGATTCGTCACCGGACAGACCGGGCCAAGGGCTGCGTGAGTCGAAACACCATGCTGGCAATGCTCTACAAGCTGGGGATGAGCGCCGAGAAACGCTGGCGCCGGATCCGGGGATTCCACCATGTGGCCAAGGTCATCGAAGGCGCGAAGTTCAAGGACGGAGTCGAAGTCGAAGTGAACCACGAAACCGACGATAGCAGGAACGCTGCCTGATCAGGTCATACACCAGATTTGACTATAGCTCGCTCCGGGGCGGTCCGTCAGCGAATAGACACTATTACGGACGATTCGGCGAATAAATCAGAGATTCCCTAATCGGACGCCCCATCACCCTGACCAACACACTGATACTCTTTGGTTACGAGCCACCGATTGCATCCTCCGCTGAATCCCGGAGCGGAGCAAGTACGCGTGACTGCCCCAAATGGCTCAGCCCTTTCATAACCCCACAACTTACAGCGCTCAGAAGCCCTCTCGATCGCCTGGGCCTCATCCACCTGAGGCACTACGAACGCACTGTACTCGTAAGAAAGCTTTATGGTGGCATCAGCCCGGCTTCCCCCAGAAACCACCCAGTCCTTTTTGACGGCGCAACCGGCACTGGCAAGCACTCCGATAATGAGAGCCGTTTTAGCGTACCCCATACACTTCTCCTCCTTTCCCGATCATCGAAGAACAACCCATAAAGAGAACAACCTTCATCCTTCTGGAGAGGGATAAAATCTTGGCCACCAGACTGGCCCATAACGCATCCAATCGATAAACCATCCAAACCTACCGGTTACGCACCTTTGTGGTATCAACCACGATGTCTTGTGGGAGATCACCGAAATCTTGAGCCACGAGGATGACCTCATCATCCTGTGGGACGCTAGACTCTAGCGCGTGAGCTTTGACCAAAAACATTGTAACACCCAAACTCAAACACCGCCCAACATCAATAACATAAACGATACCGACGTCACGCCGCCCGCCATGCGTTGCATAAAAGCACGCCCGCTCATAGTGGGGTGTAGTCGACACCCCAGAAGTAGGGTAGCCTGCCTGATCCTGCTGATGCTTTACGACAGCATTCGAACGGCAGTCACCCCAATAGCTGTTGCCCCACTCAGAGCCCCCCATTCGGGCGCCTCCGAAAACTCTGACCAGGGCTTTTTTGGGCGAAGCCCCAGTTTTCGCACGTGGATCTCGATGGAAACACCCCGATAAAGCCGCTTAGGAAGATGCATTTCTCAAAACAGAGACCAAGGCACCGCAAGGAATATAGCACGCTTTCCCGAATCTTCCAGACTCAAATCCCCGCCTCGCGGCGCAGGGTCTTGAAGCGTTCGCCGTGCAAGGGCCTGTCGCTGAACACGACCTTCTGCGGGATCTGGTAGGGCGCCAGGCGCCCGCGGCAGTGGACGCGCATGCGGCGCCGGAAGGCGGCCGGCTCTTCGTCGGCGGCCAGGCGCACCACCGCCTTGACGATCTGCCCGGTGAGCGGGTGGGCTTCGCCGGTCACGGCGACTTCCAGCACGCCGTCCAGGGTGCGCAACACGCTTTCGACTTCCGCCGGGTAGACCTTCTCGCCGCCGACGTTGATGAGTTCGGAACGCCGGCCGAGGATGCGCATCCATTCGCCCTCCACTTCCACCGCGTCGCCGGTGCGGAACCAGCCGTCGTCGGTGAAGGGGCTGGGGGCGTTGAGATAACCCAGCATCGCCGAGCGGGCGCGGATTTCCAGCAGGCCGTCGACGACGCGGGTCTCGAAGCCCTCGCCGCCGATCTTCACCCACAGGGAGTTCGGGCCGCGCGACTTGGAACGCAGGATGCCGAGCTCGGACAGACCGTAAGTTTGTTGTAACTCGACGCCGGGAAACACGGCGTGCAGGCGCTCGAGGGTGGATTGCGGCATCGGTTCGGTGCCGTAGGTGATGCGCCGCAGGCTGGACAGGTCGTGCCGCCGCCAGGCGCCGCCGGCCAGCATCAGGTTGAGGAAGGTCGGCGAGGTCGGCAGCAACTCGACGCGATGGCGCTCGATGGCGCGGCAGACGGTTTCCGGGCCGCGGTCCTCGACCACCACGAGGCAGGCGCCGTTGGCCAGGCCGTAGAGCAGCGTGTTGAGCCCGCCGATGTGATCGAAGAGCAGGAAGGCGAGCGTGCGCAGCGCCGGGCGCGGGGCGTGGAATTTCTCCAGCAACGGCAGCCAGTCGTGGACGGCGGCCTTGGGCTCGCCGCTGCTGCCCGAGGAAAACAACACCAGGCCGGGATGGTCCTCGCGGCGCAGGCGCGTGTAGAAAGGATGCTCGGCGCGCAGGCCGGTCGCCGTGGGGGCGCCGTCGGCGGCGAGGCGCCATTCGACCTGGGCGATCCGCCGGAAGGTTTCGTGGCGGGCGGCGACGCTGTCGGTGAGCGGCACGACGACGGCGCCGCGTTCGATCAGCGCGAGCAGGGCGGCCACCGCCTCGGGCGAGAAATCCGCCTCCAGGGCGACCACCGCGCCGCGCGGCAGCCCGGCGGCGTCGAGGCGCGCGCGGGTCCGTTCCACCGCCTCGAGCAGTTCGCCGTAAGTCACGCTGCGCCCGGCGCAGACGAGCGCCTCGGCGTCGCGCCCGCGTGCGAAACCTTCGAGCAGAAAAGCGATCGGTGAGCGCATGGCCGCCTCCGGGTGTTCGGTCAGTGGACGCCGCCCAGGTAGACGACCTGGCCGGTGACGAAGGCGCTTTGGGGGCGCAAGAAGAATTCGACCACGTTGTCCACGTCTTCGGGCTCGCCGAGACGGGCGATGGCCTGGCGGGCGACCAGCGCCTGGATCTTGTCCGCCGGCACGTTGCGGATCAAGTCGGTGTCGATGGGCACCGGGCCGACGGCGTTGACGGTCACGCCCCAGGCGGCGAACTCGCGGGCGAGCACGCGGGTGAGGGCTTCGACCGCCGCCTTGGAGGCGACGTAGGCCGCTTCGCCCTCCAGCGCCAGCGGCACGGCGACGGTGCTGAAATTGACGATCCGGCCGCCGCCGCCGCGGCGCATCCACTTGGCCGCTTCGCGGCAGAACAGGAAGCTGCCGACCACGTTGGTGCGCAGAATGCGTTCGACGGTCGCCGCCGGGGTGAGCACGGCGTGGTTCAGGGCGGCGATGCCGGCGTTGTTGATGAGGTGGTCCAGCCGCCGGTGGCGCCCGGCCAGGTCGGCGAACAGGCCGCGCACGGCGGCCTCGTCCGCGACATCCAGGCAATGGTGCTCGTAACGCGGGTGATCCAGCTCGGCGGGTTTGCGGCTGCAGCCGATGACCCGGTGGCCGCGCGCCAGGCAACGCTCGGCGAGGAAGCGCCCCAGCCCCTTGCGCGTGCCGGTGATGAGCGTGACCGGGACCGTCATGGGGCCGCCGGCCCGATCAATTCCAGAGTGTAATCGGCGAGGGTGCCGACGGTGCGGTACGGGCTGTTGCGCCGCGACAGGGCGCGCTCGTCGGCCAGGGACACGACCAGGCCGTGACGGTCGGCGAGCGCCTGCTCGACCGCCACGACCGCGGTCACCAGCCCCATGGAGTCCAGCAGCCCTCCTTCCCCGAACAAAACGGTGTCCTCTTCGAGCGCCGCGCCCTGGACGTCCCCCCGTCCCTCCAAGGCCTCGTGCACCGCTTCGCGGATCACCTCGAGCACGGTTTCACGCATTGTCCATCCTCCTCGTTCATTCGCGCTCGAAAGCCGGCCGGTGGACCGCCAGGTCGCGGTCGCGCACCGCCGCAGCATGCTCGCGCAGGGTCACCAATCGATGACGGCGCCGCAACGCGTCGAACACGCGGCGCATCAAGGCCAGTTTGGTTTCCGCCGGCACGTCCATGCCGGGGAAAAAACCGAGATCGGGTTCGTCCTCGGGCCCGAGGAAGTCGAGCGGGTGCAGCAACATGGACGGCTCGGTGCCGGTCAGGCGGCACAGCGCGAGCGCCCCTTGCCAGTAGGCCAGCGCCGCCCCGCGCGAGAAGCGCGCCAGGTAGATCAGGTAACTCATGTGCATCGGCACTTTGAACAGCGGCAGCGTGGTCACCGGGATTTCGAGCAGCGGCCGCGGCGTGAAGTCCCAGAAGAAAGGCTTGACCGGCCGCAGGGCGTCGCGCCAACTGCCGAACAAGGCGCGGCGCCGACGGCGCTCTTCGCGCGACAGGCCGCTGCGCGCGAAGAAATACGCCCGCGCCAGCGGGTTGAGCAGGTTCGGAAACACCGTGCAGTCGTACGCGTAACCGCGCGCGGCGAGCACCGCCAGGGTGTCCGGGGACAGGCTGTACCCCGGCCCGCGAAACCCCACCGGCCGGCGCCCGGTGGCCGCCTCGATGTGCCGCTCGGCGAGGTCGAACTCTTCTTCGAGGCGGGCGCGGTCGTAGCGGTGCAGCCAGGGCTCGTGGTGGAAGCTGTGGTTGCCGATCTCGTGTCCGTCGGCCGCCAGCGCCGCCAGCAGCGGGCGGTGGGCTTCGACCGCGGCGTCCTGGCCGACGATGAAGAACGTGATGGTCATGCCCTCCTCGCGCAGGAACGACAGCACGCGCGGCACGACGACGTCGAGATAGGAAGGCAAGTCCCGCCAGCGCGGGTCGCCGTGCGTCTTGAGGTAGGACCACTTGTTGTCCAGGTCCAGCGAGACGCTGGCCAGCGCCGGCACGCTCATGACAAACTCACCGGTGCGCCGTTGTCTTTGAGCGAGCGCTGCGCGGCGGTCAGCACGCGCACGACGTTCAAGCCGTCCAGGCCGTCGCTCAAGGGCCGGCGGCGCTCGCGCACGCAGGCCAGGAAGTGTTCGCACTCCAGGCGCAGGGGCTCGGCCATTTTCAGGTAAGGAATGGTGATGTCGCCGAAGCGCAGGCTGACGTACTCGGCGAAGCTGTTGTAGTCGGTGTTCACGCGCGCGCCCTTGTCGTAGACCTTGAGTTTCTCGGTCGGCGCCAGATCGTCGAACACCGCCATCTTCTCGCTGCCGACGATGGTCATGCGCCGCACCTTGTGCGGGTCGAGCCAGCTGACGTGCACGTGGGCCATCGCCTCGTCGCCGAAGTACAGCGTCAGGAACACCACGTCTTCGATGCCCGGCTGCAGGTACGACTGGCCCGTGGCCGCGACCCGCGTCGGCGTGCGCTCGAGCAGATAGAGGATCACCGAGATGTCGTGCGGCGCGAAGTTCCACAGCGCGTTCTCGTCCTCGCGCACGGTGCCGAGATTCAGGCGCTGGCTGTAGATGTAGTAGATGCGGCCGAGGCTCTCGCGCAGGACTCGGAGCTTTTCCACGACCGGATGGTATTCGAGCAGATGCCCGACCATGAGAATCCGCCCGCGTGCCTCGGCCAGCGCGATCAGTTCCTCGGCGTGGGCCACGTCGAGGACGAAGGGTTTTTCGACGAACACGTCCTTGCCCGCCTCCAGCGCCTTCTTGCACAAGGCGTAATGGGTCTCGCCGGTGGTGGCGACGACCACCGCGTCGATCTCGCCGTCGTCGAGCACGCGATCGAAGCTCTCGGTCGGCGCCGACTCCGGACACAGGCGGGCGCAGGCGGCCAGCGCCCGGGGGTTCAAGTCACAGATGTATTTGAGACGCGCGTCGGGAATCTGCGCATAGTTGCGCGCCAGGTTCTTGCCCCAGCCGCCGACGCCGACCACGGCCACGTTGACCATGTTTTCGCTCCCCGTTGCGGCGACGTTGCCCCGTTCACCGGCGATGCGTCGCCTCATCGCCGGCGGTGCGCCGCGGCGCGGCGCACACGCTCTCAAAGATTCAACAGCGCTTCGATCTCGTCCAGGCAGCGCGCGGCCGCCTCCCCGTCCCCGAAGGCCCCGTGGTCGTAGCGCACCGGCGGCAGGCCGAGGGTGTGGCGCGCAAGCTCGACGATGCGCGCCGCATCGGCGCCGACCAGGCGGTTGGCGCCCGCCGCCACCGTCTCGGGCCACTCGGTTTCGTCGCGCAAGGTCAGGCACGGCGTGTCGAAGAAGAACGCCTCTTTCTGCACGCCCCCCGAATCGGTCAACACGAGCCGCGCGCCGTCGAGCAGGGCGAGCAGTTCGAGATAACCCACCGGTTCGAACAGCATCAGCCCCGGCTCGTCCAGCGGCCGACCCAGGCGCTCGAGCGCCGCGCGCGTGCGCGGATGCAACGGCCACACCACCGGCAGCGCGGTTTCGGCGAGCGTCGCCAGCGCCTCGACGATGGCCGCCAGGCGATGCGGGTCGTCGGTGTTCTCGGCGCGGTGCACGGTGGCCAGGAGGTAATCGCCCTCGGGCACACCGGCCGGCCGGGCGACGCCCGACAACAGTCGGCGGGTGAACGACACCGCGTCGTACATCACGTCGCCGGTCCAACGCGCCGCCGCGGCGCGCCCTTCGCGCACCAGGTTGTCCAGCGCCGAGGCGGTCGGCGCGAGCAACAAATCGGCGATGTGGTCGACGGCGATGCGGTTGATCTCCTCGGGCATGCGCCGGTTGCCGCTGCGCAGGCCCGCTTCGACGTGCACCACCGGAACATGCCGCTTGGCGGCGGCGAAGGCCGCCGCCAGGGTCGAGTTGGTGTCGCCGTAGACGATCACGGCCGCCGGGCGTTCGGCCTCGATCACGCTTTCGAGCCCGGCGAGCATGGCCGCGGTCTGCGCGCCGTGCGGCCCGGACCCGACGCCGAGGTCGTGTGTCGGGCGCGGCAGCGAAAGTTGCTCGAAGAACACCGCCGACATGGCGTCGTCGTAGTGCTGGCCGGTGTGCACCACGCATTCGCGGTAGGGGCGGCCGGCCAGCCGGCGCCGGGCGATCTCCCGCGACAAGGGCGCGAGCTTGATGAACTGCGGCCGCGCGCCGACGACCTGCATCAGCACGGGCGCGTTCACCCGGCCTCCAGCGCTTCGAGCAGGCCGCCGATCAAACGATACGCGGCCCCGCAGCGCGCGCAGCGCAAGTTCCGCGGGCCGTCGCCGGCGGCGGCCGGCAGGCGCTCGCCGCAAGCGCACACCCAGCCGTGCTGGCGCGCCGGGTTGCCGTAGACGAGCGCGAAATCGGGCACGTCGCGGGTGACCACCGCGCCGGCGCCGATCATGCAATAGCGCCCCAGCGTGACGCCGCAGACGACGGTCGCATTGGCGCCGACGGTGGCACCGCGGCACACCCGCGTGGCGCGATACTCGTCCTTGCGCTCGACGTGGGCGCGCGGGTTGACGACGTTCGTGAACACCATCGACGGCCCCAGGAACACGTCGTCCTCGATGACGACGCCGGTGTAGATGGACACGTTGTTCTGGATCTTGACGCCGTCGCCGATCACGCAATGCGGCGAGACCACCACGTTCTGCCCGATGTTGCAGTTCCGCCCGATGCGGCAGTGGGGCATGATGTGGCAGAAGTGCCAGATGCGCGTGCCCGCGCCGATCTCGCAGGGCGGATCGACGTAGGACGATTCGTGGACGAAATGGTCGCCCGACATGCTGCTCCCCGTGTGTTGCGGCCAGCTTAGCGGCCGCCGCCCTCCCCGACCATCGCCCGTTCGGTCGAGGCGGCGCGATCGCGGCGGATCGCCGCCGCGCCCAGTATAACCCCCTAGTGTGCGCCGCACCATCGCCCGCCGCGGCGGCGGGCGCGTGCTATAATCGGTGACGGCGTTTTGGGCGAAACGCCGCCACAGGGAGACCGCCTCGATGAGGCTGCGATCGATCGGCGCCGCCGGCGCCGTCCTTCTTTGCTCCACCGTCGCCGCCGCACAAGCTTACCTGGCGCCGCTCAGCAACGGCTACGGGCCCTTCGATTACAGCGATCCGCTGATGCGCGCCACCAAGCTCGAAGTGGTGCACAAATACCATTTCGACGAGGGCGTGCGCAGCCTGCAACGCGGCATGAACAGCTCGGTGTGGGCCGATCTGAACTACGTACTGCGCGCCTTCCCGAATCACCACGAAGCGCTCGAAGCGATGGCCCGGCTGTTGCGGCTGCGCGACAAACCGATGTCGCGCGCGCTGTACGACGCGCGTTACCGCGGCATGCCCCCCGAAGTGGAAAGCCGCGCCTACTTCGAGCACGCCATGCGTTTCGCGCCGCACGACGGCGTGGTGCGCCTGCTGTACGGCATCGACCTGCACCTGGCCGGCGAGCCCGAGGCCGCGGCGGCGCGCTACCTCGAGGCACGGGAACTGGGCGTGGACAGCGCCGACCTCTGGTACAACCTCGGCCTGGCGCGCCTGGCGCTGGGCGACGGCGAAGGGGCACTGGCGGCCGCGCGGCGCGCCTACGCGCTGGGACACCCCCTGCCCGGCCTGCGGCGCAAACTCGCGCGGGCCGGGCTGTGGCCGGCCGCGACCGCCGGGACCGGCGATGACTGAGCCGGCCGGCTTTCGCGGCCGGCACGGCCCCGGCCAGGCGGCCGAGCCGCGACCGCCGGACCGGCGCTCGGGACCGGTCGCGCTGTGGCGCGACGGCGCCGTGGCCGCCGCCGGCGACGAGCGCACCCTCTGCCTGCTCGCCGGCCATGTCCGCCCGGTGGACGGCCGCCCGGCGGCGGCCTGGCTGCTCGCCCAACCGCGGGCGGCGCGGCCGGCGGCCCTGGCGCGCCTGGACGGCGGCTTCGCGCTGGCGCTGTACGACGGCGAGTCGCTGTTGCTGGCGGTGGACCGCATGGGCATCGGCCGCCTGTTCTGGCACGCCTGCGGCGACACCGTCAGCTTCGCCACCCGCGCGCGGGCGCTGGTCGCGATGCTGGCGCGCAGCCCGGACCTGTCCGAACAGGCGCTGTACGAGTACTTCTATTTCCACGTCGTGCCCGGACCGACCACCGTCTACCGGGACGTCGCCCGGCTCGAACCCGGCGGCTGCCTGCAGCTCGACCGCCACGGGTGGCGGGTGGCGCGCTACTGGCGGCCGCGGTTCGCGCCGCCGAGGCGCGCCGACCGCGGCGCCCTGGCCGCGATGCTGCGCGAACACCTGGCCGAGGCGACCCGCGGCGCCCTGACCGGGGCGCAGCGGCCGGGCGGTTTTCTGAGCGGCGGCACCGACAGCAGCAGCGTCTGCACCCTGGCGCAGCGCGCCTGGGACGAACCCTTTCCGACGTTTTCGATCGCCTTCGCCGCCGAGGGCTTCGACGAAAGCGCCTACGCGCGGCTGGTCGCGGACCGCATCGGCAGCGAACATCACCACCACGCCATCACCCCCGCCGACGTGGTCGAGGCGGCCGAGCGGCTCGCCGTTCGGCACGACCAGCCCTTCGGCAACGCCTCGGCGCTGCCCACTTACCAAGTGGCGAAACTGGCGCGGGCGGCGGGCGTGGACCGCCTGCTCGCCGGCGACGGCGGCGACGAGTTGTTCGGCGGCAACGCCCGTTACGCCAAGCAGGCGCTGTTCGAGCACTACCAGCGCCTGCCGGCGCCGCTGCGCGCCCGACTGGACACGCTCGCCGACGCCCTGCCCGCCGGCGCGCCCTGGCCGTTGCGCAAGCTGCGGCGCTACGTCGAGCAGGCCCGCCTGCCGATGCCGGACCGCATGGAAGGCCACAACCTGCTGCTGCACTTCGGCGCCGCGACGGTGTTCACGCCCGACTTCCTGGCCGCGGTCGATCCGCTCGGCCCCCTGGCCCGCCTGCGCGCCATGTACCGGGCGGTGGACGCCCGCAACACCCTCGACCGCCAGCTCGGCCTGGACTGGAAGCTGACCCTCGCCGACAACGACCTGGTGAAAGTCGGCGAGGCCTGCGCCGCCGCCGGCGTGGAGGTGCGTTACCCGATGCTCGCCGCGCCGCTCGTGGAACTCGCCACCCGGCTGCCGCCGCGCTACAAGCTCGCCGGGCGGCGCCTGCGGCCGTTCTTCAAGTGGGCGCTGCGCGAGGTGCTGCCGCCCGCCGTACGCCGCAAGCGCAAGCACGGCTTCGGCCTGCCGATCGGCCGCTGGACGCTCGCCGATCCGGGCCTGCGCGCGCTGGTCGGCGACCACCTGCAGGGGCTGAAACGGCGCGGCATCGTCCAGCCCGCCTTCATCGACCGCCTCTTCGAGCACCACTTGCCCGCGCAGCCGGATTACTACGGCGTGATGGTGTGGCTGCTCGCCGCGCTGGAACTCTGGCTCAGGGCGCGGCCGGTGGACGCCATGCGTTGCGCGCCAGCCGCAGCAGGAACGGCAGCGGCCGCCGGTCCCAGGGCGTGAAACGCGGCAGGGCGAAGGGATCGCTGTCGCGGCCGGCCGTGCCCCAGGCGGTGCTGAACGCCGCCTCGAAGCCGGCGCCTGCCACCAGGGCGCGCTCGCGCGGGCCCCAGTCGCGGCCCGGACGGCCGTTCGGATAGGCGAACAGGCGCACCGGCGCGCCGATCAGCGCCTCGAGCTGCGCCTTGGAACCTTCGATCTCGGCGCGCGCGGCGGCGGCATCGAGCGCCGCCAGGATCGGGTGGCTGACGGTGTGCGCGCCGATGCTCATGCCGGCCGCGTGCAAACGGCGCAGCTCCTCGCGGTTCATCATCAGGCGCGGCGCCGGCGGCGCCGTGCAGGCCGCCGCCAACGCCGCCACCGCGTCCTCGCGGGCCTGCAGCGGCAGATATTTGAAGCGGCCGATCGCGGCCGCGGCCGCGGCGCGGCGCGAGGCCGCGTCGCCCAAGGCCCAGCGGCCGAGCCCGGGCAAGGCCAGTTCACCGGGCGGCGCCGCCCGCAGGGCCTCGATCACCCGGTCGTTCCACATCGTCCCGCCGTCCAGATACCCGCTGGCGACGAAGAAGGCCGCCGGCAGGCCGCGGCGCTGCAGCAGGGGCAGGGCCACGTCGTGGTTGTCGCGGTAACCGTCGTCGAAACTCAAGGCCGCGGCCCGCGGCGGCAGGCGCCCCTCCCGCAAGGCGCGCACCGCCTCGGGCAACGGCAACACTTGGAAATGCCGCTGGATCAGGCGCAACTGCCGGTCGAAGCGGCGCGCGTCGGGCTCGCCCGGGCGCAGCGGATCGGGTTCCGGCAGCACGCGATGGTAGATGAACACCTGCAGCCGGCCGCGCGCACCGCCCGGCGACAGCCGGTGGAACAGCGGCCGCAGCCAGCGGTGGACGGGCTCAGCCACGCCGCCCCCCGGCGACCGGGCTTCGCCCCCAAGGGTTGGGGACCGCCGCCGTCGCGGCCGGCGGCACCGGGGCCGGGGCGGCGCGCAGCAGGCCCTGCAGGATCACCGCGATGGCGATGAAGTGATAAGGCAGATCCCAATAGGCCAGGCCGAGGAACGCCCCGCCCACGCCGTAGCCGACCAGGCTGACCTGCATCATCGCCGCCAGGTGCCGCGCCCACTCCCAACCCGGCCGCGCCGCGGCGGCGCGCTCGACCCGGCGCAGGCCCAGGAAGGTCACCGCCGCCAGGGCCAGGAACAACAGCAGGCCGACGTAACCCTGCTCGGCGAGCACTTCGAAATAGATGCTGTGGGCGTCGTGGAAATCCTTGGGGTCCGGCGCCCAGCGCGCGAACAGCGGCTCGCGGAAGGTGTCGAAACCGCCGCCGGTCACGGGGCGCTCGGCGGCCAGGTTGATCGCGAACGCCCAGGCGTTCAGCCGCCCCATCGCCGAGCCGTCCTGGCGGTATTCGAGGATGGTGCCCAGGCGCGCCCGGTAGGCCTCCGGCATCCACAGGAACGCCGCCACCGCCAAGGCCACAAGACCGGCGGCGATCGGCAGGCGGCGGTCGCTCTTCAGGCACAGGGCCGCGCCCATGGCCCCGAGCGTGAGGAAAGCGCCGCGCGAATAACTGCCGAGCACCGCCACCGCCGTGAGCCCGGCCATGGCGGCGCTCGCCCAGCGCCGCCAGCCGCGGCCGACACGGGCGCACCAGACCATCAGGGGCAGACAGATGCACAGCGCGAAGGCGATCTCGTTGTTGCCGGAGATGAACGAATACGGCGGCCCCCAGACGATGTGGCGGCCGCCGGTGGCCAGCGTGTAAAGCCCGCCCTTGACGCCGTAGAAGCCCAGCGACAGGACGATCACCCAGACCAGGGCGCGCAGGCGCTCGGGGGTGTCGATGAGCAGCAGGGTGAACAGGATCATCAACTGGATCTTCATGAAGCGCTGCCATTCGACGGCGCTGTGCGCCGGGTCGATGGCGAGCAGCGTCGCCACGCTGGTCCAGGCCACGAAGGCGAGCCACAACACCGTCGCCGGCGTCCAGGGAAAACGCTTGGGCCGGCGCGCGAACAGCCAGGCGGCGGCGGTCACCAGCGCGATCATCTGGTTGAAGGGGAAGGAAAACGCGAACCCCCAGGTGAGCCGGTGGGGGTTCATGTAGCTCAGCCAGGCCCAGGCGTAGACCCCGAGGTGCGCGCGCAGCAGGATGAAGGGCACCGCGCCGAACAGAACCAGGGCGAGCAGCAGGTCGCGCACCTCAGCGCCCCACCGCCGCCGCCAGGCGGCGCCCCAGCCCGCCGGCGACGCCGCGCAGCTCTTCCAGCGCCGGGCGGCACAGGGCGTCCGGCCGCCACCAGGCGAACAGCGCCATCACGCCGCCGTAGACCAACGCGCCGAGCGCCACAGCGCCCAGCAACAGCGGCCAGATGCCACCGCCCAGCAGGGCGCCCCAGTGGCGCCAGGCGCCGACCGCCGCCGCCATCGCCGCCGCCGCGGCGCAGGCCGGCCACAAGGATTGCAGGTAGTTCCGCCAGGGCAGATCGATGCGCCGGCCGAGCAACCAGACGAGCAGCGCGGCATAGACCAGGGCGGCGCCGGAGACGCCGGCGGCCACCCCGACCAGGCCGGCGTCCAGCCACGCCGCGGCCGCCACCGCCGCCGCCACCAGGGCGATGTGCAACAGCTGGCGGCGGATCTCCGAACCCAGCAAACCCAGGGCGTTGATCAGCGCCACCGCCGGCGCTTCCAGCGCGTAGCACACGCCGCCCAGGCACAGCCACTGCAGGGGCGCGGCCGCCGGCGCCCATTTCTCGCCGTACAGCGCCGGCACCAGCAGCGGCGCGACCAGGGCCAGGCCGACCAGCGCGGGCACGGCGAGCACCGCCATCAGGCAATTGGCTTTGAGGAAGGCCGCGCGCAGGCGCGCCGGCGGCGCCGCCTGCAGGCCCGCGAAGGCCGGGTAGAGCACCAGTTCCAGCGACTTGGCCAGCCGGTCCACCGGCAGGGTCATCAGGTGATGGGCCCGCGAATACAGGCCGAGCGCCGCGACCCCCTGGGTCCAGCCCACCAGCAGATAGGCCAGGTTCTTGGACACGTCGTCCAGGGTTTCCTTGGCGGCGAACCGCCAGGCGCTCGCGAACAAGGCCGGCGCCGGCGCGAGCCGCGGCCGCGGCGGCGCACCGCCGCAGCGCCACAACACCGCCGTGGCCGCGCCGCGCCCGGCGATCCGCCCGGTGACCAGCGCCCACACCCCCCAGCCGGCGAGCGCGCCGGCCACCGCGGTCAGGCCGAAGGCGAGCACCTCGACGACGCCGGCGGCGGCGATGGCCGAGAAATCCAGCCGCCGCTGCAGGCGCACCTGCGCCGGGCCCTGCAGCGGCAGCCACAAGAGGTTCAGGGCGAGCACCGCCAGCACCCCGGCCAGCGCCGCCTGCCCGAGCGCGCCCGCCAGCCCCGGGGCGAGGGCCCACAGCAGCACACAGGCGCCCAGCGCGGCCAGCGCCTGCCAGACCAGCGCCACGCCCAGCGTGGCCTCGTCCAGCTCCGGCCGGCGCACCAGGGCGCGCACCCAGGCCGCGGCGGCGAGCGTGCTGCCGACCTCGAGGAACAGCAGGCAGGCGGCGATCAGGCCGAAATCGGCCGGTTCGAGCAGGCGCGCGAGCGCGATGCCGAACCCGAAGGACACCAGTTGCTGGCCGCCCCGCCCGGCCAGCGTCCAGGCGAAGCCGCGCTTGACCCGATCCCCGAGCTCAGCGACCACCGCCGCCCTCCGCGACGGCGACGCCGGCGCCGAGCTCGTGGAACAACGCCTCGACCCGGCGGGCGTTTTCGGACCAGTACAGGCGGCGGTTTTCGATCGTGGCGCGCGCCGCGCGGCCGAGGCGCGCGCGCAGCACCGGATCGTCGAGCAGGCGTTCCACCGCGGCGAGCAGGGCCGCGCCGTCGCCGGCCGGGCACAACAGGGCGTTGTCTTCGTGCCGCAGCACCTCGCGCAGATTGGCGCGGTCCGGGGCCACCACCGCGCAACCCATGTACAGGTATTCGAACAACTTCAGCGGCGAGGCGTACTCGACCACGTCCGGCTGCAGGGCGATGTCGAAGGCGGCCAGGTGCCGCGGCAGCGCGTCGCGCTCGACCAGACCGAGAAAGCGGATCCGCGGATCGGCGCCGGCCAGCGCCTGCAGGCGCTCCCGGGCCGGCCCGTCGCCGATGATCAGCAGGCGCCAGTCGTCGCGCTCGGCCGCGCGCAGGCGCTCGATCAGGCGGTCCAGGCCGTGCCAGTCGCGCATGAACCCCACGAAACCGAGCACGGTCGCCCCGTCCACGCCCAGCGCCGCCTTGGCCGCCTGGCGCGCCGGCGCGCCGGAGAAGGCCGCCGGGTCGATGCCGTTGGGCACGACGGCGATGCGCTCGGGCGCCACCCCGTCGCGCTCGAGGATGTCGGCCAGCACCCGGGTCACGGGCAGCACGCGGTCGGCGCCGCGCCACACGGCGTTCTCGGTCCACTTGGCGAAACGGGCGAGCGCGATGCCGTCGTACTCGGCGCGCCGCGCACAGACGGGCGAATTGACCTCCAGGACCAGCGGCAGCCGGCACAAGCGTTTCACCCACAACCCGCCGAGGGTGTACAGGTTGTAACGCTCGTAGAGCGCGTCGGGGCGGTGGCGGAGGGCGGCGCCGTACAAGCGCAGAAAATCCCAGAGACCGTAGGCGAACTCGAGCAACTCGTAGAGCGCCGCCGGCACGCGCCGCTTCATCCAGGCGACCCAACCGGCGTCGGCGCCGAAACGCTCGCGCGCCACCACCCGCGGCCCGACCAGGATCACCTCGTGGCCGCGCGCCTCGAGCGCACGCACCAGCGCTTCGAGGTGGACGTACTGGCCGTCCTTGGAGCGGATGCGGTGATGGTAGAGGATCTTCATCGCCGTTCTCACCAGCAGGCGCCGCCGTAGCCCGGCAAGGCGCGCAGCGCCTCGGGCAGACCGACCAGGTCGATGAGCCGCTGTTCGGGCCGCAGGCGGCGCGCCAGCAGACCGGTCACCGCCGGGTCGCTGCGGCCGACCACCACCACGTCGGCCCGTTCCACGGCGGCGTCCAGGTCGCCCGTGAGCAGGCGGGCGACGTGGGGAATGTGGGCCTCGATGTAGCGCCGGTTGGCGCCGATCAACCGCGACCACTCGACCTGCGGGTCGTAAATGGCCAGGTCCAGCCCCTTGCCGATGCAGCGCTCGGCCAGCTCCACCAGGGGGCTTTCGCGCAGATCGTCGGTGCCTTCCTTGAAACTCAGGCCGATCAGGGTCACGCGGCCGCGGCCGTTCGCGAGGATGCGGTCGAACACGTGTTCGACGTGGCGGCCGTTGCTCTCCAGCACGCCGGCGAGCATCGGCAGCTCGACGTCACGCGTCTTGGCCAGGTACAAGAGGGCACGCAGGTCCTTGGGCAGGCAGGATCCGCCGAAAGCGAAACCCGGCCGCAGATAGGCCGGGGAAATGTTCAGGCTGCGGTCACGGCACAGCAGCGCCATGACGCGCTGCGGGTCGGCGTCCAGCGCCTGGCCCAGCCGGCCGATCTCGTTGGCGAAGGTCACCTTCAGGGCGTGGAAGGCGTTGCAGGCGTACTTGAGCAACTGGGCGGTGCCCGGATCGGTGCGGATGAACTCGCCCGGCAGGTGACCGAACAACGCTTCGAGCCGGTCGCTCAGGCGCCGATCCTCGCAGCCCACCACCGTGAACGGCGGGTGGTCGTAATCGTGCACGGCGCTGCCCTCGCGCAAAAACTCGGGCTGGAAGGCGAGCGCGAAATCGCGCCCGACGCGGCCGCCCGAGGCCGCCTCGAGGGCCGGGGCGACCACCGCCTCCAGCGCCCCCGGCGCCAGGGTGGAGCGGACCACCACGCCGTGCCACGCCCCCTTGGCGGCGATCGCCGCGCCGATCTCGGCGCACACCCGGCGCACCGCGGCGTCGCTCTGGCTGCCGTTGGCCGCCGCCGGCGTGCCCACGCAGACGAAGCTCAATTCGCTGTCGCGCACCGCCGCCCCGGCCTGGTCGGTGACCTCGATGCAACCGGCCTCGCGGCCGGCTCCGATCAGCGCGTCGAGCCCGGCCTCGACCACCGGCGAACGGCCCTCGCGCAGCGCCGCCAGCTTGTTGGGATCGATGTCCACCCCGGTCACCCGGTGACCGTCGCGGGCCAGGCAGGCGAGCGACACCGCCCCGACGTAGCCCAGGCCGAATACGGAAAGGTTCATCTGCTGGCTGCCCCCCCTGGTGCGGTCGCGGCCGCCGCCCGGCGCCGCGCGACGATGGCGCCGAACAGGCGGCGCAGCCCGTCGGCGGTGTCCTGCCAGCCGAAGCGCTCGGCCCAGGCGCGGGTCGCCGCGCGCGGCGGCGGCGCGGCGGCCAGGGCGCGCACGGCGGCGGCCAGCGCCTGCGGCGAGCGGTCGGCGCTCAGGCGCCCGGCAGCCGGGTCCGCGACCACTTCCGGCGTGCCCCACACCGGCGTGGCGACCACCGGCGTGCCGCAGGCCATGGCTTCGAGCAACACGTTCGCCCAGCCTTCCCGGCTGGAAGCCAACACCAGCGCGTCCGCCGCGCCGTACCAGTCGCGCAGCTCGGCGGGCGCGAAGGTGCCGGCGAAACGCACCCGCTCGGCCACGGCGCAACGGGCGGCCAGACGACGCAAGGCGCCCTCCTCCGGCCCCCGGCCGATGATCACCAGGCGGTGCTCCGGCAATTCGGCCAGGGCCCGGATCACCCGGTCGTGCCCCTTGCGTTCGATCAGGTGGCCGACCGACAACAAGGTCGGCCCCGCCAGGCCGAGGCGGCGGCGCAGGGCGGCGCGGTCGGCCGGCGGGCGGAACAGCGCCAGATCGACGCCGTTGCGCAGCACGCAGACCCGCTCGGCGGCCACGCCCAGATCGACCAGCGCGTCGCGCAAGGCCGCGCACACGCTGACCACGGCGTCGGCCTGGCCCGCTGCGGCCAGGATGCGGCGGCGGGCGAGCGGATGGCGTTGCGGGATCAGGTTGACGTCGGTGCCGCGGGCGGTGATCACCAGCGGTTTGACGAAATCCCGGGCCAGCGCCGCCGCCGCCACCCCGTCCGGGTAGAAGTAATGCGCGTCGATCAGATCGAAATCGAAGCCGCGCGCGACCAGACGCGCCAGCACCGGCCGGGCCGCCGCCGCCAGGCTCGCGGGCGCCAGGTGCATGCCGACTTTCGGCAACACCGGGTAGCGGGGGTGATACACCGCCAGGCCGTGCTGACGCTCGGCCCGCGGCGCGCGCGCGAACCGCGCCCAACGTCCGAAACGGCGGTGTCCGAAAGGGAACCAGCGCACCGGCGCCACCACCCGCAGTTCGATGTCGCCGCCGGCGGCGAGCGCCAGCAGGCGGTTGCGCACGAACACGCCGTGGGCCGGCTCGGCGGCGTTGGGAAACAACGTGGTGAAGCTGAGCACCTTCACGACGCGCCCGCCGCCCGCCGCGGTGCGTCGATGTCCAGGGCGTTGCGGCAGAACGCCTCGAACATCAAGAGGGCCCAGAGCACGGCCCCGTGTTCGCCCCGTCCCTGCTGGTGGCGGTCGACCAGGCGCTCGACGAAGCGCATGTCGAACAGACCGGTCTCGCGCAGCACCGGTCCGAGCAGGGCCGCGCGCAGCCGCGTCCGCAGCGGGCCGCGGAACCAGGCGGACACGGGCACGGCGAAGCCCATCTTGCGCCGGTCGAGCACACCGTTCGGCAGATGGCCGCGCAAGGCCCGCTTGAACACGTGCTTGCCCTCGCCGCGGTGCAGCTTCAAGGACGCCGGCAGGCGCCACACCCATTCGACGAACGCGTGGTCGAGGATGGGCACGCGCACTTCCAGCCCGTGCGCCATGCTCGCCCGGTCGACCTTGGTGAGGATGTCGCCCGGCAGATAGGTCTTGAAATCCAGGTACTGGATGCGCGACAGGGCGTCACCGCGCGGCGCCTCGGCGAGCCGCTCGGCGAACAGTTGCTCGCTGCAGAAGCCGTCCAGGCGGCGCCGCAAGGCGGCGCTGAACAAGGCGCCGCGCAACGGCGCCGGCGTCACGCCGACGCTGTGCAGATAGGCCGCGGCGCTGTCGCGCGCCAGCGCCTGCAGGGTGGACTTGGCGCGCAAGGGCTTGGGCGCCCAGTCCAGCTTCGGCCACAAGGCCCCCAGCGGACCGAACACGGCCCGCCGCAGGCCCAGCGGCAGGCGCGCGCGGATGCGCTCCTCGTTCATGTGCCAGCGGTGCCGGCGGTAGCCGGCGAAGTTCTCGTCGCCGCCGTCGCCGGACAAGGCGACCACCACCTGGCGGCGGGCGGCCTCGCAGACCCGGTAAGTGGGCAAGGCCGAGGAATCCGCGAACGGCTCGTCGTAGAGGCCCGCCAGGCGGTCGATGAGCGCGAAATCGTCCACCTCGACGCGGTCCTCGTGGTGCTCGCAGCCGTAGCGCGTCGCCACCTGCCGCGCCCAATGCGACTCGTCGTAACGCGGCTCGGAAAAGGCGATCGAAAAGGTTTTCACCGGCCGCGCATCGAGGCCGGCGAGCAGGGCCACCACCGCCGAAGAATCGATGCCGCCCGACAAGAACGCCCCCAGCGGCACCTCGGCGACGCGCCGCAGATCCACCGCCTCGCGCAGGCGCTCGAGCAATTCCACCTCGACCGCCCGCGCCTCGCCGGCCGGCGCCTCGCCGGCCGGCAGGTCCCACCAGGTTTCCAGGCGCGGCGCCGCTTCGCCGCGCCGCCACAGCAGGCGCTGCCCTGGCGCCAGCTTGTGCACCCCGGCGAACACCGTCAGCGGATCGGGCACGTAGCCGAGGGCGAAATAGGCCTCCACCGCCCGCTCGTCGAGCACCCGCGGTACCTGCCCCAGGGCGAGCAGGGCCTTGAGCTCCGAGGCGAACCACAGGCGGCCGTCCGGCAGCAGCGTCCAGTACAAGGGCTTGATGCCCAGCCGGTCACGCGCCAGGAACAGCGTTTCGCGTCCGGCGTCGTACAGGCCGAAAGCGAACATGCCGCGGAAACGCTGCACGCAGTCGGCGCCCCACTGCTCCCAGCCGTGGACGATCACTTCGGTGTCGCAGCGGCTGCGAAAACGGTGCCCGGCCCGGCGCAGGTCTTGGGCGAGCTCGCCGTGGTTGTAGATCTCGCCGTTGTAGGTCACCCACACCCGGCCGTCCTCGTTGCGCAAGGGCTGACCGCCGCCGGCCAGGTCGATGATCGACAAACGCCGATGCGCGAGCCCCACACCGGGTTCCACGTGCACCCCGGCGGCGTCCGGGCCGCGGTGCGCCAGAAGATCGTTGAGCCGCGCCAGCCGCTCGGCGTCCACCGGCCGCCGGCCGCGGCCGTCGAACACGCCCACCACGCCGCACATTCAGCCGCTCCCCGGCGGGCCGAGCCCGCGCAACAGTTCGTCGTAAAGCGCCTGGTAGGCCTCGAGCATGCCGGCCAGGCTGAAGCACCGCTCGACGCGCCGCCGGCCGGCGGCGCCGTGCGCCGCGCAGCGCGCGGCATCGTCGAGGTAAGCCGCCAGCGCCTCGGCGAGCGCCGCGGCGTCGCCGGCGGGCACCAGCAGGCCGGTCTCCCCCTCGCACACCAGTTCCGGGTTGCCGCCGACGCGCGTGGCCACCACCGGCAGGCCGCAAGCCATCGCCTCGAGCACAGTGTTCGACACGCCCTCGTTGAACGAAGCCAAGGCGAACACGTCCAGGCCGCGCAGCCACTCCGGCACGGCCTCGGACAGGCCCGTCACGGTCACCCGCTCGGCCAGGCCGAGCGCGGCCGCGCGCGCCTCGAAGGCGCCGCGCAGGCGCCCGTCGCCGATCCACAGCAGGTGCACGTCGCGGCCCGCGGCGTGCAGGCGGGCGCAGGCTTCGAGCAGCACCAGCGGCGCCTTGATGCCTTCGAGCCGCCCGGCGCAGCCGATCAGCGCGCGGCCCTCGGTGCCGCACGGACGGCGGCGCGGCCCCTCTGGATGGAACCGGTGGCTGTCGACGCCGTTGTAGATCTGCGCGACCCGCTCTACCGGCAACCCCCAATCGCGGCACAGCCAGGCGTGCTGGTCGCGGGACAAGGCGAGGAAACGTTGGACGAAGGGCTTGAGCGCGCGGCGCAGGCGGCGGTGGCGCGGCCGCGTGCCGCCCAGGTCGGCGAGCTCCCAGCCGTGCTCGCTGTGCAGGCGGCGCGGCACACCGGCCAGCCAGGCCAGCGGCTGCGCGGCCAGCCCGGCGAGGTTGCGGCTGTGCAACAGCGCCGGGCGCAAGCGCCGCAGCAAGCGCCACAAGCGCCAGTACACCGCCGGATCCTTGCCCGGCCGCTTGTCCAGGGCGAACACCGGCACGTCGCGGCGTTGCAGGCGCGCCGCCGCGGCGCCCGAGCGGCCGAGGCAGATCACCGCATGGCGGTAGCGCGAGTGCGGCAGCCCGTTGATCAGGTTGACCACGCCGTTCTCCAGGCCGCCCAAGCCGAAGCCGTGCAGCACGTGTGCGATCAGCGGGGGGGCCGCGTTCATGCCGCCCTCCGCGCCGCCAGGCAACGCTCGATCAGCCCTTCCAGGCGGCGCATCGAGGCGCCCCAGTCGTGCCGCGCCAGCACCCGGGCACGGCCGGCGGCGCCGAGCGCGCGGCGGCGCGCCGGATCCCGCAACAAGGCCCACACCGCCGCGGCGAACTCGGCCGGGGCGTCGGCGGTGAGCAGATCCTCGCCCGGGCGCACGTCCACTCCGCGCGCCGCGGCGCGGCTGCACACCACCGGCACGCCCATCGCCAGGCACTCGAGGATCTTGTTCTGCGTGCCGCGGGCGATCTGCAAGGGCGCGACGTTCACGGCCGAGCGCCGCACCCAGGGCCGCACGTCGTCGACCTGGCCGGTCACCGTCACGCCCGGCAGGCGGCCCAGCCGGCGCACCGCCGGCGGCGGCGCCGCGCCGACGATCGCCAGGCGCAGCCCCGGCTCCCGGGCGCGCAGCCGCGGCCAGACCTCGCGGCAGAACCAGAACATCGCCTGCTGGTTGGGGAAGTAGTCCATGCGGCCGACGAAAGACAACAGCTTTTCGTCCACGGCCTCTTCGCCCGGGGCGAAATAGGCCGCGTCGACGCCGTTCGGGAACCAGTCGCTCGGCCTGACCACGCCCAGGCTGCGCAGGCTGTCGAGCTCGGCGCGCGTGGTGCAACTGAGAAAATCGAAACACCCGGCCAGGCGCCGTTCGGCGCGGGCGAGCTTGGCGCCCTCCAAGGCATACCCCCAGGACCACGGCCAGCGTTTGTGGCCGGCGTAGGCGCGCCACTTGAACGAGTCCATGTCGCCGTAATCGAGCATCTTGGGCACGCCCGCGACCCGCGCCACGTAGGGCGCCATGGAAGAGCAATGCACGAACACCAGGTCGAAGCGTTGCGCCGCCAGCACCGAGTGCAGCCGTCGCGCCAGGCGCGGGCTGTGGAAGTACCCCATGGACGAAGGCGTGGGGGTCGGCAGGCGGGCGACCGTCCGCGCCCACTGGGCCGCCGCGCCGACCGTTTCCACCACGAGCTCGCGGCAATGCGCCCGCAGGCCCTCACCCTCGGCGGCCTCGGCGGCGCTGCGCGCCAACGACGCCACGGTCAGCCGCGCGCCGCGCGCCGCGAGATGACGGATCATGTTGAACGGGCGGATCTTGCCGCCGCGCTTGGGCGGGTACGGCAGGCGATGGCAGAGATAGAGGATGTTCATCGTCTCAGGCGAGCCCCCGCGCCAGCCACGGTCCCAGGCGGCGCGCTACCGCAAGCGGCAGCCGCCGCCAGGCGGCGACGAACAGGCGGTAGCGCGGATTGAGCGGATTGATGCGCGGCGGCTCACGCCGGCGCAGCAGGTGGTACTCGTAGTGCAAGGGCTGCGGCGTGAAACCCCAGTTCTTTTTGAAGTGGTAAGCACCGGTGTCGCGCTTGCTGCGGCCGTAATCGAACACGCGGCAGCCGTCGAGGACGGCTTGGCGCATCAGCGACCAGTACATGAAATCGTTGGCCTTGAGCGAACGCGCCCGGGCCGTGCCGCCGCCGTAATAGGGCAGCACCTCGTCGCGGAAGTAGAAGCTCATCACCGCCGCCACCGCCCGCCCGCGGTGGCGCACGCCGAGCACCCGGCAACGGGGGCCGAACACCTCGCGCAACACGTGGAAATAGCGTCGCGCATATACCGGCGTGCCCAAGTTGCGCACGCTCTCGGCGTACACGCGCCAGAAGCCGTCGACGTCGTCGTCGATCACCGCCTCGAGGCCGGCCGCCTCGCCCTTGCGCACCATGGCGCGCTGCTTGCGCGGAATCTGGGCGAAAGCCGCCTCGGGATCCGACGGCAGCGGCCTGCGGAAGGTCACGTAGAGGTCTTCGTGCGGCCGGCCGCGCCCGCTGTCCTGCCTGCGGCGCAACTCCAGCCAAGCGACCGACAAGCGTTCGGCCAAGGCGCAGGCGGCGTCTTCCAGCGCCGCCTCCGCGGCCGGATCGGCCGCCGCCGGACCGCCGTAGACCGCCAACGGCGCGGCGACCAGCCGGTGGCCGAACAGGCGGCTGCGCACCTCGGCCAGGGGCAACACGCCGACCAGGCGGCCGTCGCGGCGGGCGGCCAGGAACCAGTCCCGGTAGCCGCAGGCACGGCGGTACACGCGCCGCCAACCGGACAGGTGGAAGAAGGTCGCGCGCGGGCAGGCCTCGACGAAATCGTCCCATTCGCGCGTCGCCTCGGCGGTGTTTTCCAGGCGCTGCACCTCCACGCCGTGTTCGAGGCCCGCGCGCTCGAGCGCCGTTTGCCAAAGCGACGCCGCCAGGTTCATGCGCCGGTGCCCTCGCGCAGCACCGGGCCCGCCTCGTCGCGGGTCTGGAAGCCGGTGGTGTCCGCCGCAAGCGACTCCGCCGCCTCCTGCCCGTCTTCCCGCTCGAGATAGGTGAATCGATAACGCCGCGTGACCTCGAACACGTCGCCGTGCTGCAGACGGTGACGGCCGATGCGCTTGCCGTCCACGAACGTGCCGTTGGTGCTGTGCAGATCGATCAGCCAGGACTCGGTGCCGCAGCGGAACAACAGCGCGTGCAAGCCGCTCACGCGGCTGCCCTCCAGGCGCACGTCCGCCGAATGCAGGCGGCCGATGAAGGTGTAGGGCTTTTCCAGCGCGTACTCGCCCAGGAACAGGTTGTCGAGCTTGACATTGACCCGCGGGCGCAGCATCGGCCGGGCGAACGGCGCGGGGGCCTCGCCGGCGCCGCGGGCCCGTTCTTCGTACGGCGGCAACGCCAGCTCCTCGACCGCGCGCTCGACCAGGGCCGCGTCGATGGTCCGCGTCCCCTCGACGGCGGCGGTGAGCAGCACCGTGTCGCACAAGGTGTTCACCAGCCGCGGCACGCCGCCGGTGTAGCGATAGATCAACGGCCACACGGCCTGCGGGAACAGGTCCGGATCGGCACCGCCGGCGACCACCAGGCGATGCTGCAGGTACGGGCCGAGCTCTTCGTCGGGCAAGGCGCGCAGATGGAAACGCAGTCGGATGCGCTGGTCGAGCTGCTCGAGCTCCGGCGAGGCCAGCTGCGCGCCGAGTTCCGGCTGGCCGCACAGCACCACGTTCAGCACCCGCTCACGCTGCACCACCAGGGCCGACAGCAGGCGGATCTCCTCGAGCACTTCGCGCGAGAGGTTCTGCGCCTCGTCGACGATCACCACCACCTGACGGCCGCGGCGGTGCTGTTCGTCGAAGAAGCGGTTGAGCGCGTCGAGCAGCTCGACCTTGCGCGACTTGAAGGCGCGGATGCCGAAAGCCGCCATCATCGCCTGCAGGAACTCGGTGGCGTCGAGCTGCGTCTGGCACAAGCTGGCGACGGTGACCTTGTCCGGGTCGAGCTCGGCGAGCAGCTTTTGGATCAGGGTGGTCTTGCCCGAGCCGATCTCGCCGGTGATCAGCACGAAGCTGTCGCGGTTCCACAAGGTGTACTCCATGTACGCCATGGCCCGCGCATGGGCCGGGCTCAGGTAGAGGAAGCGCGGATCGGGCGTCATGCGGAACGGCGCCTCGCGCAAACCGAAATGTTCCAGGTACACGGCCAGACTCCCGCGACGTCAGGACACGTCGCTCAGGTAACGTTCTCCGTCGTACACCGCCGGATCGCGCTCGGTGGCCTTGTTGAACACCAGGCCGACCGGCAGATCGCGCGGCAAGGCGGCCAGGGCCTCCTGCACGGCGGTGCGCGGTGTCTCGCCGGCCGCCACCACCAGCACCGCCTGCCCCAGGCGCGCGGCCAGCACCGCCGCATCGTTGCAGGCCGACAAGGGCGGCGTGTCGAACACCAGCAGCGTCGCGGGGTCGATCAAGGCCGCATCGAGCCAGCTGCGCAGCCCCGGCCCCGCGAGGCGTTCGGCGGCGTCGCGCCGCCAGGCGCCCGCCGGCAGCAGGCGCAAGCGCGTGGCAGCCACCGGCAGCGCCAGCGCCGTCCAGGGCGGCGCACCGTCGTCCAGGACGTCGAACAAGCCGGCGGCGTCGGCCGCGCCGAAGCGTCGACTCAGGCCCTTCTTGTGCACGTCCGCGTCGACGAGCACCACGTCCACGTCCTGCTCCATCGCCAACGCCATGGCCAACGACGCCGCGCAATGCGTCTTGCCCTCGCCCGGCCGCGCGCTGCACACGACGACGGCGCGCCGCAACGGCGCGTCCGGGTCGGCGGCGACGGCGTCCAGCAGCGGCCGCTTGATGCGGCGGAACGCTTCGAGCACCAGCGGATCGGGCGCGTCCGGATCGAGCACCCCGGGCGGCAGCGTCAACACCGTCTCCGGGCCGGGCAGGGTTTCGACCGTGCCGTCGCGCCACGGCACGGCCTCGGCGGCGGCTGCCGCGCCGGCCCCGCGGCGCAGGCGTGCCATGGCTTTTTCGATCGCGCTGCTCATCGCCGCACCCCCCTCAACCGAACATCAACACGGCGTAGGCCGCGGCGAGCACCAAGGTCGCGGCGGCGAACTGGCGGGCGCGCAGCCGCCGTTCGTCCAGCGCCGCCTCCTCGGCGCGCAAGGGCACCGAGCCGTACACCGGCACACCGAGCTCGGCGAGTTCGCCGGCGCGGAAGAACACGGGCGCAAGTTGTGCCTTGAAATAACCCACCGCCAGACCGCCGAACACGCCGACCAGCAACACCAGGGTGTTGAACAAGCGGCGGCGCGGCCAGCTCGGCGTGCCGTCCACGCGCGGCGGATCGATCACCTTGAACTGCACCGCGTTGTTCTGCTCCTCGACGCGCTGGGTCAGATGCGCGGCCTCGCGGCGCGCCAGCAGGGTTTCGTACTGGCGTTTGACGACGTCGTAATCGCGGTTGAGCTGCGCAAGCTCGGCTTCCACCGCCGGGATCTTGTCCACTTTCGCATCCAGCTCCGCGACCCGGGCGCGAAAGGCGTCGCGCCGCACCCGCAGGGCGGCGACCTCCGCGGCCTTGGCGCCGCGCGCGGTTTCCAATTGCTGGTAGACGGGGTTGAATTCCGGCCGGCGCGCAGCGGCGAGCGGCGCCAACCGCGCCACCAGCGCGACCTTCTCCGCTTCCAGGCGCGCGATGCTGTCACGGATCTGGGCGACGTCCGGATGCCGCTCGGTGTATTGCAGCAGCAGCTCGTCGAGCCGCGTGCGCAACTGGTTGATGCGCTGGTCCAGATCGCGGGTCTGCTGGTTTTCGACCTGCACCGTGCCGAAACCGAAGGTCGGCAACTCGCCGGCGACCTGGGCGTCCAGTTCGCCCAGCGCCTGCTCGGCCTCGCTCAGCTCGAGCTCGACCCGGTCGAGCTCGCCACGGGCCTGCTGCAGGCGCTGGTAATAATCGCCGCGCGCGTCCGGCATGTGGTCGATGTTCGCCAGCTTGAAGGTCTTCAGACGGTCTTCGGCGGCGGCCAGGCGCGCCTCGTAGTCACGGATCTGCTCCTCGAGAAAGTCCTGGGCACGGCTCGAATCGCGGCGCGTGTTGCCCTGCACGCTCTCGACGAAACCGTCCAGAACCGTCGTCACCAGCTTCTCGGCCATCGCCGGAGCCGGGTCGAGGAACTCGATCCAGTACAGATTGCGTCCGTCACGGTCCGGCCGGATGGCGATGCGCGCGCGCATGCGCTCCAGCAGCACCTCGCGCGCCCGCGGATCGTCGCCGGCGCGCGCCGCCAGTCCGGTGTCCTCGGCCAGGCGCTCGAGTACGGGCCGGCTGCGCAAAGCGTTGGTCATGAGCTGCACCTCGTCGAGCACGTCGGTCTCGACCGTCAAGCCCTGCAACAAGGGTTGCAACACGCTCTGCGTCTCCACGTACACCCGCGCCGAGGCGCGGTAGAGGTCCGGCAGATTCAACACGTAGAACCAGCCGAGCGCACAGATCACGCAACAGGCGGTCAAGGCGTGCCAGCGCTGATGCCAGGCGGCGCGCAACCGGCCGCGCAGCCTCTCCAGGATGTCGCGCAGCGCCTCGCCGTCCATGTTCAAAACAGCGAACGGGGGATGATCAGGATGTCGCCGGGCGCGAGCTCGACGTTGGCCTCGATGCGGCCGTCGTTGAGCAGATCGTCCAGGCGCACGCGGTACTGGCGGGCGCCGTCGGCCTGGCGAACCAGGGTGGCGCGGTTGCCGGCGGCGAACTCGGTGAGCCCGCCGACCGCGATCAACACGTCCAGCAGCGTCATGCCCTCGCGGTAAGGCACCGCCTGGGGCCGCGCGGCCTCACCGATCACGCGCACCTGCGAAGCGGGGCGGCCGACGAACTCGACCACGATCACGGTCACCACCGGGTTCTTGATGTAGGCCGACAGGCGCGTCTCGATCTCCCGGCCGAGCTCGGCGGGGGTCTTGTCGGCGGCGACGATGTCCTCCGCCAGCGGGATCGAGATGCGGCCGTCGGGCCGCACTGGCACCGTGACGCTGAATTCGGGGTTGCGCCAGACGAACACCTGCAAGGTGTCGCCGGCGCCGATGCGGTAGGCGGCTTCGGTCGGCGACGCCGCCTCGACGCTCGGCGGCGGCCCGCCGCGGCCGACGCAGGCGGCCAGCAGCAGTCCGGCGCCCAGCGCCGGCCAGCGGAATGCATGCAACATCAGACGACGTGCTCCCCGTTGTCGGTCGCCGCGGCCGCCCTGCCGCGCCGACCCGAGTTTCCGGTCCGATCCGCAAGCCCGTCGCGAATCGTTCCGGCGCCCGTAGGTAATCATACTCGCCCGGGACCGAAAAGGCTTCCCCCATTCGGGCGAGAGGCGACGAACGGTCGGCCCGGGACGCGCGTGACCCAGCCCACAAAACGGCCGGCCGGGCCTGGAAATCGGCCGCGCGCGGCCGCCGCCGGGCTAGACTCCACCCATCGGCGAACGGAGCGTCGTTCGCCAGCACGCGGCCGTTGCGTCATACTGCCGCTTCATCGAGGATCCGCGCAGGCGGGTCGGGAGGGTGAAACATGTGCGTCACGATCGGTCGCCTTGGGCCGGCGACCTTGTTGGCCGTTTTCGCGCTGGGCGCGGCCGCCCATGAGCCGACCCCGAGTCTCGCCGACGTCGGCGAGCGCGAGTGGCGGCGCGTGAGCCTGGGCGAGGTCACCGCGCCGCTCAACATCATGTCCTACTCCGGCGGCTGGTACGACCCGGTCGAACACGCCCTGTGCCTGTTCGGCGGCGGCCACTGGGATTATTCGGGCAACGAGGCGTGGTGCTTCGACATCGCAACGCTCCAATGGCAGGAGCTGTACCGGCCCGACGTCGTCACCACCCAGGACGGCGACCAGGGCGATTACCTGAATTACGACAACACCCGATTCCCCGGTGCGCTGTTCAGCCCGGCCGGCGAGCCCATCGAAGAGGCCCGGCCGATGTCCAAGCACAGCTACGACCAGATGGAATTCGTCGACGGGCTGGGGCCGATCCTGTGGGGCGGCTATTCCTGGGGCGACGGCGGCCAGGGCTGGTGCGCGGAATGCCGCGACACCTGGGCCTTCGAGGCGCGCGGCGCGCGCTGGCGTTATTTGTACGACGGCGAGAACCCCTCGCCGAACACGGCCGCCGGCGTCGGCGCCTCGGCCTATCGGCCCGTGGACGGCCTGCTCTACGTACAGGCGCGGTTCGAGACCTGGAGCTACGATCCGCGCAGCAACCGCTGGAATGCGCTCGAGACCGGCGGCGAGGCCCCCGGCTACATCCATGCGACGATGGAATACGACCCGTACCGGGACGTCTTCTACCTGCTCAGCGGCAACACCTATTCGGGCGACTCGGAGCTGGACCACTACGAGCTCTACCGCTTCGAGCCCGCGACCCGGGTGTGGACGCGGCTCGCGCCCCAAGGGCCCGGCCCCGACAGCGGCAGCAGCCAGGGCCCGGGCCTGGCCTTCGACGTCTACAACGACGTGCTGCTGGTGTTCCAGAACGACACCCTGTTCGTCTACGACCCGGACGAAAACCGCTGGTCGCGGCCGGCCGTGTCCGGCGACCGGCCGAACATCGATTACGACGCCTACGGCCGCTTTCGTTTCGATCCCGTGAACAACGGCGCCTGGCTGCACGCGGCCGAAAACGGTGAACACACCACCTGGTTCTTCCGCTACGAAACGCCCGCCGAGCCGCCGCCGCCGACGCTGCACTGGGTGGCGGACCCGCCCACGCTGGCCGAGGGCGGTGTCGTCACCCTGCGCTGGGCGGCCGTGAACGCCAGCGAGTGCAGCGCCGCGGGCGACTGGAGCGGCGCCAAGCCCACCGTGGGCGAGGAGAGGATCACGGTCGGCGGCGCCGGCGCCCGCTTCGAACTCACTTGCCGCCGCGAGGGCGCCGAACCGGTGACGCGCAGCCTGGAATTGAGCGACCTCGGCCTGGGCAACAGCGGCAGCGGGCCGAGCGCGCCACCGCCCGGCGGCGGTGGTGGCGGCGGCGGTGGTGGCGGTGGCGGCGGTGGTGGTGGCGGTGACGGGAACGGCGGCGGAGGCGGCGGGGGCGGCGGTGCCTTCGGGCCGCTGCTCCTGCTCGCCCTGCTGCTGCGGCGCCGCTCCGGCGCCGCACTCGTCTGTCTGGCCGCGGCCGCCAGCGCCCAGGCCCTGCCCGGCGTCACCGTGTTCAACCGCAGCCCGGAGGCGCTCACCTCGGTGCCGGTCAGTTTCGGCCAGGCCTTCGTCGCCGGCGATCTGCCCGGCGACGGCCTCGAAGCGGTCCCGCCCGGCGGCGCGGCCCTTCCGGTCCAGCTCGACGTCAAGACCCGCCATCCGGACGGCTCGGTGCGCTTCGCCGTGCTCAGCCTGATCCTGCCCGAGCTCGCTGGCGGCGCGGCGCTGGAGCTCGCCCTGAGGGCGGCCGGCAGCGGCCCGCCGGGCACGCCGCCGGCCGCGCCGCCGGCCGGTTTCGCCCTGGAGGTGGACGCCGGCGGCGAGGGCGCCTGGAGCTTCGCCGGGCTGCCGGACGACGCCCGACCGTGGCTCGACGGCCCATGGGTGCGCGAATGGCGCTTCGCCCGGCCGCTCGGCGCCCTGCAACTGGACGTCGGCCTGCAGCTGTGGCGCGACGACACGGTGCGCGTCGAAATCCGCATCGACAACAGCCGGGTCGGCGCCGGCGCCGCCCCGCAGCGGCGCGTCTACGACCTCAACGTGCGCCTCGGCGGCGCCACGGTGCTCGAGCGCCGCGGCGTGGCACACGCCCGCCAGACGCGCTGGCGGCGGCTGTTCTGGTCGGGGCGCGACGCCCCGCCCATCCACCTCGCCCACGACGGCGCCTACCTGGTGCGCGCCGGCGTGGTGCCCAATTACGACAGCACGGTGACCGTCGGCGAGGCGGCGCTCGCCGCACTGCCCGGCGATTTCGGCGAGCCGGACCTGCTGGAGATCGGCGGCATCCTCGAACCGTACATGCCCGCCGCCGGCGGCCGCGACGAGATCGCGCCGCTGCCGCGCTTCGCCGCCCTCTACCTGCTCACCCAGGACCATCGCGCCAAGCAGGTGACCCTCGGCCACGGCGAACAGGCCGGCGCCTGGCCGGTGCATTACGTGGACGCCGCCACCGACGCGCTGCTGCGCCTGGACGACCATCCGAACATCAGCATCCTCGGCAGCGACCCGCAACCGGGCACCTGCGAGGACTGCGGCAGCGGCTACACCCCCGACGTCGCCCACCAGCCCTCGCTGAACTGGGTGCCCTATCTGGTCACCGGCGAGGCCCACCACCTCGACGAGCTGCAGCACTGGGCCAACTTCAGCCTGTTCTACTGGGGCGACCACGGCGGCGCCCAGGGGCTGCTGGTCTACAACCAGGTGCGCGGCCAGGCCTGGGGGCTGCGCGCGCTGGCGCACGCCGCCTGGGCGACACCGGACGGCGATCCGCTGCAGGCCTATTTCGGGGAAAAACTCGCCAACAACCTCGAGTGGTACGCCGCCAACCAGCTCGGGCGCAACGCGCTCGGCTTCCTCACCCGCGAGGCGGGCGACACCCGCGACCAGATCTCGAGCTGGCAGGACGATTTCTTCACCTGGGTCACCGCCCACCTGGTGGCGCTGGGCTTCGCACAGGCCGAGGATCTGCTGGGCTGGAAGATCCTCTACCCGGTCGGCCGCATGACCGATCCCGACTACTGCTGGGTGCTCGCCTCCAGCAGTTGGCCGTACATCCGCGCCGTGCGCAGCCCCTTGCGCGACGTGACGAGCTGGGCGGACCTGCGGCACAACGTCGTCTGGGGCTGGGAACAAGGCATCCAGCCGAACGTCCGCAACGAAGGGTACGGCACCGACCTCGCGGGCGAGGAACAGGCCCTGCTCGACAGCGCCTGCGGCAGCGCGGCCATGTTCGATCTGCTCGACATCGACACGAACCGCATGATCGGCTACCAGAGCCACCAGGGCTACCCGGCCAATCTGCAACCGGCCCTCGCCGCCGCCGTCGACGCCGGCCACCCGGACGCCCAGGCCGCCTGGGCGCGCTATCGAGACAGCGCCAGCGTTCCGGATTTCACCGACAACCCGCAGTGGGCGATCGTGCCGGGGACCGTCTTCGCGCGGCCGATCAACGTGCCGCCGGTGGACGGCGGCTCGGGCGGCGGCGGGGGCGGAGACGCCGGCGGAGATTCGGGCGCTGGCGGCGGGGGCGGCGGCGCCAGCGGGCCGCTCGCCCTGTTGCTCATCGCCCTGCGGCGGCGCCGCCTGTTGCTCCTGGCGGCGCTGGCCCTGGCGGCCTGCCGCGACGGCGGCGACACGCCCGCGGACGACGACGCCGGGTCCCCCGACGCGCCCCCGGCGACCGACACCCCCGCCGCGCCGCCGGCGCCGCCGGCCGAAGCCGAGGTGCCGCCCGGCGCCCTGGGCGGGCAGGTCGATTCGACCTTGATCGCGCGCGGCACGCTGGCCGACATCCTCGCCCACGGCGCCGGGCTCAACCAGGTCTACCTGTGGGCCGGCGACAGCCCCACCGGCGACCTCGGTTCGGCCGACCCGCCGCTCGCCCGCGCCGAAGTCCGTCAGCATCCGGCGGGCTGCACCTGGCATTATCGCTTCGAAGAGGCCCTGGCGCCGGGACGCTATACCCTCGCCTTCACCGCCGCGGCCGCCGCGGACGACCCCGAGCGCGACGACGGCCTGGCCTTCGTCGGCCGCCGCGTGCTCGAGCTCGTCGCCGACGCCCCCAACGTCGTCGATTTCGGCCCCACGGCGCCCGTGTTGCGGGTCGGCCCGGGGCGGCCCTACGCGCGCGTCGCCGAGGCCGTCGCCGCCGCCGGCGACGGCGCCCTGATCGAGATCGACGCCGGCCCGTACGTGGACGACATCGCCACCCTCGACGCCGACCGCCTGACCCTGCGCGGCGTCGGCGGCCGCGCCCATCTGCGCGCCGAACGCCTCATCACCAACGACATCAACGGCAAGGGCATCTTGGTCGCCCGCGGCGACGGCCTGCGCCTGGAGAACATCGAGCTGTCCGGCGCGCGCGTGCCGGACGAGAACGGCGCCGGCGTCCGCGCCGAGGGCCGTGACCTGACCCTGTGCAACGTCTACGCCCACGACAACGAGAACGGCCTGCTCGGCGAGGCCTACGGCGTCATGCTGATCGAACACAGCGAATTCGCCCACAACGGCCTGAGCGAGGACGGCTACACCCACAACCTGTACGTGGACGGCGGCGACGCGCTGGTCTTCCGCTACAACCACAGCCACCACGCCCACATCGGCCACAACCTGAAAAGCCGCGCCGAGGTCAACCACATCCTCTACAACCGGATCATGGACGAGGCCGACGGCACCGCCAGCTACGCCGTGGACCTGCCCGACGGCGGCTTCGCCGTGCTGCTCGGCAACCTCATCCAGCAAGGGCCGCGCAACGACAACAGCACCCTGGTGACCTTCGGGGTGGAGGCCTACCGCAACGCACGACGCGCGTTCCACGCCGTGTACAACACCCTGGTCAACGACGACGAGGGCGGCCGCTTCTTCGCCGTCCGCGACGGCTACACCACCCTGAACATCACCAACAACCTGCTCGGCGGGCCCGGATCGCTGATCGAGGCCGCGGGCGTCGCCAACAACCTGCGCGAGGATCCGCCGAACGTCCAGGACCGCGCCGCCTACGATTACCGCCCCACCGCCGGCTCGGCGGCGCGCGACGCGGCCGTGGACGCCGGCCGCGCCGACGATTTCGTGCTGCAACCGCGTTTCGAATACCGGCACCCGCGCAGCCGCCGCGAACGCCCCGACGACGGGCGGCCGGACATCGGCGCGCTGGAGTACACGCCCTGAGACGGGCCCTCACCAATCCGCGCCGGCGCGTTCGCGGCTGTCCAGGAAGCGCAGGCGGGGGTGGCGCTCGACGGTGAGATTGAGGTTGACCCGGCTCGGCGCCAGATAGACCAGCGCGCCGGTGTGGTCCTCGGCGAGCTGCGCGGCGTGGCGCGCGCGCAGCTCGGCGAGCGCGTCCTCGGGGCCCTCCACCCAGCGCGCCGCGGCGATCTCGACCGCCTCGAAGCGGCAGTCCACGCCGTACTCGGCGCGCAAGCGGTGGGCCGCGACCTCGAACTGCAAGGCCCCCACCGCCCCGAGGATGGCGTCGTTGCCGACCAGCGGCCGGAACACCTGCACCGCGCCCTCCTCGCTCAACTGCAACAAGCCCTTGTGCAGCGCCTTGGTGCGCAAGGGATCGGCCAGCACCGCACGCCGGAACAGTTCCGGGGCGAAGCTCGGGATGCCCTCGTAGGTCCACGGCGCGCCCTCGCTGAAACTGTCGCCGATGCGGATCGTGCCGTGGTTGTGCAGGCCGATGATGTCGCCCGCCCAGGCTTCTTCCACCGCCTCGCGCTGCGAGGCCAGGAAAGTCAAGGCGCTGTTGACGCGCAGGCGCTTGCCGGTGCGCAGCTGCAGCAGATTCATGCCGGGACGGTAGCGGCCCGAGCAGATGCGCAGGAAGGCGATGCGATCGTGGTGATTCGGATCCATGTTGGCCTGGATCTTGAAGACGAAACCGCTGAACGCCGGATCCTCGGGTGACACCCAGACCTCCCCGGCGCGCCGCGGCCGCGGCGGCGGCGCGTGGCGGACGAAATCGTCGAGCAGCTCGCGCACGCCGAAATCGTGCATCGCCGAGCCGAAGTACACCGGCGTCTGCCGGCCGGCGAGCACCGCTTCGGGATCGAAGCGCTCGGCGGCGGCGTGGATGAGTTCCACCTGCTCGCGCAGCGCCTCGGCCGCCGTCGCCCCCAGGCGCGCCTCGACCACCGGATCGGCGAGCGGGCCGATCGCCTCGGCCTCGCGCACGCGGCCGTCGCGCGGCCCCGGCCCGAACAGGTGGATGCGATCGCTTCCCAGGTGATAAATGCCTTGCAGCGACCGCCCCATGCCGATCGGCCAGGTCATCGGCGCGCAGCGGATATCGAGCACCGACTCGATCTCGTCGAGCAATTCGAAAGGATCGCGGCCCTCGCGGTCGAGCTTGTTGATGAAGGTGAACACCGGCGTGTCCCGCCGCCGGCACACCGCCATCAGCTTGCGCGTGCGCTCCTCGACCCCCTTGGCCGCGTCGATCACCATCAGGGCCGAATCGACCGCGGTCAGGGTGCGATAGGTGTCCTCGGAGAAATCCGCATGGCCCGGCGTGTCCAGAAGGTTCAGCACGCAGCCGCCGTAAGGGAACTGCATGACCGAGGTGGACACCGAAATGCCCCGCTCGCGCTCCAGCGCCATCCAGTCCGACAGGGCGTGGCGCGCCGCCTTGCGGCCCTTGACCGCCCCGGCCAGCGCGATCGCGCCGCCGTAGAGCAGCAGCTTCTCGGTGAGCGTGGTCTTCCCGGCGTCGGGGTGGGAAATGATGGCGAAGGTGCGGCGCCGCCGCGCGGGATGGGCGTTGGGGTCGGGCATCGGAGCGATCCGGAAAAGCCGCGCATTATAGCCGCCCCCTCAGCCCAGGACACGCTGCGCGGCGGCGGCGAGCAGCGCCGCGACCGGCAGCGTCAGCCCCCAGGCGCCGAGGATCTGCAGCGCATCGCGGCCCGACAGCCGCCTCGCCGCGCCGGCGATCGCCCCCACCGCGACGTGGGTGGTGGACAAGGGCAGGCCCGCCAGGCCGCCGGCGAGCACCCACCCGGCGGTGGCGAAGTTGGCCGAGGCGGCCGCCCCGTCGTCCAGCCGGGCCAGGCGTCGACTCAAGCGCAGGGCCAGGCGCCGGCCGCCCAGCCAGCCGCCGGCGGCCATCGCCGCGGCGGTCACGGCCAGGGCGACATCCGTCCGCCCCACGCCGGCGAGCACCAGCAGCGCGGCGAGCTTCGGCGCGTCGTTCGCCCCGCGTGCGAAACAGGCGGCCGCCGCCGACACGGCGTGCGCCGCGCGCAGCAGGCGCCCACCGTCCAGGGTGACCGCCGCGGCGCCCCCGCCGCAGCGACTGCGCGTGCCGAGGAGGCTGCGCCAACGGGCGGTGCCGCCGCCGTCGGGCTCGAGCAACCGGCACCAACACGCGACCGCCAGCGGCCGCGCGCACCGCCACAACACCGCCGCGCTGGCCGCCGCCAACGGCGGCGCGACCAGCAGCGGGGCGAGGAAATGTCTCCACAAGGCGGCGGCCCGGATGTCTGCGCCGGCCGCCCAACCGGCGCCGAGCAGCGCCCCGAGCAGCGCGTGGGTGGTGGACACCGGCAAACCCAGCGCCGTCGCCGAACCGACGACCAGCACCGCCGCGGCGGCGGTCGCCGCCGCCAGCCCGCCCGGCTCGAACGACGCCGCGAACAGGACCATCCCGGTGAAGCGCGCCAACAGGCCGGCGGCCAGCACGCTCGCCGCCAGCCCACCGGCGAAGGTCGCCGCGGTCGCCAGGCGCAGGGCCGCTCGGTGGCGCAGGCCGGCGCGGCGCCACAAGGTGGCCACCCCTTTGAAATTGTCGTTGGCGCCGTTGGCCGCGGCCAAGGCCAACGCGCAGACCAACACCGCCGCCTCCACGGCCCCGCCTCAGCAACAGCCGGACGCGCCGCCGCCCGCGTCCTCGGGAAACGGCAGGCCGCCGCCACAGCCCGGAAACAAGCCGTAATGCCGCGAAAAATCGCCGATGAACTCGAAGTGGGCCGCGAAGCGCGAAGCGGCCAGGATGCGCCAGGTGTTGCCGCAGACCGGGAAGATCCGCCCGGCCTCGATGCGATGATGCCGGTCCAGTTCGAACACATCGCCGCAGCCGGCGATGCCGCCGCGATAGCGCACCGCCTGTCCGTAGTCCTCGCAAGCGTCCTCCAGATCGTCGACCTTGAACAAGCGGTAGGTCGCCGACCAGAAGCGGGCCGGGGCGAGACGCTCGGCCAGCTCCGGCGCTTCGATCGACAGCGGCCGGGACGCGACCAGGCGCGGATCGACGAAGCCGGCCTGCCGCGCCAGGCGCAGGAAGTCGTTCCAATAGAGCGCGCCGCCCAGGCACTCGCCGTACAACACCGGGTCGGCGCGCAGCGCGGCGGGCAGGCGCCGGTCGGCGTACACGTCGGCGAAGTAGAACTCGCCGCCGGGCTTGAGCAGGCGCCGCACGCCGCGCAGCACCGCGGCCTTGTCCACGGCCAGGTTGACCACGCAGTTGGAGACGACCACGTCGAAGCCGCCGGCCGGCAGATCCAGCACGTCCAGGCGCTCGATGTAACCCTCGACGAAGCGCACGTTGTCGAAACCGAACCGTTTGGCGTGCCAGTCCCGGTGGCGACGGGCGACCTCGAGTTGCTCGGCGGTCATGTCCACACCGACCACCTCGCCGCGCGGGCCGACCAGTTGGGCGAGCAGGTAGACGTCGCGGCCGGCGCCGCACCCCAGGTCGAGCACCCGGCAACCCTCCAGCAGCGGCGGACACACCAGGCCGCAACCGTAGTAACGCGCCTGCACCTCCGGGTGGACGCGGCCGAGCAGCGGCTTGAGCCAGGCCGGCACGGCGGCCGGATCACAGCAGGCGTTGGTCTTCAGGTCGGTCGAACCGCGCAACTGCTTGCCGTAGTAGTCCTGGACGGTCTCGTGCATGACGTTTCACCTCTTTCGCAAAGCCGGCCGCGGACGGCCGTAGTAAAGTCGCCAAAGCGCCTCCGGCGGCGCGCCCAGGGCGTAACGCAGGCGCAGCCACCACATGAGCCCCACCGTGCGCCAGACGCCGTGCGCCAGCCAGCGCCGCCCGGAGGTGATCACCGGCCCCGGCAGGCAGGCCGGCCACGCCAGGCGGCGCAGCCGCACGCTCAGCTCGACGTCCTCCATCAGGGGCTGCGCCGGGAAACCGCCCACCGCTTCGAACACGGCGCGACGCACGAACATCGCCTGGTCGCCGGTGGCGATGCCGGTCGAGCGCGAGCGCAGGTTCATCGCCGCCGCGATCAGGCCGAACCAGCGCGACGGGCCGGCGATGCGGACGTCGAAGCGCCCCCAGAGCACGCGGCGGTCCGCCATCGCCCGACGCAACTGCGCCAGCGCGCGCCGGGGCAGCTCGGTGTCGGCGTGCAAAAACAGCAACCATTCGCCGCGCGCCCGGGCGGCGCCGGCGTTCATCTGCAGGGCGCGCCCGCGCGGCGCCTGCAGCACCGTGAAGCCGGCGGCGCGCAGCCGCACCGCCGAGCCGTCGGCGCTGCCGCCGTCGACGACCACGATCTCGGCGTGCCGCGCCAAGGCCCGCAGCCGCGGCAGCAGCGCCGGCAGCTCGGCGGCCTCGTCGAGCACCGGCACGACGATCGACAACTTCATGGCAGGCTGTGGCGCAGATCGTTCAGGCGCCAATCGTAGTCGCCGTAGTCGATGAACAGGCGGCCGGCCGCGAGCACCGCGGCCTGTTCGGCGTCCAGGCCCAGGTCCGTGGCATGGGCGGCGAGGAAGCGCTCCAGCGGCGCGAAATCCTCGGCGTACCACTTGAAGATGGGCGACAACAGCACACGGCCGTTTTCCACGCGGTTGCGCTCCCGATCGCGCAGGAAGCGGCGCACCTGGTCCTCGAGCTGCGCGTCGAGCCGCGCCGCGCTGTAGGCTTCCGGACGCAAGGCCGGGCATCCGACGCTGGCGCAATTCAAGGCGAAATGAATGCGCGGCTCGTGGAAGCGACCGCGGATCAGTTCATGTTCGATCTCGTCGAGGCTGCGCACGGCGCCGAGCAACGGCGCGAAGCGCACCCGCCAGGGCGAGGTGAGCCAGCCGCCGCGCAGTTCGCGGAACGACTCGAGATCCGGATAGCGCTCCAGCACCCTCTGGACGGTGTAGGCGTTGTAAGCGTTGATCAAAAACGCCAGCCGCTCGGCCTCGGGCCAGGTGTCGAAGGATGCCGCCGGCACCGCGGCGAGCGCCGCGAGGTACGCCTCCAGCCGCGCCCGCTCGCGGCCGAAACCGGCGTAGTCCACGGCGCTCGCCCGCCCGTCGCGGATCCAGTGCACATGCGCGCGCACGAGCGCGTCCCAGGCGCCGTGGTCGAAGGCGGCGGCGGGTCCGCCGCCGAGGAGCGCGGCGCAATACAGCAAGGCGCCCAACCCGCCGCGGACGCGGATCCCGGGCACGCCCCGGATGGATGTCAGCATGGTCTCACCCTCCCCGCCGCCAGCGATGGTAACGCGCCAGCCAGGCGAGCAGCCGCTCGGGGGCGTGGGCGCGCCGCCAGGCACCGGCGACGTGCTTGTTGGCTTCGGCCCAAGTCGGATAGGGATGGACGGTGGTCAACAAGGCGTTCAAGCCGAGGCGATGGCGCATCGCCAGGGCCCAGACCGCGATCAGTTCACCGGCGCGGGGGGCGACCACCGTGGCGCCCAACACCCGGTCGCGCCCCGGTTCGGTGAGCACCTCGACGAAGCCCTCGGTGCGGTCCTCGGCGATCGCCCGGTCGAGTTCGGACAAGGGATAGGCCGTGGCCTCGAAGGGCACACCCCGGGCCTGCGCCTCGCGCCGGTTCAGACCGACGCGGGCGATTTCCGGGTCGACGTAGGTCACCGCCGGCATCACCCGCAGGTCGACCCGGAAGCGCTTGAGATGACCGAACAAGGCGTTGACGGCCGCATACCAGGCCTGGTGACCGGCGGCGTGGGTGAACTGGTACGGGCCGACCAGGTCGCCGGCGGCGTAGATGTTCGGAAAGCGCGTCTGCAGGAAAGCATCGGTTTCCAGCGGCGCATCCGGATCGATGCCGAGCGCCTCAAGGCCCAGGCCGTGCAACCGCGGCCGGCGGCCGACGGCGACGATCAACATCGCGGCGGTCAGCGTGCGCTCGCCCCGGGGACCGGAGACCACCAGGTGCACCCGGTCACCGGCCCGCCCGGCGCGCAGGGCGCGGTGGCCGGTGAGCACTTCGACGCCCTCGCCCTCGAGCACGTGCTGCAAAACGGCGCTCACCGCCTCGTCTTCGCGGCTGAGCAAACGTTCGGCCATTTCCACCACCGTCACCCGGCTGCCGAGCCGCGCCAGCGCCTGGGCGAGCTCGCAGCCGATCGGGCCGCCGCCGAGCAGCAGCACCGACTCCGGCGCCCGGTCGCGCCCGGACAGCGCCGTCCACAAGGTGTCGGAGGTCAGGGCGCCCGCCTCCGCCAGGCCGGGGATCGGCGGCAGCACCGGCTCGGCGCCCGCGGCCAGCACCACGGCGCGGGTGGTCAACCGCAGCGTCTCACCGTCGTGGCGCTGGATGTGCACCGTCCAGGGATCGAGCAAGCGGGCGCGGCCGAGCACCACGTCCACCCCCAGGGCGCGGTAGCGCTCGACGCTGTCGTGCGGCGCGACGCCGGCCACGGCCCGCTCGACATGGGCCATCGCCGCCTTGAAATCCGCTTCGCCGCGCACATCCAGCCCCAAGCCGGCCGCGCGGCGGGCGGCGTGCACGGCATGGGCGGCGGCGATCAGCGCCTTGCTCGGCACGCAACCGGTGTTGAGGCAATCGCCGCCCATGCGCTCGGCCTCGACCAGGGTCACCCGGGCGCGCAGGGTCGCGGCGATGTACGCCGCCACCAGGCCGGCCGAACCCGCCCCGATCACCACCAGATTGCGGTCGAAACGCCGCGGCCGCGTCCAAGGGCGGTACACGCGCCGGCGCTGCCAGAGGCGCAGCAGGGCGCGGGCGAGCAACGGAAACAGGCCGAGCAGCGCGAAAGCACCGAGCACCGGGAGGCTGAACACGTCGCCGACCCGGTCGATCCGCGCCAGGCTGGCACCGGCGTTGACGTACACCAGGGTGCCGGGCAGCATGCCGAGCTGGCTCACCCAGTAGAACGTCCAGGCCGGCATCGCCGTCAGGCCCATCGCCAGGTTGATCAAGAAGAAGGGGAACACCGGCACCAGGCGCAACGCGAACAGGTACCAGGGCCCGTCACGGCGCAAGGCGGCATCGATCACGTCCACGCGCGCGGCGAAGCGCCGCCGCACCCAGTCGCGCAGCAGGTGGCGCGACAGCAGGAAGGCCAGCAAAGCGCCCAGGCTGGACGCGAACGACACCAGCAAGGCGCCCCACCACAGGCCGAACAGCGCACCGGCGGCCAGGGTCAGGGCCGCCGCGCCCGGCAGGGACAGCGCGGTGACGAAGACGTACAGCGCGAAAAAGCCGCCCGCGGCCGCCAGCGGGTGGGCGTCACACCAGAGGCGCCAGGCGTCCAGGCGCGCCTGCAGGGTCTCGAGGTCGAGCAGCGCGCCGCCACCGAGGGCAAAGAACCCGGCGATCAACGCCGCCAACACCGCGAGCAGCAGCAGGCGCCGGCGCACGGCTCAGCCCCCCGCCGCCAAGGCGCCGCCGCAGGAACTGCCCTGGCCGGCGGTGCAACCGTAGCAATGGTCGGCGACGCGGATCGGCCGCCCTTCCGGATCGTCGACGAGCAGGTCGCGCAGGTGGCCGCCGCCGTCCGCCGGCAAACCGAGCTGCTGGTTGAAATCGCAGTCGTACAGGCGCCCCTGCCAGTCGACGCTGATCAGGCTGCGGCACATCACCGCGTCCACGTTTTCGGCGCGGAAATTCTCCTTGAGCAGACGCAGGTAATCGTCGAAGCGGTTCTTGGAGATCAACCACGAGCCGAAGCGCTTGATCGGCATGTTGGCGAGCACGTAGAGCCGGTTGAACACGATGCCGTAACGCGCCGCCAGTTCGCGCTTGTAGGCCGCTTCCAGGGCGTCCTGGGCCGGCGGCAGGCTCGGTCCCTGGGGGTTGTAGACGAGGTTGAGCCGCAGGCGCCCATCCGGCCGGCCGTAACCGAGCGCGTTCAGACGGCGCAGCGCCGCGATGCTCTTCTCGAACACTCCGGCCCCGCGCTGCGCGTCGACGTTGTCGGCCTCGTAGCACGGCAGCGAGGCCACGACCTCGACCTCGTGCTCGGCCAAAAAGCGATCCAGATCCTCCTGGCCGGGCTCGAACAGCACCGTCAGGTTGCAGCGGTCGATCACGTGTACACCCAGCGCCCGGGCGGCGCCCACCAGCCGGCGAAACCCCGGGTGCAGCTCGGGCGCGCCGCCGGTCAGGTCCAGCACCTCGATGCCGCGCGCGGCCAGCACCCGCGGGATGAGCTCCAGGGTGCGCGCATCCATCATCTCGCGCCGATGGGGGCCGGCGTTGACGTGGCAGTGCAGGCAGGACTGGTTGCAGCGGTAGCCGAGATTGACCTGCAGCGTGGTCAGGGACGAACGGTGCAGTACCGGAAAATCCGTGGGCAACAGGCGCGGCAAAGTGGCGTGCACGGTCGGGTCCTCCTGCAGGGTGATGTCCCCATGGTCGCACGGCGGACGCGATCGATTACAGCCGTAAGTTCCGTGGCCGCACCCCGACCCCGGGGCACACGCCCTTTCAACACTGCGGAGGCATCCCGATGGCCGACACCACCACCAAAGTCGATCTGCCTTGCCACGACCCCGCCAGCGCCCCGGAAGGCGCGCGGGACACGCTCCGACCGGTCCAGTCGCGACTCGGCTTCCTGCCCCGGTTGTACGGCAACAGGGCCAATCCGCCGGCCCTGTTGCACACCGATCTCGCCGGCCAGGACGGTTTTCGCCGGGACAGCGGCCTGAACCCCGTGGAACAAGAGGTCGTGTTGCTCACCCTCAGCCGCTTCCACGGCTGTCGCTATTGCATGGCGGCGCACAGCATGATCGCCGAGCGCATGTCCGGGGTTCCGGCGCCGATCCTGGCGGCGCTGCGCGAGGGCACGGCGCTGGCCGACGCCCGTCTCGAAGCCTTGCGCGGCATGACCGTGGCGCTGCTCGAAAGCCGCGGCCGGGGCCGGAGGCATTGGGCGCCTTTCGGGCCGCCGGCCACGAGGACCGCCACGTGCTGGCGCTGCTGCTGGCGATCGCGGTCAAGATCTTGAGCAACGATTGCAATCATCTGTTCCAGACCGAGCCCGCCCCGGCCTTCGCCGCTTACGCCTGGACGCCGCCGGCTTGAAAGCTCGAGGCCGGCACCCCATCCTCGCTTGGCGCCGCGGCCCGGCCGCGGCGCTTTTCTCATGCGGCGGAGGGACGATGGCCCCCGAAGACAGCCCCCTGCGCGTCAGCGTCCTCGGCTCCAGCCTCGGCTCCGGCCACTGGCAGGCCGCGCTGGCCCTGCAGGCGGCCCTGCAGGCCGCCGGGCGGCCGGTGCAGGTGCACCTGGTCGATTTCTGGTCGCTGCTCGATCGGCGGGTCGCCGCGGCGCTGCGCGGCGGCTACCTGCACCTGGTGCAGCACGCTCCGGAACTCTACGAGCGCCTCTACCGCCTGGACCAGGGTGCCTGGCGGCGGCTCATCCACCACCAGGCGCCCCCGCCGCCTGAACTGATGGACGCGGCCAGGCTGTTCTTGGGCGCGCCGCCGCAACCGCCCGGCGAAGGGACGGCCCGGCCGCTCGACCGGCTGCTCTACGCCCTGCTCACCCGCGCCGTCGGCCACGGCCGGCGCCTGGGTGCCTGGTGGCCGCGCCTGGCCGCGCCGGCGGTGCGCTTCGCCTGGTGGCGGCTGGCCGCGCGCCTGGCCGACCGCCTGGCCGTGCAGGCACCCCATTGCGTGGCGGCGACGCAGATGCTGCCCGCCGCCCTCTACGCCCTGCTGCGCCGCCGGGGCCGCATGATTGCCCCGCTGCTGGCCGTGCCCACCGACTACGGCCTGCACAATTTTTGGCTGCGGCGGGAGGTCGATTTGTATTGCCTGCCGCACGAATCCCTGCGCGGGGCGCTGCCCGAAACCGCCCGCACCGAGGTCACGGGCATCCCGCTCCGGCCCCCGTTCGCCGACCCGCCGCCGCAGGCGGCGGCGCGCGCCGCCCTCGACCTGCCCCCCGGCGCGCCGGTGGCGCTGGTGCTCGGCGGCGGGCTCGCCCTGGGGGTGGCCGAAACGGCCGCCAAGCTGCTCGCCGCCGCCCCGGAATGGGCCCTGCTGGTGGTGGCCGGCCGCAACACGGCCGAGGCCGACGCCCTCGAGCGGCTGGCGGCGGCGCAGACCGGGCGGCTGCGGGTCTACGGCTGGGTGGAGCCCGAAACCATGGTGAAGCTGATGCGCGCCGCCGACGTGATCGTCGGCAAGCCGGGCGGATTGACCGTCGCCGAAGCGCTGGCCTGCGGGCGCCCGCTGCTGGCCACCCGCTGCCTGCGCGGCCAGGAAAGCTTCAACGTCGCCTTCCTGGAGCGGGAAGGGGTGGGCGGCCTGGTCGAGCGCGGCGGCCTGCCCGCAGCGCTGGAATCCCTGCGCGGCCGCCTCGCCGAAGTGCAGGGGCGCGCCTGGGCGCTCGGCCGCCGCGATGCCGCCGCGCGCGTCGCCCGCTGTGTCTTCGACCTGGCGCGGGAGGCGCGATGATCCGCCGCCCGCTGCGCGCCCTGCTCGATCGGGTGGACCGGCTCTACCGGCGCCTGCGGCGCCTGCAGCCGGTCGGCGAGGCGCTCTACGTCGGCCGCGCCCGGCACCGCGGCCCGGCCTTGACCTTGCCGGACGGCACGCGCGTGGAACCGGGCGCGCCGATCGCCGAACTGCATTTCAACAACCAGCATTTCGCGGCGCTGGCGGCCGCCGGCGGCGACCCCGGCCGGCGTTTCGCCGCGGCCTTCCTGGCGAGCCTCGAGGCCCTGGCGGGGGCCTGCCGGGAAGGCGGGCCGTTCGCCGAGGTCGTCGCCTTCCACGCCCTGTCCTGGTTGCCGCCGCACGGCCGCCGCATCGGCTTCCTCGCCCGGCCGGCGGCGGCCGGTCCGGCCATGCTCTGGCGACGGCTGTGGTTCGCGCTGCTGGTCTGGACCTACGTGCCGGACAGCCGCCGGCGGCCCGGCGGCCGCCCGAGCGAGTACTGGCTCGGGCGCCGCGCCCTGCTCGCGCGCTTCGGAGGGCGTGGGCCGTGAGCCGCCGACGACCGCGGCTGGACGTGAGCCCTGCGGCGCGGCTTGCGCTGCCCGCCTGGGCCGGGATGCACCTGACCTTCGACGACGGGCCGGACCCCGACTGGACGCCGCGGCTGCTCGATCTGCTCGAACGTCACGGGGTGCGCGCCGCCTTCTTCGTGCTCGGCCGGGCGGCACGGCGGGCGCCGGCGCTGGTCCGGCGCGCCGCGGCGGCCGGTCACCTGATCGGCCTGCACGGCGATGTCCATCCCCATCCCCGCTGGTGCGGCGCGAAACGGGCGCGCCGCGAGGTGCTCGACGGCCACGCCGCCCTGGCCGATGTGCTGGGCGGCGCGCCGGGCTGGTTCCGGCCCCCGCACGGCGTGCTCCACCCCGCCATGGCGGAGGCCGCCGCCGAGCTCGGCCTGGAATGCGTCGGCTGGACGCTGAGCGCGATCGACTGGGGCCCGCTGGGCCGCCGGGCCTGGATCGCCCGGCGGCTGGCCCGGGCGCGGCCGGGCGACGTGGTCCTGCTGCACGACGCGCCGCGGCGCCTCAACCGGCCCGACCAGGGCCTGCCGGCCCTGGCGGACTGGCTCGCACGACGCGCCTCAGCGCAAGCGCAAGGCGCCGGGCGCTGAAGACGAAGACGAGGCCCCGCCGTCCTGGCGCGACGGCCGACCGGGCGCGGGCCGCGGCGCCGGCCGCCCCGGCAAAGCCCCCGGCGCCTTGAGCGGCACGGCCGGGGTCGCATCCGGCTTCTCGCAGCGCACGCTGTAGGCGACCGGCGCGCTCGAGACCTTCACCGGGCTGACGATTTCCAGCTTGTACCAGCCCTTGCGTTCGGCGCCCTGGCCGGGCGTCGCCGCGAACTGCCCCTGGACGCCCGGCGCGACCTCGCGGTACCAGCCGGCCAGCGTGTATTCGCCCGCGGCGACCGCCTTCTGCGTGCGCAGCGCCGAGCGCACCCCTTTCTCGTCCACGTAGCGGTAGCTGAACGTGCCGGGATAGGCCACCTTCACCTTGCCGGTCACCGCGTGCTTGACCGGGCAAGCCCCTTCGTGATGCGGCGGCGCCACGGCCACCGAAACGGCCTGGATGAAGGCGGCCAGATGCGCCTTCTTCGGCTCCGGCTCGGGTTCGAGCGCCTTGGCGGCCTTCTCCGAGGGCAGGCAGCGGATCTTCAGGTCGTACTCCTCGTGCTGCGTGTGCTCGTCGATGAAACCGCCGGCCGCCGGCATGCACCACAACTGCACCTCGAGGGCGCCCCCGTCGTCCACCAGCAGGTCGAAGCCTTCGGCGAGAAAGGCCTCCCGCGGAGTATTCGGATCATTGAAGGCCCGCCGCATCAACTCGTCGTTGCAGGCCTGGACCGGGTCGACGAACTCGCCGGGGACCGGCTTGAGGTAACTGGTTTTCATGCGCACGATCGTGTCGATCGGCGTCTGTACGTAGTGGTCGCCGTAATCGGGCGGGTCGTTCCCGAAGTGGCTCCACTTCGGCGACACCAAGGTGTGCGACAAACCATGGGTTTCGAACTCGAGCTCGTTGAGCGCGTGTTCCTGGAAACCGGGCTTCTTGTCCACCTGGCAGTCGGCCTGGAGCCGGAAGCGCAACTCGCCCGTGCGCGTCACATGGGTGTATTTGATCCCGTCGCTCGACGCCACCTCCACCTCGAGCGGATCCGGATCCCACAGGTCCAATTCGGTCACCTTGTTCGCCCACGCGGCCGTGGAGCCGAACACGATGCCGGCAATGAACAAGCGTCTCATGGCGCGTCCTCCTCGCTGCCCCGTGACGGTGCGTCGCCCTACCCGGCGGGCGGGTTCACCCGCTGCCACGGAGCATAGCAGACCCGTCGGCGACGCCCGCCCCGCGCGGCCCGCGGCGAAACGCCCACGCGGCGTGGCATCAAGCGGTTCGGGCAGCGAACCGAATCAGGCCGAGGCGTCGAGCGGCAGCGCGCGGGCGAGCACGAGGGCGTCTTCGCGTCCGTCCGGCGCGGGGTAGTAGCGCGGGCGGCGGCCCACGGTTTCGAAACCGAGAGAGCGATAGAGGCCCAGGGCGGCGGCGTTGCTGGGCCGCACTTCGAGGTACACCCGCGAAGCGCCGGCGCGCTGCGCTTCGCCCAGGGCGTGCAGCAGCAGCGCCCGCCCCCAACCGCGGCGGCGCATGCCGGGGTCGACGCAGAGATTGAGCACGTGGCATTCGCCGACGGCGATCTGGCAAACGACGTAACCGACCGCGCGCGCCGTTTCCAGGCCGAGCCAGGCGGGATAGCCGACGCGCAGGCAATCGCGGAACACGCCGGCGCTCCAGGGATAGGGATAGGCGCGGCGCTCGATGTCGAGCACGGCCTCGAGGTCGGCTTCGTCGAGCGGGCGGATGCGGCGGAGGGGGTGCTCGACGGCCGACATCAGCGCGCCACCGGGCACTGCCGCCATGCGAGTTGCAGGTCCGCCCAGGCCTTGCGCTTTTCGCCGGGCCGACGCAACAGGTAGGCCGGATGATAGGTGACGACGACGGGAATGCCGCGGCCCGGCAGGGTGTGCACGCGGCCGCGCAGGGCCGAGGTCGGCCGGTCGGTTTCGAGCAGGGTCTGGGCGGCGACGCGGCCGAGGGCGAGGATCAGGCGCGGCGCGACCCAGTCGATCTGCCGCTGCAGGTAGGGGAGGCAGGCGGCGATTTCTTCCGGCTTGGGGTCGCGGTTGCCGGGCGGCCGGCACTTGAGGACGTTGGCGATGTAGACGCGCTCGCGCGACAGGCCGACCGCTTCGAGCATGGCGTTGAGCAACTGGCCGGCGCGGCCGACGAAGGGTTCGCCCTGGGCGTCTTCTTCGGCGCCGGGCGCCTCGCCGACGAGCATCCAGGCGGCATCGACGGCGCCCACGCCGAACACCGTCTGGGTTCGGCTCTGGTGCAGGGCGCAGCGCGTGCAGGCCGCGACGGCGCGCGCGAGCGCCGCCCAGTCGGGCGCCTCGGCCGCGTCCGGGTCCGGCGGCGAGGCGGTTTCGGCTGCGCTCCCGCGCGTGTCCGGCCCGGCCGGCGGCCGGCGCAGCCGCCAGCGCACGATGCCCATGGCGTCCAGCCAGGCCGTCTTGTCGGGCATGGCTCAGCCGCCGGCGGCGGGTCGCTGGCGACGGCGGCGGCGGACCGCGCGCAGCGCGGTCTGCAGCGGCGCCGAGAGGAGGTAGGCGAAGAAGACGAGGAACAGCACCTTGGGCGGATCGTAGGCGACCAGCACGAGGGCCGCGACCACCAGCAGCATGGCCGTGAAGGGCACGCGCTGCTGCCCGCGCAGTTCCTTGAAGCTGTAGTAGGCGAAGCGGCTCACCATCAAGCCGCCGCAGCAGACGGTGAGCAACAGCGCCGGCCAGGCCAGCGCCGGCCCCGGCCAGCCGAGGTCGTGGGCCGTCCACACCAGCCCGACCATGACGGCGGCCGCCGCGGGGCTGGGCAAGCCCTGGAAGTAGCGCCGGTCGGCGGTCGGCGCCTGGACGTTGAAGCGCGCCAGGCGCAGCGCCGCGCCGGCGACGTAGACGAAAGCCGCCAGCCAGCCGAGTTTGCCGCCGTACCAGGCGAGATCGCGCAGGCTGGACAGCGACCATTCGTACATGACCAGGGCCGGGGCGAGGCCGAAGGACACCATGTCCGAAAGGCTGTCCAACTGCGCGCCGAAGGCGCTTTGCGTCTGGGTCAGGCGCGCCACGCGGCCGTCGAGGCCGTCGAGCACCATGGCGACCAGCACCGCCACCGCCGCCGCCTGGAAACGCCCCTGGCCGGCGGCGACGATGGCGTAGAAGCCCGCGAACAGGGCGCCGGTGGTCAGCAGGTTGGGCAGCAGGTAGATGCCGCCCCGCCGCCGGCGGCCGCCGGCGCCTTCATGTTCATGCCCCTGTTCGGGCCGGGCCTCGTTCACGCGCTCAGTTCAGGTTGGGGTCGACCTTACGGTCCTTGCCGATCCAGGGCATCATCGCCCGCAGCCGCTCGCCGACCTGCTCGATCAGGTGCTCGCGGCCCAGGCGGCGCTTGGCCTTGAGCGTCGGCGCACCGGCCTGGTTCTCGAGGATGAACTCGCGGGCGAACTCGCCGTTCTGGATTTCGGCGAGGATGCGGCGCATCTCGGCACGGGTGGCGTCGGTGATGACGCGCGGGCCGCGGGTGAGGTCGCCGTACTCGGCCGTGTTGGAGATCGAGTAGCGCATGTTGGCGATGCCGCCCTCGTACATGAGGTCGACGATCAGCTTCAGCTCGTGGAGGCACTCGAAGTAGGCCATTTCCGGCGCGTAACCGGCTTCGATCAGGGTCTCGAAGCCGGCCTGGACCAGGGCGGTGAGGCCGCCGCAAAGCACCACCTGCTCGCCGAACAGGTCGGTCTCGGTCTCTTCCCGGAAGGTGGTTTCGATGATCCCGGCGCGGCCGCCGCCGTTGGCGCAGGCGTAGGACAGCGCGATGTCGCGGGCGCGGCCCGAGACGTCGCGGTGCACGGCGATCAGGCTGGGCACGCCGCCGCCTTCCTTGTACGTCGAACGCACCAGGTGGCCGGGCCCCTTGGGCGCGATCATGACGACGTCGAGGTCGGCGCGCGGCTCGATCTGCCCGTAATGGATGTTGAAACCGTGCGCGAAGGCGAGCACGGCGTTCTGCTTGATGTTCGGCTCGATGTCGTTGCGGTAGATGCGCGCCTGGTGTTCATCCGGGGCGAGCAGCATCACCAGATCGGCGCCCTTGACCGCCTCGGCGACCGGCTTCACCGGCAGGCCGGCGCGCTCGGCCTTGGCCGCCGAGGCCGAACCTTCGCGCAGGCCCACGGTCACCGACACGCCCGAGTCGCGCAGGTTGTTGGCGTGGGCGTGGCCCTGGGAACCGTAACCGACGATGGTCACCTGCATACCGCGGATCAGCGACAGGTCGCAGTCTTTGTCGTAGTAAACGTTCATGGTCTACCAACCACTCCTCGATGGCAAAGGTGGGACGAACGGCGGCGCGCAGGCCGGCTCAGACACGCAGGGCGCGGCCGCCGCGGGCGATGGCCAAGGGACCGGAGCGCACCACTTCGATGAGGTCGTAACCCTGGAGATTGTCCACGAAGGCGTCGAGCTTCGTACCGGTGCCGGTCAGCTCGATCGTGTAGGTGTCGCCCGCGACGTCGATGACGTGGCCGCGGAAGATCTCCACCAGCTGGCCGAGCCGGCCGTTCTCCTCGCGCGGCACCGCGACCTTCACGAGCATCATCTCGCGCTCGATGTGCGCCGACTCGGTCAGGTCGATGACGCGGATCACGTCGATGAGCTTGTTGAGCTGCTTGGTGATCTGCTCGATGATCTCGTCGGTGCCCTGGGTGACGATGGTCATGCGCGAGACCGTCTCGTCGTCGGTGGGCGCGACGCTCAATGCCTCGATGTTGTAACCCCTGGCCGAGAACAGGTTGGCCACGCGTGAGAGCGCGCCCGCCTCGTTCTCGAGCAACACGGCGATCACGTGTCTCATGTGTTTACCCTTGTCGATTCCGCGGGGGAGCGTCGGGCCGAACCGACCGGCCGGCAGGCGGTCGCGCGTGCGGTCAAGCAAGTTCCCGTTCCTCCGGCGCGAGGTGCATTTCATGGTGCCCCTTGCCCTGCGCGATCATCGGGTAGACGTTTTCCGTCGGATCGGTGATCACGTCCAGGAACACCAGGCGGTCCTTCATCGCGAAGGCGTCCTGGAGGGTTTTTTCCAGGTCCTTGGGGTCTTCCACGCGCAGCCCGACGTGCCCGTAGGCCTCCGCGAGCTTCACGAAATCGGGCAGCGCGTCCATATAGGACATCGAATAGCGCCCCTCGTAGAACATTTCCTGCCACTGCCGGACCATGCCGAGGTAGCGGTTGTTGAGGCTGACGATCTTGACCGGCAGGCGGTACTGCAGGCAGGTCGAGAGTTCCTGGATGCACATCTGGATGGAGCCCTCGCCGGTGATGCAGACCACCGTCGCGTCCGGGTGGGCGAGCTGGACGCCCATCGCCGCCGGCAGGCCGAAGCCCATGGTGCCCAACCCGCCGGAGTTGATCCAGCGCCGGGGCTCGTCGAACTTGTAGAACTGCGCCGCCCACATCTGGTGCTGGCCGACGTCGGAGGTGACGTAGGCCCGGCCCTCGGTGATGCGGTACAGCGCCTCGATCACCGCCTGCGGCTTGATCTTCTTGCTGTCGCGGTCGTAATGCAGGCAATCGACCTTCTTCCACTCCTCGATCTGCTGCCACCAGGCGGCCAACGCCTTCTCGTCGGGCTTGCGGCGCGTCTTGTCCAGCTGCTCGAGCATCTGTTCGAGCACCCGCTTGACCGGACCGACGATCGGCACGTCCACCTTGACGTTCTTGGAGATCGACGAAGGGTCGATGTCGATGTGGATGATCTTGGCGTAGGGGCAGAAGTGCTCGAGGTTGCCGGTCACCCGGTCGTCGAAACGCGCGCCCACGGCGAACAGCACGTCGCATTCGTGCATCGCCATGTTGGCCTCGTAGGTGCCGTGCATGCCGAGCATGCCGAGGAACTGGCGGTCGGTGGCCGGGTAGGCCCCCAGGCCCATGAGGGTGCTGGTGATGGGGTAACCCAGCCGCCGCACCAGGGCGCGCAGCGGCTCGGACCCTTCGCCGAGCACGACGCCGCCGCCGGTGTAGATCATCGGCCGCTTGGCCGCGAGCAACAGCTCGACGGCGCGCTTGATCTGCCCCGGGTGACCCGCTTCCGCCGGCTTGTACGAACGCAGGCTGATGGTCTCGGGATATTCGAACGGGATCTTGACGCGCGGATCGGTGGCGTCCTTGGTGATGTCCACGAGCACCGGGCCGGGCCGGCCGGTGGTCGCGATGTGGAACGCCTTCTTGACCGTCGGCGCGATGTCCTCCACCCGCTTGACCAGGAAGTTGTGCTTGACGCAGGGCCGGGTGATGCCCGTGGCGTCGACCTCCTGGAAGGCGTCCGAGCCGATCACGCTGCTCGGCACCTGGCCGCTGATCACGACCATCGGGATCGAATCCATGTACGCGGTCGCGATGCCGGTCACGGCGTTGGTGACGCCGGGGCCGGAGGTCACCAGCACCACCCCGGGCTTGCCGGTGGCGCGCGCGTAACCGTCGGCGGCGTGGGTCGCGCCCTGCTCGTGGCGGACCAGGATGTGGCGGGGCGCGCCGTCGTCCTGCATGCGGAACAGGGCGTCATAGATGTGCAATACGGCGCCGCCGGGATACCCGAAAATGAACTCGACCCCTTCCCGCTTCAGGCACTCGATGAGGATTTCGCCACCGGACAGTTGCACGCCGATCACCTTGGGTTTGACGCGTTTGGAAAGACGGCTAAGGGTAGCAGATTCGGGGCGCACCGTTAAGGAACGCAGAGCGTTGCCTTGCGGGGAACCCCGCGCCCACGCTGGGGTCTGTGCTGCACCCGGCCGTGGTATGCTCGCCCCATGCCGACCGTTCTCTGCCGCGCCCTTCTCGCCCTCGGCCTGGCGGCCGCCACGACGCTGGCCGCCGCCCGCGCCGACCTCGACGCCCAACTGCCCGAGCTGGGCGACCCCGCGGACCGCTACCTCTCCCCCGCCCAGGAACGGGAACTGGGGGCGGCCTTCCTGCGCGACGTCTACCGCGCCGGCCTGGTGCTGGAGGACGCGGAAGTCAGCGCCTACATCCAGCACCTCGGGGACGAGCTGTCCAACGCGCTGGCGCGCAAGCCCTACCCCTTCACGTTCTTCATCGTGCGCGACGACGCCATCAACGCCTTCGCCGTGCCCGGCGGCTACATCGGCGTCAACAGCGGTCTGATCCTGGCCTCGAACAACGAAAGCGAGCTGGCCGCGGTGCTCGCCCACGAAATCGCCCACGTCGCCCAGCGCCACATCGCCCGGGCGATCGCCGAGGCCGCCAGCGGCTCGACCGCGGCCCTGGGGGCGATCCTCGCCGGCATGCTGATCGCCATGGCCGGCGGGAGCAACGCCGACGCGGGGGCGGCGCTCGCCTACGCCGGCGCCGCCGCCCAGGCCCAGGCGCAAATCAACTACACGCGCAGCAACGAAATCGAGGCCGACCGGATCGGCCTGGAGATCCTCCACCGGGCCGGTTTCGACCCCAACGGCATGGCCAGCTTCTTCCGCACCATGCAATTGCGCCGCTTCGGCGCCATCCCGCGGGAGTTCCAGTTCATCCTCACCCACCCGCTGGACGAGACGCGCATCGCCGAGGCGCGCGCCCGCCTGGCGAAGCTGCCGCCGCAACCGCACGCGGACAGCCCGCACTACCGCTACGGCAAGGCGCGGCTGCGCGCCCTGGTGCACCCCGAGCCGATCCGCCTGGCGCGCGAGCTGCGCCGCGACGTGGAGGCCCTGAACAAACCCGACCCGGTGTTGCTCTACGCGCTGTCCCAGGCGCTCGAGCGCGCCCGCGACCCCGCCGGCGCCGCCGCCGTGCTCGCGCCCCTGCTGCGCGAAGACCCGGAGAACCTGAGCCTCCAGTTGGCGATGGCCCGCGCCGAACTCGACCAGGGCAAGCGCGCGGCCGCCGCGGCGCGGATGGAAAAACTGCTCGCGTTGCATCCGGATCACTTCGCCGTGGTGTACCACCACGCGCTGGCGCAGCGCGGCGGCCCGACACCCGAGAAGGGCTGGCAACCGCTGAAGACACTCCTGGAGCACCGCCGGCCGGTGATCCTCGAGGCCTATCGGCTGCTCGCCGAACTGTACGAGCAGGACGGCCGGACGGTGGACGCCCGCGAAACGATCGCCGAGTACTACTACCAGCGCGGCGACACGCACGCGGCCGTGTTCCAGTTGCGCAGCGCCCTGCGCGAGCCCGGTTTGAGCACGGCGCGCCGGGTCGTGCTGGAACGGCGCCTGCGCCAGATCCTCGACGAAACGCGCCGCGACGAGCAACCGCGGCGCTGACGCGTTTTCCTCGCATAGCCGCAAATCGACGCAACATAAATACGAATTACAAGCTTTTCGCCGCAATTGGCGATAGAATCGCTCGCGGGCCGCCGACCTGGACCACATCTAAACGGGGGCCACGACGCCGAGCGAATGACCCACAGACACGACGAGACCACGGGACGGATCCCGGCCCTGATCGGCATGGTGGTGCGCGCCTTGCGCCAGGCGCGCGGGCTGGGGGTCAACCAGCTCGGCGTGGCGGCGGGCATCGAACCGGCGAACCTGTCGCGTTTCGAGCGCGGGGTGCGCGGCGGCGTGCACGCCGCCAAATACCTGGACCTGATCGCGCACTGCCTGGACACGCGCGCCTCGGTGCTCTACGCGGTGGCCGAACTGGCTCAGACCCGCCCGGAAATCCTCGACCAGCCCGAGCGGCTCAGCCGCACCGTCACCGATCTGACCCGCCTGATGCGCGCGTACTTGGAGCTCCCGGATACGGCGCGGCGGCGCATCGACGCCATTCTCGCCGAGAACCGGGGCTGAAACGGAAGAAAGAGGTGGTGGGGCGTATAGGATTCGAACCTATGACCAACTGGTTAAAAGCCAGCTGCTCTACCAGCTGAGCTAACGCCCCGTCCCGCCGCTCGCGGCGGGGCCGCGCATTCTAACAGAATCGCCGCGGCGCTCAAGACGCCGGGCGGTAGGGGGTCGGGTCGGGCAGGCCGGCCTGCTCGAAACCGCGACGGCGGAAGCGGCAGGCGTCGCAGCGGCCGCAGGCCCGCCCGGCCTCGTCGGCCTGGTAACAGGACACGGTCAGCGCGTAATCCACACCCAGCGCGTGGCCCAGGCGGATGATGTCCGCCTTGCGCAGATGCAGCAGCGGGGCGTGTACGCGGTAGCGGCCGCGGCCCTCGACGGCGGCGCGCGTGGCGACGTTGGCCAGGGCCTCGAAGGCCTCGAGGAAGGCCGGGCGGCAATCCGGGTAACCCGAATAGTCCACGGCGTTCGCCCCGATGAACAGGTCGAAGGCCTCGAGGGTTTCGGCCCAGGCCAGCGCCAGGGACAGCAGCACCGTGTTGCGCGCCGGCACGTAGGTGAGGGGAATGCCGTCGGCCGGCGCCTCGGGCACGGCCAGCGCCGGGTCGGTCAGGGCCGAGCCGCCGAAGGCGGCCAGGTCCAGGCCGACGACGCGGTGCTCCACCGCCCCGAGCCGCTCGGCGAGGCGGGCGGCGAACTGGAGTTCGACGGCGTGGCGCTGCCCGTAGCGCACGCTCAGCGCATGGCAACGGTAACCCCGGTCGCGGGCCACGGCGAGCACCGTGGCCGAGTCCAGGCCGCCGGAGAGCAACACGACGGCGGGGCGGCCCTCAGCGTCCCGGCTCATCGCCCCACAACACCTTGTGCAGTTGCAATTGCAAGCGCACCGGCAGGCGGTCCGCGAGGATCCACTCGGCGAGCTCGGCCGGCTCCAGTCGCCCCCATGCCGGCGAGAACAACACCTCCCGCCCGGCCGGGAGTTGCGGCAGGCGGGCGCGCGCCCACTCGTAGTCGGCGCGGTCGGTGAGGACGAATTTGATCTGGTCGGCCGGACCGAGCAAGGCCAGGTTCGCCCAGCGGTTGCGCGCCGCCTCCCCCGAACCCGGCGTCTTGATGTCGAGGATCTTGATCACCCGCGGATCGACGCCGCCGACGTCCAGGGCGCCGCTCGTCTCCAGGGACACCACGTGGCCGCGGTCGCACAGGGCGCGCAGCAGCGCCAGGCTGCCCTTCTGGGCCAGGGGTTCGCCGCCGGTGACGGTGACGTGCCGCACCCCGAAGGCCGCCACCTCGTCGAGCAAGGTCGCGAGCGGCACGCTGCGCCCGCCGTGGAAGGCGTAAGCGGTGTCGCAGTAGCGGCAGCGCAGGGGGCAGCCGGTGAGGCGCACGAACACCGTCGGCAGACCGGCCAGGGTGGACTCGCCCTGGATCGACAAGAAGATCTCGGTGACGCGCAGGTCGCGCGCGGCGCCCGTCGTCGCCCGGCGACCGTGCTCGACGGCCGGCGTCGCGCCCATCAGTGCCCTTCTTCGCTCATCCGCGCCAGGCGTTTCTCCGCCAGCGCCGCCGCGGCGCTGTTCGGATGCTGGCGGCGCACCGCGTCGAGGGCGCGGCGCGCCTCTTCCCAGTGCCCCATCTCGTAATAGGTGAAGCCGAGCTTGAGGCGCGCGTCGGCGAGCTTGTTGCTGTCGGGGAAGGCGTCGATGACCTTGCGGAAGGCGGCGGCGGCCTCGTCGAAACGCCGGCGGGCGTAATAGGCTTCGCCGAGCCAGTACCAGGCGTTGTCGCTGTACGGGCCCTGCGGGTAACGCTCGAGGAAGCGCTGGAAGGCGGCGATGGCTTCCTCGTGCCGGCCCTCGCGCAGCAGCGCGAAGGCGTCGGTATAGGCCCGCCGCTGCGCCTCCTCGTCGGCGGCGGCCGGCGCCGACGCGGCGGGCGCGGCGGGCGCGGCGGGCGCGTCGCCGACGGGGGCCGGCGACGGCGCGGCCGCCGGGGCGCGCGAGAGCGCGAGCTCGTTCAGGCGGCGATCCAGGTCCAGATACAGCTCCCGCTGCCGGCGGCGCAGTTCTTCCAGCGCGTGCGCCTGGGTCTCCAACTCGCCGCGCAGCGCACGCAGCTCCTCCTGGACGCGCTGCAACGTGCGCGCCATGTCCATCAACGCCTGGCTGCCGAGCACCGCCTCGATGCGGTCGAGGCGGGCGCGCAGCTCCGCCTGCCCGCCCTGCAGCGCCTCGATGTCGTCACGCACGCCGGCGCCGGCGGCCGTCGCCGCGGCCGAGAACGCGATCGCCAACAACTTAGGGCATCTGGTCATAGACGAACTCCACGCGCCGGTTCTGGGCCCACGCGGACTCGTCGTGGCCGGGGTCGAGCGGGATCTCCTCGCCGAAACTGATCACGCTGATCTGCGCCTCGGGCACGCCCTGCAGCACCAGCATGCGCCGCACCGCCTTGGCCCGCTCTTCCCCCAACGCCAGGTTGTATTCGCGCGAACCGCGCTCGTCGGTGTGTCCCTCCAGCCGCACTTTGACGTCCGGGTAGGACAACAGGTACTGGGCGTGCGCGCGGATCACCGGCTCGTACTCCGGCTTGACCAGCGCGCTGTCGAAATCGAAGAACACCATGCGCTGGGCCAGCGGGCTGGTGGGGTCGTCGAGGTCGGCGCGGCGGAACGCGCAGGGCGGCTGGCAGTCCTCGTCGAGCGGGTTGACCGCCACATCCGCCCCGCCGCCCTCGGCCGGCGCCGCGTCCCACGCTTCTTCCGGCGCCAGGCCGCCGCGGCCGGCGCAGGCAGCGAGCAAAAACCCCAGCAGGAATACGGACGACAGTCTGGTCATGGCATGGTCCTCGACGGAAGCAAAGGCGGGAAGCGGCGCCGGGCAAGTGTAATCAGCGCGCCGGGCGGTTTAAAGGGCCCCAGGCCGGTTCCCGGACCTGGCCCTCGCGCACGGCCAGGCGCTGACGCGCCCCGCCGTGCAGCGCCGCGGCGGCGAGCACGCCCCGCCCCTCGGCCTGGGTGGCGTATAAGACCATCGCCCCGTTCGGCGCGAAACTCGGCGACTCGTCCAGGCGGCCGTCGGTCAGGCGGCGCATCGTGCCGCTGGCGAGATCCAGCGCGGCGATCCGGAACGCCCCGCCCTCGCCGTGCACGAACACCAGGGTCCGGCCGTCCGGCGACACGTCGGGGCTGGCGTTGTATGTCCCCTCGAAGGTCAGGCGCCGCACCCGCCGGTCGGCCAGGTCGAGACGGTAAACCTGCGCGCCGCCGGCACGTCCCGAAGCGAACGCCAGGCTGCGGCCGTCCGGGAACCAGCTCGGCTCGGTGTCGATCGCCGAATCGCGGGTCAGGCGCTCGCTGCGCCCCGTGTCCAGGTCGAGCAGGTACAGTTCGGAATTGCCCTCGTGGGACGCGGCGTAGGCGAGCCGGCGGCCGTCGGGCGCAAAAGCCGGCGCGCCGTTGATGCCTTCGTGGGCGGCGATCCGCTCCCGGCGCCCCTCGTAGATCCACTGCAGGTAGATCTCGGAGCGGTCGTTCTCGAACGACACGTAGGCCAACCGGCGGCCGTCGGGCGCGAAGGCCGGCGACAAGATCGGCCGCTTGGAGCGCAGCAGAATGCGCGGATCAGCGCCGTCGGCGTCGGCCACCTCCAGCCGCCATTCGCGGTCGCGGCCCTCGCCGACGACGACGATGTAGGCGATGCGGGTGCTGAAGGCACCCGGCTCGCCGGTCAGCGCCTCGTAGATCACGTCGGCGGCGGCGTGCGCCAGGGCGCGCCAGCGCCCCTCCGGCACCTCCAGCCGCTGGCCGGCCAGTTGGCGGCCGGTGTAGACGTCGAACACCTGCACGCCCAGGGCGCTGCGACCCGCGGCGGCGGGCAGGAAGCGGCCGATCACCAGGTGGCCGGCCTCGCCCCCTCGCCACAGCTCGAAACGGATGTCGGCGGCGCGCTGCGGCCGTTGCGGCAGTGCGGCTTCGTCCACCACCCGAAAGCGGCCGGTGCGCTCCAGGTCGGCGACGACGATGCGCCGCACCTCCGGATCGCCGGCGGCGCCGGCTTCGACCCCGAACGGCACCACCGCGAGCGGCGTCGCGCCGCTGCCGGTGCCGGTCACGACGATGTGCAACTGCGCCTGGGCGGCGCCGGCGAACAGGAACAAAACGCTGTACAGGGCGCGTCGACTCATGGGGCTGGCACCGTGAAAGTGAACAACAAGCGGCGTTCGAACAAGGCGGGATCCGGCGGCGCCGGCAGCGGCGAGGCGCGCCATACCGCCTGTTCCACCGACTGGCGGAACTGGGCGTCACCGTCGCAGGCCAGGATGCGCACCGCGACCACGTCCCCGCCCGGAATCTGCTCGACTTCGACCTCGCATCGCTGGCCGGTGCGCGCCGACGGCGGGCGGACCCAGGTCCGATCGACGCGGTCCTTGATCGCCGCCTGGTACCAGGCCAGGGCATCGGCGCGGCGCGCCGCCCGGGCGCGCTCGGCCGCTTCGGCCTCGGCACGCTGCAAGGCCTCCCATTCTGCACGTTCGGCGGCTTCGCGCAAACGCCGCTCTTCGGCCAGACGCGCCTCCTCGGCGGCGCGCCGCCGTTCCGCCTCCCGCCTGGCCTTTTCCCGCTCGGCCTTTTCCCGCTCGGCCTTTTCCCGCTCGGCCTTTTCCCGCTCGGCCTTCTCCCGCTCGGCCTTCTCCCGCTCGGCCTTCTCCCGCTCGGCCTTCTCCCGCTCGGCCTTCTCCCGCTCGGCCTTCTCCCGCTCGGCCTTCTCCCGCTCGGCCTTCTCCCGCTCGGCCTTTTCCCGTTCGGCCTTTTCCTCGTTCGGCCTTTTCTCGTTCGGCCTTTTCTCGTTCGGCCTTTTCCCGCTCGGCCTTTTCCCGCTCGGCCTTTTCCCGCTCGGCCTTTTCCCGTTCGGCCTTCTCCCGTTCGAGCTTCGCGGTGGCGTCCGGGTCGGGCACGAGCGCGACGGGCAGACTGTGGTCGCCGGGCGGCGGCGGGCGCTCGCGCCACAGCACGGCCACCGCCAGGCCGAACAGCAGCACGGCGTGCAAGCCGATCGAGGCCGCCCACGGCCCCCAGCCACGCGGTGATTTCATCGTGCCTCGTCGGGGCGGCTGACCAGACCGAGCCGGCGGGCGCCCGCGCCCTGGAGGATTTCGATCACGGCGACGACGCGCTGGTAGGGCAGATTGCGGTCGCCGTGCAGCAGGACCGGACGGTCGGGCTCGGCGGCGAGGGCGGCGGCGACGCGGGCCCGCAACGCGGTCTCGTCGAGCCGCTCGCGGCCGAGCCCGGCGTCGAGGTAGAGCCGCCCGGCGGCGTCGATGCTGACCCGCAGCGGTGCCGTTTCCGCCGGCAGCGCACCGCCGTCGGCGGCCGGCAATTCCAGCGCCAAGCCTTCTTCGAGCAGGGGCGCGGTCACCATGAAAATGATCAGCAGGACGAGCATCACGTCGATGTATGGCACGACGTTGATCTGGGCCATGGGGCGCAGGCGGCGGGACATGGTCAGGCGCGCTCCCGGGCGAAGACCTGGCGGTGCACCAGGGTGTAGAACTCTTCGGCGAAAGTCTCGTAACGCCCCGCCAGGCGCTCGACTTGTTCGGCGAAGCGGTTGTAGGCGATGACCGCCGGGATGGCGGCGAACAGGCCGCCGGCGGTGGCGACCAGCGCCTCGGAGATCGCCGGCGCCACGGTGGCCAGCGTCGCCTGCTGCAGGCGCCCGAGCCCCTGGAAGGCGTGCATGATGCCCCAGACGGTGCCGAGCAGACCCACGTAGGGGCTGGTGGAGCCGACCGTGGCGAGAAAATTGAGCCGCGTCTCGAGCCGGTCGCGCTCGCGCATCAGCCCGACGCGCATGGCGCGCTGCACGCCCTCGGCGATGCGCTCGGCCGGCGCCTGCTTGCGCACCAGCCGCAGGTACTCGTTGTAGGCCGCCTCGAACAGGCGCTCCATGCCGCCGCGCGCGCCGCCGCGGGCGCGCAGCGCCTCGTAGAGCTCGTTGAGCGCGCCGCCGGACCAGAAGGCCGCCTCGAAGGCGTCGGCGGCGCGGCGCGCGCCCGACAACTCGCGCGCCTTGCCGAAGATGAAGGCCCAACTGGCCACCGAGGCGGCGAGCAGCGCGAGCATCACCAGCTGAACGACCAGGCTGGCTTGGCTGAACAGCGCCCACAGGGAGGGTTCATTCGGCATGGTGCAGGCACTCGCGGACGGCGTCGGGGATGCGCACGGGACGGAAGCGCGCGGCGTCCAAACAGGCGACTTGGACCCGCGCCCGGCACAGCGGGTTCTCGCTGCCGCTGCGGCGCACGGCCTGTTCGAAATCGAGGCCGACGCGGCCGACTTCGACCACCACCGCGTCGACCTCGAGGGCGTCACCGAGGCGCGCCGGGGCGCGGTATTCGACCTCGAGGCGGGCGACGACGAAGACCACCCCGTAGCGCTCGGCCAGTTGCGGCGGGGCGAGTTCGTGGGCCTGCAGCAGGTCGCTGCGGGCGTGTTCCATGTAGCGCAGGTAGTGGGTGTGGTACATGACGCCGGCGGCGTCGGTGTCGTCGTAGTAGACGCGGCGCGCGATGGTGATGCGGCGCATGGGGGCCTCAGAACAAGGGGGGCTGGGGGTCGGCCGCGTCGTCGCCGCGGCGCGGCGGCGGCGCGAGGCCGAAATGGCGGTAGGCGGTGTCGGTGGCCATGCGGCCGCGCGGGGTGCGCAGGATGAACCCTTCCTGGATGAGATAGGGCTCGACCACGTCCTCCAACGTGCCGCGTTCTTCGCCCACCGCCGCGGCGAGGTTGTCCAGGCCGACCGGGCCGCCGTCGAATTTTTCGATGATGGTGCTGAGCAGGCGGCGGTCCATGTGGTCCAGGCCGCGCCGGTCCACGGCGAGCATGTCCAGCGCGGCGGCGGCGACGGCGGCGTCGATGCGGCCGCCGGCCTTGATCTGCGCGTAATCGCGCACGCGCCGCAGCAGGCGGTTGGCGATGCGCGGCGTGCCGCGGGCGCGACGGGCGATCTCGCGGGCCCCGCCCTCGTCGATCGCCTGGCCGAGGATGGCGGCCGAACGGCGCACGATCGCGCACAACTCGTCCACGTCGTAGAACTCGAGGCGTTGGACGATGCCGAAGCGGTCGCGCAAGGGCGAGGTGAGCAGGCCGGCGCGGGTGGTCGCCCCGACCAGGGTGAAGGGCGGCAGGTCGAGCTTGATCGAACGCGCGGCCGGCCCTTCGCCGATGAGGATGTCGAGCTGGTAGTCCTCCATGGCCGGGTAGAGGACTTCTTCCACCACCGGGCTGAGACGGTGGATCTCGTCAATGAACAGCACGTCGCGCGGCTCGAGGTTGGTGAGCAGGGCCGCCAGATCACCCGGCCGCTCGAGCACCGGCCCGGCGGTGTGGCGGATGTTCACCCCCAACTCTTCGGCGAGGATGTTGGCGAGCGTGGTCTTGCCCAGCCCCGGCGGGCCGAAGATCAACACGTGGTCGAGCGCTTCGCCGCGGGCGCGCGCCGCCTCGATGAAGATCGCCATCTGCTCGCGCACGGCGCGCTGGCCGACGTACTCGGCCAGCCGCCGCGGCCGCAGGGCGCGGTCCTGGACGGCGTCCTCGCCCCGCTCGCCGGGGGTCACCAGGCGCTGCCGCTCGCCGCTCATCGTCGCGCGCTCATTTCAGGGCCTGCTTGAGCGCCAGGCGGATGAGGGTTTCGACGTCGCCCCCCTGCGCAGCGGGCACGGCCGCGACCAGGCGCTCGGCCTCGGCGGGACGGTAGCCCAGGGCCACCAGCGCCTCGACGGCTTGCTCGGCCGGCGCGGCGGGACCGGGTGCGGTGACGGCGGCGGCCGGCGCGCCGGCCTCGCCGAGGCGGTCGCGCAGTTCGACGACGATGCGCTCGGCGGTCTTGCGGCCGATGCCCGGCACCCGGGTCAGGGCCCGGTGGTCGCCCTCGTGGATGGCGTTCACGAAACGCTCGGGATCCATGCCGGACAGGATGGCGAGCGCCATGCGCACGCCGATGCCGTTGACGCGGATCAAGGTGCGGAACAGCTCGCGCTCGGTTTCGCTGGCGAAACCGAACAGGGCGATGGCGTCCTCGCGGACGTGGGTGTGGACCAGCAGGGTCACGGCCGCACCGGCCTCGGGCAGGACGTAGAAGGTGGACATCGGCGCTTCGAGCTCGTAGCCGACCCCGGCCACGTCCAGCAACAGACGCGGCGGGCGCTTGCTCACCAGGGTGCCGCTCAACCGCCCGATCATCCCCGCCCCTCGCCCGGAAGCACACGCCAGCGGCCGGCCCGGCGACGCCGGACCGGAGCGGGGCCATTATAGCCGCCCGCGCGGTGGTGACTGTGACACAGCGCCAAGGCCAGGGCATCGGCGGCGTCCGGCGGCGGCGTCTCGGGCAAGGCGAGCAGCACGCGCACCATGTGTTGTACCTGGGCCTTGGCGGCGGCGCCGCGGCCGACCACGGCCAGCTTGACCTGCCGCGCGGCGTATTCGTGCACCTCGAGACCGCCGGCCATGCAGGCGGCCAGCACCACGCCGCGGGCCTGGCCGAGCTTGAGGGCGGAAGCCGGGTTGCGGGCGACGAAGACCTCCTCGACGGCGGCCGCCGCGGGGCGATGGGTCTCGATCAGCGCGGACAGGGTGTCCAGCAGGCGGCCGAGACGCCCGGCCAACTCGGCGCCGCCCAGTTCGATCACGCCCCAAGCGACGGCACGGCTGCGGCGGCCGTCGCTGTCGATGAGGCCGTAACCGGTCCTCACCGAGCCCGGATCGATGCCCAGAATGCGCAGGCCGCTGTCGACGGGACGTCCTCCCGGCGGGCTCAGTTCAGCGACGCCATGATCTCGTCGGAAATGTCGGCATTGGAGTAGACCTGCTGGACGTCGTCCAGCTCCTCCAAGGCCTCGATGAGCTTGAGCAGCTTCTCGGCGGTGTCGCGGTCGACGGGCACGTCGGTCATGGCGCGCATGGTGAGCTCGGCGTAATCGGGCTGGAGGCCGGCGGCGAGCAGCGCGTCCTTGACCGTGGAAAAGGACTCCGGCGAGGTGAGCACGTCGCAAGAGCCGTCCGGGTGGCTGACCACGTCGTCGGCACCGGCTTCCAGCGCCGCCTCCAGGACGCGCTCTTCGCCGATTTCGGCCGAAAAACCGATGACGCCGCGCTTCTCGAACAGGTAGGCCACCGAACCGTCAGTGCCGAGGTTGCCGCCGTGCTTGGTGAAGGCGTGACGCACTTCGGCCACGGTGCGGTTGCGGTTGTCGGTGAGGCAATCGACCATCACCGCCACGCCGCCCGGGCCGTAGCCCTCGTAACGCACTTCTTCGTACTGGCTGCCGTCCTGTTCGCCGCCGCCGCGCTTGATGGCGCGTTCGATGGTGTCCTTGGGCATGTTGGCGTCGAGCGCCTTGTCGATCGCCAGCCGCAGGCGGGGGTTGGCGGCCGGGTCGGCCCCGCCCATGCGCGCGGCGACGGTGATCTCACGGATCAGGCGGGTGAACAGCTTGCCGCGCTTGGCGTCCTGGGCCTTTTTGCGGTGCTGGATGTTCGCCCATTTGCTGTGACCGGCCATCGTTCGCTGACACTCCGCTCGACGCTGTCGGGGCGCGCAAGTTTACCACCGCCGCGGGGCGCCTCGAAACGCCCCGCGCCGGCGCGCCCCAGCGCTCAGGCGGACACCTCGAGCATGCGCTCGAGGGCGAGGCGGGCGAGCGCGGCGGTTTCTTCGGGCACGCGGATGGCGTTCACCACGCGATCCTCGACCAGGTTCTCCAGCACCCAGGCCAGGTGCTGCGGGTCGGTGCGGAACATGGTCGAACACATGCAGACGGTCGGCGCCATGAAATGCACCGGGCGGTCGGGGAAACGCCGCGCCAGCCGGTTGACGAGGTTCAGCTCGGTGCCGACCAGCCAACGCGTGCCGGGCGCGGAGGCGGCGATGGTCTTGACGATGTACTCGGTCGAGCCGACGTGATCGGCCTTGCGGCACACCTCGAAGCTGCACTCGGGATGGGCGATCACCCGGGTGTCGGGGTGCTGGGCCTTGAAGCGGTCGATGTGCTCGGGCCGGAACATCTGGTGCACCGAGCAATGGCCCTTCCAGAGGATCAGGCGCGCCCGCTCGACCGCCTCGCGGCTCAGCCCGCCTTGGGGCTGGAAGGGATCCCAAACCACCATGTCCTCCAGCGGCACGCCCATGTCGTAGGCGGTGTTCCGCCCCAGGTGCTGGTCCGGGAAGAACAGCACCTTCTCGCGCCGCGCCCAGGCCCACTCGAGCACCGCGCGGGCGTTGCTGGAGGTGCAGACGATCCCGCCGTGGCGGGCGCAGAACGCCTTGAGGTCCGCGGCGGAATTGATGTAGGTGACGGGCGTGACGCGCGCCTCGACGTCGATCAGCGCCGCCAATTGATCCCAGGCGCGTTGCACGTTGACGCGGTCGGCCATGTCCGCCATCGAGCAACCCGCGGCCAGATCCGGCAGGATGCTCACCTGGTCCGGCCGCGACAGGATGTCGGCGACCTCGGCCATGAAATGCACGCCGCAGAACACGATGTAGCGCGCGCCGGAGCGGGCCGCCTGCTGCGACAATTTGAGCGAATCACCGGTGACGTCGGCGTGCCGGAAGACCTCGTCGCGCTGGTAGTGGTGACCGAGGATCAACACGCGGTCACCGAGCCGGGCCTTGGCGCGCTCGATGCGGATCTGGCATTCTTCGTCGTCGAGCAGCGCGTACTGCTCGATGGGAACGGCCACTGCGCTCATCGTCGGATGCACTCCTCGAGGAAGTCCGCGATACACTCCCCGGCGCGGGGCCGCCGATTATAGCGCAGCCCCGCGCAAAAACCGAGAAAAACACTCGGGATTATGGCCGCCGCCGACCGCCCCACCGACACCGCCCCGGCCGCCCTGCGGGTGCTCACCTACAACATCCACAAGGGCTTCAGCGGCTTCGACGGCCGCTTCGTCCTGCACGCCATCCGCGAGGCGCTGCGCGGCGTCGGGCCCGACCTGGTGTTCCTGCAGGAAATCCACGGTGAGCACGCCGGCCACCGCCGCCGGCTGCGCGACTGGCCGGAGGAAAGCCAGTTCGAGTTCCTCGCCGACCGACTGTGGCCGCACTACGCCTACGGCAAGAACGCCATCTACCAGGCCGGCCACCACGGCAACGCCATCCTCAGCCGCTACCCGTTCCGCGCCTGGGAGAACTTCAATCTCTCGGCCCTGCGCCACGCCAGCCGCAGCGTGCTGCACGGCGTGGTCGGCACCCCGGGCGGGGTGCTGCACGTGATGTGCGTGCACCTGGACGTGCTCGGTCCCGAGCGCCGCCGCCAGCTCGGCGTGCTCGCCGAGCTGATCAGCACCCGCATCGGCCCCGACGAGCCGCTGATCGTCGCCGGCGACTTCAACGACTGGCGGGGGCGCGGCCACCGGCTGCTGACGCACGAACTGGGCCTGCGCGAGGCCTTCGGCGAGCGGCAGGGGCGCTGCGCGCGGACCTTCCCGGCCTGGCTGCCGCTGCTTCGCCTGGACCGGATCTACTACCGCGGCCTGGAGGCGATCGACAGCCGTCGCCTGGACGAACGCCACTGGCGCCGCCTGTCGGACCACGCCCCGCTGCTCGCCACCTTCGTGCCCCAAGCGGCGGCGCCGGGTCGATGACGGCCGCCGACCGCCTGACGCTGTTCCGCCTGGTCGCCGCCCTGCTGCTGCCGGCGGTGGCGGCGCTGGCCGGCCGCGGGGCGTTCTTGGCGCTGCTGGTCCTGGCGCTGGCGAGCGACGCCCTCGACGGTCCCCTCGCCCGCCGCCTCGGCCAGGCCTCGCCGCGCGGCGCCCGGCTCGATTCGCTGGCCGACCTGGCCCTGTACGGCGCGGTGCTGCTGTGCGTGCCGGTGCTGTGGCCGGAGGTCGCCGCGGCCGAGGCGCCGTGGCTGTGGACGCTGGCGGCCTGCCTGCTCGTCCCGCAGGCGGCGGCCTGGCTGAAATTCCGCACCCTGCCCTGCTACCACACCTACCTGGCCAAGGCCGCCGCCGCGGCCGTGAGCCTGACCGGCCTGTGGCGCCTGCTGGGCGGTCCGGCCTGGCCGCTGCATGCGGCCATCGCCCTGGCCGTCGTCGCCGCCGCCGAGCAACTGGCCCTCACGGCGCTGCTCGAGCGCCCGCAGGCGGACCTGCATTCGCTGTGGGCGGCGCTCGACCGGCGGCGGCGCAAGGGGGCCTGAGCCCCGCCGCGGTTCACTGCCGGCCCAGCCGCACCAGCGCGCGCCGCGGTCCCCAAGCACCCGGACCGGAACCGAAACGGCCGGGCAACGGCCGCCCGCAGCCCGCGCAGGCGCCCTCGCGCAAGCCCCAGTGGGTGATGCGGTAGCCGTCGCGGCCGATGAGCAGGGCGCCGCAACCCGGGCACCAGGTGCTCTGCCCTTCCGGGTCGCGGACGTTGCCGGTGTAGACGAAGTGCAGGCCGTGGTCCATGGCGATGCGTCGCGCGCGCCGCAAGGTTTCGGGCGGTGTCGGCGGATGGTCGAGCATCTTCCAGTCCGGGTGGAAGGCGGTGAAATGCAGCGGCACTTCGGCGCCGAGCGCGTCGTGGACCCAACGGCTGAGCGCGGCGATTTCCGCGTCGCCGTCGTTCTCCCCCGGAATGAGCAGGGTGGTGATCTCCAGCCACACCTCGGTTTCGTGGCGCAGGTACTGCAGGGTGTCCAGCACCGGCGCGAGGCGCCCGGAGGTGATGCGCCGGTAGAAGCGCTCGGTGAAGGCCTTGAGGTCGATGTTCGCCGCGTCCATCACCGAGAACAGTTCCCGGCGCGGCGCGGGGCAAACGTAGCCGGCGCTCACCGCCACCGTCGCCAGGCCGCGCTCGCGACAGGCCTGGGCGGTGTCCACGGCGTACTCCAGGAACACCACCGGGTCGTTGTAGGTGAAGGCCACCGAGGCGCAGCCGAGCCGCTCGGCGGCGGCCGCGATGTCCTCCGGCCAGGCCGCTTCGGCCAGCGTGTCCACGCTGCGCGATTTGCTGATGTCCCAGTTCTGGCAGAAGCGGCAGGCGAGGTTGCAGCCGGCGGTGCCGAAAGACAGCACCGCGCTGCCGGGCAGGAAGTGGTTCAGCGGCTTCTTTTCGATCGGGTCGATGCAGAACCCGCTGGCGCGGCCGTAGCTGCGCAGCACCACCGCCCCGCCCTCGTTGGCCCGGACGAAGCACAAGCCCGCCTGGCCCTCGTGCAGCTTGCAATGGCGCGGACAGACGTCGCACTGCACGCGCCCGTCGTCGAGCGCATGCCAATGGCGGGTCGGGTGAACGAAGGAACGCTCGCGGTCCATGGCGACCTCCCGCGGCGCGGGGACGGACCGCCGCGCCCGAGGCCAGCCATGGGGTCGCCCCGGGCGCTTTTCAAGCGCCCGCGCGGCGGCTCAAGCCGGCGACCGGCGCAGGGCCAGGCCGAGCTCGCGCAGTTGCGCGGGCTCGATTTCGGCGGGGGCCTCGGTGAGCGGGCAGGCGGCCGATTGCGTTTTCGGGAAGGCGATCACGTCGCGGATCGACTGGGCGCCCGAGAGCAACATCACCAGCCGATCCAGGCCGAAGGCGATGCCGCCGTGGGGCGGCGCCCCGTAGCGCAGGGCCCGCAGCAGGAAACCGAACTTGGCCTCGGCGGCCGCGGCGTCGATGCCGAGCACGTCGAACACCGCCTGCTGCATGGCCGGATCGTGGATACGCACCGAGCCGCCGCCGATTTCGACGCCGTTGAGCACCATGTCGTAGGCGCGGGAGCGGGCCCCCGCCGGATCGGCGCGCAGCGCCTCGGGGTCGGCGACCGCCGGGGCGGTGAAGGGGTGATGCAGGGCCTGGTAGCGCTTCTCCTTCTCGTCCCACTCGAACATCGGGAAATCGGTCACCCACAGCAGGCGCCAGCCCGGCTCGACCAGGCCGCGGTCGTGCCCGAGCTTCAGGCGCAAGGCGCCGAGCGCGTCGTTCACCACCTCGGCGCGGTCGGCGCCGAAGAACACGATGTCGCCGTCGGCGGCGCCGGTGCGCTCGAGGATCGCCGTCACGGCCGCATCGGGCAGGAACTTGAGGATCGGCGACTGCAAGCCGTCGCGGCCGCGCGCGACCTCGGTGCACTTGATGTAGGCCAGGCCCTTGGCGCCGAAGCGGGCGACGTAGGCGGTGTAGTCGTCGATCTCCTTGCGGCTCAGCGCCGCCCCGCCGGGCAGGCGCAGCGCCGCCACCCGGCCGCGCGGATCGCGCGCCGGCGCCGAGAACACCTTGAACTCGACGTCGCGCATGACATCCGCCAGGTCCACCAGCTCGAGCGGGATGCGCAGATCGGGCTTGTCGCTGCCGAAGCGGCGCAGCGCTTCGGCATGGCCGAGGCGCGGCACCGGCAGGGCGATGTCGACGCCGAGGGTCTCGCGGAACAGCTCGGCGATCATCGCTTCCATGATCGCCATGATGCCCTCTTCGTCGATGAACGCGGCCTCGATGTCCAGCTGGGTGAACTCGGGCTGCCGGTCGGCGCGCAAATCCTCGTCGCGGAAGCAGCGCACGATCTGGTAATAGCGGTCGAAGCCGCCCATCATCAGCAATTGCTTGAACAACTGCGGCGACTGCGGCAGGGCGAAAAACTTGCCCGGATGGGTTCGGCTGGGCACGACGTAGTCGCGCGCGCCCTCGGGCGTCGCGCGGGTGAGCATCGGGGTTTCGATTTCGATGAAGCCCCGCGCTTCGAGGAAGCGGCGCAGGCAGGCGGCGGCGCGGGCGCGCAGGCGCAGGCGCTGCTGCATCACCGGCCGGCGCAGGTCGATGTAACGGTGCTTGAGCCGGATCTCTTCGCCGACTTCCTCCTCGTCGAGCTGGAAGGGCGGGGTCTCGGCGGTGTTCAACACGTCCAGCGCCTCGGCGAGCAGCTCCACCTGGCCGGTCGGCAGCTCGGGGTTGGCGGTGCCCTCGGGACGGCGGCGCAGGCGGCCGCGCACGCGCAGCACGTATTCGCTTCGCAGGCGCTCGGCCAGGGCGAAGACCTCGGGACGCGAGGGGTCGAAAACGATCTGGACCAGGCCAGTGTGATCGCGCAGGTCGACGAAGATCACCCCGCCGTGGTCGCGGCGCCGGTGCACCCAGCCGCAAAAGGTGATTTCACGGTCGATGTCGGCCTCGCCCACCCGGCCGCAATAATCACTACGCATGCTCTTTCGTCCCGGGTCACGCGGCGCGGGCGCCGCACAAGGCGCCGAATATTACGAGAAGGCCCGCGGCCGGTGCAACCGGCCGCGGGCCCGATCCGATCGGCGTGAACGCCGCGATCAGGCGGCGTCGGCGGTCGAATCGCTGCAGGCGCCGCAGGTCCCGCCGCCGCAGCCCTCGGCGGGCGCCGCGCCGCCGTCGGAATCGGCGAGGTTGCGCTTGTTCTTGGTCTTGAAGTCCGTTTCGTACCAACCGCCGCCCTTGAGCCGGAAGGCCGCCGCGGAAATGCGCTTGTGCAGGCTCGGCCGCCCGCAGGCCGGGCAGTCGACGAGCGGCGCCTCGTCGATCTTCTGCAGGACTTCCAACTGCTCGCCGCATTCGCGACATTGATATTCGTAAAAGGGCATCTCGGCTGCTCTCCTTGTGTCGAGGGAGTTCTTGGATGCGGCCGGCGGCGGCGCTTTTCAAGCCCCACCGGCGGCGCCGGGATGATAACCGATGTCGATGACGAGACGACGACCGGTCTGGCCGCCTTGGGCCGGTTTCGGTACAATCCGCGCGCCCGCATCCCGGAGCCTTCGCGGAGTAGCGACACCATGATCCACCGCCGGCACCGAACCGCCGCCCTCGCCGCCCTGCTCACCGCCACCCCTGCCGTTGGCCGCCGCGCCGGTCGGGGATCCGGAGGCCGGGGCGCGCGAAAGCCGAGCCCTGCCTGGGCTGTCACGCCATCCCCAACTACAGCGCGACCTACCCGGGCTACCGGGTGCCCAAGCTCGCTGGGCAACGGCCGGAATACATCGTCGAGGCGCTGAAAGCCTACCGCTCCGGCGCCCGCCGCCATCCGAGCATGCAAGCCAACGCCGCGGCGCTGACCGACCAGGACATCGCCGATCTGGCCGCCTACCTGAGTGCCGCGAAATGAACCGCAAAACCGCTTTTTTGCTGTGCACGAGCCTGTTCACATTGCCGGCGGCCGCCGGCGGCGACCCGCAAGCCGGCGCGCTCAAGGCCCAGCAACTGGGCTGCGTGAGCTGCCACGGCGTCGACGGACACTCGACCATGCCGCCGGCGCCGGGCCTGGTGGTGCCGCACATCGGCGGCCAGTACGCCGATTATCTCGCCAAGGCGCTGCGTGACTACCGTTCCGGCGAGCGCCAGAACCCGACGATGAACGGCCTGGCGGCCGGCCTGAGCGACCAGGACATCGAGGACCTGGCCGCCCACTACGCCGCCCAGTCCGGGCTCGAGGTCGTCCGGCCCAAGTGAGCCGGACGGAAGGCCTGGTCCTTTCCGGCCGGTTTTACCCGCCGCGGCAGGAACCGGCGGCGGTTCCGCTGGTGCTGCTGCACGGCCTGTTCGGCGCCCACGCCAACCTCGGCGTGTTGGCGCGCGGCCTGAGCGAGCGCCATCCCGTCCTCGCCCTGGATCTGCGCAACCATGGCGATTCGCCCTGGGCCGAGGACATGTCCCTGCCGGCGCTGGCCGCCGACCTGGCCGCCACCCTGGACGCCCGGGGCTGGCCGGCGGCGGCGCTGGTCGGCCACTCACTGGGCGGCAAGGCGGCGATGCAGTTCGCGCTCGACGCCCCGCAGCGTTGCCTGGCCCTGGCCGTCCTGGACATCGCAGCGCGTTCCTACCCGCCGCGCCACCAGCGGATCTTCGCCGCCATCGAAGCCCTGGCGAGCAATCCTCCCGACAGCCGGCAGGCGGCCGATGCGCGCATCGCCGAGTGGATCCCGGAGCCCGCCGTGCGCCAGTTCCTGCTGGCCAATCTGCGCCGCGAGGCCGACGGCCGGCTGCGCTGGCGTTTCAACGCCGAGGCGCTCCGGGCCGGTTACGCGGCGCTCAGCGCCGCCCCGCAAGGGGACACGCCCTACCCCGGCCCGGCCTTGTTCCTGCGCGGCAGCCGCTCGGATTACGTGCGCGACGAGGACATCCCGGCGCTGCGCCGCCTGTTCCCGCAGGCGCGGGTCGAGACGGTGGACGCCGGCCACTGGCTGCACGCGGACGCGCCGCAAGCGGTGCTGGACCACTTGCGGCGCTTTTTCGCCGCGCTCGGGCCCGCCTGAGGCGGACACCCCATCAGCGCTTGCGGAACACGAACTCGCCGCCCTCGGCGTCCACCAGGATGGTGTCCTTGGGCCCGAAACGCCCCTCGAGAATCGCCTTGGCCAGCGGGTTCTCGATGCGCTGCTGGATGGTGCGCTTGAGCGGCCGCGCGCCGTACACCGGGTCGAAACCGCTCTCGGCGAGCAGGTCGAGCGCGGCGTCGCTGATCTCGAAGCCGATCTCCCGATCCGCCAGGCGCTTGCGCAGGTAATCGAGCTGGATCGAGGCGATCTTGCGGATCTGGTCGCGCTCGAGCGGGTGGAACACCACGACCTCGTCGATGCGGTTGATGAACTCGGGCCGGAAGTGCCCGGCGACGACCTCCATCACCGCGGACTTGAGCTTGGCGTAATCCCCTTCCCGCGCCAGGTCCTGGATGATCTGGCTGCCCAGGTTCGAGGTCATGATGATCACCGTGTTGCGGAAATCCACCGTGCGGCCGTGGCCGTCGGTGAGCCGCCCGTCGTCCAGCACCTGCAACAGGATGCCGAACACGTCCGGGTGCGCTTTTTCGACCTCGTCGAGCAGCACGACGCTGTAGGGACGGCGCCGCACGGCCTCGGTCAGGTAGCCGCCTTCCTCGTAGCCGACGTAGCCCGGCGGCGCACCGATCAGCCGCGCCACGGAGTGCTTCTCCATGAACTCCGACATGTCGATGCGCACCATGGCGTCCTCGGTGTCGAACAGGAATTCGGCCAGCGCCTTGCTCAGCTCGGTCTTGCCCACACCGGTCGGCCCGAGGAACAGGAAGGAACCGATCGGCCGGCGCGGGTCGGACAGGCCGGCGCGCGAGCGGCGGATGGCGTTGGCCACGGCCGTGACCGCCTCCATCTGGCCGACCACGCGGCGGCCCAGGGCTTCTTCCATGCGCAGCAGCTTTTCGCGCTCGCCCTCGAGCATCTTCGAGACCGGGATGCCCGTCCAGCGCGAGACGACCTCGGCGACCTCCTCTTCGGTGACCTTGTTGCGCAACAGCTTGAAGCTGCGCTGGCCCTCACCGGCCTCCTGGGCGGCCTTGAGCTGGCGCTCCAGTTCCGGGATGCGCCCGTACTGCAGCTCGCTCATGCGCGCCAGGTCGCCGGCGCGGCGCGCCGCCTCCAGCTCGACGCGGGCGCGGTCGAGGGCTTCCTTGATGTGCGCGCTGCCTTCGACCGCGGCCTTCTCCGCCTTCCAGACCTCTTCGAGGTCCGCGTATTCTTTTTCGAGGTCGCGGATCTGCTGTTCCAGGGCTTCGAGGCGCTTGCGCGAGGCCTCGTCGGTCTCCTTCTTGAGCGCTTCGCGCTCGATCTTGAGCTGGATCAGCCGCCGCTCGAGGCGGTCCATGACCTCGGGCTTGGAGTCGATCTCCATGCGGATGCGGCTGGCGGCCTCGTCGATGAGGTCGATGGCCTTGTCGGGCAGCCGGCGGTCGGTGATGTAGCGGTGCGAGAGCGTCGCGGCGGCGACGATCGCCGAGTCGGTGATCTCCACGCCGTGGTGGACCTCGTAGCGCTCCTTGAGGCCGCGCAGGATGGCGATGGTGTCCTCGACGGAGGGCTCGTCCACCAAGACCTTCTGGAAGCGTCGTTCCAGCGCCGCGTCCTTCTCGATGTACTCGCGGTACTCGTCCAGCGTGGTGGCGCCGATGCAGCGCAGCTCACCGCGGGCGAGCGCCGGCTTGAGCATGTTGCCGGCGTCCATGGCGCCCTCGGCCTTGCCCGCGCCGACCATGGTGTGCAGCTCGTCGATGAAGAGGATGATGCGCCCCTGTTGTTTTTTCAGGTCGTTGAGCACCGCCTTGAGGCGCTCCTCGAATTCGCCGCGGAACTTGGCGCCGGCGATCAGCGCGCCCAGTCGAGCGCCAGCAGGCGCTTGTCGCGCAAGCCCTCGGGCACTTCACCGTTGACGATGCGCTGGGCCAGCCCCTCGACGATCGCGGTCTTGCCGACACCCGGTTCGCCGATGAGCACCGGGTTGTTCTTGGTCCGGCGCAGCAGGATCTGGATGGTCCGGCGGATTTCGTCGTCGCGGCCGATCACCGGGTCCAGCTTGCCCTGCTCGGCCAGCGCCGTCAGGTCGACGGTGAACTTGTCCAACGCCTGGCGGGTGTCCTCGGCCGCCGGGTCGTTCACCGCACCGCCGCCGCGCAAGGTTTCGATCTCACGCTCGAGCTGGCCCTTGACCAGGCCGGCCTGCTTGAGCAAGTCGGCGACCGGGCCGCCGACTTCGAGCAGCGCCAGCAGGAACAGCTCGCTGGAAATGTACTGGTCCTTGCGCTGCTGGGCGAGCTTGTCGGTGACGTTCAGAACGCGCGCCAGATCCTTGGAAATCTGCACGTCGCCGGCGACGCCCTGGCCCCCGACCTGCGGCAGGCGGTCGAGCATCTCGTTGAGCTTGGAGCGCAGCAGGTTCAGGTTCACCTCGCATTTGGCGAGCAGGGGCCGGATGCTGCCGTCCGGCTGATCGAGCATCGCCAGCAGCACGTGCGCCGGCTCGATGAATTGGTGGTCGCGGCCCACCGCCAGCGACTGCGCGTCGCTCAGGGCCATTTGGAATTTGTTGGTCAGCTTGTCCAGTCTCATTGCACGTCCGCTCCGCTCGTCGAAGATTCGGCCGCGGGCCGGGCCCGCGGCGGCTGCCTACAACATGGAGGCGCGGCGGACGGATTCAACCCGCCTCGGGGTCGATCCAGACGAGACTGGCCATGCGGCCGACGCCGCCTTCGCGGCGGTGAGAGAAAAACCGATCGGCGTCTCGCCAGGTGCAGTGCCCGCCGCCCCAGACGGCCGTCACCCCCAGCGCCGCCAGCCGGGCGCGGGCGGCGGCATACAGATCCAGCCGCCAGTGACCCGTCCGGGTGGGCGTGAACCACGGTCCGGCGCCGACCGCCCGGTACACCGGGGTATCCACCTCGTAATGGTCCGCGCCGATCGCCGGGCCCAGCCAGGCCAGCAACGTTTCGGGCGGGGCGTCGAGCGCCGCCACGGCCGCCTCGATGACGCCGGCGGCGAGCCCCCGCCAACCGGCGTGCACCGCCGCCACGGCGCCGGCGTCGCGCCGACACAGCAGAACCGGCAGGCAGTCGGCGGTCAGCACCACACAAACCACCCCGGGCCGGCGGGTGAAGGCGGCGTCGGCGCGGCGCGGCGGCGCGGGGTCGCGGTCGAGATCGAGCACGGTGGCGCCGTGCACCTGCTCCAGCCAGGCCGGCTCGCCGGGCAGGGCCAAGGCCTCGACGAGCCGCGCGCGGGCCGCGGTGGCGGCCGGATCCAGCCGCGTCGAGAGATTGAAGGGGCGGGCCGGGTCACCGCCGGGCGGCGGCCGACGGGTGGTGGTGACCGCCCGCACCGCCGCCGGCGCCGGCCAGCCCGGGTACAACAGCGCGCCCTCGAAGCGGTCAGCGGCCATCTGCGCCGGCCTCGGCCGCGGCATCGGCGGCCAGGGCCTCGATCAGGGCCTGGAAGTCGGCCGGCGGCGGCGCCTCGAAGTCCATCGGCCGGCCGTCGGCCGGATGGCGCAAATACAGCGCCCGGGCGTGCAGCGCCTGGCGGCCGAAACCGCGCAAGACCGCGGCCAGCGCCGGCGCGGCGGCCGGCGGCAGGCGCAGCCGGCCGCCGTAGACCGGGTCGCCGACGATCGGCCAGCCGCGGGCGGCGAGATGGACGCGGATCTGGTGCGTGCGCCCGGTCTCCAGGGCGACCTCGAGCAGGGTGTGGGCACGGTAGCGCGCCGCCACCCGGTAATGACTGACCGCCGGCCGGCCGTCGGCGCGCACGGCCATGCGCTTGCGGTCGCGCGGATGGCGGCCGATGGGCGCCTCGATCGTGCCGCCGGCGATCACCCGCCCCTGCACCAGCGCCAGGTAACGCCTGCCCATGCTGCGCGCCTGCAGTTGCTGCACCAGGTGCGTGTGGGCGCGCAGGCTGCGCGCCACCACCAGCAGGCCGCTGGTGTCCTTGTCCAGGCGGTGCACCAGCCCGGCCCGCGGCAGAGCCGCGAGCGCGGGGTCGTGATGCAACAAGGCGTTGAGCAGGGTGCCGTCCGGGTTGCCGGCGGCCGGGTGGACCACCAGGCCCGGCGGCTTGTCGACGACCAGCAGGTCGGCGTCCTCGTAGAGCACCCGCAGGGGGATGGCCTGGGCGGCGGGCGCAGCGGCCGCCGGCTCGACCTCCGGCAGGTCGAGGTCGATGCGCTCGCCGCCGCTCACGCGGTCGGCCGGGCCGCGCGCGGCGCCCTCGACGCGGATCCGCCCTTCGCGCAGCCAGCGCTGCAGGCGGGCGCGCGAATGCTCCGGGAACAGGCGGGCGAGCGCCTTGTCGAGGCGCTCGCCGAAGGATTCGGGCGGCACGGTGGCGTGAACGATCGGCATCGCGGTTCGGTCCTGCGCGAACGGATAGGATACAATGAGCGCCCCTTTCGGACCGGATGCGACGATGAAGTTGCGCCTGCTCGTCTTGCTCGCCCTCGGCCTGCTCGCCGCCTGCGGCGGCAAGGAACTCGACCTGGTGACCGCCGAGGAAGACGCCCAGCAACTCTACGAGCGCGCCCGCGGCCACCTGGACGGCGCCCGCTTCGAGCAGGCGATCCGCTACTTCAAGCTGCTCGAAACACGCTACCCGTTCAGCCCCTACGCGCTGCAGGCGCAGCTCGACCTGGCCTACGCCTACCTGCTCTACGGCCAGACCGAAAAGGCGATCGCCGAGGCGGAACGCTTCATCCGCTTCAACCCGACCCACCCCCAGGTGGCCTACGCCTATTACCTCAAAGGGGTCGCCGCCTTCGGCCGGCGGCGGGCCTTCGAAGGCTGGTTTCCACGCAATCCGGCCGATTACGACAAAAAGCCCCTCGAGGAGGCCTTTGCCACCTTCAAGCAGCTCGTGGAGCGCCACCCGAACAGCCCTTACGCCGCCGACGCCTACCGCCGGATGGTGTACCTGGCCAACCTGCTCGCCCGCCACGAACTCGAGGTCGCCCGCTTCTACGCCGGACACGGCGCCTGGATCGCGGCGGCCAACCGGATCACGTACCTGCTCGAACACTTCCCCCGCAGCCCCTCGGCACGCGAGGCGCTGCCGCTGCTGGTGGAGGCCTACCGGGCGCTCGGCGCGGAAGACGCCGCCGCCGACGCCGAGCGCCTGCTGCGCCTGAACGCACCGCGCCGGGCGACCGCGGTCAAGGACGGTAGCCGCAAGTGATCGGGTAGCGGCGCTCGCGCCCGAAGGCGCGGCGCGTGATCTTCACGCCGGGCGCCGCCTGGCGGCGCTTGTACTCGTTGCGGTCCACCCGCCGCACCACGTCCCGCACCACCTCGGGGTCGAAACCCTCGGCGACGATCCGCTCCACCGACGCCTCGCCGTCGATGTAGCGCTCGAGGATCGCGTCGAGCAACGGATACGGCGGCAGGCTGTCCTCGTCTTTCTGATTCTCGGCCAGCTCGGCGGTCGGCGGCCGGGTCAGCACGCGCTCGGGGATCACCGGCGATATGGCGTTGCGATACCGGCACAGCCGGTAGACGCGCTGCTTGTAGACGTCCTTGAGCGGCGCGTACCCGCCGGCCATGTCGCCGTAAAGCGTCGCGTAGCCCACCGACAGCTCGCTCTTGTTGCCCGTGGCCAACACCAGTGCACCGGTCTTGTTCGACACCGCCATCAGCAACACGCCGCGGCAGCGGGCCTGGATGTTCTCCTGGGTGACATCGGCAGGCCACTGTCCGTCGGCGCCGGCGAACAGGGGCCGCAAGGTCTCGACGAAAGCGCCGAAGGGCCCCTCGATCGACAGCTCGTGGTAGACCAGGCCGAGGTTGCGCGCCAGCGCACGCGCGTCCTCCAGGCTCGCGCTCGAGGTGTAGCGCGAGGGCATCATCAAGGCCTGAACCGCCTCGGCGCCGAGCGCGTCCACCGCCAACGCCGCGGTGAGCGCCGAATCCACGCCGCCGGACAAGCCCAGCACCACCCCGTTGAAGCCGTTCTTGCGCACGTAGTCACGAATCGCCAGGACCAAGGCCCGGTACACCGTCTCGTCCTCGTCCTCGCCCAGGTCCTGCGGCGCCGCGCAAGGCCGACCGTCCTCGAAGCGCACGACCTCGAGGGCCGGCTCGAAACCCGGCAGGGCCGCGCACACCCGCCCCGCGCCGTCCACCACCAGCGAACGGCCGTCGAACACCAGCTCGTCCTGGCCGCCGACCAGGTTCACGTACACCACCGGCAAACCGGTTTCGTTGCAGCGTTGGCGCAACACCGCCAGGCGATCACCGAGCTTGCCGACGTGGAAAGGCGAGGCGTTCAGATTGATCAGCAACTCCGCCCCGGCCTCGCGGGCGGCCCGTGCCGGGCCGGGCTGCCAGATGTCCTCGCAGATCGTCACGCCGATGCGCACGCCACCGAGCGTCGTCACCGCCGGTTCCGTCCCCGGGACGAAATACCGCTTCTCGTCGAACACCCCGTAGTTCGGCAACAACTGCTTGTCGTACACCAGCCGGCGCTCGCCGCCGGCGAGCAGGGTCGCCGCGTTCGCCAGGCCGCCGGGCACGCGGCGCGGATGCCCGACCAGCACGGCGATGTCCCGCGCCGCGCCGGCCAGCCGCTCCACGGCCGCCTCGCAGGCCTCGACGAACCCCTCGCGGAACAGCAGATCGTCCGGCGGATAACCACACACCGCCAGCTCCGGGAACACCACGAGATCGGCGCCGGCGGCGCGCGCCCGGGCGACGGCCGCCTCGATCAGCACGCGGTTGCCCGCCACGTCCCCGACCAGCGGGTCGATCTGCGCCAAGGCGATGTTCAGGACTCGCGCCATCCTCCGGCCCCCGCGGAAAAGTGTGGCATTATACGCACAGCGCGGCCCGCCGGCCGCGCGCCTTCGACCGATCCGGGCGTGCCGTCATGCGTTTCCTCCTCGTCGTCATCGTGCTGGCCATCGTCGGCCACCTGCTGCGCAAGGCCCTGCGCCCACCCCCGCGGGGCGGCGAGACGCGACCGGCGCAACCCGAAACCATGGTGCGCTGCGCCCTGTGCGACCTGCATCTGCCGCGGTCCGAGGCGCTCGCCGAAGGCGAACGACACTTCTGCTGCGCGGACCACCGCCGGCGCTGGCGGGAACGCGCCGAGGCCCAGCGCGGCCGGAACTGAACGGGCGGCATGCCGAGCCCGCTCGCCAAGCTGCGCCAACGCCACCGGGATGTGCTGGAAGGCGCCGAGCGCTGGTACGCCCTGCGGCTGCTCGCGCTCTACCGCCTGTTCATCCTGGTGCTGCTGCTCTCCTTGGCGCACGGCGATTTCGCGCCCGTCGCCCTGGGCGACCGCTCACCGGCCCTGTTCGCCGCCGCCGGCGCCACCGGCCTCGCCCTCGCCCTGCTCTGGCTGCTCCTCATCCACCTGCGGCGTCCCGAACACACCCTGCAAGCCCAGCTCCAGGTGCTCGGCGACATCGCCGTCGGCGTCCTGCTGATGCACGCCAGCGGCGGGGTCGCCAGCGGCCTGGGCATCCTGCTGGTCGTCAACGTCGCCGCCGCGGCGCTCATCTTGAGCCAGGTCGAAGGGTTGTTCTTCGCCGCCCTGGCCAGCCTCGCCGTGCTCGGCGAAGCCGTCTACACCGACCTGCTCGGGCACCGCGCGCCCTCCTACCCCCAAGCCGCGGCCCTCGGCGCCGCCTTCTTCGGCGTCACCCTGTTGCTCGCCGCCATCAAGCGGCGGCTCTTGGAAAGCGAGCGCATCGCCGAGCAGCGCGAATTGGACCTCGCCAACCTCGGCCAGTTGAACGAGCACATCGTCCAGCACATGGACAGCGGCGTGATCGTCGTCGACCCGGCCGGGACCATCCGCCTCATCAACGCCGCCGCCCGCCTGCAACTCAACGCCCCCGACCTCGCGCCGTCCACGCCCCTCGAACGGCTCTCCGCCGATCTGGCCTCACGGCTCACCCTGTGGCGCGAGGCCCCCGAACAACCCGTGCCGCGGCTGCGCAGCCCCGGCAACCCTTTCGAACTGCAGCCCCGCTTCACCCCGCTGGGCCCCGGCGGCCGCGCCGGCACCCTGATCCTGCTCGAAGACACCACCCCCTACTCGCGCGAATTCCAGAACATGAAGCTGGCCTCGCTGGGCCGCCTCACCGCCAGCATCGCCCACGAAATCCGCAACCCCCTCTCGGCCATCCGCCACGCCGCCCAACTGCTCGCCGAAGCCGAACAACCCGGCCCGCAGGAACGGCGCCTGATCGAAATCATTCTCCAGCAGAGCGAACGCATCAACGGCATCATCGACAACATCCTGCAACTGTCGGTCAAGCGGCGCGGCGAACCCGTCGAACTCGAACTCGCCCCTTGGTTGCGCGAGCTGGCCGAAGAATTCGCGAGCCGGCACGGCGACGCGCTCGTCGAACTCGACCTCGACCTGCAACCGGGCGCCAGCGCCCTGGTCGATCCCGGCCAGCTTCACCAGATCGTCTGGAACCTGTGCAGCAACGCCCTGCGCCACGGCGCCGGGCCCGACGGCCGGCTGCAGCTCACCCTGGGCTGCGCGCAGCGGCCCGACGGCGGCGCCGCCCTGTTCGTCGCCGACCGTGGTCCGGGAGTCCCCCCCGCGCTTCAGGATAAGATTTTCGAGCCGTTCTTCTCCGGCGGCGCCGGCGGCAGCGGGCTCGGGTTGTACATCGTCCGCGAACTGTGCGCCTTCAACGGCGCGCAGATCCAGTTGCAAACCCGCCCCGGCGGCGGCGCCCTGTTCCGCATCGACTTTCCATCGCCGCGCCAGGCCGCGGCCCACTGGCCAACGAGGGAGAGCGAATGACCCTGCCGCGCATCCTCATCGTCGACGACGAACCGGACCTGTGCGAGCTGCTGGAAATCACCCTCTCGCGCATGAAGCTCAACACCGCCTCGGCGCAGAACCTCGCCGCCGCCAAGCGGCTGATGGAAGAAAAACACTTCGACCTGGTGCTCACCGACATGCGTCTGCCCGACGGCGACGGCCTGGACTTCGTCGAGTGGGTGCAACGACGCCATCCCGGCACGCCCATCGCCGTGATCACCGCCCACGGCAACATGGAAGCCGCCATCCGCGCCCTCAAGTCCGGCGCCTTCGACTTCATCTCCAAGCCCCTGGACCTCAAGCAACTGCGCCAACTGGTCGCTTCCGCCCTCAAGCTCGGCCCCGCCGCCGGGGCCGAGAACCGCCCCGACCAGCCCCTGCTGCTCGGCGAATCGCCCGCCATGCAGCAACTGAAGAAAACCATCGCCAAGCTCGCCCGCAGCCAGGCCCCCGTCCACATCCACGGCGAATCGGGCACCGGCAAGGAACTGGTCGCCCGCCTCATCCACGCCCAGAGCGCGCGGCGCGACGGCCCCTTCGTCGCCGTCAACTGCAGCGCCATCCCCTCCGAGCTGATGGAAAGCGAATTCTTCGGCCACCTCAAGGGCAGCTTCACCGGCGCCGTCAGCGACAAGCAAGGCCTGTTCGCCGCCGCCAGCGGCGGCACCCTGTTCCTCGACGAAATCGCCGAACTGCCCGTCCCCATGCAGGTCAAGCTGCTGCGCGCCATTCAGGAACGCGCCGTCCGCCCCGTCGGCGGCACCCACGAACTGCCCGTCGACGTGCGCATCCTGAGCGCCTCGCACAAGGATCTCGACCGCCTCGTCGCCGAGGGGCAATTCCGCCAGGACCTCTATTACCGCATCAACGTCATCCGCATCGACGTGCCGCCGCTGCGCGAGCGGCGTGAAGACATCCCCCTGCTCGCCACCCGCATCCTCGAAACCATCGGCGCCAAGCAGGGCCAAAGCTACACCCTGAGCGACGCCGCCCTCGCCGCCCTGCAGCAACACCGCTTCCCCGGCAACGTGCGGGAACTGGAAAACATCCTCGAGCGCGCCGCCGCCCTGTGCGAAGGCAATCTCATCCGCCCCGAAGACCTGGGCTTGAACGGCGGCCTCGCCGCCGCACCCCCGCCCGGCCGGACCGAGGAGGGCGACCTGCCCCTCGACGACCGGCTCGAAGAAGAAGAACGCCGCACCATCCTCGAGGCCCTGGAAGCGACGCGGTGGAACAAGACCCGCGCCGCCGAGCGCCTCGGCATCAGCTTCAGGCAACTGCGCTACCGCATCAAGAAACTGGGCATCGAATGAATGCACCGCCCTCGATGCTCGAGCGCCTCCGGCCGCGGGCATCGCGGGCGGTTGCGGTCGATGGCCTCCATGGCGATGGCGGCAAAGCTTCACCGCCATTTAAGCGGCGGGATCGGGACAGGCCGACAGGCTGCCTCACTTCCCCGATCTCGGGCGTTCTCTAAGCACCCGCAGGCGGGTGGATCGATGTCTGCCGCGAGCTCGCCCTTGCGCAGCGCCGCCCGCGGGCCGCTCGCATCGAAAAGCGCCTGCGCCGCGAGGGGCACGACGGCATCACGGCCCGCTCGGGTGCTCACTCCTGCGGCGATACCGGGGAAAACGCGGACAACCACCAAAACGCGCTGGCGCGGATCGACATACGGCGCGTCGATCGTTCGATCACGTCGCGCACGCCACACCGCGGCCCCGAAGGCCGACGCAACGAGCGGATACGCCCTCGACACAGGACGCCAATCACCGCCTTGCAACGGCGACGCTCCCGAACCGGGATAGCGAAACCACGGCAAACGAGCCGTGACGAGCAGCGCGACGAGCGCCGCGGCGAGCCGGATTCGGCTCATGCGTCGCAAGGACTCGCCTTCGGCATCGAAGGCGGTTTCACTTTCTTGCGCTGCGCGCCCTACCGACACCCAACGCGATTTTTCGATCTTTGCCATCGCCGCATCGGCCGGAACCGCCCGTCGATTCGGCTCGTCGGAGAAGACTTCGACTTCCTGCGAAAATGCCTCAAGGCATGTCTTTTCCGCGGGATGGCTCAACAGCGTAGAAATCGCCGCCTGGAGGGCCTGCATCTTCCATTCCCGCCGTTGCCGCACAAAGACGCCTCGAGCTCGTCGAGGCGCGCCGAGGGCATGGCTTCCCATGATTCTCCAACATCGCGAGGGCGGCATCGACACCGCCCCGATCCGCTTGGGGTTGCGCCGGCCGCATGCCCGTCAACCCGGCGGCCTTCTTCTTGCCTCGCCCAGCGTTTTCAAAGCTCTGCGAAGCGTTTGTGCGCTTCCAAGGATCCGGCCATTTTTTTCCGATCGGATTCGGCGCCCATACGCCCCCCAGGCGATGCCCCGGGAAGGGGAAAACGGCATCCGCCCTCAAGCATTGCACGGACCCGGCGCTCGCCCAGGAAGTCACGGCGGCATGCGACCGTCGCCGCTGTCGCTCGAGCGAGCCACGAGGGCCGCTCGGTCGCCGAGCAACCGACCGGCTTCAGAATTTGCCGACGAGGTTGATGAAGGCGCCCTGGCTGTCGTAGTCCAGGTCGGTGAGGTCGTCGGAGAAGTCGGTGAAGTTGTAGCCGACGCCGAGCTTGACGTGGCGGCCGAGGTGTTTGTAGAGGGCGGTGAGGAAGCCGGCGCGTTCGTCCTGGGCTTGTTCGACGGCGAGGCGGCGCCCTTCGATGAGCCAGTCCCAGCTGTGCACGAGGTGCCAGTCGACGCGCAGGATGGTGAGGTCGGCGTTGCTGGCGAAGAACTCGGGGTTGCTGCGGTCCAGGGCGACTTCGCCCAGGCGCCGCGCCCATTTGGCGCCGAGGGTCCAGCGCGCCGTGAGGCGGTAGTTGCCGTCGATGGAGAGGATGCGGCTTTTCTGGATGAATTCGCTGCGGGTGCCGGGCAGGCTTTCTTGTTCGGGCGCGGGCAGGTTTTCGAACCAGGTGAGTTTGAACAGCAGATTGAGCCGGTCGTGGGCGACGGGCCGGTAGGCGTAGCCGAGGACGGCTTCGGTGAAGTCGCCGTCGTAGAAGGCGCCGCGGTTGGAACGGCTGCGCGCGGCGTTGTACTTGGCCAGCAGGCGGCCGTCGTCGCCGAGCCGCCATTCGAGGTTGGAACGCCACAGCCGGGTGGTGCGCCGGTCCTGGAGGCTGGCGTCTTCGCGCCATTCGAGGGCGGCGGCGGCACGCAGCGCATCGCCGCGCCAGCCGGTGGAGAAGCTGTAGGCGGAACGGTCGAGGACCAGGCCGGTGAAGGGGTCTTGGAGTTCGCCGCGTTCCACGGCCAGACCCAGGGCGAGGGTCTCGACGGGGTTCCAGTCGAGCCCCCAGGCGTGGGTGAGGCCGCTGGGCTGCTCGCCGAAGGCGTAGCGTTCTTCGCCGTAGACGCTCAAGGCGTCGCTGTAGCGGCTGCGCAGGCCGACCAGCCCCCGGCCCTGCCGGCCGCCGCTGCGCCCGGCCAGGCGGCTGAAGTCGTCGCGGTCGGTGTCCACCTGGTAGGCGAAATAGAGTTGGGTGCGGTCGCTGGCGAGGAAGTCGAGGCCCAGGCGGCCGCCGGCGCCGAGGTCGCCGTCGGAGATTTCGCCGTCGAGCCGCCAGCGGTCGGAAAGCTGGTAGCGGCCCCCGACGCCGATGCGGTCGTTCTCGGCGCGGCCGCCGGCGGTGTCGAGGGTGCTCTGGAGGAAGCCGTAGCCGGTCCAGCGGTCGCGGCTGTCGTAGGCGACTTCCAGGCCGAGGTCGGTGCGTTCGCCGAGGGCGTCGGCCGGCAGCAGGCTGCCGGCACGTTGGTCTTCGCGCCGGTCGCGGCGCAGGGCGGAACCGAGGCGCCAGTGTTCGTCGAGGGTGTAGCGCGCTTCGAGTTCGGCGGCTTCGCTGTCCAGGCCCTGTTGCTGGCGATGGGCGTCGAAGCGGCCGGCGACGGTCCAGCGCGACCCGATCGGCAGTTCGAGGTCGAGGCCGTGTTGTTCGGTCTCGAGCGGGGCGAGTTGGCCGGGGGCCGCGAAACCGGCTTCGCGCTGCTGCAGGTAGAGGCGCAGGCGCCCTTCGAAGTCGAAGAGCTCGGAGAACAACCCGGCGGCTTCCAGGCGCCAGGCGCCGTGGGCCCGGTCGTCGGCGGCGTCGAGGGTCTGGTCGAAGAAGTTGAAACCGCCGTCTTCGGACAGGCGCTGGCTCCAGCCGGGACCGCGGCTGCGGGCGCTTTCGAGTTTGACATAGGTCTGGGCGGTCTTGCGCAGCACGAGGTCGACGCCGCCGAGTTCGGCGCGCTCGCCGAAGCGGTCTTCGTCGGCGGCGGTGAGCCCGAGCTGCAGGTGGTCGCCGAACCAGTGGGCGAGGCGCAGGCCGCGGCTGGTGTCGTCGATCTCTTCGAAGCCGGGGGTGTATTCGTAGCGGGCGACGAGGAAGACGGGGTGCCCGCCCAGGCCGTCGGTCTGGACGATGCGCCCGTCGTCGGCGGTGGACGGCAGGGGCTGGTTGAGCAGGATGCGGCCCTGGATGTAGTCGATGTCGTAGTCCTGGCCCCAGACGAGTTCGCGGGTGGACAGGACGATGCCGGAGTCCTTGTCGCGCACTTCGATGCGCAGGCGTTCGGAGCCCTGGGTGATGTCGCGGTTGCGCAGGTAGTAGAGGGAGCCGCCGGTGCCGCGGAATTCGTCGCGGGCGAGGACGGTGCCGGGCTGGGCGAGGTAGAGTTCGCCGCGGCTGCGCCGTTCGCCCAGTTCGGTGACGGCGTCGCTTTCCAGGTGCAGTTGCGCGCCGTAGAGGACGCGGTCGACCTGGGCGAGTTCGGTGTCGAGCCAGCGCGCCTTGAAGTTGCCCCACAGGACGTGGTCCTGGTCTTTTTCGGCGCGCAGGTAGAAGCGGCCGGAGGTGGGCGCGTCTTCGATGAGGACGCTGTCGTCGCCGAAGGTGGGGTAGTGGCGGTCGGGGTCGAGGCGCCGGAACAGGGTGTCGGGGTCTTTCTTGTCGAAGTTGCTGAACAACTCGTCGATCGGTTGCTCGCGGGTGTCGGCGCTGGCGGTGACGGTCCAGCCGCCTTCGGTGCGCCCCTTGGTGTAGAAGGCGAGCCGGCCGTCGGCCCAGAATTCGCTGTTGTAGTGGGTCGGATCCTGGGTGACGAGGCTGGCCGGGCCGTTGGTTTCGTCGCGACCGAGGACCAGGTCGGCGAGCCCGACCAGGAACCAGTCGTTTTCGGCCATGTGCAGGTCGCGCAGGTAGAGGCGGCCGTTCCCCCGTTCGTCCAGCACGGCGACTTCGACCGTGTGGTAACCCGGGGGCACGATTTGTTCGGCGACGAAGCGGCCGTCTTCGCCGACCGGGACGCGCCGGCCCATGACCCAGACGCGGTGCCCCGGCGGCAGGTTGCGGCCGGCGACGGTGACGACGCCGCCGCGGACGGGGATCCGGCGCTGGGCGAGGCGGCTCTCACCCCAACCGGCGCGCTCGATCTCGGCCTCGAGCGCCTCGGCGGCGGCCGGGTCGAGCACGCGCGAGACCAGCCAGATCGGCTGCGGCTCGGTCTGGTCCCAGCGGCCTTCGGCGTCGTAGACGCGCAGCACGTACTTCAGGGGCTGGACGGGCCCGGCGAAGGGTTCGAGCGGCGGCGGGGTCCACCATTCGGCCTGGCCGTCGTCGTTTAGCGGCAAAACGGCGAGCGGCTCGGCCTGGAGGCTGTCTTCGGCGTGGTGGATGCGCACTTCGGCGCGGGCGATGAAGGCGCTGTAGTTGCTGTAGGCGACGAAGCGGATCTTGTTTTCCATGCGCCGCGTGGCCGGGTCGTCCCAGTCGCTCAGGTAGGGCGGCAGGGCCTGGATGTCGAGCCGCGGCGCGGCGCCCAGGGGGTCGTAGCGCAGTTGCAGATCGGCTTCGGCCAGGGCGCGGTCGATGCAGCGCTGTTCGTCGGCGCCGTGGCGGCGGCCGTCGTCGACGGGTTGCCCGTCCACGCTGATGCGGATCGGCTGGAGCAGGAAGGGGCTGACGGGCGGTTCGTCGACCTGGACGCGCTCGATGACCAGGTTGGGGTCTTCGACGAGTTCGGCCGCTTCTTCGTAGAGGAATTCGAGTTCGACGCGGTTGTCGCGCGGGTCGACGGTGCCCTCCTCTTCCGCGCCGGCGGCCTCGAAGCGCAGGCGGGCGAAGGGCGAGTCGTCGGCGCGCCGGTACGGCTCGAGGAAGCCGCGCCCTTCGGTGAGCAGGCGGTCTTCGGGCAGGCCGAGGCGGCGCGCGAGTTCGGCCTTGACGCGCTCGGCGCGCGCCAGGGAGAGCTTGAAGTGGTCGCCGTAGAGGGCGGCGGCGCGGCGGCTGAGGGCCTCGTTGCTGGTGTGGCCCACGACGTTGATGCGCAGCCCGGGCTTGTCGCGCAGGGTGTCGAGGATGCGCCGCACGCTTTCGAAGAAGCCGTTGGGATAGACCGGGTCGCCGGCCTTGAAGAAGACGACGGGTTTTTCGTCCTGGTAGACGGCGGTGACGGTTTCGCTCTGCGCGGCGCCGGGACAGGGCCGCGGGGTTTCGACGGCTTCGGGGTCGGGGTCGTCGTGCCAGATCTCGATTTCGATGCGGCGGTTCAGGGCGCGGCCCTGGGCGTCGGCGTTGGAGGCCACCGGCTCGGTCTCGCCCTTGCCGACGGCGGTGATCATGCGGTTGGGCAGGCGCAGCGTCTCGGCGAGTTCGCGGGCGAGGCGCCCGGCCAGGGCCTTGGAGAGGGTGAGCTTGTCGCCGTAGAGACGGGCGAGTTCGGGCGGCAGGGGCAGGTTGTCGGTGTGGGCGACGACGCGCAGCGACAGGCCGGGCAGGTCGCGCAGTTCGGCGAGCGCGTCGCGGATGCGGATCAAGTGGCGCTCGTCGAGTTCGACCTGGGTGCCGTCGTAGTGCAGGGGCGGCACGGCGCCGACGACCTGGATGCGCCGGCGCTGGCCCTGTTTGCGCTTGTACAGGCAGCGCTCGACGCGGCGGCAGACGGGGACCTGGCGCAGGCCGGGGTCTTTTTCGACGCGCTCCTGGACGCGGCGTTCTTCGATTTCGTCGTACCAGACTTGCACTTCGACGCGCCGGTTGCGGGCGCGCCCGGCCGGGGTGGCGTTGTCGGCGATCGGTTCGGCGGCGCCGCGGCCTTCGAAGGTGACCGCCTCGGGCGGCAGTCCCAGGGCGCGCTGGAAGAACTCGGCGGCCATGCGCGCCCGCGCCTCGGACAGGCCGACGTTGTCGCCGTAGAGGGCGCGGCCGCGTGGGCCGAGCGGCTGGTTGTCGGTGTGGCCGATGATGTGCAGGCGCAGGTTGGGCTTGTTTTCGAGTTCGGCGAGCACGGTGCGCAGGCGCTCGACGACGGTGTCCGGGATGTCGGCGCGGCCGGTGGCGAAACCGATCGGTTCGACGACGTCGGTGAGTTTGACGGTGCGCGCCTCGCGCTGGAGGGTGGTGCGCAACTCGACGGTGTCCTCGCCGCTCGGCCGGAAGTCGTCCTCGTCGTGCACCCAGAGGGTGAATTGGAGGTCGGGCAGGAGGCGCTCTCCGGCGGGCGGCGCCTCGGCCCGGCCGAGCACCGGCCCGCTGCAGTCGGCGCGGCCGCAGGCGCCCTGCCCGGCCGCCGGACCGGCCAGGAGCAGGGTGCAGAGCCAGGCGGCGAGACGGCGCGTCATTGCAAGGGGCGCCCCCGGCGCCAGTAGGTTTCGGTTTCGACGAGCAGGCGGTAGCAGCAGCCTTCGGCACGCCAGCGCGCTTCGATCTCGGCGACGACGGCGGCCAGGCGGGCGGCGGCCAGGGCGCCGGATTCGAGGTCGCCGAGGTAGGCGACGCGCAGCACGCTGGGCGCTTCGCGCAGGCGTTCGAACAGGGTGTCGAGTTCGCCGGCCCAGTGCGGGCGCAGGGCGACGCCGCCGGGCTCGAAGGCGGCGTCGGCGAGATCGAGCCGCACGACGCGGTGGACGGCGGCGCCGAAGGCGACCTGGCCGAATTTGCCGCGGGTCAGGCGCAACACGCGCGGGTTTTCGCTGGTGACGCGGTAGCCGCTGGGCAGGGTGCGCGGGTCGAGTTCGATGATGAAGTGGCTGCCGCGGTCGAGGTTCGGCACCTGGGCGCAGGCGATGTGGAAGCGGCCGTGCGCGTCGGTGGTGACGAGCAGGCCGCGGGCGGTGGCGAGCCGAACGCCGGCGAGCCCGGGTTCGCCCGGATCGGGCTCGCCGTCCAGGTCGCGGTCGTCGAAGACTTTGCCGACGATGTCGGCGCAGTCGAAGGTGGGGTCGGGCACGACGCGCACGGTGGCGCTGGCCTCGCCGGAGACCGGCTCGGCCAGACCGGCGATGAAGGCCTGGGCGAGGTTGACGTATTCGCCCTCGCCGACGCCGGCGCCGACGACCAGCAGCAGTTGGATGCGGCTGCGCGCGCCGGGCGCCAGGGCGAAGGGCGGAAAGTCGAGCCGGCGACCGTCGCCGAGCGGTTCGAAGGGCAGGCCGTCGCGGCGCGCCGAGCCGGGCAGGTATTTGAAGCCCGGCGGCATGGTGTCGCGCACGATCAGGCCGCTGATGTTGAAGTCCTGCGGGTTGCTCACCTCGATGGTGTAGGGCACGGCCTCGCCGCGCACGACGTTTTTCAGGGGCGTGGTCTTGCTGATGGTGACCAGGCCGGCGGGCACGTCGTCGAGCGGGATATGGTGGTTGAAGGGGCCGCGCTCGCCGTCGCCGTAACGGACGGTGAGGTGGTAGCGGGTGCCGGGGCCGGGCGGCACGTCGCTGGCGGGCGCTTCGGGCTGGGGCTGCACTTCGCACTCGGCGGTGGCGGGCACGGCGTCGGCACCGCAGTTTTCGGGATCGAGGGTGGTCGGCTCGGGCGGGATGACGACCGAGACGTTTTCGCGCCAGCCGCCGGCGCCGTCCGGGGTTTCGACGAGCAGGCGGTAGACGCCGCCCACCGGGCAGGCGGGGTCGGCGCCGGGACGCAGGTCGAAGCGGTAGAAGGCTTCGCCGTCGCTGATCTGGCCCTGCTGGCTGCCCAGGTGCGGCGGGGTGTCGAAGCAGGCCTCGGGCAGCGGCCCGCCGTCCTGGCGACGCAGCCACAGCCGCGCGCCGGCCGGGAAACGCTCGCGGGTGACGGAGTTGTAGAGCCGGCCGTGCGGATCCAGCGGCAGGTTTTCATCGAGGACGTTGCGCCCGGCTTCGGCCTGGATACCGGCGATGCGCATCAGGCCGGCCTCGCCGACGGCCGGGGCGCTGCGGCCGAGGGCGCGGTTGGAGCCGGCCGGCCAGCCGGGGCTGCCTTCGGGGACGGCGAAGGTGACGGTGTAGGGGCCGCCGGGCGCCAGCCCGACGATGGCGAAGCGGCCGTCCTCGCTGGTGGTGAAGCGGTCGATGGGGGCGTCGGCCGGGCCCGGCGCGGGCCGGTCGAGGTAGACGGCCAGCGGCCAGCCGCCGAAGACCTGCTCGCCCTCGTCGTGGCGGTCGTCGTGGTCCGGGTCGTGCCAGATGCGGCCGCGCAGGGTGACGGTGCCGGGGGCGCCGCCGACGTCGACGCGGGCGCTGTCGGTGGGGCAGCCGCTCATGCAGGCGTTCCAGCGCACTTCGGCGGTGTTGACGATGGGCGTGCCCTCGGCGAGGGTGTCGTCGAGGGTGACGCGGAAACTGAATTCGAAGTCCGCACCCGGCTGCAGGGCGCCGTAGGTGGCCCCGTAGTCGGCGCTGAGGGTGGCGCCGGTGACGCTCACGCCCCGGGCGAAACCGTCGAGCAAGGCGCTGCCGGCGACCAGCTCGGTGCCGGCCGGCAGGGTGTCGAGCACGCGCAAGCCGCTGATCGGCACGGCGCCGGGGTTGGCGACCCGGATGCGGTATTCGAGCCGGCCGCCGGGTTCGGCGGTGCCGCCGCCGACCACCAGGACTTCCTTGCTGATGGTCGGACGGCCGTCGCCGCCGACCACGAAGCGGGTCGGGCCGTCGCCGTTTTCGTCGTTGCCGTCGGCGTCGCTGGGCTCCTCGGGCTGCACGACCGAGCGCAGCCGCGCCTGGTTCTCGACGACGGTGCCCGCGGCGGTGCCCGGCGCCACCCGGGCGTCGACGGTGACCTGGACGCCGCCGCCGGCCGGCAGCTCGAAGCGCAACCCGCCCTGGGCGGGGTCAAGCGGCGGGCCGGCGCCGTCGGGCTGGACGACGCCGTCGAGGGTGGTGGTCCCGGGCAGGTAGGCGAGCTCGGCGGGCAGCGCGTCGAGCAGGGTGACTTCGCCGGCGTCGAGGTTGCCGCGGTTGGTGGCGACGAGGGTGTAGCGGACGCTGTCGCCGGCGTCGATGACGCCGTCGCCGTCGAGGTCGTCGACCAGGGCGACGGTCTTGAGCAGATCGAGGTTGACGCCGCGACCGACCACGTCCTGGGTGGGGTCGGCGGGCAAGGGAGTGTCGGGATCGTCGCTGAACACGGGCGGGAACGGCAGCGGCGGCGCGGCCGGGTCGGCCTGCTCGATGCCGCCGCGCAGCACGCCCTGGTTGGAGAGCACGGTGCCGTTGGCCAGGCCCTCGTCGACGCGCACGTCGAAGGTGACGACGGCGACGTTGCCGGCGGCCGGATCGGGGTCGGCGGCCAGCCGCCCGGCGCCGGCGCCCGGGGACTGGATGAGCAGGCCCGCTTCCAGCGGCGCGCCGCCATCGGCCGGGTCGGGCACGGGCGCGCCGTTGAGGGTGGTGCTGCCGGCCACGTAGCGGGTGTGGGCCGGCACGGTGTCGGTGAGCACCACGCCGACGGCGTCGGCGTCGCCGACGTTCTTGACGGTGAGGGTGTAACGCAAGCGCTCGCCGCCGAGCAGCACGCCGGGGTCGCCGTCGAGGTCGGCGGAGGTCTTCTCGAAGACCAGTTCCGGTTCGGCGCCGATGAGGGTGACGGTGGGGTCGGCGGGCTCGGGGGTGAGCGGGTCGTCGCTGGGCCGCGGACTCATGGCCGGGGCGTCGATTTCGGCCTGGTTGGCGACGACGAGGCCGGCCGGCAGCGGCGCGGCCAGCGTCAGTTCGAAGACCAGTTCGATGCGGTCGGCGCCGCCCCCGGCCGCGTCGATCGGGATGTCGTCGATGGCGATGAGGCCGTTGCCGGCCGCGCCGCCGGCGGGGTCGGTGGCGTCGTTCCAGGCCGGGTCGGGCGGCACGACCCACACCAGGCTGCCGGGCGCGAAGGCCGCCGGTGTGTTCAGGGCGTCGATCTGGTCGCGCAGTTGCAGGACCGTGCCGAGGCGGCCGGTGTTGGTGATTTCCAGGGTGTAGCGCAGGGTGTCGCCGGGCCGCGCGGTCAGCCCCGGGTCGGCGCCGCTGCTGGCGTTGACCACGCGCTTGGTGAAGCTGAGCACGGGGGCGCGGGTCTCGAGCGGCAGATCGTGCGCCCAGTCGTCGTCGGCGACGGCGACGGTGCCGGAGCCGGCCGGTTGCTGGTAGACGACGGCGCCCGGCGGGACGCCGGCGCTGGTGTCCTCGCCGTACCAGCGCTCGACCAGGGCGCGGTTGACGACGGCCAGGCCGTCGCCGGTGTCCTCGACCAGGGCGGCCTCGTAGACGACGCGCAGGACCTCGCCGGGCTCGATGCGCGCCGCCGCCGAGCGCAGCTCGATGGTGAAGGCGCCGCTCGCCGGGTCGTAGGCGAGGTCGTAGTCGTCGGGGCCGGCTTCGCTCAGGCTGCGCCCGCCGACTTCGATGGAGACGATCTGCGGCGGATCGGCGCCGCGCATTTCGGGCGGCAGGATGTCGAGCAGGCGCGCCTGCCAGATGGTGGTGGTGTTCGGCGCGTCGTTGGCGACTTCCAGGGCGAAGCGCTCGGGCGTGCCCAGATCGATGAAGCCGTCGGCGCCGGGGGCGGCTGCGGGGCCGAGCTCGATCTTGCTGAGCAGGGGTTGCGGGACGACGACGGTGAAGCTGGCCTCGTCGCTGCCGCCGAAGGTGTTGGCCGGCTGGCCGGGGGCGTCGGCGAAGCGGTACTCGGCCCGGTTGGTGACGACGGTGCCGGCCGGTCCGGCCGCCGGCTCGACGCGCACGCTGAGCAGGATCTCGGCCTGGCTGCCGGCGGGCAGCTGTTGCAGGCGCAGGCGCACCTGGTTGCTGCCGGGGGCGGTGAGGTCGGTGAGGCCGACGGCGCCGTTGCCGGGGCCGAAGGCGGCGCCGAGGTAGGTCAGGCCGGGCGGCAGGTCGTCGTCGACTTCGACCTCGTAGAGGGTGGTGACGGCCGGGGTGTCGGGGAAAGCGCAGCCGGTACTCGATGGTCTGGCCGTGGGTGGCCTCGGCCGGGCCGTCCTTGATCATGTTCATGGGGGTCTGGGCGGTAACGGTCACGGCGACCGGGCCGACCGGACCGTAGAGCCGCGCCGGATCGGTGGGCCGCGAGGCGTAGCGGTCCACTTGCAGGCGGTTGCTGAAGATGGCGCCGGGGCCGACCTCGGGGTCGACGTTGAGGGCGTAGACGATGACCAGGCAGTTGCCGGGGGCCTGGTGATCGAGGGCGTCGCCGGGCGCCAGGGTCCAGATCAGTTCGCCGCCGGCGAAGGCGAAGTTCGGGCTGTTTTCGTCGTAGTCGGGGGTGCGGTCGACGCCGCCGAGGGTGACGCTGACGACGTCCGGGTCGGGCGGCGCGCCGTCGGCCCCGTCGAGCTCCGGCGGCAGGGTGTCGCGCAGCACGAGACCGTAGGCCGGGGCGGTGCCGCTGTTGCACACCTGCAGGGTGAATTCGAGCCGCTGGCCCGCGCTGACCAGGGCCGGGCCGCCGTCGCTGCGCTGCTTGTCGAGGTCGGCCGGGCCGATGAAGGGTTGCTGGACGGTGATCGTGGCGGCGGCGTCGGCGCCGGCGGCGGGCGTGCCGTCGTCGCGCAGGTGGTCGACGCGCGCCAGGTTGGCCAGGGCGGTGCTGCTGGCGCCGGCGGCGGGGTAAGGCACGGCGACGGCGTCGTCGCGCACCCGCGCCCGGTAGCGGATGACGAAACGGTCGTTGGCCGGGTCGTTGTCGGCGGCGTTGCCGACGTCGCCGAGGGTCCAGGTGAGGGTTCCGGTGGCGCCGGCGGCCGGGGTGGCGGCGGCGGCGATGGGGGCGTGGGCGAAGGGCGCGACCGCCTCGTAGGGCGCGCTGTCGTCGCCGTTGACGCTGAGCGTGGCGACGAATTCGAGGCCGGGCGGCAGGGTGTCTTGGACCACCAGCCCGCGCACCAGCCCTTCCTGGAGACGGATTTCGAGGCGGAAATCGACGGTGTCGCCGACGCGCAGGTCGTCCGGTGTACCGGGGTATTCGTCGGCCTCGCGGGTTTTGTCCAGGGCGGTGAGCTCGGGCACGGCGGCGGCGGCCTGGACGGGGCCGGCGCAATAATCGTCGGGGGCGGTGACGGCGGGACAGCCGGCGCCGTCGCGCTCGAGATCGGAGGGGCCGTCGAGCGAGCTCCAGTCGGCGCTCAGACTGTTGTCGAGCACCGCGCCGGGCTGGGCGTCGTCGGCCACCCGCAGGCGGTAGACGAGCACGAACACGCCGCCGGCGGGGATGTCGAGGCTGTCGTCGCCGTTGCCGCGCCCCCAGACGAGCGGCCCGGCCGGGGCGCCGGCGGGGACCGGGTTGAAGCCGGCGAGCGGCGCGCCGTCGAGGGTGGCCGAGACGGTGGCGTCGAAGCGCAGGGCCGGCGGCAGGGTGTCGACGAGGTCGACGTCGAAGGCGGTGGCGGTGCCGGTGTTCTCGACGGTGAGGGTGTATTCAACGAGGTCGCCGGCGTCGGGCCCGGCCGCCGGCGGGGTGAGGGTCTTGGTGAGCTGCAGTTGCGGCTCGACCACGGTGAGGACGACGGGGGGCGCGGTGACGGGCGCGGCTGCGCCGGCATGGCTCACCTCGGCGGCGTTCTGCAGCAGGTCACCGGCGTCGACGTCCAGGGCGTTGTCGATGCGCACGGTGTAGACGACGCGCAGGTAGGGGTCGATGGCGCCGCCGCCGGCGTCGTTCTCGCTCTGGGTGACGACGGTGCCGAAGTTCCATTCGATGAGGCCGGTGGCCTCGTCGGCGGGTTCGACGACGGCGCCGGCCAGGGCGGCGGTGAGCGCGGCGCTGTCGCTGCAGTCCACGGGAATGCCGGCGACGCTGACCAGACCGGCGCACTCGTAGAGGATGTCGGCGCCGGCCTCGTGTTCGAGGACCAGGCCGGGGCCGCCGGCGGCGAGGTCGTCGCGCAGGCGCAGATCGAGCGCGCGGCCTTCGGGCAGGCCGATCTCGAGGGCGAAGCGCTTGCGCTGGCCCACGGCCGCCGGCAGGGCGGGATCGAGGTCGCTCTTGGCGAGCGTCGGGGCGGGCACATCGAGGGCGGCGGTGACCCCGGTTTCGTAGTCGTTGATCCCGCCGTCCGGCGGGATCTGACCGTTGCGCAGGCCGTCGGCGGCGCCGTCGGCGCCGATCGTGCCGCCGCCGTTGAGGGCGGTGGCGGCGCTGGGCAGGGAGGTCCAGGCGGCGTACAGATCGTGCGGGATGCTCTGCTCGGGGTTGACGGTGCCGAGCACGCGCAGGCGGTAGCTGAAGTCGAAGGCGCCGCCGACGGGCACGGCGTCGCCGGGAGCGAAGGTGAAGCTCGGGTTGCCGGCCCCGTCGACGGTGACGGTCGGCGCCGGCGTGCCGGGGGCGGTGACGACGCTGCCCGGCACGTATTCGAGCAGGCCGGCGGGCAGGCCGTCGTAGACGACGAGGTTGTAGGCGTCGGCGGTGCCGGTGTTCTCGGCCCGGACCTCGACGGTGATCTCGTCTCCGGCGTCGATCTGGTTGTCGGGGGTGACGAGGTTGGGCGGCGGGTCGCCGTCGAAGGGGATGGGGTCACCGAACCAGGTCTGCAGGGTGATCTGCGGCTCGCGCAGGGTGAGCCGCGCTTCGTTGATGTCGATGGTGACGGTGCTGCCGGAGGCGTCGACGTAGCGGACGTTCACGGCGGTGGACGCGCCGCCGTTGGCGAGCACCAGGCCGTCGTCGATGCCGGCGAGGTTCTCGACCCGGGCGATGAAGCGCGCCTGCAGGGTGTACTGGCCGACGCCGCCGCTGCCGAGCAGGCGCTGGTCGCCGGCGGTGGACAGATCCCATTCGACGGCGTCGGCGTCGCACTGCACGGCGGGGAAGGTGCCGCCCGGGTCGAAGCCCGGATCCTGGGCCGGCGGGTCGTAGAGAGGCAGCTCGACGGGGAAGGCTTCGATGCAGCGCAGGCCGGCCGGCAGCTCGTCGCGCAGCCGGAAGTCGCGCAGCTCGGAGACGGGGATGCCGACCTCGAGCTGGATTTCGACTTCTTCGCCGACAACGGCGGTTTCGTCCACGCAGGGGGTGGGCGTGCAGGCGCCCGTCACCAGGCCGGCGGCGCGGCGCGCGGTGGCGGTGAACGTCTTGGAACCGGGGGTGACGGTGACGTCGAGCACGCGGATGCCGGCGCGCGCCTCGGGCAGCACGTATTCGCGCGCGCCGGTGAGGCCGCCGCTGGCGCCGGCGGGCGCACTCTGGTTGCCGCTGGCGCCGGCCAGGCTGTCGTAGCGGCCGGCGGCGGCGTTGCCGTCGCCGGTGGGGCCGCCGGCGACGTTGTCCAGCACCTGGGTGGGGGTGACGTCGCTGTCCAGCCGCGCGTAGTAGTACAGCTCGACGCTGGCGCCGGGGTCGAGGCGCGCCAGGGCCGGCGAGTGGTCGCCTTCGAAGGTGAGCACGGCGGGAACGCCGTCGGCCATGACGGTGTTGCTGACGCTGCCCTCCCCGTCCGGGTCGGCGGCGTCGACCAAACCGTCGCCGTCGTTGTCGATGCCGTCGGTGGCGAGGTTTTCGGGCAGGAGCTGGTCGGAGGGGTCGGTCGCGTCCTCGATGCGCAGGTCGAAAGCGGGGGCGCGCGGCAGGCCGCCGGCGTCCGCCTCGTTGCTCAGGGTCAGGCGGAAGATGTAGCGGTCGTCGGCGTCGCCCTCGGCACGCTGCGGCCAGGTGACGAAGGGCTGGCAGGCCGGGCCGACGGCCAGCGGATCGGCGGCGGCCGACAGCGATTCGTTGCACACCGCCTTGACCAGGCCGACGGCCGGCTCGGCGATGCGCAGGCGGCGTTCGCGGTCGGCGGCGGTCGGGTAGCCGGGGCTGTTTTCGTCGAAGGTGATGCGGTTGCCGCTGCCGGTGAAGTAGACGTCGAAACGGACGTTCACCTCGTCGAAGCGCTCGGCGGCGTGGACGTTGGGCGCGGCCGAAGCGTTGACCGGGTCGTTCAGGCTGCGGGTGCTGAACTCGGCGACGAAGCGTTGCTCGGCGCGGTCGTCGGCCGGCGCGGTGATGGGGTCGAGGCGCCAGGCCAAGGCGGTTTCCTGCAGGTCGGTCGGTGCGGCGGGGTTCTGCACGGCGACGGTCACGCCGGGGGAGCTCGCGGAGAAGTCGATGCCGGCCGGCAGCACGCCCTGGCCGTCGAGGGGATCGGGCAGGTTGGGCGGATCGGCGGCGGGATCGGCCTCGACCGGCGGCGGGTTGTTGCCGCGCGCGCCCTCGTAGACGCGGGCGTTGCGGATCTCGATGTTGCCGAAACCGGGGGTGGCGAAACCGAACCAACCGGCGGTGAGCCGGTAACGGCATTCCTCGCCGATCTGGACGATCGGATCGGGGGGTGCGCCGGCCTCGCTGCAGGAGACGATCTCCTTGCGCAGGTTGAAGCCGATGATGCGCACCAGGACGTTGTCCTTGCTGTAGTACGGCCAGCCGGCCGCGCCGCGGTCGGGCACGGGGTTGCCGTCGGCGCCGACGGCGCGGCCGAGGACGTCGGCCCGGAAGGTGAGGTCGCCGGAGCTGCCCAGCGGCAGGGTGCGCTGGATGGTGAAGGTGAAGGTGTTGCTGGCGCCGGGCGGCAAGGGCTCGTCGAGCCGGCAGAGGAAGCTGCGCGAATCGCCGGGGTCGTACTCGGGCGGCAGGATGCCGCCGGGGTTGATCGGGTCTTCGCCCAGCTCCGGCGGCGGCGCGGCCGGGTTGCAGCCGGCCGGCAGGGCGCCGGCGTCGATGCCGTTGCCGACGGTGACGTAGAGGTCGTAGTTGGCGGCGTCGTGACCGCCGCGGTTGGTGAGCACGACGTCGAAGGTGAGCGTCGCCGCGGGGTCGCTGAGGATGTAGAAAAGATCCGGGTCGGCCGGGTTGATGTCGACGTCCAGGTCTTCGGGATCGACGGGCGCGACGAGCTCGGACGGCAGGTTGACGCTGTCGTCGTCGTCGAAGACGGTGCCGCAGGTGTTCTCGAAGCGCAGACTGACGCGGTTGGTGGCATCGGCCGGATAGGCGGGGTCGGTGCCGTCGGCCGGGGTTTCCTCGCGCACCTCGGGCTGGTTCAGCGCGTCGAAGGGGCGCACGCGCACCAGTTGCAGGGTCAGGGTCAGGCGGTCGCCGTGGCGCAACAGATTCGATTGCACGGCGGTGCCGCTGGTGCTGGAGGTGAAATCGAAGACCGGTTGCGCCGGGTTGCTGTCATCCAGGACGTAGCCGTCGACGAGGCCGGGGTAGTTGCCGAAAGCGGGCTGGACGTCGAGCCCGATCGGCGCGGTCAGGTCGAGTTCGTAGTCGGCCGGCAGGGTGTCGATGAGCCGCAGGTTGCGCACCGTGCCGCCGGAGTTGTTGAGCACGGTGAGGGTGAGCACGCCGCGGGTGCCGAGGGGCTGGGCGGGATCGAGGCCGGTCAAGGTCTGCTGGACGATCACGCCGTTGGGATCGACGCCCGCGCTGAGCGCGGCGCCGTCGGCGTCGTCGGCGCCGACCACGCCCGGGGTGGCGGCATCGAGCCCGCCGGCCGGGGGGCTGGCCTCGCAACCCCATTCGATGGCGGCGTCGTTCTGTTCGTTGCTGCACAGGTTGCCGACCCGGCCCAGCACGTAGAGGTCGGTGCGGCCGCCGGCGGGCAGGTCGACGAAGGCGCCCGGTTCGTCGTTGGCGGGACTGCCGAAAGGATCGTCCACGTCGAGGGCGGCGCTGTAAGCGACGCAGGGCGCGAGCAGGCCGCCGCCGCTTTCCATGGCCGCCGCCTGGGCTTCGGCGGCCCCTTGGTCGGGGCAGATGTAGAGCAGTTGCAGGTTGGTGCCGGGGGTGAGGGTGTCGCGCAGCAGCAGGTCTTCGAGGTCGGCCGAATCGGGGGCGCCGGCCTCGTCGATGCGCACCCGCCAGATGAGGATGTCGTCGGTGCCGCCGTAGACGGGATCGGCGGCCTGGGCCTCGCCTTGCCGCGCCGAGTAATTGCGCCCCCGCTTGTCGACCTGCGGCTGGGGCTGGCGCAGCGGCACCTGGAAGGTCTCCTGCGTCGGCGGCAACCCGGGGTCACCGCAGAACAGGTCGAAGTCGGCGCGGGCGGTGATCTGGCGCGAGGCGCCGGCCAGGGCCTCGGGGTCGGCGCCGGCGGCGCGCACCCGGAAGCGGATGCGCAGGCCGGTGGGCAGGTTGCCGGCGAGGTCGGAGTAGAGCCGGGCGAGCTCGGGGACGCTGCCGGCGTCCCAGGACAGGGCCGTCGCGCCGTCGGCGTTCGGGTCGGCGGCAAGGACGTAGGCGGCGCCGCCCTCGGGCACGATTTCGGTCTGGCCGTCGTAGACCAGGCCGGAACCGGTCAGGTCTTCGTCGACGACCACGTCGTAGAGGTCCGAGGCGCCGTCGTTGCGCACCTCCAGCTCGACCCAGCCGGAACGGCACAACTCGCAGAAACTCTCGGCCTGGTGTTCCAGGGCGAGGTCGATGAGCGGGAAGACGACGTTCGGCCCGTTCTCGCTGAACAGCACGCTGCCGGCGGTGCAGGCACGGCGGATCTCGGTCTGGTTCGGGTTGCCGACGTTGCAACCGCCGCCTTGCGGCAGGCCGATGGCGACGATGACCTCGGTCGAACCGCCGGGCGGCAGGTCCGGCAGGCCGCTCCAGACCATCAGCGGATCGCCGAGCGCGCCCGGGTCGGCCGCCGGGGTGGAGCCCGCGCGGTACGGCAGGAAGCCGGGCGGCACGCGGTTGGTGAACACCCAGTTCTCGAGCGGCGCGACGCCGGTGTTGGTGATGCGCACCCGCCAGCGGAACACGCCTTCGTTGCCGGGCAAGCCGGGGTCGACGTCGGCGAAGGCCTGCGGCTCGCCGAGGATCACGTTGGGCGGCAGGAATTCGACGTCGAGCTGGGCGGGCGGCGTGGTGCCGACGACCGTGATGCTGCGCTGGCGGTCTTCGTCGTCGTCCCAGCCGTTGCCGATGTCCGGCGAGGTGTGGTTGCTGTCCCAGTAGACCGTCGCGGTCAGTTCGCGGCCCGGCGCGCCGGGCAGGAGGCTGATGGGGAAGCGCACCGTCGACAGGTCGACCAGGTCGTCGCCGTCGTTGGGGGTGACGTGGATTTCGAGCTGCCCCGGCCCGGGATTGATCTGGGGGGCGAGCGCGGCCAGCGGGCCGCTCAGGGTGACGTCGGTCGCCGCGGCCGGCAACTGGTAATCGCTGCTGGTGAACAGCAGCCGGACGTTGTCGGCGACCAGCGGCCGCGGGCTCGGCCCGAGGATGTCGAACACCGCCTCGGTCTGGCCGCAGACGCCGGCGTCGTTGGTCTCCTCGATGCGCCCGGTCAGGTTGATCTCGCCGCGCACCAGGGCGAAGGGCAACCCCTGGGTGTAACTGTCGTCCCCGGTGCAGGCGCTCGGGTTGTTGGCGACGGTCAGGGTCACGCGCTCGATCCAGCCGCCGAGATTGACGTCGTCGACCGGCTGGCCGTTGGCGTCGAGGTTGCCTTCGGGGGCGGTGGCGCGGTAGCGAACCAGAAGGCGCGTGCCGGCCATGGCGTTGCCGAGCACGCCGACCAGCGAGGAGAGGTCGATGTCGAAACCGCCGCCCGGCAAGCGGTTGACTTCGCCGGGGCCGGAACCGAAGGGGAGGAAGGTTTCAGGCAGACCGGGACCATTGGGGTCGACGACCTCGATGCTCACCCCGCTCTGCTCGCCGTCGTCGGGCTGGCCGTTGCCGTTGGCATCGACGAAGGCCAACTGCAGCGGCGGACCAGGCAGCCCGCCGGCGCCGCTGCCGAGCTCGGCGGCGAAGCGGCTGCCGGTCCAGACGCCCGCATACGGGTCCGGGAACTGGTAGTCGGCGAGGAAGGTGAGGCGCTCGCCCTCGTTCGGCTCGTCGCCGGCGACCAGGTTGGTGTCGGGGCGGCCGATCTCGAAGGGCCCTTCCGCGGTGCCCGGGGCGAACATGAAGTTCTGCGCCGGGCTGTCGACCGGGCTTTCGTTGAGGGTGGTGACCGCGGTGGAACCGAAGGTGAAGCCGCAGGCGGGGTATTCGAGGATCGCGCCGTTGAAGACCTGCACCGGCAGGACCGGCGGCGTGGCCGGACAGGCGTAGGTGAAATCGATGACGAGGGACGGCAGCGGATCGGAAAGATCCTGCTGGTCGCCGCGCCACTCGATGTAGGCCCCGCCCGGCACGGGGACGTTGCTGTCGGCGTCGTCGTAGCCGACGCCGTTGATGTACACCCGTGTGCCGGCCGGGATGGCCGGAATGACGCCGGGGCCGACCTCGTTCGGCAGATTGTCGATCACCACCCAGTCGTTGTCGTTGTCGATCGCGTCGGCCGGCGGCAAGGCGGCCACGTTCTGGCCGGTCAAGCCGAGCTCGTACTGGCCGGGCTGGCCGAAGTTCGAGCTGGGGCTGTCGACCTGCTTGAGGACGGTCAACTCGGGGGCGTTGTTGACGGCGTAGGCCGATTGGCGCTGCGGCGGGCTGAAAGGCGTGCCGCAGACGTTTTCGTAATACGGCGACCAGGTCAGGAAGGCGCCGCCGGTGGGCCCGGCGCAGTCGGGCACCGAGACCTCGAAGGACAAGTCGACGACCCCGCCGGAGTCGAGCACCTCGTCGCCCGAGGCTTCGACGCCGTCCGGACCGAGCCAGACGAAGGTGGCGGTGGGCGCGTCCCAGCGCCATTGCGGCCCGACGTTGGCGATCGTCAGACCGGCCAGGCCGGTGACGGTCATGCGGATGTTGCGCGCCGGCCCGCCGTTGCCGCCCAGCCCCGGGTTGGCGATCGGCACGCTGACGGTCGTCGGCGTGCCGTAGTCGATGGCGATGTTGGGCGCGGTGTAATCGAGCAGCGGATCCTGCAGATCGAGCACCACCGAGTCGAAGGCGGCACTGGTGTTGCCGATGCGGTCGGCCACCGATACGTCGTTGCGCAGGTCGGGGCAGCTGCCGCCCATGGCGATCACCGCCACTTCGGCCTCGACGACGATGTCGGCGCGCGCGCCCGGCGCGAGATAGGCGATGGTGTATTGGCCGCTGCCGGACGGCACCGGCAAGGGGGCTGCCGGGCTGGGCGTTGGCTTGCGGCTGCAGGCTCAAGGTCGCCGCGTCGAAATGCGGACCGGGCGTGTCCTGGACAAGCACCGCGAAGGTGCCGCCCGAGCCGCTGTTGTAGACGCTGACCAGCCACCGGGCCGTTTCCCCCGTGGGCATAAGCGCCGTTGGGGTCGGCCGGGTTCGGCACGGCGCTCTTGGTGACGATCAGATCGCCGCGGCGCACGGCGACGGTCTGCTGGCCGGAGACCGCCGCGGCGCTGCCCGGATCACCGGGGACGCTGTTGAAGGTCGCCGTGTAGTCGAGGACGGCGGCGCCGGCCGGCGCGAAGGGCACGGCGTCGCGCGTCGTCAGGCCGAACTCGAAGCGCAGGCGGCATGGCTCGGCACCGCCGCCCTGCCCCGGCAGCGACGTGCCCGGCGGCAGGACGAAGCTCACGGTGGATCCGCTCTGGGTGGCGGTGACGCCGGCCGGGGCGGTGCAGTTGCCGAGCCCCGGGTCGCCGCCGCTCGCGGTAACCGTCACCGGGAAGGGGCTGACCGGCAGGCGCAGGCCGGCGGGCAGGGTCAAGCTCACCGCGAGATCGTAGGCGATCTCGTCCACGGCCGGGTCGGGCTGGCCGGCGGCGGTGTTGCTGAGCGTGAAACGGAAGGTGTCGCCGCTGCTGTTGGTGACCTCGGCCGCACCGTTCCAGGTGCCGCCCGAGTCCATGTACTCGTCGCCGCTGCCCGGCAGGCCGTCGGGGTCACGGTCCGGGTCGGCCGGGACGAATTCGAAGTCCGAGAAGGCGACTTGCGGCTGTCCCCAGGCCAGCGCCGATGCGGCCAGCGCGAGCAGGGCGAAACACGCACGGCGGCGCCCCGGGAACGCCATCAGGCCTGCCCCCGTGCCAACGGCCCGCCCTCGCGGACCTCACCGCGCAGCCAAGTGTCCAACATAACTTTCTGATTGTAGGGAAGTCTCCCGAGCGCCGGCGTGATCCATGCCGCAAAGGATGCACGCATGGCGCATGCGGCGGAGCTTACCGGGGGGACAGCGGATATGAAAGCCCGGACCGTCCCTATTCCCACCCGCACCGGGGGCACACCGGCCGGGGTCCGCTTGTCCAAGGGTGCGGACGGCCCATACACATCCCTTCCCCAGACGGTCCTGACGCCCCGCGAGGGCGGGAGGTGGAACGATGAAGCCCGAAACGTTGCTGCAGAAGGAAGACGCGCTGCTGATCGTCGATGTGCAGAACGACTTCATGCCGGGCGGCGCGCTGCCGGTTCCCGAAGGCGACCGGATCGTGCCGGTGCTGAACCGCTGGATCGAGGCGGCCCGGCGGGCCGGTGCCTGGGTGATCGCTTCGCGCGACTGGCATCCGCGCTTCCACGTGAGTTTTCGCGAGCAAGGGGGCCCCTGGCCCGAACACTGCGTCCAGGACACGCCGGGCGCGGCTTTCCATCCGGGCCTCGCCCTGGGGCCGGAGACGATCGTGGTCAGCAAGGGCACCCGCTTCGACCGCGACGCCTACTCGGCCTTCCAGGACACCGGGCTCGAGGTGTTCCTGCGGACGCGCGGCGTGCGCCGGCTTTGGATCGGCGGGCTGGCCCAGGACGTGTGCGTGCTGCACACCGTGCTCGACGCCTGTCGGCACGGCTTCGAAACGCACTGGATCCGCGATGCCACCCGGCCGGTGTCCGCCGAGAGCGGGCCCAAGGCCGAGAAGGACATGGCCCGCGCCGGAGCCCGCGCGGTCGACACCGCCTGAGGCAACGTGCCGGCATGCGCAAACATAAAGGGCGGGCCTTGCGGCCCGCCCCGTTTTTGCAGAACGCGCGCCCGGCGAATCAGGTGTCGCCGAAACCGATGGCGCCGTTGCAGTGCAGCCATTCGCTGTATTGGCCGCCCCCGCAGGAGCCGTTGGCCCAAACGCCGGTGTTGTAGCTCTGGTTCTCGGCCTGGCGGGTCTGGCCGTTGACGATGATGTAGTCGATCTGCACGTCACGGCCGCTTCCGTCGTTGATGAACTCGACGGTGATGCCGCCGGACAGGGTGGTGCTGGCGACGTAGTTCTGCATGCTGGTGGAAAGCGTCCAGGTCTGCACCGTCTGGTTGTTCACGCGCAGCCGGATCTGCTCGGAACCGCTGGTGCCGCGCGCGCGCACCGTGATGCTGTTGGCACCGGTGCCGCCGCCACCGCCGCTGGCGCCGCCGCCACCACCGCCGCCGGTGACGTCACCGAAGCCGATGGCGCCGTTGCAGTGCAGCCATTCGCTGTTCGAACCGCCGCCGCAGGAACCGTTGGCATAGACGCCGGTGTTGTAGCTCTGGTTCTCGGCCTGGCGGGTCTGGCCGTTGACGATGATGTAGTCGATCTGCACGTCACGGCCGCTTCCGTCGTTGATGAACTCGACAGTGATGCCGCCGGTGAGGTTGGTGCTGGCGGTGTAGTTCTGCATGCTGGTGGAAAGCGTCCAGGTCTGCACCGTCTGGTTGTTCACGCGCAGCCGGATCTGCTCGGAACCACTGGTGCCGCGCGCGCGCACCGTGATGGTGTTGGCGCCGCCGGAGGAGCCGCCGCCGGAGCTGCCGCCGCCCGAACCGCCGCCGGAGCTGCCGCCGCCGATGGTGACGTTGGAGTTGCCGCTGCTCTGGTAGCCCTCGGTGGCCAGGATCATGTAATCCCAGCTGCTGCCGAGATTCATGCCGACGCTCGCCCAGGCGTCGAAATGGTTGCCGGCGGTGATCGTGCCGCTGGTGCGCTTGGACTGGCGCACGCTCCAGTACTGGTAGAAGGTCTGGGTGCCGTCGATGGACGGGGCGTTGACGCGCTGCGTGCGGTAGATGTCATAGGTGCCGCCGTCGCTGACGACCGTGCCCATGAAGGTGCCGGTCGGGCGGTAGGTGCCCCAGCTCTCCACGATGTAGTACTCGATCAGCGGGTTGCGCGTCCAGCCGTACAGGGTCAGATAGGCGTTGCCGGAGGGATTGAAGCTCGCCGAGTAGGTCACCGTGCGCCGGCCGCCGCTCGACCAGCCCTTGCCGGCGACGAAGTTGCCGGTGTTGCTCCAGGACGTGCTGTAGTTGCCGCCGGAACCGAGGGTCATGGACACGGTTCCGGGTGCGTCGGTCCAGAACGAATAGAAATACCCGCCGTGGTTGCCGGTCTGGTTCGACGTGATGGTCTGCGCACCGGCGACCGCGGCGACCAGGGCCAAGGACGCCGCCGCAAGCACCCTGGCGGCCAGGCTCGTTTTCCCCCACACCCCCACGGGGGCCTCGACACGATGTTGATGGTTCATGGGTTCTCGCTCTCTCTCGTTGGATGTCGAATGAACATCCGCCCCGTCCCGGCGTCGCCGGCCGCGGGCGCGGACTTTCGTTCTCCGTTACACGCCGCGACGGGGTCGCGACGCCCTCCTTGACACCATGGTGACAACGTCGTCACGCAATGGTGACAACGTTGTCTATATCAGCCCGCGCGGAGGCTGTCAACAATCGGAAACGGACACCCGACCATGCGCCGGCCGGCGGCGCGCGGATACGCAAGGACCATTAGGATGGCTCTATGCCGATCGTCGAAGCCGATCGATACGGCCTATCCAAATGCGGGCGGGGAAGAAAGCCGACTGGCGGAGGGGGTGGGATTCGAACCCACGAGGGGCGCGGGCCCCTGCCGGTTTTCAAGACCGGTGTATTCGACCGCTCTACCACCCCTCCGGCACCGCGCTCGGGCGGCCGTCGAATGATAGCCAGGGCCCGGCTCGGCGCCAAGGCGATGGTGGGGGAACCGGGCCTCTGCTAAGCTGTCGCAACCTTTCCCGACCGCAAGAACCGGAGGACGCGATGATTCCGCAAACGGCCACGACGACCACCGCCCTTCGCGATGTCACCGTCGGCAAACTGCTGCGCAACACCTACTGGCTGTTGTCCATGACGCTGTTGTGGAGCGCCGCGCTGGCCGCGCTGTCCACGGCCCTGAAGATGCCGCCGGTCACGCATCTGGTGGCGCTGGGCGCCGCCTTCGTGTTGATCTGGTTCGTGCTGCCGCGCACGGCGCGCTCGGCCGCCGGCCTGTGGACGGTGTTCGCGATCACCGGCCTGCTCGGCTTCGGCCTGGGCCCGGTGTTGTCGGCCTACCTCGCCCTGCCCAACGGCCCGACGATCGTCGCCATGGCGCTGGGCGGCACGGCGGTGATCTTCCTCGGCCTGTCCGCCTACGCGATCGCCTCCGGGCGCGATTTCAGTTTCCTGGGCGGCTTCGTGATGGTCGGCTTCCTGGTGGTGCTGGGCGCGGCGCTGGTGGCGTTGTTTTTGCCCGTGCCGCTGCTGACGGTGGCGATCAGCGCGGCCGTGGTGTTGCTGATGAGCGCGGCGATCTTGTTCCAGACCTCGCTGATGCTGCACCACGCCGAGCACCTGAACTACATCGAGATGACGGTGTCGCTCTATCTCGCCATCTTCAACCTGTTCATCAGCCTGCTGCAACTGCTGGGCCTGGCCCGCGACGAATGACGGCGGCGGGCGGAGCACTCCGATGAGCCTGTGGATGAAGATCGGCGCGGCGTTGCTGCTCGGCGCGATGGTCGTGGCCATGCTGCCGGCGGCGCGCCACTGGCTCGAGCACGGTCCGCGGGGAAGCGCGGCCGAGTGGCTGAACGCCGCCTTCGTCCTCGGCCTGGTGGTGCTGTTCGTGCTGCTCTTGATGCTCGCGGTCTGAGCGCGGCGGGCCCGGCCCGCCGCGCGGACCGTTTCAGCCGATGACCGCCTGCCCGCCGAGATAGGGGCGCAACGCTTCGGGCACATCGATGCGCCCGTCGGCCCGCTGATAATTTTCCAACACCGCCACCAGGGTGCGGCCGACGGCCAGGCCCGAGCCGTTGAGGGTGTGCAGCGGCTCCGGGCGACCGCTTTGCGGGTTGCGCCAGCGGGCGCGCATCCGCCGCGCCTGGAAGTCCGTGAAGTGGCTGCACGAGGAAATTTCCCGGTAGGCGTTCTGGCCCGGCAACCACACTTCCAGATCGTAGGTCTTGGCGGAAGCGAAGCCGGTGTCGCCGGCGCACAGCAGCACCCGGCGATACGGCAGGCCGAGCCGCTCGAGCACCACTTCCGCGTGGCGCGTGAGGGCTTCGTGCGCCGCCCAGGACGCTTCCGGCGCGACGATCTGCACCAGCTCGACTTTCTCGAACTGGTGCTGGCGGATCATGCCGCGGGTGTCCTTGCCGTAGGAACCGGCCTCGGCGCGGAAACAGGGCGTGTGGGCGACGAAGCGCAGCGGCAAGGCGTCCGGGTCGAGGATGCGGTCGCGCACCAGGTTGGTCACCGGCACCTCGGCGGTGGGGATCAGGTACAAGCCGCTGTCGCCGGCCACCGCGAACAAGTCTTCGGCGAACTTGGGCAACTGGCCGGTGCCGAACAGGCTGTCGGCGTTGACCAGATACGGCACGTAGACTTCCTGGTAACCGTGCTCGGCGGTGTGCAGATCCAGCATGAACTGGATCAGGGCGCGGTGCAGCCGCGCCAGCTCGCCGCGCATGACGACGAAGCGCGCGCCGCTGATCTGCGCCGCGGCTTCGAAGTCCAGGCCACCGAGGGCGGCGCCGAGCTCGACGTGGTCCCGCACGGGGAAATCGAACACGCGCGGTTCGCCCCAGCGGTGGATCTCGACGTTGTGGCGCTCGTCTTCGCCGTCGGGCACGCTCTCGTGCAACAGGTTCGGCAACTCGGCGTAGAGCGCCTCAAGCTCGGCTTGGACGGCGGCGAGCTCGGCCTCGGCGGCCTCGAGGGCCTCGCCCAGGGCCGCGACTTCGGCCTTCAGCGGCTCGATGTCCTCGCCGGCGGCCTTGGCGCGTCCGATCGCCTTGGAGCGGGCATTGCGCTCGGCTTGCAGGCGCTCGGCGCGCACCTGGACTTCCCGCCGCCGCGCCTCCAAATCGCGCAAACGGTCGAGGTCCAAGTGGTAACCGCGGCGGCGCAGCTGTTCGGCGATGCGCTCGGGCTCGCTGCGCAGGCGTTTGGGATCGAGCATCGGGTGGTCTCCTCGCGGCAGGCAAAGGCCGCCTATTCTCCCCCAGCCGGCGCGGCCGCGCCAAGCGCGGGCCGCCATGGCTTGACCAGGGGCACGTCGTGGCGGTCGGCGGCGGCCAGGCGGCCGCCGTCGTTGTACAGGATCTCGAAGCGCACCGCGTCGCTCCACAGCGCCCCCTCCAGTCCTTCGCGCAGCATCAGCCGCAGGCGCACACGACCGCGGCCCGGCGGCAGGCGCGTGTAGGCGTGCATTCCGCTGCGGGTGTCACGGCCGTGGAACAGGATGCGGGCGCGCAGGATCACGGGCTCGGGCAGGTCGGCCCGCCGCTCGTAGCGCAGCGCGAAGTCCAGCCAGTCCGGCCCCTCACCGAGACGTTCGACGTCGAGGATGCGCGTGCCTTCGGGCGCGGCCTCGTCTTGCCCCTCCGGCGGCGGCGACAAGCCGAGCACCCGCCGCCGGCCGCGGTACTCGATGACCGCGCGCTCGGGATCGGCGGCGAGCAGGCGCACGCCGTCGTGGCGGTCGCCGACGGCGAACAAGCGATGCCGGCCGTCGATCCAGAGCAAGGCCTTGCCGCGGTAGAGGGCGTCGGCGCGGATCTCGGGCTCGGCGCCGGCCGCGCCGCCCAGGGCCAGGGCCAGCAACCCGAGGGCGGCGCGGCGCATCAGACCGGTTTCGCCGGTTCGGCGAGCGCGGCCTCGTAGGCGCGCCGCACAGCGGGATCGAAGCAAACCAGCAGCACCCGCTCGAGCGCCGGGTTTTCGGCCAGGGCGCGCCGGCATTCGGCGACGGCGATGCGCCCGGCCCGCTCCGGCGGAAAACCGTAGGCGCCGCAACTGATGGCGGGAAAGGCGATGCTGCGCACGCCGTGTTCGCGTGCGAGCGCGAAGCTGTGGCGCCAGGCCGAGCGCAGCAGCGCGTCCTCGCCGTGGCCGCCGCCGCGCCACACCGGACCGACCGCGTGGATGATCCAGCGCGCCGGCAGGTCGAAGCCGGGGGTGATGCGGGCCTCGCCGGTCGGACAACCGCCGAGCGTCGCGCAATGGGCCCGCAGGCGCGGTCCGGCGGCGCGATGAATGGCGCCGTCCACCCCGCCGCCGCCGAGCAGGCTCGTGTTGGCGGCGTTGACCACGGCGTCCACCACCAGACGGGTGATGTCGCCGTCGACGAGCTCGATGCGGTCGTCCACGCCGGCCATGCCCCCCTCCCGCCCTAGGCGAAAACGACGGTGCGGTTCTCGAACACGAGGATCTCGCGCTGCAGGTGATGCCAGACGGCGCGGGCGAGGACGAGTTTTTCCAGATCACGCCCCTTACGGACCAGATCCGCGACGGTGTCCTTGTGCGTGACCCGCACCACGTCCTGCTCGATGATCGGGCCGGCGTCGAGTTCGGCCGTGACGTAGTGGCTGGTCGCACCGATGACCTTCACGCCGCGCGCCCAGGCGCTGTGATAAGGACGCGCCCCGGGAAAGGCCGGCAGGAAGGAATGGTGGATGTTGATGATGCGGTTGGGGAAGCGCGCCACGAACTGCGGGCTCAGGATCTGCATGTAGCGCGCCAGCACGATGAAATCGATGCCGTGCGCCTCCAGCAGGCGCAGTTGCTCGGCCTCCTGGCGCGCCTTGTTCTGCGCCGTGACGGGCAGCACGTGGCAGGCCAGCTCGAAACGCTTGGCGATGTCGGTGACGTCCGGATGGTTGCTGATGATCAGCGGGATCTCGACGTTCGGCCATTCGCCGGCGTGGTAGCGGGCGAGCAGGTCGAACAGGCAATGGAACTGGCGCGAGACGAAGATCGCCATGCGCAGTTTCTGGTCGCTGAAAAACAGCTCCCAGCGCATGCCGAAACGGGCCGCCACCGCCTCGTCGAAACGCGCGCCGATCGCCTCACGCGGCAGATCGAAGCCCGCCAGATCCCAGGCGACACGCATGAAGAAGCGGCCGTGCTCGAGATCGGTGTGCTGGTCCAGGTCGAGGATGTTGCCGCCGTGGGCGCGGATGAACTGGGTGACGGCGGCGACCAGCCCCGGCTGGTCGGGGCAATGGATCAGCAGGATGGCGGCGTTGCGTTCGCGTTGACTCATCGTCGGCACAGTCTGCGCAGCTCGGCCAACCGCTCGGCGATGCGCGCCTCCAGGCCGCGCGGCACCGGCCGGTAAAACCGTCGTTCCGCCACCCCCTCCGGCCAGTAGGTCTGGCCCGGGGAGATCCCCATAGGATGGTCGTGCGCGTAGTGGTAACCGCGTCCGTGCCCCAGCGCCTCGAGCAAGGGCGCCGGCGCGTTGCGCAGATGCAAGGGCACCGGCGCCGCCGGGCTGGACCGCGCCGCCGCCCGCGCCTCGTCGAAGGCGCGGTAGACGGCGTTGCTTTTCGGCGCGCAGGCAGCATACACCAGGGCCTGCGCGATCGCCAATTCGCCCTCCGGGCTGCCGAGGCGGGTGTAAGTCTCCCAGGCGTCCAGCGCCAGGCGCAGGGCGCGCGGATCGGCGTTGCCGATGTCCTCGCTGGCGATGCGCACCAGCCGGCGGGCGACGTACAAGGGATCGCAACCGCCCTCGAGCATGCGCGCGAACCAGTACAGCGCCGCGTCCGGATCGGAACCGCGCACCGCCTTGTGCAAGGCGGAAATCTGGTCGTAGAAGGCGTCGCCGCGCTTGTCGAAGGCCGCGGCGCCCGCCGCCGCCACCCGCCGCACCAGGGCGGGGTCGATCGTGGCGCCGTCCTCGATGAGATCGGCGGCCTGTTCGAGCAGGCCGAGCGCGACGCGCGCATCGCCCCCCGCCACCTGGGCCAGATGCGCCAGCGCTTCGTCCGACGCCTGGAGGCGCCGCGCCCCCAGGCCGCGCTCGGTGTCGGCCAGCGCCCGCTCCAGCAATGCCGTCAAGGCCGCCGCGTCCAGCGGCTCGAGCGGATAGATGCGGCAACGCGAGCGCAGCGCCGGGTTGAGTTCGAAGGCGGGGTTCTCGGTGGTGGCGCCGACCAGGATCAACGTGCCGTCCTCGAGCAGCGGCAGGAAAGCATCCTGCTGGGCCTTGTTGAAACGGTGGATCTCGTCGACGAACAGCAGGATGCGTCCGCCGGCGCGGCGCACGGCGCGTGCCCGCTCGACCGCTTCGCGGATCTCCTTGATGCCGGCGAACACCGCCGACAGGGCGATGAATTCGGCCCCGGCGTGGGCGGCGATCAGGCGCGCCAGCGTCGTCTTGCCCACCCCCGGCGGCCCCCAGAAGACCAGGGAATGCACCCGCCCGGCCTCCAGCGCGCGGCGCAGCGGCCGGTCGGGCGCGAGCAGATGGCGCTGGCCGACGACCTCGTCCAGGCTGCGCGGTCGCAGGCGCTCGGCGAGCGGCGTGGTGGCCGCGAACAGACCCGCTTGCGTTTCGGTCACGGCCCGCCGTCGTCCTCGCGCAACACGTCCACGCCGGGCGGGCGGCGTGAAGCGGAAGCGCTCGGCCTCTACCGGGACGTTGAGCTTCACGGCGCGAAACTCGATGCGCGTCACCCGGCCCAAGCGGTCGCGCAGCTCCATGGTGTCCAGACCCTGCTCGCCCAGGGCGAGGAGCATGGCGCCGAAATCGGTGTCCTGCGCCCGCGGCTCCAACTGGACCAGCCAGCGGCCTTCGAGGCGGCCGAGCTCGACGACGCGGAAGGCGTCCTCGATCCGCCCGCGGCCGGTGAGCAGGGCGATCGGGGCGCTGCCCAGGGCCCGGTCCAGGGGCTTGACCACCACTTGCTCCAGCTCGGGGTCGTAGATCCACACCCGCTCGCCGTCGGCGACGATCTGCTGCCGGTAAGGCTCGAGATAGTCCCAGCAAAAGCGCCCGGGCTTGGCGAGCAGGGCGCGGCCGCGCGCCGTCTCGATGACCTTCATCTTGTCGTCGAACACGGTTTGCACGAACTCCGCCTCGAGACTGCGCAGGCTGTCCGTGAAGCGCGCCAGGCGCTCGGCGCCTTCGCCCGCGCCGGCCGGCGCGATCCAGCCGAACGCAATGAGGGCGGCACACACGATCGAACGCAGGCTCATGTCGGTCTCCGTCGGAAAAGGGTTCAGGATTTGGGCGGCGGCGGCGCCAGGACTTCGCGCATGCCGTTGCTCTGCAGCGGGCTGACGATGCCCGCCGCCTCCATCGCCTCGAGCATGCGCGCGGCGCGGTTGTAGCCGATCTTCAGGCGGCGCTGGACGTAGGAAATCGACGCCTTGCGGCTCTCGGTGACGATGGCGACCGCCTGGTCGTAGAGTTCGTCCTGCTCGGCGTCGGCCGCCGCCGGCCCGTCCGCATCGCCCTCGGCGCCGTCGCCCGCCAGCACCTCGGGGAGGTAATCGGGTGCACCGGTCTTCTTCAGGTGAGCGACGACGCGATGGACCTCGTGGTCGTCGACGAAGGCGCCGTGCACGCGCACCGGCACGCTGGTGCCCGGCGGCAGGAACAACATGTCACCGTGGCCGAGCAACTGCTCGGCGCCCATCTGGTCGAGGATGGTGCGCGAATCGACCCGCGAGGACACCTGGAAGGCGATCCGGCAGGGAATGTTCGCCTTGATCAGGCCGGTGATCACGTCCACCGACGGGCGCTGGGTGGCGAGGATCAGGTGGATGCCGGCGGCGCGCGCCTTCTGCGCCAGGCGCGCGATCAACTCCTCGACCTTCTTGCCCACCACCATCATCATGTCGGCGTACTCGTCGACGACGACGACGATGTACGGCAGGTGGACGAGCGGCGGCGGACCCGCATCGGGATCCGCCGGATCGGCCTTGAACAGCGGATCGGGCAAGGTCTCGCCGCGGCGCTCGGCCTCGCGCAGCCGGCGGTTGTAACCGGCGATGTTGCGCACGCCGAGGGCCGCCATCAATTTGTAGCGGCGCTCCATCTCGGCCACGCACCAGCGCAAGGCGTTGGCCGACTCCTTCATGTCGGTCACCACCGGCGCGAGCAGATGCGGGATGCCTTCGTAGACGTTCAGCTCCAGCATCTTGGGGTCGATCAGGATCAGGCGCACGTCGGCGGGCGTGGCCTTGTACAACAGGCTCAGCAGCATGGCGTTGATCGCCACCGACTTGCCCGAGCCGGTGGTGCCGGCGACGAGCAGATGCGGCATGCGCGCCAGGTCGGCGACCACCGGCCGGCCGCCGATGTCCTTGCCCAGGGCGAGCACCAGCGGCGAGGCGGCCTTTTCGTAATCGTCGCAACGCAGCACCTCGCCCAGGCGCACCAGCTCGCGTTCCTCGTTGGGCACCTCGAGGCCGACCGTGGTCTTGCCCGGGATGACTTCGACCACCCGCACGCTGACCACCGACAGGGAGCGCGCCAGGTCCTTGGACAGGTTGCTGATCTGACTGACCTTGACCCCCGGCGCGGGCTGCAGCTCGAAGCGGGTGATGACCGGTCCCGGGTGCACCTCGACCACCTGCACGCTCACGCCGAAATCGGCGAGCTTGTGCTCGACCAGGCGCGACATCGCCTCCAGCGCCTGCTTCGAATAGCCGCCCTTGCCCTTGGCGGGCGGGTCGAGCAGCGACAGCGGCGGACGCTGTTGCTGCGGCGGTGGCTCGAACATCGGGATCTGCCGCTCCTCGAATTCGCGGCTGGAGGCCAGCGGCGCCTGGAACACCGGCTCGATGCGCGGCGGCTCGCGCACCGGCGGCGGCTCGACGACTTCGCCGCGGCCGGCGTCGCGCCGCCGGCGCGCTGTGCGGGCCTCGCGCCAGGTCCGCCAGGCGCCGGCCAGGCGACGGACGGCGCCCGCCGCCGCGGCGGCGCCCTCCAGCACCCACCGACCGAGCGCATCCATCACCGCCAGCCAGGACAAGCCCGTGAACAGGCTGACGCTGGCGAAGAACACCGTGAGCAACAGCAATTGGGCGCCCAGCTCTCCGAAGGCCGCCGCCATCACCCGCCGCCCGAACCACTCGCCGAGCAGACCGCCGGCGCCGAACTCGGCCAGCGGCAGGCTGCCCGGCCGTACCGCGACGAAGGCGCCCAGGCCGCAACCGCTGAACAACAGCGCCAGGAAGCCGACGGCGCGCAACCCCAGTTCGCGCAAATCGGCCGGCCCGGCCGCCGCATCGCGGCGGAACACCAGCCAGCCGGCGAAGGCGACCAGGACCGGGATCAGGAAAGCCAGGTGGCCGAACAGATAGAGGCTCAGATCGGCGAACCAGGCGCCGAAGCGGCCGGCCGGGTTGCGCACCGCCGCGCCGGTGCCGGTCTGGGACCAGCCGGGATCGCCGGGGTGATAGGCGAACAAGGCCAACGCCAGATAGGCGGCCACCGCCCACCAGACCACCAGCAGGGCCTCGCGGCCCACCTGGCGGGCGCGGCCGACCCACGGCGCTGCGGTTTTGCGTTTGGCTTGAGCCACAACTTCAAAAAGTTTCTGCAAACGATTGATTCTAACGGCTTACATCCGGATCGGCCAGCGCCGGATGGGCGATCTCGCCGTCGCGCACGTTGATGCCGGCGGCGAGCATCGGATCGCCGGCCGGGTCGCCGAGTTCCGCCAGGCGCAGCAGCAGCGGGCGCAGTGCCGCCGACAAGGCGACGCTGGCGCTGCGCGGCACCGCGCCGGGGATGTTGGCCACGCAAAAATGCAGCACCCCGTCGACCTCGTAGACGGGCGCATCGTAGCCGGTCGGCCGACTCGTCTCCACGCAACCACCCTGGTCGATCGACACGTCGGCGAGCACCGCGCCCGGCGCCAGCCGGCCAAGGTCCGCGCGGCTCAGCAACCGCGGCGCACGCGCGCCGGGCAGCAGCACCGCGCCGACGAACAACTCGGCCCCCTCGAGCGCTTCGCCGAAGGTGGCCGGATCCATCGGCCGGCCGGCGATGACGCCGGGGCCGGGCGCGCGCCCCAGGCTGTCGCCGAGGGCCGCCTCCCGCCGGTCGAACAACCACACCGCGGCACCCAGGGCCGCGGCGGTGCGGGCCGCGCTCCAGCCGGCGTTGCCCGCCCCGGCGACCACCACCCGTGCCGGCGCCACCTCGTCCAGGCCGCCCAGCAACACCCCGCGCCGGCCCGGCGGCGCGAGCAGATAATGCCCGCCCCACAGCACCGCCAGGCGGCCGGCGATGCGGCTCATCGGCGCCAGCAACGGCAATCGGCCGGCGGCGTCCTGGACCGTCTCGAAGGCGAGCGCGGTGACATGCTTGTCGCGCAACACCGCCAGCAGGGCCGGCTGGGCGGCCAGATGCAGAAAGCAGAACAGGCGCAGGCCCGGGCGCAGCCACGGCCATTCCTCCGGCAGCGGTTCCTTGACCTTCACCAGCACGTCGGCGCGGGACCAGACCGTCCCGGCGTCCTCGCACAACCGCGCCCCGGCGCGGGCGTAATCGGCGTCGTCGAAACCGGCCTTCCGCCCCGCGCCGCGTTCCACCCACAGGCGGTGACCGGCGGCGGTGACCGCCGCGGCGTCCGCCGGCACCAGGGCCACACGCCCTTCCCCCGTCTTGCGTTCCCGGACCAGACCGATGTCCATCTCCCGCTCCTTTACCCTGCCGACCTGCGCCCATACCATACGCGGGGCGCGCGCCGCGCGCCATGCCCCCCATCCCAACCGTCCGAAAAGGTGTGTTCACCGTGAGCGACGTCCAACATCACCGACTGATCATCCTCGGCTCCGGCCCCGCCGGTTACACCGCCGCGATTTACGCCGCCCGCGCCAATCTCAAGCCGGCGTTGATCACCGGCCTGCAGGTCGGCGGGCAATTGACCACGACCACCGACGTCGAGAACTGGCCCGGCGACCCCGACGGGGTCCAGGGGCCGGAACTGATGGAACGGATGCGCCGTCACGCCGAGCGCTTCGACACCGCGATCATCTTCGATCACATCCAGCGCGTCGACCTCGGCCGCCGTCCCTTCCGCCTCGAGGGCGACTCGGGCGTGTACAGCTGCGACGCGCTGATCATCGCCACCGGGGCCAGCGCCAAGTACCTCGGCCTGGAATCGGAGCAGCGTTTCCTGCGCGAAGGCAAGGGGGTGTCCGCCTGTGCCACCTGCGACGGTTTCTTCTACAAGGGCAAGCCGGTGGCGGTGATCGGCGGCGGCAACACGGCCGTCGAAGAGGCCTTGTACCTGTCGAACATTTGCTCCAAGGTCTACGTCGTGCACCGCCGCGACCGCTTCCGCGCCGAGAAAATCCTCGCCGACCGGCTGCTCAAGCGCTGCGGCGAGGGCGGCAACGTGGAAATCGTCTGGAACCACGTCCTGGACGAGGTGCTGGGCGACGATTCGGGCGTCACCGGGGTGCGCCTGCGCGAGGTGACCAGCGGCGCGACCCGCGAGATCCCCGTCCACGGCGTGTTCATCGCCATCGGCCACAAGCCGAACACCGAGCTGTTCGAAGGCCAGCTCGACATGGTCGACGGCTACATCCGCGTGAAGGGCGGCTTGGACGGCAACGCCACGGCGACCAGCGTCCCCGGCGTGTTCGCCGCCGGCGACGTCGCCGACCGCGTCTACCGCCAGGCGGTCACCTCCGCCGGCAGCGGCTGCATGGCGGCGCTGGACGCCGAGAAGTACCTCGACGCCCTGGAGGGCTGAGCGGCCGCTTTCAAGTTCCCCCGCCCGCCGGCCGCTATCCCGCCCGTAGCGACCGGCGGGCCGCAGCCCGCGAGGAGGGGGTTTCATGAATCTGCGTATCCGCGAAACGCTGGGCCGGCTGTGGGTCGGCCTGCTTTTGCTCGGCTCGGCCGCCGGAGCGGCGGCCGCCGAGGCGCCGATGCGCGTCGGCTTCCTGGCCGGCGGCGACCGGGTCAACAATTTCTGGGTGCGGATGGGCGAATTCGCCCAGGCCGTCGCCGACGACCTCGGCATCGAGCTCGAAATCGTCTATCCGCCGCCGGCCACCTACCCGATCAAGCGCGCCGGCGAACGCCTGGTCGAGCGCCTGGGCGACGGCGACTATTTCATCGCCGTGTACTTCGACGCCGTCACCCACGAGCTGATGGAGATCGCCGAGCGGCGCGGCGTCTACACCTTCCTGATCAACACCGACATCCTCGACAAGGACCGGCCGCTGACCGGCCGGCCGCGGCAGAAATACCTCCGCTGGCTGGGCCACATCCGTCCCGACGACATCCAGGCCGGCTTCCTGCTCGGCCGTAAGCTGATCGACGCGCTGGAAAAACCGGAAACCGCGCGGATCATCGCGATCAACGGCAACACCACGGTGCAGGTCGCCCGCGACCGCGAGGCCGGCCTGCTCAAGGCCGTGGCCGACACGCCCGGCGCCAAGGTGGTCGCCGCCGGCATGGGCAACTGGGAATTCGATCCGGCCAAGGTGACCACCGCGCGCCTGCTCGAGGCACACCCGGAGGCGAACATCGTCTGGGCGGCCAGCGACCCGATGGCCCTGGGCGCCCTGGAGGCGGTGCGCAGCGCCGGCCGGCGGCCCGGGGGCGACGTTTTGCTCGGCGGCATCGACTGGACCTACGAGGGGCTCGATGCGGTGCAACGGGGCGAGTTCGTCGCCGACGTGGGGGGCCACTTCATGGAGGCCGGCATCGCCCTGATCCTGCTGTACGATTACCACCACGGGCACGACTTCGCCGAAGAACTCGGCACCAGCTTCCGCACGCCGATGTACGCCGTGGACGGCGCGTCGATCGCCGAGCACATGCGCAAGACCGGCAAGAAACCGGACTGGTCGAAGATCGATTTCAAGCGCTTCACCAAGACCCACAATCCGGACCTGGAACGCTACGATTTCTCCTGGCAGGCGGTCATCGACGCCCTGCCCTGAGCGGCCGTGCTAAGCTGGCGGGGCCGGCGCCCGGCCGGCGCCGCCCTTCGTCCCCACCGATGATCCCCTGGCTCGACCCCGACGACGACCAAGGCCCTTTCCCGCCGCCCGAGGCGGCGCTCGCCGAACCCGACGGCCTGCTCGCGGCCGGCGGCAGCCTGCGGCCGCTGCGCCTGCTGCGCGCCTACCGCCAGGGCATCTTCCCCTGGTTCAACCCCGGCGAGCCGATCCTCTGGTGGCACCCGTCCCGGCGGGCGGTGATCTTTCCGGAGGACCTGCACCTGTCGCGCAGCACCCGCAAGGCGCTGCGCCGGCGGCCCTTCCAGATCACCTGGAACACCGCCTTCGGCGAGGTCATGCGGGCCTGCGCGGCACCGCGCCGAGGCCAGACGGGCACCTGGATCGGGCCGGACATGATCGAAGCCTACCAGCGCCTGCACCGGCTCGGTTACGCCCGCTCGGTGGAATGCTGGCGCGACGGCGAACTCGTCGGCGGGATCTACGGCGTCCAACTCGGCCGCGTGTTCTTCGGCGAATCGATGTTCAGCCGCGTGGACAACGCCTCCAAGGCGGCGCTGGCCGCCGTGGCCGCCGCGCCGGACGTGGCGCTGATCGATTGCCAGTTGCCCAACCCCCACCTGGAACGCCTGGGCATGGTGCTGCTGCCGCGGGCCCGCTTCGTCGAGCTGCTCGACCGCTGGTGCGAACCCGCCCTCGGCTCCCCGCCCCGCGTCGGCCGCAGCGCCTAGCGGATCTCAGCCGAACAGCGCCTCGGGATCGAGGAAAGCGAGGAGCACGATGTAGGCCAGCAGCACGGCGAGGGCCAGCGCCAGCGCCACGAACAGGCGGGCGAGCAGCAGCGAACGCCCGGCGAACACCACCCGCCCGAGGTAGAGGCTGGCGGCGACCGCCGCCAACAGCAGCAGGATCAGGCGCACGTCTCTTCCAGGCCGGCGCGCACGGCTTCGCGCACCGCCGCGAGTTCCGCCGGCACGCTCAGCAGGCGCCCTTCGGTCTGGCGCAAGGCGATGTCCGGATCCTTCAGACCGTGGCCGGTGAGCGTGCTGACCAGCAGGCTGCCCGCCGGAATGCGGCCGCGCTCGAGGTCGCGCATGGCGCCGGCCACCGCCGCCGCCGAGGCCGGTTCGCAGAACACGCCTTCGGTCTCGGCCAGCAGGCGCTGCGCGGCGAGGATCGCCTCGTCGTCGAGGGCGTCGAACCAGCCGCCGGACTCGTTCACCGCCGCCCAGGCCTGGTTCCAGGACTGCGGATCGCCGATGCGGATGGCGGTGGCCACCGTTTCCGGCTCGGCCACCGGGGCGCCCTGCAGGAAGGGCGCGGCGCCGCGCGCCTGGTAACCCACCATCACCGGCCGGCGGTCGGTCAGCGGCGCACCCTGGAGAAGGCAACGCCCCGCGCAGTGCGTGCAGGCGCCGGTCTCCCAGATGCCGGCGCTCTCGCTGTAACCGATCCAGTGCGCGCTGATGTTGCCGGCGTTGCCCACCGGCAGGGTGTGGTAATCGGGCGCGCGGCCGAGCGCCTCGACGATCTCGAAGGCGATCGTCTTCTGGCCTTGCAACCGGTAGGGATTGATCGAATTGACGATCGCCAGCGGCAACTCCTCGGCGAGCGCCCGCACCAGGCGCAGGCCCTGGTCGAAATTGCCCTGGATCTGCAGCACGCGCGCGCCGTGCATCACCGCCTGGGCGAGCTTGCCCAGGGCGATGCGGCCCTCGGGAATGAGCACGAAGGCCGCCATGCCGGCGCGCGCCGCGTAGGCCGCGGCCGAGGCCGAGGTGTTGCCGGTGGAGGCGCACACCACCGCCCGACGGCCCTCGGCCAGGGCCTGGCTGACCGCCACCGTCATGCCGCGGTCCTTGAACGACCCGGTCGGGTTCAGGCCCTCGAACTTGACGTACCACTCGACCTCCAGGCCCAGCCGCCGCGGCAGGTTTTCCAGCCGGATCAGCGGCGTGGCGCCCTCGCCCAGGCTGACGGCGCGCGCGCCCTCGGGCAGCGGCAGGCGGTCGCGGTAGCGGTCGATCAGTCCGGTGTAGCGGTTGGCGGCGGACATCGGGCCTCCGGGTTCAGGCGAGGGTTTCGACGCGGATGCGCGTGGCCGGCCCGTGCACGCCGTCCAGCGCCTCGATGGCAGAGAGGGCCCGGCGCATGCGCGCCTCGCGCACCCGGTGGGTGAGCAGGATCACCGACACGCGGGCGGCGCCGGCCGGCGGTTCCTTCTGGATCACCGCTTCGATGCTGATCTCCTCGGCGCCGAGGATCTGGGTGATGGCGGCCAACACCCCCGGCCGGTCCTCGGCCGACAGGCGCAGGTAGTAGGCGGTCTCGACCGCGTCGATGTCCAGCGCCGGGGCGTCGTCGATCGCCGACGGCTGGAAAGCCAGGTGCGGCACGCGGTTGGTCGGATCGGTGGTCAGCGAGCGTACCACGTCGATCAGGTCGGCGACCACCGCCGAGGCGGTCGGCAAGGCGCCGGCGCCCGGCCCGTAGTAGAGCGTGGTGCCGACGGCGTCGGCCTTGACCAGCACGGCGTTCATCACCCCGTCCACGTTCGCCAGCAGGCAACGGTCCGGAATCAGCGCCGGATGCACGCGCATTTCGACGCCGTCCGGACCGCGCCGCGCGAAGCCGAGGTGCTTGATGCGGTAGCCCAGCGTCTCGGCGTAGCGCAGGTCGTCCTCGGTGATCTGCGCCACGCCCTCGGTGTAGACCCGGTCGAAGCGCAGCGGCACGCCGAAGGCGATCGAGGCGAGGATGGTGAGCTTGTGCGCCGCGTCCACGCCCTCGATGTCGAAAGTCGGATCGGCCTCGGCATAGCCCAGGGCCTGGGCCTCGGCCAGCGCCGCGGCGAAAGACTCGCCGCGCTCGCGCATGCGGCTGAGCACGAAGTTGGTGGTGCCGTTGATGATGCCGGCCAGCCACTCGATGTGGTTGGCGGCCAGGCCCTCGCGGATGGCCTTGATGATGGGGATGCCGCCGCCGACGGCGGCCTCGAAGGCGACGGTGACGCCGCGCGCCTCGGCGGCGGCGAAAATCTCGTTGCCGTGCTGGGCGATCAGGGCCTTGTTGGCGGTGACCACGTGCTTGCCGTTGGCGATCGCCCGCAGCACCAGCTCACGGGCCGGCTCCAGGCCGCCGATCAATTCGACCACCACCGCCACCCGCGGGTCGTCGACCACGGCGAAGGGGTCGCCGTCGATGGTCAGCCCGGGGTACTCGGCGCGGCGCTTGGCCGGATCCCTCGCCGCCGCGCGCAGCAGGCGGATCTCGCGGCCGGCGCGGCGGGCGATCTCGCGGGCGTTGCGGGCCAGCACGTGCACCACGCCGCCCCCCACCGTCCCCAGGCCGAGCAGGCCGATGTCGACCGGTTCCAGGCTCATGTCCTCAGGCTCGTCGGGCGTTGCGAAAACGGCCGGCAGTGTACTGGCGGCGGCGGCGGCGGGCAAACCCGGGCGGGATCACGGCGCGGCCTGCACCGCCCCGCCGGCGCGATAGAAGCCGTCGCGACGGAACATCTCGCGGATGCCGCGCAAGGCCTGGCGCGTGCGATGCCGGTTTTCGATCAGGCTGAAGCGCACGTGGTCGTCGCCGTATTCGCCGAAGCCGATCCCCGGCGACACGGCCACCTTGGCGTCGCGCAGCAACTTCTTGGCGAACTCCAGCGACCCCATCGAGCGGTAGAACTCGGGGATCGGCGCCCAGACGAACATCGTCGCCTTGGGCTTTTCCACCGTCCAGCCCAGCTCGCACAAGCCCTCGCACAACACGTCGCGCCGCTCCCGGTAGCGGCGGCGGATGTCCTCGACGCAGCTCTGGTCTCCTTCCAGGGCGAGGATGGCCGCGACCTGGATCGGGGTGAACATGCCGTAATCGAGGTAGCTCTTGATCTTCGCCAGGGCGGCGACCAGCTCGCGGTTGCCGCACATGAAGCCGACCCGCCAGCCGGGCATGTTGTAGGTCTTGGACAAGGAATAGAATTCGACCGCGACCTCCTTGGCACCCGGCACCTGGAGGATCGACGGCGCGCGGTAGCCGTCGAAGACGATTTCGGCATAGGCCAGGTCGTGCACCACCCAGATCTCGTGTTCGCGCGCGACCGCCACGACCCGCTCGAAAAAGGACAGATCCACGCACTGGGCGGTCGGGTTGGCCGGGAAGTTCAGCACCAGCATCTTCGGGGCCGGGTAGGAATTGCGGATCGCCTGCTCCAGCTCGGCGAAGAAATCCACGCCCGGCCGCAACGGCACGTGGCGCACGTCGGCGCCGGCGATGACCACGCTGTAGGGGTGGATCGGGTAGGCCGGGTTGGGCACCAGCACGACGTCGCCGGGCCCGAGGGTGGCCAGCGCCAGGTGGGCCAGCCCCTCCTTGGAGCCGATGGTGACGATCGCCTCGCTGTCCGGGTCGAGCTCGACGCCGAAACGTTCCCGGTACCAGTGCGCGATGGCCCGCCGCAGGCGCGGCACGCCGCGCGACATCGAGTAACGATGGGTGTCGGGCCGGCGCGCCGCCTCGACCAGCTTCTCGACGATGTGCGGCGGCGTGGGCTGATCGGGATTGCCCATGCCGAAATCGATGATGTCCTCGCCGGCGGCCCGGGCCTTGGCCTTGAGCTCGTTGACGATCGCGAACACGTAGGGCGGCAGGCGTTGGATGCGCGGGAAGTCGGTTTTCACGGGGCGGCGGAACGGTTCGGGAAATAAGAATAGTCTACCCGAATTCCATGCCGCCGCGCTGGTGGACGGGGCCGCGCTCTGCGAAAATGGACGCATTTCGAGTCGCAGTCCGCATCATGCGCCTGGACCTGGACCACGCCGAAACACCCTTCACGGTCGACGCCTACGACGGCCCCCGCCTGCGCCTGGCCGGCCGCTGGTGCGAACCGCCCTTGCTGGTCTGCGGCGAACGCCTGTGGCCCGACTGGCGCCCGCGCGGCGCGACGCTCGACGTCGAGGATTTCGCGCCGCTGCTCGCCGAACCGCCGGCGGTGCTGGTGCTCGGCACCGGCCCGCGGCTCGTGCTGCCGCCGCGGGCGCTGTACGCGGCGCTGGCCGAGCACGGCATCGGCCTGGAAGCGATGGATCACGGCGCCGCCTGCCGCTGTTACAACGTGCTCGTCGCCGAACGGCGCCGCGCGGCCGCCGCCTGGCTGGCCTGGGCCGACTGAGCGGCCCTCAGAGGACGTCGGCGGAAAAACCGCGGCTTTCGAGGATGCGGCGCAGGCGCTTGAGCGCCTCGAGCTGGATCTGCCGGGCGCGCTCGCGGGTGACACCGAGAGCCTGGCCGACTTCCTCCAGGGTGCAACGCTCGTGGCCGCACAGCCCGAAGCGGCGCACGACCACGGCGCGCTGCTTCTCGTCCAGCTCGTTGAGCCAGTCCCGCACGTGCGCCTGCAGGGCGTCGCTTTGCAAAAGCTCGGGCGGTTCGGGGTTGTTCTCGTCGGGGATGATGTCCAGCAGCGCGCCGTCGTTGTCCTTGCCGATCGGCACGTCCACCGAGGCGACCCGCTCGCTCAGGCCGAAGACCCGCACCACTTCGTCGATCGGCTTGTCGAGCAGGGCCGCAACCTCCTCGGGCGTGGGCTCGCGCCCGAGATCCTGGCGCAGGCGGCGCGCGGCGCGCAGATAGACGTTCAGCTCCTTGATGACATGGATCGGCAGGCGAATGGTGCGCGTCTGGTTCATCAGACCGCGCTCGATGGTCTGGCGGATCCACCAGGTGGCGTAGGTGGAAAAGCGGAAGCCCTTTTCCGGATCGAACTTTTCCACCGCCCGGATCAGGCCGAGGTTGCCCTCCTCGATCAGGTCGGCGAGCGCCAGGCCGCGGTTCATGTACCCGCGCGCGATCTTGACCACCAGGCGCAGGTTGGACTCGATCATCTTGGCGCGCGCCGCCTCGTCCCCCTGGCGCGCCAGGCGCCCGTAATGGACCTCTTCCTCGGCACTGAGCAGGGGGGAGAACTCGATTTCCTTCAGGTACAGGCGGGTGGCGTCGAGTTCACCGTCGGTGAAGGCGCCCGGTTCGAACACGGTGTCCTCCGCCGCCTCTTCTTCGGCGCCCGGCGGCGCCCCGTCGAGCGGCACCGGATCCCCCGCCTCCTCGTCCACCCCCGCGGGCAGCCCGGCGGCGAGCGGGTCGAGCGCGTCGTCGTCCTCGTAGGGTTCTGCCGGCGGACGCGCGGGCCTGCGGTTTCTTTTTCTCATGCGCCTCGTTCGCCCTCTTCCGGGCGGTGACCCCTGCGGCCAAGCATGCCCAAGATTCAGGGGGGCGGCAAGTGGCGCAGCGGATCGACCGGCTTGCCGTCGACGCGGATCTCGAAATGCAGGCGTGGGCGGCCGTCGCCCGGGTCGCCCACTTCCGCGATCACTTCGCCGGCCGCGACCGTCTGCCCTTCCACCACGTGCAACGCGCGGTTGTAGGCGTAGGCGGACAGGAAGGTGTCGTCGTGGCGGATGATCACCAGCTTGCCGTAAGCGGGCAGACCGCTGCCGCTGTAGACCACGGTGCCCGCGGCGGCGGCGCGCACCGGATCGCCCGCCCGCGCGGCGATGTCGATGCCCAGGGCGCCGTCCTTGCGGCCGTCGAAGCGGCGCAGCAGCGCACCGCGCAGCGGCCATTGGAAACGCGGCGCGGCCGCCGCCGGGGGGGGCGAAGGCGCCGCGGGGGCCTGCCGGCGCTCGGCGGGCGCAGGCGGGCTTGCGGCCGGGGATGCGGACCGGGCGGGCGCCGCCTCGCGGCGCACGGGGGCGGCAGCGACCGGCGGCGTCGCGGCCGCTTCCTCGACCGGGCCGGCCACCAGGCGCAGGCGCTGGCCGGGGTAGATCAGATAGGGCGGCTCGATGCCGTTGATGCGCGCCAGCTCCCGGTAGTCCAGCTGATAGCGCCAGGCGATCGAATACAGCGTGTCGCCCGGCCGCACCCGGTAGCTGAGCGGATCCCAGTCGCGCAGCGGGCCGGCGCAGGCGGTGAGGACAAGGACGGCCAGCAGCGTCGGGCGGCGGGGCATCGTTCAGCGCAGCAGGAAGTAGGCGACCACGGCCGCCGCCAGCGTCGCCCAGCCGATCCGCTCGACGTGGCGTTCCACCCAGGGCAAACCGCGCGGGCCGAAAGCGCGCACCAGGGCGGCGGCGAGGTAGAACTGGCCGGCCCGACCGACCAGCGAGGCGAGCAGGAACGGCGCGAGCGCCATGTGCAGGCTGCCGGCGGCGATGGTGAAGATCTTGTACGGGATGGGGCTGAAGCCGGCGAGGAACAACACCCAGAATCCCCAGCGCAGGAACCATTCACAGGCGGTGCGGTAGGTCTCGGCATGGCCCGCGGCCTCGATCCAGGGCAGCAGGGCGTCGATCAGCCAATGCCCGAGCAGATAACCGGCCAGGCCGCCGGCCACCGATCCCAGCGTCGTCAGGCCCGCCAGGCGCCACGCCGCATCGGGGCGGGCGGCGGCCACCGGCAACAACATCAAGACCACGGGCACGGGGAAGAACACCGCCTCGCAGGCGGCCACCAGAACCAGGAGCGGCACCGCGCGCGGGTGCCGGGCGGCGCGCATCGTCCAGTCGTAGAGCGGGCCGAACAACCGCACCCGTCAGTCCCGCCCGGGCACGAAGGGCACGAAGACCACCGGTTCGTGCTCGGTGGCCTCGAGGGTGCCGTCCGGCCGCTTGCTGAGCACGGTCAAGCGCTGTCCGGCACCGGGCGCGCCCAAGGGCAGCACCATGCGACCGCCGGCGGCGAGCTGTTCGACCAGGGCGGGCGGCGGACGCTCGGTGGCGGCGGTGATCAGGATCGCATCGTAGGGAGCGTGCTCCGGCCAGCCTTCGGCGCCGTCGCCGTGGCGCAGGTACACGTTGCGCAAGCGCAGCGCGGCGAAGCGTTCCCGGGCCCGCTGGTAGAGGGCCTCGAGGCGCTCGACGGTGTAGACCGCCTCGACCAGCATGGCGAGCACCGCGGCCTGGTAACCGGAGCCGGTGCCGATTTCGAGCACTTTCTTCGGTTCCGGCTGCGCAGGGTCGCCGAGCACCAGTTCGGTCATGCGCGCGACGATGTAGGGCTGGGAGATGGTCTGGCCATAACCGATCGGCAGGGCGCAGTCCTCGTAGGCCCGGTCGGCCAGGGCCTCGTCGACGAACAGGTGGCGCGGCATCACCCGCATGACCTCGAGCACGCGCGGATCGCGGATGCCGGCCGCCCGCAGGCGCTCGACCAGGCGGTCGCGCCGGCGCTGCGAAGTCATGCCGATGCCGAGCAGCGCGCGGCGGTCGAGGCGCTTCATGCCTGGAGCCACCGCGCCAGCGGCGCGATCTGGGCGTGGTGCGTCAGGTCGACCTTGAGGGGGGTGATCGACACGCAGCCCGTGTTCACCGCATGGAAATCCGTGCCCGGCCCGGCGTCGGCCTCGGCCCCGGCCGGCCCGATCCAGTAGATCGACTCGCCGCGCGGATCCTGGTCGCGCAGCACGCGCTCGGCCCGGTGCCGGGCGCCCAGGCGGGTGACCCGCCACTCGCCGAGCGCCTCGAGCGGACGGTCGGGCACGTTGACGTTGAGAATGGTCTCCGGCGGCAGCGGCCGGCGGCACAGCCGCTCGACCAGGTCCCGGGCGATGCGCGCGGCGCTCGCCCAGTGCCGCGGGTTGCGCCCGCACAACGACACGGCCACGGCGGGATGGCCGAGGAAGCGCCCCTCGATGGCGGCGGCGACGGTGCCCGAATAGACCACGTCGTCGCCGAGGTTGGCGCCGTGGTTGATGCCCGAAACCACCATGTCGGGCACCGGGTCGAGCAGACCGGTCAGGGCCAGGTGCACGCAGTCCGAGGGGGTGCCGTTGACGAAATAGAAGCCGTTGTCGGCCCGGTAGACGCGCAAGGGATCGAGCACGGTCAGCGAGCTGCTCGCGGCGCTGCGGTTGCGCTCGGGGGCGACGACCACCACCTCGGCGAGTTCGGCGAGCGCGGCGGCCAGCGCGGCGATGCCGGGGGCCTGGTAGCCGTCGTCGTTGGTGACCAGTATGCGCATCGGGTCGATCGCCCTGGAGGAACCCGGGCGGCGGCGTTATGCTCGAAAGATCTCGGTGGGAAGGCGGCCATTGTACCGAAAAAGTCCCGCCGCGGAGCCGAACATGAGCGACGAGGAAGACGACGGCGAACTGTTCCGGCGCAGCGTCGGCCCGGTGCGGCCGCTGAGCGACGACCGGGTCGATGCGCGGCCGCCGCCCCCGCCGGCGGTGCCGCAGCGCCAGGCCGAGGACGACGCCGAGGTGATGGCGCTGCTGCGCCAGTGCGCCCCTGCACGTCCTCGACCGCGGCGCCGACACCCAGTTCCTCCGGCCGGGCCTGCAGTATGCGGTGCTGCGCAAGCTGCGCGGCGGCCGCTACCGGATCGGCGCCGAACTCGACCTGCACGGCCTGCGCGCCGGCGAGGCGCGCGCGGCGCTCGCCGAGTTCCTGCGCGAGGCGCGCGGCCGCGGCACCCGTTGCGTGCGCATCGTCCACGGCAAGGGCCGGGGCTCGGGTCGGCGCGGGCCGGTGCTCAAGCCGCTGGTCACCGACTACCTGGCGCGGCGCGAGGACGTGCTGGCGTTCTGCACCGCGCGGCCCAACGACGGCGGCAGCGGCGCCCTGTACGTGCTGCTGGCCGCCCCCGGCTGAGCCCTCAGCGCCGCCGGCGGCGCGCCGCGGCCGGCCGCTCGGCCGCCGGCGGCGGCAAACCGACCTTGTCGTACAGCGCCGCGACCTGGGCGGCGTCGAGGCGTTGCCAGCGCCCGGCCGGCAGCCCCGGCGGCAGCGCGATCCCGGCATACGCGATGCGGATCAGGCGGCTGACGGTGAGCCCCTGGGACGCCCACAGGCGGCGCACTTCCCGGTTGCGTCCCTCGGCCAGGGTCACGTGGTACCAGTGATTGGCGCCGCTGCCGCCGGCGTCCTCCAGCGTGGTGAAGGCGGCCGGCCCGTCCTCCAGCTCGACGCCGGCGAGCAGGCGCGCCCGCACCGCCTCGTCCACTTCGCCGAACACGCGCACGGCGTAACGGCGCTCGATGCCGTAGCGCGGATGCATCAAGCGGTTGGCGAGGGCCCCGTCGGTGGTGAACAACAGCAAGCCGGCGGTGTTCACGTCCAGGCGACCGACCGCGATCCAACGGCCGCGCGGCGGCGGCGGCAGGCGGTCGAACACGGTCGGCCGGCCTTGCGGGTCGGCGCGGGTGGTGACCTCCCCCTCCGGCTTGTGGTAGGCGAGCACGGCGTGGGCGGCCGGCCGGCGCGCGGCGCCGCGGCGCAACGGCCGCCCGTCGACGACGATGCGGTCCTGCGGGCCGACCTTGCAACCGAGCTCGGCGACGCGGCCGTTGACGCGCACGCGGCCCTCGGCGATCAGGCGCTCGCAGGCGCGCCGCGAGCCCAGACCGACCTCGGCCAAGACTTTCTGAAGACGTTCGGACATGCGCCCATCCGGGATGACAGGGGCGACGAAAAAGCCGAGAATCCGGCGCGAAGCCGCCGCCTGGAACGAGGTGTCGATGCTCCCGACAGTATACCGCAGCGTGCTCACCGCCGGCGTGGTCGCGGCCGCCTCCTGCGCGGGCCCGCCCCCGGCCGACGCCGATCCGGCGCTGCGGCGGGCGCTGGTGGACTTGGCGTTGGCCCAGCGGGGCGCGCCCTACCGCTACGGCGGCCGCGATCCGCGCGGTTTCGACTGCAGCGGCCTGATCTGGTGGCTGCATCGCCAGCTCGACATCGAGGTGCCGCGCGACAGCCTCGCCCAGTACCGGGCGAGCCGCCCGGTGCCGCTGCGCGATCTGCGGCCGGGCGACCTGGTGTTCTTCCGCACCGACGGCGCCCGGGTCTCGCATGTCGGCCTCTACCTGGGCGACGGCCGCTTCCTGCACGCCCCCGGCCGCGGGCGCACGGTGGGCATCGACCGGCTGGACGCCGACTACTGGCGGCGGCGCTTCGCCGGCGGCGGCCGCTTCCTGCCTTGAGCGACGAGGACCGAGCGCGATGAACCACGAGGACTTCCTGGCCCTCAACGTGGCCGTGCTGACGGTGTCCGACACCCGGAACGATCAGACGGACTCGGCCGGCGCCTGGCTGATGCAGGCGATCGCCGAGGCCGGTCACCATCCGCTGATCAAGCGCATCGTCCGCGACGACCGCTACCAGATCCGCGCCGTGGTGTCCGCCTGGATCGCCGACCCGGCGATCCAGGTGATCCTGACCACCGGCGGCACCGGCCTGACCGGCCGTGACGGCACGCCCGAGGCCGTCGCCCCCCTGCTCGACAAGCGCATCGAGGGTTTCGGCGAGCTGTTCCGGATGATTTCTTTCGAGGAGATCGGCACCAGCAGCCTGCAATCGCGCTGCCTGGCCGGGGTCGCCAACGGCACTTACGTGTTCTGCCTGCCGGGCTCGCGCTCGGCCTGCCGGACCGCCTGGGAGAAACTGATCCGCGCGCAGCTCGACCGGCGCACGCGGCCGTGCAACCTGGCCATGCTGATCGCGCGGCTCACCGAGTGAGCGCCGCCGCGACGTTCAGTGCAGGCGCTGCGGATCCGCGCCGGCCGGCGTGTCCTGCGCCCCGTCCGTCTCGGCGCCGAGCGTCTCGGCCGTCTCGGCCGTCTCGCCGGGCTCCGCCCGGGACACGACGGCCCCGGCCACCGTGTGCCCGGCCTTCTGCTCGGCGGCCGCAGGGGCCTGCTCGGGCAGAGCCAGCTCCAGCTTGGCCTGGAGGCTGTCCAGGTCGCGCAGCTCGGCCAGGCTCGGCAGCTCCTCGAGGCTTTTCAGGTTGAAATGGTCGAGGAACGCCTTGGTCGTGCCGAACAGCGCCGGCTTGCCGGGCGCGTCGCGGTGGCCGACGATGCGCACCCAGCCGCGCTCGAGCAAGGTCTTGATGATGGGGGTGCTGACGGCCACGCCCCGGATCGCTTCGATTTCGCCGCGCGTGATCGGCTGGCGGTAGGCGATGATCGCCAGGGTCTCGAGCAGCGCCCGCGAATAGCGCGGCGGCTTCTCGGCCCACAACGGCGCCAGGGTCTGGGCGAACTCGGCGCGCACCTGGATGCGGTAGCCGCTGGCCACCTCCTGGAGCTCCAGGGCCCGCTCCGCCAGCGCCGCGCGCAAGGTGTCCAGGGCACGCAACACCGCCTCGCGCGACACCCCCTGCCCGTCGAACAGCGCGAGCAGCTGTTCCAGCGGCAGCGGCCGCCCGGCGGCGAGCAGCGCCGCTTCGACGATGTGCACAATCCGGGTCTCGTCCATCACGTCTCCTCGGCCGCGGCGGCCGCCTTGAGGTGAATGGGGGCGAAGGGTTCGGTCTGAACCACGTCGACCAGCCCTTCCTTGACCAACTCGAGCACCGCCAGGAAGGTCACCACCACGCCCAGCCGCCCCTCGTCGGGCGCGAACAGGGCGGTGAAGGCCACGAAGGCCGCGCCGCGCACCCGGTCGAGGATGTCGCTCATGCGCTCGCGCACCGACAGCGCTTCGCGCTGCACGTGGTGGTGGGCGAGCAACTCGGCGCGCAGCAACACTTCGCGAAAGGCCAGCAACAACTCCTTGAGCTTGACGTCGGGCAAGGGGCGCGTGCGCGCCGCCGGCGGCGGCTCGGCCGCGGCCGGGAAGACGTCGCGCTCCACCCGCGGCAAGGCGTCGAGCCGCTCGGCGGCGTCCTTGAAACGCTCGTATTCCTGCAGCCGGCGCACCAGCTCGGCGCGCGGATCGTCCTCCTCGCCGTCTTCGGCCACCGGGCGCGGCAACAGCATGCGCGACTTGATCTCGGCGAGCATCGCGGCCATCACCAGGTACTCGGCGGCCAGTTCGAGCTTGAGGACTTTCATCATGGCGATGTAGTCCATGTACTGGCGGGTGATGTCGGCGATCGGGATGTCGAGGATGTCCAGGTTCTGCCGCTTGATCAGATACAACAACAGGTCCAGGGGCCCCTCGAAGGCTTCGAGGATGACCTCCAGCGCATCGGGCGGGATGTACAGATCCGTCGGCAGGACGGTCAGCGGCTTGCCCTGGACGAGCGCAAACGGCATTTCCTGCTGCGCCGGCCGCGCCGGCCCCTCCGGGGTTTCGCTCACGGCCGCGGCGCCTCGCAGGCCCATCACCCGGCGCACCGTGTCCAGCGTGTCGGCGGCGATCTCGCGCGCCCGCTCGCAACCACGGTCGATGACCGCCTCGACCGCGGCCGGATCGGCGGCCAGCGCCTGCGCCCGCTCGCGGATCGGTTCGAGCTCGGCCTGCACCGCCTCGATCAAGGGCCGCTTGCAGTCCACGCAGCCGATGCCCGCCTGGGTGCATCCTTCCCACACCCAGGCGCGGCGCGCCTCGTCCGAGTACACCTGGTGCAGCGACCAGACGGGACAGTTCTCGGGGTTGCCCGGATCGCTGCGCCGCACGCGGGCCGGGTCGGTGGGCATGGTGCGCAGCTTTTTCTCGACCTGCTCGGGCCCCTCGCGCAGGCCGATGGTGTTGCCGTAGGACTTGGACATCTTGCGCCCGTCCAGGCCGACCATCTTGGACTGCGGCGCCAGCAGGGGCGCCGGCTCCGGCAGGATGGCGCGGCTGTCGCCTTCCAGGTAGCCCAGCAGGCGCTCGCGGTCGGCCACCGACAGCGCCGTCTGCCCGGCCAGCAGCGCGCGCGCCACCTCCAGGGCCTCCGCGTCGCCCTGCTCGCGGTAGCGCCGCCGCAGCCGGCGGTACAGCTCGGCGTTCTTCGGCCCGAGGCGGTCGATCGCCTTCTCGGCGCGCGCGGCGAAGTCCGGCTCGGCGCCGTAGAGATGGTTGAAGCGGCGCGCCACCTCGCGCGTCAACTCCACGTGCGCCACCTGGTCCTCGCCGACCGGCACCCACGAGGCCCGGTAGATCAGGATGTCCGCCGCCTGCAGCAGGGGATAGCCGAGAAACCCGTAAGTCGCCAGGTCCTTCTCCTTGAGCTGGGCCTGCTGGTCCTTGTAGCTGGGCACCCGCTCGAGCCAGCCGAGCGGCGTGATCATCGACAACAACAGGTGCAACTCGGCGTGCTCGGGCACCCGCGACTGGACGAACAAGCAGGCCTGGCTGGGCGAAACGCCGACCGCCAGCCAGTCGACGACCATCTCGAAGGACCAGCGGGCGATCTCACCGGGCTGCTCGTACTCGGTGGTGAGGGCGTGCCAGTCGGCGACGAAGAAAAAGCATTCGTAACGGTGCTGCAGCGTGAGCCAGTTCTTCAGCACGCCGTGATAATGCCCCAGGTGCAGGGGGCCGGTGGGTCGCATGCCGGAGAGCACGCGCTGGGTGCGGCTGTCGTCCACGGTCGAAACCTGTGTTGTCGGCGACGGGCGCCGGCGGCGCCGGGCGGCTATTGTAACAGCCCGCCGCGGCCCGTCAGTCCAGCCAGTCCACCGGGCCGGCGCCGCGGCGCAACACCTCCGGGACCGGGCCGGTGAGATCGAGCACCGTGGTCGGCTGCGGGCGGCAGGGTCCACCGTCCAGGACGAGGTCGATGCGCCCGGCCATGGCCGCCGCCACCTCGTCGGGATCGGCCAAGGGCTGTTCCTGCCCCGGCGGGATCAGCGACACGCTCATCAGCGGCTCGCCCAGCGCCTCGAGCAACGCCAGGGCGACGGGGTGATCGGGCACCCGGATGCCGATGGTGCGCCGGCGGGGGGTGCTGCAGGCGCCGCGGCACCTCGCGGGTGGCCGGCAGGATGAAGGTGTAGGGGCCGGGCGTGTGGGCGCGCAGCAGGCGGTAGGCCGCGTTGTCCACCTTGGCGTACTGGGCGATTTCGCTCAGGTCGCGGCACACCACGGTGAAATGGTGCTTGGGGTCGAGCCGCCGCAAGGCACGGATGCGCTCGGCCGCAGCCTTGTCGCCGATGTGGCAACCCAGGGCGTAACCGGAATCGGTCGGATAGGCGACCACCGCACCCTCGCCGAGCGCCGCGGCCGCCTGCTTGAGCAGGCGCGGCTGCGGGTGGGTCGGATGGACGGACACACGTCGGGTCATGTTCGGCCTGTGGCGGCGATGGCCTCAAACGGCGTATCATAACGCCGAATCGCGCCACCGGCCCCGCAGGGATGAAGCTTCTTTACGATTTTCTCCCCATTCTGCTGTTCTTTCTCGCCTACAAGGTCTGGGACTTGTACGCCGCCACCGCCGTGGCGATCGGCGTCGCCCTGGTGCAGAACCTGGTCTATTGGCTGCGCCACCGCCGCTTCGACAACATGCAGCTCGTCGCCCTGGTTCTGCTCGTCGTGCTCGGCGGCGCCACCCTGCTGCTGCGCGACAACACCTTCATCATGTGGAAGCCGACCGCGGTGAACCTGCTCTTCGCCGCGGTGTTCGCGGCCACCGGTCTGTTCGGCGACAAACCCCTGGTCCAACGCCTGCTCGAAGGCCAGCTTCAGCTCGAGGCCGCCCTGTGGCGGCGCCTGAACTGGAGCTGGGTGGGCTTCTTCCTGTTCTGCGCCGCGGCCAACCTGTTCGTCGCCTACCGCTACTCGGAAGCCGTCTGGGTGAACTTCAAGCTGTTCGGCCTGCTGGGCCTGACGCTGTTGTTCCTGTTCGCCCAGGGCCTGTGGCTGGCGCGGCACCTGGACGACGGGCAACGGCGCAGCGACTGATGTGGTACGCCATTCTCGCCCGGGACGCGCCCGACGCCCTGGACAAGCGCCGCGCCACCCGCGCCGCCCACCTGGCGCGCATCGAGGCGCTGCGGGCCGAGGGCCGCTTGCTCACCGCCGGGCCCTTCCCGGCGATCGACGCCCCCGACCCCGGGCCCGCGGGCTTCAGCGGCAGCCTGGTGATCGCCGAATTCCCCTCGCTCGAAGCCGCCCGGACCTGGGCGGAGGCCGACCCCTACCTGGCCGCCGGCGCCTGGTGCGCCGTCGAAGTCAAACCCTACAAGCGGGTATTCTGATGAGCGACCGCATCCTGCGCATCCGCGAACGGCTGGACGCCGCCCTCGCCCCCGAACGCCTCGTCATCGAAGACCAAAGCGCCCTGCACGCCGGCCACGCCGGTGCCCGCTCGGGCAAGGGACACTACGCGGTCACCGTCGTCAGCGCCGCATTTGCGGGCAAATCCTTGCTCGAGCGCCACCGGATGGTTTACGGTGCGCTCTCGGCGATGCTCGAGACGGACATCCATGCCCTGAGCATCCGCGCCCTGGCGCCCGACGAGGACGACCTCTCCGGGCGCCCGGCGGATCCATCCTCCACCAGCACAAGGCCATGATCATGAACACACACCGCATCCCCGGCGCCATCCTGTTGTCCGGCGCCCTGCTGCTCCTCGGCGCCTGCCAGTCCGGCGACGGCGCCGCCGCCGGCGAGCCCGGCCGGCCGATGCCCCTGCCGGGCGAGACCGTCGCCGTGGTCAACGGCGTGGAAATCAAGGACATCGAACTCGAGGCGCTGCGCGAGCTGCGGCGCCGTTCCAACCAGGCGCCGGACGACCAGAGCCTCATCGACGACCTGATCAGCATCGAGCTCCTGCGCCAACAGGCGGTCGCGGACGGCCTGCACAAGGATCCGCAGGTCGCCCTGCGCATCAACCAGCAGGCCACCGGCGTGCTCGTCTCGGCGCTGGTCGACCGCCTGGCCCAGAGCGAAACGGTCAGCGACGAAGACCTGCGCGCCGCCTACGAGAAGCAGTTCGGCCCGCCGAGCGAATACGAGTACCACGCCCGCCACATCCTCTCCAAGACCGAAGAGGAAGCGCGCGCCAACATCGAGGCGCTCAAGAAAGGCGCGGACTTCGCCGAGCTCGCCAAGGCCAAGTCCACCGGCCCCTCCGGCCCGCAGGGCGGCGACCTGGGCTGGGCCGACCCGAAAAACTACGTGGCGCCCTTCGCCGAGGCCCTGATGAAACTCAAGCCCGGCGAATACACCCTGGAGCCCGTGAAAACCCAATTCGGCTGGCACGTGATCAAGCTGGAAGAAATGCGGCCGGCCGGCGGGCAGGACCTCTCGCGCTTCCGCCCGCAACTCGAACGCCAGATCATCGACGAGCGCATCAAGGCCCGTCTGGACGCGCTCAAGGCGGCGGCCAAGATCGAGATCCGCCTGCCCGGCGCGGCCGCGGCGCCGCAAGCCGAGGCACCGGCGGACGACGCCGCCGGCGAGTGAGGCTTCCGCCGTCGTACCAAGGGCGCGGCCCGGCGGGCCGCGCCCTTTTTCGTTCAGCGCCGCGTTGACCGGCGGCCGGCGGCACCGCCATAATCGCCGCAAGGTTCCTCCGGCCGCCGCCCCGATGCGCCCTTCCCGCTTCGCCCTCCCGCTCCTGCTGGTGCTCGGCGCCTGCGCGAGCCTCCAAGTGCTCGAACGCGGCCTGCCGCAACTGGTCGGCCGCCACGTGGACGAGGCCGTCGAGGCCCTCGGCCTGCCCGACCGCAAGCTCACCGTGGGCGCTTACGAGATCTACGTGTGGGAAAGCCAATCGGACGGCACGGTGCCGGTCTACGGCACCCGCACCTCGACCACCGTCGGCGTCGTCGGCGGTGAAGTGTTCCACGGCACCACCACCCACGGCACGGTCGATTTCGTGCCCGTCCGCCGCGGTTGCCGGATCAAGCTGCAGGTCGACGCGGAACAGATCGTGCAACGCGCCGAATTCGACGGCGACGCCGTCGGTTGCCGGCGCTACGCCGAACGCCTGGAGGCGTTCCTCGGCCGCGGTGCCGCGCGCCCGGCGTCCGACTGAGCACCCGGCTGCAAGCCGGATGCAAATCGGGGCTGCGGCCCGTCGCGGCCGCAGCCCCGATGCCCATGCGCGGTGGGCAAACGCGGCCGCTCAACCGCGGCCCGCGCCCGCGACGCCGGCGAAGCGCAGCAGGAAACGGCCGTTGGCCTGGACCTGGAACAGCTGGTCCACCAGCTCGCGGATTTTCTTCTCGGCGTTGATGAATTTCGCCGGGTTGGCGCCGCCGCGCGTCGAATCATACACGGCACGTCCCTGCACAAGCCCGTCGCGTTTCACGACGATCTCCGCGTAAGCCATATATAACCGCAAATCCCAACGCCAATGCGCCGTATAGGCCAAAACCCACCGGCACTCCGAGGCGTCTTGCCCCGCCCCGATCACGCGGAAGCGAACGCCCTTGTCGTTGAGGGCGGATTCCAGGACAGGCAGGAAGTTCTTCTTCACCTTCGGGTTTTCGATCACGCACAGATCATCGTCCGCCGACAAGGTGACAGGTCTAACCTCTTACGTGATCGCGCAAGCCGTGAGCCCCAACCCGACCAGCAAAACCGCAGCCAAACGATACATCATCGTTCACTCCCCCTTTGTCGAACATCCATGAAACGGTCCCGCGGGACCGCGTCGAAATATAACCGAAGGAAACAACCATGGTCCAGAATCGCCGGCGGACGACGGCGTGCCGCCCTTCCGGCGCGCGGATTTCCCCCGGCATGCGCCGCGCGCCCGGTGCCCGCCCGCGGCGGGTCGCCCGGACGGTTCAGTCCCCAACCGCCCACTGCAGGCGGTGGTGCGCGGCGATCTTGTCGAGGATCCGCTTGACGACGCCGTCGAGGCGCTTGCCCTCGCGGTAATCGGCGGGCAGCACGCAGTGCACGCGCCCCTCCTGCATCAGGCGCTCGGCCCGCTCGCGCGCGCCCTTCTTGCGCGGCTGGTAGACGGCGATCGAATGGCCGCCCATCTGCTTCACCAGCCTGAAGCAGGGGATGTCGGTGTCGCCGTCGCCGATGAAGATGATGTTCGTGAACGGCACGTCGCGCCGTTCGGGCGGCGTGTATTCGTTCACCTTGGCGTGTTCGTTGATGTCCAACACGCCCTTGTTGATCCGGAACAGGAACTGGGTCTTGGTCGTGTAGTTGACGGCGACGGCCGGCCAGCAGGCGACGCCGTTTTCGTCGTACACGAAGGCCGAGGCGAAGATCTGCGCGAAGCGGTTCGCGATCGGGGTGCCCTCGATCATCTCCCGCAGGCCGGAGGAAATGATGTAGTGGCGCACCGCGAGGCCCTGGCGGCGCCCGTAGGCGTCGATCCGGTCGAACCAGTCGCCGACGCCGGCGAACAAGGGGATCCGGCTGCCGTGGGCCTGGATGTCGGCGCGGCGGACCGGGATTTCCTTGCGCCGGGCCTCGTCCAGCATGTGCTTCATGTACATCAGGATCAGGTCCGCGCGGTGGCGCCGGGCCGCCGCGTCGACGCGCTCCCAGAACGCCTTCTTGGAGACGTCCAGCCGCGGGATGAAGGAATGCTCCTGCATGTTCCCGGGGCACAGGGTGCCGTCGAAGTCGTAGGCGATGGCGACCTTGATCGCGTGTTCCTTCTTGGCCATGTGCACCCCGGCCGGCATGCGCCCCGTCAGCCGGCCGCCAACACCTCGATGCGGTCGGGCGGCGTGAAGCCGCGCGGCAGTTTCTGGCCGCGGCGGCCGCGTTCCCCGGCGTAGGCGTCGACCTCGGCGGCGCGCAGCTTGCGCGTCTTGCCGCCGCGCTCGAGCAACAACCCCTCCCCGTCCTGCAAGAGGGCGAGGTGCAGGACGCCGTCGCGTCCGGCCTTGAGGTCGGCCGGCGCGATGTGGATGAATTTGCTGCCCTTGCCGCGGGCCATGCGCGGCAGTTCGGCGAGCGGCACGAGGAGCATGCGCCCCTGGCGGGTGACGGCGACGATCCAGTCGGCATCCGGCTCCCGCACCGGCACCGGCGGCAGGACGCGCGCGCCCTCGGGCAACTTGAGCACGACCTTGCCGCTGCGGTTGCGGGTGACGAGATCGCCGAGGCGGGCGACGAAACCGTAACCGGCGTCGCTGGCGAGCAGGTAGAGGTCGTCGGCCTGGCCGAGCATCACGCCGACGAAGGTCGCGCCGGCCGGTGGGTTCAGGCGGCCGCTCAAGGGTTCGCCCAAACCCCGCGCCGAGGGCAGGGTGTGCGCCGGCAGGGTGTAGGCGCGGCCGGTGGAGTCGAGGAACACCGCGGACTGGTTGCTGCGCCCGCGCGCCCAGTGCTGCAGGCGGTCGCCGGACTTGAACGCCAGGTTGGACAGGTCGACCTCGTGCCCCTTGGCGGCCCGCACCCAGCCCTTTTCGGACAGGATGACGGTGATCGGCTCGATGGACACCAGCGCGGTTTCGTCCATGGCCTTGGCGGGCAGCTCGGCGCGCCGGATGCGGGAACGGCGCGCGTCGCCGAAGCGTTCGGCGTCGGCGCGCAGCTCGTCCTGGATGAGCCGTTTCAAGCGGGCCTTGGAACGCAAGGTCCGTTCGATGTCGGCCTTTTCCTTGCCCAAAGCGTCCTGCTCGGCACGCAGCTTCATTTCCTCGAGCCGCGCCAGGTGGCGCAGGCGCAGGTTGAGGATTTCCTCGGCCTGCAGTTCACTCAGGCCGAAGCGCGCCATCAAGGCCGGCTTGGGCTGCTCTTCCTCGCGGATGATGCGGATCACCTCGTCGATGTCGAGGTAGGCGACGAGCAACCCTTCGAGAATGTGCAGGCGCCGGTCGACCTTGGCCAGGCGCCACTCGAGGCGGCGGGTGACGGTGCGCACCCGGAACTTGAGCCATTCGAGCAACAGGCTGCGCAGGTCGTGGACCCGCGGGCGCCCGTCGAGGCCGACGACGTTGAGGTTGACGCGGTGGGTCTTTTCGAGATCGGTGGTGGCGAACAGGTGCGCCATCAGCGCGTCGGCGTCCACCCGCCGCGAGCGCAGGCCGATGACCAGGCGCGTGGGGTTCTCGTGGTCGGACTCGTCGCGCAGGTCGTCGACCATCGGCAGCTTCTTGGCCTGCATCTGGGCGGCGATCTGTTCGAGCACCCGGGCGCCGGAAACCTGGTGCGGCAAGGCGGTGATCACGATGTCGTCGTCTTCGCGCCGCCAGACGGCGCGCTGGCGCACTTGCCCCTGGCCGGTCTCGTAGACCTGGCGCAGCTCTTCGGGCGGGCTGACGATGTCGGCGCCGGTGGGATAGTCCGGCCCGCGGACGTGTTCCATCAACGCCGGCACGTCGAGCTTGGGATCGTCGAGCAAGGCGATGCAGGCGGCGACGACCTCGCGCAGGTTGTGCGGCGGAATGTCGGTGGCCATGCCGACGGCGATGCCGGTGGTGCCGTTGAGCAGCACGTGCGGCACCCGCGCCGGCAACAAGGTGGGCTCCTCGAGGCTGCCGTCGAAGTTGGGCCGCCAGTCCACCGTGCCCTGTTCGAGCTCGGCGAGCAGCAGTTCGGCGAACGGCGCGAGGCGCGCTTCGGTGTAGCGCATCGCGGCGAACGACTTGGGATCGTCCTGCGAGCCGAAATTGCCCTGGCCGTCGATGAGCGGATAACGGTAGCTGAACGGCTGGGCCATGAGCACCATGGCCTCGTAGCAGGCCAGGTCGCCGTGCGGGTGGTATTTGCCGAGCACGTCGCCGACCGTGCGCGCCGATTTCTTGTGCTTGGCGGCGGCGGTCAGGCCGAGCTCCGACATGGCATAGACGATGCGCCGCTGGACCGGCTTGAGCCCGTCGCCGATGTGCGGCAGGGCGCGGTCCAGGATGACGTACATCGAGTAATTCAAGTACGCGCGCTCGGTGTACTCGGCGACCGGCAGGCGTTCGACGTTGTCGGGTGTCTCACTCATGGCGGGCATCTCGTGCGCGGCGCGCGCGGCTCATTCGACCAGGTCGGCGAGGTTGCCCTTGGCCTCGAGCCAGGCGCGGCGGTCGGCCGCCCGGCGCTTGGCGAGCAACAGGTCCATGACCTCGCGGGTGCGCTCGGCGTCCTCGAGGGTGAGCTGGATCAAGCGCCGCGTGTCCGGGTGGATGGTGGTTTCGCGAAGCTGCGCCGGGTTCATCTCGCCCAGCCCCTTGAAGCGCGTGACCTGGATGCGTCCCTTGAAACCTTCGGCCTTCAAACGGTCGAGCAGGCCGTCACGCTCGGCGTCGTCCAGGGCGTAGAAAGTCTGCTTGCCGGCGTCGATGCGGTACAGGGGCGGCATGGCGACATAGACGTGCCCCGCTGCGACCAGGGCCCGGAAATGGCGGACGAACAGGGCGCACAACAGCGTGGCGATGTGCATGCCGTCGGAGTCGGCGTCGGCCAGGATGCAGACCTTGCCGTAGCGCAGGCCGGCCAGATCGCTGGAGCCCGGGTCGACGCCCAGGGCGACGGCGATGTCGTGCACTTCCTGGGAGGCGAGCACGCGGTCGGGTTCGACCTCCCAGGTGTTCATGATCTTGCCGCGCAAGGGCAGGATGGCCTGGTAGACGCGGTCACGCGCCTGCTTGGCCGAACCGCCGGCCGAATCGCCTTCGACCAGGAACAGCTCGGTGCGGCTCGGATCCTGGCTGGTGCAATCGGCGAGCTTGCCGGGCAGCGCCGGCCCGCTGGCGACCTTCTTGCGCTCCACCTTGCGCGCCGCCTTCAGGCGGCGCTGCGCCGCCTGGATGACCATCTCGGCCAGCCGCTCGCCCTCCTCGACGTGCTGGCCGAGCCACAGGCTGAAGCGGTCCTTGACGATGCCGGAGACGAAAGCCGCGGCGGCGCGCGAGGTCAGTCGTTCCTTGGTCTGGCCGGCGAACTGCGGATCCTGCATCTTCAAGGACAACACGTAGGCGACCCGTTCCCAGACGTCTTCCGGGCTGATGCGCACGCCGCGCGGCAGGAGGTTGCGGAACTCGCAGAACTCCCGCAGCCCCTCGGTCAGGCCGCTGCGCAAGCCGTTGACGTGGGTGCCGCCTTGCGGCGTCGGCACCAGGTTGACGTAACTTTCCTGCAGCGTCTCGCCGCCTTCCGGCAACCAGGCTACCGCCCAATCGACCTCTTCGCGCTCGCCGGCCGCCGACCCCATGAAGGGCGCTTGCGGCAGCCGCGGGCGGTCGCCCAGCGCTTCGAGCAGGTAGTCGCGCAAGCCGTCCTGGTAACACCAGGCGACGGTCTCGCCGCTGCGCGCGTCGCGAAAGCGCACGGTCAGGCCGGGACAGAGCACCGCCTTGGCGCGCAGCAGGTGTTTGAGCCGCGGCAGGTTGAACTGCGGCGTATCGAAATACTTCGGATCGGGCCAGAAGCGCAGCGCGGTGCCGCTGGTGCCGGGATCGGCCGGGCCGAGCTTGCGCAAGGGCCCTTCGCGCTCGCCGCCGGCAAACCGCATGCCCCACACGGCGCCGTCGCGCTTGATGCGCACCTCGAGGCGCCGGGACAGCGCGTTCACCACCGACACGCCGACGCCGTGCAGGCCGCCGGCGTAGCGATAGGTCTTGTTGGAGAACTTGCCGCCGGCGTGCAGGCGGGTGAGGATCACTTCCACGCCCGGCAGCTTGAGCTGCGGGTGGCGGTCCACGGGCATGCCGCGGCCGTCGTCGATGACCTCGAGCGAACCGTCCTCGTGCAGGATCACGTCGATGTGGCGGGCGAAGCCGGCCAGGGCCTCGTCGACGGCGTTGTCGATCACTTCCTGGGCGAGGTGGTTCGGACAGCGGGTGTCGGTGTACATGCCCGGCCGCTTGCGGACCGGTTCGAGCCCGCTCAAGACTTCGATGTCGGCGGCGTCGTAACGTGCGCTCATGCTCGGGGGCTGGCTGCGGGGTGGCCACAACATACTGTGCCGGAAAGGGGTTTGCAATCCCAAATGTTGGGGGCGCTGTGGACGTGTCCGACAGCCTGTCGGTCGCGTCCTACACGAACTTCGGCCGCGGCGCCGTGCGCCCGGCCGCGCGCCGGCTAAGCTTTCCAGGGCAAGGGAGCTGCATCGGGCTGCCCGCCCAAGGACCGCAAGGGTCCCGGCTCAAGGAACGAGCCTCGGTCTTTCAGCACTGGCACCATCGTTCGATCGCAAGCAAGGAGGGGAAGGCCCCGGCCCGGCCGGGGCCTTCTTTGTGCCGCGCGTGACGCCGGCGGGCAAAAGGCCGACAATGTCCCGCCCTTCGGTTTTGCGACGATGACCCGTTCCGCCGCCCACCGCCCCGAAGACCCGGCGCTCAACGCCGTGGTGGACGCCTCGGCCGGCACCGGCAAGACCTATCTGCTGGTCTCCCGGATGATCCGCCTGCTGCTCGACGGCGCGCGCCCGGACGGGCTGCTGGCCCTGACGTTCACCCGCAAGGCCGCCGCCGAGATGCGCGAGCGGCTGCTGGCGCGCCTGCGCGAGCTGGCGCTGGCGGACGAGGCGGCGCTGGACGCGGCGCTCGAAGCGCTGGGCGTGCCGGCGGAGGCGTCCCGGCGGGCGCAGGCCCGGCGGCTCTATGAAACGCTGCTGCACGCGCCGGTCGGGCCGCGCATCACCACCTTCCACGCCTTCTGCCAGGAGCTGCTGCAACGCTTCCCCCTGGAGGCCGGCGTGCCGCCCGGCTACACCCTGCTCGAGAACGCCGCCGAGTGGGCGGAGGCGGCCTGGGACGCACTGTGCCTGGAGGCCAGCCGCAAGCCCGACGGGACGGTCGCCGAGGCCCTGGCGACGTTGTTCGCGCGTTGCCGCACGGTCGAGCAGACCCGGCGCGTGTTGCTCGACGGCTTTCTCGGCCAGCGCAGCGACTGGTGGGCCTGGTGCGAGCAGGCGGGCGAGGATCCGGCGGCCTGGGCGGCGGCGCGGCTCGCCGAACGCCTCGAGATCCGCGACGAGACGCCGCCCGCGGAGGGCGCACTGCAGAACCTGCAGGCTGAGCTCGAGACGCTGCTCGCCGGCGTGGAGAAACTCGACGGCAAGAATGCCGCCGCCTGGGCGGCGGCGCTCTGGCGCGCGCTCGATCCCCGCCTGCCGCCCGAGCAGCGGCTGGCGGCGGCCGAGTCGGTGTTCTGGACCCAGAAGCGCACGGAACGCCGGCCCCCGGCCGAGCGCACGCTGCGCAAGGCGCTCGGGGGCGGCGCCGAGGCGTTCCAGGCGGGCTGGGCACGGCTCGCGCAGGCGGTGGGCCGGGCGGCCGAGAGGCAGCGACGCTGGAACCTGTGGGCGCTCAACCGCGCCTGGTACCGCGCCGGCGCGGCGCTGCTCGAACACTTCCAGCGCATCAAGCGCCGCGAGCGGCTGCTGGATTTCGCCGACCTGGAGTGGCGCGCCTGCCGCCTGCTCGGCGACCCGGACCACGCGCTGTGGGTGCAATACAAGCTCGACCAACGCATCGACCACCTCCTGCTGGACGAATTCCAGGACACCAACCCGACCCAGTGGCGGCTGCTGCGGCCGCTGCTGGAGGAACTCGCCGCCGGCCAGCCCGAGCGCCCGCGCAGCGTGTTCCTGGTCGGCGATCCGAAACAGTCCATTTACGCCTTCAGGCGCGCCGACCCGCGGTTGCAGGCGCAGGCGGCGGCGTTCCTGGAAGAGCGGCTCGGCGCCCGCCGCTTCCCGCTGGAACGCTCGCGGCGCTGCGCGCCGGCCATCGTCGAGCTGGTCAACGCGGTCTTCGACGAAGGCGGGCCGGCGGCCGGCCGGCTGGCGGACTTCCAACGCCACGAAACCCTATGCGACGGGGCTTGGGGCCGCGTCGAACTCCTCCCCCTGGTCGAAGCGACGCCCACGGCGGTGCGCGAGACCTTGCGCGACCCCTTGCGCGAAGATCCGGACGCGGCCGAGGACGACGCCCACCGGCGCGCCGCTGCGGCCTTGGCGGCGCGCCTGCGCGCCCTGCTCGACGCGCCGCCGCCGATCGACACGGCCGGCGGCCCGCGGCCGCTCGGCGCCGGCGACATATTGATTCTGCTGCGCCGCCGCACCCATGCCGCGGCCTACGAGCGTGCGCTCGCCGAGGCCGGCATCCCCTACCAGGGCCTGGCGCACAACCGCCTGCTCGACACCTTGGAGGGCCGCGACGTCTACGCCCTGCTGCGCCACCTGGCCACCCCGCTGGACAACTTGGCCTTGGCCCAGGTGTTGCGCTCACCGCTGTTCGGCGCCGACGACGCCGCGCTGCTGGCCGTCGCCGCCGCCGGTGAGGGCCCGTGGAGCGCGCGGCTGGAACGGGCGGCGGCCCAGGACGCGGCGCCGCCGGCCTTGCGGCGCGCCCATGCGCTGCTGGCGCGCTGGCGCGGCTGGGTCGGGCGGTTGCCGGTGCACGATCTGCTCAACCGGATCTTTCTGGAGGGCGAGCTGCCCGAGCGCTACCGCGCCGCCGCCGAGCCGCGCTTCGCGCCGCGGGTGCTCGCCAACCTGCAGGCGATGCTCGAGATGGCGCTGCGCCTGGACAGCGGCCGCTATCCGAGCCTCATGCGTTTCCTGGAACGCCTCGAGCGCCTGCGCGAGCTCGACCGCGACGCCCCCCAGGCGCCCGACGACCCGGCGCCGGTGCCGCGGGTGCGCCTGATGACGGTGCACGGCGCCAAGGGGCTGGAAGCACCGGTGGTGTGCCTGGCCGACGCCGCCGCGCGGGATCCCGAGCGCGAGGGACTGGAAGTGCTGGTGGACTGGCCGCCGGACCGGGACCGACCGGAGATCATGCTGTTGCTGGACCGCGGCGCCGCCCTGCCCGACGCGCTCGACACCCTGCGCGCCGCGCGCCGCGCCCGGGCGGCCCGGGAAGAAGCGAACCTGCTCTACGTCGCCCTCACCCGGGCGCGGCATGTGCTCATCGTCAGCGCCGCCGCGGGCCGCCGCGGTCTTCCCGAGGACGGCTGGTACCGCGATCTCGGCCGGGCGCTCGAGCGCCTCGGCGCCGCACAGACGGCGGATGGCGGCCGGGTGTACGGCGATCCGCTGCCGGCCGCCGCGGCCGCCGCCCCGGCGGCGGCGCCGCGGACCACACCGCCGCCGGCGCGCCCGGAACCCTTGCCGGTGACGCCGCCCGGCGACGATCTCGCCCGCCGCCGGGGCCGCTATCTGCACCGGCTGCTGGAAGACCCGCAGGCGGACCCGGCGATCTTCGCCCTGCCCGAAGCGGTGGCCGCCGCCTGCCGGAGCGAGGCCGCGGCGCTGCGCGCCGATCGGGAGCTGGCCTGGCTGTTCGCCCCCGCCCCGGGCCGGCGCATCTGGCGCGAGCAGCCGCTCGTCGCCGGCCGGCCGCCGCGGCTCGGGGTGGTCGATTGCCTGGTGGAGACCGACCAGGCGCTGTGGGTGATCGACTACAAGAGCGAAACGCCCGCCGACTTCGAGGACGCGGCGGCGCGCCACCGCCCGCAGCTGCAGGCCTACGCCGAGGCGGTGCGCGCGCTGTGGCCGGGCAAAACGGTGCGGGCGGCGGTGTTGTTCACCGCCGCCCGCCGCCTGGTGGAACTGGCGCTCGACCGCTGAGACGCGCCCTCACTGCGCCTCGAGCATCCGGATCAGATCGTCGGCCGGCCGGTAACCGTTGATGACCAGCCCGCCGTCGGTGAGGATCAGCGGCGTGCCGCGCAGGCCGATCTGGTGGGCCAGCTCGATGTGCTGCGCGATCGGGTTCGGGCAGGACTTTTCGGGAATCTGCTTGCCCGCCTTGGCGTCGGTCAACGCCTGCTGCCGATCGTCGGCGCACCAGACGCTTTCGAGCACCTTCGCCGGCGGCGAACCGAGGCCGGCGCGCGGGTAGAGCAGGTAGCGCACCTTGATGCCCGCGCCGGTCAGCTTGTCGATTTCCTGGTGCAGTTTCCGGCAGTAGCCGCAACTGGTGTCGGTGAACACGGTGAGGGTATGGCGGGTCTCGCCCTTGGCGGGGAAGACCACCGTGTCCTCGTCACGGATGCGCTCGAGCACCTCGAGCTTGGTCACGTTGCGCAGGCTGCCCAGTTCGATGATGTCGCCCTGGATGAAATAACGCCCGTCGGTGTAGACCAGGTTGCCGTCCACGCTCGCCGCCCACAACCCGGTGATCGGGCTGGGCCGCACGTCGCTCACCGTGCGTCCCGGAAAACTGTCTTTCAGCGCCTTGGCGATCCGCTGTGCGTCGCCGCCGGCGGCGGCCGCCGCCGCGGCGGCCAGGGCCAGGATCAAGGCCGTCCCCATGCGTTTCATCGTCACTCACCTTCGCTCGGATGGTTCGGGTTCCGGCGCCGGGCGCCGGCTCGGGCCCGCAGTTATACCGCAAGGCCCGGTTTGTGACCACCGCGGTCCCGATCCGTTCACGCCCGCGGGTGGTGGCGGGCGTGGAAGGCGGCGAGGCGGGCGCGGGCGACGTGGGTGTAGATCTGGGTGGTGGACAGGTCGCTGTGGCCGAGCAGCAACTGCACGGCGCGCAGATCGGCGCCGTGGTCGAGCAGGTGGGTGGCGAAGGCGTGGCGCAGGCTGTGCGGCGACAGCGGGCCGCGCAAACCGGCGCGGCGCGCGTAGAGCTTGATGCGGTTCCAGACCTGCTGGCGGGTCAGGCCGCGGCCGCGCCGGCTGACGAACAGCGCCGGCGGCGGCCGGCCGTGGCCGGCGAGCAGCGCCGGCCGGGCCGTTTCGAGATAGCGGCGCAGCCAGTGTTCGGCTTCTTCGCCCAGGGGCAGCAGCCGCGTCTTGCCCCCCTTTCCGGTGACCCGCAGCAGGCCGCGGCTGGGATCGAGCTGGTCGAGGCGCAGGCCGACCAGCTCGCCGACGCGCAAACCGCAGGCGTAGGCCAGCTCGAGCATCGCCCGGTCCCGCAAACCCAGGGGATGGCTCGTGTCCGGGGCGGCGAGCAAGCGCTCCACGTCGATCTCGGAGGGGCTGTGCGGCAAGGGCCGCCCCAGGCGCGGGCCGCGCAGCCCCTCGGTGGGCACGTCGCGGCGTCGGCCGCTGCGTTCGAGCCAGGCATAGAACGCGCGCAGACTGGACAGCAGGCGGGCCACGCTGCGCCGGGAGGCGCCGGCCGCCAGGCGCGCGGCGAGCAGCGCCTCGAGGTCGGCCCGGGCCGCGCCGGCCAGGGCGAGGCCGCGCGCGGCCAGCGCCGCGGCGCAGGCGCGCAGGTCGCTGCGGTAGGCCTGCAGGGTGTTGCGCGCCAGACCGCGCTCGGCCCACGCCGCATCGAGAAACGCGTCGATCAAGGTCTCGTCCGCCGCCGCGTCCGCCACCGCCGTTCCTCCCGTCCCGGCCGCCGGGCGCGCCGGGGCCGAATACGACGTAGAATAGCGCCCGACCCCGACCCGACGGAACCGCCATGACCTGGCCCGTGCCCGTGATCGGTTTCGCCGCCTACAGCGGCACCGGCAAGACCACCCTGCTCAAGGCCGTGCTGCCGCGGCTGCGCGCCCGCGGCCTGCGCATCGGCATGATCAAGCACGCCCATCACCAGTTCGACATCGACAAGCCGGGCAAGGACAGCTACGAGCTGCGCCGCGCCGGCGCCCAGCACATGCTGGTCGCCTCCAGCCGCCGCTGGGCGCTGATGGTCGAGCGCGAGGTGGAACAGCCGCCGCGCCTGGAGGACCACCTGGCGACGCTGATCGACAGCGGCCCGATCGACCTCGTCCTGGTCGAGGGTTTCAAGCAGGCGCCGATCCCGAAAATCGAGCTGCACCGCAGCGCCCTGGGCCACCCCCTGCTGTTCCCGGGCGATCCCCTGGTGATCGCCGTGGCCAGCGACACCCCCCTGATCCTGCCCGATCACGTCCGCGCCCTGGACATCGACGATCCGGACGGGGTGGCCGCCTTCCTGCTCGAGCGCCTGGAAGAACACGGGCGGGCGCGCGCATGAGCGGCGCGACGAGGCCCCTGCCGGTCGAGACCGCCCGCCGCCGCCTGCTGGAGGCGGTCACGCCGGTCGCCGACGTCGAGACCGTGCCGCTCGCCCAGGCCTGCGGCCGGGTGCTGGCCGAACCCCTGCACGCCCCTTGCGATCTGCCGCATTGGGACAATTCGGCGATGGACGGTTATGCGCTGGCGGCCGACGGCGCCGGGGCGGCCGGCGAAATCCGCCTGCCGGTGATCGGCCGGGCCCTGGCCGGGCACCCCTATCGCGGCGCGGTGCCCGCCGGCGCCTGCGTGCGCATCACCACCGGGGCGGCCCTGCCGGAGGGCACCGACACGGTGATCATCCAGGAGAAGGTCCGCCGCGAAGGCGACACGATCGTCTTCGAAGGCCCCCTGCGCCGCGGCGAGAACGTGCGCCGCGCCGGCGAGGATCTGCGGGCGGGGGAAGTCGCGGTCGCCCGCGGCCGCTGGCTGACCCCCCTGGACATCGCCCTGCTCGCCGCCCTCGGGCTGGCGGCGGTGCCGGTGCGGCGCCGACCGCGCATCGCCGTGCTCAGCAGCGGCGACGAACTCGTCCCGGCCGGCACCCCCTTGCCCCCCGGCGGCCTGTACGACAGCAACGGCCCCATGCTCGCCGCCCTGCTCGCCCGCCTGCCGGTCGAGGTCGAGCCGCAACCGCCGCTGGGCGACGACCCGGCCGCGATCGAAACCCGGCTGCGGGCGCTGGCGGGCTGCTGCGACGCACTGCTCAGCACCGGCGGCGTGTCGGTCGGCGACGCCGACCACATCGCCGACGTGCTGGCGCGCATCGGCCGGATCGAGTGGCACAAGGTCGCGATCAAGCCGGGCAAGCCGCTGCTGTTCGGCCGCATCGACGGCACGCCGTTTTTCGGCCTGCCCGGCAACCCGGTGTCGGCCGCCGTCACCTTCCTCGTGCTGCTGCGCCCGGCGCTGCTGCGCCTGGCCGGCGTCGAACCGCCGCCCGAACCCTTGCGCCTGACACTGCCCCTGGCGCGCGCGGTGCAGAAGCGCCCCGGCCGCAGCGAGTATCTGCGCGGGCGGCTGATCGAGGCCGACGGCGGCCTGCAGTTCGAACCGTTCGCCGCCCAGGGCTCGCACCGGCTGGCACCGCTGTCGCAGGCCGAGGCGCTGGCCGAACTCGCCGCCGACCGCGGGGACACGCCGGCCGGCACCCCGGTGCCGGTGTGGCCCCTGCAGGGTCTGTTGTGAACGCCGCCCGCCCCGCCGGCCTGCTGCGCCGCCTGGGCGCGTTGTTCTACGACGCCCTGCTGCTGGGCGCCTTGTGGCTGGTCGCCGCGGTTCCGGCGGTGCTGCTCCATGGCGGCGCGATCCGCCGCGGCGACGGCGCGGCCTACTGGCTGTTCGAGCTCTACCTGGCCGGGGTCGCCCTGGCCTTCTTCACCTTCTGCTGGAGCCGCGGCGGGCAGACCCTCGGCATGGCCGCCTGGGGCCTGCGTGTCGAAGACGCCGCCGGCCGGCCGCCGGCCTGGCCGCGGGCCCTGCTGCGCGCCGCGCTGGCCCTCGGCGGGCTGGCCAACCTGTGCCTGCTGGTGGGCCTGCGCCCCTGGCACGAACGCCTCTCCGGCACCTATACCGTCCACCGCCCGGCCGCGCGCCGGCGGCCGGAAAGTGCGGCCCGTCACAGTCCGTAACGCCCATATCGGCTAGAGTCCGGCCATTTCGACCGGCGCGCGGCCGCGCCGGCGGGCCGCCGCGCGTTGCAAGCGCCCCCGGACCGGTCCATTATCAGCCCGAGACACAATAAAACCTGGAGTGGCGGCCATGGACACCCTGACCTTCATCCCCGGTATGCCGATGCTGTCGCTGGTGCTTGCCGTGCTCGGCTCGATGGTGTTCCTCTACCTGGCGCGCCAGCCGATCCACGCCGCCTTCGGCCACCTGATCGAGGGCACGGCCGGCGGCCTGCGCCGGCTGGCCGACTGGGCCCGCCAGAGCGCCGAATCCCTGCGCGAGCGCGACCGCAAGGTGCTCCTCGAGTCGGGCATCGCCGAGGCCGAGCAGAAGCTCTACGAGGAGCTGGCCCGCGTCGAAGGGCACTACGGCAAGTACCTGGCCGACTTCCCCGCCGTGCAGCGCAAGCTCGACGACCTCATCGCCCGCCTCGAGGCCGACTACCGCGAATGCGGCCAGACCACGCCCGAGGCGCCCGGCTGGAACGACGTCGTCGCCTCCATCGCCAAAGTCAAGGGCAGCTCCGGCGACCGCGTGATCGAAAAAATGCTCGCCGAGATCCACAAATCGGCCGTGGAGGCCGAAAAGCGGGCCCTGGCCGAACTGCGCGCCACCACCGCCAAGCGCCACAAGATCCTCTCCTCGATGGCGCCGCTGTTGAAACGCATCCACCACCTGCTCAAGGACATCGGCGAAAAGGTCAACCTCGTCCTGGACACCACCAAGCGCATCGACCGGCACATGAACCAGTTCGAGAAACTGCGCAAGGGCGACCAGGACGCGGTGGACCTGCTCAACTTCCGCACCACCCTGCTGTTTTTCTTCTCGCTGGTGATCATCGCCATCGCCGCCCTCGGCGCCTTCGTCAACTTCCAGCTCATCGCCTACCCGATGAGCCAGTTGATTCCCACCGGCACGCGCGTGCTCGGGCTGCTGGTCTCGGACGTCTCGGCGCTGGTTCTGATCTGCCTGGAGATCATGTGCGGCATCTTCCTGCTCGAAGCGCTCGGCGTCACCCACGTCATTCCGCAGGTGGCGCTGATGGAACGCGGCAAACGTCGGCTGATCCTGTGGGCGGCGCTGGTCTTCCTGTTCCTGTTCGCGCTGGCCGAGGCCTCCCTGGGCGTGCTGCGCGAGGTGCTGGCCGAAAAAGAAGCGGCCACCACCGCGGCGCTGGCCGGCGAGGCGGCGGTGATCGCCGGCATCGACCAGACCGGCAGCCGCCTGACCGTCATCGGCCAGGCCATCCTCGGCTTCCTGCTGCCCTGGGTGTTGGCCATGGTCGCCATGCCGCTGGAAGTGCTGTTCACCACCGGCATGCACATGCTGCGCAAGGCCTCGATCGGCCTGATCGCCCTGTTCGGCCTCGTCTGCCGCATGCTCGCCTACCTGCTGGAACACGCGCTGCGCATCGTCGAGCACCTCTACGACGCCTACGTGATCCTGCCCATGCAACTGGCGCGGCTGCTGCAGGCGCGCGGCGGCAAGATGGAGGCCAAGGGATGAGGCGGCTCATCGCCCTGGCGCTGGTCGCGGCGCTGGCCGGCGCCGGCTGCAGCGACAACCGCCGCTACGAAACCGCCGTCTGCGCCCTGGTGGACGTCTCGGGCACCTACGCCGACCAGGTCGGTGAAGTCCTGCGCATCGTCAAGGCCGGCATCGTGCCCCAGCTGCGCCCGGGCGACAGCCTGTTCGTCATCACCGTCGATTCCAACAGCTACAACGAGGACGACCTGGTCGCCGCCCTGCGCCTGGACTACGTGCCGTCCAAGGCCAACGACCAGAAACTGGCTTTCGCCCAGCGGCTCGACGCTTTCGCCGCCGCCGTGCGCCGCGCCCGCTACACCGACCTGACCGGCGCCATGCTGCTGTGCCGCGATCACCTCGAAGACAGCGGCGCGGGCCGCCGGGTGATGCTGGTGTTCAGCGACATGAAGGAAGAAATCCAGCCCGGCCTCAAGCGCGAACTGCCGCCGGGCAGCCTGGCGGGGGTACACGTCGCTGCCCTCAACGTCATCAAGCTGGACGCCGACAGCGCCGATCCCGCCCGTTACCGCGCCCGGCTCGATCGCTGGGCCGAGCGCCTCGCCGCGGCCGGCGCCGCGTCCTGGACCGTGTTGCTCGACGCGGTGAAAATCCCGGAGTACCTGCGTGGTCTGGAACACTGACCGCCCGTCAAGGAGGTGACCGAATGGACGGCACCCGCGACACCCCCACCACCCCGCTGGACGAGGAGCCCGCGCTCAACGACCTGGACGTCACCCAGGCGGTGCGGGTCAGCGACCCGCAGGCCGTCAAGGTCGAGGTGCTGTCCATCCACGAGCAATGCTTCCCGGGCCACCCCGCCGACGACCTGGCGCGCGCCTTCGAGCTGTTCACGCGCGCCTACCGGGGCCAACTGCCCGGCTATCACGCCTGCGACACCTTCTATCACGACGTCCAGCACTGCCTGGACATCACCCTGGCCGCCGCCCGCCTGTTGCGCGGCTACCAGAAGGCGCACGGGGATCTCGAGCGCGAGCGCTTCGTGCTCGGCGTCGTCACCGCCTTGTTCCACGACGTCGGCTACCTGCGCCGGCGCGACGAACCGGTGCGCAACGGTGCCGAGTACACCGCCGTCCACGTCACGCGCGGGGCCGAATTCATGCGCCGCGAACTGCCGGCCCTCGGTCTGGGGGCGCTCGCCGAACGCGCGGCCCGGATCGTCCATTACACCGGCTACGAGCTGCCGCTCACCCGCATCGAGCCGCTCGAACCCGGCGACCGCCTGATCGGCGAACTGGTGGCCAGCGCCGACCTGATGGCCCAGATGGCGGACCGCTGCTACCTCGAGAAATGCCGCGACCGCCTGTTTCCGGAACTCGTGCTCGCCGGCCACCATGCCTGGCCGATGGGCGCGCCGCTGCCCAGCTTCACCAGCCCGCGCGACCTCTTGCTCAACACCCCGCAGTTCTACCACCGGCACGTGCGGCGGCGGCTGGAGCGGGAACTGGGCGGGGCCTTCCGTTACGCCGAAAGCTACTTCAACGGCCGCAACCCCTACCTGGACGGCATGCGGGACAACATCCGCTATCTCGAACACTTGATCCGCAGCGGCGACCTCAACCCGCTGCGCCGCCGCCTTCCGCCGCTCGGCAGCGCCGCGGCGCGGGCCCTGCAGGCCCAGCTCGAGGCCCGCGCCGAGCGGCGCGAGCAAGCCGAACCCTCCGGCCGCCGCCGGCGCCGCCGGCGCGCCGGCTGATGTTCAGGCGCGCCGCGCCGGCGGGCGGACCAGGAACGCCAGCAAGGCCAGGCTCAGCACCAGGAACGCCACCAGCGTCCAGGCCGCGAGCGACAGGCCGAGGAACGACCAGGCCACCTCGCCGCACTCCCCCGAGCCGCTGAGCACGGCGCGCAAGCCGCCGAGCAGGCCGAACATCTCCATGAGGACGTCCAGGCCCGGGCCACAGGCCGGCAACTGCTCCGGCGGCAGGCTCTGCAGCCAGACGTGACGGGCGGCGGTCGCCACCCCGGCCAGCGCCGGCAGCAACGCCGCCACCGCCCAGGCCCGCTGCCCCGCCGGGCCCGGATCGTGCCAGGCGGCGAGCAAGGCCAACGGGATCAACACCAGCACGTAGACGCGCTGCAGAACGCACAGGGGGCAGGGCTCGAGCCCCAGGAACCCCTGGAAGAACAGCACCGCGGCGAGCATCATCAGCACACCGTAGCCCGCCACCCCCAGCCAGAACACCCGCGGCGTCAGCCGCCGGCAGAACGCTTCGAACACCATCGTTTGCTACCTCACTCGGCGCAGGCCGGCGACCCCGAGCGCCGCAAAGATCGCCAGCGGCAACGCGCTGGTCAAGGCCGGCGGCCAGTCGAACACCACGGTCAGGCGCAAGGCCAACTGCAGCAACAGATAAAACCCGAGCCCCCATAATATCCCCGCCAGCAACAACTGTCCCGCGCCCAACGCGCGCGGCGGGGCGAACACCCGCGGCAGCGCCAGCAGCAACAACACCAGGCAGGCGGCCGGCGCCACCGCCTTGGACCACAAGGCCAGCCGGTAAGGACCGGCGTCCAGACCGTTGCGTTCCAGATGCGCGGTCTGTCGGCGCAGCTCCAGGAACGGCAGATGCTCGGCGGCCACGCTCAAGGCCGCCACCGTCGCCGGCGGCAACTGCAGCGCCAGCGGCCGCTGCGCACCCTGCGCCGCCCGGGTCTGCTCTTCCGTGAACACCGTTTCGCGCCAGCCCCGGGCGCGCCAGCCCCCGCCGGCCGGCAGCAGCGCCTCGGCGGCCGCCGCGGCGTTCAGCACGCCGTCCTCCGTCACGGTGAACCACTCCACGTCCACCAGCCGCGGGCCCGGCAGCACCCGGCCCACGTGCAACACCCGGGCCCCGTCGCGCAACCAGAGATCGGCCGCGCCGGGTTGCGCCGCCACGCCCAGGGTCTTGGCCTCGACCCGCCGCGCCGCCGTCTCCGCCGGCAGCACCACGGCCTCGCCCAGCCAGACGGCGAACAGCGCCCACAACACGCCGGCCTGCAGGGCCGCCCGGGCGATGCGCGCCGGCGATGCGCCGGCGGCGCGCCAGGCGACCAGCTCCCCTTGCGCCGCCATGCGCCCCAAGCCCAACAGCGCGCCGACCAGCACCGCAGCCGGCAGCAACTCGCGCGCCCGCGCCGGCAAGTGGAGCAGGACAACCAACACCGCGTCGGTGGCGGTGAATGCCCCGCGGCCGACGTCCTCCAGTGCGTCGACCAGGGCGAACACCGCATCCAAGGCGAGCAGGACCGCCAGCGCGCCGGCGACCCCGGCGAGCACCGCCCGGCCGACCTGGCGGTCGAGCAGGCGGATCACGAGGCGGTCCGCGGCGCCGGCCAGCGCCGCCCCTGCCAGAGCGCGAAACCGATCCCGGCGAGCATCAGGGCGTGGACCCACCACAGTCCCCAGCGCGGGTCGAGCTGGCCGCGTTCGAGCAGATTGCGCCCGAGGGCCAACAGGTTGAAGTACAGCAGGTACACCAACAAGGCGGCGCCGAGGCGGCCGTAACGACCCTGGCGGGGCGCACTGCGTGACAAGGGCACCGCCGCCGCGGCCAGCACCAGGCAGGCCAGCGGCACGGCCAGGCGCCAATGCCATTCGGCCCAGGCGGCCGCCGAGCCCAGCGCGCGCAACGCCGCGCCGGACAGGGCGCGCAGGCGGGGCGGCGGGGGCGCGCCCGCCGGCACCGGCAGATTGACGCCGTACCGCGCGAACGCGAACGACTCGGCCTCGGCCGAGCCGAACCGACCGCTGTCGCGCCGCCCGTCTTCGAACACCAGCGACAAGCGGTCGCCGACGCGCTCGGCCCGCGCGTGGCGCGCCGTCTGCACCGTGAAACCGCCGTCCTCGCGCCGTTCGTACAGGAACACCCCGGTCATGCGCCGGCCGCCGTCGGGCGCGGTCTCCCAGCGCTGGAAATACAATACCCCGTCCTGCAGGCGGTTGAAGCGTCCCGGCGCGAGACCCGCCAGCGGCCCGCGCTCGCCGGCGCGGGCCTGCCACTCGGCCTGGCGCGCCGCCCCGCGCGGCGCGCAGTCCAGCGCCAACCAAGCGGCGAATACGGCCGCGCACACCGCGAGCACGCCCACCGCGCGATAGCAGCGCGCCGGCCCGACGCCCGAGGCCTGCAGCGCGATCATTTCCGAATCACGCGCCAGGCGCCCGAGGCCGAGCAGGATGCCGAGAAAGACGGCGATCGGCACGACCGCCAGCAACTGGCGCACGCCCTGTACGAGGAGCAAGGGCCACAACGCCTCCGGCGGATACTCGCCCTTGGCGATTTCGCCGAGCACGCGCACCAGCGCGTTGCCGAACAGAATCAGCAACAGCACCGCGCTCACCGCCGCCGCCGCGGCGGCGCATTCGCGCAACAGGTAACGGTCGACGCGCTGGAACAACATGGGCTTCGTCTTGCCGGCCGGCTGCGGCGCCGTGATATAGTGCAAGGGCGGCGTGGCCCGCGAGTACAACAGGTTTGACTTGCCCGCGCAAGCCTCACTTCAGGACGGCCCCGACATGACCCGAACCCCGCGTTACCGCCTGGCGCACGACGCGCCCGAGAACCACGACGCCGATCTCGTCGCCGTCGGCGTCTACAAGAACGGCGGTCTGTCGCCCGCGGCCGAGCGCATCGACCAGGCCAGCGGCGGCCGCCTGCGCCGCCTTCTGGAATCCGGCGAGCTCGACGGCGAGGCCGGCGGCACCTTGCTGCTTTACGACCTGCCCGGCGTGCGTGCGGCGCGGGTGCTGCTCGTCGGGCTCGGCGAGGCCCCGGTCGGCGACGCCGAGCTCGCCAAGGCGCACGGCGCCGCCGCCCAGCTCATCGCCCGCCTGCCCGTCGTCACGGCGGTCAGCCTGCTCGCCGAAGGCGCCACCGGCGCCCGGTTGCGACGCGCCGTGCTGGCCTGCGACGAGGCCTTCTACCGCTTCGAGGCGTTCCGACGCGCCGAGCGGCCGCTCAAACTGCGCACGCTCGTCTTCGACTGCGGTACGGCGCCGGACCGCGGCCGGCGCGAGGCGCTGCGCGCGGCCGAGGCCATCGCCGCCGGCGTGCGCCTGGCCAAGGACCTGGGCAACCTCCCCGGCAATGTGTGCACGCCGCGCCGGCTCGCGAAGGAAGCGCGGACGCTGGCGGCGCGCCACGAGGCCGTCTCGGTGACCGTGTTGGACGAAAAAGACCTCAAGCGCCTGGGCATGGGCGCCTTCCTGGCCGTGGCCCAGGGCAGCACCGAGCCGCCGCGGCTGATCCTCATCGAATACCGCGGCGGCGGCGCCAAAGCCGCGCCGGTCGCCTTCGTCGGCAAGGGCATCACCTTCGACTCGGGCGGCATCTGCTTGAAGCCCGCGGCGCAGATGGACGAAATGAAATTCGACATGTGCGGCGCCGCGGCGGTGCTGGGCCTGATCCAGGCCTGCGCGCTGTTCAAGCTCAAGCGCAACGTGCTCGGCGTGATCGCGGCGGCCGAGAACCTGCCGAGCGGGCAGGCGACCCGGCCCGGCGACATCGTCACCACCCATGCCGGCAAGACCGTGGAGATCCTCAACACGGACGCCGAGGGCCGCCTGGTGCTGTGCGACGCTTTGTCCTACATCCGGCGTTACAAGCCCGCCGCGGTGATCGACATCGCCACCCTGACCGGGGCCTGCCTGATCGCCCTGGGGCGCATCCCGAGCGGCCTGCTCGGCAACGACGAGGCGCTCGTCGAAGCCCTGCGCCGTGCCGGCGAGCGCAGCGGCGACCGCGTCTGGCCGCTGCCGCTGTGGCCCGAGTACCGCGAACTGCTCAAGAGCCCCTTCGCCGACTTGGCCAACGTCGGCAACCGCGAGGCCGGCACCATCACCGCCGCCAGTTTCCTCTCGCATTTCACCGAGGACTACCGCTGGGCGCATCTGGACATCGCCGGCACCGCCTGGAAGACCGGCAACGAGAAAGGCGCCACCGGCCGGCCCGTGCCGCTGCTCATGGACTTCCTGCTCGAAGAGGCGCCGTGACGCGGGTGGATTTCTACATCCTCCAGGGCGAAGCCAACCGCGATCTGATGGCCTGCCGCCTGTGCGAAAAGGCCTGGCAACGGCGCCTGGGCGTGGTGCTGGCGGCCGCCGACGCCGCCCACGCCCAGCGCCTGGACGAGCTGCTGTGGACCTTCCGCGACCGCGCCTTCGTCCCGCACCGCCTGATCGACGGCCCGCCGCCCGAAGCGCCCGTGCCCGACATCGCGATCACCTGGCCCGGCGCGGGCCGGCAGCCGGCAGAGCTTTTCATCAATCTCGACGACGCCGTGCCCGAGGACTGGACCGCGTGGCCGCGGATCGCCGAGATCGTCAACGAAACTCCGGCGGTCCGCGAGGCCGGCCGGCGGCGCTTCGCCGCCTACCGCGCCCAGGGTGCCGACCTGCATCACCACAAGCTCTGACCCGGCCGCGCCATGCCCCGCCGCGAACGTGAAGAAGGAATCCCGACCCTGACGGAGGTCGATGCCGAGCCGCCCGCCGCATCGCCCGCCGGGGACACCCGGGCGGCGGCCGGCGACCCACCGATCAGCGCCGACCAGCGCCGGGCCCTGGAAAAAATGATCTACACCGCCCTGCACCGGCGCCTGCTGACCTTGAGCCGCGAGCTGGCCGAAGCGATCCTCGAACAACTGGAAAAAAAGCCCAAGAACCCGGGCGACTGAACACCATCGGCTATAATTCCGGCCCTTTCACACCCACCACCGCGCCGCGGCATGGACAAAACCTACGACCCGCAAGCCATCGAAACGCGCTGGTACGCCTTCTGGGAATCGCGCGGGCTGTTCGCGCCGCGCGGCGGTCCCGAGGCGCGGCCCTACTGCATCATGATCCCGCCGCCGAACGTCACCGGCACCCTGCACATGGGCCACGCCTTCCAGCACACGCTGATGGACGCCCTGATCCGCTATCACCGCATGCTCGGCGACCGCACCCTCTGGCAGCCGGGCACCGACCACGCCGGCATCGCCACCCAGATGGTCGTCGAGCGGCAACTGGAGGCCGAAGGGATCCGCCGCCAGGATCTGGGTCGGGAAGCCTTCCTGGCCCGGGTCTGGGAATGGAAGGAACGCTCCGGCGGCACCATCGCGCGGCAGATGCGCCGCCTGGGCGACTCGCCCGACTGGTCGCGCGAGCGCTTCACGATGGACGAGGGGCTGTCGCGCGCGGTGATCGAGGTCTTCGTCCGCTTGTACGAAGAGGGCCTGATCTACCGCGGCCAGCGCCTGGTGAACTGGGATCCGGTGCTTCGCACCGCGATCTCCGACCTCGAGGTGGTGCCCAGCGAAGAAGACGGGCGGCTCTGGCACATCCGCTATCCGCTGGTCGACCGCCGGGCGGGAGATCCGCAATACCTGGTGGTCGCCACCACGCGGCCGGAGACCCTGCTCGGCGACACCGCCGTGGCCGTGCACCCGGACGATCCTCGCTACGCCGCGCTCGTCGGCCGCGAGGTCGAACTGCCGCTCACCGGCCGGCGCATTCCCGTCATCGCCGATGCCTACGTGGACCCGGAATTCGGTTCGGGCTGCGTGAAGATCACCCCGGCGCACGACTTCAACGACTACGAAGTGGGCCGCCGCCACGGCCTGCCGCTGATCAACGTTCTGACCGCCGACGCCAAGATCAACGACAACGCCCCGCCGGCCTACCGCGGCCTGGACCGCTACGAGGCGCGCAGCCGCGTCGTCGCCGACCTGGAGGCCAAGGGGCTGGTCGAACGCGTCGAGTCCCACCGCATGACCGTACCGCGCGGCGACCGCAGCGGCGCGGTCATCGAACCGTTCCTCACCGACCAGTGGTTCGTGCGCACCGCCCCGCTCGCCGAACCGGCCATCCGTGCGGTCGAGCAAGGGCGGATCCGCTTCGTCCCCGAAAACTGGGCGAAGACCTACTTCAACTGGATGCACAACATCCAGGACTGGTGCATCAGCCGCCAGTTGTGGTGGGGGCACCGCATCCCGGCCTGGTATGACCCCGAGGGCCGCGTCTTCGTGGCGCGCAGCGAGGCCGAGGCGCGCGCCAAATACGAGCTGCCCGCCGATCTGCCGCTCAGCCAGGACGAAGACGTGCTCGACACCTGGTTTTCCTCGGCCCTCTGGCCGTTCTCGACCCTCGGCTGGCCCGAGCGGACCGAGGAACTCGCGGTGTTCTATCCCACCTCGGTGCTGGTCACCGGCTTCGACATCATCTTCTTCTGGGTGGCCCGCATGATCATGATGGGCCTCAAGTTCATGGGCGACGTGCCTTTCCGGGAGGTCTACATCACCGGGCTGATCCGCGACGAGCACGGCCAGAAAATGTCCAAGTCCAAGGGCAACATCCTCGACCCCCTGGACCTGATGGACGGCATCGACCTCGAGGCGCTGGTGGCCAAGCGCACCACCGGCCTGATGCAGCCCGAACTCGCCCCTAAGATCGAGGCCGCCACGCGCAAGCGGTTCCCGCAAGGCATCCCCGGCTACGGCGCCGACGCCTTGCGCTTCACCCTGGCGTCGCTGGCCTCGACCGGGCGGGACATCCGCTTCGACATCAAGCGCATGGAGGGCTATCGCAACTTCTGCAACAAGCTGTGGAACGCGGCGCGCTACGTGCTGCTCAGCAGCGAAGGCAAGGACACCGGCCTGGACCCGGAAGCGCCGGTGGCCCTGTCCGTCGCCGACCGCTGGATCGTCTCGCGCCTGCAGCGCCTCGAGGCGGCGCTGCATCAGCACTTCGCGGAATACCGGTTCGACCTCGCCGCACAGGCGCTGCACAGCTTCGTCTGGGACGAGTACTGCGACTGGTACCTGGAGCTGTCCAAAACCGTGCTCCAGGACGCGCGGGCCGACGATGCCGCCCTGCGCGGCACCCGCCGCACCCTGGTGCGCGTTCTCGAGGCCGTGCTGCGCGCCGCGCACCCCATCATCCCCTTCATCACCGAGGAACTCTGGCAACACGTGGCACCGCTCGCCGGCCGGCGGGGCGAGACCATCATGCTGCAACCCTATCCCCGCCCCGAGCCCGACAAGATCGACGAGGCGGCCGAGGCCGAGATCGACTGGCTCAAGCGGCTGGTCGTCGAGGCCCGGCGGCTGCGGGCCGAGCTGGGGCTTCCGCCGGGCCGGCCCTTGCCGCTGTACCTGCACGGCGGCGACGAAACCGATCGGCGGCGCAGCGCGGCCCACGCCGAGGCCATCCGGCGCCTCGCCCGGCTCGAACGGCTCGAGTGGCTCGAGGGGGACATCCCGGCGCAAAGCGCCACCGCACCGCTGGGCGAACTGACGATCGTCGTGCCGCTCGCGGGTCTGATCGATCTGGACGCCGAGCGCGAACGCTTGCACAAGGCGCTGTCCGAACACCGCGCGGCGCTGGCGCGCATCGAGCGCAAGCTCGCCGACCCGAAGTTCCTCGAACGGGCACCGGGCCACGTGGTGGAACAACAGCGCGCACGGCGCGAAGAACATCAGGCGGCGCTCGCCACCTTGCAGCGGCAGGCGCAGCGGCTGGGGCTGGCGCTGGACACGGGCGGCGCATAAAGCCATAACGAAAACTTCGTTCGATCGCCCCCGGCGAGCCGCCATAATCCGGGCCGGAACATCGGCCCTGCCGGAGCGCTGCCAAGGTGTACGACACACTGCTCTATGCCCTCGCCGGCGGCGCCGTCGGTTTCGTGGTGGGCATGACCGGCGTGGGCGGCGGCTCGTTCATGACGCCGATCCTGCTCGCTTTCGGTTTCCCGCCGCCGGTCGCCGTCGGCACCGACCTGCTCTACGCCGCGATCACCAAGTCCGGCGGCGTGGTCAGCCACGCCCTGCGGCGCACGGTCGAGTGGCCGGTGGTGCTGTATCTCTCGGCCGGCAGCCTCCCCGCGGCCCTGGCCACCACGCTCCTGCTGCACCAATTCAAGCAACGCGGCGTCCACTACGACGGGCTGATCACCACCTGCCTGGGTGTCATGCTGGTCGCCACGGCCGCGGTGCTCGTGTTCCGCTCTTTCCTCATGCATGCCCGCGAGGAGATCGCCGACGAACGGTCGCCGCTGGGTGCTTTCGAACGGCGCCACGCACGCCTGCTGACCTGGCTGCTCGGCCTGTTGCTGGGCGTCGCCGTCACCCTGACCTCGGTGGGCGCGGGGGCCGTGGCGGCGGCCGTGCTGGCCCTGCTCTACCCGAGGATGAGCATGCTGCGGGTCATCGGCACCGACCTGGCGCACGCCGTCCCGCTGACCCTGATCGGCGGGATCGCCCACTGGACGCTGGGCCACGTGGACTTCGCCTTGCTCGGCGGCCTGCTGATCGGCTCGCTGCCCGGGATCTGGCTCGGCACCCGGGTCGCCAGCGCGATCCCCGAGCGCTTCATGCAGCGCGGCATGGCCACCTTGTTGTTCCTGCTCGGCTTGCGCTACACGCTGATGGCGTGAAGCCGTCCCTGGCGACACCCCCGTCGAGCCCGGCCGCGGCGCGCGAACTGCAGACGCGGCTCGCGATGCGGGTGCGGCTCGAGAACACCTTGCCCGCCGACGTGCGCACCGTGGCCGGCCTGGACGCGGGCATCGACCGCCGGCACCGGCGCGTCCGGGGCGCGGCGGTGTTGTGTGACGCCCGCTCCCTCGAACCGCTGGCCGTGGCCGTCGCCGAGCGGCCGATCGAATTCCCCTACGTGCCCGGCCTGCTGTCCTTCCGCGAACTGCCGGCCTTGCTCGAAGCGCTGGACGCCCTGCCGCAGCGCCCGGACCTGCTGCTTTGCGACGGCCAGGGGGTGGCCCATCCGCGGCGCTTCGGGCTCGCCGCCCATCTCGGAGTGGTCGCCGAGCTGCCCAGCATCGGCGTCGCCAAATCGCGCCTGTGCGGAAGCCATGCGGCGCTGGGGCCCGGGGCGGGCGACTGCGTGCCGCTCTACGACGGCGAGGAGTGCATCGGCCACGTGCTGCGCAGCCGCGCCGGTTGCCGCCCCCTGTACGTCTCCGCGGGCCATCGCCTCGACCAGATCACGGCACTGGACTGGGTCCGGCGTTGCCTGAAGGGTCGGCGCTTGCCCGAGCCGATCCGCCTCGCCGATCGCCTCGCATCGCGGCGGCGAGGGGCTTCCCCAGCGGCGCCGGCGCGACGCCGGTGACTCACCCGCCGCCCGGCTCCGTGTCTTTCCAGGCGGCCAGCTCGCGCTCGCGGAAGCGCGCCAGGAAGGGCGCGGCGTCGCCCAAGCGCCTGAACGCCGCGTAGCCGCGCTCGAGGAAATCCTGCAGATAGCCCAAGCCCATCCGTCGCGCGGGAGCCGCGCAAGCCCGCAGCGCCACGCCGATGAGCGGCTTGTGCACCAACCGGTCGATTTCCCGGCCGACGGCGACGGCCGCCTCCGTGTGGGCGCGCCAGCTTTCCGCGTCGTACACCGCGCGGCGCAGGGCGTCCCAATCGGGTCGCTCCCCACCGAATCGGGCCGCGCGCTCCACGATCTTTGCGTCTCGTTCCAGCTTGGCGGCCAGGAACGCCAGCGCGGCGCCGACGGTGTGCCGAACCTTCGCCGGCAGCAGCGTCTCCATCGGCCCGCGTGCCCGCTCGAGCTGCTCGGCCAGGCGCAACGGCGCGGGATTGCCGTAAAGCTCGTCGATCAGGAACTCGACCGCGGGACGACACAGCGGGTCGCGCGCCAGGTCGGCGTAGCGCGCGCGCATTTGCTCGACCTCGAACCGCCGCCAGCCCGCGTGGAGTTCGGCCGACGCCGCCAACCGGCCCGCGGCGGCGCGCAGGCGCGCGAGCTCGCCCTGCAGCGACATGGTGGCGCGGTCAGCGCGTCAGTTTGCGCGCGGCGACCGCGAAGAAACTCTTGAAGAAGTCCGACAAGGTTTCCTCGACGTAATCCCGATACTCGCCGGCGTCGAAGAACGCGCCGTGCCCGTCCACGTCGATTTCGTACTGGATGTGGGGCTGTTTCTGGTCGTAGACGACCTGCATCGGCTTGCCGGTGACCGGGCTCAGGATGTCGGTCTTCTGGTTGTACTGCTTGCCGATGCGCGGGTCACCAATGTCCATGAAATGCCCCATCCACTCCTCGCGCAGCTTCTTGTAGGAGTCGGCCGGGAACCACAGGCCGTAGCAGTTGTTGCAACGGTAGACCGTGTACTCCCGTCCGTAGTTGACCTTGTCCATCGGCTCGGTGTGGCACTTCGGACACTTCATCTGTTGGCCTGCTCTCTGATCGATGGGGAGGATCGTATTTGGTGAAGCCGACCGCGCGGGCTTCAGCCCAGCGACTCGGCGATCTGCGCTTGCCGCGCCTTCTCGTTGCGCAGGTACTCGAGCCAGCGGTCGGCGAAATCCTTGGTGTCCTTGTGTTTTTGCGCCAGCTTGAAGGCCGCGATCGAACCGTCCAGGTCGTCCTTGTTGAAGCGGCAGATGCCGAGCGTCACCAGGGCGGAACCTTCCCGCTTGATGCCGCCCTTTTTCAGCCCCTCCTGGATCGCGTCGGCGCAATCGTCCCAGCGGTCCATGCTCATGTAGGCCTGGCCGAGCCGGACGTACAGCTCGCCGTCGTCCGACTTCTTGGCCGCCTCGGCCAGGACCCGCGCCGAGGCTTCGGGTTCCTGGGCGAACAGGTAAGCCTGCGCCAGCAAACGCAGGTGACTCACGCTGCGCTCGACGATTTTGTTTTTCATTCCTTCCTCGAGCACCTTGGCCGCCTTGTAGGGCACGCCGTTGTTGAGCAACAGCGAGGCGAGTGTCACGTACTCGGACGAGCGGCTGAAATAACCGCCGTCGTAGGCGGCCTCGAGCACGGCGAGCTGGCGCTTCTCGTCGTCCTGCTCACCGTACATGGCCGAAAGCTGGTAGAAATAATCGCCCTTGGGATAGAGCTTGACGAGCTGCTCCAGGACCTCGATCACTTTCGGGATATTGCCGAGCTCGTAGTAGGCGGCGCGCAGCATCAGCAGCCAGGACTCCTGCGGCAGGCTGCCCTGCTTGCGGGCCAAGGCGATCGCGTTTTCCGCCTGCCTCGCGGTGCAGCGATAGTCTTCGGCGAGGTAGCAGGCCTGCGCCCACACCACATAAGCCTGGGTGGTCGGCTCGGGCGCGACCTTGAACCAACGCTCGATGGCCTTGATCGCCTCCCTGGGCTGGTCCAGCGCCAGGTGCATCTGGGCGATGGAGAACAGGCTCTGCTGCTCCATGGCCTCCGGCAGGTTGGGTTGCTTGAGGACCTCGTTGAAGGCCCGCAGCGCGTCCGCATAGCGCTCCTGGCTGGCGTAGATGTAGGCGAGAAAACTCCAGGTGAGGGCGCGCTCGTATTCGTTGAGGCTCTGGTCCTGGCGCAGGGCTTCCAGGACCTTCAACGCCTTGGCCGTGTCGCCGGCCTCCGCCGCTTCCTGGGCCTCCGTGAGTTTCTTGAAGACCTGCTCGCGCGCGGCCGGGGTTTTGCGGGTTTTCTTCTCGCCTTGCTGCGCCCAGGCCGGCTGGTAGGCGGCCTGCAGCACGAGCCCGCTGCACGCCGCCAGTGCCAGCATCAGCGCCGCGAGCGTGCGGCGCGAGGAACGACAGTTCAATGCCTTCATCGCTAAACTCCAGGGTTATGCCGACCCCACCCGGCAGGCGGGGCGTTCATTTGAGCCGGAACACGATCCGCCGCTTGACGTCCTTGGTCTCCACCGGCTCGCCGTTGCGCAAGCGCGGCTGGAACTTGTACTGGCTGACCGCCTCGATCACCGCATCCTCGAAGTAGCCCGGGGGCTCGGCCTCGAGGATCTTGATGTCCGTGACGTCGCCTTCCTTCGTCACCGTGAAGCTGACCAGCACGTGGCCTTCGATGCCGCGGCGCAAGGCCCGCCGGGGGTATTCTGCCGGCGCGCCGACGATCTGGCGCAGTTCGCGGTCCTCCCCCTTGCGCGCCTGGGCGGCCGCGGCCGGCTGCTGCGCCCGCGAGGCCAGCGCCGCCTTGACCCGGGTGAGCCCCGCGGCGACGTTGTTGCGGCACTCCCTCAGCCCGGCGAGCAGGGCTTCCATGCGGTTTTGACTCTGCTCCGGGAGTTTGTGGCCGGCGGCGAGCAGCTGGTCACGCTTGGCGAGCGCCGCCTTGCTCGACTTGTCCGCCTCGGCGAGCAGACCCTCGATCTGCTTGACCGCCTGCGGGCTGTAGTTGTCCACGTCGTTGACCAGGTTCTGCGCGCCCTGGCACTGGCGTTCGGCCTGCGCCAGGCCGGCGAGCACCTCGCGGAAGAGGTTTTCCTGCTCGCGCGCCGCCTCCTGCAGTTGCCGCTGGTACTCCTCGCGCGCCTTGGCGATGTCCTCGCCGAGACGGTCGCAGAGGCGCACTTCATAGGAATTTTCGTGCACTTCGAGTACGCTCTCGCTGATCGCCAGCGCGCCCTCTTTTTGCTCGAGGTAGCGCCGGTATTTCTCTTCGGCCTCGTCGAAGGCCGCATTGGCGATCATCACCCGGGCCTCGGCGCACTCGCGCAAGCCCTTCTCGAACAGCGGCAAGGCGACCGCGCGGTCCAGGTCCCGCTTGACCGCGTCGCAGAAGGTCAGCACCCGGTCGATCTCGGGGGTCGGCGCGTCGAGCAGGTCGGGCCTGAGCTCCAAGGCCTGCTGCAGGAGCGCCTGGTAGTTCTTGAAGTGTTCGCGCGCCGTGTCCAGGTCCGAGCGGCGCAAGGTCTTGGCGGCGCGGCATTCGCGGGACGCCTCGCGCACCAGGCTTTCGATGCGCTCGTCCACGTCACCGGCGGCCCGCGCCGCCTGGGCGAGGCCGAGCACGGCGAGAAAAACCCCCAGGGCCGCTCTCGATGTCATGCCCGCACCCATCGCCCCGCGCCCGAATTCACTTCTCGAGCTCGAAGCGGAACACGTGGCGCAGGCCGCTGACCGCCACCGGCACGCCGTTCACGACGCGCGGCTTGTAGCGGAAGCGCTCCAGGGCTGCGATCGAGGCCCGCTCGAACTGGCCGCGAGGGCTGGACTCGACGACCCGGATGTCGCTCACGGTCCCCGCGGCGGTGACCGTGTACTCCAGCACCACGTAACCGGTGATGCCCTTGCGCAGGGCCTCGCGCGGATAGACGGGCTGCACCTTGATCAGCGGCAGCAAGCCGCCTTCCACGGGGCCCGGGCCGCGCGTATCGACCGGGGGCGGCCGCCAATCGATGCCCCCGACGCCGCCGGTCACCCGCTGCTCGACGGGCCGCAAACGGGGCGGGGCGGGCGGCGGTTCCGCCTTTGGCGGGCGGACGCGCGGCCGTTCCCGGACGACTTCGGGCGGTTCGGGCTTGCGCCGCACGATGTCGACGATCCGGGTGGTCACCGCCTCGCTGACCGGCGCCACCGGCTGGCGCACCAGCGCCGCCATCGCCGCCCACAGCGCGCAGGTCACCAGAAACGCCGCCAGCGAAGCGGGGATGAATCGCTTGAACGTCATGGCCCGTCCCTCCGTGCCACCTGGAAAAGAACCCGCCCGACGACCGCCTCAACCTTCCTTGGCCAGGTTGAAGCGGATGATGTTCCGCACGCCGGCCACGGGCACCGGCTTGCCGTTGATCACCCGCGGCTTGTAACGGAACTTCTCGGCCGCCTTGATCGCCGCGCGCTCGAAGTAGCCCGGCGGCTGCGCCTCGATCACGCGGATGTCGCGCACGGTGCCGGCCTCGGTGACGGTGAATTCCAGCACCACGTACCCCTCGATGCCCCGGGACAGGGCGCGGCGCGGGTATTCCGGCTGGACCTTGACGATCGGCAGGTAGTCCCCTTCACCGGCCTCCAAGCCGAACTTGTCGAGCGACACTTGCGGGTTGAGGTTGTAACCCGTGTCGATCTTGGCGTCGACCTTGAGGGGATCGAGCTGCGGGCGCGGCTGCACGGGCGGCGGGGCCTGCGGCTTTTCGGGTTTTTCCGGCTTGCGGTCCTTGCGCTGGACCGTCTCTTCTTGCTTGACGCGCACGAAATCCACGATCCGCCCGACCGTGTCCTCGGTGAGCGGGTTCTCTCCGGTGGCGATCAGCACGGACATCATGTAGAACAACGCCGCCGTGATGATCACAGCGCCGATGCCGACATTGATGAGACGCAGCAACATGGTTCAGTCCTCCTCCTCGGCCGCCACCGCCACTTCTTGAACGCCGGCGTCGCGGACCGCCTCGACGACCGCCATCACCGTCTCGGCGTTGGATTCCCGGTCCGCCTGGATCACGACCGCGCCCTTGGGGTTTTCCGCGTAGAGCTGCTCGACGATCGGTTTGAGCGACGCGCGGTCCACCTGGCGGCGATCGATCCAGATCTGGTTGTCACGGCTGATGGCGATCAAAAGGCTGGTGCGCTCCTTTTTGACCGCGGTCTGGGCTTCGGGTTTCTGGACCTCGATGCCCGCTTCTTTGATGAAGGAGGAGGTGACGATGAAGAAGATCAACATGATGAACACGACGTCCAGCATGGGCGTCATGTTGATGGTCGCCTCTTCCTCCTGCATGACGGTTGGTGTCTTTCGCATATCCGCTTGTCCGCCCGCTCAGTGGTCGGTGGTCAGGTGGTCTTCGAGCAGCTCCTGTTCGGCGGCCGCCCGCCGCGACAGGTAGGTGTCGCCGATGATGCCCGAGAGGGCGGCGACCATCCCGGCCATGGTCGGGATGGTCGCCTTGGACACGCCGGAGGCCATGGAGCGCACGTTGCCGCTGCCGGTCAGAGCCATGACGTCGAACACCTCGATCATGCCGGTGACCGTGCCGAGCAGGCCGAGCAGCGGGCAGACCGCCACGCAGGTCTTGATCAGCGGCATGGTGGCGTTCATCCGCGTCACCACCTGGGAGATCATCGCCCGGCGGATCTGCCGGGCGTTCCAGGAGCTGCGCTCGGGCCGCGCCTCCCAGGCGTTGAGCACGTAGGCCACCTGGTGCTTGTGCTCGGTCCTGAAGTACCAGAGCCGCTCCAGGATCAGCGCCCACATGAAGAACGTCAGGCCCGCGATGAACAGCAGCACCTGCCCCCCCATTTCGAGGAAGCCGCGGAGCTGATCCCAGAGCTGGAACAGGCTGTACATGGCCGGCCCCTTACTTGGCGCGACGCTCGTTGTGGGCCGCCACGATCCCCGCGCTCTGCTCTTCGAGCACGTGGATGAGGTTGCGGCTGCGGGTGTTGACGATGCTGTGCAGCAGGGTCATCGGGATCGCCACCCACAGGCCCAGCATGGTGGTGACCAGCGCCTGGGAGATGCCGCCGGCCATCAGCTTCGGATCGCCGGCGCCGAACAGGGTGATCGCCTGGAAGGTGTTGATCATCCCGGTGACGGTGCCGAGCAGGCCGAGCAGCGGCGCGACCACGGCGATGATCTTCAGGAAACCGACGCCTTTGACGATCTGCGGCGTTTCCTTGAGGATCGCCTCGCTGAGCTTGAGCTCGAGCGTCTCGGTGTCCACCGACTTGTTCTGCTGGTAGACCTTGAGGATGCGCCCGAGCGGGTTGTCGTCTGCCGGATTCGGGTCGGCGATCTGTCGCTCGACGCGGGCGGCGATACCGCGCAGGGCCAGCCAGCGGACGATCGCCAGGATCAGGCCGATGATGCCGAAGGCGATGATGATGTAACCGATCACGCCGCCCTGCTGGATGCGCTCCATGGCGTCGGGCGCCTGCACCAGGGCCGCCAGGATCTGGCCGCGCGAGGGGTCGATCGCGAAGGGCACGTAGCCGGACTGCGCCGCTTCCAGGTCGACCGCCGTGGCGGTGTAACGGCCGGCCGGCTGGCGCGGCAGCTCCACCAGGCTGTCGGTCTCGGGGTTGTACTTGAGGTACTTGCCTTCGGAGACCAGATTGAAGGCGCCGACACGCACCACCGGCCGGTTGCGCGCTTCGCCGTCCGGCGAGCTGACCCGCGCCTCGAACCGCGCGACCTCGGCGGAGGCCGCCATCTCACGGGTCATCTCGTAGACCACCCGCTGGATCTCCTCGATGGAGGCGAGCTCGGTGGCGGTCCCCATCTTCTTGGCGAGCGCTTCGAGGAATTCGCCGCGGTTCGGATACTGGGCGCTGATGTTGGAGGTCTCGAAGCGGCCGCGCAGGTCACCGGAGACCTGTTGCAGCACACCGAACAGCTCGCGCAGGGCGCCGAGACGCTCATTGAGCTGCTGGGTGAGCTGAGCCAGCTCCTGTTCCTGACGGTTGAAGGTGTCCTCGAGCTGCACGGCGCGACGCTCTTCGGCGTTGCGCTCGGCGATCGCCTGGTTCAGCAGCGCCTGCTGGCGGTTCTTTTCGCGCAGGAATTCCTGTTCGCGCTTCTTGTATTCGGCGGTTTCGAGGATCTGGACGCGCTGGATCTGCTTGAGCAGCTCGTCCAGGGTTTTGGGCTGGGCGGCGGCGACGGCCGAACCCAGGCCCGCCGCGACGGCGAAGACAGTGAGGATGACGCGCTTCATTGGGCCGACTCCGGAGCGGGAACGGGCAGGATGACCAGATCGGGGGCGGTCTGCTTCTGGGCGATCTTGATGCCTTTGGCGATGTTCGAGCGCACGCGACCGCTGGTCACCGGCTCCCACTGGCCCGCCTCGCGGTTCCAGTAGCCGGCGTACTTGCCGTCCGGGGTCTGGTAGACCATCGCGACGCGGCCGACACGCAGCACCTGGACTTCGCGTTCGGCGCCATCGATGTCGAGGTTCTGGGTGTAGACCTCGATGGTGTCACCGAAATCCAGCTCCGCCTCGTAAGCGCGCAGCACCTGGCGGAATTTTTCCGCCACCGACACGTCCGAATCGTCCATCAGGTCTTCGAGGAAAGCGATGCGGCGCTGGCGCTCTTCGAGCTGGAAGGGCATGTCGAGCGCGATGAACTGCTTGAGCCCCTCGATCATGTTGAGCATCTGCGGCACGATCTGCCGCTGCATGACCTGGACCTGCTCCATGGTGTTGCGGATGCGCTCCATCTCGGCGCGCTGGTTGACGATCTGCTTGCTCATCTGCTTGTTGTAGATGCGCAGGCCCTCGGTTTCCTTGAGCACGGCCTTGTACTGGTTGTACAAGTCGCGCCGCTCGTCGCTGAGCTTGTCGATCCGCTCCTGGGATTCGGCCGCCAGGCGGAGCTTCTTCTGTTCCGCGGCGATGATGTCTTTGAGCTCCGCGGCCGCGCCGGCACCGGTGGCCAGCACGAGCGCGAGCAGCGAACCCGTCAACGCTCGGCGGCGCCGCGACGCCCCCGAACCGCTGCTTTGGAATCTCATCTCTTTCGATCTCCCGGTTGCATCAAAACGCTGAGTGTGGCGACGTTGTCGCACCCGGCCCGCCGGGCCCGACAGCGCGTGGCTTCCGCGAACGTCGCCGAATCATAACACAACCTTTTCGACGCGCTCCACATAAGATACGTCGGCCCAAGACGAAAAGAAATCCCCGCCGACTCAAAGACTTACTTGAAGATGCGGGCAAAAAAAAACCCGCCGCGTGAAACGGCGGGTGACCCCCCTTGCGATTGTCCGGCCGGGCCGCCGGCGGCGATCCCGGCTCAACCGCGCATACCCATAAGACGAACGAGCGGCCGATTTTGGGAATGGAACGTCTCACCAGTGGTAGGTCCAGGTGCTGCCGAGCAGCCGCGGCGGTTCCAGGCGCGCCGCCGGCGACGGCCCCAGGCCCGGGGCGCGATCGAAGTAAACGGCCGCATCGAGGGCGTTGCGCGCCCACACCGCCAGGCTCCAACGGGCGTCGTGCGGCCGGTAGTCGAGCCACAGGTCGAAGCGGCGCTGCTCGGGCCAGGCGGTGCCGCCCGCACCGTCTTCGGCCGCGCCGATGCGGCTGGCGTCCACGCGCATGCCCCAGGCCCCATCCGGGCCGTCCGCGAACAGGTAGCGCAGCGACAAGGCCAGGGCGGCGCGCGGTGCATAAGGCAGCCGCGGGCCGCCGTCGGCGACCGCGTCTTGCAGCGCGGCGCTGAGCGCGACACCCAGGGCCGGCAGCGGCCGCGCCTGGATCTCCAGCTCGACGCCCGTCACCCGAGCCGCCTCCAACACCACCGGACGGTTCAGCCCCCAGCGATCCCAAGGCACGCTGCGCAGATCGTCATAGCGGTCGCGGTAGGCACCCACATTGATCTTGATCCGGCGGGCGAACAGGGCCGCCTGGAGACCGGCCTCGGTCGACGTGCGGCGTTCGTCGGGCAGGATGCGGCCGGCCAACGCCGCACGAGCCGGGGTGCCGGGATACACCGGCGGGCGGCGGCTTTCGCCGACGGCCAGGTAACCCGCCCAGTCCTCGCCGGGGCGCCATGTCAGCGACAGCCGGGCGGCGTCGCTGCGGTCCCGACGGCTGTCGCCGAAGGTGAACGCGGATTCTTGCAACAGCGGGTGGCCGGCCGAGGCCGCCGAGCCCGCCGCGTCCACGGCCCAGTGCTGCGCGATCACCCCGAGCCCGGCACCGAACGTCGCCTCCAGGCGCGCGCCCAGTCGGCGAGCGACATGCCCCCAGAGCCAGCCCTGTTCGCGTCGCAGATGCTGATGCCAACGCGTCTCGCCCAGATCGAAGCCGGCCAGCCCCAGGGCTTTGTCCACACGCCCCTCGTCACGCGCCAGGCGCAAACCGACTTGCCACCACCAGGCCGCTCCCCGCCCCGGCGCCGCCCAGGCCTGCCAGTCGAACAAGGCGCCATCGCTTTGCTCTGCATGGGTCTTGACCGCGAGCGCCACGGCACTCTGGTCCAGGTCGTAACGGCCTTGCAACCGATGGCCGCGGACGGCGAAGGTGAGGCGCTGCCCCTGCTCCGGGCCGTCGCGACGCAGGGTGAATCGCCAGCCGTGCTGGTCGAGACGTTCGGGACCGGCACCGTCGACGCGCGCCGTGCGCTCGGGCGTCGACGGCGGCTCGAGCGCTTGGCCTTCGGCGTAACGAAAACCCGCGCCGGGCCGGATGCTGTAAAGCACCGCCGTCTGGCGGGCGCGTTCGGCGTCGGCGGCGAACTGCCACGCCCACTCGCCCAGGACCCCGTCCAGCGTCAGGCGCGCGGCCCGACCGTCGGCGGCGTCGTCCGCCACCGCACCGGCGACGAGGTTGTCGCTGAACGCCCCGTGCGCGAAGCGCGCGACGGCGAACCGCCCGGCGATGCGCTCACCCAGCGCCCCCTCGACGCTCACCACCGTATCGACCACACCCCGCCCGCCGACCGCCCACAGCGCACTGCCGGCGGGCGTGCGCGCCGCCGGGCGGGTGGCATAGAGCAAGACGCCTCCCGCGGCCAGCGGGCCGTAGCGCAGCGCCTGGTCGTCACGCAGCACGTCGACCCGGTCGAGCTCGTACAAGGCCGTGTTGGCCGGACCGCCGCGCACCAGGGGCACGCCGTCCAGATAGACGCCGAGCGCGGGTTCGAGCCCCAGGTCGTCGCCGCCGCGCACCACGCCGCGCAGGCCGATGGCGGTGCGGCCGCGCTCCCCGGCCAGCACGGTCAAGCCCGGCACGAAGGGCACCAGGTCCTCGGTCCGGCGCACGCCGCGCGCTTCCAGCTCCTCGCCGTCGAAGGCGCTGCGGCTCAGGCTCAGGGCGCGCTCGGGCCGGTAGGGCCCGCTCGAGGTGACCAGGATCTGCTCTATCGGCAAACCCTCGTCGCGCCGCCGCCGCGCCGCCCAGCGGCGGCGGTCCGCCGCCGGCTTGACCGTCACGGTCTGCGGATCCAGAAAGTCGAACACCAGGCCCGTGTTGGCCAGCAGTCGTGCCAGCGCCTCGCGCGGCGTGTAGCGGCCGCGCAGCGGCCCGGCGATCAAGCCGTCGGTCACCGCCCCCGGCACCAGCACTTGCACCCGGCTCTGATAGGAAAAGTCCAACAACGCGCCGGCCAGCGGCTGGCGGGGAATGTCGAAAAAGAGGGTCGGCGCCGGATCCGCGACCGCGACCCCGGCGGCGAACGAAACGATCAGAACGACGAATCGATACAGGAACAGCGTCAGGCACCCGTAGACACGGCGCCGGGCCCGCTCGGCGCCCGCGGACGCGATCAACCGCGCCGGAACAGCAGGATCTGGTCCGCGGCCTCGACCACCCGCACGGGGTAGATGCGCTCCAGGCCGTTCAGCCAGGCATCGAGTCGATCGGCGTACACCGTGCCGGTGAAGCGCAGGCCGCGCAAGGACTCGTCGGCCAGGGCCACCGGCTTGCTGCTGTAACGGGCGACGTCCTCGAGCACGGCGGCGAGCGGTTCTTCGACGTAGGCGAGGCGCCCGGCGCGCCAGGCCAAGGCGGCCGCCGGATCGGGCACGGTGCGCGCCTGCCACAGCGTCCCGCCGTCGAAGGCGAGCGCCTGGCCCGAAGCGAGGCGCGCCCGACGCGCCGAGGCGTCTTGTTCCACGGCGACGACACCCTCGACCACGGTCACGGTCACCTCGTTGCGGCGGCGGCGGATGTTGAAAGCGGTGCCGAGCGCCTGGACACGGCCGACGCCCAGGTCGACGAGGAAAGGACGCGCCGGATCGTGCGCCACTCGGAAGTAGCCCTCGCCGGTCAGGAGGCGCAGTCGGCGCCGGTGCGCATCGAAATGCCATTCCAGACGGCTGCGCGGACCGAGTTCCACCGTCGAACCGTCCGGCAACGCCACGCGCCGCTGCTCGGCCACCGCCGTCTGGTACACCGCCGGCGGCTCCGGCGCCGCGGCCCGCCACAGCCCCCAGCCGCCCAGGGCCGCGATGAGCACGGCGGCGGCCGCCGCCCAGCGGCGCCGGCGGGGCGCAGGCGGCGCGGCCTTGGCGCCCGGCAGCGGCAGGGGCTCGCGGCCGTCGTAGCGGTCGGCGGCCAATTCCTCGGGGCTGGGCCAGGGCAACCGTTCGCCGGGCAGCGCGTCCAGCGCCGCCCACAAGGCGCTCACCCGCCGGTAGGCCTGGCGGTGGCGCGGATCGGAGCGGCACCAGCGCTGGAAGACGTCCACCGCCTCGGGCCGGGCGCCGCGCTCGCGCAACCACAAATGCCAACGCGCCGCCTGTTCGAGGATCAGCCGGTCTTCATTGACGGTGCCGGAGCCGCGCTTGTTCACGATTCGGCCGTTTGCTCGAGCCGCGCCCGACAGTAGACCAGGGCGCGCAGGACGTACTTGCGGACCATGCTTTCGCTCACCGCCAGGCGGCGGGCGATCTCGGGATAATCACGCTCCTCGAATTTGTAATAGAGGAAGGCGCTGCGGCACTTGGGCGGCAATTCGGCGATCACCGCCAACAGGCGTTCGACGGTGAGCACGCATTCGGCCAGTTCCTCGGGCCCGCCGTCGTCCGCCGGCAAGTCGTTGGCGTCGAAATCCGCCTCGATTTCGTCGTCGCCGCGCAGGCGGCGCCGGCGCAAGGCGTCGATGGCGAGGTTGCGGGCGGCGCGGTAGATGAAGGCCTTGGGGTTGCGGATGCGCTCCGGCGCCGGCTCGCCCAACAAACGTTCGTAGACCTGCTGGGCCACGTCCTCGGCTTCGTCTTCGCTGCCGAGGCGCTGGCTCAGGTACTGGCGCAGGGCGCGGTGCTCACGCCGATAGAAATCGAGGATCAGACGCCGGGCGCTCGTCTCATCGGAAGGGGCCAGGCCCCGCTTTGCCGTCATCGCGACCGTCCTCTGTTGCGGCCTGGCAGCCATTCTCCACGCCCTTCCCGGCCCTGGCAAGCCCCGCCGCGCCGTCGTCCGGCCGCAGGCGCAAGCGGGCCTCGACCGCCACCTCGCGGCCGATCCACTGCGGGTCCGCCCAGTCGCCCTCGCCGACGGAGAAGGCCAGGCGGTCCAACGTGCCCCTCACGACCAGGCGCCAACCCTCCGCTGCCGGTTCGAGGCGGGCGTCGAGCGCCACCGGCGCATCGCGGCCGCGCAGGCGCAACACGCCCTCGAGGCGCAGCGCCTCGCCGGCGCGCCGCAGGCGGCCGCGGTAGACGGCCAGCGGGTGGCGGGCGACGTCGAAGAAATCGGCCGAGCGCAGGATCGTGTCGCGCTCCTCGTCGCCGCTGTCGACGCTGGCCGTGGCCACCTCGACGCAGGCGGTGCCGCCTTCGGGATGGGCCGGATCGAACTCGAAGCGGGCGTCGAAGGCCCGGAACACCCCCTCCTCGGGAACCCCGGCCTGGACGAAGCGGAAACCCAGGCGGCCGTCGGCCGCCCCGGCCCGCCAGGAGGCGGCGGCCGCCGGGCCGAACACGGCCGCGAGCGCCAGCACCCCGGCCAGGCCGATTCGCCCGGCGGACTTGGAATCGTTGCGCCGACGCGCTATATTCGCCCGCATGCAACCGCTTTTCCGCACACTGCCCTCCGATCCCGCCCAGCGCAGCCTGCTGCGACTGTCGAACGCCCTGCTGCCCTGAGGGGCAGACAGGGTAAGCCTGGCGAGGCCAAACGCGCAAGCCACATCCCCGTTTCCCGTTTTCCCCTGGCGGACCCCGCGACCCGCGGCGGCCGCAAGGAGCAGCAGCCATGGCCAAAGAACGCTTGATCATTTTCGACACCACCTTGCGCGACGGCGAGCAGAGCCCCGGCGCGGCGATGACCAAGGACGAGAAAGTGCGCATCGCCAAGGCGCTGGAGAAACTGCGCGTCGACGTGATCGAGGCCGGCTTCCCGATCGCCAGCCCCGGCGACTTCGAAGCGGTGCGCGCCGTGGCCGGCACGGTGCGCGATTCGATCGTCTGCGCGCTGGCCCGGGCCCGCGACGAGGACATCGACCGCGCCGCCGAGGCGCTGGAACCGGCGGCGGCGCGACGCATCCACACGTTCATCGCCACCTCGCCGATCCACATGGAGAAAAAGCTGCGCATGCGCCCCGAGCAGGTCATCGAGGCGGCGGTGCACGCGGTCAAGCGCGCGCGCCGTTACACCGACGACGTGGATTTCTCCCCGGAGGACGCCGGCCGCTCCGATCCGGACTTCCTCTGCCGGGTGATCGAGGCGGTGATCGACGCCGGGGCGACCACGATCAACATCCCGGACACCGTCGGCTACACCCTGCCGCACCAGTACGCCGCCTTGATCCGCAACCTCATCGAGCGGGTGCCGAACTCGGACAAGGCGGTGTTCTCGACGCACTGCCACAACGACCTCGGCCTCGCCGTGGCCAACTCGCTGGAGGCGGTGCTCGCCGGCGCGCGCCAGGTCGAGTGCACCATCAACGGCCTGGGCGAACGGGCCGGCAACGCCGCCCTCGAGGAGGTGGTGATGGCGGTGCGCACCCGCCAGGACGTGTTCCCCTGCGACACGCGCATCGACACCACCCAGATCATGAACTGCTCGCGGCTGGTGGCGAACATCACCGGCTTCGCCGTGCAGCGCAACAAGGCCATCGTCGGTGCCAACGCCTTCGCCCACGAGTCCGGCATCCACCAGGACGGCGTGCTCAAGCACCGCGAAACCTACGAGATCATGCGCCCCGAGGACGTCGGCCTGAGCAGCAGCAAGCTGGTGCTCGGCAAGCTGTCGGGCCGCAACGCCTTCCGCAGCCGGCTCAAGGAGCTCGGCGTGGAGTTCGAATCCGAGGAAGCGCTCAACCGCGCCTTCCAGGCGTTCAAGGCGCTGGCGGACAAGAAATCGACGATCTACGACGAGGACTTGATCGCCCTGGCCACCGACCAGTTGCTCGAAGAAGAGAACGAGCGCATCAAGCTGGTGTGGATGCGCGTCGAGAGCGAGACCGGCGAGACGCCGCGCGCCACCGTGACGCTGAACGTGGACGGCGAGGAGCGCACCGCCTCGGCGATCGGCGACGGGCTGGTCGACGCCGCCTTCAAGGCGGTGCAGAGCATCGTCGCCCTGCCCGCACGGCTCGAGCTGTACTCGGTGAACAGCATCACCGGCGGCACCGATGCGCAGGGGGAAGTGAGCGTGCGCCTGGTGCACGAGGGACGCGCCGTCAACGGCCAAGGCGCCGACACCGACATCGTCACCGCCTCGGTGCGCGCTTACGTCAACGCCCTCAACAAGCTGCGCTCGCGGGCGCTGCGCGCCCATCCGCAACTGAGTGCGATCTGAGCAGACGCACCGGCGCGGCGCCGTTCACGGGCGCCGCGCCGGCGCCACCCGTTCCCCGATCCGGGCCGGCTCCAGCGGCCGCACCAGCAACGACGGATCGAGCCGCTCGCCGAACCAGTTCGCCCCCCAGTGCAAGTGGGGCCCGGTCGCGCGGCCGGTCGCGCCGACCGCGCCCAGGCGCTCCCCGCGCGCCAGGCGCCGGCCGACTTCGACGTCCACCCGGCTCAGGTGCGCGTAGAGGGTGGTCAAGCCGTGGCCGTGATCGAGGATGACCGTGCCGCCGGTGAAGAACAGATCCCGCTCGGCCAGGCGCACCACGCCCGGCGCCGGCGCGTAGACCGGGCTGCCCTCCGGCGCGGCGATGTCGACCCCGGCGTGGGGCCGGCGCGGCGCGCCGTTGAGCACCCGGCGGCTGCCGTACACGCCGCTGATCCGCCCCGCCGCCGGCCAATCGAAACCGCTCAGAAAGTCCCCCCCCGGCCGATCGGCCGCCGCCCGCGCCGCGTCGATGCGGCGCTGCTCGACGCGGATGCGTTCCAGCGCCGCCGCGTCCGGCTCGACCTGGCGCGGCGGCAGGCCGTCGATGCGCTGCTCCGTGTACGCGCGCCGGCGCACCGGGACCGGCCGGGACCGGACACCCCCTCCGGCCTCGCGCAGGATCAACTCGATGCGCTCGGGCGCATCCCGCCCCAGCCCGACCAGGAACCAACCCTCCGGCGTGGTGCGCAGGCGCCGCCCGGCGTACTCGACGACCGTGTTCGCTGGGCTGACGCGGGCGATCAACACCCCGCCCTGCCACGGCGCCTGGCGGAGGTCGAGCTCGGCCGCGAAGGCGGCGGCGCAGAAACCGAGCAGCAGGCCGAGGGGGCTTTTGGCAAGCATGGCACACACTATAACAAGCGGCCCCGATCGCGCCCAGGTGCGCGCCAGGGCATGGCCAGCAAGGCCAGCAACGCGCTGTTCTGCCGCTGATCGGGCCATCGAGCGAGCCCGATGGCGATGCGCGACTGCAGGCGCCGGGCGCGGGCGCGGTAGGTGCCGAACAGGCGGTCCCAGACGGAGAGAAAGAAGCCGAAGTTGCTGTCGGTCTCGTCCGGTCGCTGCGAATGGTGGATGCGGTGCATGTCGGGAGTGACCAACAGGCGGCGCAGGCGGCGGTCGCAGCGCGGCGGCAGCACGACGTTGGCGTGCGTGAACAGGCTGGCGAGGTTGAGCAGGGCCTCGAAGAGCAGCACCACCGCCGGGCCGGCGCCGAGCACCAGCACCCAGCCGCTCTTGTAGGCCGCGGACAGCAGGATTTCCAGGGGGTGGAAACGCAGGCCGCTGGACACGTCCAGCGCCGGATCGGCGTGGTGCACCTGGTGGAGGCGCCACAGCGGCGCCCAGGCGTGCAGGGCGCGGTGTTGCAGCCACAGCGCCCCATCCAATGCGACCAGGGTGAGCAGCGCGGCTGCCGGACCGCCGACGCCCAGCCAGGGCAACACCCCCCAGCCGTGTGCCGCCGCCCATTCGGCCGCCGCCAGCGGCGCGAGCCACGGCAAGAGGCGCAGGAGCCCGATATCGACGGCCGCCAGGCCCAGGTTGGCCGGCCAGCGCCGCCGGCGCGGCGGGCCGTCGCGCCGGCGCGGGCGGCGCGCTTCCCAGGCCGCCAGGGCGAGAAAGACGGCGACCGCGGTGGAAAAACGCAGCGCGACGGCGAACGGCTCCGACATCGCAAGCAGTTTAACAGCCGCGCCGGACCATAAAAAAACCGGGGGCGCGTGAGCGCCCCCGGCCCGATTCGCCCGGCGCCGTGCTCAGCGCACGTTGCCGAAGCCGAGCGCGTTCAACCAGTCCACGGTGAATTGCCCCATGTAGTTCTCATACGTATCGGGGTTGCCGCCGTGGAAACGGGTCTGGGCGGTACTCTGGCCATTGCCGAGCAGCACGTAGTGGATGTCGAACATCACCGACCGGTAGGTCGGCGACCAATTCCAGGCGATCCAGTGGCCGTTCGGATACATCGCGTCCACGTACGACTGGAAGGGGTAACCGTAGCTGCTCGCCGTGCCCTGGGTCACGTTGGCGTCGCTGTTGTTCTCGTAGCCCCACTCGGAGAAGATCACCGGGTGGGACTGGGCCGTGTAGTTTGCCCAGTTGGGGATCCCGCCGACGGTGTGGGCCGGATAGATGTGCACGGCGTAGACGATGTTGCCGCCGCTGAAGAAACGGTCCGAAGGCCCGGCCGGCAGTTGCTGGGTCCAATTCGGCGCGCCGACGATGATCGGGTTGTCGGCGCCCGCCCGGGCCGGCAGCCCGTAGGCCGACCAGTCGCCGCTGCGGATGGCGTCCACCCAGCCCTGGGCCGTGGCCTGCCAGTCGTTCCAGCTGCCGCCGCCCGGCTCGTTGAACAGCTCGAACAACACGTTCGGATGGCCGCCGAACACGGCGACCACGCGGTTCCAGAAATCGACCGTGTTCTGGGCGTTGTTGCCGGTCCAGGATTCACCGACGTAGTGCCAGTCGACGATGGCGTAGCGACCCGCCTCGATCACCGCGTTGACCGCCGGGATCAGGATCTGCTCGAGGTAGAAGTCCGGATCGACCAGATCCCAGCCGTGTTGCCCGACCTCGTCGTTGACGAAGGGGTGCACCGTCAGGCGCATGATGTTGGCATTGGCCCACAAGGGATCGCGGATCATGCCGATGTGCTCGGCGAGATTGTGCGAGCCGGCCGTGCCGCCCGACAGGCCCGGCACGTACAGGCCCTTGTAAATGGCATGCAGATCGTTCGTCGCCACGCCGTGCAGATGCACCGTGTCGCCGGCGCTGTTGACGATGCGGTTGCCCTGCACCGACAAGGGCAACAAGGTCGGCGGCGCCACCGCCGCGGCGCTGGAGCTGCTCGAGCTGCTGGTGGAGCTCGAGGAGCTGCTGCTCGACGAAGACGCGCTGCTGGAGCTGGAGGAGCTGCTGCTCGAGCTGCTCGACGAAGCCCCGCCGCAGGCCACGCCGTTCAGGGTGAAGGCCGTTGCCACGTTCGCCGGCGGCTGGCTGTTGTTGGCCTGGAAGCCGAAGCTCGCCGTGCCGCCGTTGGCCGCCAGGCGACCGTTCCAGTGCCCGGCCGGGTTGGAGGCCGTCACCCGCGAACCCGAGGTGCTGAAGCTGGCGTTCCAGCCGCCGGCGAAGCTTTCACCCGCGCCCAGGTTCCACACCAGCGTCCAGCCGTCGATCGGCTGGCTCGACAGGTTGCGGACGGTGACGTTGACCTGGAAGCCGCCGCCCCAGTCGTTGGCGATCACGTAGTCCACCGCGCAGGTGCCGCCGCCCGTGCTGCTGCTCGAGCTGCTCGAGGAGACGCTGCTCGACGAGCTGCTGCTCGAGCTGCTCGACGAGGACACGCTGGAGCTGCTGCTCGACGAGGACGAGACGCTGCTCGAGGAGCTGGAGCTCGACGTGCTGCTGCTCGAGGAGGACACGCTCGAGCTCGAAGAACTCACGCTGGAGCTGCTCGAAGAGGCACCGCCGCCGTTGACCGTGACGGGCACCGCCGAGACACCGCCGGGGCTGCCGATGAAGCCGAAGCTCACCGAGCCGCCGGGCGGCACGTTGTTGGTGTAGCCGGCCGGGCCGATGACGAAATGCCCGCCGCTCGAGGACTGGACCACGCCCCCCCAGATGTTGCCGATGCTGATCGGCATGTCGAATTCGACGGTCCAGCCCGAAAGCGTCGCACCGCCGTCGTTGTTCACCGTCACTTCCGCCTGGAAGCCGCTGCCCCAGTCGTTGACGATGCGCATGCTGCCGCTCGCGGCCTGCGCCGCGGCGCAGGCGAGCGCGGCGAGGAATGAAAAGGCGTATGCAAAAGGCTTGTGCATGATCCCCCCGTATTTCTACCTAGGTGCAGCCGGCTTCGGCCGGCCTCGGGGAAGGACCATAGCGCACCGCGGCCGGCCCGGTCGTCCGGAAACCGGCCGCGAAATCCGGTCCCGGCCTCAATCGCGCCGCAAACGGCGGCCCAGTTCGCGCAACTGCGCCTCTTCCAGGGTCTCGCGTTCGAGCAGGCGGGCCACCCCCTCCTCGAGCAGGTCCCGGTTCTGCGACAGCAAGCCGTAGGCCCGGTCGAACTGCTGCTGGATGATCCGCTGCACGGCCCGGTCGATGCGCTCGGCGGTGGCTTCGCTGATTTCCCGCACCGCGATCGGCGCGTCACCGAGAAAACGGTTCTGGTTGCCGGCGTAGCTGACGTGGCCGAGTTCTTCGTCCATGCCGTAGCGGGTCACCATCTCGCGGGCGATGTTGGTGGCCTTTTGGAGGTCGTCCGCGGCGCCGGTGGAGATCACGCCGAACACCAGTTGCTCCGCGGCCCGGCCGCCGAGCAGCACGGCGATCTTGTCCTCGAGCTCGGGGCGGGTCATGAGATAACGGTCCTCGGTGGGCCGCTGGAGCGTGTAGCCCAGCGCCCCGATGCCGCGGGGCACGATCGACACCTTGTGCACGGGTTCCTCCGGGCGCAACGCCATGCCCACCAGCGCATGCCCCATCTCGTGGTAGGCCACGGTGCGCCGCTCGGCTTCGTTCAGGACGCGGTTGCGTTTTTCCAGACCGGCGACGATGCGCTCCATCGCGGCGGTGAAATCCGCCTGGCTCACCGCCTCGGCGCCACGCCGCGTGGCCAGGATGGCGGCCTCGTTGACCAGGTTGGCGAGATCCGCGCCGGAGAAACCGGTGGTCATGGCCGCGACCTGCTCGAGGTCGACGTCGGGGGCGAGACGGATGCGCCGCACGTGGACCTGCAGGATCTGCAAGCGGCCGGCCTTGTCGGGGCGGTCGACGAGGATCTGGCGGTCGAAGCGGCCGGCGCGCAGCAGGGCCGGGTCGAGGATTTCGGGGCGGTTGGTGGCGGCGAGGATGATCAGGCCGCTGGTGGTGTCGAAACCGTCCATTTCCACCAAGAGCTGGTTGAGCGTCTGCTCGCGTTCGTCGTGGCCGCCCACGCCGGGCACGCTGCCGCGGGCCCGCCCCAGGGCGTCGAGCTCGTCGATGAAGATGATCGCCGGGGCGTGGGCGCGCGCCTGCTCGAACAGATCGCGCACGCGTGCGGCGCCGACGCCGACGAACATTTCCACGAACTCGGAGCCGGAGATCGAGAAAAACGGCACTTTCGCCTCGCCGGCGACGGCCTTGGCGAGCAGGGTCTTGCCGGTGCCCGGCGGCCCGACCAGCAAAATGCCCTTGGGCATGCGCGCCCCGAGCCGCCCGTAGCGCTGGGGATCCTTGAGAAACTCCACCACCTCGACGAGCTCGGCCTTGGCCTCGTCCACGCCCGCCACGTCGGCGAAGGTCACGCCGGTGTCCTTCTCGACATACACCTTCGCCCGCGAGCGACCGATGGACATGAAGCCGCCCATGCCCTGCTTCTCGGCGAAGCGCCGGAACAGGAAGAACCAGACGCCGAAAAACACCAGCGCCGGCACCACCCAGGAAAGCAGGTCGCGGAACCAGGTGTTCTCGACGATCCGCCCGTAGGGCACCTTGTAGCGCGACAACAGCTCGGCCAGCTCCGGCTCGACGCGCGTGGCGACGACCAGCCACTTGCCGTTTTCCGGGCTGCGCAACTTGCCGCGGATCTGCCGGTCGGTGATCCAGACCTGCTCGATGCGCTGCCGCTCGAGGTACTCGACGAAGCGGCTGTAGGGCACCTCTAGGACGGCGTTGTACTGCAGCCAGTAATGCTGGAACAGCAGCAGCAGGCTCAGCGCCAGCAACCAGTAAGCGACGTTCCACTCGGTCTTTTTTTCCATCTCGACCCCCTTTGCGGCCGGGCGCAGACAATGTAGGGGCGGCTCGCCGCCCGGTCAAGCCAGGGCGCTTGAAATCGGCCGGGGCGGGCCCAATATCCTTGCGCCCGACGTGCGTAGCCCCGAATCGACCCGAAGAGAAGCCGAAATGAGCCGCCCTTTGCGCCTGCCTCAGTCGAGCCGAATCCAGAGCGCCGCCGTCATCGGCAACCACCTGCCCCGCCAGTGCGGCATCGCCACCTTCACCACGGATCTCGTCCAGTCGATCAACGACGTCGCCGGTGCGGGCACCGCCTGGACGGTGGCCATGAACGACCGCCCCGAAGGCTACGATTACCCGCCCGCGGTGCGCTTCGAAATCAACTCGCACCGCCTCGAGGAATACCGCCTGGCGGCCGAGTTCATCAACATCCATCAACCCGACGTCGTCAGCCTGCAACACGAGTACGGCATCTTCGGCGGACCGGCCGGGAGCCACGTGCTCAGCCTGCTCGACGACCTGCAGGCGCCGGTCGTCACCACGCTGCACACCGTGCTCACCGAGCCGGCGCCGGACTACCGCAAGGTGCTGCTGCGGCTGGTCGAGCGCTCCGACCGACTGGTGGTGATGAGTCACCGGGCGGTGGACATCCTCGAATCGGTCTACGGCGTGGACCGCGGGCGGGTGGTGTACATCCCGCACGGCATTCCGGACATGCCGTTCGTCGATCCCAACTACTACAAGGAACAGTTCGGCCTGCTCGGCCGCCGCGTGCTGCTCACCTTCGGGCTGCTGTCCCAGAACAAGGGCATCGAGACGGTCATCGACGCCCTTCCCGCCGTGGTCGAGCGTTTCCCGGATGTCGTCTACATCGTGCTCGGCGCCACGCACCCCAACGTGCTGCGGCACGAGGGTGAACGCTACCGCCTCGGCCTGCAGCAGCGCGTCCGCCGCCTGGGCCTGGAAGGCCACGTGCTGTTCCAGAACCGCTTCGTGACCCTGGAAGAATTGTGCGAGTACCTGGCCGCCGCCGACATTTACATCACGCCCTATCTGAACGCGGCCCAGATCACGTCCGGCACCCTCGCCTACGCGATGGGCACGGGCAAAGCGGTGGTTTCGACGCCGTACTGGTACGCCGAGGAGATGCTCGCCGACGACCGCGGCGTGCTGGTGCCGTTCAAGGATCCGGACGCGATGGGACGGGCGCTGATCGAGCTCCTCGGCGACGACACCCGCCGGCATGCCATCCGCAAGCGCGCCTACGACTTCTGCCGCCAGGCGGTGTGGCGCGAGGTCGCCGCCCGCTACCTGGACGTGTTCGCCGAGGTGAAAGCCGAACGCAGCCAGCGGCCGCGGCCGGCCAAGCCTTCGCCGCGCCTGGCGCGGCAGAACGCGCTCCCGGAGCTGCCGGCGATCAAGCTCGATCACCTGCTGGCGCTGACCGACGACGCGGGCATGCTGCAGCACGCCAAGTACACCGTGCCGGACCGCCATCACGGCTATTGCACCGACGACAACGCCCGCGCGCTCATCGTCGCCGCCCAGGCGCGGCGCCTGCTGCCCGAGCACGCCGCCGCCCTGGACCGGCTGTGCGACCGTTACCTGGCGTTTCTCTGGCATGCCTTCGACGCCGAGCGCGGACGGTTCCGCAACTTCCTCGGTTACGACCGCCGCTGGCTGGAGGAGGAAGGCTCGGAGGACAGCCACGGGCGGGCGCTGTGGGGTCTGGGGGTGGCCGTCTCGCTGCTGGCCGACGGCCGCCAGTTGCCGCACGCGTCGACGCTCTTCAAGGCGGCGCTGCCGGCCGCCGAGCGCTTCACGGCCCTGCGCGCGACGGCCTTCGCCCTGCTCGGCATCGATGCGTATCTCGCCACCTTCTCCGGCGACAGCGAAGCGCGACGCATGCGCGCGGTGCTCGCCGAAGGGCTGTACGCCCGCTTCGAAAAAACCCGTGATCCCGCCTGGCCGTGGCCCGAGCCGGTGCTCACCTACGACAACCCGCGGCTCGCCCAGGCGCTGATCGTCAGCGGGCCGTGGATGGGCCGCGACGACATCACCGCGCGGGGACTCGCGGCGCTGGAGTGGCTGGTCGAGCTGTGCTTCGAGGGCGACCGCTTCGTTCCCATCGGCTGCCACGGCTGGTACCCGAAGGGCGGCGTGCGGGCGCGCTTCGACCAGCAGCCGCTGGAAGCCCAGGCGATGGTCGACGCCTGCATCAGCGCCTACCGGCTCACCGGCCGGCGCCCCTGGCTGCAACGCGCCCTGGACGCCTTCAACTGGTTCCTCGGCCAGAACGACCTCAATCTGCCGCTGTACGACGACGCCACCGGCGGCTGCCGGGACGGCCTGCAGCCGGACGGCGTCAACCAGAACCAAGGCGCCGAATCGACGCTGGCCTGGCTGCTCTCCTTGACCGCGCTGCACCGCTTCAGCGCCGACCAGGTGCTGTCCGAGAACCGCGCCGCAGAGGAGGTGCCGTGATGCGCGTCGCCGTGCTCGCCCCGATCGCCTGGCGCACGCCGCCGCGCCACTACGGCCCCTGGGAACGGGTGACCTCGCTGATCACCGAGGGGCTGGTCGAGGCCGGCGTGGACGTGACCCTGTTCGCGACGGCGGATTCGATCACCCGCGCCCGTCTCGAAGCGGTCTGCCCGCGCGGCTACGAGGAAGACCGCAGCCTGATCCCGAAGGTCTGGGAGTGCCTGCACATCGCCCACCTGTTCGAACAGGGCGACCGCTTCGACTTGATCCACAACCACTTCGACTTTTTGCCGCTCACCTACACCGCCATGACGCGCACGCCCGTGGTCACCACCATCCACGGCTTCTCCTCGCCGGGCATCCTGCCCGTGTACGAGAAATACAACGGCCGGGTCGCCTACGTGTCGATCAGCGATGCGGACCGTGCGCCGACGCTCGACTACGTCGCCACGGTCCATCACGGCATCGACATCGAGGCGTTTCCCTTCAGCGCCCGACCGCAGGACTACCTGCTGTTCTTCGGCCGCATCCACCACGACAAGGGGGCACGCGAAGCGATCGAGATCGCCCGCGCCGCCGGCAAGCGGCTGGTCATGGCGGGCATCATCCAGGACGAAGGCTATTTCCGTGAACACGTCGAGCCCGCGCTCGAACCCGGCCGCGTCGAATACATCGGCAGCGTCGGCCCCGACCGGCGCGCCGAGATCCTGGGCAACGCCCTGGCCCTGCTGCATCCGATCAATTTCAACGAACCCTTCGGCCTTTCGGTGGTGGAAGCCATGGCCTGCGGCACGCCGGTGGTGGCTTTCGCCCGCGGCAGCATGCCGGAGTTGATCGTCGACGGCGTGACCGGCTTCCTGGTCCAAAGCGTCGAGGAAGCGGTCGCCGCCGTGGGTCGCCTGGCGTCGATCGACCGGCGCGCCTGCCGCCGGCACGTCGAGCGGCGCTTCACGGCGCAGCGCATGGTCGACGATTACCTGCGCGTCTACGAAACCGTGCTGGCCGCGCGGCGCTGAAGCGCGGCCGGCCCATTGCGGAGGAACTCGCCGTGTCCGACACCCCCATCGTCGAACGCTACGCGCACAACCCGATCCTCACCCGTGACGACGTCCCCTACCCGGTCGCCACCGTGCACAACGCCGGGGTGGTCAAGCACGAGGGGCGCTACATCATGCTGTTCCGCTCGCATCTCGCCAACGGCCGCTCGATCATCGGCCGGGCCGACAGCGAGGACGGCTTCCACTTCAAGGTCCATCCCCGTCCGTTCATGACGCCGGCCGAGCACGGCGTGTTCGCCGAATACGAAGCCTTCGGCGTGGAGGACCTGCGCATCTGCCCGGTCGAAGACCGCTATCTGCTGTGCTACAGCGCCTACTCGCGCCACGGTGTGCGCATCGGGCTGGCCGAGACGCGCGACTTCGAGCGCGTCGAGCGCATCGCCCTGATCACGCAAAGCGACATGCGCAACGTCGTGATCTTCCCCGAACGCATCGGCGGCCGTTACGTACGCCTGGACCGGCCGCACTCGGAAATCACGCCGTGGTCCATCTGGATTTCCTACTCGCCGGACCTCGTGCACTGGGGCGACTCGCGGCGCATCATCGCCGCCGTGCCCTACCACTGGGACGAAATGAAGATCGGCCCGGGTGCGCCACCGATCAAGACGCCGCGCGGCTGGCTGAACATCTACCACGGCGTGTTCAACACCATGGCCGGGGCCGTCTACCGGCTGGGCGTCGCGCTGCACGACCTCAAGGATCCCAGCCGCGTGATCGCCGTGGGCGACCGCTGGATCCTCTCCCCCGAAGACCCCTGGGAAGTGAGCGGCTACGTGCCCAACGTCGTGTTCACCTGCGGCGCGGTGCCCGAACCCGACGGCAGCATCAAGCTGTACTGGGGCGGCGCCGACACCGTCATGTGCGCCGGCGTGACCCACGTCGACCGCCTGATCGAGCACTGCCTGGCGCATCCGCGCCCGGCGTTGTGAGCCACGGGCGGCCTGTTAGAATCACGCCGCCCGGCCCGATTCCCTGGTTCGAGCGCGAGGGGCGAACGCGATGAACACCGAAACCGGCGCTTGGCGTCCGGCGCCGCTGCGGGTGCGGCGGCGCCGCTGGAAACTCAAGCCCGACCCGACCCAGGTCATCTGCCGCCTGCACATCCCCGGCGGCCAGCCGGCGCGCATCCGCGCGCTGATCGAGCGCGTGCTGGCGCTGTCGGACGCCGAGGCGACCGAAGTGCTGGCCCACGTGCTGATCAAATTCGCCGACCGCCACCGGCACTTCAAGCGCATCCTGGAGGACCACTTCGCCCAGGTCGCCCATCTGGTGCCGCCGGAAGCGGCGGCGAACGAAACCCGTCGCCTGCTGATCGGCGCCTATTTCACCATGGAATACGCGGTGGCTTCGGCCGCCTTGTTCAACCCCTCGATGGTGCTCCACCCCGACCAGAGCGGCCTGGAGCCGGGGGCGCTGCGCTTCGTGATGAGCCTGCGCGCCGTGGGCGAGGGTCACATTTCCTCGCTGGTGTTCCGCAGCGGGGTGATCACCGCCGGCGGCCACGTGCTGTTCGACCCGGTCAGCGACTACGTCGAGACGCCCAAACGGCGGCTCGATCCGGAATACGACAAGGCCCTGTTCGCGCGCAAGCTGGCGGAAATGGGCGCGGCCAATGACATCACCGAGCATTTGCTCGGCCCGCTGCCGCCCCGTTTCCCGTACTCGGCCCTGGCGGCGCGCATCGAGGCGCTGTTCCGCCAGCCGCTGTTCGACGCCGCCCGCCAGGCCGAGGCGGTGCGCGCCGTGAACTGGCTGGCCCACTCGAACTACGAGGTGGACTTCAACCCACTGTTTCCGATCAGCGAGCGGGTCATCTTCCCGGTCTCCGAGGCCGAGCGCGGCGGCATCGAAGACGCCCGCTTCGTGCAGTTCTACGACGACGACGGCCAGTCGATCTACTACGCCACCTACACGGCCTACGACGGCGCGCGGATCCTGCCGCAACTGCTGGAAACCCGCGACTTCGTGCACTTCAAGGTCAGCACGCTCAACGGTCGGGCGGCCCAGAACAAGGGCATGGCGCTGTTCCCGCGCCGCATCGGCGGACGTTACGCGATGCTCTCGCGGCTCGACGGCGAGAACAACTACGTGATGTACTCGGACAATCTGCATTTCTGGGACTATGCCTGCCTGATCCAGACGCCGCGCGAGCCCTGGGAGCTGGTCCAACTCGGCAACTGCGGCTCGCCGCTGGAAACGCACGCCGGCTGGCTGGTGATCACCCACGGCGTCGGGCCGATGCGCGAATACGCCATCGGCGCCGTCCTTCTCGACCTGGACGACCCGAGCCGCATGATCGCACGCCTGCGCCGGCCGCTGCTGGTCGCCGACGAGGCCGAACGGGAAGGTTACGTGCCCAACGTCGTCTACAGCTGCGGCGGGCTGCTGCACAACGGCGACCTCTACCTGCCCTACGCGATGAGCGACATCAGCTCCGGGCTGGTGAGCGTGCCGGTGGACGAACTGCTCGCCGCCATGGAACCGGTGTGAGCGCCGGCGTGGGCCGCCGCGCGACGCTGCTGCGTCGCGCCCTGCTCGCCGCCCAGGCCGCCGTCCTGCTGTGGGCGGCGATGCTGGGGGTCGCCGAGCTTCCGGCGGCGGCGCTGCTGCTCGCCGTCCAGGTGCTCGCCGAGCCGTGGCGGACGCGGCTCGACCGCCGGCTGGAGGCACCCTCGGCCGCGCTGGCCGGCCAGTTGCTGGCCGACACCGCCGCGCTGGTGCTGTTCTTCGCCCTGACCGGCGGCGCCGACAACCCCTTCGTGCCGCTGCTCCTGTTGCCCTTGTCGCTGGCCGCGGCCCTGCTCGAGCCGCGCTGGACGGCGGCGATCGGGGCGGCCGCGGCCCTGGGCTATTTCCTGCTGCTGTTCCAGGCCCCCGCCCGCTCCTGGTTCGACCACGGTTCTTTCGGCCACAACGCCCATCGCCTCGGCATGTGGCTGAACTTCGTCGTCTCGGCCCTGCTCATCGGCGTGCTCGTCGGCCGCGCCGCGCGCGCCTTGCTCCGCCACGAGCAGGCGCTGGCCGAAGCCCGCGAGCGGCGCCTGCGCGCCGACCGGCTGCTCGCGGTGGCGGCGGTGGCGGCCGGCACCGCCCATCGCCTGGCCACCCCGCTCGCCACCGCCCTGTTGCATCTGGACACCCTGCGCCGCCGCGGCGGATCCCCGCGCGCGGCCGAACTGGACGCGGCGATCGAGCCCCTGCAACGCTGCCGGCGCTTGCTCGACGAGCTGGTGAGCGCGGCCCGCGGCGCGCGCGTCACGCCGACGCGGCACCCACGGCCGGCCGCCTGGCTCGGCGAACGCCTGGCGGCGTGGCGCGCGCAGCATCCGCGGCTCGCCGTCACGGCTCGCATCGACCCCGCGCTCGAGCCGACGCGGCTGGCCTGCGACGAGACCCTGGAACAGGCCCTGGACGAGCTGGCCGACAACGCGGCCGCCGCCGGCGCCCGCCGCCTGGAACTCGAAGCCGTGCGGCACGGCGACTGGCTGCAATTGCGGCTCGAAGACGACGGCCCCGGCATGGAGGCCGAGCGGCGCGACCGGGCCGCTTGCGGGCTGCCCTCGGCGCGGGGTGGACTGGGTCTCGGCCTGCTGTTGGCGCAGGCGGCCATCGACCGCTTCGGCGGCCGACTGCACCTCGCGGACGGCCGCAAGGGCCTGCGCGTGGACATCGCGCTGCCGCTGACCGAGGACGACGCCGATGCCTGAGCCCGCCGACCTGCTGCTCGTCGACGACGATCCCGCCTACGCCCGCGCGCTCGCCGCGGCGCTGGCCGCACGCGGCCGCCGTCTCGAGTGGGCGGCCGACGCCGACGCGGCCTGCCGCCTCGCCGGCGGGCGGGTCTACCGCGGCGTGCTGGTCGATCTGCGCCTGGGTGAAGACAACGCCCTGCGCTGCCTGCCGGACTTGCGCCGCGCGCAACCCGAGGCCTGCATCCTCATCGTGACCGGCTACGCGAGCATCGCCACCGCGGTGGCGGCGATCAAGGCCGGCGCGGACGACTATCTGTGCAAGCCGGTGGACGTGGAAACCCTGCTGGCGAAACTCGGCGGCGCGGGTCGGGCCGACCGCGCGCCGCCGCCCGGGCCGCGGCCCTCACCGCGGCGGCTGGAATGGGAGTACATCCAGGCGGTGCTGGCCGCCAACGGCGGCAACGTTTCGGCCACCGCGCGGGAACTCGGCATGCACCGGCGCACCTTGCAGCGCAAGCTCGCCAAGCGGCCGGTGCGCCGCTGAAGGTCATTCGAAGGCGTACTGGTAACCCACGGTCACCATCCGCTCGACGCGCATGGCGACGCCGTCGGCGTGCTGGTCGATCGGTCGCCCCCACTCCAGGGCCAGCCGGTGCCCGCCGTGACTCGCCCAGTTCAGGCCCAGCAAGGCGTCCAGGCGGCGGACGGCGGCGTTCGCCGGATCGGCGGTCGGCGACGGCGCGGTGATGAGCGGATCGCGCCCCTCGATCGCCTCCTGGTCCAGCCAGGCCAGGCGCAGGGACAGGCTCAGGGACGAGGCCGGCCGCCAGGCGGCCCAGCTGCTGAGCGCGCTGCGCGCCCCGGGACGCCAGCCCTGGTCGTTGCGGCCGGACGGGCGATCGAACAGGGCCTGCGCCCCCCACGACCAAGCGTCGCGCAAAGCCGCCCAGGTCAAACCCGCCGACCACAGCGGCGTGCCGGCGCCCAGTTGCATCGGGTACGGCAGGCGCACGCGCATCGTCTGGCCCATCGGCGTGAGCACGGTGCCTTCGACCGTGGTGTCGCCGGTCGGCAGCGACACGCCCAGGTTCAGATGCAAGCTGTCCTCGCCGGCCGACCACAGGCCCCACAACGCGCCGAGCTTCACGTCGCCCAGGCCACGGCTCTCAGCGGTGAAATGCCCGAGCACGGTGTCGCCCATCATGCCCTGGAAGACACGATGGTCCATGGTATTTTCCAGGTGGGGCAGCATCAGCATGGTCGTCAGCCGGTCACTGGGCGCCCACATCAGACCCAGCATGTGCATGTGCATCGACATGCTCAGGGGCACCACGCGCATGAAGGCGGGCGGCGCGTTCGGGTTGGCGACCTCGGTGGCGACCCACTCCGGCGACACCGTTTCGTCGCCGGCGAGAAGGCCCGACATGTGCATGTCCATATGCCGATAGGACACCATCCATTCACCGGCGCGATGGCGGTGGTCGCCCATCACGCCGATCGGCGCATGACTGTCCGGGCGGGGCCCGTCGGCATGCGCCACGGACAACGACAAACCGCACGCGCACAGCGCGACGGCGACGACACGCGACATGGTCGATCTCCTCCGTTCGGATTGGCAACGGCGGGCAGTCTAGGCGCCGGGGGCAGCGGCGTCACTGCGACCGAGTGTCGCAGGCCAAAAGGCGCGGATGCCGGCGACGCCGTGCGCGCCGTGAACGCGCGCACGGGGCAAATCGGCCGGGCCGACGCCCCCCAGCGCGTACACCGGGATCGACGTGTGTCGGCACGAGGCCTGCAGACCGGCCCAACCCAGCGGCACCGCGCCCGGATGGCTGGCGGTCGCGCACACCGGCGAGACGAAGGCCAGGTCGCAGCCCAAGGCCGCCGCGCGCGCCAGCGCCGCGGCGTCGTGGCAGGCGGCGCTGAGCCACACCGGGTCGGGCAACGGCCGCGCCGTCGCGGCCGCCAGCCGGGCGGCGGTCAGGTGCAGACCGTCGGCCAGGCCGGGCCGCCACCAGTCGACCGGCATGTTCAGCAGCAGCCGTGCACCGGCCTCCCGGCACAGCGGCGCCGCTTCGGCGGCCAGGGCCAGGTAGGCCGCCCGGTCGCGGGCGTGGTCGCGCAACACCACCAGCCCGACGCCGCCGGCCACGGCCGCGGCCAGGGCCGCCAACCACCGCGGCTCCTCGCCGCGCGGGCAAGGGGGCGTCACCAGGGCGCGCGGCGGCAATTGCAGGGCGCGCAGGATGCCCCGGTCGGCGGGCGGGAAGTCGGCCGGGTCCAGTGCCGCCGGCGCCCGCCAGGCCAGCGCCTGCCCCTCGGCGCCGCGCGGGCGGCCTTGGTAGGCCCGCACCCGCCAGACGTCCAGCAGCACGCTGCGCTCCGGATAATCGTGGTGGATCCGCCACCAGGGATGGGCGGCGGTCACGCGGACGCCCAGCTCCTCGGCGAGCTCACGGCGCAGCGCCGCCCAGGCGCTTTCGTCGACGTGGCGCTTGCCTCCTGGAAATTCCCATTTGCCGCCCTGGTGCACGCCTTCGGGCCGGCGGGTGATCAACACGCGGCCGTCGGCGTCTTCGATCAGGCCAACCACCACCCAGAGCGGCTCACGTGCGGTAGTCGGCGTTGATGCGCACATAGGCCTCGGTCAGGTCGCAGGTCCACACGGTGGCCTCGCCCGAACCGGCGCCGAGATCGATGTCGATGGCGATGTCCGCGGCGCTTAGCGCCGCCTGTCCGGCCGCTTCGCTGTAGCCCGGGTCGGGCTCGCCCCCGCGCAGGATGGACACGCCGTTGATGGCCAGCGACACCGCGTCCACCCCCGCCACGCCGGCGCGGCCGACCGCCGCGAGAATCCGCCCCCAGTTGGGATCGCCGGCGTACAAGGCGGTCTTCACCAGCGGCGAATGCGCAACCGCGCGCGCCACCGCGTCGGCCTGGCGGGGGCCGGCGGCGCCGCGCACGGTGATGGCCACGAAACGCGTCGCCCCCTCACCGTCCCGGACGATCGCCTGGGCGAGGTGCCGGTAGACTTCGGCCAGAGCCGCTTCGAAGGCGGCGGCCGCCGGGCCGCGACGCGGCACCGCCGGCCCGCGGCCGGTGGCGATGAGCAGGGCAGCGTCGTTGGTCGAGGTGTCGCCGTCCACCGTGATGCGGTTGAAGCTGCCGGCCACCAGGCGCCGGTGCAAGGCGGCGAGGCGGCGCGGCTCAATGCGCGCGTCGGTGGCGATGAAGGCCAGCATGGTCGCCATGTTCGGGCAGATCATGCCGGCCCCCTTGGCGATGCCGGTCACGGTCGCCGCCCCACCGGGCAGGTCCACCCGCAGCGACAGGCCCTTGGGCACGGTGTCGGTGGTCATGATCGCGCGGGCCGCCGCCCCCCAGCCGTCCGCGGTGAGCCCGGCGAACAACGCCGGCAACGCGGCGAGCACGCGGTCCACGGGCAAACGCTCGCCGATCACGCCGGTGGAGAACGGCAGCACGGTCTCCAACGCCAGCCCGGCCCGCTCGGCGACCGCGGCGCAGCAGCGCCGGGCGTCTTCCAGGCCGGCCCGGCCGGTGCCGGCGTTGGCGTTGCCGGCGTTGATCAGCAGGAAACGCGGTACGGCCGCGGCCAGGTGGCTGCGGGCCAGGCGCACCGGCGCGGCGCAGAAGCGGTTGCGCGTGAACACCGCCGCCACGGCGCTGCCCTCGGCCAGCTCGACGAGCAGGAGGTCGTCGCCGCCGCGGCGGCGCAGCCCGGCCGCGGTCGTGGCCAGGCGCAGGCCGGCCACCGCCAGCAGTCGTCCGGGCGCGTCGAGTCCCACCGCCATGGCGCCGCTCAGCTCAACCGCCCGTGGCAATGCTTGTATTTCTTGCCCGAACCGCAATGGCAAGGATCGTTGCGGCCGATCTTCTTGCCCTGCCGGACCACCGGTTGCGGGGCGGGCGGGGACTCCGGCTCGTCGGCCTCGCCGGCCAGGGCGCCGGCGGCCTGCGGGTGCGAGAACTGCATGCGCTGCGGCGCGCGCCGGCGCTGGGCTTCGAGACGCTCGGCGGCGCTTTCCTCGCGGATCTGGATGCGCGAGAGGATGCGCACGACCTCCGTCTTGATGTTCTCCAGCAGCTCGGCGAACATGTTGAACGCCTCGCGCTTGTATTCCTGCTTGGGGTTCTTTTGCGCGTAGCCGCGCAGCCCGATGCTGTGGCGCAGGTAATCCATCGCCGCCAGGTGCTCCTTCCACTGGCTGTCGAGCACCTGCAGCATCACGGCCTTCTCGACGCGGCGCATGATCTGCGGGCCGACTTGCTCCTCCTTGCGCCGATACGCGCGCTCCACCGCCTCGAGGATGCGGCTTCGCAGGGCTTGCTCCTCGAGCTCGGGCTCCTTCTCCAGCCACTCGCGGATCGGCAACTTTTCGCCGAACTCGCGTTCCACGGCCGCCTCCAGCTCGGGGATCTGCCATTGCTCCTCGAGGCTGCCCGGCGGCACGTACTGGTCGATCAGCGCGTTGACCACGTCCCGGCGCAGCGCGTCGATGGTTTCCGAGATGTCCTCGGCTTCCATCAGCTCGTTGCGCTGCTGGTAGATGACGCGGCGCTGGTCGTTGGCGACGTTGTCGTACTCGAGCAGGTTCTTGCGCACGTCGAAGTTGTAGGCCTCGACCTTGCGCTGCGCGTTCTCGATCGCCCGCGAGATCCACGGGTGCGAGATCGCCTCGTCCTCCGGCCCGCTGACGCGGTGCATCAGCGCCGCCATGCGCTCGCCGATGAAGATCCGCATCAGGTTGTCTTCGAGGGACAGGTAGAAACACGAGGAGCCCGGGTCACCCTGGCGCCCGGACCGGCCGCGCAACTGGTTGTCGATGCGCCGCGACTCGTGGCGCTCGGTGCCGATGATGCGCAGGCCGCCGGCGGCCACGACCTGGTCGTGCCGGCGCTGCCACTCGGCCTTGGCCGCGGCGATGCGCTCGGGATCGGTGACGCCGGCGGCGGCCAGTTCTTCCAGTTCGGCCTCGAGGTTGCCGCCGAGCACGATGTCGGTGCCGCGGCCGGCCATGTTGGTGGCGATGGTCACGGCCCCGGGCATGCCGGCGCGGCGCACGATCTCCGCCTCGCGCTCGTGGTGCTTGGCGTTGAGCACCTCGTGCTTGATGCCCAGCTTGCGCAGGCGCTTGGACAACTGCTCGGAGGCCTCGATCGAGGTGGTGCCGACCAGCACCGGCTGGCCGCGCGCGACGCAATCCTGGATGTCCGCGACGATCGCCTTGACCTTGGCCTCGTGGGTCAGGAACACCTTGTCGGGCTCGTCGACGCGCTGCATCGGACGGTGCGTCGGGATCACGATCACTTCCAGACCGTAGATCTGCTGGAACTCGTAGGCCTCGGTGTCGGCCGTACCGGTCATCCCGGCGAGCTTTTCGTAAAGGCGGAAATAGTTCTGGAAGGTGATCGAGGCCAGGGTCTGGTTCTCGCTCTGGATCGGCACGCCTTCCTTGGCCTCGATCGCCTGGTGCAGACCCTCGGACCAGCGCCGCCCCGGCATCTTTCGGCCGGTGAACTCGTCGACGATCACCACTTCGTTGTTTTCCACCACGTAGTGCACGTCGCGGTGGTAGAGGAAATGCGCGCGCAAGGCGGCGTCGATGTGGTGCATCAGGACGATGTTGGCGGTGTCGTAGAGGCTCTCGCCGCGTTCGAGCAGGCCGTGTTTGACCAGCAGTTGCTCGATGCGCTCGTGGCCGCGCTCGGTCAGGTGGGCCTGGCGGGTCTTCTCGTCGAGCACGAAGTCGCCGGGGGCGTCCTCGCTCTTTTGCGGTTCGAGCTGCGGCACGATCTTGTTGATCTTGCGGTACAGCTCGGAATGGTCGTCCGCCGGGCCGGAGATGATCAACGGCGTGCGCGCTTCGTCGATGAGGATCGAGTCCACCTCGTCGACGATGGCGTAGTGCAACGGACGCTGCATGCGCTCCTCGATGCTGAACGCCATGTTGTCGCGCAAGTAGTCGAAGCCGAATTCGTTGTTCGTCCCGTAGGTGATGTCGGCGCGGTAGGCCTGCTGCTTTTCGGCGTGGCTCATGCCCGGCACCACCACCCCCACCGTCAGGCCGAGGAAGCGGTACAGCTTGCCCATCCACTCGGCGTCGCGCCGCGCCAGGTAGTCGTTGACCGTGACGATGTGGACGCCCTTGCCGGGCAAGGCGTTGAGGTAGGCCGCCAGGGTCGCGACCAGGGTCTTGCCCTCGCCGGTCTTCATTTCGGCGATGCGCCCGTCGTGCAGCACCATGCCGCCGATGAGCTGCACGTCGAAGTGGCGCATGTTCAGCACGCGGCGGCCGGCCTCGCGGACGACGGCGAAGGCTTCCGGCAGCAGCGCGTCGAGGGTCTCGCCCTCGGCCAGGCGGCGGCGAAAGACGTCGGTCTTCTCGCGCAGCTCCGCGTCGCTGAGCGCCTGCATCGACGGTTCGAGGGCGTTGATGCGCTCGACCAGGCGGTATTTCTGTTTCAGGACCCGATCGTTGCGGGATCCGATGACCTTTCTGACCAGGGCGTGCAACATGGCGGCTGAATCCGGTGCGGGACGGGACGCCGCCGCGGACCGCGGCGGCGGGCTATTATAGCGCTTGCACGGGGTCGGCCCAGGGCGGGGGCGCGGGCCTCAACGGGCGGCGTAGATGAAATCGAGCGGATCGACCTGGCGGCCGTTGTGCAGCACCTCGAAGTGCACATGCGGGCCGGTGGAGCGGCCGGTGGACCCCATCAAGCCCACCACCTGGCCTTTTTTGACGGCCTCGCCCTCCTTGACCAGCACCTTTTCGCAGTGCCCGTAGCGGGTGACGTAGCCGTTGCCGTGGTTGATTTCCACCAGGTTGCCGTAGCCCCAGCGGCGCCCGGCCCAGGTCACCAGCCCGCCGGCGACGGCGACGATCTCGGTGCCGGCCTTGCCGGCGATGTCGATGCCCTTGTGGAACTCGCGCCGCCCGGTGAACGGGTCGTTGCGGTAGCCGAAATAGCTGGAGATCCAGCCCTTGTGCACCGGCCGGCCGGCGGGGTGCACGGCTTCCTGGAGCAGGCGCGAGCGCAGGACTTCCTCCAGGACGAACAACTGGTACTCGCGGTCGCCGAGCTCGCGGCCCAGATCTTCGATCAGGGTGTCGAGGTCGGCGCTGGGAACGGCTTCGGCGGCGGCCTCCTCGGCCGGCCCGCCGACGGCCGGGCTCTGGTCGAATTCGAATTCTTCCGGATCGAGCTTGGCGAGCTTGACCAGCTTGTCGCCCAGCGCGTTCAGGCGGGTGATGTGCGCCTGCATCTGGCCGACCCGGGCGGTGAGCGCTTCCACCCGCGCCTGGGCCTGTTCGCGCAAGTCGCGCACCGCCGCCCGCTGCGCCTCGAGCTCGGCGGCCCAGGCCAGCAGGTAACGGTCCTGGACGCTTTGCAGGGCGAGGCGATGGCCGAGCAGCGCGCCGCCGCCCATCAGCCCGAGCACGACGGCCAGCAGACCGGCGGCGACCGCAGGGGAACGCAAATCCCACTGGTGGCGCCGTCGACCGCTGCGGCTGACGAGCAGAATGTGCACGCGCCGAAATCCTCCAAATTTTTCAATCGGATAGCCGGGGAAGCTAGTGTAGAATGCGTATTCTCCGAAGTCCAGCGGAACCGCTTTCGGCGATGGACCGACCTCCCCGTCCCCTGAGCGCGCGCCTGCCACCGGAATGGCGGCGCCGCCTGAGCGAACAGCGCGCCCTGTGGCAAGCGCTGCAGGCGGCCTTGCCACCCGAGTGGCGGCGGCCGCTGTGCGGCGCGGCGCTCGACGGCACGGCCCTGGTCCTGTTCGTTCCCTCCGCCGCCTGGGCGACCCGCCTGCGCTACAGCGAGCGCACGCTTCTGCCGCCGCTGTCGGCCGCCCTGGGGCGCCCGATCGAACGCCTGCGCGTGCGCGTCGCGCCGCCCCTGGCGCCGGCGCCCGCGGCGCGCGGCGCGGCCGCCGCACGCCGCCCGGCCCCGCCGCCGCCGGAAACCGGGGCGGTGCTGGCCACGCTGGCCGACAAGGTCGGCCATCCCGCCTTGGCACGGGCGCTGCGGCGCCTCGCGCGGCGCCGCTGACGGCCCGCGCCTTGCCCTCCCTGGCTGGAAACGGACGGGCGCCGGGGCGCCCGCCGGGGCCGCCTCAGGTGGCGGCCAAGGTCTGGGTATAGGAAATCGGCGCCTGGACGGCGTCCTCGAACACCACTTCTTCCCAAGCTTCGGGCTGGGCGAGCAGTTTGCGCAACAGCATGTTGTTCAGCGCGTGCCCGGCCTTGTAGCCGGTGAAGGCGCCGATCAGGCTGTGGCCGAGCAGGTAGAGGTCGCCGATGGCGTCGAGGATCTTGTGCTTGACGAACTCGTCCTCGTAACGCAGCCCGTCCTCGTTGAGCACCCGGTAGTCGTCGACGACCACGGCGTTCTCCAGGCTGCCGCCCAGGGCCAGGTTCTGCTGGCGCAGGCGCTCGACGTCGCGCACGAAGCCGAAGGTGCGCGCGCGGCTCACCTCACGCAGGAAGGAGGTGCTGGAGAAATCGATCTCGGCGCTCTGCCGGGCCGACTTGAACACCGGGTGGTTGAATTCGATGGTGAAACCGACCTTGAAGCCGTTGAAGGGGTCCAGCCGCGCCCATTTGTCGTCCTGCTCGACGAGCACGGTTTTCTTGATGCGGATGAAGGTCTTGGGCCGGTTCTGCTCGACGATGCCGGCCGACTGCAGCAGGAACACGAACGGCCCGGCCGAACCGTCCATGATCGGGACTTCCGGGGCGTCCAAGTCCACGTAGGCGTTGTCCACGCCGAGCCCCGCCATGGCCGAGAGCAGGTGCTCGACGGTGGACACCCGCACGCCGTCCTTGCACAAGGTGGTGGACAAGCGGGTGTCGCAGACGTTGTTGCAGTCCGCCTTGATTTCCACCGGCGGGTCGAGGTCGACCCGGCGGAACACGATGCCGGTGTCGGGCGGCGCCGGGCGCAGGGTGAGGAAGACTTTCTTGCCGGTGTGCAGGCCGATGCCGGTGGCGCGGATGACGTTCTTGAGGGTGCGTTGTTTGAGCACGCGGCGGTTCTCCTTGTCCGCGGCCGCCGAGGGGCGCGGCCGCGCGGGTGTTGTCGTTGTCGCGCAAAGGGGGCGGGCACCGGCGGACGACCGCGCGGCACCATCGCGGTGCAATCATACACGAAACCGTCAAAAAGTGTCACAAATTCAGTGAGTTTTCAACACCCCATCACAGATTCGGCCGTCAGTCGGCCTGGCGGCGCAGGAAGGACGGGATGTCCAGGAACTCCGCGTCCAGGTCGCGGTCGCGCCGGCCGCCGTCGGCGGCGGCGCGGCGGTGCCGGATCGCCGTGGGGGTTTCGTAGTCGGTGTAGTTGACCTCCGCGGGCGCCGCCGGCCGCTCGACCACGCGCAGGGACTTGGGCTGGGCGGCACGCGGCCCCAGGCCGGTGGCGACCACGGTCACGCGCAGCTCGCCGCGCATTTCCGGGTCCAGAGCCATGCCGACCACGACGGTGGCGTCTTCGGAGGTGATGCCCTCGATGACCCGCCCGACCTGCTCGAATTCGCCGATGGTCAGGTCGGTGCCGCCGGTGACGTTGACCAGCAGGCCGCGGGCGCCGGACAGATTGATGTCGTCGAGCAACGGGCTGGAGATCGCCGCCTCGGCCGCCTCCTGGGCGCGGCCCTGGCCGGTGGCCTGGCCGGTGCCCATCATCGCCATGCCCATCTCGGCCATCACGGTGCGCACGTCGGCGAAGTCGACGTTGATCATGCCCGGCCGGGTGATGAGCTCGGCGATGCCCTGCACCGCCCCCTGGAGCACCTGGTTGGCGGATTTGAAGGCCTCGAGCAGCCCGACCTCCTTGCCGAGCACGCTGAGCAGCTTCTCGTTGGGGATGGTGATCAGGGAGTCGACGTGCTGTTCCAGCGCCTTGATGCCTTCCATGGCCACGGCCATGCGCTTGCGGCCCTCGAAGGGGAAGGGCTTGGTGACCACGGCCACGGTGAGAATGCCCATCTCCTTGGCGATCTGCGCCACGACCGGCGCCGCCCCGGTGCCGGTGCCGCCGCCCATGCCGGCGGTGATGAACAGCATGTCGGCGCCCTCGATCACGTTCTGGATGCGCTCGCGGTCCTCGAGCGCGGCCTGGCGGCCGACCTCGGGGTTGGCGCCGGCGCCCAGTCCCTTGGTGATGTTGCAGCCGATCTGCAGGGTGGTCTTGACCCCGCTGCTCTTCAGGGCCTGGGCGTCGGTGTTGGCGCAGATGAATTCGACGCCTTCGATGTGGTTCTCGAGCATGTGACGGACGGCGTTGCCGCCGCCGCCGCCGACGCCGATGACCTTGATCACGGCATTCTGACTGTAGGTGTCCATGAGTTCGAACATCGCCTTACCTCCCGTTCCCGGTTGAATCGTCGCGTGGATGGGGCCCGGCCCCGGTGTTTTCAGAAACTCCCCTTGAACCAATCGAGCATGCGCCGCCAGACGCCGGCCAGGCCGCCGCCGGCCAGGTATTCGCGGCCCGCGCCGCGGTGCGCCTGGCCGAACAGCAGCAGGCCGACGCCGGTGGCGTAAATCGGGTTGCGCACGACGTCGGCCAGCCCGCTGACGTGCTGCGGCACGCCCAGGCGCACCGGCATGTTGAAGATCTCTTCGGCGAGCTCGACGACGCCTTCCATCTTGGCGCTGCCGCCGGTGAGCACCACGCCGGCGCCGACCAGGTCCTCGTAACCGCTGCGCCGCAGTTCGGCGGCGACCAGGTCGAGCAGCTCGGCGTAACGGGGCTCGACCACGTCGATGAGGGTCATGCGCGAGAGTTTTTTCGGCGGCCGGTCGCCGACGCCCGGCACCTCGATGGTCTCCTCGGCGCTGGCCAGTTGGCGCAGGGCGCAGGCGTACTTGATCTTGATGTCCTCGGCGTGCTGGGTGGGCGTGCGCAGGGCGACGGCGATGTCGTTGGTCACCTGGTCGCCGGCGATGGGGATGCACCGCGGTGTGGCGGATGCTGCCCTGGCGAACACGGCGATGTCGGTGGTGCCGCCGCCGATGTCGACCAGGCAGACGCCGAGCTCCTTCTCGTCCTCGGTGAGCACCGCGAACTCGAGGCGAGCTGCTCGAGGACGATGTCGTCCGACCTGCGAGCCCGCAGCGTGGACGCACTTGATGATGTTCTGGGCGGCGCTGACCGCGCCGGTGACGATGTGGACCTTGGCCTCCAGGCGCACGCCGGCCATGCCGACCGGCTCGCGGATGCCCTCCTGGCCGTCGATGACGATATTCCTGCGGGCAGTACGTGGAGGATCGCTGGTCCGCGGGGATGGCCACGGCGCTGCGCGGCATCGATCACGCGGGCGATCGTGCCTCGTGACCTCGCGGTCCTTGATCGCGACGACGCCGTGCGAGTTGAGGCTGCGTACGTGGCTGCCGGCGATGCCGGCGTAGACCGAGTGGATCTCGCAGCCGGCCATCAGCTCGGCCTCCTCGACGGCCCGCTGGATCGACTGCACGGTGGATTCGATGTTGACCACCACGCCCTTCCAGCCCGCGCGAGGGATGCGAGCCCATGCCGATCATTTCGATGCCGTCCGTCGGCGGTGACCTCGCCGACGATGGCCAGCGACCTTCGAGGTGCCGATGTCCAGGCCCACGATCAGGTCTTTGTCGCTCTTCTTGGACATGCCTCAGACTCCTGTACCGGGTTCGGCGCCGTCGGTCCGCCAGCGCACCGCGAAGCCGTTGCTGTAACGCAGGTCCACCCGTGCCGCCGCCGCGCGGTCGGCGGCGTCGAGCCGCCGCCAGGCGAGCACGAACCGCCGCAGGCGCGCCTCGGGGTCACGGTCCGACAAGACGGCCTCGAGGCCGTCGGCGAAGTGCAGGGTCCACGCCCCGCGCGCTTCGCGGCGCAACCCGACCAGCTTGAGGTCGGCCGCGGCGAGCACGGCCCGCCAGGCCGTGTATTTCGCCCAGATCGCCTCGGCCTCGTCCACCGGCCCGGCCAACCGCGGCAAGTCCTCGGGCAGGGCGGTCGGCGTGAAGGGCCGGCCCTGGGCGTCCAGGGCGAGGGTGTCGTTGAAGCGGGCCACCGGCCGGCGCGGTGCCACGCGCACCAACAACCGGTCCGGCCAGCGGCGGTAGAGCTCGACGCGCGCCAGCCAGGGATGCGCCTCCAACGCGGCGCGTACGCGGTCCAGATCGGCGGTGAAGAAGCGGCCGTGCAGATGCGCCCGCAGGGTCTCGAGCAGCGCGGCGCGCTGCAGCGGGTCGGCGACGCCGACCAGCGCCACCCGCCACGTGGGCGGTGGCACGGCCCGCTCGGCGAAGCCGGCCGCGGCGGCCAGGACCAGCAGCAGGGCGGCGAGGCGCAGGCCGCGCCCGGGCGCGCCGCGGCGGCGGTGGCGCTCAGCCCTGGCCATGGGACGGATCCTCCAGTGTCGCCGTCTCGAGGATGCGCAGCACCAGTTCGGGCAGATCCATGCCGGCGGCACGGGCCGCCATGGGCACCAGGCTGCGCTCGGTCATGCCGGGCACGGTGTTGAGCTCGATCAGCCACGGCCGGCCTTCGCCGTCGAGCATCAGGTCGACGCGGCCCCAGCCGCGCGCGCCCAGGGCCGCGAAGGCCGCCAACGCGACCTCCTGCAACCGCGCCTCCTGCTCGGCAGGCAAGCCGCAGGGGCAGTGATAACGCGTACCGCTGTCGCCGTACTTGGCCTCGTAGTCGTAGAAGGGGCGCGCCGGCTCGAGCCGCACCACGGGCAGGGCGCGGCCGGCGAGCACGGCCACGGTGTACTCCACGCCCGTGATCCAGCGCTCGGCCATCACCGCCCCGTAGCGCCGCGCCGCCCGCCAGGCGGGCGGCAGGTCTTCGGGGCGCTCGACCTTGCTCACACCGAGGCTGGAGCCTTCGCACAGCGGCTTGACGGCGAGCGGCAGGCCGAGCTCGGCCGCCGCGGCGGCCGCCGCGGTCTCGTCGGGCAGGAGGCGGGCCGGCGGCACCGGCAGCCCGGCGGCCTGCCAGACCTGCTTGCTGCGCCACTTGTCCATGGCCAGGGCCGAGGCGAGCACGCCGCTGCCGGTGTAGGGCAGGCCGAACCATTCCAGCATGGCCTGCAACAGGCCGTCCTCGCCGCCGCGTCCGTGGACCATCACCAGGGCCCGGTCCCAGCGTCCGGCGGCGAGCCGTGCCGGCAGATCGCGATCGACGTCGATGACGGTGGGCGCGACGCCGGCGGCGCGCAGCGCGCGCTCGACCGCCGCCCCGCTGCGCAGGCTGATTTCGCGCTCGCCCGACCAGCCGCCGGTGAGCAACAACACCCGGCCGTAGTCGCGTCCGTTCATCCCGGTTCTCCGACGATCACCACTTCGGTCTGCAAGCGCACGCCGAAACGCTCGGCGACCACGGCGCGCACGTGCTCGATCAGCGCCTCGATCTGGGCGGCGCTGGCGCCGCCCTCGTTGAGGATGAAATTGGCGTGCTTGTCCGACACCACCGCGCCGCCGCGGCGCGCCCCCTTCAGACCGGCGGCCTCGATCAGGCGGCCGGCGTGGTCGCCCGGCGGGTTGCGGAACACCGAGCCGCAGGAGGCGCGGCCGATCGGCTGGCGCGCGCCGCGCAGGGCCAGCAGTTCCTTGATGCGCGCCCCTTCCCGGCCGTCCTCGTCGGGCGGGAAGACGAAGCGCGCGCCGAGGAAGGCTTCGCCGGGCGGGCCCTCGACGCTGCGGTAGCCGATCCTGAACTCGGCGGGACGGCGCCAGTGCACGACGCCCGCCGCATCGACGGTTTCCACCGCCGCCACCCGTTCCCAGGTCTGGCCGCCGAAGGCGCCGGCGTTCATCGCCAGGGCGCCGCCGACCGTACCGGGGATGCCGGCGAAGAAAGCCGCACCGCCCAGGCCCGCCGCCGCGGCGAAGCGCGCCAGTTGGGCGCAGCCGACGCCGGCCTCGGCGTACACCGCGCCGGGCGCCTCCTCGCGGCGCAGCGCACCGAGCGCACCGTGCAGGCAGATCACCATGCCCGGGAAGCCGCCGTCGCGCACCAGCAGGTTCGAACCCAGGCCGACGAACAAGCGCGGCAGCTCGGGGGGCAAACCGCGCAACAGCTCGATGAGATCGGCGCGGTCGGCGCGGCTCGTAGTAATAGCGGGCCGCCCCCCCGGCGCGCCAGCTCGTGTGGCGGGCCATGGGTTCGTTCTCGCGCAGCCGGCCGCGGAGCCGGGCCCCAGAGATGCGCAGCGCGTTCATGCGCCGCCCTCCTCGGCCCAGCGGGCCGGCAATGCCGCGGCGAAGGCGCCGATGCTGCCGGCCCCCAGGGTCAGCAGCACGTCGCCGGGGCGCAACAGATCACGCAACACGGCGGGGGCCTCGTTCAGCTCGGCGACGAACACCGGATCGACCTTGCCGCGGGCCCGCACCGCCTGGCTCAGGGCGCGGCCGTCGGCGCCGGGCAAGGGGCGCTCGCCCGCCGGATAGACCTCGCTGAGCAACAACACGTCGGCGGCGCACAACTCGGCGGCGAAATCGTCGAGCAGGTCGCGCGTACGGCTGTAGCGGTGCGGCTGGAACAGCACCACCAACCGCCGGTCCGGCCAGGTTTCGCGCGCGGCGGCCAGCGTCGCCCGCAGTTCGCGCGGGTGATGAGCGTAGTCGTCCACGAGTTCGACGGCCCCGCCAGGCAGCGGCAGGCTGCCCAACCGCTGGAAGCGCCGGCCGATGCCGGCGAAGCCGGCCAGGGCCTGCTGCATCGCCTCGGGCGCCACGCCCAGTTCGTGGGCGACGGCCAGCGCCGCCAGGGCGTTGAGCACATTGTGGCGGCCCGGCAGGTTGAGCTCGACGGGCAGGCGCAAGCCGTCGGCGAACACCGCGGTGAAGCGGCTGCGCCCCCCCGCCGAGGCGAGGTCCACGGCGCGCACCTCGGCCGGCCACTCGATCCCGTAGGTGAGCAAGGGCCGGCCGAAGCGCCCGAACAGCGCGCGCAGCACGGCGTCGTCGGCGCAGGCCACCACCAGGCCGTAGAACGGCAGGCGCTGCACGAAGTCGACGAAACCGTCCTTGAGCCGCTCGAAGTCGCCGCCCCAAGCGCCCAGGTGGTCGTTGTCGATGTTGGTGACCACGGCCATCACCGGGTTGAGCAGCAGGAAGGAGCCGTCGCTCTCGTCGGCCTCGGCGACCAGGTACTCGCCCGCGCCCAGGCCGCGCGTTCGTCCCGGCAGCTCGTTGACCCGCCCGCCGATCACGTAGGTCGGGTCGAGCCCCCCCGCGGCGAGCAGGCTCGCGACCAGGCTGGTCGTGGTCGTCTTGCCGTGGCTGCCGGCCACGGCGATGCCCTGGCGGAAACGCATCAACTCGGCGAGCATCTGCGCACGCGGGATCACCGGCAGCCGCCGCGGCGCGCGCCGCCGCCACCTCCGGGTTGTCGGCGCCCACCGCCCGAGGACACGACCACCACGTCGGCGCCGGTGATGTGCTCGGCCCGGTGACCGATCGCCGATGCGGGCGCCGCGCCGCCCGCAAGCGCGTCACGGCCGGCCCCTCGCGCAGATCCGAGCCGCTCACCTCGTAACCGAGATTGAGCAGCACCTCGGCGATGCCGCTCATGCCCACCGCCGCCGATGCCGACGAAATGCACCCGGCGCACCCGGCCCATCGCCGGGCGCGCGCGCCGACCGTTTCCGTCACCGTGCTGTTTCACGCCCATCGCATCATCACCGTGATCGACACTTCGTCCGCCACCCGCTCGGCGGCATCCGGTTGCGCCAAAGCCCGTGCCGCCTCGGCCATGCGCAACAGGCCGCGCGCGGTCCACCAGCAGTTCACACAAGCGCGTCGCCGCAGGCTTTGGGCGTCGAGCGTCGTGCTGACGGAACACCTGCGCGGCACCGGCCGCGGCGAAATGGCGGGCGTTGCGGTACTGGTGGTCGTCCACCGCATGGCCGGGTACGGCACCAGCACGGCGCCCAAGCCGGCGGCCGCCAGCTCCGCCAGCGTCAGGGCACCGGCGCGGGCGACGGCGAGATCGGCCCAGGCGTAGGCCTGGGCCATGTCTTCGATGAAGGCCGACACGCGGGCCGGCAGCCCCGCCTCCGCGGTAACGGGCTTCGACCGCCGCCTCGGTCCGCCACGCCGCACTGGTGCCAGCACCTCGGGACGCCAACGCCGCCGGCAGCCCGGCCAGCGCCGCCGGCACCGCGTCTCGTTGAGAAAGCGCGCGCCGCGGCTGCCGCCCAGCACCAGCACGCGGGCCGGCCCCCGCCGGCCGGCGAAGCGCTCGGCCGGCGGCGGGCAGGGCGGCGATCTCGCGGCGCACCGGGTTGCCGGTCGTGCGCGCCGCCGCGCAACGCCCCGCCCGGGAAACCCTGCAACACCACGTCCGCGAGCGGCGCGAGCAGGCGGTTGGTGAGCCCGGGCACGGCGTTCTGTTCGTGCACGATCCAGCGGCCGGCGCAGCAGCCATGCCGCCAGCCCGCCCGGACCCGCGGCGAAGCCGCCCATGCCGAGCACCGCCCGCGGCCACAGACGCAGCACGGCGAACGCGGCCTCGAGCAACGCCCAACCGAGCCACAGCGGCGCCGCTCAGCCAGGCGCCGGGCCCACGGCCGCGCAGGCCGGTCACGTGCAGGGCCCGCGAACGGGATCCCGGCCCCGGCCGCGACGCGCGCCTCGAGGCCGCCGCGCGCACCCATCCAGGCAACCGGCACGCCGCGTCGCCGCAGCGCCTCGGCCACCGCGAGCGCCGGGAACACGTGGCCGCCGGTGCCGCCGGCCATGATCAGAACCGGACCGCCGCCCCGCGCCATCAGCGCGCCTCCCGCAAGCGCCGCGGCAGCGGCGTCGCGCCCGGCCCGGCCGGCACGGCGTGCCGGGTTTCCAGGTCCGCGCGCAGGATCAGGCCGAGCGCGACGCAGCACGCCACCAGGCTGCTGCCGCCGGCGCTGACCAGCGGCAAGGTGATGCCCTTGGTCGGCAACAGCCCCATGTTCACGCCCATGTTGATCAGGGCCTGCAGGCTCAACCACAAGCCGAGCCCCCAGGCGGTGTAGGCCGCGAACGGCCGACCCGCCCGCAGCGCCGCGGCACCGATCGCCAGCGCCCGCCAGGCCAGGATCAGGAACAGGACGAGCACCAGGCCGACGCCGATCAGGCCGAGCTCCTCGGCCAGCACCGCGAACAGGAAGTCGTTGTGCGCCTCGGGCAGATAGAACAGCTTCTGCACGCTCGCGCCCCAGGCCCACGCCGAACACCCTCGCCGCTGCCGAAGGCGATCAGCGACTGGGTGAGCTGGAAGCCGCTGCCGAACGGGTCCGACCAAGGATCCAGGAAGGCCGTCAAGCGCTGCAGGCGGTACGGCGAGGACAGCACCAGCGCCGCGAACAACGCCGGCCACTGCTGGCCAGGAACAGGCAGAACCGCCCCCAGCGCACGCCGGCCACGAAACATCATGCCCAGCGCGGTGAGCCACAACACCGCAGGCGGCGCCGAAGTCCGGCTCGCAGGACGGATCAAGCCGGCGGCGAGGCCGAGGATCAGCAAGGGCTTGAGAAAGCCCGGCAAGGTCCGGCGGACCTCTTCGCCACGCCGTTCCAGCGTAGCCGGCCAGATACAGCAGCAACAACAGCCGGGCCGGCTCGGACACCTGCAAGCCGATCACCTTCACGATCCAGCCAGCGGGTCGCGCCGTTGACCGTCTTGCCCAGCCCCGGCACCAGCACCAGCACCAGCAACGACAGCCGCCACGCCCACCAGCAGCGTCCCAACCGTTCTCGGCCCATAGCCGCAGCGGCAGCCGCAGGGCCACGCCAGGCCCCGAGCAGGCCGAGCGGCCGCGTCAGACCCCGTGGCGGCGGGCGAGGAACAAGGGATCGCCGGTCAGCCGCTCCGAGACACCGGTGGAGGCCGAAGCGACCATCACCACGCCCAGCGGCCAGCAGCGCCAGGGCGGCGCACAGTAGAGGCGCATCGGGCAGACCCGTCGCGCGTGCGCTCATGCCGCACCCTCCCGACCGCGCAGGCGTACCACCGCCGCGACGAAGCGCTCGCCGCGCTCGTGGTAGTCGCGGAACATGTCCCAGCTCGCGCAGGCCGGCGCGAGCAACACCGTGTCGCCGGGCCGGGCCAGCGCCGCGGCCCGCGCCACCGCCTCGTCCAGGTCGGCGGCCCGCTCGCAGTGTGCCACCGGCGCGAGGGCCGCCTCCAGGCGCGGGGCGTCGCGCCCGATCAACACCGCGGCGCGCAACCGCCCGGCCACGCCCGCCGCCAGCGGCGCGAAATCCTGGCCCTTGCCGTCGCCGCCGGCGATCAGCACCACCGGCCCGTCGCAACCCTGGATGGCCGCCAGCGCCGCGCCGACGTTGGTGCGCCTTGGAGTCGTCCACCCAGCGCACCCCGTCGCATCTCGGCCACCGGCACCGCCCGATGCGGCAAGGGTGTGAACCCGGCGAAGGCCTCGGCGAGCGGCGGCAGGTCCACGCCCAGCGCCTCGACCAAGCGCCACCGCCGCCAACACGTTCAAGGCGTTGTGCCGGCCCGCCAGCGGCAGCGCCGCACGCGGCGCCAGGGGCCGCGTCACCCGCGTACAGCCATTCCTCGCCGCCGCCGCCGCGCGAGGCGGTAGTCCGCGGCCGCGTCCTCGCCGAAGCTGCGCGCGACCCGCGCCCGGCGGCGGCCGCGGTCCGCCGGGTCGCCGGCGTTGTACACGCACCGCGCCGCGTGCGCGCGTAGATGCGCGCCTTGGCCGCGGCGTAGGCGGCCAGGTCCGGGTAGCGGTCCAGGTGGTCGGCGACTCAGATTGAGCACCGTGGCCGCCGCCGCGCTGGAGGCTCTCCAGGGTCTCGAGCTGGAAGCTGGACAATTCCAGAACGTAGACGTCCGGAGGCGGATCGCGCAGAAGGTCGACCGCCGGCGTGCCCAGGTTGCCGCCGGCCGGCGCGATCCGCCCGGCGGCGCGCAACAGGTGCTCGACCAGCCGCGTGACGGTGCTCTTGCCGTTCGAGCCGGTGATCGCCACCACCGGCGCGTTGGCTTCGCGGGCGAACAACTCGACCTCGCCGACCACCTCCACGCCCCGCGCCCGCGCCGCCCGAACGATCGGCAGATCGCCCGGCAGGCCGGGGCTGAGCACCAGCCGCTCGACCCCGTCGAGCAAGGCCGGCGTGAAGGCGCCGCAATGACACGCCTCGGCGCCGAAGCGGGCCCGCAAGGCCTCGAGCATGGGCGGGGCCGCGCGCGTGTCGGCCAGGCGCAGCGCCCAACCGCGCGCCGCCAGATGGCGCGCGGCGGCCTCGCCGGAGTGCCCCATCCCCAGCACCAGCGCGGTCCTCGCGGCGGCGGGCTGCCCGTTCATCGGATTTTCAAGGTCGCCAGACCGATCAGCACGAGCACCACGGTGATGATCCAGAAGCGCACGATCACCCGCGGCTCCGGCCAGCCCTTCAATTCGAAATGATGGTGCAGCGGCGCCATGTGGAAAATGCGCCGGCCGGTGAGCTTGAAGGACGCGACCTGCAAGATCACCGACACCGCCTCCATCACGAACACCCCGCCCATGATGAACAACACCAGTTCCTGGCGCACGATGACCGCGATCGTCCCCAGTGCGGCGCCGAGCGGCAGCGCCCCGACGTCGCCCATGAACACCTGCGCCGGGTAGGCGTTGAACCACAAAAAGCCCAACCCCGCGCCGGCCAGCGCGGCACAGAAGATGATCAGCTCGCCGGCGCCGGCCACGTAGGGGATGTTCAAATAGCCGGCGAAGTGGACGTTGCCGGCGGCGTAGGCGAACACCGCCAGCCCGGCCGCGACCAGCACGCAGGGCAGGATCGCCAGGCCGTCCAGGCCGTCCGCCAGGTTCACCGAGTTGCTGGTGCCGACGATGACGAAATAGGCCAGGGCGAGGAAGGCCGGCCCGAGGTCGATCACCACCCGCTTGAACACCGGCACCAGCAACTGGGTCTGCGCCGGCGTATCGGCGCTCACGTAGAGGTACAGCGCCGCCGCCAGGGCCGCGACCGACTGCCAGAAATACTTCCAGCGCGCCGGCAAGCCGCGCGGATCGCGGCGCACCAGCTTCTTGTAATCGTCCACCCAGCCGATCAGGGCGAACGCCAAGGTCACCGCCACCAACAGCCAGACGTAGCGGTTGCGCAGCTCCGACCAGAGCAAGGTCGCCGCCAGCAGCGCGGCGAGGATCAACACGCCGCCCATGGTCGGCGTGCCGGCTTTGGGCAGATGGGTCTTCGGCCCGTCGTCGCGCACGCACTGGCCGATCTTGTAACGCTCCAGCCAACGGATCATCCGCGGCCCGACCGCCAGACAGATGAACAGCGCCGTCAACGTCGCCAGGATCGCCCGCAAGGTGAGCGACTCGAACGCCAGAAACCCCCCGTGCACGTGGTGGCCCAGCCAGCGGGCCAGTTCGAGCAGCATGCTTCATTCCTCCGACCGTTTCGGCCAGCGCCGCCACCACCCGCTCCATGCGCATGCGCCGCGACCCCTTCACCAGAACGTGATCGCCGGCGCCCAGCCGAGCGCAAGGCCGCGACCAGGGCATCGACATCCTCGTACGCCTCGCCGCCGGGGCCGAACGCCTCGGCGGCGGCCGCCGCCAGCTCGCCGAGGGCGAACAGCCGCCCAACCCGGCCGCCCGCGCCCGCTGCCCCATCCGGGCGTGCAGCGCCCGGCCTTCGGGGCCGAGCTCGGCCATGTCGCCGAGCACCAGGAAACCGCGGCCGGGGCGCTCGGCGAGCACCTCCAGCGCAGCCTCGAGCGAAGCGGGATTGGCGTTGTAGCTGTCGTCGATGACCCAGGCGCCGAAGCGCCCGCGCAGCGGCAAGGCGACCGGGCACCGGCCGCAGGCCGCGCAGGCCGGCCTCGATCGCCGCCGCGTCGGCGCCCACGGCCCAGGCCGCCGCCGCCGCGGCGGCCGCGTTGCGCAGATTGTGCCGACCCAGCAGCGGCGGCGGCAGCTGCAGCACGCCGAGCGGCGTCTCGAGCAGCCAATCGCCGTCCGCAGCCAAGCGGCCGCGCACCTCGGCGTCGGCCGCGTCCAGGGCGAAGGCGACCTGCCGGCAATGCGCCGCCAGGCGCCGCCACAAACCGACAATAGCGGTCGTCCGCGTTGAGCACCGCCCAGCCGCCCTCGGGCACGCCCTGGAAGATCTCGCCCTTGGCGTGGGCGACGCCGTCCAGAGTGCCGAAGCCCTCCAGGTGGGCGGGTCCGGCGTTGGTGATCAAGGCCGCCGCCGGCCGCGTCAGGCCGGTCAAATAGGCGATCTCGCCGGCGTGATTGGCGCCCATTTCGACGACCGCGTAGCGGTGCTCCGGGCGCAGCCGCAACAAGGTCAGGGGCACGCCCAGGTCGTTGTTCAGATTGCCCTCGGTGACCAAGGTCGGCCCGCGCCGGGAGAGAATGGCGGCGATCATCTCCTTGACCGTCGTCTTGCCGTTGCTGCCGGTCACCGCCACCAACGGCAGGTCGAAACGCGCCCGCCAGGCCGCCGCGATCGCGCCGAGCGCGCGGCGCGGATCGGCGACCTCGATCTGCGGCAGATCGACCGGTTGGCGGCGGGCGACCAGCGCCCCGGCCGCCCCGGCCGCCGCCGCGGCGGCGACGAAATCGTGGCCGTCCACGCGGGCCGGGCAAGGCCACGAACAGCTCGCCGGGCGCGATGCGCCGGCTGTCGATCGCCACGCCGCGCACCGGCGCGTCCTCGCCGTGCAGGCGGCCGCCCGCCCACTCGGCCAGCGCGCGCAAGTCACGTTCATGCCCCGCCCTCCAGGACGGCGCGCACCCGGGCCGCGTCGCTGAACGGTCGGCGCACATCGCCGTACTGCTGGTCGGTTTCGTGGCCCTTGCCGGCGATCAACACCGTGTCGCCCGGGCCGGCCTCGGCCAGGGCCGCGGCGATCGCCGCGGCGCGGTCGTGGATCACCGCGGCCCGCTGTGGCGCCCGCAGGCCGGCGAGGATGTCGGCGACGATCGCCTCGGGCGCCTCGTGGCGCGGGTTGTCGTCCGTCAGGATCAGCCGGTCGGCGCCGGCCTCGGCGATCGCGCCCATCTGCGGGCGCTTGCCGCGGTCGCGGTCCCCGCCGCAGCCGAACACCACGATCAGGCGCCCATCGAAATGCGTCCGCAGGGCCTCGATCGCCGCGGCCAGCGCCTGCGGGGTGTGCGCATAGTCGATCACCGCCCGCCGCCGGCCGTCCGTGAAACACTCCATCCGCCCGGGCACCGGCCGCAATCCCTCCAATGCCGCCCGCCAGCGCGCGCGCGGCCAGCCCAGGCCGACGAGCAGCGCAGCGACCGCCAGCGCGTTGTGCACATTGAAGCGGCCGAGCAGCCCGAGCTCGACCGTCACCGTCCCGGCGCCGTCGTCCACTTCCAGGCGCCAGCCGTCCGGGCGCGGCGTCGCCGCCAGCAGGCGCAGCCCCTCGCCGGGCAGGGCCTGGACGCCGTAAGCCAGGCACCGCAGCCGGCCGGCCAGCTCGGCATACCAGCGCCGACCATGGGCGTCGTCGGTGTTGAGCACCGCCAGCGGCAGCGCCGGCCAGTCGAACAAGCGCCGCTTGGCCGCCGCGTAGCGGGCCTCGTCGCCGTGGTAATCGAGGTGGTCGCGACCGAGGTTGGTGAACACCGCGGCGGCGAAGCGAGTGCCGTTCGGTCGGCCCTGGTCCAGCCCGATCGAGGACACCTCCATCGCCACGCTGTCGCAGCCCGCCTCGGCCAGCGCCGCGAACCGCCGCTGCAAGCCGATCGCATCGGGCGTGGTGAGCCCCGTCGGCTCCAGCACACCGGGCCACGGGCCGCAACCGAGCGTGCCGATCAGGCCGGGGCGCCGGCCCGCGCCGCTCAGCGCCTGGGCGATGAAATGGCTCGTCGAAGTCTTGCCGTCCGTGCCCGTCACGCCGATCACGTCCAGGCGCGCGCTCGGCCGCCCGTACCAACGCGCCGCGACCTCGCCGAGGTGCTCGGTCAAACGCGGATCGTGCAACAGCGGCACCCCCGCCGCGGCCGCGGCCCGCTGCTCTGCCGGCGTCGCCGGCCGCTCGTGCACCACCGCCAGCGCACCGCGCGCCAGGGCCTCGGCCAAATGCGCCAGGCCGTCGCTCTGCCGCCCGGCGCGGGCGAGGAACAAGGCGCCGGGCGCCAACGTGCGGCTGTCCTCGCCGAGCGCGGCCGGCCGCAGCGCCGCCCACTCGGGTGGCACCGGCACCAACCCTTGCAACAACGCGCCCAAGGTGGGCGCGCCGGACGGCAGGGCGTGCGCCGCGTTCATGTCGTCCCCTCCCCGCCGCGGGCCTGCACATACAGCGCCGGCAAATCGTCGGGCGGCACGTCGAGCAAGCGCAAGGCGTCCGCCATGACCTCGGCGAACACCGGCGCGGCCACCTCCCCGCCGTAATATCGGTCGCCCCGCGGCCGGTCGATCACCACCACCGCCGCCAGGCGCGGTGCCGCGGCCGGCGCGAAACCGGCGAACACCGCCACGTGTTCGTCGTCGCTGTAGCCGCCGCCGGGCAAAGCCTTGCGCACCGTGCCCGTCTTGCCGGCGACGCGGTAGCCGGTCACGGCGGCACGCCGCCCCGTGCCGGATTCGACCACCGAAACCAACATGTCGCGCAAGGCCCGCGCGGTGCTCAGCGACAACACCCGCTCGCCGGGCACCGGCCCGTCCTGGCGCAGGAAGGTCACCGGCCGCGCGACACCGCCGGCCGCCAGCACCGCATAAGCGCGCGCCAGTTGCAACGGCGTCACCGCCAGCCCGTAACCGAACGCCAGGGTCGCCTGCTCCAGCCGACTCCAGCCGGCCCATTCGCCGAGCACCCCGGCCGACTCGCCCGGAAAACCGCTGCCCGTGGACTGGCCGAGACCGAAACGGCGGTAACCCTGCCACAACACCGCCGGCTCCAGGGCCAGCGCGATGCGCGCCGCGCCGACGTTGCTCGAATGGCGGATCACCTCCTCGGCCGTCAGCGCCCCGTAGTTGCGTTCATCGTGGATCACGTGCGCGCCGATGCGCAACCGCCCGGGCGCGGTCGGCAGACGCCGGCGCGGATCGAGCACCCCGGCCTCCAGCGCCACCGCCACCGTGAACGGCTTCATCGTCGAACCCGGCTCGAACACGTCCGTCACCGCGCGGTTGCGGTAACGCCCGCCGACCAGCGTATCGCGGTTGTTCGGATTGAAAGCCGGCTGGTTGACCATCGCCAGCACCTCACCGGTGTGCACATCCAGCAACACCAGCGAACCGGCGGTCGCGCCGTGCGCCTGCACCGCCGCCTTCAAGGCGCGGTAGGCCGCATACTGCAACCGCTTGTCCAGGCTCAGCACCAGATCCCGGCCCGGCTCGGCCGCCGCCATGCGGTCCAGATCCTCGATCACCCGGCCGAGGCGGTCCTGCAACACCCGCTTGCGCCCCGGCCGCCCGGCCAGGTGCGCGTCGAAGGCCAACTCCAGGCCCTCCTGGCCGCGGTCGTCGATGTCCGTGAACCCCAACACGTGGGCGCTGACCTCCGCCGTCGGGTAATAGCGCCGGTATTCGCGCTGCAAATACACCCCCGGCAGGCCGAGCGCCCGCACCGCCTCGGCCTCCTGCGGCGGCACCGCGCGCTTCACATACACGAACGCGCGCCCGCGCTGGGCCTCGAGGCGGCGGCGCAAGGCCGCCGCATCCAACTCCAGGACCTCCGCCAGGCGCGCCACCGCCTCCGCCCCGAAGGCAAACGCGCCCGGGTCGACCCAAACCGACTCCACCGGCGTGCTCACCGCCAACGGCTCACCGTGGCGATCCAACAACGCGCCGCGATGCGCCGGGATCGTCACCACCCGCTGCTGGCGCGCCGCCGCCTGGCGATCCAAAAAATCGCTGCGCAACACCTGCAACTGCCAGGCCCGCCCGGCCAACACCAGGAACGCCCCGCCGACCAGCGCCGCCGCCAGCCACACCCGCGGGCCGATCGTGGCCTGCGCGCTCATCGCGCCCCCTCCGCCGGCACCAGCAACACCCGCTGCTGCTGCGGCGTCGGTCGCGCCATCCCCAGGCGCTCGCGCGCCAGGCGTTCGATGCGCAACTGCGCCGCCCAGGTGCTGCGCTCCAACTGCAACTGCCCGTAGCGGTCCACCTGCGCATCACGCTCGCGCCGCAGGCCCTCGAGCTCGGCGAACAAGCCACGCGCCACGTGGCGCGTGTACACCACGCTCAAACCCGACACCACCACCGCCACCAGGCAGAACACCAACACCACCGCCTGCACCACCGTCATTCCGGCCGGCGCGCGACGCGCAGCCGCGCGCTGCGCGCCCGCGGGTTGGCGGCGCACTCGGCCTCGCTCGGGCGCCGCAGCCCGCCGACCGGCTCCAGCCGCGGCGGCACCGCCACCGGCCAATCGCGCGGCGGCAAGGTCCAGTGCCCCCGGTTCTGCAAGAACCGCTTCACCAACCGGTCTTCCAAGGAATGGAAACTGATCACCGCCAGCCGTCCGCCCGGCGCGAGCAACTCCGGCGCCGCATCCAACGCCGCGCGCAGCGCCCCCAACTCGTCGTTCACCACGATGCGCAAGGCCTGGAAAGTGCGCGTCGCCGGGTGGATCCGCTGCGGGCCGCGCGCCGGCACCGCCGCCTCCACCAGGCGCGCCAACTCGCCGGTGCGCACGATCGGCGCCCGCCGGCGCTGCTCGACGATGCGCCGCGCGATGCGCCGCGCCGCCCGCTCCTCGCCGTAGCGCCACAACGCCTCCGCGATCTCCCGCTCCGAAGCCTGCGCCAGCCACTCGGCCGCACTCGGCCCCGCACCCGGATCCATCCGCATGTCCAACGGCCCGTCGCGACGGAAAGAAAACCCCCGCTCCGGATCGTCCAACTGCGGCGAACTCACCCCCAGGTCCAGCAGCAAACCCGCCAACCGGCCGGTCACGCCCCAGGCCCGGCAATGCGCCGCCAGATCCGCGAAATTGCCCTGCGCCAACACCAGCCGGGGCTCCCCCGAGAAACGCGCCCGTCCCGCCGCCAGCGCCTGCGGATCGCGGTCCAGCGCATACACCCGGCCGCTCGGCCCCAGGCGCGCCAGCAACGCCGCCGCGTGCCCGCCGCGGCCGAAGGTCGCATCCACGTAGATCCCGTCGGGGCGTACCGCCAGCCCGTCCAGGACCTCCGCCAGCAACACCGGTCGATGGCTCGGTTCCACGTCTCAAAGCTCGCCCCTCACAGGGACAGCGAATCCAACTCCGCCGGCAAGGCCGCGTTCTCGTTCACCGCCTCCTCCAGCCAGGCGCGGCGCGAGTCTTCCCACGTGGCCTCGTCCCACAACTCGAACTTCTTGCCCTGCCCGACCAGCACCACCCGCTTGTCCATGCGGGCGAACTCCCGCAACGCCTGCGGGATCAAGATCCGGCCGTTGCCGTCCATCACCACGTCGTCGGCGTGCCCCACCAGCAAGCGCTGCACCTTGCGCGACACCGGATTGAAACTGGACAACGTGTCGATCTTCTCCTGGATCGCCTCCCACTCTGGCAAGGGATACAGCAGCAGGCAGGGCTCCCGCAGCGCGTTGGTCGGATCGATCGTGATCACCAGGTGGCCGGCGCAGGCCGCGATCAGGCGCTCGCGATACTTGGCCGGGAGCGCCAGGCGCCCCTTGCCGTCCAGACTGATCGCGTTGATGCCTCGGAACACCGCCAGCCCGCCCCTTTATCCCACAATCCGCCACTTTCTCCCACTAAGACACCACTATAGGCCGCAAAAGCCCCCTTGGCAAGCACAACCCTGCCGCCGCCGTCACATTTTTTTCTTTAGCCACAAACACTTAAAAACCGGCCCGGGCGGGCCGCGCGGATCTGCAAGGGCTTGGCGTTCAAGCGCTTAGGAAGGAAAGCTGAGAAACCGCCTCAACGGCTCCGGCCTTGCGGCGCCCTCGAAGCGGCTGTCGCGGACATATTTAAGGTGAAGCCGGCCTGTAAGCCGGGTTCTGTCGTGGGCAATCATTCATCTTGGACGGACGTCACCGTCCGCCTCCAGCGACCTACCCGGAAGCCGCGCGGGCCACGCGATCGCTTCCCTATTTGGTCTTGCTCCGGGTGGGGTTTGCCCTGCCACCGGTGTTACCACCGGCGCGGTGCGCTCTTACCGCACCTTTTCACCCTTACCGGGCGGCCCGAAGGCCGCCAGGCGGTCTGTTTTCTGTGGCACTTTCCGTCGGCTCACGCCGCCCAGGTGTTACCTGGCACCCTGCCCTGTGGAGCCCGGACTTTCCTCCCCACGGTCACGCCGCGGAGCGATTGCCCGGCCGACTTCACCCGCGCCCTAAGATAGCGCGCCGCCCCGGGAAGTTCCAGCCCGCCCCAGCCACGCCCCGTCCGCCGGCCGCCACCCCATCCGTCACCACGCCCGCCGATCGCCGGCGCCGCCCCAAGCCGGGACGCATCCAAGCCGATGCGCGCCGCCCCCCTGCCCCCGATCTCCTCGTTTCGCTCACGCCCCGGGCCGGCCGCAGAACGACCCCGCCCGGCGGCACCACCCTTGTGCCCCGTTCGCCGAAAACATTCATTATCGACCCGACGCCCCGGCCGGCGCGGCGCGGGAACGCGCACACCGTTCTTTTCGCGGTCACCAGAAACCGCACGGCGTCGCAAAGCACGACGACAAGGGCGTTTGCATCACGCCCCTCTTTGGCACCTCGTTCACCCTGCAACTCCGCCTCGACATCGCCACGCCGACATTCATCGTTCTTTCGGTGGCCGGCTTCTTTATCCAGATGAGGCTCCAGCAACGCGAGCAGCGACGCGCAACCCAAAACGCCCTCTTTCGCGAATCATTGATCGGCTCGGCTTCTTGAACAACGAGATCGAATCGACCCAGAGAATCGTCTTCGACGCTCATATCGCGGCCGATGAAGGGAAGATCGACGAACCCCCTGAAAAAGCCCGAAGAAGCCTTCCGCGCGAAAGAGGGCTTTCCGTTTATCGTCAAGGCCAAAACCGCCTCGATCGCGAGCGACATAGCCAAAGGGTACGACATCGACTCCGCCGCGCTGCTCGCGATCTTCAACCGATTCGCGGTCGGACTGGTGGCGTTATCGGAGGCCTTCAACAACATGAGGCTGGCCCTCCAACAGGAGGTGGCCCAAGGAAACGACTGCAAGAGATGTCTCTCGCAACGCATCATGGATATGGCACTGCTCTTCGCGGTCGATCCCGGCCCCGAACGCGAAGCACGCATGCCCACCTGGGTGTCCATCTATCGCGAACTCGTTGAAAACCTGAAGAGCGAGTCCTAAACGAAGCAATCGAGACACGAGACACCGGCCCCACGACCCTCGGACGACACGGAACCGCGGCGCCCGCCGGCCGAACACACGCCCCACCCAAAAAAGCGTTCCGCGCCGGCGAGCGGCTCTCGTCGGGCGCATTTCGCACGTTCCCGACGGTTGATTGCGGTGCCCGGCTGATGCCGTCTGGGTCGCGATGGGCTCGTCCCCGCAACGAACATTCGGCACAGGGACGCGCTCATGTGTCTCTCCCGCCCCCCTCGTTCCCTAGTCATCGCTCCTCGCCCCGATCGGCGCGCCGCCGGGGCCGGCCGCGGCATCACCCACGATCGCCGACCGTGCGGCGCCACCGATCTCGCACCGGCCGAAATCGGGCGTTCAGACGTCGATGTCGAGCTCGTGCCGACCGACATCGACCAGCTCGTGTCGACGACGCAGTGGCCCGGCGCATGGAAACAATCATGGCGACGCACCCCAACCGCTCGGGCCGGCTGTCGAGCCGGTCCACTGGGTTCAGGCCTCTTCTCGTTCGCGCGGACGCCCCGAATGCCGGGGCGCCGACTTTCTCTGCGGACCAGACGGGAAAGAACGCCATCTGTCGAACGCCCATCCGTGCATCGCAGCGCAAGACGTTCACCCGGTGATGCACACCCGCTACGAGGCCGCGACGGACTGACGATCCCGATGCTCCCGACGGTGCCGTCGAGCAAGCTGGACGCATTGATCGAACGGCCCGCGATCACGATGCCGCACGGCGGCCCCGAGCACCGCGACCGGCCCGGCTTCGACCCGCTCGCACAAGCGCCGGCCGATCGGGGCCAGCTCGTCATCCAACCCCAGTTCCGCGGATCGTCCGGCTTCGGCGTCGAACACTGGGAGGCGGGCATCGGTGATTGGCGCGGAAGAATGCAGGACGATCTCGTCGACGCCCTGGATGCCTTGGTGAAAGCAAGGCCGATCGACCCCGAACGCGCATGCATCGTCGGAACCCGTCGCCGCGGCTGCGCCGCTCTGGCCGGCGGGGCCTTCCACGCCGACCGCCGTCGCGGCATCCTTTCGAACGTGGGGACCCCGGATCTCGACACGTTCCTTTGGACGACTTCGGCCCACGGCCGGCGCAGTTTGGTCCTGGACGATCTTCGCCGGATCATCGGCGTCGACGCCGACAACAGGGACGACATTCTGGAAGCCGACTCACCCTCGAAGCTCGCCAAACGGTTCCGCGCACCGGTGCTCTTGATTCACGGCGAAGACGAGGACGGGGTCCCGATCGCCCAATCCGAACGCATGCACCGGCCTTTGAAAAGAGCCGGCCCAACGGTCCGGTTCGTCGAACTGGAGGACGATGACCATTCCCTCCACCGGCCGGCCTCACACCTGCGCGTTCGGGAGGAGACGGTCTCCTTCGTCGAATGCGACCTGGCTCAGCCAGCCCACTGAGGGCGGCCCCGCCTCACTTTTCGGCGACCAGGCAGGCGACCCAGCCGGCGTCGGCGTCGAGGCGTTCGACCGGCTCGAAGCTGTCGCTGGGTTCGTCGCGGGCCTCGTCCCAGCCCTGGGCGTAGACGGTGAGCCGAAAGAAGCCGGCCTCGTCGCGCAGGATCGGCAATGCCGGCCGCACCCGTCCTCGGCCAATGGGGCGCAAGGGGGGCGGCGCGCGCTTTGCGAAAATCGACCGGAGATGTGTCCGCGCGGGGGAAGCCACGGGACACAATGCGGTCTATACTGATCCCCTGACGGCCTCCGCGGTGTGGCCGCCCGCGCCCGCGAGGGCGCCGGCCCCCAGGCGACGGTCGTCCATGCTCGACTCCATGGATCGCAGGGGACAAGGGACGGATGGAACGAGGTCGACCGCGTAGGGTGCTGCTCGCCGTAAGCGGCATGTCGCCTCAGGTCATCACCGAAACCCTCTACGCCCTGGTTCTCGAGAAGAACTGGGTTCCGGATGAGATCCGCCTGATCACCACCACCCAGGGACGGGACAACGCCGTCGGGTGGCTGCTCGAGGGCCCGGCGCACCTGCGCCGTTTCCTCGAGGATTATCGGATAGACCACCCCATCCGCTTCGACGAGCGCTCCATCATCTTGATCGAAGACGCGCAGGGCCGCCCCCTAGACGACTTGCGCACCCCCGAAGACAACGAGGCGGCGGCGGACGTCATCTGCCGCGTGATTCGCGAATTCACCCAGGACCCGGACACCGAGCTGCACGTCTCGCTCGCCGGCGGGCGCAAGACCATGGGGTTTTACGCGGGCTACGCCCTGTCTTTGTTCGGTCGCCCGCAAGATTGCCTGAGCCATGTGCTGGTCAGCGCCGAGCACGAATCTTTACCGGACTTCTTTTACCCGACGCCGACCTCGCGCATCATTCGCAACCAGGCCGGTCAGGAGATCGATACACACCGGGCGACGGTCTGGCTCGCCGAAATCCCCTTCGTCCGCCTTCGCTCCCACCTGCCGCCGCCCCTGCTTTCCGGCGCACACAGCTTTAGCCAAACCGTCGCTCTGGCCCGCAAGTCCACCGAGGCACGCCCCGAGCTGATCCTCTACCCGGCCGAGAGGCGATACCGGATCGACGATGTGGAAGGCAAAATCGGCGCGGCGGGCATGGCGGTGCTGTTGTGGCTCGCGCATCGCCGGCGATCCGGCCAGGGGCCGATTCAGCCGATCATCGAGAACGACGACCGCAGCGAAGATTTGAACACCCTGCTCGCACTGGCGCGAGACCATGGCGTCGACCTGGCACCGAAGACCCTGCACATGCTCCATAAGGAGGGGCTCACCCAAGCCTGGCTCGAACAGACCGTATCGCGGATCAACCGTACCTTTCTCGAAACGCTCGGCGCCGACCTGAGCGACCGCTGCCGAATCGCCTCGCGTCCCTCGGGGCGGCCGCGCGGCTACGATTTCCCGCCGGACCTGGTGGTGAGGGTCGTCGAGGATGACTGGCCCGGCAAGCTTGCAAGCCCGTGCGTCCGGCCCGATTGGCCGTAATATTTCGCAAGGAACCACCCCATGACTGGAACGATGGAAACCCGCGAATTGACCGTACGTCTGCTGACCCCCACCTTTCTTGGCAACGCCAATCAAGAAGGCCAGTGGCGCACCCCGCCCTTCAAAGCGCAGTTGCGCCAGTGGTGGCGCGTGCGCTGGGCGGCCGCGCACGATTTCGTCGTCGACATTGCCAAAATGCACCGCGAAGAGGGCCTGCTGTTCGGAAACGCCTGGCTTCAGGACGAATTCTGCAAGAGCAAGGTGCGCCTTCGGCTGATCTACAAAGCCAACCCCGAGCAGTCCTGGGCCAGGGGAACCCAAAAAGGCGTCGACCCGATGACTAAGAATCTCTCCACTTCTTATGCGTGGTACGGGATCGACGAGGACGACCAAGACAAAAAGGGTAAAAAAGGCAAAAAGCGAACCGCCCTCAAGACAGAATCTTCCGAAGGCGAGCGCACCCTCGCCCTGGCCTTTCCTGCCGAACGGACCAAGGAACTGGAGGAGACCCTCGCGCTGATGCACCATTTCGGGCAGGTGGGGACGCGCAGCCGCGGGGGCTGGGGGTCGTACCAATTGGAGGGCTTCCCGGCGCTCGACCCCGGCTTTGCGCAACGCTTCACGCTACCTCTCGACGACTGCCTGAAACAGGATTGGCCCTGCGCCATCGCCGAGGGGGACGGCGGGCCGATGCTTTGGGAAAGCCAAGAGACCTTTGCAAAGTGGCACGAAGCCATGGCGCAGGTGGCCATCGCCCGCCGGGACATTCGAAACACCATCAAGAGCGAGGACAAAAGCAGTGCCAAACTGCTCGGCAGCGCCAGCCCCCGTTTCCCCAGCCCACTGCGCTGGAAGGTTGTGGAGAGGGAGTGGGGCCAACTGGCCGTGCGCGTCTTCGCCATGCCCTACGGTGGCCCGGTCTCCTATTCTGACCCCGGCCGGGTATGGCGGAAAATCGAGCAGCAACTGGACGCCCTGAAGACCCTGCGACTGAAACGGCTTGCCTAAAGGGGGCCTCATGACGGAGCAGAACGACATCTTCTGGCAAACCAAAGTCGCCGCCCGGCTGCACGATCCGGCGGAAAAAGCGCTGGTCCTGTTGCGCGACCCGGCCGGCCACGAAAACGGCACCAGTCGCGCCCTGGCGCGCCTCTTGGGCTTTCACCGCCTGGAGGGCGAATCGGTGGCGCCGGACAACGACGAGGCACTCGCCGCGCTCACCTTCAAACAGGGCATCCCGGCCACCCTCTACCGGTGGGTGCAGCGCGCCGACTGGTGGGCGGCGGCCGCCGACCGTCCCCAGTGGCCGATGGATGAAGTCATCACCCCCAACGGCAAGACGCTGGCCGTCGCGCCCTGGGCCCAGGTGCACTGGACGCAAAAGCCCGAATTCATCCATCCCTTGAGCGGGTACCGACTGGAGCTCGCGCAGCTTGCCGACACCGACTTCAAAGACATCAAGAAGCGCAGCCGCGAACATTTCGAGTGGCTCCTCGGGCAGCTCGGTCAAGACGGCGCGGCGCGCGACTGGCGCAAGACGGCGCTCGCCCTGTGGCGCTTCGGCCCGGAGCTCGCCATCAGCGGCGCCGACACCGAGGACTTCCACAAGCTGGGTCCGCTCTGGCAACTGCTGCCGGCCGACACCCGCGTGCCCGACCACAGCATCTGGGACCATCTGGACCTCACCTCGGCCTTTGCCGGCGCCTTCGCCGCCGATCCGGACGGACAGGCCGCCCTGTTGGCCCTCTCCATCGGGCCCGTGCAGTCCTTCATCGCCAGCGCCCGCAAGCTCGACGACCTGTGGGCGGGCTCCCACCTGCTTGCCCGCCTTTCCTGGGAGGCCATGCGCGTCGTCTGCGAGCGGCTGGGGCCGGACGCCATCCTGTTCCCGAGCCTGCGCGGCATCGCCCAGGCGGACCTGTGGCTGCGCGACCAAATGCACCTGCCGGACGCACTCTTCAAGGGCTGCGCCTGGACCACTCGGCCGAGCGACGAAAACCCCCTCTTTGCCGCCGCCCTGCCCAACCGCTTCGTGGCGGTGGTGCCGGCCAGTCAAGCCCGCGAGATCGCCGAAGCCGTGGAAGTGGGTGTGCGCGGCTGGCTCAAAGATCTCGGTAAGCGGGTGGTCGACGAACTGCTCGAGGCAGCGGGCTTGCCTGCACAGCCCGAGCAGTACCCCACCCCCTACGAGCAGATGCGCCGTCAACTCGAGGGCTTTCCGGAAGTGCACTGGGCGGCGGTGTCCTTCGGCCTCATCCGGCCGCGCGACGCCGCGCGCCAGACGGACCTCGACGTCACCGCCTTGTCCGAATCGATGCGCCCCTTCTTCGAGGGTGAAGGCGAGCCGGGCTTTCTCGGCACGCCGGCCTGGGAGGTGCTGCAGAAAGAGGTCGAACTCGTGGACGAGAACGGCCGCAAGAGCGTCTTCTTCGCCCCCAATCCGGGCGTGTTGTACCCGGCGGTGTACGAGCTCGCCGAGCGGGTGCTGGCGGCCGCCAAGACGGTCCGGCCCTTCCCGCAGATCCACGAAGAGGGCTATCGCTGCACCCTCACCGGCGAAGCCGAGTGGCTGACCCTCGATCGACAACAACTCCTGCGCTCGCCCCCCCAGCAGACCGACACCCTCTGGGCCAAGATCCACCGGGCGAAACGGTCCTGGGCGAAGGAAGGAGAACACCTGGGCGGCCTGGCTGCCATCAAGCGTCTCTGGCCGACCCTGTTTGCGCGCGATGTGGCCCACGCGCTCGGAAACGACGAGGCCCACGCCAGAGTGGATCGCTTCGTCGTCTCCACCCACACCATGGCCCTGGCGCACCAACTGCTGAACCTCGAATCACCTCCCGAGAAGCTCCGCGAGGCGGTCAAATCCGCCCCCCGGGTCGCGCTACCGCGGAAGGTGGCCCGCGAGCTGGCAGGCAAGAACCTGCTCGACTCGGCTGCCCGCATTCCCGGCTGGCTCGACGCCTTGCGGGAATCGGAAGAGAAAACCCCCGGCGCCTACGAGGAGGCCTGCCGTTCCCTGAAAGCCCTCTTCGGCCAGCCGGTCGAAAACTACTACGCCCTGCTGCTCATGGATGGCGACCGCATGGGCGCCATCCTCTCCGGCGATGAAAGGACCGGGACCGTCATCAACTACGAAGACAGTTTTCACACACAGGTGCAGCAAGGCTTTCGCAGCCACGCCCAGCAAAACCCCTTGATCGCAGAGTACGGCAAGCAACCCCGGGCTGTCTCGCCCAACCGGCATCTGGCGATCTCCGCCGCCCTCAACGATTTTTCCCAGACCGTGGCACGCCATGTGGTCGAGGAGGAATTCCCGGGGCGGCTCATCTACGCGGGCGGCGACGACGTGTTCGCCATGCTCCCGACCGCCGACGTCCTCGCCACCATGCGGCGCCTGCGCTTTGCCTACAGCGGTCAAGACCCACAAGACGAAGACTGGCATTGGAACAGCGTGCGCAAAGCGCCCAAGGGCCGGCTGATCTGCAAAAACGGCTTCGCCTGGCTCGATGGCCGTCTGATGCGCATGATGGGCCTGAACGCCACCGCCTCCTGCGGCGTGGTCATCGCCCACCACCAGGCGCCCCTGTCGGCGGTGCGCCGCGAACTCGACGCCGCCGAGAAACGCGCCAAGAACGAAGGCGGGCGCGACGCCTTTTCCATCACCGTGATCAAGCGCGCCGGCGGCGCCCTGGCTTTCACGGACAAGTGGCCGGTGCTGCCCCACCTCAAAGAGACGCGGGACTTTCTCGCAGCCGAAGGGGTTTCCCGGCGCGCCGTCTACCACGTGCTGCAATGGCTCGACGCCCGCAGCCTGCCCCCCGGGGCACTCGACAAACAAGGCATGCTGGGCTCGATGCTCGCCTATCAATTCGACCGTCAATCCAAGAAGGCCGATCCGGGAATCCGCGCGCGCGCTCCTGAGCTCGCCAAAAAACTCGCGGCACAGGCGGCAGAGTGGGCCCGTGATAAAGGTCACGTCGAGGCTGTAGAAAAACTGCGCAACCTGCTCGGTGTTGCGGAATTCCTGGCCCGGGAAACGCGCATGGGAGACGAGCCATGAACACGCGCTACGACCGCTTCGTGGAACCCTTGGACGTGCTGGTGCTGCGCGCCAACCAGAACTTCGGCGACCCCGGCAGCTACGGCCAGTGCCAAATGCCCCCCTGGCCCTCGGTGATGGCAGGCAGCCTGCGCTCGCGCATGCTGGTGGATGCCGGAATCGACCCCAACGCCTTCGCCCGCGGCGAGGCCGGCGCACTACCCGAATTGGGCACGCCCGACGCCCCCGGCTCGTTCACCCTGTGCGCCTTCCATCTCGCCGTGCAAGAGGGCGAGGGGGCGGTCGAGCCGGTTTTTCCCATGCCGGCAGATCTGGTGGTCCAGGAAGACAACACCCAAGAAAAGGCCTCCACCGCGGACGGCGATCGAGCAACAGAGGATCGGGCGGCCAAATGTAAAAAATCCAAACCGTTGCTTTATCGCCTCCAGCCCCACCCGATCGACCTGCCCCACTCGGCGCCCCTGCCGCAGGTGGCCGTGCTCGCCGAGGACAAGAGCCGCAGCAAGCCGCTTTCGGGCTATTGGCTGCGGCGGCGGGGCTGGCAGCGCTGGCTTGCCGGCGAGCTTCCTGCAGCCGATGACCTGATCGAAACCAATGTCCTGTGGCACACGGACAGCCGCGTCGGCATCGGCATGCAACCCACCACCCGCAGCGTGGAGACCGGCAAATTGTTCACCACCGAGGTGGTTGCCCTGCGCCGGGGGGTGGGCTTCGCCGTTGCCGTATCGGGTGCGGTGCCCCCTTCGGAAGGCCTGTTGCGACTGGGCGGCGACGGCCATGCCGCCGCCATCCGCGAGGCGGCCATCGACTGGCCGCAACCCGACTACGACGCCCTCTGCCGGGCAGGCCGCTGCCGCCTGATCCTGACGAGCCCCGGCATCTTCACGCAGGGTTGGCGGCCGACCGACGAGCACGGGCGCTTCGCCTACGGGGAGGTGCGGGCAAAGCTGGTCGCCGCCGCCGTGCCCCGAGCCCAGGTGATTTCGGGGTGGGACCTCGCCCGCTGGCGTCCCAAGGTGGCGCGGCGCGCCGTGCCCGCGGGAGCCGTCTATTGGCTCGACGAACTGGAAGCCACCCCGGAAGCGCTTCGCCGCCTGGTCGAGCGGGGCTTGTGGCAGGAGCCCTGCGAGGACGAACACCGGCGCGCGGAGGGGTTCAATCGCCTCACTTTCGCCACCTGGCAGCCGGACTGAACCGAACACGAGGATACCCACCATGTTCCAGAAAAAAGCCGCCCTGTTTCTCTACAGCATCAGCCCCGTCCACATGGGTGCGGGTCAGGCAATCGACGTCATCGACAACCCCATCCAGCGGGAGCGCCACACCCGCCATCCCACTTTCGCCGGCTCCGGAATCAAGGGCGCCGTCCGGCACAGTTTTACGACACTCGGCGGTAACCCCCAGCATCTCGACCTGCTGCTGGGTCCGGAAAGCAACGGCTCCGAACTGCATGCCGGCGCCGTGAGCTTCGGTGACGCCCAACTGGTGGCGTTTCCGGTGCGCAGCCTGCGGGGCAGCTTCATGTACGCCACCAGCCCCCTCGCCCTGGGCCGCGCCCAGCGCCTCTTGAACCTTTGCGGCATTGCCAAGCACTGGTCGATCCCTGCCGTTCCCGAAGGTGAATGCCGGATGCGCAACCCGGAGCGCAAGCAAGACGGGAGCCTCCACCTCGAGGCCTTCCAGTTCGAAGTCGTTGAGGACGAAAACGTCACTGCCATCGCCGAAGATCTGGCCGCTTTCGCGCTGCCCGAGGGCGAGGCGTACGAATTCTTCCGGCAGAAACTGAAAAGCGACCTCGTGGTGCTGTCCGATTCCGATTTCGATTATTTCGCCCAGAACGCCACGCTGGTGGAACCGCACGTGCGCATCGACGCCAACACCGGCACCGCCGACGAAGGCGGCCTGTTCTACAGCGAAAACCTCCCGCCCGAGTCCCTTCTGGTCGCGCCACTCATGGCTTCGATCACCCGATCCGGGCGGGCCGAACAGAGGCTCGATGCCGACGCCGTCATGACGAAAATGAAAACGATCCTCGACAACCAAACACTGCAGATCGGCGGCGATGCCACCACCGGACGCGGCCTGGTCGTCTGCCGTCTTATCGGAGGTGAACAATGAACGGTCAACCAGTCTCTCCGGCCCAGCCCCGACCCACCCTCGAGCAGCAACGAGCTCAGGATGCTTGGAAGGTCTGTCAGTTGTTCAATAGAGAACACGTGAGAGTGGCGAAAAGCCTGCCTGCACTGATCATGAACAGCGGACTGATGCAGACCCTGGCCTTTCTGCACGAAAAACGCGGCGCACACGAGGAGCTTGCAGAGCATTTGCGAGACTGGCTCGCCAGAAGATACCCGAACGTTCTTAAAAATAGTGATTTCGAAACGGCTATGGAGGGGCTATTTAACGCTAAGCCCCATGAATACCGCCAAATCAACGCCGAAGCCTTCGCCTGGCTCAAATGGGTTCGCCGCCTGGCCGATGCGCGTTTGGCCCAGTCTGAAAAGCAAGCGGACCGGGGGTGAGCCATGCCCATCGCTGCCGTTCCATCTTATCTGGGTAACGATTTCTCGAAAGCCTCTCCGGGTCTTCGCTTTGGCATGTATCTGCCCGTTTGGACCACGCGAGCCGACCAGGAGCGGGAGGTCCGAAAACGCGCCTCAAAAGGCAGCCCAGAAGCGAAAGCGATCCAGGCACGGATCGACGAAACGTCCATGGACGCCGTCATAGCAGAGCTTTGTAGTTGCAAGAAAAATCCCTTGCCCAAAATCTGGGAAAAAACCAAAGCTTGGTCGCTGGAGTCGTGGGAAAAAATGGTATCACTCAACGAGAGCGACAAGCGGATTTGCGAGGCACTGATCGCGCGCCAGCTCGCTCTTGCGGCCCCGGCCGTCGGCGCGGGAAGCGCCTTGATGCTTCAGGCCGTCGCCACCGCGCCCTTTACCACCGGGCTCGGCAACGAACACCCGCTGGAGAACGGCTTTGCTTTTCTCAACCCTTACGGCCTGCCGTACCTTCCGGGCAGCGGCGTCAAGGGCGTCCTGCGCCAGGCCGCACGAGAGCTTGCCGAGGGCCGCTTCGGAGACACCGGTGGTTGGGACGCCGAACGCCGTCACCGCTTGCACATCGGCGATACCACCATCGAAGCGACGGACATCGACCTCTTGTTTGGGCGCGAGCCCGAGAAAGTCGACGGCGACCATCTGCGTGGCACGCTGCGTTTCTGGGACGTGATTCCGCAAATCGCCGGCAACCGCCTTCAGGTCGACGTGATGACGCCGCACCAAAGCGACTACTATGCCCAGAAGGGCGGGAAAAATCACCCAACCCCGCCTCACGATGCGGGATATCCGATCCCAATATTTTTTCTCACTGTTCCTCCGGGTTCGAAATTCATTTTTCACGTCATTTGTGACATCGACCGTCTCGAGCGGTGGGAGCCGGGACTTCCCGGAGACACATGGCAGAAACTGCTGAAAGCCGCCTTCGAGCACGCCTTCAAGTGGCTCGGGTTTGGCGCCAAAACCGCCGTGGGCTACGGCAGCATGCTCTTCGACGAAGAGGCGTCCCACGAACTTCAACGAAAGGTCGAAGCGCTCGAGGAGGCCCGCGCTCTGGAGTCCATGAGCGCGGAGGAACAGGCCCGCGTTCAGGCCCGTAAAGAAATCGAGGCCTTCCGCGCCCTGTTCGAGGCGGCGTCTCGGAACCTCTATCAACCGGGCACGGAATTCGACACCGCACGGTGGCGCTTCATCGAGACGTGCCAACAGTGGCAGGACCAGGACCTTCGCGAAACGGCGGCCGAGCTTCTGCAGCGCACCTTTGAGTGGGGTGCGCCCAAGAAAAAGGACAAGAAAAAGCGCCTTCGCGAGGCCATCGACGCCTTGCGCGTGGCACCCTGAGCGAGCGGCCCGATGCCCGGTGCATACGCCGCCCATTATCGAACGTCGCGAGCGTGAGACGAGAAGCCGATGCGACTAATCACCTTTCTCGGAACAGGCTCTTATCAAATGACCCAGTACGCTTGGGAGGACCGCAGCGTCGAGTCGAACTATGTCGCCGACGCCCTCGTACGGCTGACCGGCGCCAACGATGTGGTCGTTCTTGCGACCGAAGCCGCGCTCCACGCCCACGAACAATCATTGCGGGAGGCGCTTCGAGAGACCGCCGCCCAGGTGTCCTTCATGCGGATCCCCGAGGCGCCCGGGCGGGAACCCTGGTGGCAACTCTTCCGATCGCTCAGCAAGGCTCTCCAAGACACGGATGCGGCGCTGATCGACATTACCCATGGCTTCCGCGCGCTGCCCTTCTTTGCCGGCGCCGTCGTGATGTATACGCGATTCGTGAAGCGTGCCTCGTTGGAAACGCGCATCGTCTACGGCGCCTTCGAAGCCCGGGAGGAAGACGGCACGACGCCCATTTGGGACCTGACCGCCTTCGTCGACCTCATCGATTGGACACACGCCATCGATGCATTTCTTTCCTCTGGGAAGAGCGCGGAGCTCGCCACCCGTGCACAGAACATCGGGCGCCGACTTTCCCAGGAATGGGCGCGAACCAAACAGGGCGACCAACCGAGGCTGCCTCGGTTGGCCCAAGCGCTCACGCGCTTCAGCGACGCGCTGACCACGGTCCGCACCGGCGAACTCTTGCTCGGCTCCCGGAAACACCCCTCGGCCGTCGTCGCACTCCTCGACGCACTCGAGCAGTCCCACGCCGAGATCACCGCCTATCTGCCCCCTCTGGCCGAGATACTCGATCGTATCCGAGCGATGCTTCGACCGTTGCGTGTCGAAGAGGACCATTTGTCCGGGGCCGCCGGGCGCAACCACATGGTTGCATTGAGCCGGCTTTACATGCAGCTCGATCGCCATGCTGAAGCCATGGTCACCCTTCGCGAAGCGTGGGTCAACCTGTTCGCGCCACCCGCAGCGACGCGACCGGGCCCCGAGCTCGATCTGCACGCGCGCGATCGCGCCGAGCGCCGCGCCCGCCGAGCCACGGAGCGCGGTGCATCCCCCTTCGGCCTGCGCAATGACCTGCAGCACGGCGGCTTTCGGAAAAACCCGCTTCCCCCGAAGGCGATCCGCGGGCAGCTTGCCCAGGCGATCGACCGACTCGAGCGTGAACCGCCGCCTGAAGACAGCGACGATGCCGGCCGGATCTGGTTCGTCACGCGCCATCCGGGTGCCGCCGACTGGCTGCGCCGCAAAGGCGTGCGCGCGGACGTCATCAGACCCCACCTCGACCCCTGCGACATCCAAGAGGGCGACCTCGTCGTCGGCAATCTACCGCTGCACATCGTCGCCGAAGTCTGTCGGCGCGGTGGTCGTTTCTTCAACCTGAGCATCGATATACCGCCCGAGCTGCGCGGGGCCGAGTTGATGCCAGACGATCTCGAACGCGTGGGTGCGCGCTTGGAAGAGTATCGCGTCGAAAGAATCGACTCAGAACCTCTGTTTTGCGGCTGATGACCACACTGCACATCGCCATCGTGACCGGACAGCCTCTGGCCAATTTCATTCCGATTCTCCAAGAGCGGCCGCAGCAGGTTCTCCTTCTGCAAAGACCGAGCATGCGCAGGCAAGCGGAACAATTCCAGCGCGCGCTCCATGAAATCGGTTACCATACGGGCCAAATCGACATCGATGAGACCCTTCCCGAGACGGGCTTCGAAGACCTGGGTGAGTATGCACTGGATCTACAACAGCGGATAAACGAACGCTACCCCGATGCAGAAATCACCTGGAACGCCACAGGTGGCACCAAGCTGATGGCCCTTGCACTTTGGGATTTGTTCGACGCTCGCCGGGTGCGGGTCATCTACCTGGACACGCAACACGGCCTGATGGAGCAATTGCGCCCCAAACCCGGCGTCATCCCTCTGGAATCCGTTCTCACTCCCGAACTGTATCTGACAGCCATGGGGAAGATCTTTCGCTCGGCGTTGACCCGCAACACCACATGGATCGAAATGGCACTATACAGAAGTAGGATCACGTTCAAGCTGGCAAAAAATGCTGGGTCGCTTCTCCGCCTTTTTCAACAGTGGCAGCGCACATGGGACAAATCCGACCGGTGTCCCGCGACGTTGAGTGTTGATTCCAAAAACGCCCTGCACAACCAGATCATGAAGGCGCTCTCCGAATCCGGTGTCGTCGTGATTACGGACGAGAGCACATATCAGCCGCCAAACGCATCGTCGATAGAATACCTCACCGGAGGATGGTTGGAAGAATATGTATACCTGGCTGCAAAGGATGCCGGAATAGAGCACGTCGAGGTCGGGCTCAAATTTGGCGATCGTGCGCAGCGCAAAAAAGGTCAAGACAACGAAATCGACGGCTTCCTGATCCACAACAACAGGCTGCTATTGGTCGAGTGCAAGACCGGAAATCTCCTGCGGGACGGGAGGGACACCGACATCGTCTATAAGCTCGACAGCATCGGCCAAAATGCCGGCGGCGTCCAGGCCACACGCCTGCTGTTGTCGGCCCAGCCGCTCGAGCATATTACAGGCACGCAACGACGTGTCGACACCCGCGCGAGGGCGCGTGCCACCCGCATCGAGACTCTGGCGGGTGGCGAGATCGCCCGCTTCAAACAAGCCTTGATCCACTGGCGGGACACCGGACAATGGTCGGCCTCACCCTGAATTTGGCCCGATATCGCTTTTATGCCAGGACGCTGTCCCCGCTTCGCCTGCCCCGCTATGCCGGGGCGACGCTGCGCGGCGCCTTTGGGCACGCGTTGCGACGCCGGGTGTGTGCCCTAGGGCGGGAGCTTTGCCACGGCTGTCGGCTCATCATGAACTGCGACTACCCCCTGCTCTTCGAACCCCGATTGCTCACCAAGGAGCCGAGCGCTGACCCTCTCCCGGCAGACCAGCCCCCTTTCCTCATCGAACCGCCCCCGATGCCAGGACGCCCTCTGCGGCTGGGGGAGCGCTTCAGCTTCGACATGGTCCTAATCGGCGAAGCGCTCGACAAGTTGGACACGATCATTGCTGCATGGCGCACTGCCCTTTCCAGCGCGCTGGGTGCAGACGCCGGTCAAGCCGAACTCGAGCAGGTGGCCTTCGTGCCGGCAGACGGGATTGCGGTGACCGTGGCCGGCCGTGACCCACGCATCCATCCACACGACGCCACTTTGACCATTCCAAGCTTCCCCGAAGACAGGGACGTCACGCTCTCACTGCTCACGCCCCTGCGCATTCGGCACCAAGGGCGCATCATCGGTGTCCAAGGCTTTCAACCGGGTCTCTTCTGGAGACACTTGATCCGCCGCGTCACCATGCAAGTCAACCGCCAGCACCCCGAAACCTGGACCCTCGACGACATCCACGCCCTCAATGCCCTAGCGGATCGCGTCAAGACGGGGCGCATCGCCCTGATGTGGGAGGACCCATGGCGTCATTCCACCCGGCAGGGTCGACGAATCCCCCTAGGCGGTGTCGTCGGGCGCTTGTCGTTTTCCGCCGTTCCAAGGGCGTTGCTCCCGATATTGTATCTGGGACAATGGCTGCACGTTGGCAAAGAAACCGCGTTCGGTCTCGGCCACTATCGCTGGCTCGATCGCCCTCGCGGCGCCTGACCCCACTCAGAAGGCCTGCAAGCTTGCGAGCTCGTCACAAATAGACGATCTCATGTCATCATGATGAGCAGAGATCAAGGACCCCTAGATGGCCAGAACCCTGTATTTGATCGCCTACGACGTGCGCAACCCCAAGCGCCTGCGCCGCGTGCACAAGGTCCTGAAAGAATTCGCCACGGGCGGCCAGAAATCCGCCTTCGAATGCTATCTGAGCGATGCAGAGCGAAATGAGCTGCTTTCTCGAGTGCGCGACCAAATGGATGAAACACAGGACGCACTCTTGATCGTAGCCCTGAAAGACCGCACGAACGTGATCGTAAAAGGAATCGCCGTTGCGCCCTCCAATGAGACATTGACCTATTTAGGATGACGGCCGTGCGAACGGTTTACATCGACCGAAAAGGCGCCTCCCTTACTATCCAGAATGGCAGACTCAGAATCGAGTGCCGCGGTAGCCAGCCCTCGACATCGCTCCCGTTGTCCCTTGTCGAACGGGTTGTCATCGGCGCCTCCGTCGAGTTCTCCTCGACCCTGCTTACTAACCTCGCGCAATCCGGGATTACTACGGTCTTCGTCAATGGAAGACACAGCGCGGCGGCCGTTTCTTACGGCCTCCTGCACAACGATGCTCGACGCCGCCTCCTGCAATACCGGGTTGTGACGGACCCCGATCACTGCTTGCGGTTCTCCAAGGCGCTGGTCAGCCTCAAAATCCGCGGCCAGAGATCGACGCTTCTCAAGGCCCTGCGGATTCGACCGGCACTGCGCTTGCCGCTGAAAAGAGGCGCGCAAACGTTACAGGCCATTCTCGAAGGACTAAAGCGCTGCAATGGCATCGATTCCCTGATGGGCTGCGAAGGCGCCGCCGCCTCCTGCTACTTCGACGCGTATGGTCGGCTGTTCCCAGACTCCCTTGGCTTTAAGGGCCGGAACAGGCGGCCGCCCAGGGATCCAGTGAACGCCATTCTTTCCTTGACCTATACCATCCTTCACGCCGATGCGACACGCGAGCTCGTCGCCGTCGGCTTCGACCCCATGCTGGGGGTCTATCACAAGCCCGCCTATGGACGTCCGTCGCTTTCCTGCGACCTCGCAGAAATCTTCCGGCCCTCCGTCGACCTCTGGGTATGGAGGAGATTTGCGGACAAGACGCTTCGTCCTCAGCACTTCAGGCGTTCCGGCGCCGCCTGTTTTCTCGGAAAAGCAGGGCGAGCTCATTTCTACAAGGCACTGGAAGATCAGCGCTCCGTCTGGTGCAAGGCGATGCGTCGCGTTTCAGCACGCTGGTTGTCGGCGTTGAACGCGACCGTCTTGGATGAACCGACACCCCAACGTTCCTCGGAATGAAGCCGTGCCCCATGAGCCCGGGCATCGAGCCCAAGTCCACCCTCGTCGTGGATGCGACACGCTTGATCCGGCTGGCCGTAGATGGCCCCGCGCTGAGAGTTCGTATCCAAGGTTGTAGCGATATGCTGTTCCCCTTCCGACGGATTCTCAGAGTACAGGTCATCGGCGTTCCGCGATCCGGTTTTGATGCTTTGATAGCCTGCGCGGAAAGGCGCATTCCCGTTGCCTTTTTCGACGGCTGCGGTCGTTACCGTTGTCGACTGGGCCCGCCAGCGATCGATCCAACCGGTGTCGATGCGCGTCTTGAGCAAATCGAATACGACTGTTGCTCTCGAGCGGTATACGAAGAGTGGAAAAGAAACCAATCTGCGCATCTTTTGTCTTTGCTCGGCGTGGGGGATCCGGCTGCACGCAGGGCGCCCGACCGCGTGAGGAAATCCTTGTTTTCCACCCTCCGCCAGCAGCTTATCCAGAAGGATCTCGAGGAAGCACAAAACTGGATACAAGGCATGCTCACCTTTCACCTCGAGCAGGCTTTGGACGCGGTTGGCCCCGTCACGCACATGAGAATCCGATCCAGGCTGATCCAGGACCTATCGGAACGACTCGTATTGATTCCCCTTATCGATCTGGCAGCGACATCGACCCCATCCCGAGCCCAAATGGCGGACGCTCGGGCCGCGACCCACCTGTATCGTCGCACTGCTCGCGTCGTCGAGCATCATGCCATTCGCATGTTGTTTCAGCTCATCGAGCTCCTCGATCGCCTAGACTGACATGCCGCACTATTTGATCTGCTACGACATCAAGGATCGGAGACGACTCGCCAAGATTCATCGAGAAATCTCTCGTCATGCCCTCTTCGTCCAATACTCCGTATACTATTTCCAGGGCGAGCGGGAGACGCTGGACAGCGTGATCGGCGATCTCGAAAACCTCATGGACCCGCTCGAGGACGACCTTCGTGTCTACTGCATCCGGTCTCTGGAGAGCGCCATTCGGGTCGGCCCTTCGTGGCTGCCGGAGGGCATCTGGTTGGGAGGCGATGTATAACTTCCATCTTGATCGAGATCTTGCCGGCGGCCCTTGCAAGCCACGGAAAAATAAAGGAAAATTGACCGCCCGCGATGGAGAACGAGGCCCCGACCAAAGGGGATTAAGACCGGACGGGTACGCGGTAAGCCTCGCCGCCGTTGATGGAGAACGAGGCCCCGACCAAAGGGGATTAAGACGCGGTTCTCCTAAGCTAAATGTAGCGGAAAAGGGGATGGAGAACGAGGCCCCGACCAAAGGGGATTAAGACTCTAGCAGCGGTAGGCCCATCTCCTGCCGCAATGGAGAACGAGGCCCCGACCAAAGGGGATTAAGACCGAATTTCCATCGTAGGGGTCTCCGTGGGTTAAATGGAGAACGAGGCCCCGACCAAAGGGGATTAAGACGCCGCCCAGTCAAACCAAGTTTGACTCCACACCATGGAGAACGAGGCCCCGACCAAAGGGGATTAAGACGGTAGCAAGCTCGCTAAGCACGCGGCTCACGTCATGGAGAACGAGGCCCCGACCAAAGGGGATTAAGACTAGCGCCACCTGGTACCAGTGATCGGGTTCCTGCTATGGAGAACGAGGCCCCGACCAAAGGGGATTAAGACCGAATTCCGTGGTGATGGCTTCCGCCGCCGCCTATGGAGAACGAGGCCCCGACCAAAGGGGATTAAGACCCGGTTTGGGACGAAAAGGGCGACTGCCGGCGGTTATGGAGAACGAGGCCCCGACCAAAGGGGATTAAGACTTCATCAGGACGTCGATGTCGCCCCGTACCACGATGGAGAACGAGGCCCCGACCAAAGGGGATTAAGACCAGTTTCCGACACCACGGCACGCGGCGCTTTAGATGGAGAACGAGGCCCCGACCAAAGGGGATTAAGACACGTCGGCGATCCCATGGTCGGAAAATGCCGATGGAGAACGAGGCCCCGACCAAAGGGGATTAAGACTGCCACCCGCCGACAAGAGCGTACAAGTCCGCATGGAGAACGAGGCCCCGACCAAAGGGGATTAAGACGGGGCGACGTGGGACGTGTTGCCGCCCGGCGCATGGAGAACGAGGCCCCGACCAAAGGGGATTAAGACAGCGTAGCGCTGCCAAGCGTCTTTATACGCGGATGGAGAACGAGGCCCCGACCAAAGGGGATTAAGACCGCCACAGGCCCATACTGGTACCAATCGAGCGCATGGAGAACGAGGCCCCGACCAAAGGGGATTAAGACCGCGACTCACGATCAAATGATTGTACTGCCGCCAATGGAGAACGAGGCCCCGACCAAAGGGGATTAAGACCGGCACGCAGCCGGGCGTTGCCCGGGTCGTCTTATGGAGAACGAGGCCCCGACCAAAGGGGATTAAGACCCGCGCCGGCCAGCGCGGGGCGCGCGCCGGCGCTATGGAGAACGAGGCCCCGACCAAAGGGGATTAAGACCGCGCCGATCGGATCAGGCCAGTAGATGCCGACCATGGAGAACGAGGCCCCGACCAAAGGGGATTAAGACCAGTCCAAGGAGTACTCCCGAGTTTTTGAATATGGAGAACGAGGCCCCGACCAAAGGGGATTAAGACAGCGCTCGTCCTGCAGCTGGTCGTACAGTCCAAGATGGAGAACGAGGCCCCGACCAAAGGGGATTAAGACAAGCGGTAAGCACCGCATCACGGAGCGTTGGTATGGAGAACGAGGCCCCGACCAAAGGGGATTAAGACAGGCGCCGGCGCTAAAGGTCCACAGGGCGGCCATGGAGAACGAGGCCCCGACCAAAGGGGATTAAGACGGTGGTGCGGCGACTGGGTTGATCCGTGGGACTCCATGGAGAACGAGGCCCCGACCAAAGGGGATTAAGACGCCTTCCAGTCGCGCAACTTAAGAGCGCGCTCGATGGAGAACGAGGCCCCGACCAAAGGGGATTAAGACTTCTTTTTGCCGCCCGGATGACTGCACGCCGCTATGGAGAACGAGGCCCCGACCAAAGGGGATTAAGACCACACGGTCAAGCCGGGTTGTGAGATGCTCGCCCATGGAGAACGAGGCCCCGACCAAAGGGGATTAAGACTCCCCCGCCGTCGCGGGCGACGAAAAGCGCCTATGGAGAACGAGGCCCCGACCAAAGGGGATTAAGACGTTGCCGTGACGGTCGAAAAGCTGCTGGCCCCAGATGGAGAACGAGGCCCCGACCAAAGGGGATTAAGACGACGCCGGGCACGCCGGTATCGTAATAGAAGACCTATGGAGAACGAGGCCCCGACCAAAGGGGATTAAGACCGCCGCCGGAACGTAAAGGCGAATTTCCATCGTATGGAGAACGAGGCCCCGACCAAAGGGGATTAAGACTCTTCGACCCCGGTAAACGCGGGGTGGACGTACGGATGGAGAACGAGGCCCCGACCAAAGGGGATTAAGACGAAGACCTGACCGCCCAAATCCTGGGCGGTCCGGATGGAGAACGAGGCCCCGACCAAAGGGGATTAAGACAGGCGCGGGGCGATATTCGTCCCCGCGCCCAGCGGATGGAGAACGAGGCCCCGACCAAAGGGGATTAAGACTCGCCCTGGCGAAAAGTCGGCAGGCCCTGCTTTATGGAGAACGAGGCCCCGACCAAAGGGGATTAAGACTGCCGGCGCGCGTGAGTTCGCCCGCGTCGCGGATGGAGAACGAGGCCCCGACCAAAGGGGATTAAGACGAACACCTGGCCGCCCATATCCTGGACGGTCCGATGGAGAACGAGGCCCCGACCAAAGGGGATTAAGACCAGTTAGGATCGCCTTTTTCATGGGAGCCTGAAATGGAGAACGAGGCCCCGACCAAAGGGGATTAAGACGGCGCATGCCGACGGGTCGGCCAGACCCAAGCCGATGGAGAACGAGGCCCCGACCAAAGGGGATTAAGACAAGCCTTGGGCTTGGGCTTCCCGGATGGGGCGATGGAGAACGAGGCCCCGACCAAAGGGGATTAAGACCGCTGAGGCGATGGTCTTGCTGTCGAAAGCGCATGGAGAACGAGGCCCCGACCAAAGGGGATTAAGACGTCTGCCATCGGCTGCATGCGCAGCCGGCGGCAGATGGAGAACGAGGCCCCGACCAAAGGGGATTAAGACGACTGAAGCCAGTCAAGGAGCAGGGCTTCGACATGGAGAACGAGGCCCCGACCAAAGGGGATTAAGACACTCATCCACCGCGATCACCACATCGCGCAAGATGGAGAACGAGGCCCCGACCAAAGGGGATTAAGACAGCCCTGGGAGAGCAGGGCGCGGACCGCTTGAATGGAGAACGAGGCCCCGACCAAAGGGGATTAAGACGTCTCAACGCCTTGAATCGGGTCGGTGGTGGGGATGGAGAACGAGGCCCCGACCAAAGGGGATTAAGACACGCGCGGTTCGGGATGGTCGCCCTTGGCCTGTGGCATGGAGAACGAGGCCCCGACCAAAGGGGATTAAGACGTCGGTTTGGGGGGCCACTTCCGCGTAGGTGCGATGGAGAACGAGGCCCCGACCAAAGGGGATTAAGACATATTCTTCGTCGAAAGGTCCACCGATCGGGAATGGAGAACGAGGCCCCGACCAAAGGGGATTAAGACCAAGACGGGCCGCCACGCCTCCCGCATCGAGCCGATGGAGAACGAGGCCCCGACCAAAGGGGATTAAGACGGCCGGCAGGGTGATAGAGAGCTGGAGCCCGCGATGGAGAACGAGGCCCCGACCAAAGGGGATTAAGACCCGCCGGTGATTCCACCTGCAGCCCTTCCAGCATGGAGAACGAGGCCCCGACCAAAGGGGATTAAGACCATAAATTGAAGGCATCGTGGATCCTCCGCGATGGAGAACGAGGCCCCGACCAAAGGGGATTAAGACCTGACACGCGCGGTCGATAAGCCGCGCGACTCATGGAGAACGAGGCCCCGACCAAAGGGGATTAAGACCAGCCGGATGGGCTGGGGCCGGCGACATAAACATGGAGAACGAGGCCCCGACCAAAGGGGATTAAGACTCGGCGAGCGCGGTCTTGCCCGTACCGGGCGCATGGAGAACGAGGCCCCGACCAAAGGGGATTAAGACGGGTTAGGCCGTGTAAAGACGGGGATTGGGAAATGGAGAACGAGGCCCCGACCAAAGGGGATTAAGACTTCCGCCGCGAATGTGCAGTGTGCATCCTGTGAAATGGAGAACGAGGCCCCGACCAAAGGGGATTAAGACTCAAAAATTTGTTGATATACCCAGCCGGATGGGATGGAGAACGAGGCCCCGACCAAAGGGGATTAAGACCGCCGACGGGTCGGCCAAACCCAAGCCGCAGCCGTATGGAGAACGAGGCCCCGACCAAAGGGGATTAAGACTGCCGCGGGCGTGTAGACTTGGCCCGCATCCCCGATGGAGAACGAGGCCCCGACCAAAGGGGATTAAGACTCACGGCTCTTTCGTGTCGGCCCGTATTCCCTCGATGGAGAACGAGGCCCCGACCAAAGGGGATTAAGACTAGCCGCGCATGAGCGCTTCTCTAAGGGTGGATGGAGAACGAGGCCCCGACCAAAGGGGATTAAGACGCAAGAGAAAAACGCACTTCGTCTGTGGTCATCATGGAGAACGAGGCCCCGACCAAAGGGGATTAAGACCGCTCTTTGATGGCCGTGAGCCCCACCTCTAGAATGGAGAACGAGGCCCCGACCAAAGGGGATTAAGACAATAACCCCCTCTTAGAATTCAACCAAAGCAACGATGGAGAACGAGGCCCCGACCAAAGGGGATTAAGACTCATTGCGGCAACAATCTCCCTATCAAGGAAATGGAGAACGAGGCCCCGACCAAAGGGGATTAAGACACCCCGGCCAGGTCAAAAGATGGGGTCATGCGATGGAGAACGAGGCCCCGACCAAAGGGGATTAAGACCCACAAAAGTGATCTTTTTCCGCTTGCAGAAATATGGAGAACGAGGCCCCGACCAAAGGGGATTAAGACCGCGCGGCATGCGCGACTGGTGCCGTCGCCACGATGGAGAACGAGGCCCCGACCAAAGGGGATTAAGACCGCCGCAGGCGTGGTCTCGACAAGGTGGAAAATGGAGAACGAAACCCCGACCAAAGGGGATTAAGACGGAGGACCGATGTATCCTTCGCGCTCACCCGTATGGAGAACGAGGCCCCGACCAAAGGGGATTAAGACAAATATCGAGTCCTTCTGTCGCGCGTCATTGATGGAGAACGAGGCCCAGACCAAAGGGGATTAAGACCAGACCATGTCTGCCGTCTCGGCCCTGTCACCATGGAGAACGAGGCCCCGACCAAAGGGGATTAAGACGCGTGGCGTGGGAGCAAGGGCACTCGTGGTTAATGGAAAACGAGGCCCCGACCAAAGGGGATTAAGACGCTGCACCTCTTCCCAAAGGTCGCCGCCGTCGATGGAGAACGAGGCCCCGACCAAATGGGATTAAGACAGGATAAAGCGATGTATTTGCCATGCGATATCAATGGAGAACGAGGCCCCGACCAAAGGGGATTAAAACCCGCGGCCACGCCCAAGCCCCCCGAGCAAACGGGACGGTGCGCCGCGGGCGCTTCGGGTGGGCGCGCATGGTGGTGATCGAACGACGGAGAAGACGCACCTCGGCCTCAGCGTCCCCCGGAAGCCGCTCGCTCGCACCAGGCCGTTGAAAACACCGGTCCCGAGCCAAGCCAACGCGCTTGGCCCAAGGGCGGCCCTTGGAGCCCTGAAAAATGCGGGCCTCGACGGTGCGGCTCGAACCAGTCCAAGAAACGTCGCGCTCATGAAAAGCGCCCATGTTCATGACCGTGGTGCCGAAAGGGTGCACGGCATACAGGGACACCATGCCGCGGTCCGGGGCATGGCGGGCGCCGCCGGCAAGCTTGCAATCCGTCTCGGATCATGCGGAGGCGAGGATAATGGTGATCGAGGGCGTTCCTCGAGACGGGAAGGCATGCGAGCGCATCTGTTAGGCATGGGACAACTTGAAACATACCGAAAGCATCTAAAGTTTGCCGATATGGGGCCGAGGTGTTATCCGTCATGCTGTGCAGCACGCTCATCCCGCCTTGGTGTTTCGACGTGGACTCGAGCGTGGCCGGGCGGTATGGGGGTCCACGGTGGATGTCGTGGACCAAGCCGTCCGGTGCGCGGTGTCCGGGCCGCGCGGCAAGGTGGCCGAACCCACCGCGTTCCGCGCTGCGTAAAACAGCGGAACGGTCTTGGAGAAGAGCGCGGATCGCGCCGCATCCGCTCCGGGCTCTCAGGGCAGTGGCCCGGCCCGGTCTCGGGCAGAACGCCGCCCCAAGGGGCTCTGGAAGATGCCGTCCTGGCACACGTCGAATGGGCAGGCGGGGGCATGGGGGCGCGTGGTTCACGTTGGGCTCATCACCGCCGGACCTGGCCTTTTGGCGGGGCAGGGCTTCGCACCGAGGCGAGGGGTGCGACCTTCGCTCCCGCAAGAGTGCGCGGAGTAGACAGCTCATCGGCTTTGGCTTCGGAACATGAGGTATGTCTTGGAGGAGTAGAACGATGGACGCAATCGTTGTTTTGGTGTTGGCGGGAATGGCTGCTCCATCGGCGTTCCGCGATCTTCCCGAGGGAGAGCCGGGTGCGCCTTGCCGACTGCTGTTGGGCGAGTCGACCATCACGACGCTGGAGTCGCACGGGCGCAACCGCAAGGCGGGGCAAGAGGTGAACATCATCGCCTTTTTCCACGAATGTGAGAACGGCGCGCTGTCGCCGATGGACAGACAGCGCCGACCGCCGAACGAGTTGTGAACCGACGGTGCGTGGAGGCGGGCCGCTTTGGCGGCTCGAGCCACCCACGTCTCGGCGCCCCGCTGACTCCGGTGCGGCGGCGGCGAATTGGCGTCGCCTACGGGGGCACGCGGCGGGTTCACGGCCCCGGGGCGCTGACGCGGGCCTTGCGCGACCGGGCATCACGGCGACCGCCCCTAGAGATGGCCGCCGGGTTCGAGGAGCGCGCCCGGGGGCGTCCGGCCCGCGGGTGCGCGGCCCCGCCTCACTTTTCGGCGACCAGGCAGGCGACCCAGCCGGCGTCGGCGTCGAGGCGTTCGACCGGCTCGAAGGTGTCGCTGGGTTCGTCGCGGGCCTCGTCCCAGCCCTGGGCGTAGACGGTGACACGCGAGAAGCCGGCTTCGTCGAGCAGTTCGCGCAGTTCGGGCAGGGTCCAAAGGCGCCAATGGTAGGTGAAGGCGCGGTCGAGGCGCGATCCGTCGGGGAATTTGAAGTGGATGTGGGTGGTCATGTGGCCGCTCATGGGGTCGTACTCGGCCTGGTCCCAGACGTAGATGAAGCGGCCGTGGTCGGTTTCTTCGCGCAGTTCCTGGTGGGCTTCGTAGCCGCCGTAAGCATCGAGGAAAAAGATGCCGTCGTCGACGAGGTGCTCGCGCACGCGCTTGAAGTAGCGCTTGAGCAGCGGGCGGGTCTTGAAACACCAGTAGCTGAAGTTCATGGCGAGGACGGCGTCGACGGGGTCGGTGCGCACTTTGAGGACGTCGCCCTGGATGAGCTGCAGCCGGCGTTGCTGTCCGCGGGTGAGGGCGGCGACGTGGTGCCGGCGTCCCCAATCGAGCACATCGGGATCGAGGTCCACGCCGATGGCACGGTTGCGCGGGTGGGCACGCACCCAGGCGCAGGCGGCGTTGGCGGTGCCGCAGAAGTCTTCGCGCACGATGTGCGGCCGGCGGCGGCGCAGGGCCTTGAAGGTGTCGGTGACGAATTCGACTTCGAAGTCGACGTTTTGTACGGCGCGCTCGTAAAGGACGTGGCGGTCGGCGCGTTCGGCCTGCGTCGGCCGGCGGCGGCCGCGCTTGCCGGCGGCTCGGGGCATGGTCGGTTCCTTGTTCTGGTCTCGCGTTGGCGGGCGGTATTGTAACAGCGCGGTTTCAGGCCGCGGGAAAGAGTTCGGCGGCGAGGGATCGCAGGGCGGCGAGGCTTTGCCGGCCGACGGCGGCCTGGTCGAGGGCCTGGCGCCAGCGGCGCGCGCCGGGCCGGCCCCGGCCGAGGGCGGCGAGGTGGCGCAGGACGCGGCGCAGGGGCACGCCGCGGCGCTGTTCGGCGGCGGCGTAGTCCAGGGCATCGGCAACGACGTCGTACAGGGCCGGCGGCGGCCGCCCGAACAACACGCGGGCGATGTCGATCAGTTCGGTGGGGGCTTCGCAGGCGGCACGGCCGATCATGACGCCGTCGACGTGGGCGAGCTGGGCGAGACAGTCGGCGACGCCGCGCAGGCCGCCGTTGACGACGATCTGCAGTTCCGGGCGGTCGCGCTTGAGGCGCCAGACCCGCGCATGATCCAAGGGCGGGATGCTGCGGTTTTTCTTGGGGTCCAGACCGTTGAGCCAGGCTTTGCGGGCATGGATGATGAACGTGCGGCAGCCGGCGGCGGCGACGGTGTCGACGAAGCGCAGCAGGTCTTCGTAGCGGTCGAGTTCGTCGACGCCGAGGCGGGTCTTGACGGTGACGGGCAGGCCGGCCTCGCGCATGGCCTCGACGCAGTCGGCGACACGCTCGGGTTCACGCATCAGGCAGGCGCCGAAGCGGCCGGCCTGGACGCGGTCGCTGGGGCAACCGACGTTGATGTTGACTTCGCAGTAACCGAATTGGCGGGCGTAGCCCGCGCCGCGGGCCATGAGCTCGGGCTCGGCGCCGCCCAGTTGCAGGGCGAGGGGGCGCTCGGCCGGGTGGTGCTCGAGCAGGGTTTCGGGCGCGCCGTGGTAGAGCGCCCGGGCGGTGATCATCTCGGTGTAGAGCAGCGCGTCCGGGAACAGTCGGCGCAGGACGTAGCGACCGTGCCGGTCGGTGTAGCCCATCATCGGCGCGATGCAGAAACGCCGGTCGGGTTCCTCAAGAGGCCGGGGACGAAGGCTCGCGGACATAGACTTCGACGACGCGCAGCGGGCGCCCGAAGCGCGGCGAGCGGATGATGCGCTCGACGACCAGGCGGGCGCCGTCCTCTTCCAGGTGCAGTTGCTCCAGGACGCGGATGCCGACGTTGCTGTTGGATTCGATCACCAGCCGGCCGTCCTCCTCCCAGCCGGCGAGCATCAGGCTGCGCACCTGGCGATCGCTCAAGGCCAGGACGGTGTCTTCGCCTTGGCCGCAGCCGGGGCAGATGCGCCGGCGACGCCCGTCCCTGTAGACCAGTTCCAATGCATCGCCCGCGGCCTCGATGCGCTCGAGGGGCACGAGGGGACTGATCCGGTCGACGCTGTCTGCGAGCCGCTCGACTTCTTCGGGCGGCGGGCGCAGGCGCTTGATGCCGACGACGGCGCGGCGGCCGTCGGGGGTGACGATCTCACGCGCTTCGCTGTGATCGACGACCACCAGGGCCTCTTCGAGCTGTTTGCGCAAAGGATCGCCTTCGCCTTCTTCGGCGAGCAGGCGCCAGACGCCCGTCAGGTCGGCGGGCGCGGGGGCGGCCGCCGTCAAGAATCCGACGCCGACCAGGAGGAAAAACGAAAGCACGCGGTTGCAAACGCGGCGAGGCATGGCTGCACTGTACCGAAATCCGCGCAAATGTCCATCGCTTCACAAAGTGGTCATTGCGCGGCGGAACGATGATTGCATAATGGAGAGCAAGGATGTTCGTACACCGCGACCGGCGGCGGAAGGATGAACGGCCGGGAACCAAGAGCGGTTTGGCGGGCGCGTGCGCCGGCGGCCGCGGCATGGCGGACACCCCGAGCGGGTCACCCGCGATTGGACGTTTCTTGGTTAAGCAAAAGGAGTATTGCCATGGCCACCGTCAAGCTCATCGATCCCCTGCCCGCCGCCGCGCGCGGCCACACGCTCCCCGAACTGGGTGAATACAGCCAGTTGGATTTGTACTACGAGGCGGAGTTGCGCCTGCATTGGTGCCGGCTGCATCCCAAGCCGCAACCCTGCTTCAACCCGACCATCCTGGCGGAGCTCAACCGCCTGCACGCGGCCCTGAAGGACTTGAACGGCGAGGGGGCATCGCCGGATGCACCGGTGCGCTTCCAGGTGCTGGCCTCGAGCCTGCCGGGGGTGTTCAACCTCGGCGGCGATCTGAGGCTGTTCAAGCGCCTGATCGAGGCCGGCGACCGCGCGACGCTGCGGCGCTACGCTTACGCCTGCATCGAGGCGATCCACCACAGCGTCACCTTGCACCACCACGGCATCACGCAGATCGCGCTGGTGCAGGGGGACGCCCTGGGCGGCGGCTTCGAGGGCGCCCTGTCGGCGCAGGTGTTGATCGCCGAGCGCTCGAGCAAGCTCGGTCTTCCGGAGGTGTTGTTCAACCTGTTCCCGGGCATGGGCGCCTACAGCCTGCTGTCGCGCCGGATCGGACCGGCGGCCGCGGAACGGATGATCCTGAGCGGGCGCTTGTACGGGGCCGAGGAGTTGTACGAGATGGGCGTGGTGGACGTGCTGGCCGAGGACGGCCAGGGCGAGCTGGCGGTCTACGACTATGTCCAGAAGGAGAACCGCAACCGCAACGCCATCCAGGCCCTGCGCCGGGTCAGGGACCGCTGCCAGCCGGTGACCTGGGAGGAATTGCGCGACATCGTGGAGATCTGGGTGGAGGCGGCGCTGAAGTTGACGGACCGGGATCTGCGCATGATGGAACGGCTGGTGGGCCGGCAGAGCCGCGCCAAGGCCGGCTGAGCACGCCCGGGGTCAGCGCTCGTCGGCCAGCCGGCGGGCGACGGCCTCGCAGGAGCGTTCCAGCAGCGAGGCGAGGCGCGCCAGCAGGTCGCGGCGCGCCGCCGGCTCGAGCTCGGCCAGCCGTCGCTCGGCGTCTTCGCACAGGGCGACCAGGCGCACGGCACCGAAACACGCCGCGGCGCCCTTGAGGCGGTGCAGCTCGCTGCGCGCCTCATGCCAGTCGCCGCGGTCGGCCGCCTCGGCGGCGCGGGCCAGTTGCTCGGCGCCTTCCCGGCTGAACCGATCCAGCAGGTCGCGGAAGAACGCACGCTTCATGCCCTGGTCGGTGAACTGGCGCACGACGTTGCCGTCGATCAATTCGTCCCGGTCGCCGAGATCCAAAGGCCGCACGGCGGCGCCGGCGCCGGCGTGGCGCACCGCTTCACGCCGACCGCCGGCGAGCTCGGCGATGAGCGCCAGCAGGCCGCGGTTGTCCACCGGCTTGGTGAGCACCGCGTCGGCACCGGCCTCTTCGCAGACCCGGCGGGTTTCGGGGGTGGCGTCGGCGGTGAGGACGATCAGTGGCAAGGCGCGCAGGTCGGCGCGGAAGCGGCACAGCTTGACGATGTCCAGTCCGCTCACGCCCGGCATGTTCATGTCGAGGATGGCCAGGTCGAAATCGTTGTTTTCCAAGGCGTCGAGGGCCGCTTCGCCGTCGGCGGCGATGACGACCTCGTGGCCGACCTTGCCGAGCAGGGATTGCATGAGCACCTGGTTGACGGGCGTGTCTTCGGCGACCAGGATGCGCAGGCGGTGCTCGGAACGGTTGCGGTAATAGCGCTCCAGGGACACGACGTTGTCGGCGGCGGCCGGCTGTTCCAGGGCGATGTAGTGGGCGACGCGACACAACACCGGCCATTGCAAGGGCTTGGTGAGGACCCAGTCGAAGCCGCGCCGCCGCCACGACTCGGGCCGGCTGTCCAGGGAGCCCGGCCCGAGCAGCACGGCGCGCCACAAGCGCCGGCGGCCGCCGCTGGACAGGGCCGGCAAGGCGGCCGCGGCGGCGGCCTGGGCGACGCCGAACAGGGCGAGGATCGGCGGTTCGATGCGCCCGCCGGCAAGCGCGGCGCGCAAGGCGGCGACGTCGGGCAGCCGCTGGATGCGCAGGCCGGCGGCGTCGAGCAGCTCGTCTTCCGGCGCCGGCGGCCGCCCGAAGGCGACCAGGGTGAGGGCGGCCAGCTCGCGCTGCGCGCGGTCGCCGTCACCGACCGCACGCAGGGGCAGGCGCACGGTGAAGGTGGTGCCGATGCCCTCCTCGCTTTGCAGTTCGATGACGCCGCCCATGGCGTCGACGATCTGGCGCACGATGCTCATGCCCAGGCCGGTGCCGCCGTAGCGGCGGGTGACCGAGGCATCGGCCTGGACGAAGGGCTCGAAGATCTTTTCGCGCCGGTCGGCGGGGATGCCGATGCCGGTGTCCTGCACTTCGAAGACCAGCCGGCGGGGGGCGTCGCGCTCGAGCGTGACGGTCAGGTCGACGCCGCCCTTTTCCGTGAACTTGAGGGCGTTGCCGAGCAGGTTGACGAGGATCTGCTTGAGCCGCGCCGCATCGCCTTGCCACTCGATGGGCACGATCGGGTCGAGGTGGATTTCGAACGCCAACCCCTTCTGCTGGGCCTGGTTGGCGAACACCGTCTCGACGTCGTGGAGCAGTTCGTACAGGTCGAAGCGTTCTTCGTACAACTGCAGGCGGCCGGCCTCGATCTTGGAGATGTCGAGGATGCGCTCGATCATGCCGAGCAGCAGGCGCGCCGAGGCGTGGATGCGTTCGGCGTGACGGCGGTGCTCGGGCGCGATGCGCTCGTCCATGAGCAGGTCGGCCAGGCCGATCACGGCGTGCAAGGGCGTGCGCAGCTCGTGGCTCATGTTCGCCAGGAACCGGCTCTTGGCGCGATTGGCTTCGTTGGCGCGCTCGATGGCGGCGTTCAACTTGCGCAGCAGAGTGACCATGTAGAGCGGCAGGGCGAGCAGGATCAACGCGAAGCTGAGCACCAGCATGGCGTGTTGGCGCCAGTAGGGGCTGGCGACCAGGATGGCGACGAAACCGACCAGGCTGAAGGCCTCGGCGACGTACAGGCTGCGCACGCCGTAACGCAGGCCGTTGCCCATCGTCACCCACAGGTAGACACCGAGCATCGGCGCGGCGAGTTCGCCGCAACGCGCCAGCACGACGGTGGTGATGCCGGTGTCCAGGACGAGGCCGAGCAGACGTCGCCACGGCACGATGTGCTCGGGCCGCACCAGGATGGTCCACAGCAGCACGGCCCCGAGCCACACGCCGACGCCGGAGACGACCGCGGCGAAGACCATTTCCGGGCCGACGCCGCGCGCCGCATGCCAACCGAAGTAGGCGACGAAGACGCCGCCGATGACCAGGCGGATCAGCGCCTGCTCGTGCTCGGAGTCGGCGCGCTCCGCCAGGGCGCGCACGGCCCGGCCGGCCAGCAGCACGCCGAGGGCCATGAACAGACCGTGGACGAGCGCCGCCGGGGCGGGGTCGAGCGCCCGGAGGTGAAAGACCAGGCTGGCGAGGCCGGCCGGCAGGGCGGCGGCGAAGGCCGAGGCGGCGGCGACGGCGGGGCCGGCGCGCCGATGCGCGGCGACCAGCAGGCCCGCCGGCAGGGCGGCCAGGGGCGCGAGCGGCGGCGGCAACAACCCCCACAGGGCGCCGGCCAGGACCTGGTCGGCGACCGCGGCCAGGCTGGCGTGCAGGGGGTCAGCGGGTGCGCGGCGGGCGATGAACCAGGCGGCGAGAACGAGCGGCGGAAGCAGCAGGGGCCAGGGCGCCGACGCGCGCCAGGCGCAGGCCAGGGCGAGCGCCACGGCCAGCACCGCGCGCAGCACCGGCCCGGCCGCGGCGCGCACCGGCCGGCGCAACACGCGGGCGAGCCACCGCGGCGGGTGGTTGCCGGTCATGAGCCCTCCCCTTCAGCGTCGGCTTTGCCACGTCACCGTCCCTGTGTCTTCTCGGCCGCATCCCTTCCGGACTTTATAACGCATGCACCGTTTCAGTCGTAAACCGTCACCCACAGCAGGCGCTCGCCGGCCCGGTGGCGGTGTTCGTAGACGAACACGCCCTGCCAGGTGCCGAGCGCCAGACGCCCCTGGTGCACGGGCAGGGTGAGGCTGCAGCCGGTGAGCACGCTGCGCAGATGCGCCGCCATGTCGTCGGGGCCTTCGATGCGGTGGCGGTAGCGCGGATCGCCGTCGGGGGCGAGCCGCGCCAGGAAGTCCTCGAGGTCGGCCCGCACCGTGGGGTCGGCGTTCTCGCAGAGGATCAGCGAAGCGCTGGTGTGGGCGAGGAACACGTGGCACAGGCCGGTCTGGACGCCGGATTCGGCGACCATGGCCTCCAGGCGGCCGGTGATGTCGTGGCAGCCGCGGCGACCGGTGGCGACGTGCAGGGCGCGGCGGAACATCAGCGGCCGCGCCCCATGCCGCCCAGACCGCGCATCAGCCGCTTCACGCCGCCGCCGGACAGGCGCTTGACCATCTTGGCCATTTCCCGGTGCTGCTTGAGCAACTGGTTGACGGCTTGGACTTCCACACCGGCGCCGCGGGCGATGCGCCGCTTGCGCGAGGCGTCGAGGATCTGCGGCCGCCGGCGCTCCTCCGGGGTCATCGAGTCGATGATGCCGATCATGCGCCGGGTGCGCTTCTCGCCCTCGGCCAAGCGGGCCGCGTCGGTGCCGGCGCGCAGCTTCGTCGGCAGCTTGTCGAGCAAGGCGCCGAGCCCGCCCAGTTGCTCCATCTGGCGCAATTGCTCGCGCAGGTCGGCCAGGTCGAAGCCCTTGCCGCGCTCGATCTTGCGCGCCAGCCGCTCGGCCTGGCCGGCGTCGATGCGCTGCTGGGCCGTCTCGATCAGGCCGAGGACGTCGCCCATGCCGAGGATGCGTTCGGCCATGCGCTTGGGATCGAAGGGTTCCAGCGCGTCCGGGGTTTCGCCGCGGCCGATGAATTTGATCGGCTTGCCGGTGACCACCCGCACCGACAGGGCCGCGCCGCCGCGGGCGTCGCCGTCGGCCTTGGTGAGGATCACACCGGTCAGTGGCAGCACGCGGTCGAAGGCGGCGGCGGCCTGCAGGGCATCCTGGCCCATCATGCAGTCCACCACGAACAAGGTCTCGACCGGCTCGAGCCGGGCGTGCAGGGCCTGGATCTCGGCCATCATCGCCTCGTCCACGTGCAACCGTCCGGCCGAGTCGACGATCAACACGTCGGCGAAGGCGCGACGGGCTTCGGCCCGCGCCGCCTCGGCGAGCGAGGCCGGCTCGGCGCCGGCGGCGGGCGGCAGGTACTCGGCGCCGACCCGCTCGGCGAGGCGCTCGAGCTGCTCCATCGCCGCCGGCCGGTACACGTCGCAGCTCGCCAGGGCGACGCGCTTTTTGTGGCGCTCGCGCAGATGCAGGGCCAGCTTGGCGGCGGTGGTGGTCTTGCCGGCGCCTTGCAAACCGGCCAGGAGGATCACCGCCGGCGGTTGCGCCGCCAGATTCAGACCGGCCGCGTCGCCGCCCATCAGCGCCACCAGCTCGTCGCGCACCAGCTTGATCACGGTCTGGCCGGGGTTGAGGCCGGTCAGCACCGCTTCGCCGCGGGCGCGTTCGCGCAGCCGCTCGATGAAGTCCCGCGCCACCGGCAGGGCGACGTCGGCCTCCAGCAGGGCCATGCGCACGCGGCGCAGCGCCTGGTCGACGTCGGCCTCGGTCAGCCGGCCGCGGCCGCGCAAGGCGTCCAGGGCGGTGGTCAGGCGTTGGGTCAGGGTGTCGAACATGGACCTCGTCTCGATTCCGGTTCGTTCAAAGCCGCAAGGTTTCCCCGTCGCGCAGCGCGCGCCAGCGGCGGCCGGCCAGCGCCCCGCGGCATTCGGCGAGGATGGTCGCCTCCTCGCCGGGCTTGAGATGAGTCAACCAGATCCGCGGGCGGTGCCGCAACCGCGCCAGATCGGCCGCCAGGCTCGCCGGGCAATGGTGCCCGGCGCGCGCCGCCAGGCCCGCCTGCGCTTGCGGGAAGGCGCACTCGATGATCAGGGCGTCGAGCCGGTCGAGCGCGTCGAGCCGCCGCCAGAACGCCGGGTTGGCGCCGCTGTCGCCGCTGTAGGCGAGGCGGCGGCCCTCGCCCTCGACCAGGTAGCCGCAGGCCGGCACGGTGTGGGCGGCCGGCAGGGCGGTCAGGCGCAGACCGGGCTCGGGCTCGACCGTCTCGTCCCGCTCGATCGGCCGGTAACGCAAGGCCGGCGCGCGCCGGTCGGGCAAGGCGGCGAAATCCGGCCAGATCCGCCAGTTGAACACGTGCCGGCGCAGATCCTCGAGCACCGCCGCCGGGCCCCACACGGTCAGCGGCTCGCGCACCTGGCCGAAACGCGTGTCCAGCAGCAAGGGCAAGGCGGCGATGTGGTCCAGATGCGCATGGCTCAGGAAAACGTGCGCGATCCGGGCGAGCTCCGCGAGCGGCAGGCGGCCGACGCCGGTGCCGGCGTCGAGCAACACCCGCTCCTGGATCAGAAAACCGGTGGTGTGCAGTCCGGCGCCGATGCCGCCGCTGCACCCGAGCACTCGAATCCGCATCCGTCCGCCCCGCCGGCGCCCGCCGGACACCGCACCGTTCGGCCCAAATGCTAACATAGCGGCGGCCGCGCCCGCCGCGCCGGCCCCGTCGCAGGGGAGCGATCATGAAAACCGTCCTGCTGGCCGTCGCCACGCTCAGCTTCTACACCCTGGCGCTGATCCTCACCGCCATCGCCGCCCGCCGCCGCGCCCTGGGGGGCGCGGTGTTCGCCGGCGCGCTCGGCCTGCTGCTGCACGGCGTGCTGGTCGTGCAGGCGCTGCTGGACGACGGCGGCCTGCGCTTCGACCTGCCCGCCAGCCTGTTGCTGATCGCCTGGCTGGTGATGCTCGGCTGCCTGGTGCTGGCCCTGTTCCAGGCCCTGCCGGCCCTGCTGCTGATCGGCATCCCGGTCATCGCCCTGACCGTGGTCACCGCGCTGGGCCTGCCGCCGGCGGCGGTCGATCCGCTGCACCCCGATCCCTGGCTGGACGCCCACGTGCTGCTGGCGGTGCTCGCCTACGCCAGCCTCAGCGTCGCCTGCCTGCTGGCCGTGCTGCTGGCGATCGCCGACCACCGCCTGCACAGCCACCGCCTCGGGCCGCGAGGCCGAGTGGCTGCCGCCGCTGGAAACGCTGGAGACCGCCCTGTTCCGCACCATCGCGGTCGGTTTCGGTCTGCTCACCCTGGCCCTGCTCAGCGGTTTCGCCTTCACCCGTGACTGGTTCAATCACAAGATCGTCTTCTCGGTGATCGCCTGGGTGGTGTTCGGCCTGCTGCTGCTCGGCCGCCACCGCGCCGGCTGGCGCGGGCAGACCGCGATCCGCTGGACGCTGGGCGGGATGTTCAGCCTGGCACTGGCCTATCTGGGCACCAAGTGGGTGCTCGAATACCTGCGTTGAACCGACGCCGGCCTGGCGCGGGCTGCATCGACCGGCGCCTTTGGGCTACACTCGCCGGCCCGGTGCCGCACGAGGCCTGCCCCGCTTGGACGAACTGCCGCTAAGCCTGCTGTTCACGCTGCTCGGCGCCCTGTTGCTGCTGTCGGCCTTCTTCTCCGGCTCGGAAACGGCGCTGATGGCGATCAACCGTTACCGGCTGCGCCACGCCGCCCGCCAGGGCCACCGCGGCGCCGTGCTCGCCAGCCGCCTGCTCGAGCGCCCCGACCGGCTGATCGGGCTGATCCTGCTGGGCAACAACCTGGTCAACGTCCTGGCCTCGATGCTCACCACCCTGATCGCCCTGCGCCTCTCGCCGGACGACACCGCGCTGGCGGTGGCCGCCGGCCTGCTCACGCTGGTGCTGCTGATCTTCTCGGAGGTGGCGCCCAAGACGCTGGCCGCCCTGCACCCCGAGCGCCTCGCCTATCCGGCCGCCTACGTCTACACCGGCCTGCTCAAGGTGGGCTGGCCGGTGGTGTTTCTCGTCAACCTGCTGGCCAACACCCTGCTGCGCCTGATCGGCGTCAAGCCGGATCAGGGCGGTTCCTGGGGGCTGACCCGCGAGGAGCTGCTGACGGTCGTCAAGGAAGCCGGCGGCCTGCTCCCCGGCCGCCACCGCAGCATGCTGGTGAACGTGCTGCAACTCGAGCACGCCACGGTCGAGGACGTCATGGTGCCGCGCAACGAGATCGCCGGCCTGGACCTGGCCGAGCCGATCGAGCAGATCCGCCGCACCCTGCGCAACGCGCCGCACACCCGCCTGCCGGTGTGGCGCGAGGACATCGACCACATCGTCGGCATCCTGCACCTGCGCCGTCTGCTCAACCGCCTGGTCGACGGCACCCTCGACCACAAGGCCATCGAGGCGGCGATGAGCGAACCCTACTTCGTGCCCGAGGGCACGCCGTTGACCACGCAATTGCTCAATTTCCAGACCCGCCGTGAGCGCATGGCGTTGGTGGTGGACGAATACGGCGACCTGCTGGGCCTGGTGACGCTGGAGGACATCCTCGAGGAAATCGTCGGCGAATTCACCACCGGCGGGCAAAGCATCACCCCCGACATCCACCCCCTGCCCGACGGCAGCTACCTGGTGGACGGCGGCGTGCACCTGCGCGAGCTCAAGCGGGTGCTGGACTGGAAGCTGCCGCCGGTGGAGCCCAAGACCCTCAACGGCCTGATCCTCGAATACCTGGAGGCCATCCCGGAGCCGGGCACCGGGCTGATCCTCTACGGCATGCCGATGGAAATCGTCAAAATCCAGGGCCCGGCGGTGAAAACCGTGCGCATCCATCCGCAGTGGCGGCGCGACGGCGGCGGCCGCGGCCACTGACATGGCCAAGTCCACCCGCCTGTACCAGTGCGAAGCCTGCGGTGCCGAGGCGCCCAAGTGGTCGGGGCAGTGCCCGGCCTGCGGCGCCTGGAACAGCCTGCACGAGCGGCACGTCACCCCGGCGCCGCGTGCCGGGGCGCTGCTCGCACCGGCCGCCGGCGCCGAACCCTGCGACCTGGACGCGGTGCCCGCCATCGACCAGGCGCGCACCCCCACCGGGCTGAGCGAATTCGACCGCGTGCTCGGCGGCGGCCTGGTCGACGGCGCCGTGGTCCTGCTGGGCGGCGACCCGGGCGTCGGCAAATCGACCCTGCTGCTGCAGGCGCTGGCCGCGCTCGCCGACCGGCGCCGCGCCCTGTACGTGAGCGGCGAGGAATCGCTGCAGCAGGTCGGGCTGCGGGCGCGGCGCCTCGGGCTCGCCGACCGGCCGCTGCGGCTGCTCGCCGACACCGTCATCGAACGGGTGCTGGAGACGGCCGCCAAGGAACGCGCCGAGCTGCTCGTCATCGATTCCATCCAGACCATGTTCAGCGAGGCCCTGGCCTCCGCCCCCGGCTCGGTGGCGCAGGTGCGCGAGTGCGCCGCGCGGCTGGTGCGCTTCGCCAAGGACCGGGCGGTGACCGTGTTCATCGTCGGCCACGTCACCAAGGAAGGCGCCCTGGCCGGCCCCCGCGTGCTCGAACACATGGTCGACACGGTGCTGTATTTCGAGGGCGAGCCGGGCAGCCGCTACCGCATGGTGCGCGCCGTCAAGAACCGCTTCGGCGCCGCCCACGAGCTGGGCGTGTTCGCCATGCTCGAAGACGGCCTCAAACCCGTCACCAACCCCTCGGCCATCTTCCTGTCGCGCCACGCCCGGCCGGTGCCCGGCAGCGTCGTCACCGTCGCCCTGGAAGGCACCCGGCCGCTGCTCGTCGAAGTCCAGGCCCTGGTCGACGCGGCCGCCGCGGCCCCGCCGCGGCGCCTCGCCGTCGGCCTGGACGGCGGCCGCCTGGCCCTGCTGCTCGCCGTGCTGCACCGCCACACCGGCGCCGAGCTCGGCAACCGCGACGTGTTCGCCAACGTCGTCGGCGGGGTGCGCCTGGGCGAAACCGCCGCCGATCTCGCCGTGCTGCTCGCCGTACGCTCCAGCCTCTACGACAAGCCGCTGCCCGACAAGCTGGTCGTCTTCGGCGAAGTGGGCCTGGCCGGCGAGATCCGCCCCGTGCCCAACGGCGAAGCGCGCCTGGCGGCCGCCGCCAAGCACGGCTTCGCGCGCGCCCTGATGCCGGCGGCCAACCGCGTCAAGCGCCCGCCGCCGAACATCGACGCGATCGGCGTCGACCACCTCGACGAGGCGCTCGCCGCCCTCGAGCGGATTTGACCGCGCGGCCGCGCCCGGTTAGCTTTCCCACCCCCGCCCAGAGACCCCAGCGATGAGCGAACGGCAAGGCAGCGGCGGCTTCGAGGACAAGCTCAAGGCCCTGGAGGCGCTGGTCGAGCGCCTCGAAGACGGCGAGCTCAGCCTCGAAGAGGCGCTGAAACTCTTCGAACAAGGCATGCGCCTGGCGCGCGAGTGCGAAACCGCCCTCGGCAAGGCGGAGCAGAAAGTCCAGATCCTCCTCGACCGCTTCGGCGCCCCGGAGGACTTCCCGGCCGGCGGCGCGGACGAGGCGGCCGGCGGCGGGGAGGACGACGAAACCCCATGACGCCCGCCGAGGCCGAGACGCGCCTGGCCGAGCTGCGGGCGCTCGCCGAGCGCGCCCTGCGCGAGACCCTGCCCGACGCCGAGCGCGAACCGCGCCGCCTGCACCAGGCGATGCACTACGCCGTCACCGGGCCGGGCAAGCGCATCCGGCCGGTGCTCTGCTACGCCACCGGCCTCGCCCTGGGCCTGGACCCGGAAACCCTGCACGGCCCGGCCTGCGCGCTGGAATTCATCCACGCCTACTCGCTGGTCCACGACGATTTGCCGGCCATGGACGACGACGACCTGCGCCGCGGCCGTCCCACCTGTCACCGCGCCTTCGACGAGGCCACCGCCATCCTCGCCGGCGACGCCCTGCAGGCGCTGGCCTTCGAAGTGCTGGTCGAGCGCCTGCCGCCGGCCTGGTCGGCCCGGGCCGGCCGCCTGGTCGCCCTGCTCGCCCGCGCCGCCGGCCACGCCGGCATGGCCGGCGGACAGGCCCTCGACCTCGAGGCCGAGGGGACGACACCCGACATCGACGCCCTGCGCACCATCCACCGGCTCAAGACCGGCGCCCTGCTCGAAGCGGCCGTGCGCCTGCCCGTGGCCCTGGCCGAGCCGGAGCCGGCCGTGGCGGCCGCCCTGGCGGACTACGCCGCCGCCGTCGGCCTGGCCTTCCAGATCCAGGACGACATCCTGGACGAGACCGGCGACACCGCCGTGCTCGGCAAACGCCAGGGCGCCGATGCCGCCCTGGGCAAGGCCACCTACCCGCGCCTGCTCGGCCTGGCGGGAGCGCGCGCCGAGCTGGCCGCCGCGCACCGCCGCGCCCTGGCCGCCCTCGAGGCCGCCCGCGGCGCCGACGTCGGCCTGCTGCGGCACATCGCCGACCGCGTCGTCGACCGCGACCGCTGAGCCGCCCTCGGCGATTCACGTTACAATCCGGCCATGAGCGACCGCCTCCGCCGCTATCCCCTGCTCGAGTCGATCCGGGAGCCGGCCGACCTGCGGCGCCTGGAAGAGCGCCGGCTGCCGGAACTGGCCGCCGAGCTGCGCGCCTTCCTGATCGAATCGGTGGCCGCCACCAGCGGCCACTTCGGGGCCAACCTGGGCACCGTCGAGTTGACCATCGCCCTGCATTACGTCTTCGACACCCCCGAGGACCGCCTGGTCTGGGACGTGGGCCATCAGGCCTACCCGCACAAGATCCTCACCGGCCGCGCCGAGCGCATCCACAGCATCCGCAAGCGCGGCGGGCTCGCCCCCTTCCCCAAGCGCGGCGAAAGCCCCTACGACACCTTCGGCGTCGGCCACTCCAGCACCTCGATCAGCGCCGCCCTGGGCATGGCCCTGGCCGCGCGCCTGCAGGGCGAGACGCGCCGCGCCGTCGCGGTGATCGGCGACGGCGCGATGACCGCCGGCATGGCCTTCGAAGCGTTGAACAACGCCGGCGACCTGGAGGCCGACCTGCTGGTGGTGCTCAACGACAACGAGATGTCCATCTCGCCGAACGTCGGCGCCTTGAGCAAATACCTCACCCGGCTGCTCTCCGGGCGCTTCTACACCAGCGTGCGCGAAGGCGGCAAGCGCGTGCTCGGCGGGCCGGTCCGTGAACTGGCGCGGCGCGCCGAAGAACACGTCAAGGGCATGGTCACCCCCGGCACCCTGTTCGAGGAACTGGGCTTCCGCTACTTCGGCCCGGTCGACGGCCACGACGTCGTCGAGCTGGTGCACCTGTTGCGCAACCTGCGCGACCAGCCCGGCCCGCGCCTCTTGCACGTGCTCACCACCAAGGGCAAGGGCTATGCCCCCGCCGAGCGCGACCAGGTCAAGTACCACGCCGTGAGCGTCTTCGACCCCAAGCGCGGCATGGTCGGCGGCGGCGGCGACAGCGCCCGACCTACACCCAGGTCTTCGGCCGCTGGCTGTGCGACATGGCCGAGCGCGAACCGCGCCTGATCGGCATCACCCCGGCGATGCGCGAGGGCTCGGGCCTGGTGGAATTCTCCGAGCGCTTCCCCGACCGCTACTTCGACGTCGGCATCGCCGAGCAGCACGCCGTCACCCTGGCCGCCGGCCTGGCCTGCGAGGGCTACAAGCCGGTCGTCGCGATCTACTCGACCTTCCTGCAGCGCGCCTACGACCAGCTCATCCACGACGTCGCCCTGCAGAACCTGCCGGTGCTGTTCGCCATCGACCGCGCCGGGCTGGTGGGCCCCGACGGCCCGACCCACGCCGGCAGCTTCGATCTCTCCTATCTGCGCTGCGTGCCGAACATGCTGGTGATGGCGCCGGCCGACGAGAACGAATGCCGGAAGATGCTCACCACCGGCTTCCTGCACGACGGCCCGGCGGCGGTGCGCTACCCGCGCGGGCACGGCCCCGGCGTGGCGGTCTCGCCGGACCTCGAACCCCTGCCCGTCGGCCGCGCGAACTGCGCCGGCGCGGCGGCGGCGAACTCGCCCTGCTGGCCTTCGGCAGCCTGGTGGCCGTGGCCGAGGCCGTGGCCGAGGAATTCGACGCCACCGTCGTCAACATGCGCTTCGTCAAGCCGCTGGACGAGGCGCTGCTGCGGGAGATCGCCGCCGAGCACGCCCTGCTGGTGACCCTGGAGGAGAACGCCGTCGCCGGCGGCGCCGGCAGCGCCGTCAACGAGGCGCTGCAGCGCCTGGGCCTGCCGCGCCCGGTGCTCAACCTCGGCCTGCCCGACCGCTTCCTCGAGCACGGCTCGCGCGAGGAACTGCTCGCCGAAGCCGGCCTGGACGCCGAGTCCCTGCGCCGCCGCCTGGCCGCCTGGCGCCCCGGCGCCGCCGCCCGCGCCAAGCGCACGGCCTGAGCGGCAATTCCTAGTGTTTTACTCGGAAATGCCCTATCATTCGCCCCCGGCGAAAGCGCCCGCAGGATCCTCATCGTCATGAGCGAACCCATCGCCCCCGAACGCGACACCATGCCCGACGTGCAGGGCAGCGCCGACTCGCGCCGCCTGGCCATCGACCGCGTCGGCATCAAGGACATCCGCCACCCGGTGCTGGTCAAGGACCGCAGCCAGGGCGTGCAGCACACCGTCGCCCGCTTCAACATGTACGTGCGCCTGCCCCACCACTTCAAGGGCACGCACATGTCCCGCTTCGTCGAGATCCTCAACGGCTACGAGCGCGAGATCTCCATCGAGTCGTTCAAGTGCATGCTGCGCGAGATGCTCGAGCGCCTGGAGGCCGAAGCCGGGGTCATCGAGATGACCTTCCCGTACTTCATCAACAAGGCCGCCCCGGTCACCGGCGTGCAGAGCCTGATGGATTACGAGGTCACCCTCACCGGCGAGTTGTCGGCCGAAGGCATGCAGACCCGCATCAAGGTCGTCGTGCCGGTCACCAGCCTCTGCCCCTGCTCCAAGAGCATTTCGCGCTACGGCGCCCACAACCAGCGCTCCCACGTCACCGTCACCGTGGACATCGAGCGCTTCGTGTGGATCGAAGAACTGATCGAGCTGGTGGAGAAAACCGCCTCCTGCGAACTCTACGGCCTGCTCAAGCGGCCCGACGAGAAGTACGTGACCGAAAAGGCCTACGACAACCCCAAGTTCGTCGAGGACATGGTGCGCGACGTCGCCGCGCTGCTCGACCGCGACCCGCGCATCCGCCGTTACGTGGTGGAATCCGAGAACTTCGAATCCATCCACAACCACTCCGCCTACGCGCTCATCGAACGCGACAAGCGCGCCCGGCGCTGAGCCCGCCCCGCCGCGGCGCACCCCCTACGGCCCAGCCTCAGCGACCGGATTTTCCGTCCGTGCCGCGGCGTGCCCCCGGGTGCCAGCGCCCGCGGCGCGACCGGGCCGCCGCGGGCGGTCGATTCCGCCCGACCACCCCGGATCGCCCGCCGTCCGGGCCGGCGCACGACCCGGCTTCGAACTCACGAAGCACCTCCAGGGCGCGTGCCTTCTCCTCCTCGCTCAGCACGACCCTCGGCGGCTCGTAAAGCTCGGGCACCTCGTCGAGCGGCCGGTGATAGGGGATGCCGGCATAGGTGATGACCTCCACCAGGCGGGTGGCGAGGTCGATCTCGAACCACACCTGGCAGTGCGGAAAATCGCAAGCGAACAGATTCCAGGGATCCAGATCCCAGCTCGGCTCCGGCCCCGAGAACGTCCAGGGCAAGCCGCGCAGCAACGCATCGCAGGGGATCGGGACGCGGGGAATGAAATCCCAGCCGTGAATGTGCGGGACGGGCCGCAGCTCGATGTCCGGATGCGCGAACTCGAGCCGCCCACCGTCCACGCAGACCTGCAGCGCTCTGGCCAGCGCCCGGATCAGAGACGACAAGGCCGCATCGGTCATCTCCACCTCCCGCCCGCCACCCCGGCCGGGCCGGCCGCGCCGGGCCCCTTCAGGGGGCCGCGGGCGCCGCTTCGGAGCCCGCCTCGGGCGGCAACAGCCGCGGCGGCTTGATCAGCGCGTTCGGATCGCCCGGCGCGCCGGGCGGCGGGGGCGGCAGGCGATGGTCCTCGGCCTGCGGCGGGGCGGCCGTTCCCGGCGGATAGACCAGCGGCGGCGCCAACTCGGCCTCGCGGTAGTCGAAGGACTGCACGTCCTCCAGGACGCGCCCGCCGCTGCAGGCGGTCAAGGCCGCCGCCAAGACCAGCGCCGCGGCCGCGCCGCGGCCGCGCTCAATCCAGGACAGCGGCCGCCCGCAGGGCCGCGCGCAAGCTTTCATGGTGGACCTCCGAAAACGGCGTCAGGGGCAGGCGGATGCCCGGGCCGATGCGCCCCATGGCATGCAGAGCCCACTTGACCGGGATGGGATTGGCCTCCAGGAACAGCGCCTGGTGCAGGCCCTGCAGGGGCGCGTCCAGGCGCTCGGCCGCCTCGCGCTCGCCCGCCAGCGCCGCCTCGGCCATGCGGACCATCGCCTCGGGCGCGACGTTGGCGGTCACCGAGATCACCCCGTCGGCGCCCTCCAGCATCGCCGCCGCCGCCAGGGCATCGTCCCCGGAGTACACCGCGAACGGCGGCGGGCACAGCGCGCGCAAACGGCGGATGCGCTCCAGGCTGCCGCTCGCCTCCTTGATGCCGACGACGTTGGGCAGCTCGGCCAGGCGTTCGACGGTCTCCGGCAACAGGTCGACCGCCGTGCGGCCGGGCACGTTGTAGAGGATCTGCGGGATCGCCACCTGCTCGGCGAGCAGGCGGAAATGGCGGTAGAGACCCTCTTGCGTCGGCTTGTTGTAGTACGGCGTGACCAGCAGGCAGGCGTCGGCGCCGTCGCGCGCGGCCGCCTCGGTCAAGAACAGCGCCTCGCGGGTGGAATTCGAACCGGTGCCGGCGATCACCGGCCGGCGGCCGGCGGCCCGCACCACCGCGAAGCGCACCAGCTCGACGTGCTCGTCGAAATCCAGGGTCGGCGATTCGCCCGTGGTGCCCGCCACCACCAGGCCGTGCGTGCCGGCCGCTGCAATGCCAATCGATCAGCCGGCCGAAGGCCTCGTAGTCGATGGCGCCATCCTCGCCCATGGGCGTGACCAGGGCGACCAGACTGCCGCGAAACATGCCGCGAAATCCTCTCGAGCGCAGGGCGGGGGATCGAGCCCGGCGATGGTACAGCGGCGCCCCCCGCCTTTCAACCGAAGCCCGCTCGCCCGTCACCTGAGGTACACTTGCCCACGACCGACGAACCCCGGGAGTCCTCATGGCCAAAGTGGAAATCGACCAGCCCGTGCCGCCGTTTCACGCCGAAAGCACCGCCGGCCCGGTGGACGAGGGCGTGCTGCGCGGGCGCAAGACGGTGCTCTACTTCTATCCGCGCGACAACACCCCCGGCTGCACCCGCGAGGGCCAGGATTTCCGCGACCTGTACCCGCGCTTCGCCGCCGCCGGCGCGCAGATCTTCGGCGTCTCCCGCGACAGCCTCGCCAGCCATCGGCGCTTCAAGGAAAAGCACGGCTTTCCCTTCGAGTTGATCGCCGACCCGGACGAGACCCTGTGCGCCCTGTTCGACGTGATCCGGGACAAGAACATGTACGGCAAAAAAGTGCGCGGCATCGAGCGCAGCACCTTCCTCATCGACGCCGACGGGGTGCTGCGCCGGGTCTGGCGCAAAGTCAAGGTGGACGGACACGCCGCCGAGGTCCTGGCCGCCGTCGAAGCGCTCTGAGCACCGCACCGCCGTGTCCGACAGCCGCCGCATCTACGTGCTCGACACCTCCGTGCTGTTGCACGATCCGGCGGCGCTGTTCCGCTTCCACGAGCACGACCTGTACCTGCCGATGGCGGTGCTCGAAGCGCTGGACCGCTGCAAGACGGGGCTGTCCGAAACCGCCCAGAACGCGCGCCAGGTCAACCGCTTCCTGGACGAGCTGATCGCCCGCCACCCCGGCGAGCTGGACGAAGGCCTGCCGCTGGCCGGCGGCTTCACCCCGCGCGACGAGCCCCGCCCCGGCGGCCGCCTGTTCTTCCAGACCGGCGCCGCCCCGCCGCCCGGCGAGCAGGGCATTCTCCAGGCCGCGCTGGCGCTGCGCCGCAACCGGCCGGCACAGGCCGTGATCCTGGTCACCAAGGACATCAACCTGCGGGTCAAGGCCCGCGCCCTGGGCCTGGCGGCCGAAGACTACGCCAGCGACCGGGTGCTCGAAGACCTCAGCCTGCTGCCCGAGGGCCTGCTGGCGCTGCCGGCCGGCTTCTGGTCACGCCCCGGCCACCGCCTCGAGCGCCTGGAAGGCGGCGCACGGGCCCGCTACCGCGCGACCACCCCGGCGGCGCGCGACTGGCATCCCGGCCTGGGCCTGTGGGCCGAGGACGACCCCGGCTTCGCCGCCATCGTGCGCCGCTGCGGCGACGACGGCGCCGAGCTCGAGGCGCTGGTGGACTACGGCGAAGGCGGCGATGCCGTGTGGGGCGTGCACGCCCGCAACCGCGCGCAGAACTTCGCCCTCAACGTGCTGATGGACCCGCAGATCGATCTGGCGATCCTGCTCGGCAACGCCGGCACCGGCAAGACCCTGCTGTCGCTGGCCGCCGGCCTGGCCCAGACCCTGGATGCGCCCCGTTACCGCGAGATCGTCATCACCCGCATCACCCTGCCGCTCGGCGAAGACATCGGCTTCCTGCCGGGCACCGAAGAGGAGAAGATGACGCCGTGGATGGGGGCGGTGCTGGACAACCTCGAGGTGCTGGGCAACGGTCACGAGGACGAGTGGGCGCGGGAAGCCACCCAGAGCCTGCTCAGCCGGCGGATCAAGGTGCGCTCGATGAACTTCATGCGCGGGCGCACCTTCCTCGACCGCTTCCTGATCGTGGACGAGGCGCAGAACCTGACCGCCAAGCAGATCAAGGCGCTGATCACCCGCGCCGGCCCCGGCACCAAGGTCGTCTGCCTGGGCAACATCGCCCAGATCGACACCCCCTACCTGACCGAGACCACCTCCGGGCTGACCCACCTGGTGCAGCGCTTCCTGCGCTGGCCGCACAGCGCCCACGTGGTCTTGCAGCGCGGCGAACGCTCGCGCCTGGCGGACCACGCCGCCGAGGTGTTGTGAGGCCCCCTCAGAGGCGCAACACGCTGTTGGCCGAACCGTAGGGATTGGGCGCGGCCTCGGGTCGCGCCGGGTCCTGCCACCACTGGCCGTCGACCACGAACTTGTACTGGTGCTCGCCGGGCTGCAGATACTTGACCTTCACCCAGCGGCCGCGGCCGTCGGGCCGCATCGGCTCCTTGTCCGCCGCCCAGCCGTTGAAGCTGCCGGCCAGGCACACGCGTCGCGCGCCCGGCGCCTCGAGGACGAACGTCACCCGTTTGCGTTGCGACATGGCTCACCTCCTTGTCGTGCGTCGCTTCCAGTATAGCCGGCCGCGGCCGGCGCGCGTCATTCGGGCGCGGCCTGCAGGCGGCCCTGTCCTCGGTCGACCGGCCAGACCCGGATCACGGTGTCGACCAGGGTCGCCAGCGGGATGGCGAAGAACACGCCCCACAACCCCCACAGGCCGCCGAAGAACAGGATCGCGGCGATGATCGCCACCGGGTGCAGATCGACCACCTCCGAGAACAGCACCGGCACCAGCACGTTGCCGTCCAGCACCTGCAACACCAGGTAGCCGATCAGGATCACCCAGAAATCCGCCCCCGTGCCCCATTGCAGGAACGCCACCGCCGCCACCGGAACGGTGACCACCACCGCACCGACGTAGGGCACGATCACCGACACGCCGACCAGGAAGCTGAGCAGCAGCGCGTACTGCAGGTCCGGCGAGGGCCAGACGAACAGCAGGTAGGCGGCCGCCCAGACGATGAGGATCTCGATCACCTTGCCGCGGATGTAACCACCGATGCGCAGATCCACCTCGTGCCACACGCGCCGGGTCAACTCGGCGCGCTCCGGCAAGAAGCGGCTGAACCAGCCGAGGATGGCCGCCTTGTCCTTGAGCAGGAAGAACACCAGGATCGGCACCAGGACGATGTAGACCAGCACCGTGACGACGTTCACGGCCCGGCTCAAGGAGGCCGAGACCACCGCCTGGCCGAGGGCGAGCAGTTCGCCGCGCGCGGCGTCGAACACCGCGTCGAGCTGGGCGCGCGACAAGAGCTCCGGGTAGCGCTCGTGCAGGCGCAGCAGGACGTTCTGCACGCGGCCGAGCAGTTCGGGCAACTCGCCGAGCAGGCGGGCGAGCTGGCGGGCGAGCAAGGGCAACAGGCCGAAGAAGGCGAACACGAAGACGGCCAGCAACACGCCGCTGAGCAGCACCACCGCCAGCGTGCGCGGCACCTTCAGCCGCTCCAGGCGCTGCACCAGGCCCTCGAGCACGTAGGCGATCACCGCCGCGGCGAACAGCGGCGCCAGGCTGTCGCCGAGCAACACGACCACGGCCGCCGCGCCGATGAGCACCAGCGCCAGGCCGACCGCCTGCGGATCGGAAAAATAACGCCGGTACCAGCGGCCGAAGAACTCCAGCATGATCCCTTCCCCGGGCGGCCACGGCGGCCGCGCGCCAAGCATAGCAGGCCCCGGCGGCTGTTATAATCCCGGCGCCGACCACCGCGCGGGGAACGAAGATGCCCATCGCCATACGCGTCGCCTGCCTCGCCCTGCTGTGGACCGCCTCCGCCCAGGCCGCGGTCTACAAGTGGCGCGACGAGACCGGCGCCACGGTCTACTCGCAATCCCCGCCGCCGCCCGGCGTGCCCTACGAGCGCGTCGGCACCCCGCCGCCGCCCGCCGACGCGGGCGCGGACCTGGAGGCGCTGCGCGAGCGGCTGCGCGCCCTCGAAGAAGAGAAAGCCGCGCAGGCCAAGGACCGCGAAACGGCCGAGCAGGCCGCCGAGCGCGAACGCCGGCGGCGCGAGGACTGCGCGCGGCTGCGTGCCGACATCGACGTCTTGTCCAGCGGCCGCCGCGTGCGCCAAGCCGACGACCAGGGCGAATACGTGGTGCTCGGCGAAGAAGAACGCCTCGCCCGCCTGGAGCAGGCGCGCGCCCTGTACGAAGAACATTGCCGGAACGACGAGCCTTCACGCTGACCCCGGAGCGGCCATGCGCACCTCGCATTTTCCCCTGCAAACCCTCAAGGAAACGCCCGCCGAGGCGGAGATCGCCAGTCACCGCCTGATGCTGCGCGCCGGCATGATCCGGCGCCTGGCCGCCGGTTTGTACACCTGGACGCCGCTCGGCCTGCGCGTGCTGCGCAAGGTCGAGCGCGTGATCCGCGAGGAGATGGACCGCGCCGGGGCCCTGGAGCTGTCGATGCCGACGGTGCAACCGGCCGAGCTGTGGGAGGAATCCGGCCGCTGGTACGAATACGGACCGGAGCTGCTCCGCTTCCAGGACCGCCACCAGCGGTGGTTCTGTTACGGCCCCACGCACGAAGAGGTGATCACCGACTACGCGCGCCGCGAGCTCAAGAGCTACCGCCAGTTGCCGGTCAACTTCTACCAGATCCAGCTCAAGTTCCGCGACGAGATCCGGCCGCGCTTCGGTGTGATGCGCGCCCGCGAGTTCCTGATGAAGGACGCCTACAGCTTCCACCTCGACGAGGACTGCCTGGCGCGCACCTTCGAGCGGATGCACGAAACCTATTCGAGGATCTTCACCCGGCTGGGCCTGGACTTCCGCGCGGTGGCCGCCGACCCGGGCAACATCGGCGGCACCGGCTCGGTGGAATTCCACGTGCTGGCCGACTCCGGCGAGGACGCCATCGCCTTCTCCACGGAGAGCGATTACGCCGCCAACCTGGAGCTCGCCGAGGCGCTGCCGCCGGCCGGGCCGCGGCCGGCGCCCGGCCGCGCCGCCGAACGGGTGCCGACCCCCGGCGCACGGCGCATCGAGGAGGTCTGCGCGCTGCTCGGCGTCGCGCCCGCGCAATGCCTCAAGACCCTGCTCGTCAAGGGGCGCGAGCACCCCGCGGTGGCGCTGGTGCTGCGCGGCGACCACACGCTCAACGAACTCAAGGCGCAGCGCCACCCGCTGGTCGCCGCGCCGTTGACCTTCCTGGACGAGGCCGAAGTGCGGGCCGTGGCCGGCTGCGAGCCGGGTTTCCTCGGCCCCAAGGATCTGCCGGTGCCGGTCGTCGCCGACCACGCGGCCCTGCACGCGGCCGATTTCGTCTGCGGCGCCAACGAAAAAGACCGGCACTGGGTCGGCCTGAACTGGGGCCGGGACCTGCCCGAACCGCCGGCGGCCGACCTGCGCAACGTCGTCGAGGGCGACCCCAGCCCCGACGGCCGCGGCCGGCTGCGCATCGTCCGGGGCATCGAGGTCGGCCACATCTTCAAGCTCGGCGACAAGTACAGCCGGCCGATGAACGCCACCGTGCTCGACGAGAACGGCCGCGAGGTGGTCATGCAGATGGGCTGTTACGGCATCGGCGTCACCCGCGTGGTGGCCGCGGCCATCGAACAGCACCACGACGAGCGGGGCATCGTCTGGCCCGAGCCGCTCGCGCCCTTCGACATCGCCCTGGTGCCCATCAACATGCACAAATCCCAGCGCCTGGCAGAGGCCGTCGAGGCGCTCTACCGGCGCCTGTGCGCGGCCGGCCACGAGGTGCTGCTCGACGACCGGCCGCTGCGCCCGGGGGTGATGTTCGCCGACATGGAGCTGATCGGCATCCCGCACCGCCTGGTGCTCAGCGAGCGCGGTCTCGACCAGGGGCTGGTGGAGTACAAGCGGCGCGACGGGCGCGTCGAGAAGCACCTGCCGCTGGACGGCCTGGAGGCGGAACTGGATGCGCTGCGCGCGTCCTGAAGGCCTCGCCCTGCTGTTGTTCGCCGCCGCGGCCGCCGGCGCCGAAAGCGCGCCGCCGGGCGCCATCACCCCGGAGCTGCGCCGCCTGGTCGACGAGGCCCTCGCCGCCGGCGGCAGCTTCGAGGACCGCTTCGAGGGCGAGGTCTGGCTGGCCGACATGGCCGGCCGCCTGGCCCGTTTCGTGCCGGACGAGGCCGAGCGCATCCGCATCCTGCGCGCCGTGCACTACGAGGCCCGCCGCGCCGGCCTGCCGCCGGAGATGGTGCTGGCGGTGATCGAGGTGGAAAGCCGCTTCGACCGCTTCGCCATTTCCCGCGTCGGCGCCCTGGGGCTGATGCAAGTGATGCCCTTCTGGCTGGAGGTGCTCGAACGGCCGCAGGCCAATCTGTTCGACATCACCACCAACCTGCGCATCGGCTGCACCATCCTCAAGCACTACCTGGATCGCGAGAACGGCGACTGGCGGCGCGCGCTGGCGCGCTACAACGGCAGCGTCGGCCGCCGCCACTACCCCGACAAGGTGTTCGGCGCCCTCAGCCGGCGCTGGTTCCGCCGCTGAACGGGCGGCCTAATCGACCGCCCCCTCGATCGGCGGCGCGACCTTCAGCACCTCGGCGACCGTGGTCAGCCCCGCGCCGACCTTTTGCGCGCCGCTCAGGCGCAGCGGCAGCATGCCTTCTTTCATCGCCTGGCGGCGGAACTGCGCCAGGTCCATGTCGGCACGGATCATCGACTTGAGCGTGTCGCTCAGGGTGAAAATCTCGTACAACCCGATGCGTCCGCGAAAACCGGTCTGGCGGCAGTCCAGGCAGCCGACCGCCTCGCAGGCCGTCTTGGGCACGGCGCTCTTGAACGGGCTGACCAGGCTCGTCCAGGCGTCCTCGTCCAGCGGCGCCGGCCGCTTGCACTGCGGGCACAAGGTGCGCACCAGGCGCTGGGCCATCACCCCGAGCAAGGTCGCCCGGATCAGGTAGGGGGCGACGCCGATCTCCATCAGGCGCGTGACCGCCGAGGTGGCGTCGTTGGTGTGCAGGGTGGACAGCACCAGGTGGCCGGTGAGCGAGGCCTGCACGGCCATCTGCGCCGTCTCCAGGTCGCGGATCTCGCCGATCATGATGATGTCCGGATCCTGGCGCAGCAGCGTGCGCACGCCGGTGGCGAAATCCAGGCCGATGTTGTGCTGCACCTGCATCTGGTTGAAGGCCGGCTCGATGTTCTCGATCGGGTCTTCGACCGTGCAGACGTTGACCGCCTCGGTGGCGAGCATCTTCAACGAAGCGTAGAGCGTGGTGGTCTTGCCCGAGCCGGTCGGGCCGGTGACCAGGATGATGCCGTGCGGCCGGCGGATCATCTGCTGCCATTTCTCGCTGTCCTGGCGCGAGAAACCCAGCGCCTCGAAGTCGCGCGCCACCACCTCCGGGTCGAAGATGCGCATCACCAGCTTCTCGCCGAAGGCGGTCGGCATGGTGGACAGGCGCAGCTCCACTTCCTGGCCGCGCTTGTCGCGCGTCTTGATGCGGCCGTCCTGCGGGCGGCGTTTTTCCGCCACGTCCATGCGCCCGAGGATCTTCAGGCGGCTGGTGACCGCGGTCATCACCGCCGCCGGCAGCTCGTAGACCTTGTGCAACACGCCGTCGATGCGGAAGCGCACGTGACCGAGCTCGCGGCGCGGCTCGAGATGGATGTCGCTGGCGCGCTGGTCGAAGGCGTACTGCAGCAGCCAGTCGACGATGCTCACCACGTGCTGGCTGTTGGCGTCCAGCGCCCCCTTGCGCCCCAGCTCCATGAGCTGCTCGAGGTTCTGCAGCGGCGAGGCCTGGCCCTCGTGCTGGTCGCGCGCCTGGCGCACCGAGCGCGCCAGGTTGTAGAACTCGACCTGGTAGCGGCGGATCGACTCCGGGTCGCTGATCACCAGCCGCACGCGCCGGGCGCTGATGCGCTCGATCTCGCGGGTCCACTCGGTGCGGAAGGGCTCGGCGGTGGCGACCACGATCTCCTCGGCGGTCACCTTCACCGGCAACACGCCGAAGCGCTGCGCGTAGGCGTAGGACATGACCGCGGTGACGGCCGGCACGTCGATCTCGAGCGGATCGATGTCGTAGTAATCCAGCCCCACTTCCGCCGCCAGCCAGCGGCACAGGGCCGGCAGGTCCAGCACCCGTCCGCCGGCCTTGCGGTTGGGCAGGCGCTTGGCGGCGAGCAGCTCCAGCGCGCCTTGGGCTCTGCTGGTCCTCGGGCCGGATGACGTGCCGCATCAGCCGCGCCCGCTCCGGGTCGACCAGGCCCTGCGCCTCCAGGCGGGCGAGCAGCGCGAGCGCATCGAGCCGGCCGTCCGGGCCGGCCAGGCTCTGGCGGGGGTCGGTCAGGGCACGGGCCATGGCCTCAAGCCCGGGTCTCGAAACCGCCGGCGGGCGCCGGCGCGTCGAGCGCCGTGCGCTCCACCGCCTGCACCTCGGCCAGCGGCGGCCCCTGGTGCAACCAGGCCTCGAACTCCGCCAGCACCGCCGGCGGCGCACAGGCCACCACTTCCACCGAACCGTCGGGACAGTTGCGCACCCAACCGTCCACCCCCAAACGGCGCGCCGTCTGGCAGGTCGCGGCGCGGAACCCCACGCCCTGCACCCGCCCCCAGACGCGGTAATGACGGCAAACCCGATTCATCTCCTGCATACGCGCACGATGCCGCGATTCGAAGAAAAAGGAAAGGGGCCGCGCGGGCCCCTTTCCAGGTCGTGCATACGGCCGACCGCTCAGCGGGCGAGGTAGGCCTCGTCCGAGGCTTCCACCGGACCGACCGCCCAGGCGCCGCGGGTCTTGGCGTGCTGGACGGCGGCGTCCACCTCGCTCTGCGAGGGCGACAGCGGGTACTGGAACACCTGGCCCGGATAGATCAGGTCGGCGTCCTTGATCTGATCCTTGTTGGCCTTGTAGATCAACGGCCAGCGGTAGGGATCGCCGTAGACCGAGCTCTTGCCGGAAATCTTCCACAGGCTGTCGCCGACGATCACTTCGTAGGAACCGAAGGCGGGCTCGGGTTCCGGCTCGGGCTGCTGCGCGGCCTGCCAGGCGGCGATGGCGTCGCGCGCCATCTGTTCGGCCTGGTTGGCGAGCTCGATGGCGGTGGCATAGTCGCCGCCGTCATAGGCGGCTTTGGCCTGATCGAGCACCGCCTGCGCGTCGCGCCACTCGGCGCCGACCGCCGCGGCCTCTTCGATCGCCGCCTGCGCCGAGGCGATCGCCGCGGCGGCTTGCTGTTGCTGCTCGTTGGGCTGCTCGGGCTCCGGGGTGGACGCACAGCCCACGGCGAAACCCGCCACCAGAGCGAGCACACCGAAATTCTTCAACCAATTCGTTTTCATCGCTTCGATCTCCCAGAGGAACCGGATGGCCAAGAACGGGTCTTGCAACGCGCAAACTACCGTCGCCGTATGACCCTGTCAAGCGCCGTAAGCGCCGAAACACGCGGTGAAAACCGGGCTTGCGTGAATTGTGAACCCGTGCATGATTCATGCCTTCGATCACGGCTTGCGCAGCGGTGCGGACCGCGGCGTTCACCTAAGGGTAAACCGAGATGACGACCCGGATCCTGGTGTTGTTCTACAGCCGCGGCGGCGCCACCGCGCGCCTGGCGCGGCAGATCGCGCGCGGCGTGGAGCGCGGCGGCGCGGAAGCCTGGTTGCGCACCGTGCCGCCGGTGTCCAGCGTGCTGCACGAAGCCGGGCCGCCGGTGCCCGACGCCGGCGCGCCCTATTGCCGGCTCGAGGAGCTGGCCGCCTGCGACGGGCTGATCCTCGGCAGCCCGACCCGTTTCGGCAACATGGCCGCCCCCCTCAAGCATTTCCTCGACACCAGCGGCGAGCTGTGGCTGGCCGGCGCGCTGGCCGGCAAGCCGGCGGCGGTGTTCACCTCGTCGAACTCCCTGCACGGCGGCCAGGAATCGACCCTGTTGTCGATGATGCTGCCCTTGCTGCACCACGGCATGCTGATCGTCGGCCTGCCGTACACCGAGCCGCTGCTCGGCCAGACCCGCGACGGCGGCGGCCCCTACGGCGCCAGCCATTTCGCCGGCGACGAGCCGATCGAACCGAGCGCCGCGGAACGGCGCCTCGCGCAGGCGCTCGGCGAGCGCGTCGCGCGGATCGCGACGCGCCTCAAGGAGACGGCCTGATGCGCGCCGTGACGCTGTGGCACCGCCTGGCGCTGGCGGCGCACCTCGGCCTGATCGCCTGGATCGTGGCCTTCAACGTCTGGCTGGATCCGCCCGCGCGGCACTGGATTTCGCTGCTGATCGTGTTGCTCTGCGCGCCGCTGTTGCTCGCCCTGCGCGGCATGCTCCACGGTCGTCCCTACAGCCATGCCTGGATGAGCCTGCTCGCGCCGTTCTACTTCGCCCTGGGCGTGGGCGTGGTCGCCGGCGCCGAGGACCGCCGTTACGGCGGTGGCCTGATCCTGCTCTCGGCGCTGTTGTTCGTGGCCACGATCGGCTACCTGCGCAGCCGCCGCTCACGGGTCACAAACCGAACACCTTCTTGACGAAGGGAATGGTCAGGCGGCGCTGCTCGGCGAGCGAGGCGCGGTCCAGCGCGTCCAGGCCGGCACACAGGGTCGGCAGGTCGCGCGGCAGGCGGCTGAGCAGATAGCGGCCGACCTCGGCGCTGAGCTCGAAACCGCGCCGGCGGGCGCGGCGCTGCAACACCGCCAGCTTGCCGGTGTCGTCCAGCGGCTGCACGCGGAACACCGGTCCCCAGGCGAGCCGCGACGCCAGGTCCGGCAAGCCCCAGGCCACCGCCGCCGGCGCGCGGCGGCCGGCGAACAGCAACCGCGTGCCGGCGGCGCGGGCGCGGTTGATCAGGTCGAACAGGGCGCGTTCCCAGGCCGCGTCCCCGGCCAGGCGCTCGACCTCGTCCACCGCCAGCAGGACCGCGGATTCCCAGCCGTGCAAGCAATCGGGCCCGACCCGCAAGGCTTCGGCGGCCGGCAGCCAGGCGGCCGGCCCGCGGGCGGCGGCGGCGCGGCAGGCGGCTTGCAAGAGATGGGTCTTGCCGACGCCGGCCTCGCCCCACAGGTACAGTTGACGCTCGCCGCCGCCGGCGGCCGCGGCCTGGAGGAGTTCGACGAGGAGCCGGTTCGCGCCGGGTTCGAAGGCGGCGAAATCCGCCGCTTCGGGGAAGCGGATGGCCAACGGCAGTTGCACCGCGCGCCCCTCAGCGGCGCCAACGGTAGACCAGGCGGGGCGCGAGCGGATCGTCCGCCGGCGCCGGCACGGTTTCGAGCGGCTGCAGGCGGCCGTCGAGACGCAGGCGGCGGTCCAGGGCGGCGGGATCCAGGCGGGCGTCGAGATCGAACCAGAGTCCGGCCGGCCCGGCGCGCAGCAGCCGCACCGTGCCGCCGCTCTCTTCCAGCAAATGCAGCAGGGCCGCGTAGGCGGGCAGATCGGGCACCGCCTCGACGCGCAACCGCAGCGTGGTCTCGGCCGGCTCCAGGGCCGACCACTGGGCGGCCAGCCGCTCGGTCAACGCGTGCACCAAGCGGGCGAGCACCGCCTCGGGTTCTTCGCCCTCGACCACGTCGCGCCAGGTCAGGCGTTCGCCGACCGCTTCCCACCGCAGGCGCCAGCGCCCGCCCTCGGCGGCCAGCCAGGCGGCGACGGTCACCGCCGGCTCGTAGCGCCGGCCCGCCTCGCGCAGGGTTTCGAGGAATCCGCCGCGCACGTCGGCCACGCGCACGCGGCGGCTGTCTTCCAGGTCGAGCAGCGGCAGGGTGAGGGGCAGGCCGCGCGCTTCGGCCGCCCGGCGCAGCGCCGCCGCCCACGGCCCTTCGCTGCTCTCGGCGACGAACCGCGGCGCCTGGCCGGGGGCGTCCACGACCAGCCACAGCAACACCCGCGGCCGTTCCAGCGGCCAGACCGGCAGCCCCGCCGCTTCGGCACCGCGCAGCACGGCGCGCTCGTCGAAGCGCACCACCAGGTGCCACAGGCCCGGATCCTCCGCGGCCTCGTAATGGTAGCGCTGCACGAAACGCGCCGCGCCGTCGAGCAGCGCCGCGGCTTGCGGAGCGGTGACGACCTCGGCGCGGCCGGTCAGGCGCACCAGCACTTCGCCCAGGGCGGCGCGGAACGCTTCGCGGCGCGCCGCCTCGCTCTGGTCGGCGACCGGCCAGGCGGCGGTGAACACGTCGACGCGCGCCGTCGGCAGGGCGCGCGCCGCGGCACCGGCGGCCAGCAAGCAAAAGAACAGGCCCAAACGGCGGGTGGCAAAGATGCGCAACATCGTCGTGACGCCAGAACGGGGGCGATAGTGTAGCAGGCGGCACGCGCCCGCGGCCCTTGCGGTAAAATGGCCGCCCCTTTGCGCGAGTCCGCCCATGTCCGACGACGTCACGCCGCCCGAACCGGCGCCGCTCACTTACCGGGATGCCGGGGTCGACATCGACGCCGGCAACCGCCTGGTCGAAGCCATCAAAGCCGCGGTCGACAGCACCCGCCGTCCCGAGGTGGTCGGCGAGCTGGGCGGCTTCGGCGGCCTATTCGCCTTTCCCAAGGGCCGCTACCGCCGGCCGCTGCTGGTCGCCGGCACCGACGGCGTCGGCACCAAGCTGAAGCTGGCGCTGGCCTGGAACGGTCACGACGGCATCGGCATCGACCTGGTGGCGATGTGCGTCAACGACGTGCTCGTCTGCGGCGCCGAGCCGCTGTTCTTTCTCGACTACTACGCCACCGGCAAGCTCGACGTCGAGGTCGCGCGCCGGGTGGTGGAAGGCATCGCGGCGGGCTGCCGCGCCGCCGGTTGCGCCCTGATCGGCGGCGAAACGGCCGAAATGCCCGGCTTCTACGCCCCCGGCGATTACGACCTGGCCGGCTTCTGCGTCGGCGTGGTCGAAGCCGACGAATTGATCGACGGCCGCGACGCCCGCCCCGGCGACGTGCTGCTGGGGCTGCCTTCGAGCGGGCCGCACGCCAACGGCTATTCGCTGATCCGCAAGATCCTGGAACGCGACGGGGCGCGCCCGGAGCAGCCTTGCGGCGATCGGACCCTGGCCGAGGCCCTGCTCGCGCCCACGCGCATCTACGCGCGGGCCGTCGCGGCGCTCAAGGCCGCGGTGCCCGTCAAGGCTCTGGCCCACATCACCGGCGGCGGCCTGGTCGAGAACATCCCGCGCGTGCTGCCCGAGGACGTGGTGGCCGAACTCGATGCACGCCGCTGGCCGCGCCCGCCGGTGTTCGACCTCCTCGCCGAACGCGGCCGGCTGTCCTGGCCCGAACAGATCCGCACCTTCAACTGCGGCCTGGGCCTGGTCGCGGCGATCGGCGCCGAACACGTCGAGGCGGCCCTCGCGGCGCTCGAGGCCGTCGGCGAAACCGCCTGGCCGGTGGGCGCGTTGCGAGCGCGCCGCGAGGGCGAGGCGCGCGCGGTCGTCCATCCGCCGGCATGAACGGCGACACCCGCCTGCCGGTGGCGGTGCTGATCTCCGGCACCGGCAGCAACCTCAAGGCCCTGCTCGAGGCCAGCGCCGCCGGCGCCGCCTACCGTGTCGTCACCGTGCTCAGCAACCGGCCCGAGGCCGGCGGCCTGGCGCACGCCGCGGCCGCGGGCGTCCCCGCGACGGTGATCGACCACCGCCGCCACCCCGACCGCGAAAGCTTCGATCGCGCGCTGCTCGAAGCGCTCGCGCCCCACGCCCCGCAACTGGTGGTGCTGGCCGGCTTCATGCGCGTGCTCACCCCGCTGTTCGTGCGCCGCTGGGCCGGGCGCCTGCTCAACATCCACCCCTCGCTGCTGCCGGCCTGGCGGGGCCTTGACACCCACCGCCGCGTGCTGGCCGCCGGCGAGCGGCGCCACGGTGCCAGCGTCCACTTCGTCACCGAGGGGCTCGACGAAGGCCCGGTGATCGTCCAGGCCGAGGTGCCGGTCGAGGACGGCGACGACGAGGCGCGGCTGGCGGCGCGGGTGCACACCGTCGAGCACCGCATCTACCCGCTCGCGGTGGACTGGTTCGGCCGCGGCTGGCTGCGCCAGGACGGCGACCGCGTGTGGTTCCGCGGCCGGATCCTGGACCGCCCCCTGCGCTACCCCGACGACGAGGCCGCCTGGCATGCGCCGTGAAACCGCCCGCACCGCGCTCGCCGCCGCGGCCGTGCTCGCCGCCGCGGCCGCGCCGGCCCAGGCGCTCGCGCCCTACACGGCCGTCTACCGGCTGGAGAAAAACGGCCTGACCCTGGCGTCCCTGACCCGCCGCCTCGAGGTCGCCGGCGACCGCTGGCGGCTGGAGCAACGCGCCGAACCGCGTGGCCTGGCGACCTGGTGGGTCGACGCCCACATCGAAGAAAGCAGCGAATTCACCCTGGACGCCGACGGCCGCCCGCGGCCGCTGCGCTACCGGCTGCGCCACAGCGACGCCGAGCGCGCCGCCAAGGACGATCTCGCGCTGGACTTCGACCACGGTGCCGGCCGGCTGTGCCGGCGCCGTGGTCACGGCCCGGTCGAGTGCCAGCCGCTGGAAGGCCGCGTCTACGACCCGCTGACCCTGCAGCTCGCGCTGCGCCTGGACGCGGCGGCCGGCGCCGAGGAGCTGCACTACCGGGTCGCCGACGAGGACGGCATCGACGAACGTCGCTTCCAGGTTGCCCCCGACGGCGCCCTGCCCTGCCCGAAACGGCCCTGCGCCACAGTGCTGGTGAGCGGCGAGCGCGGCTCGCGGCGCACCGCCTGGTGGTTGGGCGTCGAGCTGGATCACCTGCCGCTGCGCATCCGCCAGTGGCGACGCGACCGGCTGCGCGCCGAGCTGTCGCTCGAGACCGTCGAGCGGCCGGCCCCGCCGCCCGCCGAAGCGGGCGGGTCGGTCAGCGACGGCGCGCCGCCAGCGTCCGCAGGCGCAGTGCGTTGAGCTTGATGAAGCCCTCGGCGTCCTTCTGGTCGTAGGCGCCGGCGTCGTCCTCGAAGCTCGCCACGCGCGCGTCGAACAGGCTCTTCTCCGAGCGCCGGCCGACCACCGTCACCGAACCCTTGTAGAGCTTGACCCGCACCACGCCCTCGACCTGGTCGCGGCTGGCATCGATCAGCGCCTGCAGCGCCTCGCGCTCGGGGCTGAACCAGTAGCCGTAATAGACGAGTTGCGCATAGCGCGGCATCACTTCGTCCTTGAGGTGGGCCACTTCCCGGTCCAGGGTCAAGGACTCCACGGCCCGGCGCGCCTTGAGCAGCACCGTGCCGCCGGGCGTTTCGTAGCAGCCGCGGGACTTGATGCCGACGTAGCGGTTCTCGACGATGTCGGCGCGGCCGACGCCGTGCGCGCCGGCGATGCGGTTGAGCTTTTCGAGCAGGGCCGCCGGCGAGAGGCGCTCGCCGTCCAGGGACACCGGGTCGCCCCGCTCGAAGCCGATTTCCAGGTATCGCGGCTCGTCCGGCGCGGCCTCCGGCGCGGTCGTCCAGCGCCACATGTCCGGCTCCGGCTCGACCCAGGGATCCTCGAGCACGCCGCCCTCGTAGGAAATGTGCAGCAGGTTGGCGTCCATCGAATACGGCGAGCCGCCGCGGCGCTTGTGCTCCACGGCGATGCCGTGTCGCTCGGCGTAGGCGAGCAGCTTCTCGCGCGCGTTCAGATCCCACTCGCGCCACGGCGCGATGATGCGGATGTCCGGCTTGAGGGCGTAGGCGGTGAGTTCGAAACGCACCTGATCGTTGCCCTTGCCGGTGGCGCCGTGGGCGATCGCGTCGGCGCCCGTCGCCTCGGCGATCTCCACCAGCCGGCGCGCGATCAAGGGCCGCGCGATGGACGTGCCGAGCAGGTATTCGCCCTCGTAGACCGCGTTGGCGCGCAGCATCGGGAACACGTAATCGCGCACGAAGGTCTCGCGCAGATCTTCGATGAAGATCTCCTTGACGCCCAACGCTTCGGCCTTGGCGCGCGCCGGGGCCAGCTCCTCGCCCTGGCCGATGTCGGCGGTGAAGGTCACCACTTCGCAACCGTAGCGGTCCTGCAACCACTTGAGAATCACCGAAGTGTCCAGGCCGCCCGAGTAGGCCAGCACGACTTTCTTCACGTCCGCCATGGGATGCACCCGCCGGGATGTGGTAAAAAGGCGCGCGATTCTACACCGCGCCCTCGGGGCCGAACAAGGCGCGGCGCCCCGGGGCAGCATTAAGATTTCTCAATGAAGAGTATTTGAAATTATAATGGCGCGCCGACCCGGCCCGGCCCCGGCGCCCCCCATTCCGCACCGGCCGGCTCGCGCAACCGCCGCATTCCGAGGAGCCCCTCATGACCGACGCGCACGACATCGATCCGCAGGAAACCCGGGAATGGCTCGAAGCCCTCGAAGCGATGCTCGAGGTCGAAGGCCCCGAGCGCGTGCATTTCCTGCTCGAGCGGCTGGTGGAAACGGCCCGCCGCGCCGGCGTCTACCTGCCGTTCTCGCCGACCACCGCCTACATCAACACCATCCCGCCGCACCTGGAGGAACGGTCCCCGGGCGACGCGGCGCTGGAATGGCGGATCCGCTCGTACATCCGCTGGAACGCGATGGCCATGGTGGTGCGCGCCAACCGCAAGCACCCCGGGCTCGGCGGGCACATCTCGACCTTCGCCTCGGTGGCGACGCTCTACGACGTCGGCTTCAACCACTTCTGGCACGCGCCCGAGCGAAGACCACCCCGGCGACCTGGTGTATTTCCAGGGGCATTCCTCGCCGGGCGTCTACGCGCGCAGCTTCCTGGAAGGCCGCTTCACCGAGGAAGACCTGGACCGCTTCCGCCAGGACGTCGGCGGCAAGGGCCTGACCTCCTATCCGCATCCCTGGTTGATGCGCGATTACTGGCAGTTCCCGACCGTGTCCATGGGCTTGGGGCCGATCACCGCCATCTACCAGGCCCGTTTCCTCAAGTACCTGCACAACCGCGGGATCGCCGACACCAGCAAGATGAAAGTCTGGTGCTTCGTCGGCGACGGCGAGTGCGACGAGCCCGAAACGCTCGGCGCCCTGACGCTGGCCTCGCGCGAAAACCTCGACAACCTGATCTTCGTCGTCAACTGCAACCTGCAGCGCCTGGACGGCCCGGTGCGCGGCAACTTCAAGATCATCCAGGAGCTCGAGTCGGTGTTCCGCGGCGCCGGCTGGGACGTGATCAAGGTGATCTGGGGCAGCTACTGGGATCCGCTGCTCGCCCAGGACAAGGAAGGCCGGCTGCTCAAAATCATGGAAGAGACGGTGGACGGCGAATACCAGAACTACAAGGCCCTGGGCGGCGCCTACACCCGCGAGCACTTCTTCGGCAAGGACCCCAAGGTCAGGAGATGGTCGCCAAGCTGTCGGACGAAGACATCTGGCGGCTGAACCGCGGCGGCCACGATCCGCACAAGGTCTACGCCGCCTACGCGCGCGCGGTCAAGTCCCAGGGCAAGCCGGTGGTGATCCTGGCCAAGACCGTCAAGGGCTACGGCCTGGGCGCGGCCGCCGAGGCACGCAACCCGGCCCACCAGACCAAGGAGCTGGACATCGAAAGCCTCAAGCAGATGCGCGACCGCTTCAAGCTCCCGCTCACCGACGAGCAGGTCGAGCGGGTCGAGTACTACCGGCCGCCGGAAGACAGCCCCGAGATGCGCTACATGCACGAGCGTCGCAAGGCGCTCGGCGGTTACCTGCCGCAACGCCGCGACGAGGCGCCGCCGCTGCCGATCCCGTCGCTGGACGTGTTCGCACCGCTGCTGCAGGGCAGCGGCGAGCGCGAGATGTCCACGACCATGGCTTTCGTGCGCGCGCTCACCCTGCTTTTGCGCGACAAGAGCATCAAGGACCGCATCGTGCCCATCGTACCGGACGAGGCGCGCACCTTCGGCATGGAAGGCATGTTCCGCCAGCTCGGCATCTACTCGGCGGCCGGGCAGAAATACGAACCGGTCGACAAGGACCAGGTGGTCGCCTACAAGGAGTCGCGCGACGGCCAGATCCTCGAGGAGGGCATCAACGAGGCCGGCGCCATGTCCAGCTTCATCGCCGCCGGCACCGCCTACAGCACCCTCGGGATCAACATGATCCCGTTCTACATCTTCTACTCGATGTTCGGTTTCCAGCGGGTCGGCGACTTGTGCTGGCTGGCCGGCGACATCCAGGCCAAAGGGTTCCTGATCGGCGGCACCGCCGGCCGCACCACGCTCAACGGCGAGGGCCTGCAGCACGAAGACGGCCACAACCTCCTGCACGCTTCGACGGTGCCGAACTGCGTCTCCTACGACCCCTGCTTCGCCTACGAGATGGCGGTGATCATCCACAACGGCCTCGAGCGCATGTTCGCGCGCAACGAGAAGGTCTACTACTACATCACCGCCATGAACGAGAACTACGCGCACCCGCCCATGCCCGAAGGGGTCGAGGAAGGCATCATCAAGGGCATGTACCGCCTGCGTGAGGGCGCCAAGCGCAAGAAGCTGCGCGTGCAACTGCTCGGCAGCGGCACCATCCTGCGCGAGGTGCTCGCCGCCGCCGAAATGCTCGAGACCGAGCACAACGTCGCGGCCGACGTCTGGAGCGTGACGAGCTTCACCGAGCTGCGCCGCGAGGCCCTGGATTGCGACCGCTACAACCTCTTGCATCCGACCGAAACGCCGCGCGTGAGCTACGTCGAGCGCTGCCTGGCCGACGCCAAGGGCCCGGCGGTGGCGGCCACCGACTACATGCGCAGCTACGCCGACCAGATCCGCGCCTGGGTCGGCCGGCGCTACTGGGTGCTCGGCACCGACGGCTTCGGCCGCAGCGACACCCGCGAGCGCCTGCGCGACTTCTTCGAAGTCGATCGGCGCTGGGTGACCGTCGCCGCGCTCAAGGCCCTGGCCGACGAGGGCGAAATCGAAGCCGCCAAGGTCAAGGCGGCGATCGAGCACTACGGCATCGACCCGGAAAAACCCAACCCCGTCACCGTCTGAAGCGGACGGCATCACCAACCACAGGGGCGAACCCATGGCGGACACGATCGAGATCAAGGTGCCCGATCTCGGCCACGACGAGGCCGAGGTCATCGAAGTGCTGGTCAAGCCCGGCGACCGCATCGGCGTCGACGACCCGCTGATCACGGTGGAGTCGGACAAGGCCTCGATGGAAGTGCCCAGCCCGGCGGCCGGCACCGTCGAGGCGGTGGCGGTGGCGGTCGGCGACAAGGTCAAGACCGGCCAGACCATCCTGACGCTGAAAGCGGACGAAAGCGGGACGGAGAAAGGCGGGGCAGCGGAGCCCGCTGCGGCCCCGCAAGCCGAGGCGGCCAGCCCGGCAAAGCCCGCGCCGGACGAGCGCGCCGCCGACGCCCCGGCCGCCGCGCCGGCACCGTCCGCGGCGGCGGCGCCTCCCGCGGTCGAGCGCAAGGCCGATGCGGACGCGCCCGGGCCGCGGCCGGCGCCGATCCCCAGCGAGCCGATCGACCCGGCGGCCTTCCGCAAGGCCCACGCCTCCCCGGCGGTGCGCAAATTCGCCCGCGAGCTGGGCGTCGACCTCTCGCGCGTTTCGGGCAGCGGTCCCAAGGGCCGCATCCTGCGCGAAGACGTGCAGCGCTACGTCAAGACGCGCCTGGCCGAGGCCGAGCGCGGTGCGGCCGGCGGCGGCGCCCTGCCGCCGTTGCCGACGGTGGACGTCGCCGCCTTCGGGCCGGTCGAAACCCAGCCGCTGAGCACGATCAACAAGCTCACCGGTCGCAACCTGCATGCGAGCTGGGTGAACATCCCGCACGTCACCCAGTTCGACGAAGCCGACATCACCGAGCTGGAAGCCTTCCGCAAGCGGCTCGCCGAGGAATACCGCGAGCGCGGCGTGAAGATGACACCCCTGCCGTTCCTCATCAAGGCCGCGGTGGCGGCGCTGAAGGCCTTCCCGCGGGTCAACAGCTCGCTGGCCCCGGACGGCGAGAACCTGATCCTCAAGCGTTACTACCACATCGGCATCGCCGTCGACACGCCCGACGGCCTGGTCGTGCCGGTGATCCGCGACGCCGACCGGAAAGGCCTGGTCGAACTGGCCGAAGCGGTGATGGACCTGGCGACGCGGGCGCGCAACAAGCGCCTCAAGCCCGACGAGCTCAAGGGCGGCTGCTTCACCATTTCCAGCCTCGGCGGCGTGGGCGGCACCGCGTTCACGCCGATCATCAACCCGCCGGAGGTGGCCATCCTCGGGGTGTCCCGCGCCGCCCACAAGCCGCACTGGGACGGCGAGCGTTTCGTGCCGCGGCTGATGCTCCCCCTGTCGCTGTCCTACGACCACCGCGTCATCGACGGTGTGCTCGGCGCCCGCTTCACCCGTTATCTCGCCGAGGTGCTCGGCGACCTGCGCCGCCTGCTCCTCTGACCCGACCTTCGCGGAGACCCCCATGGCAGACATCACCGTACGCGTACCGGATCTGGGCGGCCCCGACGCCGTCGACGTCATCGAGGTGCTGGTCGGGCCGGGCGACACCGTCGAAGCCGACGCCCCGCTGATCGGCCTGGAGAGCGACAAGGCCACCCTGGAAGTGCCGGCGCCGCAGGCCGGCCGGATCAAGGCCGTGCACGTCAAGGTCGGCGACAAGGTCAAACAGGGCGATCCGATCGCCGAGCTGGAACCGGCCGAAGCGGCCGAGCGCGCGCCGAGCGAGGCGGCCGCACCGCCGCCGGCCGGTGAAGACCGGGCGGCGGCGGCGCCGGCCGGCCCACCCGCTCCGGCCGCTCGACCCGCGCCGGGCGCCGGGTCCGGTCCGGCCGACCTCGAGACCGAGGTGCTGGTGCTGGGCGCCGGACCCGGCGGCTACACCGCCGCCTTCCGCGCCGCCGATCTGGGCAAGAAGGTCGTGCTGGTCGAACGCCACGCCACCCTCGGCGGGGTGTGCCTGAACGTCGGCTGCATTCCCTCCAAGGCCCTGCTCCATTGCGCGCTGATCATCGACGAAGCCCAAGCCCTGGCCGAGGCCGGCATCGAGTTCGAGCGTCCCCGGATCGCGCTGGCCAAGCTCGCCGCCTTCAAGCAGAACGTGGTCGGCCGCCTGACCGGCGGCCTGGCCGGCATGGCCAAGGCGCGCGGCGTGACCGTGGTCCACGGCGAGGGGCGCTTCCTCGACCCCCACCGCCTGGCGCTGGAGGGGCCCGAGGGGCGCACCGTGATCGCCTTCGAACACGCCATCGTCGCCGCCGGATCGCGGCCCGTCACCCTGCCCTTCGTGCCGCACGACGACCCGCGCGTCTGGGATTCCACCGACGCCCTGCGCCTGGAGTGCGTGCCCGAGCGCCTGCTGGTCGTCGGCGGCGGCATCATCGGCCTGGAAATGGCCCAGGTCTATGGCGCCCTGGGCAGCCGCATCACCGTGGTCGAGCTCACCGACGGCCTGATCCCCGGCTGCGACCGCGACCTGGTCAAGCCGCTGGAAAAGCGCCTGCAAGCGCGCTACGAAGCGATCTACACCGGCACCCGGGTCACCGCCGTGGAAGCGGGCAAAAAGAGACTCAAGGTGCGCTTCGAGGGCGGGGCGGCGCCGGCCGAGGCCGAGTTCGACCGCGTGCTGGTGGCGGTCGGCCGGCGCCCGAACGGCGACGCCATCGGCGCCGAGGCCGCCGGCCTCAAGGTCGACGAGCGCGGCTTCATCCCGGTCGACGACCAGATGCGCAGCAACGTCCCGCACATCTTCGCCATCGGCGACATCGTCGGCCAGCCGATGCTCGCCCACAAGGCGGCCCACGAGGGCAAGATCGCCGCCGAAGTGATCGCCGGCCACAAGGCCCATTTCGACGCCCGGGCGATCCCGGCGGTGGCCTACACCGACCCGGAAGTGGCCTGGACGGGGCTGACCGAGACCCGCGCCCAGGCCGAAGGCATCCGCTACGAAAAAGCGGTTTTCCCCTGGGCGGCCAGCGGCCGCGCCCTGAGCCTGGGCCGCGCCGAGGGCTTGACCAAGCTGCTGTTCGATCCGGACAACGGTCGCCTGCTGGGCGCCGGCATCGTCGGCCCGAACGCCGGCGAACTGATCGGCGAGGCGACGCTGGCGATCGAAATGGGCGCCGACGCCGAGGACATCGGCCTGACCATCCACCCGCACCCGACCCTGTCGGAAACGATCGCTTTCGCCGCCGAGGTGGCGGCCGGCACCGTCACCGACCTGTACATCCCGAAGAAGAAGTGAGCCGCGGCCCGGCGCCGCGCCTCAGCGGTGCGGCGCCTGGCTGAGCAAGCGGTCGACCGGCGCCAACGTCGCCAGCGCCGCCCCGCCGCCCGCGCCGACCGCCGCGACGAAATCCGTCTCCGGCAGGGGCTTGGCGAACAAATAACCCTGGAACTGCTTGCAGCCGAGCGCCTGCAGCGCTTCGAGTTGGGCGCGCGTTTCCACGCCCTCGGCGATGGTGACCAGTTTCAGGCTGTAGGAGAGCGACACGATCGCCTCGACGATGGCCTTGGCGTCGTCGCTGTCCACCACCCGGTCGACGAAGGACTTGTCGATCTTCAGGTAATCCAGCGGGAAAGTGAGCAGGTAGCTGAGCGCGGAGTAGCCCGTTCCGAAATCGTCGATCGCCACCCGGACGCCCATCTCGTGCAGGCGGCCGAGCAGGTTTCGGGTGACGTTGACGTCCTCCATCAACACCCCCTCGGTGATTTCCACCTCCAGCCGACCGCCCGCGGGGTCCAGCCCGGCCTGCTCGGCCAGCTCGGCGATGCGCCTGGGCAGGCGCTTGTTGCGGAACTGCCGGGCCGAGAGGTTCACGGCCAGTTGCAGCGGCGGCAAGGGCCCGTCTTGCCAGCGCACCAGCGCGCGGCAGGCGGCGTCCAGCGCCCATTCGCCGACCGGCTCGATCAAGCCGGTGTCCTCGAGCACCGGCAGAAACTCCAGGGGCGGCACCAGGCCGCGCTCGGGGTGGCGCCAGCGCAGCAGGGCTTCGGCGCCCACCACCCGGCCCAGCGCCGTGTCGATGCGCGGCTGGAAGTACAGCTCGAATTCCTGCCGCTCGACAGCGCGGCGCAGCTCGGCCTCCAGCGACAGGCGGCGGCCCACCGCGTGCCGGTACTTGCCGGAGTAGTGGCGCACGGCGTTGCCGCGGCCGCCCTTGGCCTGGCGCATCGCCGTCTCCGCGTGGGCCAGCACCTCGCGCGCCTCGGCGCCGTCGTCCGGATAGAAGGCGATGCCGGCGCTGGCCGTGATCACCAGCTCGGCGTCACCCACGCGCAGCGGCCGGGCGATGGCGTCGAGCACCCGGCGCGCCACCGCATCGGGATGGTCGCCGCCCTCCACGTCGCTGATCAGCAGGGCGAACTGGTCGCCGGCGATGCGGCCCAGGGTGTCGCTGGAGCGCACGCAGCGGCCGATGCGCCCGACCAGTTCCACCAGCACGGCGTCGCCCACTTCGGCGCCCAGGCTGTCGTTGACGTCCTTGAAACGGTCGAGCCCAATGCACAAGAGGGCCACCTTGCGACCGTGGCGGCGCGCGTAGGCCATCGCCTGCTCGAGGCGGTCGAGCACCAGGGCGCGGCTCGCCAGGCCGGTGAGCTCGTCGTAGTAGATCGCGCGGATCAGTTCCTCGGCTTTTTCCTTGACGCGCCGGTCCAGCTCGTCGCGGGCGCAGGCGAGCCTCCGCTCGGCCTCCGCCAGCCGCCGCTCCAGTGCGGCGCGCTCCTGCTCCTGGCGGCGCTGCACGGCCAGTTCCTCGATCACCGACCGCAGCTGGCGCGGCGCGCAGGGCTCCAGCAGCAACCGGCCGATCAGGCCGTCGTTGAGCGCCGCGGCCCGCTCGGCGAGCCGCTCGGGCCGTGCCACCAGCACCCGCGGCACCGCCGGGCAGCGCCGGCGCGCCCCTTCGAACAACTGCAGGGCCTGGTCGTCCTCGGCGTCGTCCCAGGCCAGCACCGCTTCCGGATAGCGCCCGGCGTCGAGCAATGCGTCGAGAGCGGTCAGGGCCGTCTCCACATCGCCCGCCACGCGCACCACCCAGCCCGAAGCGCTTTCCAGGGCGGCCGGCGTCACGCTCACCGCCGCCGAGCGCGGCGGCAGGCAGATCAGGCAACCGCCGGCCGCGCCGATGCCGTCTGTGGTTCCCATGCGCTTTCCGTCGAAATCCCGGCTCTGGACGGTTAGCGGCCGCCGGCCGCCGGGCTTGACGGCTCAGCGGTAGAACGGCTCCTCGTAGGCCGGTTCGTGGCGCAGCACCAGGCCCGCCCCGCCGGCGCGCACGTCGGCGGCCAGCAAGGCCCCGAGGCGCTCGGCGACCAGCGGCCGCGAGAACAGGAAGCCCTGGAACTCCTCGCAGTCCAGCGCCCGCAGGGCGCCGAGCTGCTCGGGCAGCTCGATGCCCTCGGCGACCACCGCCAGATGCAGGCCGCGGGCCAGGGCCGTGATCGCCCGCACCAGGCTGCGCGCCTCGGCGCTGACGGCGACGTCGAGCACGAAGCTGCGGTCGATCTTCAGATAGTCGATCGGCAGGCGGGTGAGCTGGGCGAGCACCGAGTAGCCGGTGCCGAAATCGTCGATGGCGATCTTCACGCCGGCGGCGCGCAGCGCCTGCAGCTCCTCCAGCGCGCCGTCGCGCGGATCCAGGAACAGGTTCTCGGTGATCTCCACCTCCAGCACGATGCGGCGCGCGTCCAAGCCGGCGCGCGAGCGCGCCGCGGCCAGCGCCTCGGCGAAGCGGCCGCCGTGCAACTGCAGGGGCGAGACGTTCACGGCCACGTGCAGGGGCCGGTCGAGCAGCTCCTGCCAGCGCCGCGCCTGCGCGCAGACCTCTTCCAGCAGCCATTCGCCCACGGGGCGGATCAGGCCGCTCTCCTCGAGCAGATGCAAAAACTCGGCCGGCGGCAGCAGGCCGCGCAACGGGTGTTGCCAGCGCAGCAGCGCCTCCACGCCGACGATGCGGCCGTCGCGCACGCTCACCCGCGGCTGGTAGTGCACGCGGAACTCGCCGCGCTCCAGCGCGGCCGGCAGCTCGGAACGCAGGGCGAAGCGCACGCTGGCGCTGCGCGCCAGGTCGTCGGAATAGAACACCAGGCGCCGCTGGCCGCCGCGCTTGGCCTGGTGCAAGGCCGACTCGGCGTGGTTGAGCAGGACCGCCGCCGCCTGCCCGTCGCGCGGCGCCAGCGCCACCCCGGCGTGCAGGCCCAACTGCAGGCTGCGCTCGCCGAGGACGAACGGCCGGGACAGTTGCGCCAGCACGTTCTCCAGCAGGCGTTCCAGGCCGGCGCCGGGCCGCGCGTCCGGCAACAACAGCAAAAAGCGGTCGCCGTCCAGGCGCCCGGCCTCGGCGTCCAGCTCCAGGCCGCGCAGGCGCGCGCCGAGCTCGGCCAGCACCGCGTTGCCCGCCTCGCGACCGAGGTTCTCGTTGACCAGGCGGAAGTCGTCCACGCCCAGGCAGGCCACGGCCACCATGCCCGGGCGGGCGCGCTGCATGCGCAGCAGTTCGTCCAGGCGCGCGAGGATGTGGGCCGGGCCCGGCAGGCCGCTCACGCTGTCCAGGCCGCCGGTGTGGGCCTGCAGGCGCGCGCCGAGCCGCCGCAGGGCCGCCCGCGAGCGTGCCAGGCGCCGCGCCAGGCGCCGGCGCTCGACCAAAGCCTCGGCCTCCGCCAGGGCGACGAGCACGGCCTCGAGCAGCCGTTCGGGCGGGCACGGGCCGACCAGCAGGCGGTGGGGCGGCAGTGCGTTGAGCGCCCCGGCGATGCCGGCCAGGGCCTCGGCCGGGCACAGCAGCAGCAGGCGCGCTTCGGGCGCCAACGCCGCGGCCCGCGCCAGCACGTGCCCCCCCCTTTCGCCCAAGCCGCCCGCGTCGGCGAGCACCACCAACGGAGTGGCGCCGCCCTCCAGACCCGCCAGGGCGCGCCCGGCATCGGCCGCTTGCGCGCAACGCACCCCGCGCTCGAGCAAGGCCGCCGCAACGGCCTCGAAATCCGGTGCCGCACCCACCAGCAGCACCGCGGGACACTGCGTCGTTTCGTCCATCTCGCTCTCTCTTTGCCGGCCGTCGAGCACGCAGCGTCCCGCGCGGACGGGCGTTCCCGTCCGACCGGGCAGCATCGGCATGTGCACCGATCCTTCGGAAGCCTCCAGGGCGCTCGACCGGCACCTCCCGGGCTCACCGCCGGGGCGGCTCGACGGCGCGGCGTTTGTCGTTTTTGTTCGCATACCGGCGTCAGAATCATGACGCCGCCCCGGCAGTATAGCAGGCCGCGCCGCGGCCACGGCGGCTCACGCGAGCTCGGCGAGGGCCTGGTCGAGGGCGGCGAGAAAGCGGCGGTTGTCGGCCGGGCGGCCGACGGTCACGCGCAGGCAGCCGGCGAGCGCCGGGTGGGCGCCGTCGAGGCATTTGACGAGCACGCCGCGCTCGCGCAGGCCGGCATGGACACGGTCGGCGGCGCCGACCCGGAACGTGATGAAGTTGGCGGCGCTGGGCCAGACGTGCAGGCCGCGGCGGGCCAGGGCCCGCGCCAGGCGGGCGCGCTCGCGGCGGATGCGCTCGGCCTGGCCGCGGAACACCGCCATGTGGTCGGCGAAGAACCCCAGGCTCGCCTGGGTCAGGCTGTCGATGTTGTAGGGCAAACGCAGGGCGTCGAGCACCTCCAGCCACGGCCGACGGCCGATCAAAAGACCGAAACGCAGCCCCGCCAGGCCGAGCTTGGAGACGGTGCGCAACACGAGCACGTTGGGCCGGCGGCGGGCGAGCTCGACGAGGGTGGCGCCGGCGAAAGGCTGGTAGGCCTCGTCGACGACCACCAGGCCGGGCGCGGCGGCGCAGACGTCGGCGACCGCCTCCGGATCGAAGAGATTGCCGGTCGGGTTGTTCGGCCAGGCGAGAAAGACCAGGGCCGGGCGGGCGGCGGCGACCTGCGCGGCGGCGTCGGCCGGCAGGTCGAAGGTCTCGGGGTCGAGCGGCAGCGGGCGATAGTCGAGGTCGCAGGCCAGCGCCGCCTGGCGGTACATGCTGAAACCGGGTTCGGCGGCCATCACGCAGGGCCGGCCGGCGCCGGCGAGCGGACTGCCGAGCACGGCCAGACACAGCAGCAACAACCACTCGTCCGAGCCGTTTCCGGGCGACCAATCCAGATCGTCGGGCACCCCCAGGGCGGCGCCGACCCGCCCCCGCCAGTCGGGATCGTTCAGATAGGGGTAGCGGTTCGGCTCGACGGCGGCCAGGGCGCGCAGCCAGGCGCGGCGCAGGGCCGCCGGCAGCGGATAGGGGTTCTCCATGGCGTCCAGGCACAACAGCCCGCGCCGGTCGGCGACCGGGTAGGGGCGCAGCGCGCGCAAGGCGGGGCGCAGGGTGCGCGCCAGCGCCGCCTGGACGGCCGGGTCGTTCATGGGTCTTGCGCGCGCCCGTCGCCCCGGCACTCGGCCGAGCGGCGGTGGGCGTGCAAACCTTCACCCCGGGCCAGGCGCGCGGCGACCTCGGCCAGCACCGAGGCCCCGCCGGGACTGCATTCGAGCAGGGTGCTGCGCTTCTGGAAATCGTAGACGCCGAGCGGCGAGGCGAAGCGCGCGCTGCCGGCGGTGGGCAGGACGTGGTTGGGTCCGGCCACGTAATCGCCGAAGACTTCGGCCGCCCAATGGCCGAGGAACACGGCGCCGGCGTGGCGCAGGCGGGGCAACAGCGCCTGCGGGTCGTCCACCGCCAGCTCCAGGTGTTCGGGGGCGATGCGGTTGACCAGATCGACGGCCTGATCGAGATCGGCGACCCGGATGAGGGCGCCGCGACGGGTGAGCGAGCGGGCGATGATGTCGGCGCGCGGCTGCTCGGGCAGCAGGCGCTCGACGGCCGCGGCGACGGCGTCGAGGAACGCGGCGTCGGGGCTGATCAGGATGGCCTGGGCGAGTTCGTCGTGCTCGGCCTGAGCGAACAGGTCGAAGGCGGCCCACTCGGGATGGCTGCGGCCGTCGGCGACGATGACGACCTCGGAGGGGCCGGCGATGAGGTCGATGCCGACCCGGCCGAAGACCAGCCGCTTGGCGGCGGCCACGAAGCGGTTGCCGGGACCGACGATCTTGTCGACGGCCGGCACGGTCTCGGTGCCGTAGGCCAGGGCGGCGATCGCCTGGGCGCCGCCGAGGGTGAAGACGCGGTCGACACCGGCGATGGCGGCGGCGGCCAGCACCAGGGGGTTGAGTGTCCCGCCGGGGGCCGGCACGACCATGATCAGCTCGGGCACGCCGGCGACCTTGGCGGGCACGGCGTTCATGAGCACCGAGGAGGGATAGGCGGCGCGGCCGCCGGGCACGTACAGGCCGACGCGGTCCAGGGGGGTGACGCGCTGGCCGAGGCGGTTGCCGAGCTCGTCGGTGAAGGTCCAGTCCTCGAGCCGCTGGCGCTCGCCGTAGCGGCGGATGCGGCCGGCGGCGAACTCCAGCGCCTCGCGGTCGGCCGGGTCGATCTCGTCCAGGGCGGCCTCGAGGCGCGCCCGCGGCAATTCCAGCTCGGCGACACTGGCCGCTTCGAGGCGGTCGAAACGGCGGGTGTAATCGAGAAGGGCGCGGTCGCCGCGGCGGCGCACGTCTTCGAGGATGGTGCGCACCACGGTTTCGGTTTCGAGCTCGTCCTCGGCGGCGAGGACGCGCAGCTCCTCGAAGGCCGCGTCGAAGCCGGGGCCGGCCGCGTCCAGGCGGCGCAGGCGGACGGCCGGGGCGTTCATGCGCCCTCCGCGGCCCGCCCGCCGACCGCCCGGCGGCGGGCGCGCACGGCCCCGGCCAGGTGTTCGAGCAACGGCTCGGTGTCGTCCCAGCCCAGGCAGGCGTCGGTGATGCTCTGGCCGAAGGTCAGCGGCTTGCCGGGCACCACGTCCTGCCGCCCGGCGACCAGGTGGCTTTCGATCATGACGCCGAAGATGCGCTCGTCGCCGCCGGCGACCTGGGCGGCGATGTCGTGGGTGACGTCGATCTGCCGCTCGTGGATCTTGCGGCTGTTGGCGTGGCTGGCGTCGATCATGATGCGCGGATCCAGGCCGGCCTTCTCCAGCAAGGCGGCGGCGTCGTCGACGCTGGCGGCGTCGTAGTTGGGCTGGCGGCCGCCGCGCAGGATGATGTGGCAGTCCTCGTTGCCGGTGGTGAGCACGATCGCCGAGCGCCCTTCGGCGGTGACGCCGAGGAAGGCGTGCGGCCGCGCGGCGGCGCGGATCGCGTCCACCGCGATCTGCACGGTGCCGTCGGTGCCGTTCTTGAAGCCGATCGGGCAGGACAGGCCAGAGGCCAGCTCACGGTGGCCCTGGCTTTCGGTGGTGCGCGCGCCGATCGCCCCCCAACTGATCAGGTCCGAGAAATACTGGGGCGTGATCAGGTCGAGGAACTCGGTGCCGGCCGGCAGCCCCATCTCGGCCAGGTCGAGCAACAGCTTGCGCGCCAGGCGCAGCCCCTTGTTGATGTGGAAGCTGTTGTCGATGTCGGGGTCGTTGATCAGGCCCTTCCAGCCGACGGTGGTGCGCGGTTTCTCGAAGTAGACGCGCATGACGATCTCGAGCTCGCCGGCCAGGCGCTCGCGCACGGCCAGCAGGCGACGGCCATACTCGAGGGCGGCGGCCGGGTCGTGGACGGAACAGGGGCCGACCACGACCAGCAAGCGGTCGTCCCGCCGGTGCAGGATGCGGTGCACCGCCTCGCGCGCGGCGTGGACCGTCTCGGTGGCGCGCTCGCTGATGGGATACTCGGCGTGCACTTCCGCGGGCGTGGACAGTTCGCGGATTTCTTTGATGCGCAGGTTGTCGGTGTTGTATTTCATGACACTGCCTTGGCGAGTCGCTCGATCAGGTCGCGCACGCGCGCGTGCTTCATCTTCATGGATGCCTTGTTGACAATCAAGCGCGAGGAAATTTCCGCGATCGGGGCCAGCGGGGCGAGGCCGTTGGCGGCCAGGGTGGCGCCGGTGTCGACCAGGTCGACGATCACGTCCGCCAGGCCGACCAAGGGCGCGAGCTCCATGGAGCCGTAGAGCTTGATGATCTCGGCCTGCACGCCGCGGCCGGCGAAATAGGCCGCCGTGCAGCGCGGATACTTGGTGGCGACGCGCAGCCGACCGCGCTCCAGGTCCACGCCGGGCGGACCGGCGACCATCAACCGGCAGCGGGCGAGCTTGAGATCGAGCGGCGCATAAAGCCCCTCGCCGCCGTGCTCCATGAGCACGTCCTTGCCGGCGACGCCGAGGTCGGCGGCGCCGTACTGCACGTAGGTCGGCACGTCGGCGGCCCGCACCACGACCAGGCGCAGGCCCGGCGTGTCGGTGTCGAGGATCAGCTTGCGGCTGGCGGACGGATCCTCCAGCGGCCGGATGCCGGCCGCGGCGAGCAACGGCAGCGTCTCCTCGAGAATCCGCCCTTTGGACAGGGCCAAGGTCAATCCGTCCATCGGCGGCGCCCTCAGGCCGGCACGCGGCGGATGCGCGCGCCGAGGTGGCGGAGCTTTTCCTCGATCGCCTCGTAGCCGCGGTCGATGTGGTAGATGCGCTCGACGGTGGTCTCGCCCTCGGCGACCAGCCCGGCCAGGATCAGGCTGGCCGAGGCGCGCAGGTCGGTGGCCATCACCGTCGCGCCGCTCAGGCGCGGCACGCCGCGGGTGATGGCGGTGTTGCCCTCGACGCGGATGTCGGCGCCCATACGCTGCAACTCCGGGACGTGCATGAAACGGTTCTCGAACACGGTTTCGGTGATCGAAGCGACGCCCTCGGCGACGGCGTTCAGGGCGGTGAACTGGGCCTGCATGTCCGTCGGGAAGGCCGGATAGGGGGCGGTCTTGACGTCCACCGCCCGCGGCCGCCGACCGCCCATGTCGAGCTCGATCCAGTCCGGGCCGGTTTCGATGCGGGCGCCGGCGCCCTCGAGCTTCTGCAACACGGCGTCGAGCAGGTCCGGCCGGGTGTTCTTCAGGCGCACGTGGCCGCCGGTGATGGCGCCGGCGACCAGGTAGGTGCCGGTCTCGATGCGGTCCGGCAGGACGCTGTAGCGCGTACCCTCCAGCCGGTCGACGCCGTCGATCACCAGGGTGTCGGTGCCGATGCCCTGGATGCGCGCGCCCATGCGGTTGAGGAACTGCGCCAGGTCGGCGACCTCCGGCTCGCGGGCGGCGTTCTCGATCACGGTGCGGCCTTCGGCCAGGACCGCGGCCATCAGCAGGTTTTCGGTGCCGGTGACGGTGACCACGTCCATGACCAAGCGGGCGCCGCGCAGGCGGTCGGCGCGGGCGCGGATGTAGCCGCCCTCGACCTCGATCTCGGCCCCCATGGCGCGCAGCCCCTTGATGTGCTGGTCGACCGGCCGGCTGCCGATGGCGCAACCGCCGGGCAGGGACACCTCGGCCCGACCGTGGCGGGCGAGCAGCGGGCCGAGCACCAGGATCGAGGCGCGCATGGTCTTGACCAGCTCGTAAGGGGCGACGAAGGCGCGGATCGAGCGCGGATCGACCTGGATGGTCATGCGTTTGTCCACCACCAAGTCCACCCCCATGCGGCCGAGCAGCTCCATGGTGGTGGTGACGTCGTTCAGGTGCGGGACGTTGGACACGACCACCGGCCCGTCGGCGAGCAGGGACGCGGCCAGGATCGGCAGCACGGCGTTCTTGGCGCCGGAAATGCGGATCTCGCCTTCGAGCGGCACGCCGCCTTGGATGATCAGCTTGTCCATGGAGCTCGGGCCGGGAAAGCCCGCGATTGTAGCGCCTGGACGCGCGCCGGCATAGGCCGCGGCGGGATCAGTCGGCGCGCGGCAGCAGCTCCAGCACCTGGCAGGCGCGGGCCAGGGCCTCGATCCCGGGCGGCAGGGCGCGGTAGCGCAGGGCCACGCCGCGGCGCCGGGCGCGGCCCAGCCATTCGAGCAGCAGGGCGAGGCCGGCGCTGTCGGCGGCCTCGACCGCCGACAGGTCCACCTCCAGCGGGCCGGCCGCGGCCGGCCACGGCAGGGCGTCGAGCAGGGCGCCGGCCTGCTCGGCGTCGAGCCGGCCGTGCACGCGCAGCCGCCCCTCGCCGAGGGGCTCGATGCGGGCGCCCTCGCTCACGAGGCCCCGCCTTCCCCGACCGCCTCGCCGTCGCCGCGCGCTTCCAGGCGCGCGATCAGCGCGTCCAGCCCGTTGCGGTCGATTTCCTGGGAGAAGCTGCTGCGGTAATTGGTGACCAGGCTCACGCCCTCGATGGCGATGTCGTAGACCTTCCAGCCGTCCTCCGGCTTGAACCGCAGGCTGTAGACGATCGGGATCGGCGGGCCGCCGGCGCGGCGGATCTCGCAGCGCACCTCGGCGAGCCGTTCGGGGTCGCGGCCGGGGCGGAACGGCAGGAAAACGACTTCCTCGTCGCGATACTTGGTCAAGGCGCTCTCATAGGTGTCGACCAGCAGGCGGCGGAAGGCGGCGACGAAGGCCTCGCGCTGCTCGGCCGTGGCGCGCCGCCAGTGCTTGCCGAGCACCAGCTTGGACATGGCGACGAAGTCCAGATGGGGCAGGATCAGCTCGCGCACCTTTTCGCGCAGGGCGGCCTCGTCGCCGGCGACCGCGCCGCTGCGCAGGGTCGCGAGCACCCGTTCGGTGACCGATTGCACCAGCGCCTGGGGGTCGGTCGGCGGGGGATCGGCGGCCGGCGCCGCAGGGGCGGCGGCCCGGACGACCGGCTGGACGGCGAGCGCCGCGACCAGAACGACGGCAACGCGTTTCATCGTGCACCTCCTCGCGGCGGCTCAGTCGCCGGCCGCCTTGCTGTACAGGAACTGGCTGATCAGACGTTCGAGCACCATCGCCGACTCGGTGATGGCGAGGCGGTCGCCGTCCTCGAGGTAGGTCTCCTCGGCGCCGGGCTCGAGGCCGACGTACTGCTCGCCGAGCAGGCCGGCGGTGAGGATGCTCGCCGCGGTGTCGACGGGGAAGCGGTAGCGCCGATCGATCTCCAGCACCACCCGGGCCTGGTAATGGCTGTCGTCGTACTCGATGGCGGCGACGCGGCCGACGCGCACGCCCGAGGCCTTGACCGGGGCGCGCACCTGCAGGCCGCCGATGTTTTCGAACCAGCCTTCCACGCGGTAGCCGTCGCCGCCGCCGATCTCGGCCAGGTTGCTGACCTTGAGGGCCAGCAGGAACAGGGCCGCCAGCCCCGCGGCGACGAAGGCGCCGACGGCCGTTTCCACAGCTCGGGTGGACATGGTCATTCTCCGTTCAGCATGATGGCGGTGAGCACGAAATTCAGGCCGAGGACCGCCAGCGAGGCGTTCACCACGCTGCGCGTGGTCGCCCGGCCGACGCCCTCGGCGGTGGGCACGGCATCGTACCCCTCGAACACGGCGATCCAGGTGGCGACGAAGCCGAACACCAGGGATTTGACCACCCCGCTGAGCAGATCGTCGTAGAAGTCCACGGCGTTGCGCATCTGCGCCCAGTAGGCGCCGGCGTCGACGCCGAGCAGCTCGACCCCGACCAGGTGACCGCCGAGCACGCCCACCGCGCTGAACAAGGCGGCCAGCAGCGGCATGGCCAGGAAACCGGCCAGCAACCGCGGCGTCATGACTTCCCGGTACGGATCGACGGCCATCATTTCCAGCGCCGAGAGCTGCTCGGTGGCCTTCATCAGGCCGATCTCCGCGGTCAGGGCCGAGCCGGCGCGGCCGGCGAACAAGAGCGCGGTGACCACCGGGCCGAGCTCGCGCACCAGCGACAGGCCGACCATCACGCCCAGCGACGACTCGGAATTGAAGCGCACCAGGATGTTGTAGCCCTGCAAACCCAGCACCATGCCGACGAACAGCCCCGAGATGAGCACGATGAGCACCGTGAGAACGCCGACCGCGTAGAGCTGCCGCACCAGCAACCCGGGCTTGCGCGCCAACGCCGGCAGGGCGAGGACGGTGTCGGCGAGGAAGCGCGTCGCGCGGCCCAGGCGCGCCAGCGCGTCCAGAACCGCACGGCCGAGGCGGGCCAGGGCGTTCATGCCGCGCGCTCCGCGGCGCCGAACAGGTCCTCGGCGTAGTCCGGCGCCGGATGGTGGAAACGCACCGGGCCGTCGGGGCGGGCGTCGAGGAACTGGCGCACCCAGGGATCGGCGCTGCGCCCGAGCGCCTCCGGGCTGCCGTGGGCGACCACGCGGCCGTCGGCGATCAAATAGATCTCATCGGCGATGGAGGCGGTCTCGGGTACGTCGTGCGAGACGATGATGCTGGTGATGCCCAAGGCCCGGTTGAAGGTCTTGATCAGCTGCACGAGCACGCCCATCGAGATCGGGTCCTGGCCGGTGAACGGTTCGTCGTACATGATCATCATCGGGTCCAGCGCCAGGGCGCGCGCCAGGGCGACACGCCGGGCCATGCCGCCGGACAGCTCGGCGGGCATCAAGTCCCGCGCGCCGCGCAGGCCGACCGCGTGCAGCTTGGTCAGCACGATGTGGCGGATCAGGGTCTCGGGCAACCGGGTGTGTTCGCGCAACGGATAAGCGACGTTGTCGTAGACGCTCAGGTCGGTGAGCAGCGCCCCGCTCTGGAACAACATGCCGATGCGCCGGCGCAAGGCGTACAGCTCCGCGCGGCCGAGCCGGTGCACGTCCCGGCCGTCGACCTCGATGCGCCCGGCGTCGGGCCGGAGCTGGGCGCCGATCAGTTTCAGCAACGTGGTCTTGCCGGTGCCGGACGGCCCCATGATCGCGGTCACGCTGCCGCGGCGCACGGTCAGGTCGATGCCGCGGAAGATCGGCTTGCTGCCGCGCGAGAAATGCAGGTCGCGGACGACCACCAAGGCATCGCCGTCGCTGGACACCATCGGGCCTCGGCCGGGAGGGGGAAGGCGGCACCAAGTGTGGGGACTGGCCACCGCGTCGTCAAGGACGGGTTTGGCCGGATGGGCGCAGCGTGTATGATGCGCGCTGCGCCAAGCGTGTCCACGGAACGCCGCGATGCCCGAGCCTTTCCGCCTTCCCCGCCCGTCCCGCGCCCTGGCGACCCTGTTGTTGTCGTGCGCCGCCGGCTGCGCCAGCCTGTCCGGACCGCCGCCGGAGCACGACCCCTGGGAGCGCTTCAACCGCAGCGTGTTCGCTTTCAACGAATCGCTGGACCGGCACGTGCTCGAACCGGTCGCCCGCGGCTACCGCCGCGTCACGCCCGACGCCGTCGAGACCGGCATTGCCAACGTGTTCGCCAACCTGGGCGAGCTGCGCAACACGCTAAACAACCTGCTGCAGGGCAAGCCCGGCGCGTCGCTCGGCAGCCTCGGGCGCTTCCTGGTCAACGGCACCCTCGGCCTGGGGGGGCTGTTCGACGTCGCCACGCCGCTCGGCCTGGAGCGGCACGACGAAGACTTCGGCCAGACGCTGGGCCGCTGGGGAATCGGACCGGGTCCTTATCTGGTGCTGCCGTTGCTGGGCCCGAGCACCCTGCGCGACGGCGGCGGGCGCATCGCCGATCGGGGCGTCGACCTGGTGCGCACGATCGAGGACGACGAGCTGCGCTGGGGCCTACGCGCGCTGGATGCGGTGCAGACCCGCGCCCGCCTGCTCGAAGCCGGCGAATTGCTCGACGAAGCGGCGCTGGATCCCTACGTGTTCACCCGCGAGGCCTATCTGCAGCGCCGCCGCGCCCAGGTCCACGACGGCGCACCGCCGCCGAGCGCCGAGGACGAGGCGATCGACATCTTCTCCGACGAATGACCGTGTCTTTGCCCGACGTGCTGCCGCCGCTGGCGTGGTTCGGCCTGGCCATGGTCGCCGGCTTCGGCGCCTTGGTCTGGGGCGCGGAGCGCTTCGTCGTCGGCGCGGCCAACAGCGCCCTTAACCTCGGCGTCAGCCCCCTGGTGATCGGCCTGACGGTGGTCGGCATCGGCACCTCCGCGCCGGAACTGCTGGTCGGCGCCGTGGCCAGCCTGGACGGCGCCGCCGCCCTGGCGGTGGGCAACGCGATCGGTTCGAACATCGCCAACATCGCCCTGATCCTCGGCGCCACCGCCCTGGTCGCGCCGGTGCACGTCAAGCCGGGCATCGTCAACCGCGAGCTGCCGATGCTGCTGATCGTCACCGGCGCCACCCTGATCCTGTTCTGGGACGGGACGCTGGCGCGCCTCGACGGCCTGTTGCTCGCCGCCGGCCTGGCGCTGGTGCTCGGCTGGATCGGCCGCAGCGCCGCCGGCAAGGGCCCCGACTCCGTCAAGGACGAGCTGGACGTGGAGATCGAAAAACGCCTGGGCACCGCGGCTGCGCTGTTCTGGCTGTTCGTCGGCATCGCCTTGCTGGTCGTCGGCTCGCGACTGCTGGTCTGGGGCGCGGTGGGCACCGCCCGCCTTTACGGCGTCTCGGAACTGGTCATCGGCCTGACCCTGGTCGCCGTCGGCACCAGCCTGCCGGAGCTGGCGGCCTCGCTCGCCGCCGCCCTCGCCCGCCATCACGAGCTGGCGTTGGGCAACATCATCGGCTCGAACGTCTTCAACCTGCTGGCGGTGCTCGCCGTGCCCGCCCTGCTCGCCCCCGGTCCGGTCGAGGCCGAAGTGCTGACCCGCGATCTGCCGGTGATGGTCCTGCTCACCCTCGCCTTGTTCGCCGGCGCCTACGCCCTGGACGGCCGCGCCGGCCGCATCGGCCGGCTGCAGGGCGCGCTCTATCTCGCCGCCTACGCCGGCTACAACGCGGCGCTCTACCTGGACGCGCGCCCGGCATGAGCCCCGCCGCCCGCCGCCTGACCACCGTCCTGCTCTGGGCCGCTCTCGGGGCGGCCGTGCTGCTCACCGGCCTGCTGCGCCGGCACACCGCACCGCCGCCCGTGGCCGCACCGGTGCCCCCCGAGCAGAGCGCCTTCGCCGAACGCTTCCAGTGGCGGCGTTACGACGCCGCCGGCCGGCCGCGCTGGGTGCTGGACGGCGCGGCCCTCGAGCGGCGCGCCGCCGACGGGCGCCTGGACATCGAGTGGCCGCGGCTTCTGGAACGGGACGCCGGCCTGGAACGGGCCTGGCGCATCCAGGCCGAGCGCGCCTGGTCACCGAACGACACGGCCCGCGAGCTGACCTTCCAGGGCGGGGTGCGCGTCCAGGCGACGCGCCGCGAGCGGACCGAGTGGCGGCTCGCCGCCGACACCCTGATGCTGCACGAGGCCGAGGGCCTGCGCCGGCTGTCCGCGCCCGGCGCGGTGCGGCTGGAAGGCCCGGACTGGTGGACGCACGGCCGGGATCTGGACGCCTGGCCGGACGCCGGCCGGCTGACGCTGAGCGCGGTGTGGGGACGGCATGCGGCGCGCTGAACGCCGCCGCTGGGCGCCGGTGCTGCTGGCGGCGGCGCTCGGAACCGCCGGGCCGGCTGCGGCCGGCGACCCCGGCGCCGCGCCCATCGAGATCCGCGCCGACCGGCTGACCGTCGAACACGGCGGCGCCGTGTTGATCTACCAGGGCAATGTGTCGCTCACCCAGGACGGCCTGGCGGTGCAGGCCGACACGCTCACCGTGCATCGCGACGCAAGCGGCTTGCAGAGCCTGAGCATCGAGGGCCGCCCGGGCGCCCCGGCCCGCTTCGAGCACCGCCGGCCCGACGGGCGCCGCGTGCGCGGCCGCGCCCAACACCTGCGCTACGAACCGGCCGCCGGCCGCCTGCGCCTGGAAGGCGACGCCTGGCTGGACAACGGCAGCGGCGAGCTCGCCAGCGACCGCATCGACTATGAGCTCGACGCCGGCCGCTTCGAGGCCGGCGGCGAGCGCGGCGTGCGCATGCGCCTGCTGCCGGCGGGGGCCGAGCCGTGAGCCGCCTGGTCGCCGAGGGCCTGGCCAAGGCCTACCGCAAGCGGCGGGTCGTGGACGGCGTCGACCTGCACGTCGAGGGCGGCGAGATCGTCGGCCTGCTCGGCCCGAACGGGGCCGGCAAGACCACCACGTTCTACATGATCGTGGGCCTCGTGCCCGCCGACGCCGGCCGCATCCGGCTCGACGGCGCCGACCTCACCCGCCTGCCCATGCACTTGCGGGCGCGGCGCGGCATCGGCTATCTGCCCCAGGAGCCGTCGGTGTTCCGCAAGCTGTCGGTGGCCGACAACATTCTCGCCGTGCTCGAACTGCAGGCCGACCTCGACCGCCGTTCCCGGCGCGAGCGGCTCGAGGCGCTGCTCGAGGAGCTGCACATCGGCCACCTGCGCGACCAACCGGGCATCGCCCTGTCGGGCGGCGAACGGCGGCGGGTGGAGATCGCCCGCGCCCTCGCCGGCCGGCCGCGGATCCTGCTGCTGGACGAACCGTTCGCCGGCGTCGATCCGATTTCCGTCGGCGAAATCCAGCAGCTCATCGCCGACCTGGCCGCCCGCGGCATCGGCGTGCTGATCACCGACCACAACGTGCGCGAGACCCTGCAGGTCTGCCGGCGCGCCTACATCCTCGAAAGCGGGCGGGTGCTCGCCGAAGGCGAACCGGCCGCCCTGCTCGCCGACGAGCGGGTGCGCCGCGCCTACCTCGGCGACCAGTTCCGGCTGTGAACCCCTTGGCGGCGCACCCTCCCGCCCCCACGATCCTCCCCGACGGATCGGTTTTGTCGCCTTGCACCAAGGGCTACAATTCACGGACATGAAACAGTCCCTGCAACTCAAGCTCGGCCAGCAGCTGACCATGACGCCCCAGCTGCAGCAGGCCATCCGCCTGCTGCAACTCGCGTCCATCGAGCTGCAGAACGAGATCCAGACGGTCCTGGAATCCAACCCGCTGCTCGAGGTGGACGAAGGCGGGGACGAGGCCGGTGCCGCCGACGACGGCGAAGCGGGCGCGGCCGAGGCGGCGGCCGGGGACCCTGCCGCCGGGCCCGACGGCGACGGCGCCGAGGCGGGGGGGGAGGCCGTCATCGACACCGCCGACGCCGGCTGGGAAAACGACTGGAGCCTGCCGGGCGGGGCCGGCGGCGGCGAGGAACTGCCGGACAAGGAGATCTACGAGCGCCAGGACTTCAACGAAACCTCGCTCAAGGACCACCTGCGCTGGCAACTGAACCTGACGACCCTGTCCGACCGCGACCGGCAGATCGCCGAAGCGCTGATCGACGCCCTGGCCGACGACGGTTACCTGCGCGAGGATCTGGCCGAGCTGCGCGCCAGCCTGACCGAATCGGGCGCCTTGCCCGAGGACGTCGAGCTCGACGAAATGGAAGCGGTGCTGCACCGCCTGCAACGCCTCGACCCCGCGGGGGTGGCGGCGCGGGATCTTGGCGAGTGCCTGCGCGTCCAGTTGCTGGAAACCTGCCCGCCGCAGACCCCGGGCCGGGCCCTGGCCCTGGAGATCGTCGAGCGGCACCTGGCGCTGCTCGCCGCCCACGATTATCCCCGGCTCAAGCGCGTGCTGGGCGTGGACGAGGCCGCCCTGGCCGAGGCCGAGCGCCTGATCCGCAGCCTGCACCCGCGCCCGGGCACGCTGATCGGCTCGAGCCGGACCGAGTACATCGTCCCGGACGTGTTCGTGAGCAAGCGCCACGGGGTCTGGCACGTCGAGCTCAACCCGGAACTCGCCCCGCGGCTGCGGATCAACAGCTATTACGCGGGGCTGATCCGGCGCAACGACCGCAGCGCCGACAACCACTACCTGCGCAACCAGCTCCAGGAGGCGCGCTGGTTCATCAAGAGCCTGCACAGCCGCAACGAGACTATACTCAGGGTGGCGAAGGTGATCGTCGAGCGCCAGCAGGCGTTCTTGGAATACGGGGAAGAGGCGATGAAGCCCTTGGTGCTGCGGGACGTGGCCGAAGCGCTCGGCATGCACGAATCGACCATCTCGCGGGTGACCACGCAGAAATACATGCACACCCCCCGCGGCATCTTCGAATTCAAATACTTCTTCTCCAGCCACGTGAGCACCGCCGACGGCGGGGAGTGTTCGGCGACCGCCATCCGGGCGATGATCCGCAAGCTGATCGGCGCCGAAGACCCGGCGCGGCCGCTCAGCGACAGCCAGATCGCCGACGTCCTCGCCGAACAAGGCATCAAGGTGGCGCGACGGACCGTCGCCAAGTACCGGGAAAGCCTGGGCATCCCGGCCTCCAACGAACGCCGCCGGCTGGCCTGAGGACGGCCGCGGCCCCCATCCCCAGCAACGGAGGATCGCAACATGCACATCGACCTCACCGGGAACCACGTCGAACTGACCGACGCCCTGCGCGACTACGTCTACGAGAAAATGGCCCGACTGTCGCGCCATTTCGATCACGTGACCAAGAGCCATGTGATCCTCCAGGTGGACAAGAAGCGCCACATCGCCGAGGCCACCCTCCACGTCCCGGGCGGCAACGGCGGGCTGCACGCCACCGCCGAGCACGAGGACATGTACGCGGCGATCGACACGCTGGTCGACAAGCTCGACCGCCAGATCGTGCGCCACAAGGAAAAGCTCACCGACCATCACCGCAAAGAAAAAGCGGACCTGGGCTGAGACCATGTCCCTGCGCGACCGCATCCAGCCGCAGACCGTCGCCTGGCGCGAGGCCGTCACGAGCAAGAAGCGCGCTCTGGAACGGCTCAGCCACTACCTGAGCCAGGCCGAGTCGGGGCTGGACGAGAACGCCATCTTCGAGAAACTGCTCGAGCGCGAACGGCTCGGCAGCACCGGGCTGGGGCAGGGCGTGGCCATCCCGCACTGCCGCCTGCCCGGTGTCACCGACGCCGTGGCCGCCCTCATGACCCTCGAAGACGGGGTCGATTTCGAGGCCGCCGACCGCCGCCCGGTGGACCTGTTGCTGGCCCTGGTGGTGCCGGAAGACTGCGCCGAGGTGCACCTGGAGCTGCTCGCCCAGGCCGCCGAGATGTTCAGCGATCCGGCCTTCTGCCAGCGCCTGCGCCAGGCGCCCAGCGCCGAGGCCCTCTACGCCCTGATCAGCGGCTGGCAACCGCGGCAGCAACGCCGCGCCTGAACGCCGTGGACACGCACGGGCGCCTGACCGTCGGCAAGCTGCTCGAGCCGCTGATCGAGCGCTTCGGCTTCACCTGGGTCGCCGGCCGCGACGCCGCCGAGCGGCCCATCGAGGAAGACTTCAGTTGGGGCTCGCACCCCAAGGTCGTCGGCCACCTCAACGTCATCCACCACAACCGCATCCAGGTGCTCGGCCGCATCGAGCGCGAGTACCTGGACGGCCTGCCGGCGGCGGAACGGGCCGCCCTGCTCCAGCGCCTGTTCGACTCGGTGAGCTTCGCGGTCATCGTCTGCGAAGACCAGCCGATCGCCGACGACCTCAAGCGCCTCGCCGACCGCCACCGGGTCGCCCTGCTCGCCGGCGGCGGGCGCAGCAACGAATTGGTCACCGAGCTGCGTTACGTCCTCACCCACATGCTCGCCGAGAAGACCACCCTGCACGGGGTGTTCATGGAGGTCACCAGCCTCGGCGTGCTGATCACCGGGGACGCCAGCATCGGCAAGAGCGAGCTCGCCCTGGAGCTGATCACCCGCGGCCACCGCCTGGTCTGCGACGACGCGCCCGAGTTCGCCCGCATCACCCCCGACATCGTCTCCGGCCATGCCCCGCCGATGCTCCAGGACCTGCTCGAGGTGCGGGGCCTCGGGGTGCTCAACATCCGCGAGATGTACGGGGACGGCGCGATCAAAAAGAGCAAGTACCTGCGGCTGATCATCGACCTCGTGCCGACCGAGAAATACGGCGGGGAAATCGACCGCCTGCACGGCGACGCCAAGCGCCGCGAGGTGCTCGGCGTGCCGATCGCCCAGATCACCCTGCCCGTCGCCCCCGGCCGCAACCTGGCGGTGATGGTCGAGGCGGCGGTGCTCAAATACCTGCTCTGGGCCCGGGGCCGCGACGCCGGCCGGGAACTCGTCGAGCGCCAGCGCCGGGCGCTGGATTCGGGTCATCCGTTCGACGCGGTATAATCGCGCGCCGTCCTCCCCGGCCCGCGGCGCGATGAAACTGGTCCTCCTCAGCGGTCTGTCCGGCTCCGGCAAGAGCGTCGCCCTGCACGCGCTGGAAGACGCCGACTACTACTGCGTCGACAATCTGCCGCCGGCCCTGCTGCCGGCGCTGGTCGCGGAACTGGCGCGCGACGCCACCGGCCTGTACCCCAACAGCGCCGCCGGCATCGACGTGCGCAGCCACATGCTCGACCCCGAAGCCCTCGAGCGCCACATGGCCGCCCTGCGCGACGACCGCGTGAGCGTCCTGCGGGTGTTCCTCGAGGCGAGCACCGACGTGTTGATCAAGCGCTTCGGCGAAACCCGCCGGCGCCACCCGCTGGCCCGCCGCGGCCTGCCGCTGACCGAGGCCATCGAAACCGAGCGGCGGCTGCTCGCCCCCTTGCGCGAGCGCGCCGACCTGGTGCTCGACACCACCCCCTACAACCTCCACCAACTGCGCCGCGAGCTGCTCGCCCGCGTCCACCCCGACGCCACCGAACTGACGCTCATCCTGCAATCCTTCGGCTTCAAGCACGGCCTGCCCACCGACAGCGACCTGATCTTCGACGCCCGCGCCCTGCCCAACCCCTACTGGGTGCCGGAACTGCGCGACCTGGACGGGCGGGACGCGCCGATCCAGGCCTACCTCGACGCCGACCCCGGCGCGGTCGCCCTGCTCGAAGAACTCGACGGTTTCCTGGAACGCTGGCTGCCTGCCTACCAGGCCGACGGCCGGCGCTTCCTCACCGTCTCGATCGGCTGCAGCGGCGGCCGCCACCGCTCGGTGTGGCTGTGCGAACGGCTCGCCGCGCGGCTGCGCGGGCGCGGCCTGCGCCTGCGCCTGCACCATCGCGAACTGGCCCAGGTCGTGTCATGAGCGTCGGCGTCCTCATCGTCACCCATCCGCACATCGGCCGGGACGTGCTGGCGGCCGCGCGGCACATCCTCAAAACCCTGCCGCTCGAGGTCGCGGTGGTCGAGATCGGCCCCGACGCCCCGCCGGAGCGGCTGCTGGAGCAGATCCGCGAACGCCTCGCGGCCCTCGACCAAGGCGAGGGCGTGCTGCTGCTCACCGACCTGTTCGGCGCCACGCCCAGCAACCTGGCGGTGGAGGCCGCGCGCGGGGGACCGCACCGCATCGTCAGCGGGCTGAGCCTGCCCATGCTGCTGCGCGTGCTCAACTACCCCGACCTGTCCCTGGACGCGCTGGCCGCCAAGGCGGCCAGCGCCGCCGACACCATCGTCGACCTGCCCGCCCCGGAGCGCCCGTGATCGAACGTCGTCTCGAAATCGTCAACAAGCTCGGGCTGCACGCCCGCGCCGCCGCCAAGCTCGTCGCCACCGCCTCCCGCTACGGCGCCCGCATCGAGCTCGAACGCGAGGGGCGCGTGGTCAACGCCAAGAGCATCATGGGCGTGATGATGCTCGCCGCCAGCCGCGGCACCACGGTCGTGCTGCGCGCCGAGGGCGAGGACGCGGCCGAGGCCGCCGAGGCGATCGCCGCGCTGGTCGCCGACCGCTTCGGCGAAAGCGAATAAGCCCCCCTGAGCCGATCCAGCCGCGCCTTGTCCGGGCGCGGCGCCGCCCCCATATGGCCGGTCCTTTGTCTCTCGCCGGCCGCAGCAAGGAGCCCCCGATGACGGACGCCGCGCGCGACGAAATCGTCGCCTTCGAAGACGAACTCTACACCCTGCTCGAAGAGGAGCGGCTCGGCGAGGCGCGCGCCCGGCTCGCCGGCCGCCATCCGGCCGAAGTCGCCGACCTGCTCGAACGGCTGCCGCCGGGCCTGCGCCGGCTCGCCTGGTCGCTGATCGACGAGGACCGACGCGGCGCGGTGCTGGTCGAGCTCGGCGAGGACGCGCGCGAGAGCCTGCTGCGCGACATGGACAGCGACGCGCTCGCCGACGCCGCCGAACGCCTGGAGACGGACGACGCGGCCGACCTCGTCCAATCGCTGCTGCCGCGACTGCGCGAGGCCGTGCTGCGCCGGCTCAGCCCGCGCCGCCGGCGCGCCCTGCGCAGCGTGCTCGACCGCCCCGAGGACCAGGCCGGCGGCCTGATGGACCCGGACGTGGTCGCGGTCCCGGCCCACGCGACCGTGGGCCAGGTCCAGAAACGGCTGCGCGCGCGCGGGCGATTGCCCGAGAACACCGATCGCCTGTACGTCGTCGACGCACGCGGCCGCTATCTCGGCGCCCTGCCCCTCGAAGCCCTGCTCACCCACGGGCCGGACACGCCGGTCGAGCGCCTCATGGAGCGCCTCGAGCCGCTGCCGGTGGACCTGCCGGAGCACGAGGTGGCGCGCCGCTTCCGCGACTACGACCTGCTTTCGGCCCCGGTGGTCGACGCCGCCGGCCGTCTGCTCGGCCGCGTCACCGTCGACGACGTGGTGGACGTGATCGTCGCCGAATCGGAGCACGACGCCCTGGCCCGCGCCGGTCTGGACGAGGACGAAGACCTGCTCGGCCCGATCCTGCCCAGCGCCCGGCGGCGTTGGGTCTGGCTGGGCATCAATCTGCTCACCGCCGTGGCCGCGGCCGCCGTGGTGACGCTGTTCGAGGCGACCATCGCCCAGGTGGTCGCCCTCGCCGCCCTGATGCCGATCATCGCCAGCATGGGCGGCATCGCCGGCAGCCAGACCCTCACCCTGGTGATCCGCGCCGAGGCCACCGGCCGGCTCGGCCGCCACAGCCTGCGGGCCGTGCTGCGCAAGGAACTGCTCATCGGCCTGCTCAACGGCCTGGCCTGGGCGGCGCTGGTCGGCGCCGGCGCCGCGCTGTGGTCCGACGATGCGCGCATCGGCCAGGTGGTCGCCGCGGCCATGCTCGTCAACCTGCTGGTGGCCGCCCTGGCCGGCGTGCTCGTGCCGGTCGTGCTGCGCCGCCTCGACATCGACCCGGCGCTGGCCGGGGGCGTGGTGCTGACCACCGTCACCGACGTGGTCGGCTTCTTCGCCCTGCTCGGCATCGCCACCGCGGTGTTGTTGCGCTAGGCTGGGCCCATGAACGCCGGAACACCGCGCCGCTGCGCCTGGGCCGAACGCGGCTCGGCCGCCGAGCGCGAATACCACGACCGCGAATGGGGCGTGCCCTGCCGGGACGACGGCAAGCTGTTCGAGTTCCTGGTGCTGGAAAGCGCCCAGGCCGGCTTGAGCTGGCGGACCATCCTGCACAAGCGGGCGGCCTACCGGCGCGCCTTCGCCGGCTTCGACCCCGCGCGCGTGGCGCGTTTCGATGCGGCGCGGATCGAGCGGCTGCTCGCCGACCCCGGCATCGTCCGCAACCGCGCCAAGATCGAGGCGGCCGTGCACAACGCCCGGTGTTTCCTCGAAGTGCAGGCCCGATACGGCCGTTTCGCCGATTTCCTCTGGGCCTACGTGGACGGCCGGCCGCAGGTGAACCGCCACCGCCGCGCCGACGAGGTGCCCGCCACCACCCCGCTCGCCGAGCGGCTCAGCCGCGACCTCAAACGACTCGGCTTCCGCTTCGTCGGCCCGGTCGTGTGCTACGCCTACCTGCAGGCCATGGGCCTGGTCAACGACCACACCCTGGACTGCTTCCGCCACGCCGAACTGGCGCGGTCACGCTGAGCGGCCACCGTTGGCGGGCCACAACCAGGCGGCCCCGCGAACGCCCGAATCGTCGCCGTGCCGGGGCGGCACCAGGCGGGTGGCGACCACGTCCGAAAACACCCAGTCGCCCCAGCGCGCCGGCACATCCCGGTACAGCGCCGCGATCTTCGACAACCCGCCGCCCAGCACGATCACGTCCGGGTCGAGCAGATTGATGACGTGGGCCAGCGCCCGCGCCATGCGCTCGACGTAGCCCGCCAGCACCGCGGCGGCGCGCGCCTCGCCGGCCTCGGCGCGGGCGGCCACGGTCGCCGCGTCCACTCGCTCGCCGCCGGCGGCGGCATAGGCGGCGGCCAACCCCGGTCCGGACAGGAACGTTTCGATGCAACCGCGGCGGCCGCAGTAGCACGGCGGACCGGGGCGCTCGTCGTCGCGCGGCCAGGGCAAGGGATTGTGGCCCCACTCGCCGGCGACCGCGTTCACCCCGGTGAGCACGCGCCCGCCGACGACGATGCCGCCGCCCGTGCCGGTGCCGACGATCACGCCGAACACCACCTCGGCGCCGGCCGCCGCGCCGTCCACCGCCTCGGAGAGGGCGAAACAATTGGCGTCGTTGGCGATGCGCACCGGCCGGCGCAACCGCGCCGCGAGATCGGCCTGGAACGGCCGGCCGTTGAGTTCGGTGCTGTTGGCGTTGCGCAACAGGCCGGTGGCCGGCGAGGCGGCGCCCGGCGTGGCGACGCCGACGCGGCAGGGCGCGCCGGCGGCGCGCTCCAGAGTCTCGACCAGGGCCGCCACCGCCTCGACGATGTCCTCGTAGCGCCCGCGCGGAGTCGGCACCCGGCGGTGCTCGAGCACCCGGCCGTCGCCGTCGAGGACGATGCCCGAAATCTTCGTGCCGCCCAGATCGATGCCGATGCGCAGAGCCGCCGACGCGTTTGCCATAAAAACCCCGTCCTGTCCTGGGACGGGGCATTATCGGCAAAGCCGCCCGGCGCGGCCAGCGCCGGGCGAACCCCATGCTCAGGCGGGCGCGGCGGCGGGCCGGACCAGGCCGAGCTTCTCGCGCACGATGCGCGCCGCGGCGACCATGTTGGCCAGCGCCGGCTCCACTTCCTCCCAGCTGCGCGTCTTCAGGCCGCAGTCCGGGTTGACCCAGAGGCGCTGGGGCGGGATGCGCGCGGCGGCGGCCAGCAGCAGCTCGACCATCTCCTCGACGGTCGGCACCCGCGGCGAGTGGATGTCGTAGACGCCGGGGCCGATCTCGTTGGGGTACTCGAAGGCCTCGAAGGCCGCGAGCAACTCCATCCGCGAGCGGGAGGTTTCGATGGTGATCACGTCCGCGTCGAGCGCCGCGATGTGCTCGATGATGTCGTTGAACTCCGAGTAACACATGTGGGTGTGGATCTGCGTCTCGTCCGCGGCGCCGCCGGCCGCCAGGCGGAAGGCCTGCACCGCCCACTCCAGATAGGCCGGGCGGTCGGCTTCGCGCAGCGGCAGCCCCTCGCGCAGGGCCGGCTCGTCGATCTGGATCACGGCGATGCCGGCGGCCTCGAGATCCGCCACCTCGTCACGCAGGCACAGGGCGAGCTGGCGGGCGACCTCGGCGCGCGGCAGATCGTCGCGCACGAACGACCACTGCTGCAACGTCACCGGCCCGGTGAGCATGCCCTTGACCGGCTTGTCGGTCAGCGACTGCGCGTAGGCGGATCCAGTCGCACGGTCATCGGACCGGGGCGGCGCACGTCGCCGTAGACGATCGGCGGTTTGACGCAGCGCGAGCCGTAGCTCTGCACCCAGCCGTGCTCGGTGACCAGCATGCCGTCGAGCAGGCCGCCGAAGTACTCGACCATGTCGTTGCGCTCGGGCTCGCCGTGCACCAGCACGTCCAGACCCAACCGCTCCTGGCGCTCGACCGCGTCGCGGATCTGCTCGCGCATGAACGCCCGGTAGGCGTCCTCGGCCATGCGGCCGGCGCGGTGCTCGGCGCGGGCGCGGCGGATCGCCTCGGTCTGCGGGAAAGACCCGATCGTCGTGGTCGGCAAGGGCCCGAGGCCCAGGCGGGCGCGCTGCAGGGGCGCGCGCTGCGGGTACGGGCGGGCGCGCCGGGCGTCCTCCGGGCGCAGCCCGGCCAGGCGCTCGCGCACCGCCGGGTCCACGGTCAGCGGCGAGGCACGGCGCGCCGCCAGCGCCGCGTCGGCCGCCGCCAGCGCCTCGGCCACCGCCTCGCGGCCGTCCGTCAGGGCGCGGGCGAGGACGGCGAGCTCGTCGAGCTTCTGCCGGGCGAACGCCAGCCACGGGCGGATGGCCGGATCGAGACGGGTTTCCGCCTCGAGATCGAGCGGCACGTGCAACAAAGAACAACTGCTGCCCAGCCACAGCCGCTCGCCGAGCCGTGCGTAGAGCGGCGCCAGGCGATCCAGCCAGGCCGACAGGTCGGCGCGCCAGACGTTGCGCCCTTCGATCACGCCGGCCGAGAGCACCTGGTCGGCGCGCAGTCCGTCCGCCACCCGCTCCAGGTCGTCGCCGCCGCGCACCGCGTCGACGTGCACGCCGGCGACCGGCAGCGACAGCAGCAGCTCGCGGTTCTCCGCCAGCCGGCCGAAGTAGCTGGCCAGCAGCAACCGGGGCGCCGGGGCCTCGGCGAGCCGCCCGTAGGCGCGGGCGAAGGCGGCGCGCCAGGCGTCCGGCAGATCCAGGCCCAGGATCGGCTCGTCGATCTGCAGCCATTCCACCCCGGCCGCGCCGAAGCGCTCCAGCACCTCGGCGTAGGCCTCCAGCAGCGGCTCGAGCAGGGCCAAGCGGTCGAAGGGCGTGCCGGCCGGCTTGGCGAGCCACAAGAAGGTCAAGGGGCCGAGCAACACCCCCTTGAGCGGCCGCCCCAGGCCTTGCGCCGCCCGCCAGCGGGTCAGCCACGGCTCGGCGTCGACCGTGAAACGCTGATCGACCTCGAGTTCCGGGACGAGATAGTGGTAATTCGTGTCGAACCACTTGGTCAGCTCGCAGGCCTGCGTCTCCCAGGGATCGCCCGGTCGCGCCCGGCCGCGCGCCATGCGGAACGCCCGCTCCAGCGCCGAACCGCTGCCGGCCGCGAAGCGTTCCGGCACCACGCCGAACAACAGCGCGGTGTCCAGCACGTGGTCGTAGAAGGCGAAATCGCCGACCGTGATGCGCCCCAGCCCGGCCTCGGCCTGGGCCGCCCACTGCGCCGCGCACACCTGCCGGCCCTGTTCGAGCAGGGCCGCCTCGTCCAGCTCGCCGCGCCAGTACGCCTCCAGGGCGAACTTGAGCGCCCGCCGCGCACCGATGCGCGGATAACCCAATACATGCGTCGTCACCATGCCGCTGCCTCCCTCGTGATCGCGTCCAATGGCCGCCGGCAAGTGTGCACGCGCGCCGAACATGAATCAAATGATGATTGATAAAGAATCTGCTTGAAAGTTTTTCATAAATAGTTCCGCTGCTCGCACAGCCAGTCGGCACCCGGTTGGCGCTCTTTTGTCCACCGCTTGACCGGCGCCACTCGCCCAACTAAAGTTCCAGAGCCCTTGTATACCAGAATAGCGACTGCAGGCGGCCCCTCCTCATCGACCGCGCCCGCCGGCGGCCAAGGGCCCATTCGAACCCAAGTGGAGGTACCCCTCATGCGCATATCCATCCTGTTCGGCACCGCCGCCCTTACGGTGCTCTCCGCCCTGGACGTCGCTTCGGCCCAGAACGATGGACCGGGGCTTCTCGAGGAAGTGACCGTCACCGGTTACCGGGGCGCCTTGCTCAATTCCACCGAGGCCAAGCGAGCGTCCGTCGGTTTCGTGGACGAGATCTTCGCCGACGACCTGGGCAAGCTCCCCAGTCAAAACCTGGCCGAATCGCTCAACCGCATCCCGGGCGTGCGCCTGAACCGCGAAGTGACCGGCGAGGGCCAGCAGATCTCGGTGCGCGGCCTGGGCCCCGGCTTCACCAAGATCGTGCTCAACGGCAACGCCATGGCGGTGGCGTCGACCGGCAGCCTCGACGCCGGCAACCGCAACCGCGAGGTGGACCTGGACGTGTTCCCCACCGAGCTGTTCGCCAGCCTGGCGGTGAACAAGACCGCCCGCGCCCGGCAGCTGGAGGGGGGCGTGTCCGGTTACGTCGACATGCGCACCCTCCGTCCGTCGGACCTGGCGGACAAACGCTTCCAGTACGGCGTGGAAGCCGCGTACGGCGCGCTCTCCGAAGAGGTCAGCCCGCGCTACAGCTTCATCGCCGGCCACAGCGGCGAGCGTTTCGGTGCCCTGCTGGCGCTGGCCGGCGCACAGAACCGGACGCGTGTCGACGGCTACGAAGCGGTGGCCTTGTACACCGACGGCTGCGTGGCGCAGTGGACGGCGCCGGATCGCAGCGCCTCCGGTTGCGTGCCCGGCAGCCAGGGGCTGAACCACTTCTTTTGGAGCCCCGAGGTGACCCCCGACTGGGCGGCCAGCCACCCGGGCAGCAACGTCGGCGACCCCATCGACCCGGTCGCGACCTCCGGCCTGCCCGCCGACGTGCTCGACTTGGCGCGGGTGCCCTACCTCGGGCGGCCGATGACGACGGTCGGCGACCGTGACCGGCTCTCGGCGCTCGTGTCGCTCGAGTACACGCCCTCCGAGGACCTGCAGGCCGCGCTCGACCTGATTTGGATCGACGCCTCACGCGACTTCGTCCGCACCGAGGCGATGTGGTGGGGACGGCGCAACTATTTGCATCAAGGCGCGGCCATGATCCCCGAGGACGTGCAGGTCAATGCCCAGGGTTATGTCGCTTTCGGCCGCTTCTACAACGCTCACCTCTGGGTCGGCACGCGCGATTACCGGGAGGACCTGGGCTTTACGGCGGTGATGCCCAGCGTCCGCTGGCAGATCGACGAACTCTGGCGCCTGGACGTGTCGGCCAGCAGCACGCGCTCGGAATTCGACCGCGACGAGCCGTACGTACTCTACATGTCCCCCGGCGGGACGCTGGAATACGAACTGACCGGTGCCGTGCCGAGCTTCCGCTTCAGCTTCGATCCGGCGGATCCGACCATCGGTTGGAGTTGGCAACAGACCTTCGACCAGAACCAGAACGGCGTCATCGAGGACAACGAACGCTTCGGTGACATGTTCCGCATCCAGCGCAACCACCGCGAGACCGAAACCACCGGTTTCCACGTCGACGCGGCCTACGGCCAGGATCCGGAGCGCAACGGCTTGCTCTTCGGTCTGGCCTGGGACGAAAACGTCAACCAGATCCGCTTCTTCGGCGGCACCGCCGAATTCCGCGACGAGCACGTCATTCCCTCCGACGCCTACCAGAACTTCGCCGCCTACCTCGGCCCGTCGCTCGTGTCCAACCTGGGCGCCGACATCGACGGCTACGACGGCTACCGGGGCATCGCCCAGGTCGACTGGGGGCGCATCAAGGCCGCCACCCGCTACGACGCGTTCGTTCCTGTCGAGGGTGCAGGCGACCAGTTCGGCCAGGTCAACGGCACGATCGAAGAACAGATGCTCGGACTGTATCTGGAGAGCAACCTGACCGGAGAAATCGGCGACCGCGAATTGCGCCTCGATGCCGGCGTGCGCTGGGTGGACACGGACCAGCGTGTGTCCAGCCATCAAAGCGGCACCACCCGCGCGGACTATTCGCGCCTGCTGCCGGCCTTCAGCGCCGTCTACGATTTGCACGAAGACATCAAGCTGCGCGCCAGCGCTTCGCGGAGCCTGACCCGCGCCAACCCCTCCGAAATGTATCCGAACGCCTCCTGGGGCAGCTCGGGCATCGACTCGGTGCGCGCCGGGAACCCCTACCTCTCGCCGTTCGAGTCGACGAACTTCGACATCGGCGGTGAGTGGTACTACGGCGAACTCGGCTACATCGGCCTCACCTTGTTCCAGAAAGACATCACCGGCTTCACCCGCCAGGACACGATCACCGTGCCCTTCCTGGAGCTGCCCAATTACGGCATGGACATCGACAACCTGGGCGCCGACCGGGAACAGGCGCTGCTCGAATGCGGGGGACCGGAGAACTGCACCGTTCAGGTCACGACGCGCACGAACGTGCAAGGCACCTCGACCCTGACCGGCAGCGAGTGGATCTGGGTGATGCCGCTGGACGTGGTGACGCCGGGCCTCGGGTTCAACCTGTCGGTCACCCACATCGACCAGAAGGCCAGTGACCCCGATGCGATCATCACCGGCATTTCCGATTGGGTTTACAACCTCACGGCATACTACGAACGCGGCGCCTTCCAGTCGCGGATCACCTACTTCCACCAGGACGGCGCCGTGGTCGGTTACACCCAGGGCAAACCCTTGATCGGCATGGACCGCTCACAGGTGGACTTTTCGCTCGCCTACCGCCTGTTCGAGAGCGACGGGCACGAGCTCAGCCTCACCTTCGACGGCTACAACATCACCAACGAGCCGGTCGGCGCCTGGCACGAGTACGAGGGCATCCCGTTCAGCGCCTATTATCCGGGCGCCACGTACACGATCGGGCTGCGCGGCGGCTTCTGACCCCCTCCTGCCCGGCCGAGCCCGGGCGAAGCCCTCGACCCCGCCCACCGGGCGGGGTTTTTTTGCCGCCGCAAGCGGTCAGGCGAAATATTCGGGGTGCTTGAGGGGCGCGACCTTGAGGATATTGAACACGTCGCGCAGGTGGACGCGCATCGCTTCCTCGGCGCGGCGCGGGTCACGACTGCGCACGGCGTCGAGGATGGCGCGATGCTGGGCGAGAACGGTGTCGTACTGCCCGGCCTGCTCTACGAGGCTGAGGTTGCGTACCCGGTCCATGTGCGCCTTTTCGGTTTCGATCAACCGGCCGATGCGGCCGAAACCGGTCGCTTCGGCCAGGCGCTGGTGGAAGGCGTCGTCCAGGCGCTGGAAGGCCAGCGCATCCCGCCGCCGCGCGGCCTCGGCCTGTTCGGCCAGGATCCGCTCGCAGTCTTCGACCGCGAGCCCGAGACCGTGCTCGGCCAGGTGGGAGACCACGGCGACCTCGAGCGACTCGCGGATGAACCGCGCCTCGAGGATGAACTGCATGCTCAGGCGGGTGACGAAGGTGCCGCGCTGCGGCCGCACCTCGACGAAGCCGAGGCCGGCGAGTTGGTTGAGGGCGGCCCGGATCGGCGTGCGGGAGACGGCGAACCGGCGCGCCAGGCGGTTCTCGGAGATCTTTTCGCCCGGCGCGAGCTTCATGCTGATGATCTCGTCCCGGATGCGCTCGAAGACCTGCTCGGCGGTCGAACGCCGGTAGTCCACCAGCGGCGCATCGGTGCTCGTCGATCCGCTGGGTCGCTCGCTCATCTCGCCCCTCCCGCGCGCCGCCCGGGCGCATCCCGGGCGTTTGGGCCGCTCAAGCGGCGCCGGTTTGCGCCGCCTCTCCGGCTCGGCTCTGGCGCTGCGCCAGGCGCGCCAGGGCGCCGATCGAGGCCAGGTGGGCGATCGCCCAGGCGAGCCAGCCCTTGCGGTAGAACTCGACCACTTTCCCGTCGTCGAGCGCGTCGAGTTTCTTCTGGTCGATCATCCACAGGCTGTCCATGCGCAGGTTGCGCTCTTGGCCCAGGCGGACGGTGGCGTTGAAGGGCACCAGCATTTCCGCTTCGGCGAGCGCCTGGCAAAACTCGCGGGTGCGCTTGTATTGCTCGTCCATGAAATACAAAAAGCGCAGGATGTCGTCGAGCAGCTTGCTGTTGCTGCCGTCGTCGTTGAACAGCGGCCGTCCTTCGGGATCTTCACCGATGAACACCGACTTGCGGTCGAAGACCACCACGCCGTCGTCGCTGAGCGCGAACGGATAGCGGCGGATGAAGGCCGGCAGGTACACTTCGGCGGCGCGCGTCTTCAGGTCGTTGCCTTCCTGGCGCAAGGAAAGCACCGCGACCGGCACGTACTCTTCGTTCTGGGCGCGGGGTGAACAGCACCGGCCAGTCGCGGCCGGCCTCGAAAAACTCCACCCCCGCCACCGGCACGGCGTTGACTTTCGCGGCGAAGGACAGATCGTCCACGGACTTGAGCCGCAGCGCCTTGTGCGCTTCGCGGTCCAGCGCCACCGGTTCTTCGTAAAACAACAATGTCGCCATGTCATCGACCCCCTTGCGTGTTCAGGACGACGGCTCGGCGTCCGGCGCGGACGCGGCCGCCGGCTCGCCCCCCGCGCCGCCGCCTTCGGCGGCCTGCGCTTCGGCGAGCTTCTGTTTCAAATGCGGCGCCAGGTGCTGGCGGTACAAAGCCTGGAAATCGACCGGCGCGAGCAAGAGCTGCGGGAAACCGCCGCGATCGGCCATCGCCGAGACCACTTCGCGCGCATACGGGTAGAGAATCTGCGGGCAGTGGGCGTTGAGCAGCGCCAGGCGCTCGTCCTCGTCGAAACCCTCGAGTTGGAACAACCCCGCCTGCTTGACCTCGACCAGGTACAAGACCTGGGCCTTGTCGCCCTCGCCGCGCTCGGCGGTCACGGTGACGGTGAGCGTCACCTCCCAGCGGCCGTCGCCGGCCGCCTGGTGGCCGGCGCCGACCTGCATGCTCAACCGCGCCGGCTCGGACCAGGGCCGCCCCAGCGTCTCCAGGGGGCGCGGCGACTCGAAGGACAGATCCTTGAGATACACCCGCTCGATCAGGAAACGCCGCGCCGGCGCTTCGCCCTGCCGCTCCGCGGCCTTGTCTTCGCTCATCGTCGCGCCCCGCTCAGGCCTTGCCCATCAGCTGGGCGAAGGGCGTGGGTTCGTCGATCACCTCGGCCCGGCCCAGCACCGCGTCGATCACTTGATCTTCCAGTGCCTGGCTGATGAAGCGCCGCAGCTCGCCTTCGTTGCTCCGGAAGTATTCGACCATCGCCTCCGGATCCTGGTAATCGGCGGCCTCCTCGGCGATCAGGCGCTCCACCTGGGCGCGGTCGAGCTTCAGATCGAAGGCCTCGCGCACTTTCTCGGTGAGAAGCTGCAGGTGGACCTGCCGCGCCGCCGCCTCCTGGAAGTGCTCCAGGGGCAGCCGGTCGGCCAGCTCCGGCTTCAAGCCGAGCTGGCGGGCGGTGACCCGGCGCAGCCACTCGGCGCGCTGGGCGACCATGGTCTTGGGCAGCTCGATCGGGTTGAGGGCGATCAGCCCGTCGAGCACCTGGCGGCGCAGCCGCTCGCGCACCGCCCGCCGCGCTTCGTGTTCGAGCTGCCGGCGCACGCGCGCCCGCAGCGTCTCCAGGTTGCCGTCCTCGATGTCGAAGCGGCGCACGAAGGCCTCGTCCAGCGGCGGCTTGACGAGTTCCTCGACGGCCTTGCACTCGACCTCGAAGGTGACCGCCTTGCCGCGCAGGGCTTCGTCCTGGTGGTCCTCGGGCATGGTCACCGTCACCTGGCGCCGTTCGCCGGCCGCGATACCGAGCAACTGGCGCACGAATTCGCTCGATTCGCCGCCTTCCTCGAGCACGGCCAGGGCGTCCTGGCGGTCGGCCTCGCTGCGGCGCTCGCCGGCGACGCTCACCTGGTAATCGATGCGCACGCGGTCGCCGGCGGCGGCCGGGCGCTCCACGGCCCGCCATTCGCCGGCCTGCGCGCGCAGGCGCTCGATGGTCTCGTCGACGTCGGCCTCGGTGATTTCGACCTGCGGCCGTTTGATTTCGAGCCCCGACAGATCGGCGAGCTCGAACTCCGGCAGCACCTCGAAGACCGCCGTGTATTCCAGCTCGGCCTCGGCGTCGGCCGGCGCCTTGGCGTCGATGCGCGGCGGGGCCGCGGGCACCAGCTTGCGCTCCTGCAGGATGCGCCGGTAGCTTTGCTCGACCAGCTCCGCCAGCACCTCGTCGCGGGCGCTGGCCCCGTAGCGCTGGCGCACCACCTTCAGCGGCACCTTGCCGCGCCGGAAGCCGTTGATGCGGACCGTCTTGGCCAGGGACGCCAAGCGGGCCTCGTAACGCTCGTGGAAATCCCGGCCGGGCAGCCGCACGGTCAGCCGCCGCTCCAGGCCCTCGGTGGTTTCCAGCGACACCTCCATCGACCTCTCCTGCCCCGCGCTGAGGGCGCTCTGTGGGAATGCGTGATCCGGCGCGCGGCGCCGGGCGCGCGATTATAGCGTGTTTGCGCGACACCCCGGAAACACCGGGCGTTGACCCGGCCCGAGACCCGCCGCTACCATCGGCCGAATGGGCGCCCGCCGCCCGCAGCGACGACCGGCCCTCGATCCGCCGTGTTCCTGGAACTGCGCCACTTGCGCCTCCTCGCCGCCCTACGCGACGGCGGCAGCCTGGCGGCCGCCGCCCGCCGCCTGAACCAGACCCAGTCGGCGCTTTCCCACCAGATCAAGGCCCTCGAGGCGCGCCTGGGCGGTCCCGTCTACCTGCGCCGCTCGCGCCCGCTGCGCTTCACCGCCAGCGGGCGGCGCCTGCTCGATCTGGCCGACCAGGTCCTGCCGGCGGTGGCCGCCGCCGAGCGGGCGCTGCTCGACGGCCCGCCGGCGCCGCCGGCCAGCCTCCACCTGACCCTGGAATGCCACAGTTGCTTCGACTGGCTGCTGCCGGTGATGGACGAATTCCGCCGGCACTGGGGTGAACGGGTCGAACTCGACCTGTCCGTGGCCCATGCCTTCGACCCGCTGCCGGCCTTGTCGCGCGGCCAGGTCGACCTGGTCATCGGCGGCGAAGCCCGGCCGCTGCCGGGGCTGCACTACGCGCCGCTGTTCCGCCACGCGGTGCTGCTCGCCCTGCCGCCGCGCCACCCGCTGGCGGACAAGGACTGGATCGAGCCGGCCGATCTGGCCGCGGCGACGCTGATCACCTACCCCGTGCCCCGCGCCCGCCTCGACGTGTTCAGCCGCTTCCTCGACCCCGCCGGCGTCGAGCCGGCGGCCCTGCGCAGCGCCGAGCTCACCGCGGTCATCCTGCAACTGGTCGCCGCCGGCCGCGGCGTGGCCGCCCTGCCGGCCTGGACCTTGCGCGAGCACCTGGCCAGCGGCCACATCGCCGCCCGTCCGCTCGGCCGCGAGGGTCTTTGGAGCACGGTCTGGGCCGCCGTGCGCGAGGCCGACCGCGACCTTGCGCACGTCGCCGATTTCATCGCGGCGGCCCGCCGCACCGCCCTGGCGCGCCTGCCCGAGGTGCGGCCGGTCGGCCCCACCGAAGCCGCACCATGATCCCCCGTCCCACCATCGCGGTTCTCTTCGACAGCCTGTTCGACGACTACGAGGCGCGGCTGCTGGCCGCCCTGCGCGCGGCCCTGCTGCGCCGCGGGGCGCGCCTGGCGGCGGTGGTCGGCGGTTCGCTCAACGCGCCCTCCCCGGTGGTGCGCCGGCGCAACGTGCTCTACGACCTGATCACGGCCGACAATTTCGACGGGCTCATCGTCGTCTCCGGCTGCGTCGGCAACTACATCCGTCCCGAGGATCTGGCCGAGCGCCTGCGCGCCAGCTACGGCGGCCTGCCGCTGGTGAGCATCGGCACACCCTTGCCGGGCGTGCCCAGCGTCTCGATCGACAACCGCGGCGCCATGCACGCGCTCATGGCGCACATGATCGAACGGCACGGCGTGCGCCGGCCGGCCTTCGTCAGCGGCCCGCCCGGCAGCCACGACGCCCGCGAGCGCCTCGCCGGTTTCTGTGAAGCCCTGGCCCGCTACGGTCTCGCCCACGATCCGCGCCGGCTGGTGCAGGGCGACTTCCTCGCCGAGAGCGGCGCGGCCGCCGTCGCCGAACTGCTCGCCCGCAACGTGCCCTTCGATGCGCTGATCGCCGCCAACGACCCGATGGCGGCCAGCGCCCTGCACGCCCTCAAGGAACGCACCGGCCGCGACTGGCCGGTCACCGGCTTCGACGACGTGCGCGAAGCGCTCAGCGTCACCCCCACCCTCACCACCGTCCACCAGCCCACCGACGCCATCGCCGAGGCCGCCGCCGAACTGATGCTCGAGCGCCTGGCCGACCCGGCCGGCCGTCCCGGCGACCGCGTGCTGCCGGCCCGGCTGGTGATCCGCCACAGCTGCGGCTGCCAGCCGACACTGCCGCTGCCGCCGCGGCCGCGGCGCAGCGCCGCCCTGCCGCGCGGCCGGCGGCCATGGGTGCGGCACCTCGAGCGCCGCCATCCGGCCCTGGCCGGCCCGCTGGGCCGCGCGGACTGGGCCGAAGGCCTGCTCGATGCCCTGGAACGCGCCCTGCGGCGCGCCGACGCCGGCGCCTTCGTCGGCCGCTGGCGCGCGCTCATCCAGGCCGGCCACGACGCCGGCCTGGTCGAGGCGCCGCCGTGGTACGAGCTGCTCGCCGACCTGGCGGACGCCGCCGAGGCCGGCGGCGCCCCCGCCGCCCGCCGGCGCTGGCTGATCGACGCCGCCGGCCGCACCCTGCTCGACACCCTGGCGACCCTGGACATTGCCCGCCGCGAGCGCGCCGAGCGCGCCACCCTGGCGATGCACCGGCTCAACCACGACATCGTCGCCTCCTTCGACCTGGACGCCCTGCGCGACATCGTCGGCCGCGAGTTCCGCCGCCTCGGCCTGCGCCGCGGCTGGGTGTCCCTGTACGCCGACGCCGGCATCGAACGACCGGGCCGTCACCTGCACGCCGTGGTCGACCTGGAACACCCGGAACGGGCCGGCGGCGCCGTCTTCCCGGCCGAGCGGCTCGTCCCCGGCGGCCTGCGCGCCCACCCCGAGCTCGAATCGGCGGTGATCCTGAGCCTGTTCAGCGCCGACGAGTACCTGGGCCTGGCCGTGCTCGAGCTCGGCGACCTGGAAGCCTACAGCTACGAGATGCTCGGCGCCCACCTGAGCGCCGTGCTCAAGGGGCACCGCCTGCTCGAGCGGCTGCGCAGCCGCGCCCGCCACCTCGAGGCCGAGGTGGCCCTGCGCACCCGCGAGCTGTCCGAGGCCAACCGTCGCCTGGAGCACCGCATCGCCCGCCACCGCGCCACCCTCCAGAAACTGCGCAACCGCAACCGGGTCATCCGGCGGCTGAACCGGGAGCTGGTCGAAAAGAGCAAGGTCGACGTGCTCACCGGCCTGTTGAACCGCAAGGCCTTCTTCGAGCTGGTGCAGGTCGAGATCGACCGGGCGCGGCGCGCCGCCCGGTCCGGCGCCGACGACGCCCAGACCCGCTTCGCCCTGATGATGATCGACATCGACCACTTCAAGGCGATCAACGACCGCCACGGCCACCTCACCGGCGACCGCGTGCTGCGGCGCCTCGGCGAGCTGCTCAAGCCGGGGGCGGTGCTGCGCCGGATCGACCTCGCCGGCCGCTACGGCGGCGAGGAATTCGTCGTCGCCATGCCCCAGGCCGACCTCGACAGCGCCCGCCGGCCCGCCGAGCGCCTGGTCGAGCTGCTGCGTCAGGAGCGCTTTCACGACGAGCACGGCCGCCCCTTCGGCGTCACCGTGTCGATCGGCATCGCCGCCTGGCGGGTCGACGAGCTGGACCTGGAAACCCTGCTGCAGCGCGCCGACGAGGCCCTCTACGCGGCCAAGCGGGCCGGCCGCGACCGCGTCGCGGTCCACCGGGACGACTGATTTCCCCGTCCCGCGCACAACGCTTCCACAGGCTATCAACACCATATATAGCGTTCCTGAAGCGCGCTGAACACAACATTTATTGACCCTGCCGCTGCCGGCGCCTAATATTCGGCGGTGACGTTTTCGTTCGGACGGGGCGCCCGGGGGGAGCCCGGTCCCGCCTCAGTCCATCCAGCACCACCAGACCGCGGGGAGCCAGACCATGCACCAGGACAGCGCCAGCCACAGCGAGCCGGCGGTCCTCGAGATCAGCGACGAGCAAGCGCTGCGTGAGGCCGTCAACCCCGAAATCGCCCTGACCGCGCCCGGCCTGTACCGCGTCATCCGCCGCAACGGCAAGGTGACGCGCTTCGACCGGGAGAAGATCAAGGTCGCCATCACCAAGGCCTTCCTCGCCGTGGAGGGCGGCCAGGCCGCCGCCTCGGCGCGGATCCACGAGACCGTCGCCGACCTGACCGAGCAGGTCGTCTCCGCCCTGACCCGGCGCAAGCCCGACGGCGGCACCTTCCACATCGAGGACATCCAGGACCAGGTGGAGCTGTGCCTGATGCGCGGCGGCCACCACAAGGTCGCCCGCGCCTACGTCCTGTACCGTGAAGAACGGGCGCGCCGGCGGGCCGAGGCCGAGGCCGCCAAGGCGGCGGCCGGCGCCGCCCCCGAACCGCTGCACGTCACCCTGTCCGACGGCAGCCGCCAGCCGCTGGACGAACAACGCCTGCGCACCGTCGCCGCCGAGGCCTGCAAGGGCATCGACGACGTCGATCCGGAGCGCATCGTCCGGGAAACGCTGCGCAACCTGTTCGACGGCATTCCGCTCGACGAGGTCGGGCCGGCGATGTGCCTGTGCGCCCGCACCCTGATCGAGCAGGAGCCGAACTACAGCCGCGTCGCCGCGCGCCTGTTGCTCGACGTGCTGCGCAGCGAGGCGCTCACCTTCCTCGGCGACGGCCTGGACAACGCCACCCAGGCCGAGATGGCCGACCGTTATCCCGAGTACTTCAAGGCCTACATCAAGCGCGCCGCCGAACTGGAGCTGCTCGACGAGGAGCTGACCCGCTTCGACCTCGACCGCCTCGGTGCGGCCCTCAGGCCCGAGCGCGACCAGCAGTTCACCTACCTCGGCCTGCAGACCCTCTACGACCGCTACTTCATCCACCACCAGGGCCGCCGCTTCGAGCTGCCGCAGGCCTTTTTCATGCGCGTCGCCATGGGCCTGGCCATCAAGGAGGTGGACCGCGAGGCGCGTGCCATCGAGTTCTACGAGCTGCTCTCGTCCTTCGACTTCATGAGCAGCACGCCGACCCTGTTCAACTCCGGCACCCTGCGCCCGCAGCTGTCCTCCTGCTACCTGACCACGGTGCCCGACGATCTGGACGGCATCTTCTCGGCGATCCGCGACAACGCCCTGCTCTCCAAGTACGCCGGCGGCCTGGGCAACGACTGGACGCGGGTGCGCGCCATGGGCGCCCACATCAAGGGCACCAACGGCAAGAGCCAGGGCGTGGTGCCCTTCCTGAAGGTCGCCAACGACACCGCCGTCGCCGTCAACCAGGGCGGCAAGCGCAAGGGCGCCATCTGCGCCTACCTGGAAACCTGGCACCTGGACATCGAGGAATTCCTCGAACTGCGCAAGAACACCGGCGACGACCGGCGGCGCACCCACGACATGAACACCGCCAACTGGGTGCCCGACCTGTTCATGCAGCGGGTCATGGACGACGGTCAGTGGACCCTGTTCTCGCCGGACGAAGTGCCCGATCTGCACGACCTGTACGGCGAGGCCTTCAAGCAGCGCTACGAGGAATACGAAGCCAAGGCCGACCGTGGCGAGATCCGCAACTTCAAGCGCGTGCGGGCGGTGGCGCTGTGGCGCAAGATGCTGAGCATGCTCTACGAAACCGGCCACCCCTGGCTGACCTTCAAGGATCCGTGCAACCTGCGCAGCCCGCAGCAGCACGTCGGCGTGGTGCACTCCTCCAACCTGTGCACCGAGATCACGCTGAACACCTCCGACAACGAGATCGCCGTGTGCAACCTGGGCTCGATCAACCTCGCCCAGCACGTGGACGAAAACGGCCTGGACCACGAAAAGTTACAGAAGACCATCCGCACCGCCATGCGGATGCTCGACAACGTCATCGACATCAACTACTACAGCGTGCCCCAGGCCCGCCGCTCCAACCTGCGCCACCGCCCGGTCGGCCTGGGGCTGATGGGCTTCCAGGACGCCCTCTACAAGCTGCGCATCCCCTACGCCTCGCAGGAGGCGGTGGAATTCGCCGACCGCTCCATGGAGGCCATCAGCTACTACGCCATCCTCGCCTCCACCGAGCTGGCCGAGGAGCGCGGCCCCTATCCCACCTTCAAGGGCTCCTTGTGGGACCGGGGCATCCTGCCCATCGACTCCATCGAGCTGCTCGAGAAGGCGCGCGGCGGCATGCTGAAGATGGACCGCAGCCGGACCCTGGACTGGGACGGCCTGCGCGAACGGGTCAAGACCGTCGGCATGCGCAACTCCAACTGCATGGCGATCGCCCCCACCGCGACCATCTCGAACATCTGCGGCGTGAGCCAGTCGATCGAGCCGACCTACCAGAACCTGTTCGTCAAATCGAACCTGTCGGGCGAGTTCACCGTCGTCAACCCCTACCTGGTGCGCGACCTCAAGGAACGCGGCCTGTGGGACGAGGTCATGGTCAACGACCTCAAGTACTACGACGGCAGCGTGCAGCCGATCGACCGCATCCCGGACGACCTCAAGCGGCTGTACGCCACCGCCTTCGAGATCGACCCGCGCTGGCTGGTCGAAGCGGCCTCGCGCCGGCAGAAGTGGATCGACCAGGCCCAGTCGCTCAACCTCTACATGGCCGAGCCCTCCGGTCCGAAGCTGGACAACCTGTACAAGCTCGCCTGGGTGCGCGGACTGAAGACCACCTATTACCTGCGTGCCATCGGCGCCACCCACGTCGAGAAGAGCACCATGCAACACGAACGCAGCAGCCGGCTGAACGCCGTCGGCCGCAGCGACGCGCCGCCGCGCGCGAACGGCTCGGGCAACGGCGCCGACCATGGGGCCGGGGGCGAAGCCAAGGCCTGCTCGATCCTCGACCCGGACTGCGAAGCCTGCCAGTGAACGCAGAGACGACCCGAACCGAAGCGAAACCGAAAACGAAACCGAGGTGACCATCATGTTGGATTGGGACGATCCGTTCGCCGACCTCAAACCCGCCGCCCAGCCCGTGCCGCCGCGCGCGCCGGACGCGGGCGAGGCCCTGCGCCCGCTGCCGCGGCTCGCCGCCGGCGAAGCGCCCCGCGTCAGCCCCGACCCGCACGGGGCCGACGAAAACGCCCACGCCCGGCCGCGGCTCGGCCAGCCCGCCGGCGGCGCCACCGGCCTGGAGAACATCGAGCGCGGCGCCGCCCGCATCCAGGTCGACGACAAGAAGATCATCAACTGCCGCGCCGACCTCAACCAGCTCGTGCCCTTCAAGTACGAATGGGCCTGGCAGAAATACCTGGACGCCTGCGCCAACCACTGGATGCCGCAGGAAATCAACATGAGCCAGGACATCGCCCTGTGGAAGGACCCCAAGGGCCTGACCGAGGACGAGCGCACCATCGTCAAGCGCAACCTCGGCTTCTTCTCCACCGCCGACTCGCTGGTCGCCAACAACCTGGTGCTGGCCGTCTACCGCCACATCACAAACCCCGAGTGCCGCCAGTACCTGTTGCGCCAGGCCTTCGAAGAAGCCCTGCATACCCACGCCTACCAGTACTGCGTCGAGTCGCTGGGGCTGGACGAAGGCGAGGTGTTCAACATGTACCGCGAGCTGCCCTCGGTGGCGGCCAAGGCCGAGTGGGCGCTGCCCTACACCCAGAGCCTGGCCGATCCGCACTTTAGGACCGGCACGCCCGAGAACGACCAGCGCCTGCTGCGCGACCTGATCGCCTTCTACGTGGTGTTCGAGGGCATCTTCTTCTACGTCGGCTTCACCCAGATCCTGTCCATGGGCCGGCGCAACAAGCTCACCGGCGTCGCCGAACAGTTCCAGTACATCATGCGGGACGAGTCGATGCACATGAACTTCGGCATCGACGTGATCAACCAGATCAAGATCGAGAACCCGCACCTGTGGACCGAAGAGTTCAAGCAGGAGGCCATCGACATCATCCGCAGCGGCGTCAAGTACGAGGTGCAGTACGCCTACGACACCATGCCGCGCGGCATCCTCGGCCTGAACGCGCCGATGTTCGAGGAATACGTGCACTACATCGCCAACCGGCGCTGCCTGCAGATCGGCCTGCCCGAGCAGTACCCCGGCGCCACCAACCCCTTCCCGTGGATGTCGGAGATGCTCGACCTCAAGAAGGAAAAGAACTTCTTCGAAACGCGCGTCACCGAGTACCAGACCGGCGGCGCGCTGAGCTGGGAGTGACGGCGCGGCCGGCGTGACCCGGCGCCCGCGCAAAGCGGCCGCCGCCGGCCCCGCACCCTGGGCGGCGTTGCTCGGGCTGATCGGCCTGGGCGGCGCCGCCCTGTTGTATTGGGGCCAGGATCCTTTCTGGGAGCGCGCCCGGCGCAGCGGCACGCTCACCGTCGTCAGCCGCTATGCGCCGACCGTCTACTACGAGGGGCGCGACGGCCCCGAGGGCTACGAATACGAACTGGCCCGCGCCTTCGCCGAGCACCTCGGCCTCGGCCTGGACGTGCGCCTGGAGACTTCGCTGGCCGCCGTGCTCGAGGCGACCGCGGCGGGGCGCGGCGATCTCGCCGCCGCCGGCCTCACCCCCACCGACGACCGCCGGCGGCGCTTGCGTTTCGGCCCGCCCTATCTCGAAGTGCCCCAGCAACTGGTGTGCCGGCGCGGGCGCCGGCCGCCCAAGCGGCCCGAGGAACTCGCCGGCCTGCGCATCGCCGTGCCGGCGCAGAGCGCTTACGAAGACACCCTGGCGCGCCTGGCCGCGGCCCACCCCGGGATCGGCTGGACCGCCGAGGACGCCGACACCGAGGCCCTGCTCGCCCGCGTCGCCGCCGGCGAACTCGATTGCACCGTCGCCGACGCCACCATCGCAGCGGTCAACCGGCGCTACCACCTCGAGCTGATCATCGCCATGGACCTGACCGAGCCGCGCCCGCTCGCCTGGGCCCTGCCGCCGCGCGCCTGGCGCCTGCAGCGGGCCACCGCCCGCTGGCTGGAGCAGGCGCGTGCCGAAGGCCTGCTCGAGCGGCTCTACGAGCGCCACTTCGGCCACGTGTTGTTCTTCGACTACGTCGACCTCAGGTCCTTCAAGCGCCGCATCCGCACGCGCCTGCCGCGCTACCGGCCGCTGTTCGAGGCCGCCGCGCAACGCTGGGGCCTGGACTGGACCTGGCTCGCCGCGCAGGCCTACCAGGAGTCGCACTGGGATCCGCGGGCGCGCAGCCCGACCGGGGTGCGCGGCCTGATGATGCTCACCCGCGCCACCGCCGAGCGGCTGGGCGTGCGCGACCGGCTCGACCCGCGCCAGAGCATCGAGGGCGGCGCCCGCTACCTGCGCATGCTGCTCGACGCCCTGCCGGACTCGATCCCGGAGGGCGAACGGCTGTTCTTCGCCCTGGCCGCCTACAACCTCGGCCTGGGCCACGTGCTCGACGCCCGGGAACTCGCCGCCGCGCGGGGCCTGGATCCGGACCGCTGGTCCGACCTGGCCGCCGTCCTGCCCCTGCTCTCCGACCCGAAAATCTACCCCACCCTGCCGCACGGCTATGCGCGCGGCAACGAAGCCCTGCGCTACGTCGAGCGCATCCGCAACTACCGCGACGTGCTGCTGCACAGCCTGGGCGAAGGGCGCGCCGAGAACGCCGCCTGACGGCGGCGGTCTATTTCCCCGGCCGCGGTCCCCCGCGGCGCCGCTATACTCACCATCGAAACGAATCGGACACGGCCATGTCACGACGACGCCCGACCCGCATCGAACGCCTGTTCCCCGAAGCGCGCCGGCTGTCCCCGGCGGAGCAGGAACACGCCTACGAGTGCGCCCGCCGCCGGGTGATGGTGGAAGACGGCCGCGCCCTGCCGTATTTCTTCATCGTCGGCGCCGGCGGAACCGTCAGCGCGATCGCCATAGCCGCCCTGTGGCTGCTGGCGCCCTGGCCCACCGCCGTCCTCATCCTCGCCACCGCGGCCGTGGTCCTGTTCGAGTTCCATCTCGCGGTGCGCTTCTACCTCGCCCTCGTCAAACCCCAGTTGCGCCAGGAACTCTACGCCCGGCTGCTCGCGCCGCGACCGCCCGAACCGTGATCCGCCTGGATCTGCCCGACAGCGCCATCGACTTTAAAGCCGACTTCATAAGCCCGACCCGCGCCGGCTCGGCGGTGATCCGGACAAGCGCATCGATCCGGCGTGGCTCGAGGTCGATGTCGCGCGCGGCGAGCCCGTCGGCATCGATAAGGGCTGGGGCTACATGCCGGGGGCGGCGGCGGTCGATGCGGTGCGGGCGCTCAGGGACAAGCTGGACACGCTGCCGCCGCAGCCGTCCGTCGCGCTGATCCAGGACTGGCTCAAGACAGATGCGTTCGTGCGCTGGTTTCGCAGCCCAAGTGGGGTATGGCCAATCGCACGTCTGCCTGACGCCGATGCTCGCGCGATGGGCGCGCGCGATGGGGTGCGCGTGGCCGTCATCAGCGAAGATACTGCCAGGAAACAGGCCAAGCACCATCCGGACATCGCGCCAGAAGAGTACGTCGCCGCGCAGCGCATCGTCGATCACGCGACCGCCAAGGCCAGCTATGCCGACCCGAAGACCGGGCGGCGCCGGATGATCTACATCCAAGAGATGGACCGCTATGTGATGGTGGTCAAGGCCACCGAAGACGGAGGCGAGCTGTACATGACGACGATGTACCGTCTGCACAGCGAAGAAGCCCGGCGCGATCGCGAGATCGCCCGACTTCTCCAGAAGGCGAAAAAGAAATGAGGCGGCACCTGGACCGCCTCGTGGGACTGGCGCGCCGGACTCCCGCGCCCGGCGACGAAACCTTTGGGCCCCAGGTCTGCCCTCACCGGATGGAGGGAGATTTTGCCGCCAGTCCTTGGGCTCAGTATAGCATACCCGCCCGCGTCAATGACCATGTATCAGGAAAGGAGCCGGAATGAGCGAGATCGAGATCGACGACGCACCCGTCCGCGCCGCGCTCGGCCGACTGCTCGAGCGCGTGGCCGACCCGCGGCCCGCGCTCGCCGACATCGGCGAGCTGCTGGTCGCCCGCACCCGCGAGCGCTTCGCCGCCGGATCGACGGCGGCCAGCGCCGCGTCCCATTCGGTGGGCTCACGCGGCCGCCCGAAACACAGCACGTCCAGGCCCAGCCGCTCCGCCCGCGCCCAGGGATCGGCCGCCTCCCAGGCCAGGCGGGCCTGCAAGCGCGCCCTGGCGGCGGCCAAGGCCCGCACGTCCGGCCCGCGCTCGGCCAGCGTCGCGAACGTTTCGCGCAGCACGCGCTCCAGCGCCGGCAAGACGCCCGGCGGCGCCGCCGCCTGCAACCAGGCCAGCGCCTGGTCGCTGTGGTTTTCCAACGCCAGTTGCAGAGCCCACACCGGCAGGCGCGCCGCCCGCAGCCGCACCGCCAGCAGCCCGGCCGGACCGTCCAGCAGCGCCAGGGCCAGCGCCCAGGCGGCCGCCGCCGGGTCGGCCGGCGGCGGCGCCGGTGCCAGCCAGGCCAGGCGCGCGCTCGGTCCCGACCGCCGCCAGCGGCCGCCGGCCGGGAACGGCGCCGGCGGCGCGCGCAGCAGCGGCGCCGCCGGCGGCAACGCCGCGAGGGGGGCCGCCGCCGCACGCAACGCCGCCTCCGGCAACGGGCCGACCGCGCACAACAACAACCGCGCCGGATCCAACCGCGCGCCGTGGAAGGCCCGCAGCGCCGCCTCGTCGGCCGCCGCCAGGGCCCGCAGGCGGCCGTAGGCCGGTCGCGCCAGCGGGTGAGCTCCCCACAAGGCCCGGCGCAGGCCGCGCTCGAACGCCCGGTCCGGATCGGCGCGCTCGGCCGCCGCCTCGGCGGCGATCACCCGCCGCTCGGCCGCCAAGCCCGCCGCGTCCAGCGGCGGGTTCAAGAACCGCTCGACGAGTTCGCTCAACCCCGCCGCCGCCCGGTCGGCCGGCAACCAGGCCTGCAACCGCAGATGCTCGTAGCCGCTGCGGCCGTCGAGCTCGGCGGCGGCCGCCAGGGGCGAATCGGGCGCGGGCGGGCGCAGCAAGCAGTGCTCCAGCAGGTGCGTCCAACCGGCCCGGCCGTCGGCCTCCTCGCGCGTGCCGCAGAACCACCACAGGCCGACCGCCACGCCGTCCGCCGCGGCCCGCAGCCAGGCCAGCCGCAGCCCGTTGGGCAGCGCCTCGAAACACACCGCGCTCATCCCGCACCGCCCAGGAACGCCTCGGTGCGCCGGCAACGCGCCGCCACCTGCTCGGTCTCGGCCGGCGTCCGCCGTCGGTCCAGCGGCAGATCGTAGGTGATGGTCGCCCCGTAGGCGCCGGGCGCCTGCGGATCCAGGCGCACCTTGTCGAACACCAGCACCCGCGTGCCCAGGGCGAAGGCCTCCTGGATGTCGTGGGTGACCATGAACACGGTCATACCCAGGCGCCGCCACAGTCCCCCGACCAGCGCGTGCATATCGGCCCGCACGCCCGGATCCAGCGCACCGAACGGCTCGTCCAGCAGCAACAACCGCGGCGCCACCGCCAACGCCTGGGCGATGGCGAGGCGCTGCTGCATGCCGCCGGACAGCTGGGCCGGATAGCGCCGTGCCGCCGCGCCCAGGCCGACCTCCTCCAGCCAGCGGCGCGCCTCGGCGAGCAGCGCCCGCCGGCGACGACCGAAACAACGCCCCAGCCAACGGGCGCGGGCCAGCTCCAAGCCGACGGCGACGTTCTCCTCGGCGGTCAGATGCGGGAACACCGAGTAGCGCTGGAAGACCACGCCGCGGTCCGGTCCCGGCTCGGCCGGCAACGGCCGGCCGTCGAGCAGGACGCGGCCGCGCGTCGGGGTGAGCTCGCCGAGCAGGATGCGCAAGAAGCTGCTCTTGCCGCAGCCCGAGGCGCCGACGATGGTGCAGAAACTGCCGGCCTCCACGTCCAGGTCGATGCGTTCGAGCACCACCTGCTCGCCGAAGCACAGCCACAGGTTGCGGATCGACAACCAGGCCATGGCTAGGTCGCCCGCGCCCAGGGGAACAGGCGGTCCTTGGCCAGGCGCAAGGCCCAGTCCATCGCGTAGGCGAGCACGGTGATCCAGGCCACGTAGGGCAGGATCACGTCCATGGCCAGGTAAAGGCGCACCAGGAAAATGCGGTAACCGAGCCCCTCGGTGGCGGCGATCGCCTCGGCCGCGATCAAGAACAACCACGCCGACCCCAACGCCAGCCGGACCGCGTCGATCAGGCGCGGCAGCGCCTGCGGCAGGACCACGCGGCAGACGATCTGCGCGGTGTTGGCGCCCAGGGTCTGGGCCTTGATCAACTGCTCGGCCGGCAAGGCCTCGACCTGCAAGGCCAGGTCCCGGATCAGGAAGGGCGCGATGCCGATCGCGATCAAGGCGATCTTGGCGGTCTCCCCCAGCCCCAGCACGATGAACAGGATCGGCAGCACCGCCAGCGGCGGGATCATCGACAACACGGCGATGAACGGCGTGAGCGCCGCGCGCAGGTAGGGCAGCAGGCCGACGGCGACGCCGAACACCAGACCGATCAGCGCCGCCCAGCCCACCCCGCTGAGCAGGCGGCCGAGGCTGGCGGCGGTGTCCCGCCAGAACACGTAGCCGCCGCTGCGCCGGTCCGGCTCGAAGGCCAGGCGCCCGACCGCCTCGACCATCGCCGCCGGCGAAGGCAGCAACTTGTCGTCGGGGTTGGCCGCCAGGCGCCACTGCGAGGCCGTCAGGTACACCACCGCCGCGAGCAGGAACGGCAGCACCGCCAGCCCCGTGGCGGCGGCACGCGCCGGCCGCCGGTTGATCAACCGCGGCATCGCTCACAACCCGCCGTCGGCGGCCATCTGCATGTAGCGGTCGGTGAAGCGCAGCTTGATGTTCTGCGCGTCGCCCAGCGTCCGCCCGCCGGGAAAGGCCATGCCCACCGCCTCGGCGCTCCGGGCGCCCTCGCCGAGCAGGCCGTGGTCGAAGGAAAAGGCCGCCACCTTGCGCATCGTGTCGATCAACTTCGGATCACGCGCAAACGCGGCCGCCTCGGCCGGATCGAAGAAAAAGCGCGTGGTCGCCAACTGCGCTTCGTAACCGGCCCGGTCGGTGCCGGCCGCCTTGCCCAGCGCCGCGCGCAGCGCCGCCCCGGCCTCGTCCTCCCGCGCGAGCACGCCCATGATCTCGTACCAGGCGCCGACCAGCGCCCTGCCGAAATCCGGGTTCTCCTCGAGCGCCCGGGTGTTCACCACCAACAAGTCGATGATCTCGCCGGGGATGTCGCTCGAGTCGAACACCAGATGGGCCTGGGGATGCCCGAGGATCTCGCCGAGCTGCGGATTCCAGGTCACCGCGGCTTCGACCTCGTCGGTGAAGAAAGCCGAGACGATGTCGGCGTCCGACACGTTCACCACCCGCACGTCCCGCTCGGCGAGCCCCACCGAGTCCAGCGCCCGCGCCAGCAAATAGTGCGACACCGACAGCTCGACCAGGTGCACGTCGCGGCCGCGGATGTCGGCCAGGCGGTCCGACCCCTTGAGCACGACGCCGTCGTTGCCGTTGGAGAAATCGCCGATGATCAGCGCGGTCGTGTCGACCCCGCCGGCCGCCGGGATGGTCAAGGCGTCCATATTGGTGGCGGTCACGCCGTCGAAGGCGCCGGCGGTGTACTGGTTGATCGACTCGATGTAGTCGTTGAGCTGCACGACCTCGATCTCCAGGCCGTAGCGCCTGGCCCATTTGTCGATGATCCGCGCCTCGGCGGCGTGATGCCAGGGCATCCAGCCGACGTAGATCGTCCAGGCGATGCGGAACGATTTTTTCGGTTCGGCCTGGCCGGCCGTGGCGAAAACGCTGGCGATGCACGCCAACAGAGCGCAAACGATGTGTCGCTTCATGGCAAAACCCTCCGCGCGTCGAGGAACCGAAGGCCTCCCTGCGGGCGGGTTGCACCGAGCGGCCGAAGAAGCGGGCTCTTGGGTGGGCTCGCGGGACCTCGAGGGAAGCGCCCGCGGCGCCACGTCTCGCCGCTGCTGGGGCCTCCCGGGCTTTTGTCCCGCCGTGTACCCGCGCCGGGCGCGGGCGGCATCCCTTGGACCAGTCACCCCGGCGGGGCCGGAACCCTAGATGCCACGCCCGATGGGCAGCAATCCCCGTGCCACGCCCAGGGCGCGCGAATGCGGCCGCTCCCGCCCCTTTCCGCACATCAACGGTGCAACTCGTGGTGCAAGCGCACCGAAATGGCGCGACGCGCGCCGCCATGGCACGCGCCGAAACGGCGGCCGGCCGCCTCCCGGCGCTTTGGCACGCCACTTGCCTAGGGCCTCTCCACAGGACGACTAGGGTTCCGGTTTCCCGCGGGGAAACGCCTGGTCCGAGGGTCGTCGGCCGGCCGCAGGCCGGCTACACGGCGGGACAAAAGCCCGGGAGGCTCCGGCCGGCGCACCGGCGGCCTCCCGTCGTGTCGGTGCCCGGCCGCGTCGAAACCGCAGGCCACCTTTAGGAGGACACCGAGCATGCGCCGTTCCAAGACCTTCCCGCTGACGGGCGCCGCGCGCGGCGACCACCACCACCCCTCTTTCGACAAGACCCAGTTGCACGGCTGGCGCTGCATGCACAAGGAGGCCGAGCTCGGCCACGAAGGCTGGCAGCGCGAGGTGGAGCACAACCTGCGCAACGGGCTGGAAGCCGCCGACAGCATCGAGGACCGCAGCATCTCCACCTTCGCCCGCGGCGAGCTGCCGCACTACGCCGGCATCAACACCTTCATGAAGGCGCCGTACTGCGAGAACATCCACGACGTCGGCCGCTACGACGCGGCCGTCGTCGGCGTGCCCTTCGACGGCGGCACCACCTACCGCCCCGGCACGCGCTTCGGGCCGCAGGCGATCCGTCGCATCTCCGCCCTGTATACGCCCTACAACTACGAGATCGGCGTCGACCTGCGCGAGCAGATGACCCTGTGCGACGCCGGCGACGTGTTCACCATCCCGGCCAACATCGAGAAGACCTTCGACCAGATCAGCCGCGCCGTCGGCCACGTCTTCGCCAGCGGCGCGCTGCCCGTGATCCTCGGCGGCGACCATTCCATCGGCTTCGCCACGGTGCGCGGCATCGCCCAGCAGACCGACCGCAAGATCGGCATCATCCACTTCGACCGCCACGCCGACATCCAGGAAAAAGACCTGGACGAGCGCATGCACACCACGCCGTGGTTCCACGCCACCAACTTGCCCAACGTGCCGCCGCGCAACCTCGTCCAGGTGGGCATCGGCGGCTGGCAGGTGCCCCGCCAGGCGGTCGCCGAGGCGCGCCGGCGCGACACCACCATCCTCACCATGCACGACGTGGAACGCCTCGGCCTGGACAAAGTCGCCGAGATCGCCCTGGAAACCGCCTGGGACGGCACCGACGCCGTCTACCTGAGCTTCGACATCGATTGCGTGGACGCCGGCTTCGTCCCCGGCACCGGCTGGCCCGAACCCGGCGGCTTTTTGCCGCGCGAAATCCTCTACCTGCTGGGGCTGGTGGCGCGCGAAGGACTCTGCGGCATGGAAGTCGTCGAGGTCTCGCCGCCCTACGACACCTCCGACATCACCGCCCTGCTGGCCGTCCGGGTGGTGGTCGAAGTGCTCGGCACGCTGGTCACCTACGGCAAATTGGGCGATCATCGGCGCATCATCCGCGGCTGGAGCGCCTGACGATGGACACCCTCGCCCTGGCGGCCGGCGCCGCCGCCCTCGGCGCCCTGCACGCCCTGGACGCCGACCACATCATGGCCGTCACCGTGCTCGCCGCCGGCGCCGGCCGGCGGCGCGCCCTGCGCTACGCCTTGCGCTGGGCCCTGGGCCACGCCCTGGCCCTGACCGCCCTGGCCCTGCCCGTGCTGTGGCTCGGCCGCGCCCTGCCCGAACGGCTCGCCGCCGCGGCCGAGACGGCCGTCGGCCTGACCCTGATCGCCCTGGGCGCCGCCACCCTATGGGCGCTGTGGCGCGGCCGCGTGCACCTGCACCGCCACCGGCACGACGCGCTGCCCGAACACGCCCACTGGCACCGCCACGCACCGGGCGAAGACCACGACCGGCGCGCCCACCGCCATCGCCACACCCCGACCCTGGTCGGCCTGCTGCACGGCACGGCCGGCTCCGCGCCCCTGCTCGCCCTCCTGCCGATGAGCCTGCAGGCCAGCCCGGCCGCCGCGCTGCTCTACCTCTTGGCCTTCAGCCTGGGCGTGGCGCTGGCCATGGCCGCCTTCGGCGGCGCGCTCGGCGACGCCTGGCGGCGCCTCCCCCTGCACTGGGCCGCGCGCCTGCGCGCCCTGGTCGGCGCCGCCGCCATCGGCCTCGGGAGCCATTGGCTCTTGGCCTGAGCCGCGCGTCCGCGCGGCGCGGCCGACGCCGTCGGGCTCATTCCTCGAGGCGCGGATCGAAACGCACCTCGATGCGGTTGTTGGCGGCGGCGATGCGGTTCCATTCTCCGGCCAGGCGGGCGTCTTCGGGATAGGGCAGGCGCGGTTCGGAAAAACCGCGATGGTCGACGTCGATCCGCAGCCGCCCTTCGACCAGCGGCGGGGCGCTGACCAGGAAGTTGACGAAGGCGACCGACATCACGTCCTGCAGCCCCCCGGCGCCGGTCGTCTCGCCGAGCCGCCGGCAGTCCTCGATCGGCGTTTCGGGCGGCGGCAGGCGCGGCTGGCCGCCCTCGTCGTGCACCACGCAGAAATCGCCCCGGTGCACCCGCAACAGCACGGTGCCGCGGAATCCGGCCTGGTCGAGGCGGCCGACGAGTTCCTGCAGCCGCGGCAGGCTGGCCTCGCCGAGCGGGGTGACGCCGAAGGGCACGAGGTTGTCCTCGTTCAGGGCCCATTGCAGGGCGGCGAGCAAGGCGAAGGGCGAGGGGCCTTCCGGCGCCGCCGCGACCGGGGGCGTCGGCTCGACGGGGGCCGCCGCGGTCGGCGCCGGCGCGACCGGCGGGGTCTCCAAGCGTGCGAACAAGCGCCATTGCTGGACGAGCAGCACCAGCAACAGGAGCACGATCACCGCCTGGGCGCCGCGGCCGGCGCGCGGCGCGGGGGGCGGCGGCGGGGGCGGGGGCGGCGGGGCCGGCTCGCGCTCGGCCAGGGCCTTGAGGTCCCGCGCCAGGCGCTTGTAGAGGCTGCGGCTCTGCATGACGACTTCCTGGCGCAGCTTGGCCAGGTGGATCTCGAGCAGGTGGGCGGTCTGCCGGCGCAACAGCTCGAGCAGCGCTTCGTGGTCGGCCTCGGGACCGGTTCCGGGCGCCGCCGGGGGCGCGGCTTCGGCCGGCGGGCGGGGCGCGGCGGCGGGCGGCGGCGTGCTTTGGGCCGGCGCGGCGTCCTTGGGCAGCAGCCCGATGACACGCAACACGTTCTCTAGATTGGACGGCGCGATGACGTCCTTGGACAGCACGTCGATGGCGCCCAGGGCCCGCGCCTGGCCGACGTAGACCTCGCCGCTCTTGGAGGTGTACATGACCACCGGGATCATGGCGGTGCGCGGGTTGGACTTGATGATGCGCAGCGCCTCGAAACCGTCCAGGCCGGGCATCAGGTGGTCGAGAAAGATGACCGCCGGGGTGCGCACCGAGAGATAACTGAGCGCTTCCTCGGCGCTGGCGGCGACGTCGATCTCGAGCCCGTAGCGCTCGAGCATCTTGCGCAGGCGCACCTGGGCGGTGCGCGAGTCGTCGACGATCAGGGCCCTGCGGTGGCCCGCGCTGACGGGTCGGTTCATGCAGCCGTCCTCGGCGTGTTGCTCGGCCGGTCGATTTTTGCACGGTCGCGGCGGGAAAACGACCGCTCGTGCGAAGCGCAAGCCGGACCTCCGCCGCCCGCGGCGGCTGTTAAACTGGGCGGCCCGCAAGGAACCGGACGCCGCCGATGCGTGCCCTGCTCGTGTTGCTGCTCGCCGCCTCTGCCGGCTGCGCGCCGTCGCCGCCGGAAACCGCGCCGGGCCTGCTGGAACGCCCGCGCATCGTGCTGCGCGCCGAGCGCAGCGAGACGGTGGCGGCCTGGGCGGTGCAGGAGGGCGCCCAGGTCGAAGCCGGCGAGCTGCTGCTGCAACTGGACGACGCGCGCGCCCGCGCCGAGTACGAGGCGGCGCGTCAGGCGGCGGCCGCGGCGGCGGCGCGGCTGGCCGAGCTGGAACGCGGCAGCCGCGAGGAGGACCGCGAGCGGGCGCGCGCCCGGCTGGCGGCGGCCGAACACGCCCTGGCCCTGGCCGAAAAGCGACTCGAACGCACCCGCGCCCTGGCCGCGCGCGGCCTGGCGGCGCCCGAGGCCCTGGACGAGGCCGAAAGCCGGCGCGACGTGGCGGCGGCCGAACGCGACGCCGCCCGGGCCGACTGGCGCCGGGTTCGGAACGGCCCCACGGCGGAAACGCTGGCCGCGGCCCGCGCCGAGGCCGCCGCCGCGGCGGCGCGCGCCGAGCGGGCGCGCCTGGACCTGGAGAAGCTGGCGGTGCGCGCGCCGGTGGCGGGGCGGGTGGACGCGCTGCCCTACGAGGTCGGCAGCCAGGTGCCGGCGGGCGCGGTGGTCGCCGTGTTGCTCGCCGGCGAGCGCCCCTATGCGCGGGTTTACTTGCCGGAGCCGGCGCTGGCGCGCGTGCCGGTGGGCAGCGCGGTGCGCCTGCGCGCCGACGGCGTCACCGAGCCGCTGCACGGCCGGGTGCGCCACATCGAGGCCGACCCGGTGTTCACGCCGTATTTCACACTCGGCGAGCGCGACCGGAGTCGCTTGAGCTATGTGGCCGAGGTGGATCTGCTCGACGCGGCGGCGGCGACGCTGCCCGCCGGACTGCCGGTGCGCCTGCTGCTGGACGCGGCGCCGTGACCGAGGCGGTGATCGAGGCGCGCGCCCTGACGCGCCGCTTCGGAGCGGTGCGGGCGGTGGACGGGCTGGATCTCGAAGTGCCGCGCGGGGTGATCTACGGCCTGCTCGGTCCGAACGGCTCGGGCAAATCGACCGCGATCCGCCTGTTCTGCGGCCTGCTGCTGCCGGACGCCGGCGAGGTCCGGGTGCTCGGCGAGCGCCTGCCGGAAGGGGCCGAGGCGGTGCGCCGCCGCATCGGCTACATGACCCAGCGCTTTTCGCTCTACGAAGACCTGACCGTCCGGGAGAACCTGCTGTTCGTGGCGCGGGTGTACGGCCTCGGCGCCGAGGGGCCCGCCCGCGTCGAGGCGGCCCTGCGGGCCTATGGGCTCGCGGAACGCGCCGGGCAGTTCGCCGGCACCTTGAGCGGCGGGCAGAAGCAGCGGCTGGCGCTGGCGGCGGTGACGTTGCACCGCCCGCCCCTGCTGTTCCTGGACGAGCCGACCGCGGCGGTGGATCCCCGCAGCCGCCGCGATTTCTGGGAGCGCCTGTTCGAGCTGGCGGACGGCGGCGCGACCTTGCTGGTGTCCACGCACTATATGGACGAGGCCGAGCGCTGCCACCGGCTGGCCTTTCTCGACCGCGGGCGGGTGGTGATGGAAGGGGAGCCGCGCGCCCTCATCGAGGCCTTGCCGGTCCAGGTGCTGGAAGTGGACTGCGCGCGGCCGCGCCGGGCGGCCGCCGTGCTCGCCGCAACGGCCGGCGTGCGCGGCGTCAGCCAGCTCGGCGCCCGCCTGCGCGTGCTGCTCGAGCGGGACGTGGCCGAGCCCGAGGCGCATCTCGCCCGCAGCCTGACGGCCGCCGGCCTGCCGCCCGCGGCGGTGGAGCGGGTGCGCCCCGGCCTCGAGGACGTGTTCGTCGCCCACACCGAGGGGCGCCGCCCGTGAACGACGGCTGGCGGCTGCGGCTGCAGCGCATCGGCGCGATCGTCTACAAGGAGCTGCGGCAGTTGCGCCGCGACCGGCTCACCTTCGGCATGATCGCCGGCATCCCGCTGATCCAGATCCTGTTGTTCGGTTACGCCATCAACACCGACGTGCGCGGGCTCGCGGCGGGCGTGGTGGATCTGGCCGGAACGCAGTTGTCGCGCCGCCTGGTCGCCGACGCCGAGGCCAGCCAGGTCCTGGGCGAGGTCGTGCGCCTGCCCGACCCCGCCGCCCTGGAGGCGGCGCTGCGCCGCGGCGAATTGCGCCTCGGCCTGATCATCCCGGCCGATTTCGAACGCCGCCTGGCCGAGGCGGATCCGGCGCGCCCGGCCGTGCAACTGCTGATCGACGGCACCGATCCCATCGTCGGCAACGCCGCGCGCGCGCTCGGCGAGCTGTGGGCCGAGGGCGGCCGGCGGGTGTTCGCGATCCTCACCCGGTTCAATCCCGAGCGGCGCAGCTCGGTGTTCGTCGTGCCGGGGCTGATCGGCGTGATCCTCACCATGACCATGGTGCTGTTCACCGCCGTGGCCATCGTCCGGGAGCGCGAGCGCGGCAACCTGGAGTTCTTGATCACGACGCCGGTGGCGGCCGCCGAGTTGATGGTCGGCAAGGTGCTGCCCTACATCGGCATCGGCCTGATCCAGGTGACGCTGGTGCTGGCACTGGCGGTGGCGCTCTTCCACGTCCCGGTCAACGGCAGCCTGCTCGATCTGTACCTCGCCGCCGGCATGTTCATCCTCGCCAACCTGACCCTGGGCCTGTTCATCTCGACCGTGGCGCAAAGCCAGTTCCAGGCGATGCAGATGACCTTTTTCTTCTTCCTGCCGTCGGTGTTGCTGTCCGGCTTCATGTTCACCTTCGAGGCGATGCCGGCGGCGGCGCGCCACCTCGCCGAGTTGTTGCCGCTGACGCACTTCGTGCGTCTGTCCCGCGGCATCCTGCTGCGCGGCGCCGGTCTGGCCGAGCTGTGGCCCGAACTGGCCGCCCTGGCCGGCTTCGCCGCCGCCCTGCTCGGCCTCGCGCTGCTGCGCTTCCGCAAGCGCCTGTGAACCCGCAGATCCGCAAGGCCCGGCCGAATTCCGGATTTTTGCGGCGACAAGCGGACGATCGGGGCGCGCCGGACGATTAAGCTGGGTTCCGGGCCGCCTCGTTCGGGGCGGCACCGTGACCCTTAGCCATCCGAACACCGGGGGGAAACGATGAACACGAGCGTGAACAGGGCCCTGCTCGGCCTCCTCGCCCTGGCCGGCGCCGCGCCGACGGCCTGGGCGGCCAGCGCCGCCATGCGCATCGTCAACGACTGGGGCGGCGGCTTCCAGGCGGAGGTGACGGTGAACAACGACGGCACCACTACTCTGTCGGGCTGGACCGTCGAATTCGACATGCCGATCAGCATCGGCAACATCTGGGGGGCGACCGTGCAGTCTTCGAACGGCGGGCACTTCGTCGTCGGCCCGGCCGGCTACACCGCCAACGTGCCGCCCGGCGGCTCGGTGAGCTTCGGCTTCATCGGCAGCCCCGGCGGTGTTTCGGCGGTCCCCGTCACCGTCAACGGCGGCGGCACCTCGAGCAGCAGCTCCAGCGTGAGTTCTTCGAGCTCCAGCGTGTCCTCCTCGAGCAGCAGCTCCAGCTCGGTCTCGTCCAGCTCGAGCAGCGTGTCGAGCTCCAGCAGCTCCAGCGTGTCCTCGTCCAGCAGCTCGTCGAGCTCCAGCGTCTCGTCCAGCAGCAGCTCGTCGAGCAGCGTCTCCTCGAGCAGCAGCACGGGCGGCAGCGGCGCCTGCACGGTGGACTACGTGATCGCCAACGACTGGGGCGGCGGCTTCCAGGTCAACGTCACCGTCCGCAACCTGTCGAGCCAGCCGATCGACGGCTGGACGCTGACCTGGAACCTGGGCGCGGGTGAAAGCTTCGCCGGCGGCTGGAACGCCAGCTTCAGCACCTCGGGTTCGCAGGTGACGGCCTCCAACCCGGCCGGGCACTGGAACGGGCATCTCGCGGCCAACGGCGGCACGGCGAGCTTCGGCTTCCAGGCCAACAACAGCCAGCCGCCGGCGAACGTGGCGACGGCCTTCACCCTGAACGGCGTGGCCTGTGGCGGGGCGGCCTCGAGCAGTTCGAGCAGCAGTTCGTCCAGCTCCAGCAGCAGCTCGAGCAGCTCCAGCGTGTCCTCGTCGTCCAGCAGCAGCTCCTCGAGCAGCGTCTCTTCGAGCAGCTCGTCCTCGTCGAGCAGCGTCGGCGGTGAACCGCACTGCAGCGGCTACGCGACCCGCTTCTGGGATTGCTGCAAGCCGCATTGCGCCTGGTCCGAGAACGTGCCGCCCGGCGTCGAGCCGGTGAAGAGCTGCACCATCGGCGACAGCCTGCTGGGCGACCCCGGCGCGCGCAGCAGCTGCGACGGCGGCCCGGCGCACCAGTGCTTCGACATGGCGCCCTGGGCGGTGAACGCGAACCTGTCCTACGGCTTCGCGGCCCTGGCCGGCGGCGACGTCTGCGGGCGCTGCTTCGAGCTGGTGTTCACCGGCCCGTCCAGCAGCTCGCCCAACGACCCGGGGGCGGCGGCGCTGGCCGGCAAGCGCATGATCGTCCAGGCGGTGAACATCGGCTACGACGTCTCGGGCGGCCAGGTGGACCTGCTGGTGCCCGGCGGCGGCGTCGGCGCCTTCAACGCCTGCTCGAACCAGTGGGGCGCCTCCACGGACGAGCTCGGCGCCCAGTACGGGGGCCTGCTCGCGGCCTGCAAGCAGGAACTCGGTTGGAACGCCAGCCTCGACCAGTACAAGTCCTGCGTGATCCAGCGTTGCGACAGCCTGTTCGGCTCGCGCGGCCTGACCGAGCTGCAGCAGGGCTGCCGCTGGTTCGCCGAGTGGTTCGAGGCGGCCGACAACCCGGCGCTGCGTTACCGCGAGGTCGAGTGCCCGGCGGAAATCGTCCAGCGCTCGGGCATGGACCGCCGCGGCCTGGGCGACATCAGCAGCGCCTGCCAGAACTTCTGAGCGCAGGGCCGGTAAGAAAAAACGCCCCGGGGCACGGGCCCCGGGGCGTTTTTTCATCGGCGGCGCGGCGAACCTCAGTTCACCCGCGGGTCGAGCTCGCCGGCGGCGTAACGGGCCGTCATCGCCTCGAGGTCGAGCGGCTTGATGCGCGAGGCCTGGCCGGCGGTGCCGAAGGCCTCGAAGCGCGCCTTGCAGATCGCCTTCATCGCCCGGGTGGCTTCCTTGAGCCACTTGCGCGGGTCGAACTCCTTCGGGTTCTCGGCCAGGAAACGGCGCACCGCGCCGGTCGCCGCCAGGCGCAGATCGGTGTCGATGTTGACCTTGCGCACGCCGTGCCGGATGCCCTCCTGGATCTCTTCCACGGGCACGCCGTAGGTCTGGCCGAGGTCACCGCCGTAACGGTTGATGACCTCCAGCCACTCTTGCGGGACCGAGGACGACCCGTGCATCACCAGGTGGGTGTCGGGAATGCGCTCGTGGATGGCCTTGATGCGGTCGATGGCCAGGATGTCGCCCGTCGGCGGGCGGCTGAACTTGTAGGCGCCGTGACTGGTGCCGATGGCGATCGCCAGCGCGTCCACCTTGGTCTGGCGCACGAAGTCCGCGGCCTGCTCCGGATCGGTGAGCAGCATCTCGCGGCTCAGCTTGCCCTCGGCGCCCGAGCCGTCTTCCTTGCCGGCCATGCCGGTTTCCAGCGAGCCCAGGCAACCCAACTCACCCTCCACGGACACGCCGCAGGCGTGCGCCATCTCCACCACCTTGCGGGTGACCTCGACGTTGTACTCGTAGCTCGCCGGGGTCTTCATGTCCTCGAGCAGCGAGCCGTCCATCATCACCGAGGTGAAGCCGAGCTGGATGGAGCGCAGGCACACCGCCGGACTGGCGCCGTGATCCTGGTGCACCACGATCGGGATGTCCGGCCAGCGCTCGGCCGCGGCCTCCATCAGATGCCGCAGGAACGGGGCGCCGGCGTATTTGCGGGCGCCGGCCGAGGCCTGGACGATCACGGGGCTGTCGGTCTCGGCGGCCGCCTCCATGATCGCGTGCATCTGTTCCATGTTGTTGACGTTGAAGGCCGGCACGCCGTAGCCGTGCTCCGCGGCGTGGTCCAGCAACTGACGCAGGGTGATGAAAGCCATCGACACGTTCTCCGAGTGGGTCTGCGAATGCCGTCAGGGTGTGACAACGTTGTCCGAACGGTCCGCGTATTGTATCAGCTCGGACGTGCCCCGCCGAAACACAGATATTTGGTCTCCAGGTAGGCCTCCAGTCCCTGGTGGGCGCCCTCGCGCCCCATGCCCGAGGCCTTCACCCCGCCGAACGGCACGGCCGGGTTGGAGATCAGGCCCTCGTTGATGCCGATCATGCCGGCCTCCAGGGCGCGGGCGACGCGCCAGGCGCGGTCCAGGTCGCGGGTATAGAAATAAGCCGCCAGCCCGTAGGGGGTGGCGTTGCCCAGCGCGATCGCCTCGGCCTCGTCCTCGAAGGGCGCGACGCCCACCACAGGCCCGAAGGTTTCCTCGTTCCACAGCCGCATCGCCGGGCTCACCTCGGCGAGCAGGGTCGGCTGCACGTACGGTGGGCCGAGATCGTGCAAACCGCCGCCGACCAGGCAACGCGCCCCCTTGGCGCGGGCGTCCTCGATGTGGTCGAGCACCTTGTCCACCGCCGCTTGGTCGATCAGCGGGCCGATGTCCACGCTGGGCGCCCAGCCGGGACCGACCCGCAGGCGGCCGATGGCCTCGGCCATTCTCTCCAGAAATCCCTCGTAGACCGGTTTCTGGACCAGGAAGCGGTTGGCCGCCACGCAGGTCTGTCCGCCGTTGCGGAACTTGGCGGCGAGTGCGCCGGCCACGGCGCGCTCGAGGTCGGCGTCCGCGAAAACGATGAACGGCGCGTTGCCGCCGAGTTCCAGGGCGATGCGTTTGGGACCCTCGGCGCAAAGCGCCATCAGCTCGCGGCCGACCGCGGTCGAGCCGGTGAAGCTCAGCTTGCGCACCGCCTCCTCGGCGAGCAGGGTCCGGGCGATCCGCTCGGCCGCACCGGTGACGACGTTGAACACCCCGGCCGGCAGCCCGGCGCGGTCGGCCAGCTCCGCCAGCGCCAGGGCGGTGAAGGGCGTCGCCGAGGCCGGCCGGGCCACCATGGTGCAACCGGCGGCGAGGGCGGCCGCGGCCTTGCGCGCCAGCATGGCGGCCGGGAAATTCCAGGGGGTGATGGCCGCCGTCACGCCGATCGGCTCGCGCAGCACGACGATGTGCTCGCCGGCGCGGGCGGCCGGGATGACCTCGCCGTAGGCGCGCGGCGCCTCGCCCGCGAACCAGGACAGAAACCCGGCCGCGTAATCGACCTCGGCGCGCGCCTCGGCGAGCGGCTTGCCCTGCTCCAGGGTGATCAGGCGGGCGAGATCCTCGCGATGGATCTCCAGCAACTCGTACCAGCGCTGCAACAGGCGGCCCCGCGCCGGCCCGCCCTCGTCCCGCCACGCCGGGAAAGCCGCGGCGGCCGCCGCGACCGCGGCGCGCACCGCCGCCTCGTCGGCGTCGGGCACGCGCCCCAGCACGCGCCCATCCGCCGGGTTGCGCACTTCGAGGTGCCGCCGCCCGTCGTGCCAGCGGCCGCCGTAGAACATGCGCTCGCGGAACAATTCACGGTCGTCGAGCTCGAGCATGGCGAACATCCCTTATATGCGAGACGGGCCTTCAGAACCGCGCCATCGCGCCGCCAACCCTTTGCGCGGCCGCCCCGATGTGCTACACAAGGGCTCTTGACGCTCGCCGGGGCCGGCATCGAGCGAACCATGCACCAGGAACGGCGGTGGCTGACGGGTGGCGACGGAACCGCACTCCCAGGCATTCTACGACAAACCCGCGGCAGCGAGCGGATCCATGACCGCCGCGCCTGACGGCACCTTCGCCGTCGCCCTGGCGGTCGAGGCGGCCGTGCGCCGCCGGCTCACCGCCTGTCTCGAGGAAGCCGGCCTGCGCCTGCGCGCGCTCGACGACCCAGCGCCCCCCGACGTCCTGGTCCACCAGGCCGGGTTGTTCCTGCCGCTGCCGCCGGCCTGGCAGCAGGCGCCGCCGGCGCACCTGTTGCTGCTCCCGCAGGGGACCGCGGTGCCGCCGGGGTCCGCCGACGCGCTGCTCCCCTGGCCGGTGGACGCCCCCGTGTTTCTGGCCCAGCTCGACGCCCTGTTGCGCGCGCACCGCCAGCGCCTGCAACTGCACACCCTGGCCGCCGACACCTTCCGCCGCAGTGGCGAGGACTTGTTTGAATCCTGCGCCCGCTTCCTTGCCGAGGAACTGGACGCGACCCTGGCGGTGATCGCCGAAACCACCCCCGGGCAGCCCGATCGGCTCCAGACGCTCGCTTGCCACTGTCGCGACGGCGGGCCGCCGCCGCCCTTGCGGGGCGTCCGGGACACACCCTGCGCGCAGGTGCTGGAGGGGGCCTTTTGCTATTACCTGGACGGCGTCCACCGGCGCTTCGCCCACCTGCCGTGGCTGGCCGAGCGCGGCCTGCGCGCGCTGCTCGCGGTGCCCATCCTCGACGAGGCGGGCGCGGTCGGCGGCCTGGTGGCGGCCGCCTTCACCCGGCCGCTGCCGCCCGAGGCGTTGCGCCACGAGGCCTTGCTGCGGCTGATCGCCGCCCGCAGCGGCGCCGAGCTGGCGCGCGAGCGCGACCGCCGCGCCCTGCACGAGAGCGAGCGGCGCAACCGCATCATCGCCGAGCTGATCTCCGATTACGCCTACATCTTCCGCGTCAATCCGGACGGCAGTTTGGTGGGCGAGTGGGTCACGGAATCCTTCACCCGCGACTTCGGCTACACCCTGGAGCAAGTGCGCGCCCGCGGCGGCTGGTTGTCGCTGGTGCTGCCCGAGGATCAGCCCAAGGCGCTGGCCCACGCCCGCAAGGTCGTCTCCGGCCGCACCGACGTCGTCGAGATGCGCTGGCGCGCCGCCGACGGCAGCGTGCGCTGGCTGCGCGATTACGCCCAGCCGGTGCGCGACGCCGAGGGCCGCGTCAGCCACGTCTACGGCGCCGCCCAGGACATCACGGAAACCATGCTCGCCCAGGCGGCCATGCAGGAAAGCGAGCAGCGCTTCCGCCGGCTCATCGAGCACGCCCCCGAGGCGCTGGTGCTGCTCGACCCGGAAAGCGGCCGCTTCCTTTACGGCAACCCGGCGGCCCAGCGGCTGTTCGCCCTGGACGCCGAGGCCCTGACGCGCCACGGGCCGGTCGAGCTCAGCCCGCCGTTGCAGCCCGACGGCCAACCCACGCCGCAAAAAGCGCGCACTTACATCGACGCCGCCCTCGCCGGCGACACGCCGGTATTCGAATGGATGCATCGCGATGCGGCGGGGCGGGACATCCCCTGCGAGGTGCGGCTGCTGCGCATCGAGCTCGGCGGCCGCGCGGTGATCCGCGGCAGCGTGCTCGACATCTCCGAGCGCAAGCAGGCCGAACGACGCATCGAGCGGCTCAACCGCACGTACGCGCTGCTCAGCGAGACCAACCAGGCGATCGTCCGCGAAACCGACACCGGGGCGCTGCTCGAGACGATCTGCCGCATCGCCGTCGAGGTCGGCCGCTTCCGCCTGGCCTGGATCGGCCTGGTCGACGCCGAACGGCGGTTGCGGGTGGCGGCCGTGGCCGGCGCCGACGCCGACACCGTGGCCCTGTTGCGCGGCTTCGTCGAGGGCGAGCGGCCCGACTGCGCCTACACCTACCACGCCCTGGAACACGGCCGTTCGGCGGTCTGCTGCGACGTCGCCGGCGATCAGCGGGCCGCGAACTGGCGCGAAGCCGCCCTGGCGCGCGGTTACCGCAGCCTGGCCTCGCTGCCGATCCGCGTCCACGGCCTGGTCCGCGGCACCTTCAACCTCTACGCCGACGAGGTCGATTTCTTCGACGCCGAGGAGCTGCGGCTGCTGGACGAGCTGGCCCTCGACGTCGGCTTCGCGCTCGAAGTGCACCACAAGGAAGACGAGCGCCGGCGCGCCACCGAGCGCATCCAGCAACTCGCCCTGTACGACGTGCTCACCGGCCTGCCCAACCGGGCGCTGTTCCTGGACCGGCTCAAGCAGGCGCTCGCCGCCGCGCAGCGGCGCGGCCGGCGCGGCGCGGTGTTCTTCCTCGACCTCGACCGCTTCAAGGAAATCAACGACACCCGCGGCCACGACGTCGGCGACCAGGTGCTGATCGAGGTCGCCGCCCGCCTCAAGGCCGTGGTGCGCGAGGAGGAAACCCTGGCCCGGCTCGGCGGCGACGAATTCGTCGCCCTGCTGCCCCGGCTGTCCTCGGCCGCCGAGGCGGCGCGCGTCGCCGAAAGGCTGCTCGCCGCGCTGGCCGAGCCGCTGGACGTCGCCGGCCAGCGTTACCGGCTCAGCGCCGGCGTCGGCATCGCCTTCTTCCCGGACGAGGGCGACCGCGTCGAGCAGCTCCTGCGCCACGCCGACATCGCCATGTACCGCGCCAAGGCCGCCGGCGGCGGTTACTGTTTCTACCACCCGGAGATGAGCGCGCACCTCAACCAGCGCCTCGATCTCGCCCGGCGGCTCGCCCAGGCTCTCGAACAGGGCCGCCTGGTCCTGCACTTCCAGCCCCAGGTCCGCCTGCCCGACGGGCGGCCCTGCGGCGCCGAGGCCCTGCTGCGTTGGCACGACGCGGACCTGGGCTGGATCGACCCGCCGCAGATCGTCGCGCTCGCGGAGGAGCGCGGCATGATCCACGCCCTGGGCGAGTGGGTGCTCGGCGCCGCCTGCCGGCAGCTCGCCGCCTGGGACAAGGCCGGTTTCGTGCTGCCCGGCCGCCTCGCGATCAACGTCTCCGCCCGTCAGCTCGCCGATCCCCGTTTCGTGGACGACGCCCTGCACCACGTCCGGGCGGCGGGCCTGGCCCCGGAGCGGATCGAGTTCGAACTCACCGAGAGCGGCATGATGCTCGACCCCGCGCGCGCCGTGGAGCTGATCCGCGCCCTGAAGGACGCCGGCTTCGCGGTGGCCGTGGACGATTTCGGCACCGGCTATTCCTCGCTCGCCTACCTGCAGCGTTTCACCGTGGACAAGCTCAAGCTCGACCTCTCCTTCGTCCACCACATGCTCGACTCGGCGCCGAGCCGGGCGATCGTCGAGGCGGTGCTGGCGATGGCGCGCGGCCTGGACCTGGTGGCCCTGGCCGAAGGCGTGGAGACCGCGGCCCAGGCCCAGGCGCTCGCCGCGCTCGGCTACGAGCAGGCGCAAGGCTTTTATTTCGGACGTCCGCTCGCCGCGGACGACTTCCGGCGGGCCTGCAGCGCGCCGCGGCCGCGTTGACGCGCGCTCACGAAACCCTCACGCCGCGGCGACCACAATGCGACCATGCCGCCGATCGATCCACCCCGCCTGTCGGTGCTGATCGTCGAAGACCACCGCGATCTGCGCGCCAACATCGGCGCCTACCTCGAGCAACGCGGCCACCAGGCCGACCACGCCGAGGACGGGCGCCGCGCGCTGGTGCTGGCCGCGGAAAACCGCTACGACGTGATCGTGCTCGACCGCATGTTGCCGGACATGGACGGCCTGGACGTGGCCCGCCGCCTGCGCGGCGCACCGCAAGGCGCGTCCACCGGCATCCTCGTGCTGACCGCCCGCGACACCCTGGAAGACAAGCTCGAGGGTTTCGCCGCCGGTGGCGACGATTACCTCGTCAAACCGTTCTCGCTCGCCGAGCTGCATGCCCGCCTGCTCGCCCTGCACCGGCGCCTGAGCGGCCGGCCGGACGGCCGGCTGCGGGTCGCCGACCTCGAGTTCGATCCCGATACCCTGGTGGTGCGCCGGGCGGAGCGCCCCGTCCATCTGCCGCCGACGACCCTCCGCATCCTGGCCCTGCTCATGCAGAACAGCCCCCGGGTGGTGACCCGCGAGGAGATCGAATCCGCCATCTGGGGCGACGACCTGCCTGGCCCGGACGCGCTGCGCGCCCACATCCACACGCTGCGCCAGGCGATCGACAAGCCTTTCGACCGCCCGCTGCTGCACACCGTGCACGGCGTCGGTTTCCGGCTCGGCGCCGATGAGACCGTCGCGCCGTAGCCTGTCGCGACGGCTGTTCCTCGCCCTGCTGACCGTGCTCGCCGCCGGCGGCACGGCGGTGGCCGCCTCGGCCTGGCTGCTCACCCGCCAGACCCTGCAGCGATTGCTGATCGACGACCTGGACCACGAATTCGACGAAATGCGCCTGGCGCTCAGCCGGCCGGACTTTCGGCTGCCACCCCAGGAGACGGGCGTGCGGGTCTGGGGCGACCCACCGCTGCCCACCCCACCCGAAGCCTTGCGCGGGCTGTCCCCCGGCTGGCACTGGCGGCCGCCCGGTGCGCCGCACTCGCTGGCCCGCGTCGGCGACATCGACGCCCGGCGGGTCTACCTCGTCATGGACATCGACGACACCCTGGACACTTTGAACGGCCTGGCCTGGCTGCTGGGCGGCCTGCTGCTCACCGTGCTCGCCGCGGCCGGCGGCGCCGGCCTGTGGTGGCTGCGGCACATCGCCCGGCCGGTGGAAGCGCTGTCGCGCGCCGTGGCCGAACTCCAACCCGACCACCGCGGCCAGCGCCTCGGATCTGGCTTCCACGGCGCCGAGGTGACGCGCATCGCCGCGGCGATCGACGGCTTCCTCGAACAGCTCGACGCCTTCGTCGCCCGCGAGCGCGCGTTCACCGCCGCCGCCAGCCACGAGCTGCGCACCCCCCTCGCGGTGCTCACCACGACCCTGGAATTGCTGCTGGAGGACGGCCGCCTGTCTTCGGAGCATCGCGCGCGCCTCGAGGCGGTGCGCCACCAGGTCGAACGGCTCGCGCGGCGGATGCAGCACCTTTTGCATTTCGCGCGGGGCGGCGGCGTGGCCGAAAACCTGGACCGCATCGTCGATCGTCTCAGCGACGGCGAATGCGAACTCGCCGGCGTCCGGCCGCAGCTGGATCGACGCGGCCCGGCGCCGAGCCTCCCGGCCGCCCATGCCGAACTGGTGATCGGCAACCTGTTGCGCAACGCCTGCGAACACGGCGCCGCGCCGGTCCGCCTCGTGCGGCGCGGCGGCTTGCTGATCGTCGTCGACCACGGTCCCGGTCTCGATCCGGCCCTGCGGGAGCGCCTCGGCCTACCCGGCGTGCGGCACGCGGGCAGCACCGGGTCCGGGCTGGGCCTGCACCTCGTCCGCCTGGTGTGCGCCCAGCACGGCTGGCGGTTCCGCCTGTTCAGCCGGCCGGGGCGCGGCACCCTGGCCTGCGTGCGCTTTTCCTGAGTCGCACCAGAGGGCGTAGCGCGCGAAGGCGGCGCGCCGGTGCAAGCCCGGCGCCGGCGGCGCGTCGTCGACGCCGGCCAACCGGCACGCCCCCGTCGGTGGGGCGGCCGACGCCGGCAGCGTGCGCCAGGCGCCGTCGGCGTAGTAGCGCAGCGAATAGGGCGGCGGGCCCGCGGTGTACAGCACGCCGCCGGGCGAGCCGTACCGCCGCCAGGCGGCGACCACCGCCCAGGCGCTGCGCTGACGGTCGAGCCACGGCGTCCCCGGCCAGACGGCCGCACCCACCATGGTGCACGCCAGAACGGTCACGAGCGCGGCCGCGATCCACCGGCGCCGCGAGGCGGAATCCAGGCGCGGTGCGAGCCACAACGACCAAGCCGGCATGGCCGGCAGCACGTAGGTCGCCAACAGGTTGCGCGCCGGCAGCAACAGCAGCAGCGGCCAGAGCATCCAAGGCAGCAAACGTCGCTCGCCGTCGTCCTGCGGGCGGGGACGGCGCAACAACCACGGCGTCCACGGCAGCAAGGCGAGCGCGGTGTAGAGCAGCACCGTGCCCGGCGCACGCGCGTGGCCGCCGCCGTAGCGATCGCCCGCCCACCCCGGCACCAGGTAACGCTCGAAATGCTCGCCGACGATGAAATAGCGCAGAAAGCCCGGCGTCTTCGTTTCCGCCGCCCAGTACCACGGCAGGGCGCACGACAGGCCGAGCAGGACCGCCCCGCCCCACCGCAGCGCGCGCGACGGTCGCCGCCAGGCGTCGAGCAGCAGGGGCGGGGCCACCCACAGCAGAACCAGGGGACCCTTGGCCAACAGGCCCACGGCGATGCCCAGCGCCGCCGCCGCGAACCCGACGCCGGTCGGCGGCCCGCGCTCGGCCGTCATCGCCGCCCACCAGACCAGGCCGACCCCCAAGGCCAGGAACGGATCGGTGCTCACCGTGGCGCTCACCGTGAACACCAGCAGACCGCCGGTGAACACCAGCAAAGCGCGCCAGGCCGTGTCGGGGTCGAAGCGGCGCCGGGCCGCGTCCCAGACCAAACCCGCGAGCGCCGCGGTGGCGAGCAAGGCGGGCAGGCGCAGCGCCCACTCGTGTTCGCCGAAAGCCCGCACGCTCAGGGCCTGGGCCCAGAAAGCCAGCGGAGGCTTGCCCCAGAACGGCACGCCGGGCGCGAACCACGGCGTGATCCAGTCGCCACTGCGGGCCATTTCCCGGGCGATCCAAGCGTACCGCGCCTCCGTCGTATCGCCGAGCGGCAGCACGACCGCCAAGGCGAGCCGCAGCGACGCCCAGGCGACGAGCAAACCGGCGATGATCCTGCGCTCGGGCATGCCCACCTTCCCGACGAAACACCGGGCGGCAGCATGCCTCCGGCGCCGTAAGCGAAGCGAAAGCGGCACGTGAACACGTCGTGAGCGTGGGCGGCGCAAGCGATACCGCGAACGCGTTCGCAAAACCGCCTCGATGCAGGGTCGTGCTCACGAATCGCCCACGCGATGTTCACGCCTTCCCACGGCGCGTCGCGGCATCCTGGCGGGGACGCTCGCTTTCCAGGGTGCCGTGGACGATGCCGCGATCCCACTTGCTTCTGCCCCGTGCCGGCGAGGCCGCCATCGTGATCCTGCTCGCCCTCGCCGCCGCCTGTGCGCCGGTCAAGCCTTGGCAACGGGGCACGCTCGCGAGGCCGCAAATGGCGGTCGGCCACCCGATCGACGACGCTTTCGACGACCACGTCTATTTCAGCAAGGAGGCCGCCAGCGGCGGCCGTTCCTTTGCGGGAGGCGGCTGCGGATGCAACTGAAACACGCCCCCCGTTTCCGGCGCGGCCGGCTGGCACGCCGCCTGGCCCAGGCCGCCGGGGCGCTGCTCGGCGGCACCGCCGGCGCCCATGCGGCCGAGTGGCGCTTCGACACGGCCTTGCTCTACTACAGCGAGGCCGATGGACGCGTCAGCGCCGCCGAGCCGGTCGTGCGCGCCAGCCGCGTGGACGAAGAAGGCGGCCGGGAACTGAACTTCAAGCTGGTGCTCGACAGCTTGACCGGCGCCACGCCCACCGGCGCCCTGCCATCGTCCCGTCCCCAGACCTTCAGCCGGCCCTCCGGGAACGGCCGCTACACGGTCGAGGCCGGCGCCGTGCCGCTGGACGACACCTTCCACGACACGCGTTGGCAGCTCTCCGGCGACTGGCTCGAGCCGCTCGGCCGACTGGACCGCGTCCGCCTCGGCTTGAACCTTTCCAACGAGTACGATTTCGACTCGGTGGGCGCCAGCGCCGCCTGGGAACGCGATTTCAACCAGCGCAACACGACCTTGCTGCTGGGCCTGGCCTTCGAGGCCGACTCCATCGATCCGGTCGGCGGCGTCCCCGAGGCCTTGCAAGACGTACTGCCCGATCCCGAGAACGACCCGGCCGGCCCCGAAGCGCGCCGCGCGCGGCTCGATGCGCGGCCGGCGAGCGCCTCGCGCGACCAGCTCGATCTGCTCGTGGGGGTCACCCAACTGCTCGACCCGGAGAGCTTCGTCCAGGTCAACCTGTCGCTGTCGCGCTCCGACGGCGACCACGACGACCCGTACAAAATGGTCAGCCTGGTGCGCACCGAGGCGGGGCCGGACCAGGGCGAACCGGTGCGCAACGTCTACGAGAACCGCCCGGATACGCGCGCGAAGTCGGCGCTGTTCCTGCGCTACAAGCGCGCCTTCGGCCGCGACGTGCTCGACGCCTCGTACCGTTATTACCGGGACGATTGGGGCGTGGTGGCCCACACGATCGAGTTGCGCTACGACTTCACCTTCGCCTCGGGCGCTTTCCTGCAACCGCATCTGCGCCTCTACCGGCAGCAGGCCGCCGACTTCTACACCAGCTGGCTGCCCGTCGAGGCGACCCTGCCCGAATACGCCAGCGCCGATTACCGCCTGGGCGAGCTGAGCGGGACGACCATCGGCGTGAAGTACGCCCTGCCCCTGGACGACAGACACACGCTGGAATTCCGCCTCGAGCGCTATGTGCAGAGCAACGATCCCGTGCCCGGGCCGCCCCCGGGGACGCCCGAGGGCCGGCGGCTGATCCTGGACACCGAGGCCACGCTGTTCCAGGTCCGGTACACTTTCTGATCCCAGCCCGCGGCCGGGAACCCCGGCCGCGGGCCGGCGATCCAAAGGCCGAGCCGCCCGAGAGGAACGCGATGACCCCCGAACGTCGCCACCGTTTCGCCGCCCTGGTCCTGCTGGCCACCGCCGCGCTGGCCTCCGCCGCCCCCTTCGGCGCGGCGCCGGATGCGCTGCTGCCGCCCGAGCAGGCCTTCGTTCCCCAGGCCAGCGCCGACACGCTCGAGCGGGTGAAGGTGCATTTCGACATCGCCGAGGGCGTCTACCTCTACCGCCACGCCTTCCGCTTCACCAGCCTCACGCAGGGCGTGACGCTCGGCGAAGCGCAGATCCCGACCGGCCACCGCAAGACCGACGACTATTTCGGCGAGGTGGAAACCTACCGGGGCGCGGTCGACATCGTGCTGCCGGTCGCCGGCGCGGCGCCGGGCGGGGAGCTCGAACTCGAACTGCGCTACCAGGGTTGCGCCGACATCGGCGTGTGTTACCCCCCGCAGACCACCCGCCTGCTGGTGCCGCTGCCCGCAGCCGGGACGGCGGCCGGAACCGGCACGGCGGCCGTGTCCGCCGCGGCGCCGAGCGCGCCGCTCTCCGAACAAGACCGCTTCGCCGCGCGCCTCGCCCGCGGCCTGTCGCTGCTGACCCTGGCGGCTTTCTTCGGCGCCGGCTTGCTGCTCGCCTTCACCCCTTGCGTGTTCCCGATGGTGCCCATCCTCGCCGGTCTGGTCGTCGGGCGCCGCGAGGCCCTGGGCACCCGCCGCGCCTTCGGCCTGTCGCTGGCCTACGTGCTGGCGATGGCGGCGACCTACAGCATCGCCGGTGTGATCGTCGGACTGTCGGGCCAGAACGTGCAGGCCTGGTTCCAGAACCCCTGGGTGATCGGCGCCTTCGCCGCCGTCTTCGTGCTGCTCGCCTTGTCCATGTTCGGCGTCTTCACCCTGCAGATGCCGGCCGCCGTGCAGACCCGCCTCAACGCCCTGGCCAACCGCCAGCGCGGCGGCACGCTCGTCGGCGCGGCGGTGATGGGCGTGCTCTCGGCCCTGATCGTCGGCCCCTGCGTCACCGCCCCGCTGATCGGCGCCCTGATCTATATCGCCCAGACCGGCGACGCCGTGCTGGGTGGCGCGGCGCTGTTCGCCCTGAGCCTGGGCATGGGGTTGCCGTTGCTGGCGGTGGGCACCTCCGCCGGAGCCTGGTTGCCGAAAGCCGGCCCCTGGATGGACGCGGTCAAAGCGTTCTTCGGCATCCTGCTGCTGGCGGTGGCGATCTGGCTGCTCGACCGGGTCGTCCCGCCCGCGGTGACCATGGCCCTGGCCGCCCTGCTGGCGCTCGGCACCGCGGTCTGGCTGGGTGCACTGGAACCGCTGCCGGCCGACACGGGCCCCGCGCGGCGGCTGGGGAAATTCTGCGGTCTGGCGCTGTTGCTCTACGGCGCGCTGTTGCTGACCGGGGCCGCGATCGGCGGCGGCGACCTGCTCCAACCGCTCAAAGGCCTGCGCGGCGCCGCCGGCGCGGTCCAGGCCGAGTCCGGGCCGACGTTCCGTCCGATCAAGGGGCAAGACGGCCTGGCCGAAGCGCTGGCCGCAGCCGGCGGGCGGCCCGTCGTGCTCGACCTCTACGCCGACTGGTGCGTGTCCTGCAAGGAGCTGGAAGCCTTCACCTTCACGGACCCGACGGTCGGCGACCGGCTGGCGCGCTTCGAGCGCCTGCGCGCCGACGTCACCGCCAACGACGCACAGGACCGCGCGCTGCTCGCCGAACTCGGCGTGTTCGGCCCGCCCGCGCTGCTGTTCTACGCCGGCGACGGGCGCGAACTGCGCGGCCACCGCGTGGTCGGCTTCGTGCCGGCTGAAGACTTCGCCGCCCACCTCGACCGCGTGCTGGCCGCGTCCTGCGCCGCCGACACGGCGGCCTGCTGAAGGCCGGACGGGCCGTCGCCGCCGGCCCGCCTCAGGCGGCCGCCGCCCGCCGGCGCATCCACAACTTTTCGTGCAGAAAATACACCACCGTGTTGCACAAAGGCTCGACCAGGGCCGCGGCGCCGCCCACCCACGGACTGCCGGACAGCGCCCACACCACCAGGAAGGCGACGGTCACGTGGAGCACGGCGAAGGTGCAGGTTTTGCGCAAGGCCATGGTTCACCTCCCGGCCCGACGGGGCCTCTCGGAACGCACGGCAAATGATAAGGATTATCGTTTATAAGTAAAATCGATTGTTTTTTTTATATCCGATAATTTCAGCCTATGATACTGCGCGGGCGGCGCTCGCTCACGGTCCGCTCGGCCGGCCGCCGCGGCGACCAGCCCTGGAAGACCACCACCGCCGTCTGCACCGCCGCCGCCGGACCGGGCCGGTGACCCCAGTAATCACCGTGACCGGCGCCCGAGGCTTCCAGGTTGCGCACGCCGGCCACCGGCAGGGCGGCGCGGCCGCGCCCGTCCCGCTCACGGCGCCGCCAGGCGCCGGGCGGCGTCCCGCAGCGGCAGGGCCATGATCCCCCCGGGCACGAGCGCCGCCCAGTCGGTCGCCCCCTGCGGTTCGAGCCACCACGCGAGGGCGAGCAGCCCGAACGCCCAGGTGACGGCGCACTCGATCGACCGCCAACGACGGGCGGCCGCGTCCTGGACGAGGTCGAGCCGGCGCGCCACGGCGTGTTGCACCCGCTGCAAGGCGGCCAGCCGCGCCTCGGCGTCGCCGCCGCTCGCCACCGCCGGATCGCAACACCCGGCCACGGCCAGGGCGCGGAACACTCCCGGCCGCAGCTCGGGTTACTCGAGGATCAGGTCGGCGGCGGCCTGCAACTGGCCGAGCAGGCGCGGCATCGGCATGGCGAACAAGGCCGCCCGGGGACCGCCCCCCGCGGCCAGATCGAACCAGGCCGCGCGCACCGTCGCATCCGCCTCCACGGCCTGCAGACAACGCGCCTGGAAGCGCCGCCGCAGGCCCAAGGCCGCGTCGAGCGCGCCCCACAGCAGGGCCGCGCCGATCCCGGCACAGGCCCAGGCGAGCGCGGCGCCGGCGGCGCCGCGATGGAACCAGTCGAGGAGCATGAGCCCGTCTCCCTATTGGGTTGACGCCCGCAGGGAGTATAGACGCCGCTTCAGTCGCCGTCGGCGGCGACGAGGGCGGAAAAATCGAACAGGCGGCGGTCCAGCAAATGGCTCGGCACGACGTCGGCCAGCGCGCTGAAGATGTTTTCCACCCGCCCCGGGTGCCGGACGGCCCATTCGCGCAGCATGCGTTTGACGGCCAGACGCTGCAGGTGGCTTTGTGAACCGCAGAGATTGCAGGGGATGATCGGGTGACCGCGCAGCGCCGAATACTTTTCGATGTCCTGTTCGCTGCAATAGGCCAGCGGCCGGATCACCACGCAGCGGCCGTCGTCCGACAGCAGCTTGGGCGGCATCGCCTTGAGCTTGCCGCCGTGGAAAAGGTTCAGGAAGAAGGTTTCGATGATGTCGTCGCGGTGGTGTCCGAGGGCGATCTTGGTGATGCCGTTCTCGCGCGCGAAGCGGTAGAGGATGCCGCGGCGCAGGCGCGAGCACAGCCCGCACAGGGTGCGCCCCTCGGGCACCACGCGCTTGACCACGCTGTAGGTGTCCTGCTCGAGGATGTGGAACGGCACGCCCAGGGCGCGCAGATACTCGGGCAGCACGTGGGCCGGGAAGCCGGGCTGCTTCTGGTCGAGGTTGACGGCGACGAGCTCGAAGGACACCGGCGCGCTGCGCTTGAGGGACAGCAGCATGTCAAGCAGCGTGTAGGAGTCCTTGCCGCCGGACAAGCAGACCATCACCCGGTCGCCGTCCTCGATCATGCGGTAATCCTCGATCGCCTGCCCCACCAGCCGGCGCAGGCGCTTTTCCAGCTTGCGCTGGTTGACCGACTTGGCGGCCGGGACGAGTTCGCTCGCCGGACTCGACATGGCGCCTCAGCGCGGCACGTCGCGCCGCGCCGGGCCGGTGTAGAGCTGGCGCGGGCGGCCGATCTTGCGCCGCGGATCGTCCATCATCTCCAGCCAGTGGGCGATCCAACCCGCCGCGCGGCCGATCGCGAACAGGACGGTGAACATCTCGCGCGGGAACCCCAGGGCGCTGTAGATGATGCCCGAATAGAAATCGACGTTCGGATAGAGCTTGCGCTCGATGAAATACTCGTCCTTGAGCGCGATCTCTTCGAGCCGCATGGCCAGCTCGAAGCGCGGGTCGTTGCCGTAACGTTCGAGCACTTTGTGGCAGATGCGCTTGATGATCTTGGCCCGCGGGTCGAAGTTCTTGTAAACGCGGTGCCCGAAGCCCATCAAGCGGAAGGGGTCGTTCTTGTCCTTGGCGCGCGCGATGAACTTGTCGATGTTCTTGACGTCGCCGATCTCGTCGAGCATCGCCAGGACCGCCTCGTTCGCGCCGCCGTGCGCCGGTCCCCACAGGGCGGCGATGCCGGCGGCGACGGCCGCGTACGGATTGGTGCCGGTCGAACCCGCAAGACGCACGGTGGACGTGGAGGCGTTCTGCTCGTGGTCGGCGTGGAGAATGAACAAGGTGTCGAGCGCTTGTTCGGCCACCGGGTCGATCTCGTAGTCCTCGGTCGGCCGCGCGTACATCATGTGCAGGAAGTTCCCGCAATAGCTCAGGTTGTTGCGGGGATACATGAACGGCTCGCCGACCCGGTGCTTGTAGGCCGCCGCGGCGATGGTCGGCAATTTCGCAAGCAGCCGATAGGCGGTCTGCAGGCGGTGCTCGGGATCGTTGATGTCCAGGGAATCGTGATAGAACGCGGACAACGACGCGACCACGGCGGTCAGCATCGCCATCGGATGGGCGTCGTAATGGAAGCCCTTGAAGAACTCGAGAAGGCTCTCGTTGATGAGCGTGTGATGGGTGATGGCGTGTTCGACTTCCCGGCGCTGCTCGGGCGTCGGCAGCTCGCCGTGCACCAACAGGTAGAACACTTCCAGGAACGAACACTTCTCGGCCAGCTGCTCGATGGGATAACCGCGGTAGAGCAACTCGCCCTTCTCGCCGTCGAGATAGGTGATGCGGCTCTCGCAGGAGGCGGTGGACACGAAACCCGGATCGAAGGTGAAGTAACCGGTCTTGGCGTGCAGGCGGGTGATGTCGATCACCGGGGAACCGTAGGTTCCGTGGTAGACGGGCAGCTCGTGCGTCTGGCCCGTCTTGGGATCGTGGAGGGTGATTTTCGCCTCGGACATGCTGGCCCCTTTTTCGGTGACGTGGCTGGCAAACGCCGGGCGCCGGCGGACGGCTGGAGGGCACGGCGGCGGAAAACACGGCCGTGCGGCGGCGCGGCATCCTGCATCGGGGCGGGCGGCGGCCGGGCCCGCTGCGACCCCGGATCACGGGCGGCAAAGGTTAGTTTAAAAAACCGGCCAAGACAATCCCGAAGCGGCCAGACAGACCGCCGGGCACCGCCCTTCAAGGCGCCGCCCGCGCGGTCGTTACCTGCCCCATGGCGGTGCGCATTTCCTGTTATAGTGTGGCGCGACCCGGCCCCCAAGACCGGCGGTTTTCGTCCACGTGAAGCGCAAGACGACCGTATTCGAACGCCTCATCGGCGTCGCCGTCGCCGTCTTGTGCCTGCTCGGCGCAGGCAGCGGTCCGCTGCGTGAACTCGAATGGCAAGGCTACGCCCTGGGCGTGCGCATCACGCCGCCGCGCACCCCAAGCCCGCTGGTGAGCGTGATCGGCATCGACGACGCCTCGCTCGAGGCCTTGGGCCCCTGGCCCTGGAGCTGGGACCGGCTGGCCGAACTGCTGCGCCTGCTCGACCGCGCCGGCGCCCGGGCGGTGGCCCTGCTCCTGCCCCTGGACGAAGTCCAGAACCGGCTCGCCCTCGACTTGCTCGAAGCCGAGCGCCGCCGCGGCGTGCTGCCGGACGCGGCGGCGCGGCGCACGGCGGCGGTGCTGGAGACCGAGCCGCGCCTGGCGGCGGCGCTGCGCGCCGCCGGCCGGGCGTACCTGGGCGTGCCCTACCGGCTCGCCGCCGGCCCCGGCACGCCCGCAGAGCTCGGCCCCGTGCCGCTGCCGGCGGTGCCGGTCGAAGGCACGCCGCCGCTGTGGTCGCGCCTGACCGATCCGCTCGGCCTGGAGCCGGCGCCGGTGGTGCGGGCCCTCCACCCGCCGCGCCCGGCGCTGCTGCGCGCCGCGGCCGGCGCCGGCCTGGGCCCGGCGCTGGACAGCGTCGACCGCAGCAGCTTCGCCCCGCCGCTGCTGCTCGAAATTGACGGCGCCTGGCGCCCCACCCTGGCGCTGCAACTGGCGGCCGAAGGGCCGCTGCGCGCCGAACCGGGCCGCGGCGTGATCGCTGGCGACCGCGTTTTCGCCACCGACGCGCGCTTCCGCGCCCTGCCGTTCTTCTACCGCAGCAAGGACGGGCTGCCGCCGTTCGCCCAGTACAGCTTCCACAAGGTGCTCGGCGGCGACATCCGCCCCGCGGTGTTCGAGGACAAAATCGTCCTGGTCGGTGCGACCAGCCCCCGGCTGGCCGCCGCCTTGCCCACGCCGCTGGGCGTCGCCCTGCCGCCCGTGCTCATCGAGGCGCACACCCTGTCGGCCCTGGAACGCGACGATCTGTACCGCCGCCCACCCTGGAGCGACGCCCTGCGCCTCGGGCTGTTCGTCCTGGTGGCCCTGTACCTGGCGGCCCTGCTGCCGCGGCTGAGCCTGGCGACCGGCATGGCGGTCACCGGCCTGCTGCTCATCTTGCTGCTCAACACCCAGTTCGTCGCCATGGCGCTCGCCGGCGTCTGGCTGCCGTTGCTCGCCCCGGCCTCGGCGATGCTGCTCGGCCATTTGCTGCTCGGCGCCAAGCGCGCGCTGCTCGCCCAGGTCGAGCACGTCGAGAAAGAGCTGTCCAAGGCGAACCGGGCCCTCGGCCAGGCCTACCACCAGCAGGGCCAGCTCGACCTGGCCTTCGAGCGCTACCGCCAGTGCGAGGTGGACGAGGAGCTGCTGTCGTTGGCCTACAACCTGGGCCTGGACTACGAGCGCAAGCGCCAGTTCAACAAGGCCGTCAACGTGTTCCGCTTCATCCGCGCCCACCGCCCCGACTACCGCGACGCCAAGGAACGCATCCGCAAGAACCTGCAGACCAGCCAGCAGGTGGTCCTGGGCAAGCCGGGCGGCGACGGTGAATCGACCCTGATCCTGCCCAAGAGCGGCATGCAAAAGCCGATGCTCGGCCGCTACCAGATCGAGAGCGAGATCGGCCGCGGCGCCATGGGAACGGTCTATCTCGGGGTGGACCCGAAGATCGGCCGCACGGTGGCGATCAAGACGCTGGCCCTGTCGGCCGAATTCGCCCCCGACCAGATCGAGGAGGTCAAGAAGCGCTTCTTCCGCGAGGCGCGCACCGCCGGGCGGCTCAATCACTACAACATCGTCACCATCTACGACGTGGGCGAAGAGCAGGACCTGGCCTACATCGCCATGGACTACCTGCAGGGCGTGGACATGTCCAAGTTCACGAAGAAGGACAACCTGCTCAAGGTCAGCGAGGTCTTCGCGGTGATCATCCAGATCGCCGACGCGCTCAACTACGCCCATGCACAGAACGTCGTGCACCGCGACATCAAGCCGGCCAACATCATCTACGACCGGCGCACGCGCAAGCCGACGCTCACCGATTTCGGCATCGCGCACCTGACCGACACGACCAAGACCAAGACCGGGATGATCCTCGGCACACCCTCGTTCATGTCGCCCGAGCAGCTCGCCGGCCGCCCGGTCGACGGCCGCTCGGACCTGTTCAGCCTCGGGGTGACCTTCTTCCAGTTGCTCACCGGCGAGCTGCCCTTCGTCGGCGAGACCATCTCCACGCTGATGTACAAGATCGCCAACGAGCCGCCGCGCGACATTCTCGAGATCCGCCCGGCGCTGCCGCCCTGCGTCAAGGCGATCATCGAAAAGGCGCTCAAGAAGGATCCCGACGAGCGCTTCCAGACCGGCGCCGAGTTCGCCGCCGCGGTGCGCCGCTGCCTGCAGGCGATCCTCAGCCGGCAGGGCCGCCGCGGCGTTTGAGCCTCAGTCGGCCGCGGCCAGCGCGCCGAGAAACACCGGCAGCCAGGTGAGCAGCAACAGGCCCGCCGACAGCAGGTGCAAGGCGGTGATGCGGTTCAGGCGGGCGCGGCGCCGCGGCCCGGCGTCGGCCTTGAACACCTGGATCATGAACAGATCCAGGCACACCACCATGAACACCACCGGGCCGGCGGCCGGCAGCACCGACCCCCAGAACAGCCCCCAGCCGTAGGGCGGCAGCGTCGGGTCGGCCCACAGCATGAGCAGGGCCACCAGCCAGGCCACGACGGTGAGCAGGATGCGCAATGCGCCCAGTTGCCGCCAGAACGCGGTTCCGTTCACGACCGTTCCTCCTCGTCTTCGTAGGGCACGCCGGTGCCGCCCAGCCCGCAATACCCCCAAGGGTGTTTGGCGAGGTACTGCTGATGGACCGGCTCGGCGAAGTAGAACACCCGCGCCGGCTCGATGGTGGTGGTGATGGGACCGTAGCCGGCCGCGCTCAGCCGCCGCTGATAATGGGCACGGCTCGCCTCGGCGGCCCGGCGCTGTTCGGCGTCGTGCACGAAGACGACCGAGCGGTACTGGGTGCCGACGTCGTTGCCCTGGCGCATGCCCTGGGTCGGATCGTGCGCGGTCCAGAACACCCGCAACAGACTCGGATAATCGATCCGCGCCGGGTCGTAGACCACCCGCACCGCCTCGGCGTGCGCCGTCAAGCCGCTGCACACCTCTTCGTAGTACGGATTGGGCGTGTGCCCGCCCGCGTAGCCGACCGCCGTGCTGTACACCCCCGGCAGCGACCAGAACCGTTTCTCGGCGCCCCAGAAACAACCCAGCGCGAACCACGCCTCGGCCATGCCCGTCGGCGGCGGCGCGGCCAGCGGCGTGCCCAGCACGGCGTGGCGCTCGGGCACCGGCAGCGGCCGGTCGCGTCCGGGCAGGCAGGCCTCCGGCGGCGGCAGGCGCGTCTTGTACGGCGAGGCGCGGAGCATGGCGCGGTCCCGGCTGGGGTCGGCGGCGGCCGAGTGTTGCTATTATACGCGGCCCGCGACCGTCGCCTCCGCATCCGATGCGTTCACCCTACATCACCGCCGAAGGCTACGCCGCCCTGGAACGGGAGCACCGCGCGCTGTGGGCGCGCCGCCGCGAGGTCGTCGCGCACCTGGCCGCGGCCGCCGCCGAGGGCGACCGCTCCGAGAACGCCGAGTACATCTACCGCAAGAAGGAACTGCGGGAGCTGGACCGGCGCATCCGCTACCTGCAAAAACGCCTGCCCGAATTGAAGGTGGTGGACCGCCCGCCGGCGGACCCCGAAACCGTCCGCTTCGGCGCCTGGGTGGAGCTGCGCGACGAGGCGGAGGGCAGCGCGCTGGCTGCGCATCGTCGGGCCGGACGAAATCGACGCCGCGCCGGGCCGCATCAGCATCGACGCCCCCCTCGCCCGCGCGCTGCTCGGGCGGCGCGCCGGCGACGCGGTCGAGGTGCACACCCCCCAGGGCGGACGGCGGCGCTACATCCTGCTGGCGGTCGCCTACCGCGACCCTTCCGCCGCCAGCACCGCGTCCACGCCGTAGAAATCCTCGGCCTGCGGCCAGGGGCCGGGCGGCTGCGCTTCGCCCGGCCGGCGCAACTGCACGACGCGCCAGCCGGCCGCCTGCGCGGCGGCGAGCTCCTCGGGCATGTCCGAGAGGAACCACGGCGCACCCGCCCCCTCGAGGCGCTCGGCGATGCGGCGGTAGGATTGCGGGTCTTTCTTGCCGCCCACCGTGGTGTCGAAATGGCCGCTGAACAGCGGTGCGAGATCACCCTCGCTGCTGTGGGCGAACAGCAGCTTCTGCGCCTGCACCGAGCCCGAGGAATACACGTAGAGCGGATGCCCGGCCGCCCGCCAGCGGCGCAGGACCGCGGCCGCGTCCGGGTAGACGTGCCCCTCGAGGGCGCCCTCGGCATAGCCCTCGGCCCAGATCATGCCCTGCAGGGTCTTGAGCGGCGTCACCTTGGCATCGGCCGCGGCCCACGCGTCGAGCTGCGCCAGGCAGGCCTCGAGCGACAGATCGGCGCCGGCCGCGCGGCGCACCTCGTCCAGCACCGCCTGGACCGCCGGATCGTCCGCGCGCGCGCGGACGAAATCGGCCATGCGCCGGCGCGCGTAGGGAAACAACACCGACTTGACGAAGTCGATCGCGCTGGTCGTGCCTTCGACGTCGGTGACGATGGCGGGCTTCACCTCAAGCCCCCGCGACGAATTCGTCGAAGCTCGGGAAGCGCCGGGCGATGTCGGAGCCGGTGAAATCCCCGACCCAACCGTCCGGCTTGGTGAAGAAGCGGATGCACTTGAAATCGGGGTTCTCGCCCATGTCGAACCAGTGCGGCGTGCCGGCCGGCACGCTGATCAAGTCCCCCTGCTCGCAAAGCAGCAGGAACACCTGGTCGCCCAGATGCAGATAGAACAGGCCGCGGCCGTCCACGAAAAAGCGCACCTCGAAATCGTCGTGGCGGTGCTCGTCGCGGAACTTCGCCCGGAAGGCGGCCTTGTCGGGATGGTCCGGGCGCAGCGCCACCACGTCCACCGACTGGAAACCGTATTGCGCGGACAGGCGCTCGACGTCGCCGCGGTAGGCGTCCAGCACCGCCGCCTGGTCGGCCTCCGGCGGCAAGGGCGCCTCCGCGCGCCAACGCTCGAAACGAACCCCGTGCGGCGCCAGCCGCGCCGCGATCGCTTCGGGCGCCGTCAGGGTCTCGAGCGGCGCGCCGCCGTGTTCGGAATAGATCGACAAACGGGACATGCGGGCTTCCTCCCTCGCTCAGCGGTGCGCCAGGGCGGCGGACCGCAATTCACACTCGAACAGGAACTCCAGGGCTTCGACATGGCGGAGCGCCTCGGCGGCGTCGCGACCCCAGGTGTAATAGCCGTGCCCGCGGATCAGAAACGCCCAGCACGGCCCGGCCCCGTCCAGGGCCGCCGCGGCCGCGCCGGCGAGCCGCTCGATGTCCTGGTCGTTGTCCAGGACCGGCACCAAAAGCCGCGTGGCATGGGTCGCGATGCCCGGGAAGGCCTTGAGCAACTCGTAGCCGGCCAGCACCAGCGGCCCGGTCACATGGCGCGACAACACCGTCGCCGCCGGCGAGTGCGGGTGCAGCACGCAGCCGATCGCCGGATCGCGGGCGTAGAGCATGCGGTGCAGGCCGAACTCGGCCGACGGCCGACCCTCGCCCTCGCAACGGCCGTCCGGGTGCCAGCGCAAGAAGTCGCGGGGGCCGAGCCGGCCCTTGTGGCGGCCGGAGACGGTGATCGCCAGGCCGCCGTCGGCCAGCCGCGCCGAGAAATTGCCGCTGGTGGCGGGCACCAGGCCGCGGGCGTAGAGCCACGCCCCCGCTTCGGCCAGGGCGGCCGTCACCGCCGCCCATTCGCGGTCTTCGCCCATGCACGGCCCTCCACGGCACCGGGAACTCGCCCGCCGCGGGGCCATCGAATTCATCCGAACGATGGATGCACCGGCCCCGGCGGGTCGGCTATTCTACGCGAGCTCGATCGCCCATGCATCGACGTCACGCCCTTTCCCTTCTTTTCGCCACGGTGGTCACCATGTCCGCGACCCCCCGCGCCGCGCGCGCCTTCGAACCGCTCGTCCACCATCACCCCGGCTGGCGCAAGCTGCTGGAGCCGGAACGCTACGCCGTGCTGTTTTGCGAAGACACCGAGCCGCCCGGCAGCAGCCCGCTCACCCGCGAGAAGCGGCCCGGCACCTATCTGTGCGCGGCCTGCCACCTGCCGCTGTTTTCCTCCGAGACGAAATTCGACAGCGGCACGGGCTGGCCGAGCTTCTGGCAACCCATCGACCCGAACCACATCGGCACCAAGCTGGATTTCAAGCTGCTGCTGCCGCGCACCGAGTACCACTGCGCGCGTTGCGGCGGCCACCAGGGCCACGTCTTCAAGGACGGCCCGCCGCCGACCGGGCTGCGCTACTGCAACAACGGCCTGGCGCTGATCTTCGTGCCGGAAGGCGAGCCGCTGCCGGCGCTGCGCGAGCCGCCGGAGGTCTGAGGATGCTCGGCCGCCTGGTCCTGCTCGCGCTGGTCGCGCTGCCGGCCGCCGCGGCACCGACCGCGGTGGCCACCTTCGCCGGCGGTTGCTTCTGGTGCATGGAGCCGCCGTTCGACGCCCTCGACGGCGTCCTGGAGACGACCGTCGGCTACACCGGCGGCGAGCAGCCCGACCCGAGCTACGAGCAGGTCTCCAGCGGCAAGACCGGTCACGTCGAGGCGGTGCGCATCGTCTACGATCCGGCGCGCATCGACTACCGGCGGCTGCTCGAGGTGTTCTGGCGCAACATCGACCCGACCCGCGACGACGGCCAGTTCTGCGACCGCGGATCCAGCTACCGGGCGATGATTTTCTACCACGACGCCCGCCAGAAGGCCCTGGCCGAAGAGAGCCGCGCCGCCCTGGCCGCCAGCGGCCGCTTCGAACGGGTGGTCACGCCGATCCGGCCGGCCGGGCCGTTCTATCCGGCCGAAGAGCGCCACCAGGACTACTACCGCAAGAACCCCCTGCGCTACGCCTTCTACCGCAAGACCTGCGGCCGCGACCGCTTCCTGCGCGAACACTGGGGCGAGGCGGCGCACTGAGGCCGGCCGCTTCAGGCCGCCTGCAGGCGCAGGCGCAGCAGGCGCGCGCAACCCGGCACCGCTTCCTGGTGCAGCACGGCCGGCAGGCAGGCGCTCCAGCGCGCCAGGCAGCGCCGTTCGTGACCGCGCTGGGCGTCGTCGAGCAGCACCCGGTGCTCGGCGGCCAGGTGCGGCCGGATCTCCGGCAGCACACCCTGCCGCCCGACCAGCCAGGCGATCGGCGCATCGACGAACACGAAATCGAACGGCCCGTCGGCGGACAGGTCCACCGCGAACCAGGCGTAGGCGCCCAGGCCCGGCCGCCTGAGGCGCCGCAAGCGGCAGATGCGCAGACGCAAACGCTCGGCCGCCGGCGTGCCCCGGCTCATCGCCGCCAGGGCCGCGACCGAATCGGCGTGGTTGTCGAGGCTGAGCAGGCTGAAACCGTGACGGGCGGCGAGCGCCGCCAGCACCACCGTGCTCAGCCCGCAGCCGATTTCCAGGACCCGCCGGGGCGGACGCGCCTCGATCTCGTCGATCAGCGCGGCCACGGCACCGGCATCCAGACTGAACGGGCCGGCCTGCAAGCGTTCCGGGTCGAGGCCCAGGGCCCGCAGCCGCGCCGCCAGCTCGGCCGGCCAGGGCCGCGGCCGGCAGGCGCCGGACAGGGGCTGGATCAGCCGCCGCTGGACCCAGGCCACGGCGGCGTCGTAGCACCGGTCGACCCGGCGCGCGGGGGCCGGCCCGCGCTCGACGATCATCCGCGCGCGTCCAGCCGCGCGGCGAGCAAGGCCTCCAGCCGGCGCTGGTCGGCGGCGAAGCGGCGGATGCCTTCGGCCAACTTCTCGGTCGCCATCGCGTCCTCGTTCAGGGCCCAGCGGAAGGCGGCCTCGTCCACGGCGAAACGCGCCTCGGCCTCGCCGGGCGCCTCGGGCGACAAGCGACGCGGCAACTCGCCGTGGTCCGCGTCCAGGGCCTCGAGCAGCGCCGGCGCGATCGTCAGGCGGTCGCAGCCGGCGAGCGCTTCCACTTCCCCGGTGTTGCGGAAGCTCGCCGCCATCACGATCGTCGCGATAGCCGTGGCGCTTGTAGTAGGCGTAGATGCGCCGCACCGACAGCACACCCGGGTCTTGCTCGGCCGGGTACTCGCGGCCGGTCTGCGCCCGATACCAGTCGAGGATCCGCCCGACGAACGGCGAGATCAGAGAACGCCCCGGCGTCCGCGCAGGCGGCCGCCTGCACCAGCGAGAACAGCAGCGTCATGTTGCAGTGGATGCCCTCGCGCTCGAGCCGCTCGGCGGCGCGGATGCCCTCCCAGGTCGAGGCGATCTTGATCAGCACCCGCTCGCGGGACACCCCCTGCGCCTCGTAGAGCTCGACCAGGCGCTGGGCGCGCCGGATCGTGCCCTCGGTGTCGAACGAAAGCCGGGCGTCCACCTCGGTGGACACCCGGCCGGGGATCAGCGACAGGATCTGGATCCCGGCGGCCACCGCCAGCCGGTCCGCCGCCCAGGCGAGCCGGCTTTCGCGGTCGCCGCCGCGCGCCCGCGCCCAGGCCACCGCCTCGTCGATCAGGGCCGCGTAGGCCGGCTCCTGCTCGGCCGCCTTGAGCAACAAGGACGGGTTGGTCGTCGCGTCCTCCGGCCGGTGGCGGCGGATCGCCGCGATCTCGCCGGTGTCGGCCACCACCACGCTCATGCGACGCAGTTGTTCGAGCTTGCTCGGACCACGGGCTTCGTTCATCGGCGCACTCCCCAGCTCGGCATCGGCCGCCCGTTATAGGCCAAAGCGACGTCGGCCGTCCAGCCGCTCACAAGTCCAAGGTCAACTGGCGGCCCCCGGGCGGCCGGAAGGCACGGCAATCCAGGGCCGGCGGCCCGGCCGCCAGGCCGTGGCGGCGCCGCGCCAGCTCGAAACGCCGGGCGAGCAACTCCGCGTACACCCCGCTGCCGCGCATCCGCCGCCCCCACTCGGCGCGATACAGGCGCCCGCCGTGAAGCGCGCGCAGGGCCGACAGGACGCGTTCGCGGCGCAGCGGCGCGTGCTCGGCCAGCCAGGCGTCGAACAGCGGCGCCACCTCGTGCGGCAGGCGCAACAACGTCCAGGCCGCCCAGGTCGCACCGGCCTCGGCCGCCGCGGCCACCAGGCGTTCGAGCTCGTGATCGGTCAGCGCCGGGATCACCGGCGCGATCATCGCCCCGACCGGCACGCCGGCCGCGGCCAATGTCTGCATCACCGCCAGGCGCTGCGCCGGCCCCGCCGCCAGCGGCTCCAGGCGCGCCTTGAGGGCGGCATCGAGCGTCGTCAGGCTGACCGCCACGCTCACCAGGCGCCGCTCGGCGAGGGCCTCGAGCAGATCCAGGTCGCGCAGGATTAGGGTGCTCTTGGTCACCAGCGTCACCGGGTGGTGATGCGCCAGCAACAGCTCGAGCAGGCGGCGCGTCAGGCGCAGCTCGCGCTCGATCGGCTGGTAGGCGTCCGTGTTCATGCCGAGCGCGATCGGTGCGGGCCGGTAGCCCGGCCGCGCCAGGGCCGCGCGCAAGCGCTCGGGCGCGTCGGGCTTGTAGACCAGGACCCGCTCGAAATCCTCGCCCGGTGACAAATCCAGATAAGCGTGGCTCGGCCGCGCATAGCAGTACACGCAGCCGTGCTCGCAACCGCGGTAAGGGTTCACGGTCCGATCGAACGGCAAGTCCGGCGAGCGGTTGAACTGCAGCACCTCGCCGCTGCGCTCGGGGCGCACGCTCGGCGCCGGCCGCGGCGCGCGTTCGCCCGGTTCGGGCTCGTGCACCCAGCGGGCGAACCGCCCCGGCGGGTTGGCCGGCGCGCCGCCCGGCGGGCGGCGCCGGGCGCGCGGCCGCAGCACCCCGCTCACGGGCCGCCGCGCGGCCGCACCAGGCCGCACATGATCCCCTCGATGGCGAAGCGCTGGCGGCGCAGATCGACCCGGATCACGCTGTAGTGCTCGTTCTCGGGCAGCAACTGCACGGTGTCGCCGCGGCGCCGGTAGCGCTTCACCGTCACCTCGTCCTCCACGCGGGCCACCACGATCTGGTTCTGCTCCGCCACCGGGCTGCGGTGCACCGCGAGCAGGTCGCCGTCGTGGATGCCCGCGTTCTTCATGCTCATTCCCCGTACCCTCAACAAGAAATCGGCCCGGGGGCGGAAGGCGGCGCCGTCCACGGGCCAGTGGTCTTCGATGTTCTCCTCGGCGAGGATCGGCGCCCCGGCGGCCACCCGGCCGACCACCGGCAGGCCCAGCGGCACCTTGAGCTCGATGCCGCGCGAGCGGCCGCTCAAGACCAGCACGCCCTTGCGCTCCAGGGCTTTCAGATGTTGATAGGCGGCGTTGTCCGAGCGATACCCCATGTGCTCGGCGATCTCGTGCACCGTCGGCGGCCGTTGCCGCTCGAGCATCGAGCGCTTGACGAATTCGAGCACCGCGCGCTGCCTGGCCGTCAGCTCCATCCCGCGCCTCGCCGCACAGAATATGTATGAATATACACATCCGGCGCGAAAACGCCAGCGGTGCGTTGGCGCTCAGGCCGGCCCGAGCGGCCAGCCGGCCGCCCACCAGAGCAGCAAAGCCAGCGTACTGACCGCAGCGAAAACCAGCGCGTAGGGCCACATCAGGCCGATCAAGCCGCCGATGCCCAACTCCGGCCGGTAACGGCGCGCGAACACCAGCACCAACGGGAAGTACGGCATCAGGGGCGTGACGATGTTGGTCGCCGAATCGCCGATGCGGTAGGCCGCCTGGGTGGCCTCGGGCGGCAGGCCGAGCAGCATGAACATCGGCACGAACACCGGCGCGAGCAGCGCCCACTTCGCCGAGGCGCTGCCGATGAACAGGTTCACCAGGCCGCTGAGCAGCACCAGGCCGAGCAACAACACCGGCGCCGGCGCCGCCAGCGCGGCCAGGCCCTGGGCGCCGAGCACCGCGCCGGCCCGCCCCAGCCCCGTCCAGTCGAACAGGGCGATGAAATGCGCGGCGAAAAACGCCAGCACCAGGTAGTAGGCCATGTCCGCCATGCCGCTTTGCATCGCGCCGATCAGGTCCGCGCCGCGCCGGAAGCGCCCCACCGCCCGGCCGTAGGCCCAACCGCAAGCGAAAAAGAGCAGGAACATCAGGGCGACGAGCGCCCGGTAGAAGGGCGCCAGGCCGCCATCCTCGGCCCGCAATGCGCCGCCCTCCGGCCGCAGCAACCACAGCACCAGCCCGAGCCAGGCCAGGGCCACCCAGCCCGCCGCGCGCAGCCCCCGGGCCGCCGCCGGATCGGCCGCCGGCGCGGGGACGGGGCCGGCCGCGGTCTCGCCCGCCCGGCGCGGCGCCACCCAGCGCTCCGTGACCCAGGCGCCCGCCAGCGTGTACAGGGGCACCAGCGCCGCCATCAAGTAGTAATTGCAGGCCGGCGACACGCTGCGTCCCGGCTCGAGCAGGCGCGCCGCCGCCTCGGTCAGGCCGGCCAGCAAGGGATCCAAGGCGGTCAGCAACAAGTTCGCCGAAAAGCCGGCCGACACCCCGGCGAAGGTCGCCGCCAGGCCCGCCAGCGGCGGGCGCCCGGCGGCCGCGAACAGCGCCGCGCCCAGGGGCACCAGCACGACGTAGCCCGCATCCGCGGCCAGGCTGGACATCACCCCGGCGAACACCAGCGCCGCCGACAGGGCGCGCGGCGGCACGCGGCGCACCAAGCCGCCGAGCGCGGCGTCGAGCAAACCGCTTCTCTCGGCCACGGCGATGCCCAACATCATCACCAGCACCGTGCCCAGCGGCGGGAAACCGGCGAAAGTCCGCGGCATCTCGGTGAGCAGCCGCTCGACCAGGGCCGGCTCGAAGGCGCTGCGCACCTGGATCGTCCCGCCGCCGGCCGGATGGGGCACCGCCCAACCCAGCGCCGCCCCGAGCGCCGACAACAGCGCCACCGCCGCGGTCGCGCCCACGAACAAAAACACCGGATCCGGCAAGCGGTTGCCGAGACGAATCAAGCCACTGAGCCAACGCGACACAGCCTAACGCCTTTTTTCGAGGCCAGGGCGTACTGTAACGCAGGCGACCCCAATGCGGGGGACGTGCCGCTGGAACGCCCGCTGCCCGGCCCGGCAACCGGCAGCTGCGGCCGCCCTGCATCAGGGACCGCCGTTAGCACGCGCCCTGTCCCCTGCCCCGTTTCGGGCCCGCGGCGTCATGCCGACGATCGATGTTCGGCGGACCTGGGTGGATGCGGACAGCGGGCGCCGATTTGCCCTGCTTTGCCTCGGCTGCTATAGACCCCGGGTGTCCTTGCCCATCCTGGGGCGCCGCCGCCCCGAGGGCGGGCACAGGGTGAGATGCCCGGTCCCGAGGATCATGATGGCCGATCGCGCATGACCCTCGGCGCCGCGCCGGTCGTTTCTCGTGAAAGGGGATGAGCCGATGGCAAACCTGGTGGAAGAGGCCCAACAGTGGGTCCGCGAAGCACGTGAACGCGGCAAATGCCTGGACAAGGCCAAGCACGTGGAGCGCCGCCTCGAGGCGCTTCGGGAGGCGCTGGGCACCGGCAATACCAGCATCGCTTTGGGTTTCGGCCTGATCGTGGTGGGGGCGGCCGTCGCCTTCTTTATCCCCCCCGCTCGGCGCCGGGCTGGCGGCGGGCGGCGGGGCTGCGGTGGTCAACGGCCTCGGTTCCAAGGCCGATGCCGGCCGACAGGCCACAAGAGAATTGCGTTGGGCGGTCGAAGACCTGAAGGCATGCCTGGATGGCGGCTGAACCCGCATCGAAGGCGGCCCTCCGCCCGCGGGCCGCCGCGCCTGCGGGCCCAGGCTTTCGCCAGTAACCGTGGGCGGGGACGGGGGCTTGCAAGCACTGCATTGCGGACGGCTTTAGGGGCCCACAACACACCCGCCGACCCCGTTCGGGTGCGGACCGCCCGCAAGGGGCACCCGCCGCCGGATCAGGGCCCGGCCGCCCGGCCGAGCCTGTTCATCTCCCGGGCGTGCGCACGGATGACCGCCAGGGTGCCGCGGTCGATGTCGAACACGGAGTTGAGCCCCTGGGGTTCCTGCGGGGGGTCGCCGGTGAAGGGGTCGCCGGGGCGCCAGACGAGGTCGGGATGGCGGGCGCGGCCCGCGCCGCCCCAGGTCCACAGGTTGCTGCCCATGAACGGGCCGCCGCCGCGGGCGTCTTCGAGCACCCAGGCGTAGACGGTGGTCAGGAAGCGGTCGCGGTAATGGGTGCTGGACTCGATCCGGTAGTCGCCGCCGTCGCGCTCGACACCGAATTCCTCCAGCACCAGCGGCTTGCCGAGCTCGCGCGCGGCTTGGACGTGCTCGCGCAGGTAGCGCTCGGCGTTGGCGACGGCGGTGGGATAGGTCGCCTCGGGGTTCTTGGCGTCGAACCAGCTCCAGTTCTTGATCCAGAGGTGGACGGTGAGGTAGTCGACGTTCGGATCCCGGTGGGCGCGCTTGTAGAGGTCCATGTCGTCGAGGCTCCCCCAACTGCCCTCGCTGCCGGTGGAGACGAGGTGCTTGGGATCGAGCCGCTTGATGTAGGCGGCCGTCTCGGCGACCCACTGCACGAAGACGTCGTTCAGGGCCGGATCCTGGCCGTGCACGCCCGGCCGCGGCTCGTTGGCGAGCTGCCAGGCCATGATGGTGGGGTCGTCGCGGTAGAGGCGGCCGTTGACGGTGTTGCGCCGTTCGATGATGTGGCGCAGGTAGCGGCGGTACAGGTCCTGGGCTTCGGGCAGGCGGTAGAACTCCGCGGAGGTGGCGATGAACCGCGGCCAGTCGCCGCTGACGTCGGGGTCCACCACGGGCCGGCCGGTGACCCAGGAAACGTACTGGTTCATGCCGCCCGACCATTGCCAGTAGTTGTTGAGGTAGAGCACGGCTTTCATGCCGCGCCGCGCCATCTGGTCGAGCAGGAAATCCAGGCCCTGCAGGAGGGTTTCGTCGTAGACGCCCGGGCGCGGTCTGGATGGCGGGGCGCACGGACATTTTCAGCGCGCTTTCCTCGGAGGCGGCGAGCACGCGCAGGTTGGTGACGCCCAGACCGAGCAACTGGTCGAGCTCGCGCACGAGCCGCTCGCGGTCGCCGGTGGGCCCCGGTGAGCCCAGGTACGCGCCGTACCAGAAATTCACGCCCGTGAAGTAGTAGGGCCGGCCGTCGAGCACGAAGCGGCCGTCGCGCACGCCGACCCAGCCCGCGTCGCTCGGTGTGCCGGGGCGGCCGCGTTCGGTTACGGTGTTCATGGGGCTGCAGGCGCCGAGGGCGAGGGCCGCGAGCAGGCTCAGGAGGACGCCGCGCCGGCGGACGGCTTGGTGATTTCCAGGCTGCGCAGCCGCTCGGCCGCCTCGAGCATGGCGCGGCCGTTGTGGTAGGGCCCTTTCCAGAAACCGGCCTTGTAGACCTCGGGACCCGCCGGTCCCGTCCAGGCGCGCGTACATATGCCATTCGCCAAACTCCCGGTCGATGAGTTGTTCGTCGATGAAAGACCAGCTGCGCTCGGCGGCGTTCAGGAACGCGGCGTCGGGCTCGAGGGCGTGGGCGTTGAGATAACCGACCAGCGCCTCGGCCTGCACCCACCAGGGGTGCAGGGGATGGACACGGCCCTCGGCGTCGCAGCCGTCGAGCAGTTCGCCGCGCTCGCCGTGGTGCTCGAGGCAGGCGCGGGCGACGGCCAGCGCGACGTGGCGCGCCGCCTGCAGGCGCCCGGGGTCGCCGAGCGCCTGCGCGGCCTCCCACAGCAGCCAGGAAAATTCGATTTCGTGGCCCCAGGAGCGCCCGCCGGGCACCGGCCGCCAGTCACCGTCGCAGAACAGCAGCAGGCCGGCCCGGGCCGGATCGTAGAATCGTTCCAGCAACACGTCCAGCGCATGCGCCAGGGCCGCGCGGACGTCGCCCTCGCCGCTCGCCCGGGCGAGCGCGCTCAGGGCTTCCATGATGTGCAGATGGGTGTTGAGGGTCTTGGCGACGGGCGGCTCCTTGTCGCTCAGGCGCGGATCGGCCCCTTCTCGCCAATCCTGCCCCAGCGCTTCGATCCAGCCGCCGTGGCGCGGATCCCGGGCATGGCGCTCGAGCCTTTCGAACAGGCGCAGGGCGCGGTCGAGGGCCTCGGCGCCGCCGTCGGCCTGGGCCCAGGCGGAAAGCGCGTAGATGGCGAAAGCCTGGGCGTAGCTGTGCTTGCGCGCGTCGAGCACGCGGCTTTCGCCGTCGAGCGACCAGTAGACGCCGCCGTGCTTCGGGTCGGTGAAGCGCTCGAGCAGGATCTCGGCCAGGCGCGCCGCGGCCGCGCTCCAGCGCGGGTGCGCCTCGACGCCGGCGAGCCGGGCGAAAAACCACAACGCGCGGGCGTGACAGACCAGCGAGCGCGGCGCCTCTGGATGCGGGCGGTTGTCCTCGTCGACGCGCCCGTAGAGGCCGCCGTCGGGGGCAAAAGCGTGCTCGAGCCACCAGTCGCCGATCCGGCGCGCCTCGTCGAGCAGGGGCAACGGCGCAGGCAGGCCGCTCATCGGGACGTTCCCAGTACGGCCGCGTTGGCGTCGATCAGGGCCTCGCGCTGGGCGACGGCGCCGTGGCTGTGGCCCGGATCCGGCGGCGTGTTGAGGGCGTAATCCAGCAGGCGCTCGACGGTGGTGGTGGCCACATGCAGGCGCGTGTCGCTGGAACCGTAGTAGATGAACACATTGCCCGCCTCGTCCACGGTCCAGCCGTTGGAGAACACGACGTTGGAGACGTCGCCGACCCGCTCGCGGCCGCGCGGGGCGAGCAGGTGACCGCCGGGCGCGTGGGTCACGCGCCAGGGCTCGTCCAGCGCGGTGACGAAGAGGTAAAGCACGTAACGCAGGCCGGCGGCGGTCTGGCGCACGCCGTGGGCGAGCTGCAGCCAGCCCTCCGAGGTGCGGATCGGCGGCGGGCCGAGGCCGTTCTTGCTTTCCTTGATGGTGTGGTAGGCGCGCGGGTCGACGATGATCTCTTCCTCGATGCGCGGCGCGGTGATGTCTTCGACCAGACCCCAGCCGATGCCGCCGCCGCCCCCGACTTCGATGAAGCCCTGCTGCGGGCGGGTGTAGAAGGCGTAGCGACCGTCGACGAAGGTCGGGTGCAGCACGACGTTGCGCTGCTGGCCCGAGGGCGTGACCAGGTCGGGCAGGCGTTCCCATTCGACCAGGTCGCGGGTGCGGGCAATGCCGCACTGGGCCACCGCCGCGGAGGGGTCCTCGGGGCGGCGCTCGTCCTTGCGCTCGGCGCAGAACACGCCGTAGATCCAGCCGTCCTCGTGGGCGGTCAAACGCATGTCGTAGACGTTGGTTTCGGGCGGATCGCCGGGCGGCAGACGCAGCGGCCGCGGCCAGAACCGGAAGTTGTCGACGCCGCTGCGGCTCTCGGCGACGGCGAAGAAGGACTTGCGGTCCACCCCTTCGACGCGCACCACCAGGCGGTGCCGGCCTTCGTGGTAGAGGGCGCCGGCGTTGAAGGTGGCGTTCACGCCGAGCCGCTCCATGAAGAAGGGGTTGCGCGCCGGGTCGAAATCGTAGCGCCATTCGAGCGGCACGTGCTCCGCTGTGACGACGGGATGGCGCCAGCGGCACAGGATGCCGTTGTCCAGCTCCAAGGGCCGATTGGGCCGCTCGAGCAGCCATTCGTGGCGGGCGCGCAGGCGCTGCACGCGCTCGGCGAAATAACCTTCGTTCATGTCTCACTCCTCGAGGAAAGCGGCGGCTGGGCCTGGGCGTGGGCGTCGGGCCAGTCGCGCAGGCGGTCGTACCAAGTGAACTTGAGGATCACCGTGGCAAGGCCGAACACGGCGAGGCAGACGCCGAAACGCAGGCCGTCTTCGAGCACGAGATAGATGGCCGAGGCGGTGATGGCGGTCTGCCAGACGATGCCGACGGCGACGTTGAACGCGTCGCGCGGCAGGTCGCGGTTCGGCACCAGGCCCGGGTGTTCGCGCGCGGCGGCCTCGTGCACCGGCCGCCACCAGCCCCAGGGCCGCGTGCGCAAGTAGAAGCGCACCAACTGCTCCATGTCCTGCGGCCGCGTGCACAACGAACCGACCACCGCGGCGACGGTGCACAACAGCAGCACGAAGGGGAAGGCCCACAGCGGCGAAAGATCGACGACGGCCAGCGGCACGGCCGCGACGAGACCGGCGAGCATGCCGTAGAAATAGCCGTAGCCGTTCATCCGCCACCAGTGCCACTTGAGCACGTTGGCCGCCACGTAGCCGCCGTAGAGCGCGGCGACGAGCCACAGGATGATGCGGTTGAGGGTCGGCACGAACAAGCCGAAGGCGGTGCCGACCACGACGAAGGCCAGCGACACCCAGCGGCTCAGGCGCACGTAGTGCGCCGGGTCGGCTTCGCTCCGCCAATAACGCCGGTACACGTCGTTGACGACGTAGGCCGGCGCGGCGTTGGTGGTGGCGGCGAAAGTGGACATGTAGGCGGCGAGCAGGCCGGCGATCAGCAGCCCCTGCAGGCCGGCCGGCACGAAGTGACGCAGGGCCAGCGGCAGGATTTGTTCGAAATCCAGGTTCGGACCCATGGCCCGCAGCACGTCGCCGAAGTGAACCAGCGCGAGCACGGTGAGCCCGGCGACCAGCAGATAACGGGGAAACAGCAACACGACGTTGACGAAGGCGCTCATCTTGGCCGCTTCCACCGGGCTGCGTGCGGCGAGGATGCGCTGCATGTCGTAGTTCGGCGCGGGACCGGCCATGCTCTGCAGGATGCCCTTGAACAGCATCATGGCGACGAACACGCCGAACAGTTCCCAGCCGTCGGCGGCGATGCGTTCGGCGGCGGCCGGCAGCAGGCCCGACCAGTCCAGATCCAGGCGCCAATCGATCGCCAGCGAGGACCAACCGGCCGGGGTGGCGGCGGCGATCTGCGCCGGCTCGACGCGCGCCATGGCGATGGCGGCCACCGCGATGCAGGCGACGGTCATGAGCAAGAATTGCAGCACTTCGGTGGCGACGACGCTGACCATGCCGCCCTTGACGACGTAGGCGGTGGTCAGGGCGGTGACGATCAGCCCCCAGTACTGGGCGTTGCGCTGCGGGTCTTCGCTCAGTTGCCAGGGCAGGAAGGCGGCGGCGAATTTGCCGGCGCCGACGAAACCGTAGGCGAGAAAGCCGAGCACGTTGAGCAACGCGAAGGCCACGACCACCAGGTGGGCAAGCCGCGCGCCGGCGTCGTCGCCGAAACGGAAGCGGATCCACTCGGCGCCGGTCATCACGCCCGAACGGCGCAACCACAGCGACAGGTAGACCATCAGGAAGATCTGGTTGAAGACCGGCCACAACCAGGGGATGTAGACGCTCTTGAGCCCGTAGAGGAAGAGCAAGTACACCATCCACATGGTGCCGGAGATGTCGAACATGCCCGAGGCGTTCGACACGCCGAGCACGTACCACGGCATGCGGTTGCCGCCGAGGAAGTACTGGCGGATGTTGGCGCCCGCCCCGCGCGCAATCCACAGGCCGAGACCGACGCTGGACAAGAGGTACAGGGCGATGACGAGAAGATCGAGAGCGGTCAACGACATGATCGGCAGGCTCCGCGGGCGGCCCTAATGTAAACGGTTACACCGCGCTTGACAAGCACCCGCCGCACGGCGCCCTGTTAAACTTGGTCTCATGTCGAACATCCGTGAAGTGGCGCGCCTCGCCGGCGTCTCGGTGGCCACCGTGTCCCGGGCGCTGAGCCATCCCGAGAAGGTGGCGCCGGCGACTCTGGAAAAAGTCCAGGCGGCGATCGCCGAGCTCGATTACCGGCCGAACATGCTGGCGCGCAATTTCCGCCAGGCGCGCGCCTTCGCCATCGTCGTGCTGGTGCCGGACCTGTCGAACTCGTTTTTCGCCACCGTGATCCGCGCCATCGAGGACCGCGCCCAGCAGCGCGGTTACGTGGTGTTGCTGGGCGACACCCGCGACAGCCGGGTGCGCGAGCGCTCGTGCCTGCGCCTGGTGGAGACGCGGCTGGCCGACGGCGTGATCCAGTTGAGCCCCCACGCCACGGCGCACCCGGACCGGGACGAGATCCTGTGCGTCTACGCCTGCGGCTGCGAGAACACCCCGGCGCCCTCGGTTCGCATCGACAACGTGCGCGCGGCGCGCACGGTGGTCGAGCACCTGCTCGCGCTCGGCCACCGGCGCATCGGCGTGATCAGCGGCCTGCGCGACAACCCGCACAGCCGCGACCGGCTCAAGGGTTACAAGCAGGCGCTGCGCGCCGCCGGCCTGGCCTTCGAGCCGAGCTGGGTCGCCGAGGGCGATTTCACCCTGGCCTCCGGCCTGGAGGCGGCGCGGCGGCTGCTGGCGCGCCGGGAGGCCCGGCCGACGGCGCTGTTCTGCATGAACGACGAGATGGCGATCGGCGCGCTGCGCGCGGCCAAGACCCTGGGCCTCGAAGTGCCCAAGCAGTTGTCGGTGACCGGCTTCGACGACATCCGTTACGCGCCGTACACGGACCCGCCGCTGACGACGGTGGCGCAGCCCGCCGAGGCGATGGGCCGGGCCGCCGCCGACCTGCTGCTGGACCGCATCGAGCAACGAGCCGGGGACAACGAGCTCGTCGTGCTGCCCTTCGAGTTCATCGTCCGCGGCAGCACCGGGCCGGCGCCGGGCTGAGCGCTTCAACCGGACTGCGCGAAACGCTGCGCGTAGGCGTGCGCCTCCATGGCGGCCACGAACAGGTGGTAGAAGGTGCTCGCCGGCGCGTGGGCGTCGACCACCTCGCCGTTCGGGCCGCGGCGGTCGATCCAGGCGCCAGGGACGGCCGCACAATCGAGGTAGTGGCGCATCAGGGCTTCGATCGCCGCCGCCGCCTGGTCCAGCGCGCCGTCCCGGCCGCGCCGCGCCTGGCTGAGCGCGGCCTTGATCCATTCGGTCATCGGCCAACAGCGCTTGGTCGCCTGGCGCACGGCGCCGTCGGCGTCGACCTCGTCGTAGAGCAGGCCGCTTTGCCGATCCAGGCCCATTTCGAGCCCGCGCGCGTAGAGCCGGGTCGCGTAACGCTGCAAGGGGTGGCCGCTGCGGTCCTCGTACTGCCCGAGCAGCCAGGTCCACTCCATCATGTGGCCCGGCTCCACCGAGTCGCCCGCCGCGCCCGGCGCCGGGGTCAAATCCTCGGCGAAGAATTCCCGCAGCACGTCCCGGCGCGGGTCGAAGAAGCGCGTCTCGAACAAGGCGCAGATCTCGCCGGCGCGGGCCAGGTGGCGGGCCTCGCCGGTGGCGTCGTACAGGGCGAGAAAGGCTTCGAACAGGTGCATGTGGGGGTTCTGGCGGCGGTGCGGGGCCGGGTAGTCCCCTTCCCGCCAACCGCCGAAGTCGCAGGCCAGTTCCCGGTCGATCAACTCGATCAACCATTCGGCACGGCTGCGTGCCGACTGCAGGCCGAAGGCGCGGTGGCACCAGGCGAAGGCGAGGATCAGGAAGGCCGTGTCGTAAAGGTCCAGGCGGTGGTCCACCACCTCGCCGCGGCGCGCGTGGACCCGGCTGGCGTAGCCGCGGCGGCCGCCGTCGCGGGCGGCGACGCGCTCGAGGAACGCGAGCGTGGACGCGATCCGCTCGCGCGCGGCCGTGTGCCAACCGAGGTGGTGGGCGGCGGCGTAGACGAACAATTGTCGGGCCTGGACGCGCACGCGCGTCGGCGATTCGAGATCCGGGGTGCCGTCCGGCAACAGCCGCTCGACGAAGGCGCCGGCCTCGGTGTCGAAACCGCGGTCGGCCCACAGCGGCAGGGCGCGGTCGCGGATCCAGGTTTCGAAGGCGGCCGCGGCCGCCAAGAAGCGTTCGCTCATGTCGACTCCTCGGGGCCGTCCGAGGCCCGGCGATGCACGACGACCGTGGGCCGGGCGGGCGGCGCGGCGAAGATCAGGCGGTGCCCGTCCGGATCGGTCAACTCGAACTCGCGATTGCCCCAGGGTTGGGTCTGCGGCCAGCGCGCCGTCGCCACGCCGCGCGCCAGCAGCGCGCGGTGACAGGCATCGGCATCCGGCACGTAGAAATAAACCCAGACCGCGCGCCCGCCGGCCGACTCGGCCAGGTAGACGCGCAAGGCGCCCTGCCGCAACTCGGCCCATTCGCCGTCGGGAAGCGGCCGGCGCCAGACCAGCTCGAAGCCCAGGCCGTCCCGATAGAACGCCAGGCTGCGCTCCAGATCGTCGACCCGGAGCACCGGGACCACGGCGCTCCCTGCGGCGGCGGCATCGGCCATGGCCGGCGATTCTACGCCAGGGCCGCCGGCACCGGAACCCCAAAGCCCGCCGCTCGGGCTACAATGCGCGCCCGCACAACGATCGGAGACGAGGCATGAAGGTGCTGGTGATCGGCGGCGGCGGCCGCGAACACGCCCTGGCCTGGAAGCTGGCCCAATCGCCCGAAGTGACGCAGGTGTACGTCGCGCCCGGCAACGCCGGCACCGCCGCCGAGGCGAAGGTGCGCAACGTGGCCGTCGCCGCCGACGATCTGCCCGCCCTGCTCGACTTCGCCCGCGGCCACGGCATCGATCTGACCGTCGTCGGACCCGAGGCGCCGCTGGTCGCCGGCGTCACCGATCTCTTCCAGGCGCACGGCCTGAAGATCTTCGGGCCGACCCAGGCCGCCGCCCGCCTCGAAGCCTCCAAGGCCTTCACCAAGGATTTCCTCGCCCGCCACGGCATCCCCACCGCCGACTACCGGGTGTTCGACGACGCCGAAGCGGCGCTCGCCCACCTGCGCGAGCGGCCGCTGCCGCTGGTGGTCAAGGCCGACGGCCTGGCCGCGGGCAAAGGGGTGATCGTGGCCCACGACCGGGACACGGCGCTGTCGGCGGTCGAGGACATGCTCGCCAAGGGCCGCTTCGGCGCCGCCGGCCGCCGGGTGGTGGTCGAGGATTTCCTGGAAGGGGAAGAAGCGAGTTTCATCGCGCTGGTCGACGGCCGCCACGTGCTGCCGCTCGCCGGCGCCCAGGACCACAAGCCGCGCGACGACGGCGACCGCGGCCCGAACACCGGCGGCATGGGCGCCTATTCGCCCGCGCCGGTGCTCGATGCGGCGACCTGCCGGCGGGTCATGGACGAGATCATGATCCCGACCGTGACCGCGCTCGCCGAAGCCGGCACCCCGTTCACGGGTTTCCTGTACGCCGGCCTGATGATCGGCCCGGACGGCACGCCGCGGGTGCTCGAATTCAACGTGCGCTGCGGCGACCCGGAAACCCAGCCGCTGCTGATGCGGCTGCGTTCCGACCTCGCCGGATTGCTGCTCGCCGCCCTCGACGGCCGGCTCGATCGGACCGAAGCCGACTGGGATCCGCGCGCCGCCCTCGGCGTGGTGATGGCCGCCGGCGGCTACCCGGAGGCCTACCGCAAGGGCGACCCGATCGAGGGGCTGGCCGAGGTCGAAACGGACGACGTCAAAGTGTTCCACGCCGGCACGCGCCTGGCCGAGGACGGCCGGGTGGTGACCGACGGCGGCCGGGTGCTGTGCATCACCGCCCTGGGCGCGACGGTCGCCGAGGCCCAGGCGCGCGCCTACCGGGCGGTGGAGCGGATCCACTGGCGCGACCGCCACTACCGGCGCGACATCGGCCACCGCGCCGTCGCCCGCGAACGGCGGTCCTGAGCGTCCGCCGCGGCACCCCAAGGCCACGAAAAAAGGCCGCCGGAAGCGGCCTTTTTTCGGCGCCGACCCCGCGCGGTTTCAACGGCGCATGGCGTCGAAGAACTCGGCGTTGGTCTTGGTGGCCTGCATCTTGTTGAGCAAAAACTCGATCGCTTCGACCTCGTCCATCGAGTGCAGCACCTTGCGCAGCACCCACATTTTCTGCAGCTCGTCCGGGCCGATGAGCAGCTCCTCGCGGCGCGTGCCCGAGCGGGCGATGTTGATGGCGGGGAAGATGCGCCGCTCGGCGATGCGCCGGTCGAGGTGGATCTCCATGTTGCCGGTGCCCTTGAACTCCTCGTAGATCACCTCGTCCATCTTCGATCCGGTGTCGATCAGGGCGGTGGCGATGATCGTCAGACTGCCGCCCTCCTCGATGTTGCGCGCGGCGCCGAAGAAGCGCTTGGGCCGCTGCAGGGCGTTGGCGTCCACGCCGCCGGTGAGCACCTTGCCCGAGGACGGCACGACGGTGTTGTAGGCGCGCGCCAGGCGCGTGATCGAGTCGAGCAGGATCACCACGTCACGCTTGTGCTCGACCAGCCGCTTGGCCTTTTCGATGACCATCTCCGCGACCTGGACGTGGCGCGTGGCCGGTTCGTCGAAGGTGCTGGAGATCACCTCGCCCTTGACCATGCGCTCCATCTCGGTCACTTCCTCGGGCCGCTCGTCGATGAGCAGCACGATCAGGTAGCACTCCGGATGCAGGCTCGGCGATGGACTGGGCGATGTTCTGCAACATGATGGTCTTGCCGGCCTTCGGCGGCGAGACGATCAGGCCGCGCTGGCCCTTGCCGATGGGCGCGACGATGTCGATGACGCGGGCGGTGATGTCCTCCTTGCTGCCGTTGCCCCGTTCCAGGGTGAGGCGCTCGTCGGCGTGCAACGGCGTCAGGTTCTCGAACAGCACCTTGTTGCGCGCCGCCTCGGGCCGCTCGTAGTTGATTTCGTCGACCTTCAGCAGGGCGAAGTAGCGTTCACCGTCCTTGGGAGGGCGGATCTTGCCGGCGATGGTGTCGCCGGTGCGCAGATTGAACCGCCGGATCTGGCTGGGGGACACGTAGACGTCGTCCGGCCCGGCGAGATAGGAGCTGTCGGCGGACCTGAGAAAGCCGAAGCCATCGGGCAGAATCTCCAGGACCCCGCTGGCGAAGATGTCTTCACCGCTTTTGGCGTGGGCCTTGAGGATGGCGAAGATGATGTCCTGCTTGCGCGAACGGGCGGCGTTCGGGATGCCCATCGACTCGGCGAGCTGGACCAGTTCGTTGGCGGGCTTTCGTTTCAGTTCATTGAGGTTCATCGTCGGCTTCTTGGAAAAGAGGCTGATTCGGTCCGCCGGCCGCCGGCGCAGCCCTGCGGGCGGCGCGCGGTGCGCGGCGTTCACTCGAGCGGAAACGGTTCGGCGGGTTCACCGGCGGATCGAACGGCGCCGGCGGGGGACGGGCTTCGTCGTTCTTGTCGTTTTCGTTCGCTGTTCATCGACCGCGGGGCGGCACGGCCGCCCCGCGGCGTGCGCCCTCACAGATGACTGTCGATGAAGGCCGACAGTTGGGACTTCGAAAGCGCCCCCACTTTGGTCGCTTCCACGTTTCCGTTCTTGAACAACATCAGGGTCGGGATGCCGCGAATGCCGTACTTGGGCGGCGTCTCCGGGTTCTCGTCGACGTTCAGCTTGGCGATCTTCACCTTGCCGGCGTAGGCCTCGGCGAGCTCATCGAGGATCGGGGCGATCATCTTGCACGGCCCGCACCATTCGGCCCAGAAATCGACCAGAACGGGCATATCGGATTTCAGGACTTCCTGCTCGAAGGTCTCGTCGCTGACCTGTACGATCTTGTCACTCACGCTGATCTCGCCTCCAGGTGTGGTGGAGAAACCCGGCGCGCCGCCTGCTGCACGGGAACCCCGGCGGTACACGGCTCGAGCGCGCGGGGAACGTCGTCGGGAGGTTCGGGCGACGGGTGCGGCCGGGGAACACGGCTCGGATCATGGGGATTGGACGGCCCCGTTGCAAGCCACGGGGCGGACCGGCCGTCGCGCGAATCATGGCCGCCACGGCCGTCCGTGTCAAGCCCCGGGGCGCTTGGGCACGCCCTTGCGACGTGCTAACGTAGCGCGCCTTGGCAGGCCCGGGAGCGATCGACGATGTCCGAAGGCGCGATTCTGGTGACCGGCGGCGCCGGCTACATCGGCAGCCACGTGGTCCGGCAGCTCGGCGAAGCCGGCGAAAAGGTGGTGGTGCTGGACGATCTGTCCACCGGCTTCCGGGCGGCGGTGCTGCACGGCGAACTGGTGGTCGGCGACTGCGGCGATCTGGATCGGGTCTCGCGCCTGCTGCGCGAGCACGCCGTGCGGGCGGTGATGCACTTCGCCGCGCACACCATCGTGCCCGAATCGGTGGCGGACCCGCTCAAGTATTACCGCAACAACACCTGCGCCTCGCGCAACCTGCTGGAAGCCTGCGTCCGCCACGGCGTCGAACATTTCGTGTTCTCCTCCACGGCGGCGGTCTACGGCATTCCGCCGGGCGGCGTCGCCGACGAGGACACGCCGCCGGCGCCGATCAACCCCTACGGCCGTTCCAAGTGGATGACCGAGGCGATGCTCGCGGACCTGGCCGCGGCCGGCGGCCCGCGGTACGTCGCGCTGCGCTATTTCAACGTGGCCGGCGCCGACCCGGGGCTGCGCATCGGCCAGTCGACGCGCAAGGCGACGCTGCTGATCAAGGTGGCCTGCGAGGCGGCGGCGGGCAAGCGGCCGCAGGTGGCGATCTACGGGACCGACTACCCCACCCCCGACGGCACCGGCGTGCGCGACTACATCCACGTGGAAGACCTGGCGGCCGCGCCATCTGGACGCCTTGCGTTACCTGCGCGCAGGCGGGCCCTCACGGGTGCTCAACTGCGGCTACGGCCACGGCTACAGCGTGCGCGAGGTGCTGGCGGCCGTGGAACGGGTGACCGGCCGCAGGCTGAACATCGTCGAGGCGCCGCGCCGGCCCGGCGATCCGCCGACCCTGATCGCCCGGGCCGACCGCATCCGCGAGGTGCTCGGCTGGCGGCCGCGCCACGACGACCTCGACGAGATCGTCCGCACCGCCTGGGCCTGGGAACAGAAAGCTGGCGACGCTGCCCGAATACCAGGAGGCGGACGGCCCGGCCGCTCAGCCGCGGCCGTAGAAGTCGGCGATCACGTCCACCACCCGCCGCCGCTGCGCTTCGCCAAGCTCGGGGTAGATCGGCAGGGCGAGGGTCTCGGCGGCGGCGCGCAGCGCCTCGGGGCAATCCTCGGGCCGGTAGCCCAGCTCGGCGAAACAGGCCTGGCAATGCAGCGGCACGGGATAGTAGATCTCGCTGCCGACGCCGCGGGCGTCGAGGTGGGCGCGCAGCCGGTCGCGGTCGGCGGCCCGCACGACGAACTGGTTGAAGGTGTGGAAGCACCCCGGGGTCTCGGTCGGCGCCGTGAGCATCTCGTCGAGACCCGCGGCCCGGAAGGCCTCGCGGTACCAGGCGGCGTTGCGCCGGCGCGCCTCGATCCAGTCGTCCAGGTGGGGCAGCTTGACGGCGAGCACCGCGGCCTGCAGGGCGTCGAGGCGGAAGTTCCCGCCGATCAGGGCGTGGTGATACTTGGGCTTGGAGCCGTGCACCCGCAGGATCCGCAAGCGCTCGGCCAGGGCCGGGTCGTCGGTGACGCACATGCCGCCGTCGCCGAAACCGCCGAGGTTCTTGCTCGGAAAGAAGGAAAAGCAGGCGACCTCGCCCAGGGCGCCGGCGCGGCGGCCGTCACGGTCCCGCGCGCCCAGGGCCTGGGCGGCGTCCTCGATCAGGTGCAGGCCGTACTCGGCGGCCAGTCCGCGGAAGCGCGCCATGTCGGCGCATTGGCCGTACAGGTGCACGGGCAGCAGCGCGCGCAGGCGTGCGCCGCTCGCCGGGTCGCACCAATGGCCGCCGCGGCGCTCGGCGCGCGCCAGGTAGGCGGCGACGGCGTCCGGATCCAGGTTGAAACTGACCGGGTCGATGTCGCAGAACACCGGCCGCGCGCCGAGCCGGGCGACGGCCCCGGCGGTGGCGAAGAAGGTATAAGGGGTGGTGACGACGGCGTCGCCCGGACCGATGTCGAAGGCCATGAGGGCGGCGAGCAAGGCGTCGGTGCCCGAGGACATGCCGACGGCGTGGCCGACCCCGCAGTACTCGGCCACCGCCCGCTCGAAGCGTTCGACGACCGGGCCGAGGATGAAACGGCCGCTGTCGCAGACCTCGTCGATGGCCGCGCGCAAGGCCTCGCGCAACGGCCGGTTGTTCGCCGCCACGTCGAGCAGCGGCACGTGGATCGTCTCGGAATCGCCCGGATTCATCGTTCGCCCTCGTCGGTCGCCGGCATCATAGCGCAAGGCCCGGCCGCCGGCGAGCGGCGCCGCTCAGCCGGCGCGCCAGACGGTGCACACCACGCGCCGCTCGCTGCGCGGCCCGTCGAACTCGCACAGGAACAGGTTCTGCCAGCGCGACAGGCCGAGACGGCCGTCGACGATCGGCACGGTCTCGGAAGGGCCGACCAGGCCGGCCTTGAGGTGCGCGTCGCCGTTGCCGTCCTGGGCGTCGTGACGCCAGACGCCGCGCGGGATGAGCCGGGCGAGCAGGTCGACGACGTCGAGCTGGACGCTGTCGTCCCAATTCTCCTGGATCATCACCGCCGCGGTCGCGCCCTGGACGTAGACCGACACCGCCCCGCAACGCACGCCGCTCTCGGCGACCACGGCGCGCACCGGCTCGGTGATGTCGATCAGCTCTTCGCGGCGGTGGCTGCGGAAAACCAGCGTCTTCTGCATGGGCCTCAGGGTGCGCTGAAGACCTCGGCGAGCGCCGCGCTCAGGCGCCGCCAACTGTCCTGGTCGGCCTCGATGTCGTAGGCCAGCGGCAGGCCGAAGCGTTCGCCCAGATCGTCGGCATCCGGATTGCTGAAGCCGTGCTTGGCGCCGGGGTACTCGACGAATTCGGCGCGCACGCCGCGGGTGCGCAGATCGTCGACGAAGCGGCGCATCGCCTCGCCGTCCACCAGCGGGTCGGCGCCGCCGTGGAACACCAGCACGCGCCCGGCGAAACCGGCGCCGGCGCCCTGCTCGGCGCCCGGCGGCAGCCCGCCGTGGAAACTCGCCGCCAGGTCGAGATCGAGCCCCTCGCGCACCATGGCCAGCACCACGGCGCCACCGAAACAGTAGCCGATGGCGGCGATGCGCTCGGGGTCGACCTTGGGATGGCCACGCAGAAAGTCGAGCGCCGCTTCGAAACGCGCGCGGGCCCGCTCGCGGTTCTGGAGCACGGCGCCGGCGAAGCGGCCGGCCTCGTCCGGGTGCTCGGCCAGGCGGCCCTCGCCGTACATGTCCACGGCCAGGGCGACGTAACCCAGCTCGGCCAACATGTGGGCGCGCAGCCGCGCGTAGTCGTTCTGCCCCCACCACTCGTGGACGACGAGCACCGCCGGGGCGCGGCGCAGATGGGCGTCGTAGACCAGGTGGCCGCGCAGCTCCACCTCGCCGGCCCGATAGCGCACGGTCTCGGCGACCAGCTCGCGCTCGACCGGCGGCGGCAGGCGCTCGGCGGCGCGGGCCAGGCCGACGAGCGCATCCTCGGCGAAGGCCAGCTCGCGCCTGGCCGCCCACCAGCCGGCCAGGCGCCGCCACGGGGGCCCCGCGTGCGGCCGCGTCAGGCGGTGGGCGAGATCGGCACCGCCCTCACCGGCCGGCACGATCTCGGCCGAGACCGTCACCGGCCCGAAGCCGGGGCCTTCCAGCCGCCATTCGACACGGTCGTAGGGCCGCGCCATCGTGAGCTCGAGCCGCCCTTCGGCCGGGCCGGCCTTCGCGCCGCGCCAGTGCAGACTCGAACCGGGCCGCGCCCGCGGCCCCTCGGTGGTGACCGCCTCGGCCTCGCGCAGCCAGTGGGCGCGCGGGGCCGACGGCCGGCAGATCGGTGAGCATCAGATGCAGGGTGCGCGGCGGCGCCTCGACCGCCACCCGGCCGTGACGTTCGCTGGCCTCGGGCAGCAGGAAGGCGGCGCCGAGCACGGCGGCGAGGATCGCAACGACGATCGACAGCGTGGCGCGACGGGTCATGGCGGTTCTCCCGGGGAACGCGGCTGGGCCTGGCCGCGGCGATCAAGTATAGTGCGCGGGCCGCTTCCGAACACCCCTGCGATGATCCCGCTGCACGACGACAACCCGACCGAACGCCCGCCGCTGGTGACGGTGGCGCTGATCGCCGCCTGCGTGCTGGTGTTTTTCTGGCAGCTCGGCCCGGGCGCGCCCTTCCAGGTGAAGGTCTACCAGATTCGGGCTGGTGCCGGCGGCGTTGTTCGGCACCGTCCCGCCGCCGGTGCCGCCGGCGGTCGATCCCTGGCTGACGGTGTTCACCTCGATGTTCATGCACGGCGGCTTCATGCACCTGGCCGGGAACATGCTGTACTTGTGGATCTTCGGCAACAACGTCGAGGACGCCCTGGGCCACGGCCGTTTCATCGTCTTCTATCTGCTTTGCGGCGTCGTCGCCGCCTTCGCCCAGGCGCTGCCCGATCCGGCCTCGCCGATCCCGATGGTGGGCGCCAGCGGGGCGATCTCGGGGGTGCTCGGCGCCTATCTGCTGCTCTACCCTTACGCGCGGGTGCTGGTGGCGGTGCCCCTGGGCTTTTACATCACCACCGTGTACTTGCCCGCCGGCCTGGTGTTGTCCTTGTGGTTCCTGTTCCAGTTCATCAGTTCGCTGTTCGCCGCCGGCCAGCAGGGCGGGGTCGCCTTCCGCGCGCACCTGGGCGGCTTCGTCGCCGGAATGGTGCTGCTGCCGTTGTTCAAGCGCCGCGGCCTGCGCCTGTTCCATCCGCCGCGGCCGCGGCGGCGCTGAACGGCGCGAGCGGCGGCGGGCGGCGGTGGACGCCGCGCTCGTCGATCCAGCGGTCGATCAGCGCCGGCTCGACCACCTCGAAATAGAAGTTGCGCGCGCGGATCCGCGGGTGGCGCGGCGGGGCGAGTTCCGCGCCGTCCATTTCCTCCAGCGGCCAGTCGGCCGCCGGCCGCGCGCCGCGCTTGAAGCTTTCGGCCAGGACGAACACCGGCACGCGGGCCGCGCGCGCCGCCAAGGCGGCCAACCGGCTGCCGGCCTTGTTCACCGCCGCGCCCTCGGCGCTCAAGCCGTCGGCGCCCAGCACAACGGCGCGCACCCGCGGCACGAACAGGCCGATCTGCGCATCCGTGATCAGCTCCACCGCATGGCCGGCCCGGGCGGCTGCCACGGCGCTGCGCCGCCCCTCGCAACGCGGCCGAGACTCGGCGATCAGCAGCGGGCCGGGCGCGCGCAGGCGCAGGGCGGCGAGCACCGTGGAGCTGTAGCTGAGGGTGAACAGGGGACCGTCCGGCAGCGCCGCGGCGGCGTGCCGTGCCGCGGCCGCGGAGGCCGCGCGGGCGGCGTCGAGCAGCTCACCGGCGGCCCGCGCCGCCGCCCGCCGCCAGGCATGCGGATCCAAAGCGGGCAACTCGGCGAGGCGCGCACACCAGGTCTCGGCGAGCATCGCCGGCGCCGCCATGCTCGGCCGCAGGCCCGCCCAATGCCGGGCCAGGGCCTCGAGTTCGGCCCGCAGCGCGGCCGGCGTATCGGCGGGGCAACGCCGCGCCGCTTCGGCCAGGCGCCGCAGCACGCGCCGGCCGAGCTGGGCCGCACCGCGCTGCCGATCGGCGGCGAAAGCGGCCGCCTGCTGCGCACACCAGGCTTCCCAGTCCGACTTCACCGCCACACCTCTGTTTTCTTCGACCGTCGCCGGGTGCCCTCACCGCGCCGCGACCGGAGGAACCACGACCCGAAGGCCCGAGGAACCCGCCACAGTGTACCTTTCGGCGCAAGGCGACGCATGGCGGCGATACGCCCGCATCAAAAGCGCCAGGTGTAGGGGATGGATCGGCGCGGCGCCTCGCCGGGGCGATGAACCGCCAGCAGGACGTGCCTGCCGCCGCGCGCATCAAGGCGCAGCCAGCCCATGTTGTTGTGCAGCTCCGCGAGCTGGTCGAAGCCGGACAGTCCCGGCACCCGCAGACGCGGAACATAGGCGAAGGTTTCGGACACATGCGGCGCCCCCTGGGCGTCGACCTCGTCCCGGTAGGCCCGCTCGCGCACCGCCTCGATGTCTTGGTCCGGATGGGCTTGCGGTATCACCGTGGTCCGATCGCCGCTGCGCCACCAGTAAAGGCGCTCAGAAGGATTGAATACGCCGGTTTGCAGGACGCTCAGAATGAGCCTCATCCCGCCGTACGCTTCGTTCTTGGTGGCGCTGCTGGTGTGTTGCACGATGTCCAACGCCCGACCGTGGTGCTGCAGCCGCGCCGCGCCGCTGAAGCCGTAATGGACGTCGCCGGAGAGCACCGTCAGGTGGCGCCCGCCCACGGCCGCCACGGCATCGATCACGTCGAAATAACTGTTGGGATCGGCATGGAACGACTCGACGTCGGCGAGGCGCACGTAGGCCTGCACGGCCTTGCGCAGTTCCACGGCCAGCTCGTCGAGACCGGGCAGCCGGGCGAGGGCCGCGATCACCACTTCGGCGTTGCGCAGCAGCGAGGCGCGGCGCCGGGGGTCTTGCACCGCCTCGGACAAGGACACGATCACGCTGCGCAGCCGGGCGAGGAGCATCTCGGTCTCGGGCAGTATGGCGTCGAGCAAGGCCGTGGCGGCGCTCAAGCGATCGAGCAACAAGGGCCCGATTTGCTGCACGAACTCCAGGCTGTCCAGGCCGTAGAGCGGCGTCGCGGTCACCAGCAACAGGCGCCGGTCGTCACGGCGGGCCTGTGAGAGCAACGCCCGCAGCCGCCGCCGCTCGGCGGCGTCCATCAGCCGCGGCGCCGTGTTCACGCGGTAGGCCAGCATCGGATCCACGGCGGGCAGCCCGACGAGCCGCGGCAGGTTCCGGGCCAGGGGAGAGATCGCGGCCAGCAGCGGACTGAACCGCCGCTGGTGCGCGCGCGTCTGGGCCCGCCGCGTGCGCGTGTTGGCGAACACGGCCGAGGGGCGCGTGGGGGTGCGAAAGGCCCAGCCGTGATAATGGAGGAATTCGCGTTCCAATCCGGCGCCGCCCTGCATCGGCGCGTTGGCGTAGCTCGCGAGCGACTGCATGAACGACCGGCGGCTCAAGCGGTCCGGGTCGTTGCCCCAGGCCTGGAACAACCAGAAGGCCGCCAGCGCGTTGGCCATGATGCGCGATCCCGCCGGGCGCCGCGCGACGCGCCGTTGCCAATCGGCGTTGAGGTTCCAGTCGTCCGTCACCTCGTGGTCGTCGAACATCATGTAGGTCGCCACATTGGCCAGCAAGCGGCGCGCCGCGCCCGTCGCCGCCTGGAAGTCGCGGACCCGGCGCCGTTCGTCCGCGATCTCCTGCGCCACTTCCTGCAGCGGCCGGCGCGGCCGGATGTCGCGTGCGACCTGTTGCGCCGTCGGCAGGCTGCGCGGCCAGACGGCCGGGTTCCAGGCCATGAGGTAGGCCGCGGCGAACTCGCCGAAGGTCATGAGGTGATTGGCGGCCTCGCCGCTGGAGAAACCGGCGGCGCCCTCGACGAACGCCTGCCGTTCCCGGATGCCGAGCCGCTCGGGTCGCGGCGCGCCCGGCAAGGGTTCGGAGCCGCCCATCAGTTCACGCGCGAGGCCCTGGATGGGCCGGATCAGGGTGTCGGGCACGTCGTCGGCGTAGATCTGGTCGCCGCCGAGCAACAGCACGTGCGGGCGGTGGTGCATGCTGCCGGCGTTCTGCCGCAACACATGCTCGCCGGCCACGATCGCGTCGGTGCCGTGACCGTGAAACTTGCGGCAACTGCCGTACAGTGCCCGGAAGCCGGGCCGGTTCGGGTTCTGGATGATGAAGGTCGGGCGGTCGAAGGGCGGCACGACGACGCCTTCGAGCGCACCGAGAAAGGCGAGCCCTTTTTCATCGTCGGCCGCTTCACCCCAGCGGACGTCGTAGCCGATGGGCATGTCGTGGGGCAAGCGCGCGTGCCGCAGGCGCGCGGCACGCCGTTCGTGGGTGGTGCTCAGACCGGGCATCGCCCGCTGGGCGGCGGCCAACAGGTACACGTGGAATCGGGCGGTCACCTGCATGTGGTGCCCGCCCGACCAGGCGTTGAGGCTTTCGGAACGCCGGATCCAGCGCCCGCCGGCGCGGTCGTGGCCGTAGAGAATCAGGCGCGGCCGGGAAAGCGCCTCGCTGGTGGCGATCCACACCCAGGCGGCGTCCGCCGACACCCGACGCACGATCGGGCCGGCGAGCAGTTTCAAGGCCATGCCCCGTCAGCCGCCGTCGGCGATCAACAGCCGGTCGTACACGAACCCTTCCGTGGGCACGGTGACGTCGAACTCGTCGATGATCGGGTACAGGTCCTGGGGCGACAGGGCGCCGTCGGGCGCCCCGGGAGTACCCCCGACCACGTTGGTGACGGCGTAGTCGGGCCCCGTGGTCAGACTCGCTTCGCGGCGGCGGAAGTTTTCCACTTCCTCGAGCACCGCCTTCAAGGGCCCGCTGTCCAGGTCGAAGCCCCGGTCGCCCTCGATGTGCTTGGCCAGCCAGCGGATCGCCGCGCGCTCCTGCCCCGGACGGATCGGCACGCAGACGCGGACCCAGGGGCTGTTGAGGAACTCGTTGCGCCGCCGGTCGCCGTCGAGCTGGATGGCCCAACGCAGGGAGCTGCCCAGCGGCGCGGGCTCGCTTTCCGCGGTGATGGCGTAGGACTCGCGCTGGTAACCCGTCGTGCGCGCCGCGAACCGCGGCTTCCACCAGGAAGGGTGCATGTAGACGAAGATGCCGTTGAGATCGAAAAAGCGGTGGAAGCTTTCCAGCTCCAGCGGCGTGGGCTCGGACGGCGACAGCGGGTGCGCGAACAGATGGGACACCATCCGGTTCATGATCTCGTAGCGCTCTTCCTGGCGCAGGTCGGCGGCCGGCCGCGGCCGGATGCGGCTTTGCTCGGTGATCAGCGCGCGCTCGCGCTCGAACTTTTCCTGGAGCAGTTCCTGGGTGAGGGCGGCCACCGCCGCCTCGCGCTTCGCCTCCCACTCGGCGATGGCCGACGCCGCCGGCGACCAGGTGTAGGTGTAGTTGACGCTCACGCTCTTGCCGTCACCCTTGTGCACCCCCACGTTGACGACGAACAAGCCGCTTTCCGGGTCGCGCCCATCGACCCAACTGATGTCGTTCCGGGGCGCCGGGGCATGGTCATCCTTGCCGCCGCCCTCGAGGTCGGTGATGCCGTCGATGGCCACCGAGTCCACCTCGCGATCGCGCGGCACCACGATGCCGATCGGAACGTACCAGGTGCGCCGTTCCTCGTTCCATTCCAGCAGGGCCGAGACGGTTCCCGATTCACGCCCGCCTTCCGGCTTGGGCGGCACCCCCGGCGGGATGTCCGGCACGGCGATGTCGCCCGCGTCGCGGAAGTGCACGAAGCGGCTGCGCGCCAGACCTTCGCCGGGATTGCGGATGTAGAGCTGCCAGACCATGCGCGGCCCCAGGTCCTGCACCTTCACCCGCACCTTGCGCAGCACGCGGCGCAAGCCGTAGTTGACGGGCGTGTCTCCGGGGTTGCTGATCACGCGGCGCGTGGAATTGGTCGTGGTGGTCTCGTCGAAGGCCCGCGTCTTGACGGTCACCGTCTTGCGAATGCGCTCCGAGGCGCGGAACGTCGTTTCCTTCAGGCGCTTGGCGATGCGTTCACGGGTGCGCTGCGAGGTGTTGCTGAAGTTCGTGCTGACCTCCGCGCCGAACTGGTAGACCCCCACCTGCCCGCTGAAATTGGCCGAGATGGCCACCTCCGAGCTGTTCTGCACCATGGCAGCCGTGCGGTCGGAAATCTCGTCCAGGTTGCGTTGCTCGCTCGACCGCTCCGTTTCCGTCTCCAGCCCGACCTCGTTGATTTCCTCGAAGGACTGCCGGCGCACGGTTTCCGCGATCACTTCCAGGGTTTCGGCCGGTGCAACCGTGAAGCATTGCTCGATGGGACCGAAGCCCTCCTCGGTGTTGAAGTAGAGTTGGCGGTAGTAGTGCGCGATGCCGATCGGAGAGAGCGTTTCCTCGACGCGCAGCGGGAAGAAGGCGAACGCCTTCTTCAGCAAGCCGGCGTCGAGCAGCGCGTCGAGACCGGCATCGGGCCGTTGGAGCCAGGCGTCGACGGTGCTGCCGAAGGACTTCAGCAGCTCGAGGCGCGTCTTGTGGTAATCGAAATCCACCGGCATACCGCGATCATGCGGATTGAGCACGATCGGAACGGGCCGGCGCGCCGCGAGCGCGTCCGGCTTGACCTGCCCGACGCGGACCGACCGCAGCACGCGCGTGGCCGAGGACGCATCGCCGGCCAGGTGGGTGTTGACGCCGGACACCGCGAGCGGGGGCGAGGTCGGCGTCCGCGGCGGCAACAGGCCGTGCAGCAACACGCGTTCGCCGACCTGGACGGCCCTCGGAAATCCCTTGATTCTCAGCGGCTTGGGCTGGACCGCGGCGCCGATCGGGTCGACCGGTTGCGTTGCCAGTTGCCGGTCGATCGCACTGTTCAGGGCGCGCGGATCCGGCAGTTTCTGGCGGCCCAGATGGACCGTCAGGCCGAGCCGGGCGGCGAGCGGAAGGCCGTCGAACGCCTGCAGCTTCTCGGTCAAGGCGGTGCGCGAGGCCATGACACTGGCCAGGGTGTTGAGGGCGCTTCCGGAAATCCAGCGCAGGAACAGCGGCTCGTAGGCCGCGACGGTCAGGCTGGCGTAGGCATCGGTGAACGCCCGTAGCGTCGTCGTCATGGGGATTCCTTGAAAAAGGGAAGCGATGGGTCGACCTTAGAGCTTTGCGGGCCGTTGTCAAGGCAAATCCGCCTCGCACGCTCGCCGCCAAGCGGGGCCCGCGCATCTCGGCACCCATCGCCGACCGGATGCGGGGACGGCGATGCGCGACGCCCCCGCGGCGCTCAGACGCTCAGGTGGTCACGCACCAGCGCGTCGTCCAGTTCAGGCATCGGTCCGTCGGCGACGACCCTGCCCTTGTCCAGGATCACGAAGCGGTCGGCGTTGCGCCGCGCGAAGGGCAGTTTTTGCTCGACGAGCAGCACGGTCAGGCCCAGCTCGCGGTTGAGCCGGCGGATCACGGCGCCGATCTCGCGGACGATGTTGGGCTGGATGCCCTCGGTCGGCTCGTCGAGGATCAACAGCCGCGGTTCGAGCACCAGGGCGCGGGCGATGGCCAACTGCTGTTGCTGGCCGCCGGAGAGGTCGCCGCCGCGCCGCCGGCGCATGCGCGCCAGCACCGGGAACAGCTCGTAGACCCGATCGGGCACGCGCCGGCCGCGGCCGGCGGCGAGCCCCACGCGCAGGTTTTCCTCGACGGTGAGCAACGGGAAGATGTCGCGCCCCTGGGGCACGTAACCGATGCCGAGCCGCGGCCGGTGCTCGACCGGCCGGCCGAGCAGCTCGACGCCTTCGAAGCGCACGCTGCCCGAGCGCGCCGGCAGCAGGCCCATGACGGTCTTGAGCAAGGTGGTCTTGCCCATGCCGTTGCGCCCCATCAGGCAGACGCAGGCGCCGCGGGGCACTTCGAGGTCGATGTCCCAGAGGGTGTGGCTCTCGCCGTAGTACTGATTGAGCCCCAGGATGCGCAGCGCCGGTTCAGTCATCGTCGTCCTCGCCCAGATAAACCTCGATCACGCGCGGGTCGTTCTGCACTTGTTCCATGCTGCCCTCGGCGAGCACGCGGCCTTCGTGCAGCACGGTGACGCGCCGGGCGATGGCGCGCACGAAGGCCATGTCGTGCTCGACGACGACCACGCTGTGGCGCCCGGCCAGGCCGGTGAGCAGTTCGGCGGTGCGCTCGGTTTCGGCGGGCGTCATGCCGGCGACGGGTTCGTCCACGAGCAGCACGCGCGGGTTCTGGGCGAGCAGCATGCCGATTTCCAGCCACTGCTTTTGCCCGTGGGAGAGTTCGGCGGCGCGCCGGCCGGCGTGGTCGGCGAGGCCCACGGTCTCGAGGATCGACTCGATGTGCTCGCGCTCGGCCGCGCCCAGGCGGTCGAACAGGCTGCGCCAGACGCCCTTGTCGCCGGCCATCGCCAGGCGCAGGTTGTCGAAGACGCTGTGGCCGCCGAACACGGTGGGCCGCTGGAACTTGCGGCCGATGCCGGCCTGCGCGATCTCGGCTTCCGACAACTGCAACAGGTCGATGCGCTGGCCGAACCAGACGCTGCCGGCGTCCGGGCGCGTCTTGCCGGTGATCACGTCCATGAGGGTGGTCTTGCCGGCGCCGTTGGGGCCGATGATGCAGCGCAGCTCGCCGTCGTCGATGTACAGGCTCAGATCGTCCAGCGCCTTGAAACCGTCGAAGCTCACGGTGACCCCTTCCAGATACAGAATCGGCCCGTGCCGCGTGTCCGGCTCGGCGAGGCGCTTGGGCATGAGCATGGGAAAGACCTGGTCCCGGCGCAGGAGCCGGCGCGCGTGTTCCAGGACGTTCATGTCGGGCGACCCTTGCGATGGAGGAAGACGCCGGCGAGCCCTTTCGGCAGGAACAAGGTGACCAGCACGAACAAGGCGCCGAGCAGAAACAGCCAGGCTTCCGGCAGCAGGCCGGTGAAGACGGTCTTGGCGTAGTTGACGAGCAGGGCCCCGGCCACGGCGCCCCACAAGGTGGCGCGGCCGCCGACGGCGACCCAGATGACCAGCTCGATGGAATTCAGCGGCGAGAACTCGCTGGGGTTGATGATCCCCACCTGGGGCACGTACAGCGCCCCGGCGACGCCGGCGAGCATGGCGCTGAAGACGAAGATCCACAGTTTGAAGTGTTCGACCTCGTAACCCGCGAAACGCACGCGCGCTTCGCTGTCGCGGATGGCGACGAGCACCTGGCCGAACTTGGAGGTGACGATGCGCCGCGCCAGCAGGTAAGCCGAGGCGAGCGCCGCCGCGCTGGCGAGGAACAGGCCGAGGCGGGTGGCGTCGGCCTGCAGGTCGAAGCCGAGGATGTCCTTGAAGTCGGTCAGTCCGTTGTTGCCGCCGAAGCCCATTTCGTTGCGGAAGAAGGCGAGCATCAGGGCGAAAGTCAGGGCCTGGGTGATGATCGACAGATACACGCCGGTGACCCGCGAGCGGAAGGCGAACCAGCCGAAGACCAGGGCGAGCGCGCCGGGCACCAGCACGACCATCGCCGCGGCGAACCAGAACTGGTCGAAGCCGTGCCAGTACCAGGGCAACTCTTCCCAGCCGAGGAAGACCATGAAGTCGGGCAGCACGGGGTGGCCGTAGACGCCTCGGGTGCCGATCTGCCGCATCAGGTACATGCCCATGGCATAGCCGCCCAGGGCGAAGAAGGCGGCGTGGCCCAGGCTCAGGATGCCGCAGTAGCCCCACACCAGATCGAGGGCCAGGGCGAGCAGCGCGTAGCAGAGGTATTTGCCGAGGAGCGTGACGGTGTAGGTCGACACGTGCAGGGCATGGCCCTGGGGCACGAGGGCGTTGCCCAGCACGACGAGCAGCGCGCCGGCGGCGAGCGCGCCGAGCAGCCAGCGTGCCGGGCGGTCGAGCAGGACGGGCGGGCGCATCGTTCAGCCCTCCGCGGCGCGGCCGCGCTGAGGGAACACGCCCTGCGGCCGTTTCTGGATGAAGAGGATGATGAACACGAGCACCAGGATCTTGGCGAGCACGGCGCCGGTGACCGGTTCCATGAACTTGTTGAACACGCCCAGCGACAGCCCGCCGACGAGCGTGCCCCACAGGTTGCCGACGCCGCCGAAGACCACGACCATGAAGGAGTCGATGATGTAATCCTGGCCGAGGTTGGGGCCGACGTTGGTGAGCTGGCTGAGGGCGACGCCGGCGACACCGGCGATGCCGGCACCCAGGCCGAAGGTCAAGGCGTCGACCCGGTCGCTGCGCACGCCGAGCGCGCGCGCCATGGCGCGGTTCTGCGCCACCGCGCGCACTTCGATCCCGAGCGCGGTGTAACGCAACAAGGCGAGCAGGGCGAAGAACACGACGAGCGCGAAGGCGAAGATCCACAGCCGGTTGTAGGTGAGCGCCAGCACCGGGTTGATCTGCCAGGCGCCGCTCAACCAGGAGGGCGTGACCACGGCGACGTTCTGTGCGGAGACGAAGCTGCGCACGCTCTGCTGCAGGATCAGGCTGATGCCGAAGGTCGCGAGCAGGGTCTCCAGCGGGCGGCCGTAGAGGTGGCGGATCACGCCGCGTTCGATGAGCACGCCGACGGCGCCCGAGAACAGGAAGGCCGCCGGCACGGCGATCAGCAACGACCATTCGATCCACTGCGGAAACAGGCGCTGCACGGCGTAGGTGGTGTAGGCGCCGAGCATGATCAGCTCGCCGTGGGCCATGTTGATCACGCCCATCACGCCGAAGGTGATCGCCAGACCGATGGCGGCGAGGACCAGGATGGAGCCCAGGCTCAGGCCGAAGAGCAGCTTTTCGACGAAAGCGTAAGCGTCCAGGCGGGTCTGGATGCCGCGCAGGGCGCGCGTCGCGGCCGCGGCGACCGCGGGATCGGCGTCGTTCTCGGCGAGCCGCGCCAACGCGCCGCGCACCTGCGGCTCCAGGCGGCCGCGCAGGGTGTCGATCGCCGCCAGGCGGCGCTCGGATTCGGGCGCGTCCAGGTCCACGAGCGCCACGGCCGCGGCCAACGCGGCGCGGGCGGCGCGGTCCGGCTCGCTCTCGAGCCGCGGCCGCAAGACCTCGGCTTCGGCGGCGTCGAGCTCGCCGATGAGCGTTTCGGCGGCGCGGCGCCTTTCGGCGGCCTCGGCCGCGTCGAGGGCGCGCAAGGCCAGAAGAATGCGCAGGCGCTTGCGCAGGGCGTTGTTGCTGCCGATGCGCTTGACGGCGTCGGCGTCGACCCGTCCGCGCGGCGCGCCGTCCAGCGCCCGCTCGGCGGCATGGGGCGCTCCAGCCTCGGCCAGGATCAAGACCTCGCCGCCGTCCCGCTCGACGTAGAGCCGGCCGTCGAGGTAGGCCTGGAGGATCACCGCCACGCGCGGATGATCGAGGGCGGCGAGCGTTTCGACCGCCTCGGCCCGCTCGCGCAAACCGGCGCCGGCCAGATGCTCGAGGGCCGCGGCCAGAGCGGTCTCGTCGGCCGCCGCGACGGCCGCGCCGGCGGGAATCAAAGCGAGAATCCACAACAACACGATCATGTCGCAACACTCCGTCGCGCCGCGCACGGCGCCGTTCCGGTCGGACGGGAAGCCCCGGCGCCGCGCGCGGCGCCGGGAGGCTTCACCTCATTGGACGGCCGTCCGTGGCCACCGCGTCCTGCGGTCGCGTCCCGGCGGCTCCTGCCGAAAGGGCCCGGGGAGGGGGGTCAGTCGCTCGAGCCCATGCAGCTCTCGGTGACGAGGTTGTACTTGCCGCAGCGGATCGGATCGGTCCAGTCGGCGATCAGGTTCTTGCTTTCCGGCAGGTAGTCCGACCAGGCGTCGCCGGGCACCAGACCCTCGGTGCGCCAGACGACTTCGAACTGGCCGTCGTCCTGGATCTCGCCGATCAGCACCGGCTTGGTCAGGTGGTGGTTGGGCAGCATCTCGGCCACGCCGCCGGTCAGGTTCGGGAATTTCTGCCCGACCATGGCGTCGATCACCTTGTCCGGGTCGGTGGTCTTGACCTGCTCGACGGCGTTCACCCACATGTTGAAGCCGATGTAGTGCGCTTCCATGGGGTCGTTGGTGACGCGCTTCTTGTCGCCGATGTAGGCCCACCACTTCTCGATGAAGGCGCGGTTCTCCGGCGTGTCCACGCTCATGAAGTAGTTCCAGGCCGCGAGGTGGCCGACCAGGGGCGCGGTGTCGATGCCCGAGAGCTCCTCTTCACCCACCGAGAAAGCCACCACCGGGATGTCCTCGGCGGAGATGCCCTGGTTGGCGAGCTCCTTGTAGAACGGCACGTTGGCGTCGCCGTTGATGGTCGAGACCACCGCGGTCTTCTTGCCGGCGCTGCCGAACTTCTTGATCTCGGCGACGATAGACTGCCAGTCGGAGTGACCGAAGGGCGTGTAGTTGATCATGATGTCCTCGCTCTTCACGCCCTTGTCTTTGAGGTACTGCTCGAGGATCTTGTTGGTGGTGCGCGGGTAGACGTAGTCGGTGCCCGCCAGCACCCAGCGCTCGACCCCCAGCTCGTTCATCAGGTAGTCCACCGCCGGGATGGCCTGCTGGTTCGGCGCCGCGCCGGTGTAGAACACGTTGCGGCTGGACTCCTGCCCCTCGTACTGGACGGGATAGAACAGGATGCCGTTGAGTTCCTCGAACACCGGCAACACGCTCTTGCGCGAGACCGAGGTCCAGCAACCGAAGACGACGGCGACCTTTTCCTTGGCGAGCAGCTCGCGGGCTTTTTCCGCGAACAGGGGCCAGTTCGAGGCCGGGTCGACGACGACGGGCTCGAGCTTCTTGCCGAGCAGGCCGCCCTTCTTGTTCTGCTCCTCGATGAGCATGAGGACGGTGTCCTTCAAGGTGGTCTCGCTGATCGCCATGGTGCCCGACAGCGAGTGGAGGATGCCGACCTTGATGGTGTCGGCGGCGCGCGCCGGCGCGGCCCAGGCCGCCGCCAGGGCGGCCGCGGTGACGATGGTGCGAAGCATGGACATGGCGTTCTCCCCTCTGCGTGACGATGAACGGTTCAAAGCTGCAACTGCACGCCGAAATTCACGAAGCTGCGTGCGTCGCCGAACTCCGGATCGACCGCGCCGAGCACCAGCGACAAGCGCGCGTCGTGCCCGTCGAGAATGCGGTTGAGCGACAGCTCGCCGATGGTTTGTTCGCCGGCCGGGTCGCCGGTGAAATCCAGCGTCTGCAGGCGCACGGTCGGCTGCCAGCCGTCGAACAAGACGCCGGCGAGGACGAAACCACCCGAACCGTCGGTGCCGGCGAATTCGTCGTAGCTGTAGTAGGCCCCCTCGAGGGTCAGCACCGGCCCGCCGAGGTCGGTTTCGTACAACACGTCCAGGTTGGCGCCGGTGCCGCCGTCGAAGCTCTGCACGGCCAGGCCGAAAGCGAGCACGTTCTTGGTGCCGAAATAGGTGCTGCTGTTGTAGTAGCCGGGCTCCGGATCGAGCAGGTTGAGCACCACGCGCCCGGCGAACAGCGTCTCGTCGCCGCCGCCGGGGATGAGCGCGTCGGGCCCTTCGAACAGGCCGACCTGGTACTTGAAGGCGCCGCCGCCGGTCTGTCCCCAGACCGCCACGCCCTCGTCGCGCCCGGCGAAGATGGCCGGATACCGCTGCGCCGCCGGGAAATTCCAGTGACCGAGGAAATACGGCCCGGACAGGTTGGACCGGTCCGAGGGCGGCAGGAAGCGCCCCGCCCAGATGTTGAACGCGTCGGTGAATTCGAAGCGGGCGATCACGTCCAGCGCCTCGATGGAGTTGGTCGCGGCCTCGTAGCCGGTGTTGAAGGTGAAGCCCACGCCCTCGGTGACCTCGCCGCCGGTGTACAGGCGGACGCTGTCCAGATCGAAGTTCAGGGCGTCCTCCCCGCCCGGCGCGCCGTCCTCGATGAAGTTGACGCTGGTGCGCAGGCCGGCGCCGACGGTCAAGCCGTCGGCCGCGGCCAGGGCGCCGGCAGCCAGCAAGACGATGCCCAACACGCCGCGCCGGCACAGGTCCAACGAAATGGTTCTGTTCATGTTGCGAGTTTCCCCACACGGTTGCATGGAACGTGCGGAGTCAGGCGGCGCCTCCGCGGTCGGCGTGTCCGGGGGCAAGAACGATGCCAAGGCGGGCGAAACGCTTCAAATCAAGGGCTTGCGCACACAACGCCGCCGCCCGCACCGATCGGCGGCGGGCGGCGGCGGCGCTGGTGCACGATTTCGATGCACGTGCACCGCGCACGCGCACCAATTCGGCGCAAGATTCAGGGTCGGCGGCCCAGGCCCTGCTCGAAGATGAACTCGATCACCGCGTCGAGACCGACGCCGGCGTTGATCTGGGTGAAAACGAAGGGCTTGTCGCCGCGCATGCGGGCCGCGTCGCGCCGCATCACTTCGAGCGAGGCACCGACGTGCGGCGCGAGATCGATCTTGTTGATGATCAACAGGTCGGAGCGGGTGATGCCCGGCCCGCCCTTGCGCGGGATCTTGTCGCCGGCGGCGACGTCGATCACGTACAAGGTGAGGTCGGAGAGCTCCGGGCTGAAGGTCGCAGAGAGGTTGTCGCCGCCGCTTTCGATCAGAACCAGCTCGAGATCGGGGAAACGGCGGCAGAGGGTCTCCACGGCCGCCAGGTTCATCGAGGCGTCCTCGCGGATGGCGGTGTGCGGGCAACCGCCGGTCTCCACACCGATCACCCGGTCGGCGCTCAAGGCGCCGTGGCGGACGAGGAATTCGGCGTCTTCGCGGGTGTAGATGTCGTTGGTGACCACGGCCATCGGCAGGCGGTCGCGCAGGCGCTCGCACAGGGCGCGCACCAGCGCCGTCTTGCCGGAACCGACCGGCCCACCGACACCGACACGCAAGGGATCGGCGCTCATCTTCGACCTCCGGGGTTTCAGGACAAAAACAGGCGGGTGTACTGGCGCTCGTGCCAGGCGCTGGCCAGCGCCTGGCGCGGATTGCTGCGCCCGATGTCGTCGTCGGCCAGCGCCGCACCGCTTTCGACCGCCTGCGGAATGCGCCCGCCGAGCGCGAACAGCAGCCGCTGGCCGGCGCTCTGGCCGAGCGGCACGAGCTTGATTGCGGCGGTGACCAGGTTTTCGCACACGCTCCACGCGTGGCCGCAGGCGGCCGTCCGCTCCGGCACGCCCCAATGGGCGGCGGCGGCCATGAAGGCGACCAGGAACGAGGGCGTCTCGGGCGCGAAGTCGAGCGTGACCGGCACATCGAGCTGCGGCAGCAGGCGCCACAGCGCGGCGCCCAGGCGGCGTTCCTCGGCGCGCAGCTCGGCGGTCTCGCGCGCCGCGATCAGCCGCGCGTTCCAGTACCGCAAGGCATCGTCGTCGCCGGCACGCCAGGCGCGGTGGACGCGCAGACCGATCGGCACCTCCAGCGCCGCGGCGCCGTGTTCGAGCTGGCCGGCGATCCACTCCAGCGTGCTCGCCTCGTCGCGCACCCAGCCGCGCTCGACGGCCGTCTCCAGGCCCTGGGAGTGGCCGTAAGCGCCCACCGGCAACGCCGGGCTGATCAACTGCCAGAGCCGCAGCGCCGGCTCAATCGTGCTCATGCCGGCCCGCCGCGGCCGACCAGGGGCCCGACTCGGGTTCGAAAGGCGCCTGCTCGCGGCGCGGATCACCCCCCAAGCGGCGCACCATGTCGTCGAGCACGTCGTCCGCCGCGTAACGCAACCAGCCCGCACCGATCTGCAGCGGGACATGGCGGTTACCGAGATGGTAGGCGAGGCGTGCGAGTTGCTCGGCGTCCGCGGCGGGCACGGTGCTCACCGCCTCGGCCGCGGCGACCACCCGCACCCGCAGGCCGTCGTCGCTGCCGAGCACGTCGCCGTCGCGCAGCAGCGTGCCGCGCGGCAGATGCAGCATGGCGCTGCGGCCGTCGTCGAGCCGCACGCGGCCGCGACTGCGCGCGCGCTCGGCCTGGGCGAGGGTGAGGGTGGTGTGCGCGGCGGCGGCGCCGCGCTCGAGGCGCGTCAAGACGTGCACGGCTTCAGAACAGGAAATACCGCTGCGCCATGGGCAACTCGGCCGCCGGCTCGCAGTGCAACACTTCGCCGTCGGCGCGCACCACGTAGGTCTGCGGATCGACCTCGATGCGCGGCAGGGCGTCGTTCAAGCGCATGTCGCGCTTGCTCAGGCCGCGGGTGTCGCGCACCGCCCACAGCGGTTTGCGCAGGCCGAGCCGCTCGCCGACGCCCGCCTCCAGGGCCGCGCGCGACACGAAGGTGTAGGCGGTCGCCGCCGGCGCCGCACCGAAGGCGGCGAACATCGGCCGGTAGTGCACCGGTTGCGGCGTGGGGATGGAGGCGTTCGGATCGCCCATCGGCGCGGCGACGATGAACCCGCCCTTGAGCACCAGCGCGGCTTGACGCCGAAGAAGGCCGGCTTCCAGAGCACCAGGTCGGCGAGCTTGCCGACCTCGACCGAACCCACGAGCGTGCGCGACGCCGTGGGCGATCGCCGGGTTGATGGTGTACTTGGCGATGTAGCGGCGCGCCCGGAAATTGTCGTTGCGCCCGCCGCTCCCGGGGCAGCGGGCCGCGCTGCACCTTCATCTTGTGCGCGGTCTGCCAGGTGCGCAGGATCACTTCGCCGACCCGCCCCATCGCCTGCGAGTCCGAGGCATCATGCGAAATCGCCCCCAGGTCGTGGAGGATGTCCTCGGCGGCGATCGTTTCGCGGCGGATGCGCGATTCGGCGAAGGCCACGTCCTCGGGGATCGTTCGGGTCGAGGTGATGGCAGACCATCAGCATGTCCAGGTGCTCGTCCACCGTGTTCACGGTGTACGGCCGCGTCGGGTTGGTGCTCGACGGCAGCACGTTGGCTTCGCCGCAGGCGCGGATGATGTCGGGCGCGTGGCCGCCGCCGGCGCCCTCGGTGTGGTAGGTGTGGATGGTGCGCCCCTTGAAGGCGGCGAGCGTGTCCTCGACGAAGCCGGATTCGTTGAGCGTGTCGGTGTGGATCGCCACCTGCACGTCGTACTCCTCGGCCACCGCCAGGCAGTTGTCGATGGCCGCCGGCGTCGTGCCCCAATCCTCGTGCAGCTTGAGCCCCATCGCGCCGGCCTCGACCTGCTCGCGCAGCGCCTCGGGCCGGCTGGCGTTGCCCTTGCCGAGAAAACCGAGGTTGACCGGGAAGGCCTCGGCCGCCTGCAGCATGCGGGCGATGTTCCAGGGGCCCGGCGTGCAGGTCGTCGCATTGGTGCCCGTGGCCGGCCCGGTGCCGCCGCCGATCAGGGTGGTGACGCCGGACATCAGCGCCTCTTCGATCTGCTGCGGGCAGATGAAAGTGGATGTGGGCGTCGATGCCGCCGGCGGTGAGGATCTGGCCCTCGCCGGCGATCGCCTCGGTGCCGGGACCGATCGACGATGTCGACGCCGGGTTGCACGTCCGGGTTGCCGGCCTTGCCGATGGCGGCGATGCGGCCGTCCTTGATGCCGACGTCGGCCTTGACGATGCCCCAGTGGTCGACGATCAGCGCGTTGGTGATGACCAGGTCCACCGCTTCGGCGCGCGGCCGCTGGCTCTGCCCCATGCCGTCGCGGATCACCTTGCCGCCGCCGAACTTGACCTCTTCGCCGTAGACGGTGTGATCGCATTCGACCTCGATGATCAGGTCGGTATCGGCGAGCCTGAGGCGGTCACCGGTGGTCGGCCCGTACATTTCCGCGTAGGCGCGGCGGTCGATCCGGCTCATGTGTCGCCTTCCGTGTCCAGCGGCCCCTGCACCCGGGCGTTGAAGCCCCAGACCTCGCGCCGGCCGGCGTAGGGCACCAGGCGCACGGTGCGCGACTGGCCCGGCTCGAAACGCACGGCCGTGCCGGCGGGGATGTCCAGCCGCCGGCCGCGGGCGGCCTCGCGGTCGAATTGCAAAGCGCGGTTGGTCTCGAAAAAGTGATAATGCGAGCCGACCTGGATCGGCCGGTCGCCGGTGTTCACGACCGTCACCGTCACCGCGTCGCGGCCGGCGTTCAGCTCCAGCTCGCCGTCTTCGGGCAACAGCTCTCCGGGGATCATCGCCGTCGCCTCAGCGGATGGGATCGTGGATCGTCACCAGCTTGGTGCCGTCCGGGAAGGTCGCCTCGACCTGCACCTCGTGCAGCATCTCGGCGACACCGTCCATGACGTCCTCGGCGCCGAGCAGGCGCGTTCCGTAATCCATCAGCTCGGCGACCGACTTGCCTTCGCGGGCGCCTTCCATCACCGCGCAGGTGATGTAGGCGACCGCTTCCGGGTAGTTGAGCTTCAGGCCGCGTGCCTTGCGCCGTTCGGCGAGCAGGCCGGCGGCGAACACGAGCAACTTGTCTTTTTCACGCGGGGTCAATTCCATCTCGAACCGCCTCCGCTTCTCTTGCACCAGATTGGAACAAGCGCACCAAAAAAGAGCGCATGTCACGTCGACCAAATGCGCGGTTCGATCGGCGTGGGACCGTCCTCCAAGCGGCGGGCGATCGACCACAACGCCGTGAACGCCGCGCGCGCGCGTTCGATGTCGCGGCCAAGGTAGCGACAAACCACGAGACCGTCAATACACGTCACCGCGGCGTTTTCGGCCTCACCCGCAAGGCCCTCGCGCCAGACGTCGAGCAGCGTCTCGGGCCAACCGTAAGCGAGCAACGTGCCGAGCACCGGCGCGCCGTTCAAACCCCAGAAGGCGTCGAGAAACGGCGCGCCACCCTCGGCGCAGAAACGCTCGTCGAGCAGCAAGCGGTCGTCGTGGTAGACCACGCAACGCTGCACGAAGCGGCCGCTGCGAAAGCGTTCGCCGGCGGCGTAGCGTCCCAGGCAAAGCCATTCCCAGGCGATCATGCGCGCGCCGGCGGCCAAGTGCAGAACCGTTTCCGTTTCGGCCCGCGCGCCGTCGAACACGATCGCTTCCTGGGGCAGCCATTCCAGCACCGCCCCGTCGGCGACCGACAGGCGTTGCCGCAAGCGCGCCGTGCGCCCGTCGCTGCGATAGAACTTGTTCGCCGCCGGCGTGGTGAACAACACCCGTGCCTGGGCCTCGATGCGCGCTTCGATGTGCAAGCGGTCGCCCGGCGCGACGCCGCCGGGCGGATGCAGCACATACACGTGGCAACGGCCGTCGCCCGGATGAAACGGTTTCTGCACCCGCAAGGGACCGCGATGACGGCTTTCGAGCAACGCCGTGCGCCCGCGCCGTACCCCGGCGCGTACCTCGAGCCGCGCCGCCCAGTGACCGGGCGCATCGTCCATGTCGGCGGGCGTACCGGCGGCCGACGGCAGCGGCTCGGTGATACTCATTCGACACCCGTGCGTTCGGCGCAAAGCGTCTTCTCGGCGAGCACGCGTCGCCATGCCGCGGCCGGATCGAAGCCGGCCGGCGGCCGCGGATCGACCGTGCCGAGAATGGCGTCCATGCCATGGGCGATCATATAGTCCGGCGCGTAGCGGGGCGGCCCCAGGGCGGCGAAATCCCTGTACAAGTCCGCCGGCCAGCCGCCGGATGTGAACGCGAAGATGTGCTCGACGAATGCGGCCTTGCGCGCCTCGGGAAGGCCGTCCAAGAGGTCGGCCATCATGGCCGTCACGACCTGATGGGCGGTCTGGTCGCGCACCCGTTCCACGTCGTAGAACGCGAAGGCGTAAAACGCGAACAGCAGTCGCCCGGCCCGCTCGATCTCGTCGTGCTCGAGGCAATCGCGCAAGGCGCTGATCAACTCGGGCGGGGTGTGATCGAGCCGGACCGCCGTCACCTCCATGCAAGCGAACGGCTCGGCGGCGGCGAACGACGCGCCCGCGACAGAGACGCTGCGCGAGGACGGTGGCGGCGCACAGGCACACATCCACAACACCCACAGCAGCGCCGCGCATCTCTCGATCGTGGGCATGGTAACTCCGCCTTGCGTCGTGCATCTCGATCGGCCAAAGATAGCAGAATACGCGGTCGACGCCTGCTTTCGGCTGATACAATCGGGCGCATGGCCGCCACCACCATCTACTGGCACGATTACGAAACGTCCGGCACCGACCCGGCCCGCGACCGGCCGGTCCAGTTCGCGGGGCTGCGCACCGGCCTGGACCTCGAACCGGTGGGCGAACCGCTGGTGATCTACTGCCGCCCCGCCCCGGACCGGCTGATGCACGCCGAGGCCTGCCTGGTGACGGGCATCACGCCGCAGGAGGCGGCGGCGCGCGGCGTCAACGAGGCGCAGCTTCATCGCCCGCATCCACGCGGAACTGGCCCGCCCGGGCACCTGTTCGGCCGGCTACAACTCGCTGCGCTTCGACGAAGAGTTCACGCGTTTCACGCTGTACCGCAACCTCTACGACCCCTACGCGCGCGAGTGGCAGAACGGCAACGCGCGCTGGGACTTGATCGACGCGCTGCGCATGGGCTTCGCGCTGCGGCCCGACGGCATCGCCTGGCCGCGCCGCGACGGCGGCGAGCCCGACTTCCGCCTGGAGGCGCTGAGCGCGGCGAACGACCTGCAGCACGAGCAGGCCCACGACGCGCTCAGCGACGTGCGCGCGACCATCGCGCTGGCGCGCCTGCTGCGCCGCGCGCAGCCGCGCCTCTACGCCCACGCCTGGTCGTTGCGCGACAAGCGCGCCGCGGCCCGCTGGCTCGACCCCGCTGCGCCGCGGCCGGTCGTGCACAGTTCCGGCAAGTTCCCGGCGCGCCACGCCTGCACCTCGATCGTGCTGCCGCTCGCGCGGCACCCGGTGAACCGCAATGCGGTGATCGTCGCCGACCTGCGCCACGATCCCGAGGCGTTGATCCGCGCCGACGCCGACACCCTCGCCGCGCGCTTGTTCCTTCCCAAGGAAGAGCTGCCGGAGGGCGAGGACCGCTATCCGCTCAAGCTCGTCCACTTGAACAAGAGCCCGATGCTGGCGCCGATCGACACCCTGGACGAAGCCGCCTGGCGGCGCCTGGCGCTCGACCCGGACACCGTCGCGGCGCGCGCCCGCCGCTTGCTGGAAGACGCCGACCTGCCGCGGCGGCTGGCCGCCGCGCATCTCGCCAACCCCTACGCGGGGCCGGGCGACCCGGAGCTCGACCTGTACGGCGGCCTGTACGACGACGCCGACCGGCGCCTGCTCACGCGCCTGCGCGACACCCCGCCCGAGGCCTTGCCGCCCGCGCCGCCCTTTGCCGACCCGCGCCTGCCCGAGCTGTATTTCCGCTACCGCGCGCGCAACTGGCCCGAGCACCTCGACGAGGCCGAGCGTGCGCGCTGGCGCGCCCATTGCGCGCGGGTGTTGCACGACCCCGCCTTCGGCCGCACGCTCGACGCCCACCGCGCGCGCATCGCCGAGCTGCGTGCCGAACACGCCGGCGATGCGCGCGCCCTCGCCCTGCTCGACGCGCTGTCGGAACACCTCGAATCGGTCGCGGCCTGGATCGCGGGCGATTGACGCCCTATCAAACCGGCAGCGCCTCGCGCCCGTGCGGCGCGTCCAGATCCAGGACCGGGCCCTTGGGCACGATGCGGCTGGGGTTGATCCAGTCGTGACTGTAGTAATAGTGCGCCTTGATGTGGTCGAAGCGCACCGTTTCGGCGACGCCGGGATGCTGGTAGAGATCCCGCAGATACGGCCCGAGCCGCGGGTAATCGGCGATGCGCCGCAGATTGCACTTGAAGTGCCCGTAATACACCGCGTCGAAACGCACCAGCGTGGTGAACAAGCGCCAGTCGGCCTCGGTCACGCCGCCGCGCACCAGGTAACGCTGTCCGGCCAGGCGGGCGTCGAGCGCGTCGAGGGTCGCGAACAATTGGTCGAAGGCGCGCTCGTAGGCGGCCTGGCGGCCGGCGAAACCGCAGCGGTATACGCCGTTGTTGACGGCGTCGTAGACCCGGGCGTTGATCGCCTCGATCTCGGCACGCTTGTCCAGCGGGCAGAAGTCCGGCCCGCGGGCGCCGCAATCACCGAAGGCGTGATCGAACATGCGGATGATCTCGGAGGATTCGTTGTTGACGATCGTCTGAAGGCGCTTGTCCCACAACACCGGCACCGTGACGCGGCCCGTGTAGTCCGGCTTGGCCTTCACGTACAGCTCGTGCAGATACCGCAGGCCGTAGAGCGGCTCGGCCTGCGTGCCGAAACGCGGGTCCGGCTCGAACGTCCAGCCCTGCTCGAGCATGTGCGGGTGCACGACGCTCATCCCCACGCAGGCTTCGAGCCCCTTGAGCTTGCGGTAAAGGATCGTGCGGTGCGCCCAGGGGCAGGCATAAGAGACATAGAGATGATAACGCCCCGGCTCGGCCTTGAAGCCGGGCCGCCCGTCCGGTCCCGGCCGGCCGTCGGGCGTGATCCAGCCGCGGAACCGCGACGCCTCGCGCACGAACTCGCCGCCATGCGCCTCGGTGTCGTAGCCGCGCGGATGCCAGCGCCCGTCGATCAACACCCCCATCGTTTCGCTTCCCGTCGGCGCCGCCGCCCGCGGCGATGGGGGCATTGTAACGCAGCAGCTCTGCTTGCCGCCGCATTGCCCGGCGGGCACAATGCGGTGCAAAATCCAAGGAGGGAGCCGCCCGTGTTCGACAGCCACGACCGCCGCCGTTTGCGCGTGTTCCTGTTCGCCTTGTTTCTCGCCGTTGCGATCACCCCGGCCGGCGCCTCCGACCACGCCGACCCGATGTGGCTGCGCGACATGAACAGTGACCTGACCGGCCTGTTCGTGTTTGCGCGCGAGAACCGGCTGGTCGCCGTGATCGGGCTGCACCGCGCCCTGCGTTCGGGCCCGCCCTACGACCTCGTGGGCCGCCGCTACCGCCTGTTCTTCGACCTGCACAGCCCGGTGCGCTTCGACGAGCCGCAGGACGTCCTGCGTTACGGCGGCACGGTCGTCGACCCGGCGGGCATCGCCCCCGACGTGTCGCTGAGCTTCACGCTCGACGACGACGCCCGGCTCGCCGGGCACGAGGTCGAAGGCTTGTCGGACACGCGCGGCCTGCGCCTGTGGGCCGGCCTGCGCGACGACCCGTTCATCCTGCCGCGCTTCTTCGGCACCAACGTCATCGCCATCGTCGCCGAAATCCCCTTCGACGCCTTCCCCGGCGCGCCGCGCACCTTCCTCGCCTGGGCGACCGCCGAGCGCGACGGCCGCCAGGTCGACCACGTCGGGCGGGCCAACCGGACCATGCTGCCGCGCTTCGAGCTGCTCAACACTCTGCCGCCCAGCGAACACGTGGCGGCGCTGCGGGCGCGCCACGAGCACCCCGGCCTGATCGAAGACCTCGAGCGGGTGTTCGTCTCGCCGCTGTTCGCGATGCGCCGCTACGACCTCGCCCCCGACGTGCTCATCTTCGACCGCGACCGCCCGCCGGGCTACCCCAACGGCCGGCGCCTGGAAGACGACGTCGCGGACCTGAGCTGCCGCCTGGGCGACTGCCTGCTGTGGGAACTGTCCTTCGTCGATTCGGCCGCCTGGCCGCGGCCGCGGCGCAACGACAAGCCCTTCCTGAACGATTTCCCGTATCTCGCCGAACCGTGGCCGCCGAGCGCGGCGCCGCCGCAGCCGGCGCTCACCCTGCGCAGCCGGCTCCTGCTCGGCGCGCTGGCGCTGGGGCTGCTGTTCTTCTACGCCCTGCCCTGGTGGCTGTACCTGCGCGCGCGACGCGCCGCGGCGGGGGCGCGCGGATGAACACGCTGCTCGGCTGGACGGAAAAGGCGCTGCTCGCCGCCCTGGTGCTGGGACTGTCGATCGGCCTGGGGGCGCTGCTCGGCGCGCTGGTGCGGCGCCTCGGGCGCCAGCAAAGCGTGCAGCGCAACCGCGTCTACCGGCTGCTCGCCGGCAGCCTGAACACGCTCACCGTCACCGTCGGCGCGGTCTGCGCGCTGGGCACCCTGGGGGTGAACGTCACCGCCCTGATCGCCGGTCTCGGCTTGACCGGTTTCGCGCTGGGGATGGCGCTCAAGGACGCGGTCGCCAACCTCGTCGCCGGCCTGCTGATCGTCGTCTATGCGCCCTTCGACATCGACGACTGGATCGAAACCGCGGGGGTGGCCGGCCGCGTCGCCGACATCGACCTGCGCTACGTCACCCTTCAAACCGCCGAGGGTGAACGCATTTTGGTGCCCAACGGCCAGTTTCTGACCAGCATCATCCGCCGACGGCCGGCGGCCTAGCGCCGCCGGCCGAGCGTGCGGCCTCAAGCACCCAGGGCCGGGCAGGCCAGGGCCGCCAGGCGCACGATCCACACGACGTAGATCACCACCTGCACGAAGAAGAAGGCGAAACGCAGGCCGATCGCCGCCGCCGAACCCGAGGCGATGTGCACCAGCGACTGCGCGATGCGCGCCGCCAGGAACGGCCAGGCCAGCGGATCGAGCAGCGCCGTGGCGCCGGCGGCCTGGGCGACCAGCACCAGGCCGGCCAGCAGCGGCAGGTTCTCGACGCAGTTGGCATGGGCCCGGGCGACGCGCGCCACCACCGGCCCGAGCTCGCTGCCCTGGGGCGTGAACTCGGTCGGCGAACGCCCCCGGACGAAGGCGTGGTACAGGCGGGGCACGCCGATGCCGACCACGACCAGCAACAACGTCCAGGCGCAGAAACCGAGCAAAACGACGTGAATCGTGCTCATGACTCGTCCTCCGACGGCGGATCCGCCGCCAGCGTAACACGCCCCGCCGCCGGCCGGGAGCGGCCGGCGGCGCCTGCTACAATCCGGCGATGAGTCTCGAGGTTTTGCATCCGGTGGTGCGCTGCTGGTTCGAGGCGCGCTTCGGTGCCCCGACGCCCGTGCAGACCGCGGCCTGGCCGGTGATCGCCGCCGGCGAGCACGCCCTGCTCATCGCCCCCACCGGCGGCGGCAAGACCCTGGCGTCGTTCCTGGCCGCGATCGACGCGCTGGTGCGCCGCCACGAGGCCGGCACCCTCGAGGACGGCACCGCCATCCTCTACGTGTCGCCGCTGCGCGCCCTGTCGAACGACATCCACCGCAACCTCGAAGAACCGCTGGCCGGCATCGCCGCCGCCTGGGCCGAGCAGGACTTCACCCTGCGGCCGCCGGGCGCGGCGGCGCGGCTCGACATCCGCGTCGGCCTGCGCACCGGCGACACCTCGGCCGAAGAACGGCGGCGCATGCCGCGGCGGCCGCCGCACATCCTGGTCAGCACGCCCGAATCGCTGGCCATCCTGCTCACCAGCCCCTCCGGCCGGCGCATGCTCGGCACGGTCCGCTGGGTGATCGTCGACGAACTGCACGCCCTGCTGGAAACCAAGCGCGGGGCGCATCTGGCGCTGTCCCTGGAGCGGCTCGAAGCGCTGATCGAGGCGGCCGGCGGCCCGCCCCCGCAGCGCATCGGCGCCACCGCCACCGTCGCGCCCGTCGAAGAAGCCGCGGCGTTCCTCTGCGGCGCCGGCCGCCGGGCGCGGATCGTGGCGCCGGGCGGGCCGCGCGACAGCGAGGTGGACATCGAAGTGCCCGGCATGGGACTGAGCGCGCCCCTGCCGGCGGAAGCCTGGAACGAAATCTACGACCGCATCGCCGCCCTGAGCGCCGAGGCGCGCAGCACCCTGGTGTTCGTCAACAACCGCCGCCAGGCCGAGCGGGTCGCACGCGCCCTGGCCGAACGGCTCGGCGCCGAGCACGTCGCCGCCCACCACGGCAGCCTCGCCCGGGAACACCGCCTGGAGACCGAGGAACGTTTCAAGCGCGGCGCGCTGCGCCTGGTCGTGGCCACCGCGTCCCTCGAACTGGGGGTGGACATCGGCGCCGTGGATCTCGTCTGCCAGATCGGCTCGCCGCGCCGCATCGGCACCTGGCTGCAACGGCTGGGCCGCGCCGGCCACGGCGTCGGCCGCCGCGCGCGTGGACGCCTGTTCCCCACCGCGCCGGACGAACTCATCGAATGCCTGGCCCTGCTCGACGCCGTGCACCGCGGCGTGCTCGACCCGCTGATGATTCCGCCCGGCCCGCTGGACGTGCTCGCCCAGCACATCGTCGCCGAGGTGGCCGGCGCCGGAGACTGGGACGAGGCGGCGCTGTGGCGGTGCCTGCGCCGCGCGCGGCCCTATGCGGCGCTGTCGCGGACCCGCTTCGAGGCCGTCGTCACCATGCTCACCGAAGGCTACGCCCCGCAACGCGGCCGGCGGCGCGCCCACCTGAGCCGCGACGAGGTCAACGGCCGGCTGCGCGCCCGCCGCGGCGCCCGCCTGGCGGCCATCACCAACGCCGGCGCCATCCCGGACAGCTTCGACTACGAGGTGCGCCTGGATCCGGAAGACCGGCCGATCGGCACCCTCAACGAGGACTTCGCCGTCGAAAGCCTGCCCGGCGACATCGTCCAACTGGGCAACCAGCCCTACCGCATCCTGCGCATCGAACGCGGCGTGGTGCGCGTCGCCGAGGCGCGGGGCCAGACGCCGAACATTCCTTTCTGGTTCGGCGAGGCACCCGCCCGCGGCACCGCCCTCAGCCGCGCGGTGGCGGCCCTGCAGGCGCGCGTGGAGGCGGCCCTGGAACGCGGCGAGGATCCGCGCGCCGCGCTCGTCCCCGGCCTGGCGGTCAATCCCGCCGCCCTCGAACTCGCTGCCGCGCACCTGCGCCGGGCCCACGCGGCGCTGGGCGCCCTGCCGACCGAGCGGCGCTTGATCTGCGAGCGCTTCTTCGACCGCGCCGGCGATCAACACCTGGTCCTGCACAGCCCCCTTGGCTCGCGCGTCAACCGGGCGCTCGGCCTGCTGCTGCGCAAGCGCTTCTGCCAACGCTTCAACTTCGAGCTGCAGGCCGCGGCGCTGGAAGACAGCGTGCTGCTGTCGCTCGGCGCCACCCACGGCTTCGCCCTCGAGGACCTGGCCGGCCACCTGCGGGTCGCCGACCCGCGGCACGTGCTCACCCAAGCGGTGCTGCAGACCCCCTTGTTCACCACGCGCTGGCGCTGGGTGGCGTGCATCGCGCTCGCCGTGCTGCGCCGGCGCGGCGCCAAGCGCGTCGCGCCCCAGTGGCAGCGCAGCGCCGCCGAAGACCTCGTCGCGCAAATCTTTCCCGACCAGCTCGCCTGCCAGGACAACCTGCGCGGCGAACGGCGCATCCCCGACCATCCGCTGGTCGAGCAAACCCTCTACGACTGCCTGCACGAGGCGATGGACCTCGACGGCCTGGAGGCGCTGCTCGACGATCTCGCCGCCGGCCGCGTGCAACTCGTGCTGCGCGACCGGCCCGCGCCCTCACCGCTGGCCGAACCCGTGCTCAGCGCCCGGCCCTGGGCCTTTCTCGACGACGCGCCGGCCGAGGAGCGGCGCAGCCAACTGGTCGCGCGCGACGCGGGCGGGACCGTCGCCGAACCCGACCCCGCCGCCGTCGAACGCGTGCGTCGCGAAGCCTGGCCGGCGGTCGACGGCGTCGAGGACATGCACGACGCCCTGCTCATCGCCGGCTTCATCGGCGAAGACGAACTCGGCGCCCACGGCCAGGATGCGGCGCGCTGGCGCAGCGCGCTCGAAGCGCTCTCGCGCGCCGGCCGCGCCACCGCCCTGCGGCACGGCGGCCGGCGCCTCTGGACCGCCGCCGAACGTCTCGGCTGGTGCCTGGCGGTGTGGCCCGAAGCGCGCCGCGAGCACGCCGTCGAAGCCACCGGCCGGCGGGCCGCGGTCGATCCCGATCAGGCCCTGGTCGAACTGCTGCGCTGCCGCTTCGAGGTGAGCGGGCCGGTCGACGAAGCCGCCCTCGGGCGCGCCTTCGGCCTGCCGCGGGCGCGCCTTGCCGGCGCACTCGCGCGGCTCGTCGCCGAAGGCCAGGTGCTGCCTTTCGATTACGACGGCCGCCGCCACTGGTGCGAGCGCGCCCTGCTCGCCCGGCTCAACCGTTACAGCATCGCCGAGCGGCGGCGGGCCGCGCCCACCGTGTCCCTGGCCGACTTCGGTCACTTCTTGTTTGCTTGGCACGGTCTGCTCGAGCCGCCCGCCGGAGAGGCCGCGCTGTTCGATGCGCTGGACCTGCTGGAAGGCTGGAGCGCACCGGCCGGCGTCTGGGAAAGCGGCCTGCTCGCCGCGCGGGTCGCCGACCTCGGCCCCGACATGCTCGACCGCGCCTGCAGCAGCGGCCGAGTGTTCTGGCTGCGCCTGCATCCCCCGCCGCGGCTGCGCCAAGGCGCGCTGCAGCGCCAGACCCCCATCGCCCTGCTGCCGCGCGGCGACGCCGCGCACTGGTTCGGCCTGTGCGGACCGGCGCCGCAGGTGTCCGCCACCGCCGAGCGCGTCGCCCGACACCTCGAACGCCACGGCGCCTCCTTCTATATGGATCTCGTGCAGCACTGCGGCCTGCTGCGCAGCCAGATCGAAAGCGCGCTGGGCGAACTGGCCGCGGCCGGCCGCGTGAGCGCCGACCGCTTCGCCGGCCTGCGCGCGCTCATCGCGCCGGCGACGCGCAAGCCGGCGCGCGTGCGCCTGTTGCGTCGCGGCATGCTCGCCAACAGCCTCGAGAACGCCGGCCGCTGGTGGCTGATCGACCGCAGCGCGCCGGCGCCGGCCGAGAACTCGCGCTTCCGGCTGCCCTACGAAAGCCTCGAGCACCTCGCGCGGGCCTACCTGCGCCGCTACGGCGTGGTGTTCCGGGCGGTGCTCGACCGTGAAAGCGCGACCCCACCATGGCGCGACCTCCTCTACGTGTACCGCCGGCTCGAAGCCCGCGGCGAACTTTCCGGCGGCCGCTTCGTCGCCGGCGTCAACGGCGAGCAATTCGCGCTCCCCGAAGCGATCGGCCTGCTGCAACGCAGCGCCGCGGAGCGCGCCGACGATGGGCGGCTGGTCACCCTCTCGTCCGCCGATCCGCTCAACCTGGTCGGCACCGTGCTGCCCGGCGCGCGCGTGGCCGCGGCCGTCGACACCCGCCTGGTGTTCCGCGCCGGCATGCCGGTGGCCTGCGCCAAAGGCAGCCAACTCCGCTTCTTCGGCGAACCCGGCCCGGAACTGGCCTGGGCCGCCCGCCAGCGCCTGCGCGGCGCCCTGCCGAGCCCATCGCCGCACCGCCACTGACAGCGCGCCGGTGAAATGGCCGCGGCGGGCGTGTACAATCCGCGGCCCGAAAGAACGCCGCCGGAGCCGAGCCCATGCCGCTGATCCGCCCCTTCGCCGCCCTGCGTCCGCGCCCCGAACACGCCGCCGAAATCGCCGCCCCGCCCTACGACGTGCTCGACAGCGACGAGGCGCGGCAACGGGCCGCCGACAAACCGCTGAGCTTTTTGCACGTATCCAAGGCCGAAATCGACCTGCCCCCCGGCACCGATCCCCACGACCCGGCCGTCTACCAGCGCGCCCGGGAAAACTTCCAGCGCCTGATCGAACAGGGTGTGCTGCTGCGCGAAGCGCAACCCTGTTACTACGTCTATCGCCTGCGCATGGGCGAGCACGAACAAACCGGGCTCGTGGCCGTCGGCTCCGTCGCCGCCTACGACGCCAATCGCATCCGCAAACACGAATTCACCCGTCCGGACAAGGAAGACGATCGCGTGCGGCACATCCTCGCCCTGCGCGCCCAGACCGGCCCGGTGCTGCTCGCCTACCGCGCGCAGGCGGACATCGACCGGGCGCTGGCCCAAGCCACCGAGGCCGACCCGCTCTACCGGGTCGAGGCCGACGGCGTCGTGCACACGCTGTGGCGCATCGACGACCCCACCGCCATCGACGCCCTCACCCGGCGCTTCGACGCCCTCGACGCGCTGTACATCGCCGACGGTCATCACCGCTCGGCCGCCGCTTCGCGCGTCGCCAGGCAGATCGACGGCGATCCCGAACACCCGAGCCGCTATTTTTTGGTCGTCGCCTTCCCCCACGACCAGATGCGCATCCTCGACTACAACCGGGTGGTGCGCGACCTCAACGGGCTGGACGAAACCGCCTTTCTCGCCGCCGTCGCCGAACGTTTCGCCGTGGAACCCGCCGCGGCCGCCGTGCGCCCCGAAACCCCGGGCACTTTCGGCATGTACCTGGGCGGGCGCTGGTACCGCTTGCGCATCCGTCCCGAGCACGTGCCCGGCGACGACCCGGTCGCGGCACTGGACGTCAGCCTGTTGCAGGACCACCTGCTCGGGCCGGTGCTCGGCATCCAGGATCCGCGCAAGGATCCGCGCATCGACTTCGTCGGCGGCATCCGCGGCCTGGCCGAGCTCGAACGGCGCGTCGACCGAGGCGGCATGGCCGTCGCCTTTTCCCTGCATCCCACCCGCATGGAACAGCTCATGGCGGTCGCTGACGCCGGCCGCGTCATGCCCCCCAAATCGACCTGGTTCGAACCGAAACTCGCCGACGGTCTGATCAATCACCTCATCGACTGAACCGGCGCACGAAACCTCGCCTGGACAAACGCTTCGCCGCGTTGCCAGCGGCGAAGCGATGCGACTATCATAGCCTTGCATTCTGCCGCGGCAGGCGGGCGTATCACCGCGCCGCGAACCGTTCCAACCGATGCAGGGGAGAACACCATGGCCGTGAGAAAGAAAGCCGGCTCGGCGGGCCGCAAGAAAGCCGCCAAGAAGCGCGCGGGCAAGAAAACCACCGCCCGGCGCGCCACCGCCAAGAAGACGCTGCGCAAGAAGGCCGCCACCCGCAAAAAGGTCGCCAAGAAGGTGACCCGCAAGAAGGCGGCGCGCAAAGTGGCCAAGAAGGCCACCCGCAAGAAGGCCGCCAAGAAGAAAGTCACCCGCAAGGCCGCGGCGAAGAAAAAGGCCAGCCGCAAGAAGGTCGCGAAGAAGGCCGCCACCAAGAAAAAAGCGGTCAAGAAGGCGACGGCCAAGAAAAAGACGGCGAAGAAGGCGGCCACGAAGAAGAAAATGACCAAGAAGAAGGTGACGAAAAAGGCGGCCGCGAAAAAGAAGGCCCCGGCCCGCAAGACGGCCGCCAAGCAAACCGCCCAAGAAGAAGGCTCCGGCGCGCAAGAAGCCCACGGTGGCGGTCGCCGTGCCACCGGCCGCCGAGGCCGCCCCGCCGGCCCCGGAACCGACCCCGGAGCCGGCCACGCCACAGACCCCGGCCGCACCGCACCGCCTGGAAACGCCCCGGGGAGTCGGATCTCGACCGGAACCGCGACGGCGACTGGGCCGGCCCCGAAGACGAGCCCGGCGACGACGGCGGCGACGACTTCGGGCCGCGCTGGTGAGCCTTGGCCCGCCCGGGCGCCCCTGCGGGGCGCCCGGGCGGCGCTTTCACCGTCCCCTCTTCCCTTTCCCCCGCCCACGGCGCACCCCCGCTAATCAAAACGGCGCGCCGGCCGCCATATAGACCAAGGCCAAGCCCGCGGCACCTTTGCCGCCCCGCGCCGGTCCAAGGCATGAGACCCAGGCAGGCGAAACGTGAGGCGCGCCGCGGACGGCCCGGCGCGGACCTTGCTTGAATTCGACCGAAGGCCCGCCGCGGTGCCCATAGCTGAAACGACGGGGGTGCGACATGACGCTGTTCGACCAATTCCGCACGCGCTACGAAGCGGCGCAAGAAGAGGAATACAGCATCGAGGAATACCTCGAGCTGTGCCGCTCCGACCCGATGGCCTACGCCAGCCCCGCCGAGCGCATGCTCGCGGCCATCGGCGAACCCCAACTCGTGGACACGCGCCACGACCCGCGCCTGAGCCGCATCTTCTCCAACAAGATCATCAAGATCTACCCGGCCTTCAAGGACTTCTACGGCATGGAGGAGACCATCGAGAACATCGTCTCCTTCTTCCGCCACGCGGCCCAGGGCCTGGAAGAGAAGAAGCAGATCCTCTACCTGCTGGGCCCGGTCGGCGGCGGCAAGTCCTCGCTGGCCGAGCAGCTCAAGCGCCTCATGGAGACCCATCCCATCTACGCGCTGAAGGGCTCGCCGATCCACGAGTCGCCCCTCGGCCTGTTCTCGCCCCAGGAGGACGGACCCATCCTCGAGGACGACTACGGCATCCCCCGGCGCTACCTCACGGGCCTGATCTCCCCCTGGGCGGTCAAGCGCCTGCGCGAATTCGGCGGCGACATCCGCAAGTTCCGCGTCGTGCGCATCAAGCCCTCGATCCGTGAGCAGATCGCCATCGCCAAGACCGAGCCGGGCGACGAGAACAACCAGGACATTTCGTCCCTGGTCGGCAAGGTGGACATCCGCAAGCTCGAGCACTACGCCCAGGACGACCCCGACGCCTACGCCTACTCCGGCGGTCTGTGCAAGGCCAACCGCGGCCTGCTCGAATTCGTCGAAATGTTCAAAGCGCCGATCAAGGTGCTGCACCCCCTGCTCACCGCCACCCAGGAAGGCAACTACATGGGCACCGAGGGGCTGTCGGCCATCCCCTTCGAGGGCATCATCCTGGCGCACTCCAACGAGTCGGAGTGGCTGTCTTTCAAGAACAACCGCAACAACGAGGCCTTCCTCGACCGCATCTACATCGTCAAGGTGCCCTACTGCCTGCGCGTCTCCGAGGAAGTGAAGATCTACCGGAAGCTGCTCGCCAACAGCTCGCTGCGGGACGCGCCCTGCGCGCCGGGCACCCTGGAGATGCTCGCCCGGTTCTGCGTCCTGTCGCGGCTCAAGGAGCCGGAGAACTCCTCCATCGAATCCAAGATGCGGGTCTACGACGGCGAGAATCTCAAGGACGTCGATCCCAAGGCGAAGTCCTACCAGGAGTACCGCGACTACGCCGGCGTGGACGAAGGCATGACCGGGCTGTCGACGCGCTTCGCGTTCAAGATCCTCTCCCGGGTCTTCAACTACGACCACGCCGAGGTCGCGGCCAACCCGGTCCACCTGCTCTACGTCCTCGAGCAACAGATCGAGCAGGAACAGTTCCCGCCCGAGGTCCACGAGCGCTACCTCGGGTTCATCAAGGGCATCCTGGCCAAGAACTACGCCGAGTTCATCGGCAAGGAGATCCAGACCGCCTACCTCGAGTCCTACTCGGAGTACGGGCAGAACATCTTCGACCGCTACGTCACCTACGCCGACTACTGGATCCAGAACGAGGAGTACCGCGACCCGGACACCGGCGAGATCTTCGATCGTGCCGCCCTCAACGAGGAACTGGAAAAGATCGAGAAGCCCGCGGGCATCGCCAACCCCAAGGACTTCCGCAACGAAGTGGTGAACTTCGTGCTCCGCGCCCGCGCCAAGAACCAGGGCCGCAACCCGAAGTGGACCAGCTACGAGAAGCTGCGCGAGGTCATCGAGAAGAAGATGTTCTCCAACACCGAGGAACTGCTTCCGGTGATCAGCTTCAACGCCAAGGCGTCGAGCGAGGAGCAGCAGAAGCACCGCAATTTCGTCCAGCGGATGATCGAGAAGGGTTACACCGAGCGCCAGGTGCGGCTGCTCGCCGAGTGGTACCTGCGGGTGCGCAAGGCGTCCTGAACCCATGAGCCACATCATCGACCGCCGCCTCAACGGCCGTCACAAGAGCGCGGTCAACCGCCAGCGGTTCCTGCGGCGCTACCGGGAACAGATCCGCCGCGCCGTGGCCCAGGCGGTGGACCAGCGCAGCATCCGCGACATCGAACGCGGCGAGCGCGTGCACATCCCGACCCGCGATGTCGCCGAGCCGGTCTTCCAGCACGGCCGGGGCGGCGTGCGCCGGGCCGTGTTCACCGGCAACCGGGAATTCGTCGTCGGCGACCGCCTGCCCAAGCCCGAGGGCGGCGGCCGCGGCGGCACCGGCAGCCGCGCCTCCAACGAGGGCGAAGGCGAGGACGCCTTCGTCTTCGAGCTGTCCCGCGAGGAATTCCTCGACGCGTTCTTCGAAGACCTGGCGCTGCCGGATCTCGTCAAGACCCAACTGCAGCGCACCACCCGCCACAAGTGGGTGCGCGCCGGCTACACTCGGGACGGCGTGCCCGCCAACATCAACGTGCGCCGCTCCCTGCAGAACGCGCTGGCGCGGCGCATCGCCGCCGGGGCGGGCTGGCGCCGCCGCCTGGCGGAACTGGAGGCGGAGCTCGAGCGGCGCGAGGCGGCCGGCGACCCGGACGCCGAGCTGGCCGGGTTGCGCGAGGAAATCGACGCCCTGCGCCGCCGCATCGCCGCCATCCCCTACTTGGACGAGTTCGACCTGCGCTACAACAACCGCATCCGCCAGCCCAAGCCGATCACCCAGGCGGTGATGTTCTGCGTGATGGACGTGTCGGGCTCGATGACCCAGGAGAAGAAAGACATCGCCAAGCGCTTCTTCATCCTGCTGTACCTGTTTCTGACGCGCAACTACGAGCACATCGACGTGGTGTTCGTCCGCCATCACACCACCGCCAAGGAGGTCGACGAGGAGACGTTTTTCTATTCGCGCGAATCCGGGGGCACGGTGGTGTCCAGCGCCCTGGAGCTGGTTCGCGAGATCGCCGAGAAACGCTACCCGCTGCACGAGTGGAACCTCTACGTCGCCCAGGCCACGGACGGGGACAACTGGGACGACGATTGCGCGCGTTGCGGCCAGTTGCTCGCCGAATCCATCCTGCCCATGGTGCAGTACTACGCCTACGTCGAGATCAGCGACATCGAAGGCAAGCACCTGTGGCGCGAGTACGAGGCGCTGGCGGCGGCGCACCCGAAGCTGGCGATGCGCCGGATCCGCGAAGCGCGCGAGATTTTCCCGGTGTTCCACGAGCTGTTCCGCCGGCGCCCGGCGGCGGCGGGGTGAAGGCGATGGCGCGCATCGCCAGCGGTTCGGACTGGAGCTTCGAGGACATCGAGCGCTTCGACGCCGTGCTGGCCGAACTCGCCGCGGGTTTCGGCCTGGACACCTATCCGAACCAGATCGAAGTCATCACCGCCGAGCAGATGATGGATGCGTATTCGACGGTCGGGCTGCCCGTCGGCTACGCGCACTGGAGTTTCGGAAAGCGCTTCGTCGAGGTGGAAAACCGTTACCGCCGGGGCGAGATGTCGCTGGCCTACGAGCTCGTGATCAACTCCAACCCCTGCATCGTCTACCTGATGGAAGAGAACACACTGACGATGCAGGCGCTGGTTCTCGCTCATGCGGCTTACGGGCACAACGCCTTCTTCAAGGGCAACTACCTGTTCCAGACCTGGACCCAGGCCGATTCGATCATCGACTACCTGGTCTTCGCCCGCGACTACGTGCGCCGCTGCGAGCAACGCCACGGGGAGCAGGCGGTCGAAAGCCTGCTCGACGCCTGCCACGCGCTGATGAACTACGGGGTGGACCGTTACAAGCGGCCGCCGCCGCTCTCGGCGCAGCACGAGGCGGCCCGGCAGGCGGCGCGCGAGGCCCATCTTCAGGCCCAGATCAACGAGCTGTGGCGGACCTTGCCGGTTTCGCCGGGCCCGCGCGAGACCGCGGCGCCGCAGCGGTTTCCGCCCGAGCCCGAGGAGAACCTGCTGTATTTCATCGAAAAGAACGCGCCCCTGCTCGAGCCCTGGGAGCGCGAAATCGTGCGCATCGTCCGCAAGCTGGCGCAGTACTTCTATCCTCAGCGCCAGACCAAAGTCATGAACGAGGGCTGGGCGTGCTTCTGGCATTACACGCTGATGAACGCGCTCTACGAAGGCGGCTACGTGGACGAGGGCTTCATGCTCGAGTTCATCACCGCGCACACGAACGTCATCGCCCAGCCGCCCTACGACCATCCCGGCTACTTCGGCATCAATCCCTACGCCCTGGGGTTTGCGATGATGCGCGACATCCAGCGGATCTGTGAGTCGCCAGAGGACGAGGACCGGGAGTGGTTCCCGGAGATCGCCGGCTCGGACTGGCGGGAGACGCTCGATTTCGCGATGCGCAACTTCAAGGACGAAAGCTTCATCCGCCAGTACCTCTCGCCGCGGCTGATGCGCGAGTTCCGCCTGTTCGCGCTGCTCGACGACGACCAGCGCGAGGCCTACGAGGTCACCGCGATCCACGACGCGCGCGGCTATGCGGCGCTGCGCAATGCGCTGGCCGCGCAGTACGACCTGGGCTGCACCGAACCGGACATCCAGGTCTGGGACGTGGACGTGCGCGGCGACCGCACGCTGACGCTGCGCCACCACCAGCGGGACCGCCGCCCGCTGGGCGAGACCACGCGCGCGGTGATGCGGCACCTGCGGCGCTTGTGGCAGTTCCCGGTGCGCCTCGAATCCGTGGACGAGCAGGGCCGGGTGAAAACGGTCTGCCGCGTGGAATGACGCCGCTGCCCGCCCTCGTCGCCCACCGCGGCTGGCCTGCGCGCTACCCGGAAAACACCTTGGCGGGCTTGGCCGCGGCGCTCGCGGCGGGTGCGCGGGCGGTGGAATTCGACGTGCAACTGAGCCGCGACCGGGTGCCGTTTTTGTCGCACGACGCGACCCTCGAGCGCTGCACGAACGGAAGCGGCCGGCTGTTCGATCAGGACGCACGGACCCTGGCCCGCCTCTCGGCCGGCGAACCGCGGCGCTTCGGCGGGCGCTTCGGTGCCGAACCGCTGCCGAGCCTGGCGCGCGCCGTCACCCTGCTGGCGCGGCACGAGGCCATGGCGTTCGTGGAGCTCAAGAGCGAAAGCCTGGAGCGCTTCGGCCGGCGGGCGGTGCTCGAACGGGTGCTGCGGGAACTGGACGCCCTGGCGGGGCGGGTGTGGATCATCGCCTTCGACCGCGAGCTTTTGGCCTTGTGCCGCGCCTTGCGGGTGCCGGCGGGCTGGATCTTGCCGGAGGGCGGCGGGGCCGTGCGCGACACGGCCGAGCGCCTGCAACCGGCGTGGCTCGTGGCCGACCGGCGCTTCGCGCCGCGGCCGCTGTGGCCGGGGCCGTGGTCGTGGGTGCTGTATGTCTGCAACGACCTGCCGTGTGTGCAGGCGGCCGGCCGCGCCGGGGCGGGCTGGGTCGAGACCGACGATTTCGGCCCGCTGGCGGCGGCCCGGGAGGCGGCGTGCGCCCGTCGCTCGATCTGATCGTCGTCGGCGCCGGCATCCAGGGCGCCGGCGTCGCCGAGGCGGCGGCCGCGGCCGGCCACAGCGTCCTCGTCCTGGAGCAGGCCGCCGCACCGGCGGCGGCGACCTCGAGCCGGTCGAGCAAGTTGATCCACGGCGGCCTGCGCTACCTGGAGCACGGCGACTTCGCCCTGGTCCGCCGCTGCCTGGCGGCGCGGCGGCGCTTGCTCCGGCTCGCGCCCCACCGCGTCCGCTTGCTGCCTTTTTTCCTCCCGGTGTACGACGACAGCCCGCGCGGGCCGCTCGTCTTGCGCCTGGGCCTGCTGCTCTACGATGTTCTGGCCATGGGCGGCGCGCCGCGCCACCGCCGCCTGCCGCGCGCGGCCCACGCGGAATGTTTGCCCTTGCGCCAGGACGGCCTGCTTGCGGTGTTCCGCTATTACGATGCGGCCACCGACGACGCGGCGCTCACCCGCAGCGTGCTCGAATCGGCGCAGCGGCTGGGCGCGCGGGCCCTGTTCGAGGCCCGCTTCGAGGGCGCCGAATGGGGCGACGCGGGGGTGAAGGTGCACTGGCGCGAAGCCGGCGGCGCCCGACGGACGCTGGATGCGGCGGCCCTGGTGCTCGCCACGGGACCGTGGATCGAGCGCTCGCTGGCCGGCTTGCGGCCGCCGCTGGCCGCGCCGCCCTTGGAATACGTGCAAGGCAGCCACATCGTCCTTTGCGGCGAGCTGGGTGAGCGGGCCTATTATCTGCAGGCGCCGGACGGCCGCGGCGTGTTCGTGGCGCCCTGGCGGGGCCGGCTGCTGGTGGGCACCACCGAGCGACCTTATGCGGGGGATCCGGCGGCGGTCCGGCCCGGCGCCGACGAGATCGAGGAGCTGCTGGGCGTCTTCAATCACCACTTTCCCGGCTTCTATGGCGGCCGCGCGGCCGGCGCATCGGACGTGCTCGAAGCCTTCGCCGGCCTGCGCGTGCTCCCGGCGGGCCGGGGCGCCACCGCCGCCCGGTCGCGCCGCCCACTGCTGTGGACCGACCCGAACCCGGTGCCGCGGGTGCTGGCCGTCTGCGGCGGCAAGCTCACGCTGTACCACGAGACCGCCGAAGCCGCCCTGCAGCGCCTCGGCCGGGCGCTGCCGGCGCGGCCCCGCCGGGCCGACCTCGACCGCCTGCCGCTGCCCTGAAAAAAGAGAAAAAAGACGCCCCGGCCGGGGCCGGGGCGTCGGTTCGAACCGACCGGGTCGCCGGATCAGCGGCCCAGGTAGTTCATCAACCAGGTCATCGCCGGGCGGAAGCTGCCGTCCTGGCGGATCAAGCCGGTGTTGTCACGCCAGGTCGCACCCACCACGTAGCCCCACAGGGTGATGCCGCGCACCGCCGGGTGGGTGTAGAAGTAGGTGAACTGCTCCTGCATGATGCGCAGTTGTTCCTGGTCGTCGGCCTTGTTGACGTCGTACTCCGAGATGTAGACCGGCAGGCCCAGCGCGGAGATCACCGCTTCCATGTTGGCTTGGATTTCGCTCAAGGGCCGGTCTTCGAGGCCGTGGGCCTGCATGCCGATGGCATCGACCAGGCCCGTGGCCACCACCGGCCGCGCCATGTCGATGAACTGCTGGGTGTTCCAGACCAGCACGTTGTAGTCGTTCAGGATCAGGATCGAGTTCGGGCAGTACTGCCGCGCCAGTCGGAACGACTCGATGATCCAGTCGCTGCCGAAGGCGTTCTGGGCGAACTGCGCGGGGGCGTGCCCCGGCGTCGCCTCGTTCACGACGTCGATCATCTCGGTGTCCGGATAGCGCGCGCAGTAGTCGCGGATCCACTCCTCGATTTCCGCGCGCTGTTCGGCGGCCGAGAGGTTGTTGATCCAGCTGGGCGCCTGGCTGCCCCAGACGAAGGTGTGCTGCTTGAAGGGAATGCCGTGCTGCTTGGCATAGTTGTAGGCGGCGTCCAGGCCGCTCCAGTTGTACTGGTCACGGGTCGCTTCCACCGAGCCCCACTTGCCCTCGTTTTCCGGCGTGAGCTGGTCCCAGTACTGGATGAAATCCGAGCGGACCTGGCCGTTGGTGGTGATGTTGCCGACGAAGAAGGCCGGGAAGCTGCGGCCCGAGCCGGTCGAGCTGCTGGAGGACGAGCTGCTGGAGGACGAGCTGGAGCTCGACGAGCTGCTGGAACTGCTGCTCGAAGAAGAGGACACACTCGAGCTGCTGCTGGAACTGCTGCTCGAGCTGCTCGAGGCCGCCCCGCCGCAGGCCACGCCGTTCAGGGTGAAGGGCGTCGCCACATTGGCCGGCGGCTGGCTGTTGTTGGCCTGGAAGCCGAAGCTCGCCGTGCCGCCGTTGGCCGCCAGGCGACCGTTCCAGTGCCCGGCCGGGTTGGAGGCCGTCACCTGCGAACCGGAGGTGCTGAAGCTGGCGTTCCAGCCGCCGGCGAAGCTTTCACCCGCGCCCAGGTTCCAGGTCAGCGTCCAGCCGTCGATCGGCTGGCTCGACAGGTTGCGGACGGTGACGTTAACCTGGAAGCCGCTGCCCCAGTCGTTGGCGATCACGTAGTCCACCGCGCAGGCGCCGCTGCCCGTGCTGCTGCTCGAGCTGCTCGAGGAGACGCTGCTCGAAGACACGCTGCTGGAGCTCGACGAACTGCTGGACGAGGAAACACTGCTGGAGCTCGACGAACTGCTGGAGGCGCTGCTCGAGGAGACGCTGCTCGAGCTGCTGGAGGTGCCGCCGCCGTTGACCGTGACGGGCACCGCCGAAACGCCCCCGGGGCTGCCGATGAAGCCGAAGCTCACCGAGCCGCCGGGCGGCACGTTGTTGGTGTAGCCGGCCGGGCCGATGACGAAGTGCCCGCCGCTCGCGGACTGGACCACGCCCCCCCAGATGTTGCCGATGCTGATCGGCATGTCGAATTCGACGGTCCAACCCGACAGGGTGGCGGTGCCGTCGTTGTTCACCGTCACTTCCGCCTGGAAGCCGCTGCCCCAGTCGTTGACGATCCGCATGCTGCCGCTCGCGGCCAGCGCCCAGGAACCGCTTGCGGCACACAGCGCCGCAAGCACGAGCTTGCGTGAGAACGTCATGGTTACCCCTCCGTATCGTTTGTGGTCGGGCCGCCTCGGCGACGGCCTTTTGTGTGCTTCGGCCGCGTGAACGGCGCGGCACCGCCCACGAGCCGGAAACGGACCGCACGATAGCAGGTGAAGGCAACGTTGTCAGCCCCGGCCGGACCGGGACTCGCATATTCGCGGGACGGGACGGAGCGGGCGCCGGCCCGGCCCGGCTGCCCAAAAAAAACGCCCGCCTGGCGGCGGGCGGGGACGGCGCGTGCCTTGCGCGCACAAGGCCGGGGGGTGGTGCGCCGTCCAACTCGGAGCGAGGTGTCGTTGCTCGTTGTGTCCTGCTTCGGGGGCTCGGATCAGTCCAGCGACCAACGCAGGCCCAGGTACACCTCCCGGCCGGTGGTGTTGTATTCCCGCACCAGGTTCAGATCGCCCCGCGGGCCCGTGGTGTACAAACGCTCGGGCTCGTTGTCGAGGTTGATGACCTCGAGAGTGAGCTTGAGCGCCTCGGTCACGTTCCAGTAGGCCGACAAGTCGATGCGGGTCGGGCCGGTGGTGGCGTGCTGGGCGTTGCCGTTGTCGCCGGTGGCGTCGGTGATGTAGTCGTCACGGCTGTTGACCGAAGCGCGGGCGCCGAAGCGGTCGTTCTCGTAGTAGAGCGTGAAGTTGTAGCTGTTCTCAGACAGCCCTTCGAGCGGGCTCCGGACGCCGTTGCCGTAGTTGGCCATGGACTCCACGTGGGTGTAGTTGGCGACGATGCCGAACCCGTCCCAGGGCTTGGGCAGGAAGCTGAACGGATGCTGGTAGGCCAGCTCCCAGCCGTCCAGGGTCGCGCCCTCGCCGTTGACGGAGGTGGACACCGTCCAGTCGGCGCCGGTGACCGGCACCAGGTTCGGGTCGTAGGTCGGGCTGCTCGGATCGTAGCGGTCGCCGTCGGCGGCGAGCACGGCCTGCTGCAGCTCGGGCGACAGGGGCCCGGTGACGCTGTCGGAGGTGATGAAGCTCTCGATGTCCTTGTGGAAGTAGGTCAGCGCCAGCAGAGCGTCCTCGGCGAAGTACCACTCGATGCCCAGGTCGGCCGAGTTGGCGCGGATCGGATCGAGCCGCGGGTTGCCCGCCGACAGGGTGCCGGCCAGCGGGGTGATGTCGGTCACGGTCGGCACCAGCGACGCCAGCCCCGGCCGGGTCATGTTGCGCGCGAGGTTGAGGCGCAACTGCAGGTCGTCCTGGAGGACCCACACCAGGTTCGTGGACGGCAGCACGTCGGTGTAGTCGTTCTTGCCCACGACGGGCGTGATTTCACCGGTGTCGCTGTCTTCGACCGCGCCGCGGGCGGTGGTCTCGGTGCGCACCACGCGCACGCCGGCGTTCACGCGCAGCGGCCGGCCGAGCAGTTCGGTTTCGCTGTCGACCTGGGCGTACCAGGCGGCGGTTTCCTCTTCGACGTAGAAGGTGTTGCCGTTGAGGGGATCGACCTGGAAGTCGAAGCCGGCCGCGGTGTCCGGGCGGTAGGCCTCGATGGTGGCGTCGAAGTCGGCCACCAGCCAGTCGCGCGGGAAGCCGGCGGGGGCGTCGATGCCCTCGCCGAAGTCGTCGATCACCTCGGAGAAGGCGTTGGTCAGCGTGGCGTCCGGCGCCGGCGGGGTATCCACCGCCGCGGGCGTGCCGAAGGCCGAGTCGACGCTGCGGTCGTTGAAGGCCAGCCCCGTTTTGAGGCTCGACGGTCCTTCTTCCAGGGTGAGATCGAGCTTCACGGTCTGGTTCTCGCGCAGCACCCGCTCGTCGCGCAGCACCGGACCGGTGAAGGTGTACTCGGTGTAGTCGGTCAGGTCGAAGTCGTAGCTCATCTCGGCGATGTTCGGGTTCGCCGCGAAGCTGTAGCTGAAGCGGTGCGGGTTGACCGCCGTCAGGTTGAAGCGGTACTGCTGCTCGTGATGGTCGGACTCGGCCTGGCCGATGAGCAGATCGAGGTACGCCCCTTCGGCGAAGGTGTAACGGCCGGAGAAGGCGATCTGCTGGAAGTCCGTGGTGCCGAACTGGCCGCGCGATTCCGAACGCGGGAACACGTTGTCGAAGGTGCCCGCGGTGATGTAGCGGCCGCTCGGGTCGAGGGTGACCTCGATCGGCTGGATGTTGTTCTGCGAGTTGCGGAACTGCGCGAAGTAGTTGTAGGAGATCACGTCCGCCTCGAGCTCGGACTTGACGTAGTCCAGCGTCAGCTCCAGGGCGTCGCTCGGCCGGAACTGCAGCGCCGCGGTGATGCCCAGGCGGTCCTGGTCGCGGTTGAAGGAATCCATGCGCGGCAGGCGCGGATGCCACATGAAGTCCAGCAACTGGTCGGCACGGCCTTCCGCCGCCGGATCCACGTCGGGATAGTTCAGTTCCGGGTGCGGCGTGCCGTTGATGACGACGTCGTCGTCTTCACCGACCCAGGAACGGCCGCCGTTGTCCCAGGGCGAGGTCCAGCGCACGGTGCCGAACCCTTCCTGGCGCACGGTGCGGGTGGACTGCGCCACCGACAGCAGCACCCCGACGCGGTCGTCGGCGAAGGTGTTGCTGATCAGGGCGACGACGCGCGGGTCGGTTTCACCGGAGAGGTTGTCGAGGGCCGCCTGCGCGCCGGCGACGAGACGGAAACCCGGCGCATCGAAGGGACGCGGGGTGTACAGGTCGACGGTGGAGGCCAGGCCGCCCTCTTCGATCGAGGCGGTGGTGGACTTGTTGATCGTGATGCGGTTGAACAACTCCGAGGCGAACACGTTGAAGTCGAAATCGCGGCCCCGGTTGACGCCGCCGGAGGAGTCCAAGCCGCCCGTCGAGGACGGCACTTCCATGCCGTTCAAGGTCGTGCGCGTGAAGCCCGGACCGAGGCCGCGGACGGTGATGTTGCGGCCCTCACCGCCTTCGCGGGTGATGGCGACACCGGGCACGCGCTGCAGGGATTCGGCGAGGTTGAGATCGGGCATCTTGCCGATGTCTTCGGCGACGATGTTCTCGACGGCGTTGGCGGATTCACGCTTGAGCTCCAGGGCGCGGCCCAAGCTGCCGCGGATGCCGGTCACCGTCACCTCTTCCATGAGCGGGTCGTCCTGGGCGTGCAGAACCGGGCTGGCGAGCACCAAGCCCGTGACGCAGCCGATGGAGAGCGTTTGCAGTCGTTTCGCGATGCGCATATCGGGTCCCCCGAGTGTGTTGCGTTGGGCCGGGCCGCCCGGCGGCCCGGGATCGCAGAGAGTCGAACCGCGCTACGGCGGATCGGCCTCGGGACTAAACATAGCCCGGCCTGACACCGGTGTCAACAGTACGGAACAGCGGGGGCATTCGGCCTCGGAACGGCGGCACGCCGGGCGCGGCCGGGGCGTTCAGGCGGCGGGCGGGGCGGCGGTGGAGGCGCGGATGACCACTTCCGGCTTGACGATGGTCAGCCCGCTCTGCGGCGGCTCGGCGCCGCCGGTGAAGGTCTCGATGAGCTTGCGGGCGGCGAGCGAGGCCATTTCCTTGACCGGGCGGCGCACGGTGGTCAGCGGCGGCAGCAACACCGAAGCGAGCTTGCTGTCGTCGAAGCCGGCCACCGACAGGTCCTGGGGCACGCGCAAGCCGAGCTCGGCCGCGGCGTGGATCGTGCCGGCGGCCATGTCGTCGTTGCTGGCGAAGATGGCCGTCGGCCGCTCGGGCCGGCGCAGCAATTCGAGAGCGGCGCGCTTGCCCGAATCGAAGTCGTATTCGCCCTCCACCACCCACTCTTCGGCCAGGCGCAGCCCGTGGCGCTGCAAGCCGGCCTCGAAGCCTTCGCGGCGCTCGCGCGCCGAGAGGAAGCGCTTCGGCCCCGAAATGAAACCGATGCGCCGGTGCCCCAAGCCGACCAGGTATTCGGCGACGCGGGCGACCCCGGCCCGCTCGTCGGAGACCACGATGTGCCGCGGGTCGTCGATCGACGCCGAGGCCAGGCGCACGTAGCGGTGGCCGGCCTCGCGCAGCGCCTCGGCCAGGTGCTGCAGCTCCGACAAGGGCGGCAGGATCACGACGCCGTCCACCCGCGACCGATCGATGAAGCCGCGCACGTCGTCCACCAGGTCTTCGGCGCCGTAGCGGCAGGGGTGCACGACCAGGTCGTAACCGGCCGGCGCGCAGACGGCGAGCAGGCCGCGCTGCACGGTGTCGATGTACAAGGGGTCAGGGTTGTCGTAAACCAGCCCGATCTGGAAGGAACGCCGCGAGGCGAGCCCGCGCGCCTGTGGGCTCGGCAGGTAGTTGAGCTCGGCCATCGCGGCGAGCACGCGCTGGCGGGTCTGTTCACCGACGTGCGGCGAGCGGTTGAGCACCCGCGAGACGGTCTTCTTCGAGACGCCGGCAACGCGGGCGACGTCGCTGATGGTGGACTTGGGCTTACTCAGCGGCATGACCGCCCCGCCGCTGCCTTGCGGGCTGCCGGCGGCCGCCTCGCGCCTTGTCCCAACGGTGAAGCGTCGATCCATATGCAAACCCCGTGCCGCATACGTGAAGCGCCGCGAGTATGCGAGCGCCGAATTGCGGCGTCAACCGGTGACAGGCCGATCAGAAGCGCCGCCAACCGCCGATCCACACGTCCTCGAGGCGCAGCGAGGGGGCGTACTCCACCGTCCCCAGGATGTCGGCCCGGTCGATACGCAGGCCGCGCAGGCGGATCTCGCCGATCGGCGCATCGGGAAACCCCCGCAGGTGGAAGATCCGCCTGGCCTGGGCGCAATGCAGGTCCTCGATGCGGATGCCGCCCACTTGCGGCAGGTGGTCGCCGTCGGCGCCCTCCTCGTAATAGAAATTGATGACGAAGAGATCGCCGACCTCGCCCACCCGGATGCGGCGGTAGTTCAGGTTCTCGATGCGGCCGCCGCGCCGCGCGTTGGTCTTGATGCGCAGGCCGCGCTCGAGATCGGGGCTGCTCATGGCGACGTCCTGGACGTACAGATTGCGCATCCCGCCCGAGATCTCGCTGCCGATCACCACGCCGCCGTGCCCGGCGCGCATGCGGCAATTCTCGATGAGGATGTCCTCGCTGGGCACGGCGAGGCGCCGGCCGTCGGCGTTGCGGCCGGACTTGATGGCGATGCAATCGTCGCCGGTGTCGAAAATGCAGCCCTCGATCCACACCCGGCGGCAGGATTCGGGGTCGCAGCCGTCGGAATTGGGGCCGAGGCTGGCGCAGGTGACGCCGCGGACCACCACGTCCTCGCACAGGACGGGGTGGATCAACCAGAACGGCGCGGCACGCAGGGTGACGCCCTCGATCAGCACCCGCCGGCAGCGATAGGTCTGAACGAAGGGCGGGCGCAGGTAGGCGCCCTCGGCGAACACGCGCTCGGCGACCGGCACACCGCGCTCGGCCGCCTCGAACAAGGCCCGGCGGCCGGCGTGTTGCTGGGGCACACCGGGCCGCGCCCAGTCGCCGCCCTTCCAGGGCCACCAGTGGTCGGCGTCGGCGCCGCCGTCCAGGATCCCCTCGCCGGTGAGCCCGACATCCTCGCACTCGAAGGCGTAGATCAGGGGCGAGTAGCCCATGAGTTCGACCCCTTCCCAGCGCGTGAACACGGGCGGCAGATGGCGCTTCGGATCGGGCACGAAGCGCACTTCGGCGCCGGCGTCCACATGCAGGCAGACGCCGCTCTTCAGATGGATGGGGCCGGTGGACCAGCGGCCCGCCGGCACGATCACCCGGCCGCCGCCGGCCGCGGCGCAGGCGGCCACGGCCCGCGCGAATGCGGCGGTCTCGTCGCTGACCCCGTCGCCGACCCCGCCGTAGCGGGTGACGGGAAAATCGCGCCGCGCGAACTCGGGCCGCCGGATGCGGCCGCGCAGCGCCTCGGCCTCGGCCCAGGGATCGGCGGCCGCGGGGGTGGGCCGCGCGGGCGCAAGACCGCAGGCGGGCAACCAGGGCGCCGCGGAACAGGCGGCGAGGGTGTACAGGGCGCGTCGCCGGGACGGGTCCACGATCGGCTCCTCATGTGGCAAGGGGCTTGGACACAAGCTTTGCAGCGAATGTCACCGGTGTCAACCTGCCGCGCGCCGCTCCTGTGAGAGGCCCAAGAAAAGCCGCGCCCGGCGAAGCCGGGCGCGGTGGGTTTGCTTGGGGTGGGTGGATTTACTGGCAGGTGGCCGGGGCCTGGGCGATGAGCGCGTCCCGGCCCGGGCTGATCGGCGACACGTACGGCGGCCGGCCGCCCTTGCCGGCCGTCGCCAGCACGTATTCGACCAGCTCGGGGCCGACCACGAAGCGGTTCTGCTCGATCCGCGCCCGCGTCGCCGCACTGTACTGCGCCAGCATGTCCGGCGTGCTCCCGTAACTCGCCGTCAGATCACCCGGCGAGCCGTACGGCCGGCATTCGGGCGTCGCGTACCACACGTGGCTGCCGCGGATCTCCAGCCCGCCTTCGCGGAAGTCCCGCAGCAGGTTCTCGACCCAGTAGTCGATGTCGTCCCCCTCGCTGTTGTCGGCCCGGTTCAGGAACATGTTGTCCTCGAACAGCACCCGGCCGCCGACCCGCACGCTCAGCAGGTCCTTGCGGTAGCCGTAGAACACGTTGTTGAACATGTGCGACTGGCCCCGCCGGATCAACGGCACCCGCCTCAGGGTGTTGCCCAGCAGCGAATACGCGTCGTCGGTGGTCACGAACAGGTTGTTGTGCATCGTCGTGGTGATCTGCTCGTTGATCGTCCGGCTGTCGCTCGAACCGTGCAGGGTGGCCCGCTTGACGTTGTGCACCCGGTTGAACGAGATCGTGATGCCGTAGGCCCCCACCTTCGCGTCGAAGGCCGAGTCGCCGGTGGTGTCGAAGGTGTTCTGGTGGATCCAGACCCGGTGCGATTCCCCGGTGGTGCGAAGCATGTCCGGATCCAGCTCGTGGTCCTCGACGTGGCCGGCGCCTTCGAAGTACAGGTTGGTGACGATGACGTTCTCCGAGACGTGCGTCGAGGCCCCGTTGCTGTCCGCCCCGATCGCAAAGCCGCTGAACAGCACCCGCGTGGACACCCCACGACCGTCCAGCGTCGTGTGGCTGTCGATCATCGGGTTGCGGATCGGCAGGGCACCGTCGTTGAGCCGCACGTTGAAGAATTCGTGCTTGCAGGCCGCCTCGTCGCCGATGCCGTTGGCCGCGCACCAGGCACGGTGGTCCAGGCATTGCTCGACGCTCGCACCCCCCAGCGCCGCGCGCACCGCGGCATCCGAGCACCACAACCGGTACATGGCGATGTCCCGCGGCGGGTTGGCCTTGTCGAACACGATCCAGGTCGGCTCGGGGCTGCCGATCGCCTCCAGGATCCGCTGCTCGGCTTGCGCCCCGGGGCCGGCCGACACCACCACCAGACGGCTGCCGTTCGGGTCGTAGCCGCCCGTGGTGCCCTCGCCGAAGCCCACCGGTTCACCCAGCGTCCGCCACAGGCACTCCACCACTTCCTGGTCGCTCAGGCCCGCATCACGCCAGTTCAGGCCCGCATCCTCCACCAGCGCCTGGCAGGTCGCCAGCGGCACCGTCCCGCCCGAGCCCGCCGACGAGGACGAGGACGAGGACGAGGAGGACGGCGAACTCGACGAGGACGCGCTCGAGCTCGAACCGCTCGAGGGATCGGAGGCACCGCCCCCGCCGCCGCAGGCGGCGAGGGCGAGCGCGGCCAACACGACGGTGGCGCAGCGCATGGGCGGCCTCAGAAGAGGTCCACGTACAGGCCGAGCTGCACGCTGCGGCCGTAGGCTTCATAGGAGAACAGCATGGGTCCGTTGCTGTAGGCGTTGCCTTCGAAGGCCTGGATCACCGGCTCGTCGGTGAGGTTGACGGCGTCGAAGTAGAGTTTGTAGCCCTTGGCGATGTTCCAGGTCGCCTTGAAGTCGAAAGTCAACAGGTCGTCCTGGTAGACGTCGGCCCAGCGCCGGCAGTTGGCGGCGTAGCCCAGCGCCTGGTCGGCGGCGATGTCCGCCTGAGTACAGGCACCGATGCGGCGCAGCACTTCGCTGGTGTAGTTTCCGATCAGGCGCAGGGAGAGGCTGTCGTTTTCCCAGCCAAAGGTGGCGTTGAAGGCGACATCGGCCTGGTCCGGCAGCGGCACGTCGTCGACGCGCACGGCGTCGCCGACGTCGGCCTTGGACTGCTGGAGGGTGAGGTTGGACTGCACGAAGAAGTCGTTCAACCAACCCTCGGTGAAGTACTGGTTGTAGGACAGCTCCAGGCCCCAGACGCGGGCGCCTTCACCGTTGAGATAGGTGATGCCGTTCTCGACGGTGGCGTCCTCGGGGATGACGAAGCGGGTCACCTGCTCGACGGGCAGGTCGAAAGGCAGCTTGTCGAGCTCGATGTCGACGCCGGAGACCTCGACGATGAAGTCGTCGATATCCTTGTAGAAGAGCGCGGCCTGGAAGAACAAGTCTTCCGAGGCGTACCAGCCGAAGGACAGGTCGAAGTTGGTGGCGGTCATCGGCTGCAGCTTGGGATTGCCGACGCGCATCACGTTCTGCGGCGCGAGTTCCAGGTGGGTGGCCTTGTAGGCGTCGGTGAACTGCTCGTCGGGCAGATCCCCTTGCAGATCGCTCGGGCGGTCCGAGCAACGCGGCTCGCCGTTGAAGTTCACGTCGGGGTCGTTGTTGCAGAAGATCACGCGGTCGGTGATCTCGGCGTAGGCCCGGGCCTGGTCGAAGCTCGGCCGGGTGAAGCTCGTCCACAGCGCGGCGCGCAGCAGCTTGGTGTCGTCCAGCTCCTGGCGGTAGTGCAGCCCCGGGAACCAGCCGTCGTACTCGTGGCGGGTGTCGGTGAGCGGCACCGCGATGTCGAAGGACTCGAGCTGGTCGGCGCTTTCTTCCCGGTCGTTGCGGATGGCGAGAAAACCGGTCGACTGGAATTCGGTCCGCTCGTAGCGCGCGCCGGCGATCAAGGTGCTGCGCGGGGCGAGGGCGAACTCGGCCATGAGGTAGGCGGCCTGGACGTTCTCGTCGATGCGGTAATCGCGCCGCGTGCTCTCCACCTCGACCTCGTTGGGGTCGAAGTTGTCGGCGATGGCGCGCGTGGCGGCGATCAGCCGCTCGGCTTCCTCGGGGGTGATCAGTTCGTGGTCGAAGCCGGGGTGCTCGGGGCGGCGGGTGGCGAAGTCCCCGAGGCGGGAGCCGGCCATCTGCACGCATTCGAGGTCGCCGCCGCAACCGGCCACCGCCTTGTCGCCGGGCACCAAGCTGGCGCGGTCCTTGTCGCGCATCCGGCTGCGGTCCTTGAAGTGCAGGCCGGTCTTGAGGTAGTGGATGCGGCCGTCGGCGAAGTCCTTGCGCAGATCGAGCTTGAAGGTGTCGAGGCGGTCTTCGCGATAGCTGTCCTCGATGAAGAGGTTGTCGTAGAGCATGAACGGCTGGCGGGTCTGCCCGAGCTGGTAGCCGCTCGGGCCCATGCCGCCGGCCCCGGCGACGTCGTTCAGGCCGGCCAGGGCGGCCAGCTGCTCGGGCGCCACCACCTGGCCGTTGAGGTAATCGGGCCCGAAGCCGCCGAGCACGGTCAAGTCGCGCAGCCGGAACTGCACGCGCCGGCCATCCGGGCTGTCGAGTTCACCGACCGAGTGGACGAACTCCCAGTTCAGATCCCAATCGCCGGCGAAGCGGTGTTCCGCACCCAGGGTGGCGACCTGGGTCTGGCTCTCGGCCTCCTGGATGAACACCTGGTGCTGCAAATCCACGCCGCCCAGGCCGAAGCGGTTGCCGGCCGGGTGGAGCCAGGCGACCTCGCCGCTGCCGGCCTGGCCGAAGCGGTAGTATTCGCGCAGCGCTTCGTCGTCGTCGGTGTAGCGGGTGAGGCTGTAGCGCAACCAGAAGCGGTGCGCGTCGCGCGGCCGGTACTCCAGGTCGAGCATGGCCACCTGGCGCTCGCGCTCGGCGTTTTCCTGGCGGTTCTGGAATTCCCAGGGAATCAGCATGCGCGGATCGTCGGCGTCCGGCGGCGGCAGCTCGCTGTCGTCGACCTGCACGTAGCGCGGCAGCGTGTCCTCGTGGTGGAGCGTTTCGTAGCCGCGGCTGACCCGCTTCTCGTAGGACAAGGAATAGCCCAGGCCGAAGGTCTGGTCGGCGAACAGATGCACGCCCTGCACGGTGAACTTGGGCGAGACTTCGCCGGCCTGCTCCTGGTAGGCGGTCTGCAGGCGCAGCTTGAGGCTGTCGCGACCGCGTTCCAGCGGCGAGAGGGTCTTGATGTCGACCGCGCCGCCGATGGCGTTCAGGTCCATGTCGGGCGTCAGGGTCTTGAGCACCTCGATGGACTTGACGACGTCCGCCGGCAAGGCGTCGAGCGAGAAACCGCGGCCTTCGACGCGGTTCTCGTTGGCGCCGCCGGAGCTGTTGGCGATCTCGGCGCCGTTCATCTGCACGGTGACGAAATCGGGGCCCAGGCCGCGCAGATTGATGAAGCGGCCCTCGCCCTCGTCGCGCTGCAGGGTGATGCCCGGCAGGCGTTGCAGGGCCTCGGCGACGTTCTGGTCGGCGAAGTTGCCCGCGTCGTCCTGGGTGATGACGGAACTGAACACGTCCTTCATGCGCTCGACCTCGCGGGCGTTGAGGTCGGCGCTGCGCACGGCGCGGACGATGATTTCCTCGACGTTGTCGCCGTCGCCCGGCGTGTCCTGGGCGGCCGCCGGCCAACTCCAGGCGGCGGCGATGAACAGGCTGAGCAGGGTCTTGCGGGGCAGATGATTCATGTCTGGGACCTCCGGCGCGCCGGCCGCGCGGGCCGGCGCGCACTTGCGATGGACGGTGTGGTCAGGGCTGCGTGACCTCGATGTCTTCGAAGGCGAAGGTCAAGGTGTCGGCACCGGGCGCCGCGTACAGGCCGAGGTACCAGCTCGTCGGATAGCCGTTGCCGTTGGCGTCCTGGAGCAAAGTGCTGTTGAGCTGCTCGAAGTTGACGCCGTCCGCCGAACGGTAGCGGATCACCCGCGGCACGCCGCCGTCGTCGATCACCTGGATGCGCAGCCAGTCGCCGATCTGCGCCGGAGTGTCCGAGCGCGAGCGGCTGGAGCCGGGACCGACATCGAGCTTGTGCGCCCGCGAGCCCTGGAAGGTGGGCGTGGGGTCGCTGACGTAGTAGTCGAGCGTCGCGAAGCGGCCGACGTCCTCGAACTGGCCCGAGCCGGGCGGCGTGATGCTCTCGAGGATGGCGATGCCGAAGCGGAAGGAATTGCTGCCGGTCTGGGTGTAACCGGCGCCGCCGTCGTCCACGGCGACGAGCCGCGCCGTGAAGGTGAAGGGCGCGTCGACCTGCCGGTAGACGAAGTAGTGCCGCAGCGAGGAGGAGTTCACGCTGCCGCCCGAGGCGCTGAAGGTGACGGCGTCGGCGGCGGCCGAAATCAACGTCCCGTCGGGCGCCGAGCCGCCGCTGCCGGCGAGGTCCTGCGCCTCGGCGGTCCACAGGGCGTAGGGGCCGAGGTTGCCGATGCCGTCCGGCAGCTCGCCGCGCAGCTGGGCCGGCGTCAGCCCCCAGGCCACATCGTCGTTGGTCCACACCAGCCAGTCGATGTCGGCGAAGTATTCGCTGCCGCCCTGGTCGCCGATGCGCAGCGTGTTCTCGCTGCAGTTCGCGCTGCGCAAGGTTCCGGGCTGGGCGGTGGCGGCGATCAGCTCGACGCCGTCCTGGTAGAGGACCACGGTGGCATCGCGCGGCCCGGTCTGGCGCACGGACAGTTGATAGGTGTGGAAACCGCTGGTGTCGACGGCCTGGGTGATGCTGCCGCCCGCATCGAAGCTCTCGAGCCGCACGTCGCCGTCGCGGATGAGCAGCTTGACGCGGCCGCAGTTGCCGTCGCCGCCGTTGTTGCCCATGCCGTCGTCGTCGCCCAGGCGCGCCTCGATTTCGAGCACCCGGTCGAGCACCGCGGCGCCGCCGTCGATGCCGGCGACCAGCACCAGGGTCTTGGGATAGCCGCTGCCCAGCGGCACGATCGGGCCGTAATCGGCGCGCGAGGTGTCGCTCGCGGCCGCCGCCGGCCCGCCGTTGGCCGTGCTGCGGCTGTCGAAGCGGGTGGTGCCGTCGTCGTTGGCGCTGAAGTCATCGGCGTCGCCGCCCGGGCTGAACTGCGTGCCGGTGCTGCCGTCGACGACCAGCGCACCCGGGGTGAACGGGGCCAGGCAGCCGTCGTACACCGACCACTGCAGGTTGTTGCCCGGGGAAGGCGGCACGCTGGTGGTGGGGCTGCAGCCGGCGGGTGCTTCGGGGGTGGCGGTGGTCGGGTCGCTCCACGCCGAGGCCCCGGCGCTGTTCTTGGCCCGCACCCAGACATAATAGGTGGTGCCGTTGCTCAAGCCGGTGAGGGTGGTGCTGGTCTCGGTCAGATCGGCGACGACCGTGGCGGCACCGACGTCGTCGGCGTCGTGGTAGGCGACGTCGTAGGCGGTGGCGCCGAGCACGGCGCTCCAGCTCACCGCCAGCTGGCCATCCCCGGCGAGCACACTGGGCGCGGCGGGCGCGGCGGGCGCCGTGGCCGGCTGGTACACGGTGCAGGCCGGCGGGCTGACGGCGCCCGCGTCGGCTTGGTGCTCGATGAGCAGGTCGTCGATGATGACGTGGCCGCCGGAGCTGACGCGGAACTGCAGGAAGGACTGCGCGGTCCCCACGAGCGCGGTTTTGATGTCCACGGGATCGCCGCCGGCCTGCAGGCGCGTTTCGCCGGGGATGTCGATCACCACGCGCTCGCCGGGCACCAGGCTGCTGGTCGGCACGTTGAAAATGCGCGAACCGCTCGAACCGCCGCCGTGGATGGAATTGGCCTCGCCGGTGGTGTTGTTGTCGACGTAGATCTGGAAATTGGATCCGGCACCGCCGGCGTCTTTCACGCAGAAACTGATCCGGTAATCCTGGGAGAGATCGAGCTCACCCCAGCTCTGTCCCGCGCCGGCGCTGCCGGGGGTGGAGTTCCGTTTCGGGTCGCCGGAGGCCGGATCGGCCAGATCCGAACGGCGCTGGGCGATGGTGAAGCGCGCGTTGCCGATCAACAAGGCGGCGTTGCCGCTGTCGTCGACCAGGCCGAGGCGGTTCTGGTGATCGACGGTGATCGCGCCGCTGGGGTCGTCGTTCTCGAAGAAACAACAGGTCGGGTAATAGAGCGACGGCCGTGGATCGTCCGGATCCGGATTGGCCAGGGCCTTGTAGTCGGGGCTGAAGAAGGTGATGGTGTCGTTCTGATCGAACTGCGTGAACACCCCGTCGCCGAAGTTCTCGTACAGCGGCAGCTCGGTCTGCGAGGCGGCCGCCGAAGACGAGGAAGAAGACGAAGACGAGGCCGGCGGCGGCAGGGCCTCGTACACGTCGCCGGCGATTCGGTCGCCGTCGCCGCCGTCGTGGCAGGCCGCGGCGGCGGCCAGGACGAGGGTGGTGAACAAAGCTCGCAACAAGCGCATCGATTTCATGGCAATCCCCCTGACGCACGCGGCGTCTCGGTCATGGCTACGGGCTGCGGCCGCACCCCCTGGCCTGTCCGACAGCATCGTTGGTCCAATATAGGTAATCAGACAGACCAGTTGCAAGGATTGGCCCGCATATTGGCCTGTCCAGTTGTCGCGGACGGGGCGCGGGCGGTGCCGTTTCAGTCCTCGGGGCCGGCGTAGCGGGCCGCGATCCGCTCGAACTCGCTGTGTTCGTAGGCGGCGAGATGCCGCCATTGGACCGGGTCCAGCACGTCGCGGGCGTCCTCGAGATAGGCGTCGCGCCAGTCGATCAGGCTCTGCCTTATCCAGACGCGCAGCGCCTCGAGCCGCCGCGGCGGAAGCAGCCCGCTGTGGTAACCGCTTTCCTCGAGGACGACGCGCCAGGCGGCCCGATGATGGCGACGCAGGGCCGTCAAGGCTGCAATTTGGTCAGACCGAAGAGGCGCGTAATGGGCCAGGCCGGCGGCGAAGTCCTGGACCGCACGCTCGTCTTCGTCGAGAGCCCCAGTCCGCTCGGCGGCCGCCGCTGCGGCGCCGGCGGGCGCGGCCGTCTCGCCGCCCACCGTGGACACGGCCCGCGCTGAGGGAAGGAACGGATTGACCTCGGCCCGGGGCGGGGCCGCGGTGGCCGGCTCTGAAACGCGTGCCGGGGCGGTCCGCGGCGCCGGCCTTTCGGGCCACCACCAACACAGCACGACCGGGAGCAGCAGAAACGGCAACAGGCGTCGCATCGCCAACGAAAAGCCCCGCCGGGGCCGAGGCCCCGGCGGGCTTGCGGAGGGTCTCAATAGGTGCTGTTCCCGGACTGGTGGCAGCGGGCCCAGGGGCCGATGCACACCGTTCCGGCGTTGTGCAGGCGGCTGTTGGTCAGGCTCGCCTCGGACACCGAGCTGTCGGTGCGGAACACGCCTTCCTTCATGTCCGCGATGTCGCAACGATCGAAGTTGACGACGATCTTGTAGGTCGTGCCGCCGTTCTGGCGCAAGGCCTTGCTGGCGCGGTGGATGATGCAATTGCTGACGTTCAATGTCGACGGCGCATTGACCTGGAAGAACTTGTCCTCGGCGTCGAAGCCGCTGATGTTGCGCACGTTTACCGTGCCTTCGGATTTGATGGTCAGGGCGTCCTCGCCGACGTCGGACCAGTAGACGTTCTCGATAATGCCGCCGTTGTAGACGTGGATGCCGTCGGCGCCGTTGGCACCGATGTAGACGTTGCGCAAGGTGGCGCCGTTCTCGATCCGGAAGATCGGTTTCTGGCTTTCGGACTGGCTGCCGTCACCCAGGGCGCTCGACGCCGTGTAGGTGTTGCAACCGCCGTCGAAAACGCCGCTGGTGACGCGGATCGTTTCATTGACCACGATCACCTGGCCGCCGGCGCGGCAGGAGGAACCGGTGATCGAACCGCCGCCACCGGCGGACGAGGACGACGAACTGCTCGAGCCACCGCCACCGGCGGACGAGGACGAGGAACCGCCCGAACCGCCGCCGCAAGCGATGGCGGAAACCCCCGGACCGGTCACTTCCAGGTAATCGATGTTGGGCAACGCCGCCGACCCCGTGCCTTCCAGGCGCAGGTCCAGATCGCCACCGCCCAGGTTCAAGGTCACCGAAGTGGTGGCCCAGCTCCCCCAGCCGCCGGTCGGTCCGAAGTCGCGGGTGGCCAGGCGGGCCCCGTTCACCCACAGCACGCCGGTGCGGCCCGCGCTCGAGCCGTTGGCGAAGCGCCAGCGGAAGGTGTAGCTGCCGGCGCCGCCGCGCACCCGCCAGTAGACCGACGCCCCCATGGTGTTCTCGGTGTTCGCGTAGCCGGCGCCGGTGTAACCGCCCCATTCCGATTCCACGGCGCCGTCCACGCCGCAGAAGCCCAGGGCGTTTTCCTGCAGGGTGACGCGATTGCCCGAGCCGCCCGCGGCGCTGCTGCTGGAGGCGCTGCTCGAGCTCGAAGAGGAAACGCTGCTCGAGGCGCCGCCGGCGCTGTTGTACAGTTCGAACTCGGCGATCTGCGGGGGGCTGACGGCCGAATCGATCATCAAGTTGACCTTGCTCATGCTGACGGTGCCGAAACCGCCGATGACCGCCGCCGACCCCAGCGTCGTGCCCGAGGCCAGCACCGCGCCGGTGTCGTTGTTCACCAGCCGCCAGGCCCGGGTGGCGCCGTTGAGCTCGCGGATGACCACGGTGTTGAACGCGGCATTGAAGTTCTTCACGGAAATGCGCTGGCCGCTGGCCGACGTCGGTTGCCAGTAGGTCGACGGGTTGCCGTCGACGACGTTGCCATAGCTGGTGCCGGAGGCTTTGCTGCTGCCGTCCGCCCCCGCCCCCAGCGCCAGGTTGTTGCCGAGCTGGGCGAACGCCGTACCGGCGCCGCCCGCCAGGGCCAGACCGATCAGGAAACGTGCTTTTCGTGACATGGTTGCCCCTCCTCTTTCGTCGTGGTGTGTACCGGCGGCGCCGGCAGGTTGTCGGCACGGTATGACACCGGTAGCATCGAGCTTGAAGGAGGCTGGAAACCGGTGTCAATCAGGTAAAAAACGTATGCTCCGACCCCGACAGGCTCGCCTTTGTGCGAGCCGCGCCCTCAGGCGGCCTCGAGGCGGTAGCAGGGGTGGTATTGCTTGCCCGGCAGGCGCATGCGCCCGTCGCGGACGAAGGACTCGAGCAGGCGGTCGAGTTCGTCGAGCAGGCGCTTTTCGCCGCGCAGCAGGAAGGGACCGCGTTCGCGCACGCGCTCTATCCCCTGGGCCTTGACGTTGCCGGCGACGATGCCGGAAAAGGCCCGGCGCAGGTGGTAAGCGAGGCGGTGCCGGGGCTGGTCGAGGCGCAGATCCAGGGCCGCCATGTTCTCGTGGCTGGGATCGAAGGGTTGTTGCAGGTCGAATTCGACGCGCAGGCTCCAGTTGAAATAGAAGGCGTCCGAATGGGCACGGCGGTACTCGTGCACCTCTGCGACCCCCTCGGCGGCCAGGGCGGCCACCGCCGGCGGATCGCCGACGACGATGCGGTAATGGCGCCGGGCAGCCTCGCCCAAGGTGGTGGTGATGAAACGGTCGATCTGCTCGAAATAGGCCTCGCTCCCCGCCGGGCCGGTGAAGATCAGCGGGAAGGGCAGCCCGGCGTTGTCCGGGTGCATGAGCACGGCGAGCAGGAACAGGATCTCCTCGGCGGTGCCGACGCCGCCGGGAAAGACGACGAACGCATGGCCCAGGCGCACGAAGGCCTCGAGGCGCTTTTCGATGTCGGGCAGGATGATCAGCTCGTTGACCACCGGGTTGGGCGACTCGGAGGCGATGATGCCGGGCTCGGTGAGCCCGATGTAACGGCCGCGGCCGACGCGCTGCTTGAGATGGCCTACGGCGGCGCCCTTCATCGGCCCCTTCATGGCGCCCGCGCCGCAGCCCGTGCAGATGTCCAGCCGGTGCAGGCCGAGGTGGTAGCCGACTTCTTTGGTGTATTCGTACTCGACGCGGTTGATCGAGTGGCCGCCCCAGCACACGACCACGTCGCTGCGCCGCGGCACGAAGGCGCCGGCGTTGCGCAGCAGGTGGAAGACGAAGTTGGTGATGCCCTCGGAGGTGCCGAGGTCGAGATCGCCGGCCACGCCCGGCGCACCCGACACGTACAGCACGTCGCGCAGCACCGCGTAGAGGTGTTCGCGCACCCCGAGGATCATCTTGTCGCCGACGAAGGCCTCGGCCGGGGCATTGACGAGTTCCAGGGCGACGCCGCGGTCACGCTGCAGGATGCGCACCTCGAAATCCCGGTAGTCCTCGAGCAGCGCCAGCGGGTCGTCCTGCTCGCGGCCGCAATTGAGGACGGCCAGGCAGCAACGGCGGAACAGCTCGTTCAGACCGCCGTCGTTGGCGTCGCGCAGGCGCGCGACTTCGTACTGGGAAAGCCGGTTCAGACTCCCGGTGGGAGACACGACGGCGGTGATTTTCTCGGGCATCGATCGGTTCCGTCCGGTGGCGGCGTCGGTGAAGGCGGCGGCCCGGTCAGTCCTCGAGCTCGTCGGTGACCACCTGGCCGGACAGACGCCGGCGCAGGTGGGACCAGGACACGCCCACGGCGAGCACGCCGGCGAGGATGAACTGGGCGATGGACAGCGCCGCGCGCGCGCCGGCGACGGGCAGCAGGCCGAGGTCGGCGAGCACCCAGAACGAGGCGGCGAACAGGGCCGCGACCAGCAGGAAACCGAAAGCCCCGAGCGCCTTGAGCGCCGCACCCAGGTAGACGATCCAACCGGCCAGCAGCAGGAGTCCGACGAACACCTTCAGCGCCAACAGGCCCTCGCCGCCCGCCAGGATCCAATGGAAGTACGAAACGCCGGCGACGTTGTAGCTGCCGAACACCAGCAGCAAGGCGCCCAGCCAGCGCCAGGCGAAGGCCCCCAGGGTGAAGCGGTCGCCCATCCCTATTCGTCCAGATAGACCCGCCCGCCCTCGCGGCGGAAGGCTTCGGCGCGCTCGGCCAGGCCGCGGCGGCGCAGCGCCTCTTCGTCCACACCCAGGGCGGCGGCTTGCTCGCGCAGCTCCTGGGTGATCTGCATCGAGCAGAACTTGGGCCCGCACATGGAGCAGAAATGCGCCTGCTTGGCCGCCGGCTTGGGCAGCGTCTCGTCGTGGTACTCGCGCGCCCGGTCCGGGTCGAGGCGAGGTTGAACTGGTCTTCCCAGCGGAACTCGAAACGCGCCTTGGACAGGGCGTTGTCGCGCAGTTGCGCGCCGGGCAGGCCCTTGGCGAGATCGGCGGCGTGGGCGGCGATCTTGTAGGCGATGATGCCCTCGCGCACGTCCTCCTTGTCGGGCAGGCCGAGGTGTTCCTTGGGCGTCACGTAGCACAGCATCGCGGTGCCGTACCAGCCGATCTGCGCCGCGCCGATCGCCGAGGTGATGTGGTCGTAGGCGGGGGCGATGTCGGTGGTCAGCGGCCCCAGCGTGTAGAACGGCGCCTCGTAGCAATCGGCCAGCTCCTTGTCGACGTTTTCCTTGATGAGTTGCATCGGGATGTGGCCCGGCCCCTCGATCATGACCTGCACATCGTGCTCCCAGGCGATCCGCGTCAACTCGCCGAGGGTCTCCAGTTCGGCGAATTGCGCCCGGTCGTTGGCGTCGGCGATGGAGCCCGGCCGCAAGCCGTCGCCCAGGGAGAAGGCGACGTCGTAAGCCTTCATGATCTCGCAGATCTCCTCGAAGTGCGTGTAGAGGAAATTCTCCTTGTGGTGCGCCAGGCACCACTTGGCCATGATCGAGCCGCCGCGCGAGACGATGCCGGTGACCCGGTCGGCGGTCAGCGGGATGTAGGCCAGGCGCACGCCGGCGTGGATGGTGAAGTAGTCCACACCCTGTTCGGCCTGCTCGATGAGCGTGTCGCGGAACACCTCCCAGGTCAACGCCTCGGGCTCGCCGCCGACCTTCTCCAGGGCCTGGTAGATCGGCACCGTGCCGATCGGCACGGGCGAGTTGCGGACGATCCACTCGCGGGTTTCGTGGATGTGGCGGCCGGTGGACAGGTCCATGACCGTGTCGCCGCCCCAACGCACCGCCCAAACCAGTTTCTCGACTTCTTCGGCGATGCTGGAGGTGACCGCCGAGTTGCCGATGTTGGTGTTGATCTTGGTGCGGAAGCGGCGGCCGATGATCATCGGCTCGAGCTCCGGGTGGTTGATGTTCGCCGGGATGATGGCGCGGCCGGCCGCCACTTCCTGCCGCACGAACTCGGGCGTGACGACCTGTGGCAGCCCGGCGCCGAAATCCTGGCCGCGGTGCTGCCGCAGCAACCGCTGGTAACGCGGATCGGCGCGCAAGGCGTCCAGCCGCGCCGTTTCGCGCAGCGCCACGAACTCCATCTCCGGGGTGATGATGCCGCGCCGGGCGTAATGCATCTGGGTGACGTTGGCGCCGGCCTTGGCGCGCCGCGGCGGGCGCGGGTTCGGAAAGCGCAACGGCGCCAGCGCCGGATCGGCGGCGCGCCGGCGCGCCGTCGCCGAGCTCGGGCCGTCCAGCACCTCGGTGTCGCCGCGCGCCTCGATCCAGGCCGCGCGCAGCGGCGGCAGGCCGCGGGTCAGGTCGATCTCGACGGACGGGTCGGTGTACGGCCCGGAGGTGTCGTACAGCGGAATGGGCGGATTCTCTTCGAGGCCGTTGCGGGTCGGCGTCGGCGTCTGCACCACTTCGCGCAGCGGCACGCGCAGGTCGGGGCGCGAGCCGGTGACGTAGATCTTGCGCGAGGCGGGATACGGCCGCCGCGCCTCGGCGGACAGTCGCGCGGTGCGTTCGATCAGATCCTTGGCGATGACGGACATGGGTCGGGACTCCCCCGGCGGTGCCGGTCTGACGGCGCGATGGGCCAAGCGAGCGAGCGCCGCGGGGGCATGAGGGCGACGAGCCTTCCCTACGCCGATGTGGGTCGGATCAGGTTCGAAGGGTATGCTCTCAACCGCGGCGGCGGCGCCGCGATACCCCCGGCTCGCTCGAGTCCCCGCAGGGTAGCAAAACGGCCGGCCAATGCAAGGGCGGTTCGCCGCCGCGTGCTAGAATCCGCGGGCCGCCGCCCGGGCGGGAACCCGGCGGCGGCGCGGCGGTCTGCATCGCCGACCCCCAGCCCGGTGCTTCCCCAAATACTGCGGAGACGACGATGAGCCCATCCGCCCGACTGCGCCCCCTCTGTTTGCTGCTGATCGCCGCCGTCCCCTTCCCAGCCGCGGCGTTGGATCTCGCCGAGGTCTATCGCCGGGCCCAGACCCAGGATCCGCAGTTCCTCGCCGAAAAAGCCGCCTGGCAGGCCGAAGCGACGCTGCCGGCGCAAAGCCGCGCGGCGCTCCTGCCGCAACTCAACGCCCGCGTCACCCGCAACGAATCCGAAAACGAGCTGTTGGCCTCGGACTTCTGCAACATCGCGCCCGACGCCTGCCGGCTCGACGCGATCACCGAAAGCGCCGAGTTCGGCTGGTCACTGCAACTGCGCCAGAGCCTCTACAACCACGAATACTGGGCGCGGCTGCACCAGGCCAAGGCGCGCGCCGCCCAGGCCGAGGCGAGTTTCCAGGCGGCCCGCCAGGATCTGATCCTGCGCAGCGCGCAAGCCTATTTCGCGGTGCTCGAGGCCGAAGACACCCTGGCCCTGGCCGAGGCCGAGGTCGAGGCCCTGGAAAAGCAGCTCGAGCAGACCCGCGAACGGCACGCGGTCGGCCTGGCCGCGCGCACCGACCTCACCGAGGCCGAGGCGCAGTACGACCAGGCGCGGGCGGCGCAGATCCTGGCGGCCAACGCCCTGGACGCGGCCCGCGAGGCGCTGTGGGCGCTCACCGGCCTGGAGGCACCGCAACTGGCGCGGCTCCGGCAAGATCCGCCGCTGCGCGGCCCCGATCCGGCCGACAAAGAGGCCTGGGTGCAGCGGGCGCTGGCGGGCAACCTGCGCTTGAAAGCGGCGCAATTCGCCGCCGAACAGGCCGACGCCGAGGTCTCCGCAAGGCGCGCCGGCCATCTGCCGCGCCTCGACCTGGTCGCCAGTCGGGTCTACACCGATGCCTCCGGCGAGAACTTCGGCGACAACCGCGAACAACAAAACACCGTCATCGGCCTCGAGCTGAACATCCCGCTGTTCGCGGGCTTCGGCACGCGCGCGCGGGTGCGCGAAGCGGTGTGGCGCGAGGCGGCCGCGCGGGACAATCTGGAAGCGACCCGCCGCGACGTGGTCAGGAGCACACGCAACGCCTACCAGCAAGTGCTGGCCGACATCGCCCGCGTCCAGGCCCTCGAGCGCGCCCTGGCCTCGGCCGAGGCGGCCCACGAAGCGACCCGCGCCGGTTACGAGGTCGGCACGCGCAACGCGGTGGAGCTGTTGCTGGCGCTGCGCAACACCTTCGCCGCCCGGCGTGACCTCGCCCAGGCGCGCTACGCCTACATCGTCGACGCCCTGCGGCTCAAGGCCGCCGCCGGCAGTCTCGCCGAGGCCGACCTGCTGGCGGTGAACGCCTGGCTGAAATGAGCCGGGCCGCTGCCGAGGCGGCGCACGCCCCCGGGGGCCACTGGCCGACCCGCCTCGGCCTGGCCCTGCTGCGCGCCCTGGGCCGGGCGCCGGCGCCGCTGCGCCGGGCGGCGGGCGAGGCGCTCGGCTGGGCGGCCTGGCTGCTGCTGGCCGAGCGCCGCCGCGTGGCCGAGATCAACCTGGCGCTGTGTTTCCCCGAGCTGGACGCCGCAAAACGGCGGCGCATGGCGCGCCGCTGCCTGATCGGCATGGGTCACACGCTCGTGGAGTGTGCACTGGCCTGGTGGGGCAGCGAAGCGCAGCTCGCCGCCCTGCCTCATACCATCGAAGGGCTCGAGCACCTGGAGCGCGCCCGTGCCGGCGGCCGCCCGGTGCTGCTCTTGTCCGCCCACATGGCCGCCAGCGAAATCGGCGGCCGCCTGCTCGCCCGCCACGTGCCCTTCCAGATCCTCTACAAGCCGGCCAAGAACCCGGTCTTCGAAGACGCCATGCGCCGCGCCCGCGAAGCGGCCTACCTGGCGGTGGTGCCGCGCAAGCAGACCCGGCGGCTGCTGCGCAACCTCAAGGCCGGCTGGGTCACCTGGTACGCCCCCGACCAGAATTTCGGCCGCGAGGACACGGTGTTCACACCTTTCTTCGGCGTCCCCGCTGCCACGCTGACCGCCACTTCGCGCCTGGCGCGCCTGGCGGACGCCACGGTGGTGCCCTATTTCCCCTACCGCGAGGGGCGCGGCTGGCGGCTGGTCATCCTGCCCCCCTTGGCCGATTTTCCGGGGCCGAGCCTGGAGGCGGATTGCGCCCGCATCAACCGGGTCATCGAAGAGGCGGTGCGGCGGGCGCCGGAACAGTACCTGTGGGTGCACAAGCGCTTCCGGGTGCGCCCGCCCGGCGAGCCGCCGATCTATCCATGAGGCCGCCGGCCGCCTACCGCCTGCTCAGCGCCGGACTGGGCCTGCTGCTGCCGCCGCTGGCCGCCGGCTGGGCCTTGGCCGCCCACTGGCGGCGCCGGCCGCCGCCGGGCGGCGCCCGAGCCTGGCTGCGCCAGCGCCTCGGCGACCCGGCGCCGGTCCCGCCCGGCGCGCTGTGGCTGCACGCCGCCTCGGTCGGCGAGCTGCACACCGCCCTGCCCCTGCTGCTCGCCCTGCTCGAAGCGCAGCCCGACCTGCGGGCGCTGGTCACCACCGTCACCCCCGGCGGCGCCGCGGCCCTCGCCCGGCGCCTGCCGGCGGCGTTCGCCGACCGCGTCCGACACCGCTACCTGCCGTTCGATTATCGCCGGGCCGTGCGCGGCTTTTTCGCCCGTGCGCGGCCGCGCGCCGGGCTGATCGTGGAAACCGAGCTGTGGCCCTGGTTGTACGCCGCGGCCGCCGAGGCGGACGTGCCGCTGGCGCTGGTCAACGCCCGGCTGTCGGCCCGCACGCTCGGCGCCCCCGGTTGGCTGAAACGCGCCTATCTGGGTGCGCTCGGTGCGCTGCACGCGGTGCTGTGCCGCAACCCCGAGGACGCGGCGGGCTTCCGGGCCCTGGGCGCGGATCCGGCCCGAATCGCGGTGGTCGGCAATCTGAAATTCGCCCCCCCGCCCGGGCCGCCCCCCCCGCCCGCCGCGCCGGGCCGCCGCTACGTGCTCGCGGCAAGCACCCACGCCGGCGAAGAGCGCCTGCTCGCCGCCGCCTGGGGACGGCTGGCGCGGGGCGACCGGCTGCTGGTGATCGCGCCCCGCTACCCCGACCGCGGCGCCCAGCTGGCCGCCGAGCTGGCCGCCGCCGGCTGGCGGGTGAGCCGGCACAGCCGGGGCGAAGATCCCGCCGCGGCCGACATCCACCTCGTCGACACCCTCGGCGAACTGCCGGCCTGGATCGCCGGCGCCGAGTGGGTCTTCGTCGGCGGTTCGCTGGTGCCGCGCGGCGGCCAGAACGTGCTCGAAGCGGCGCGGCTCGGCAAGGCGGTGGTCACCGGGCCGCACACCTTCAATTTCGCCGACGAGGTGGCCCGCCTGGCGGCGGCCGGCGCACTCGTCCAAGCGGCCGACGCCGCGGCGCTGGAAGCGGCCTGCGCGGCGCTGCTCGCCGAGCCGGAGCGCGCCGCGGCCATGGGCGCACGCGGCGCCGCGCTGTGCCAGGCCGAAGCCGACGTGGTCGACCGTTACCGGCACGCGCTCGCCGAGCGCGGCCTGCCCTGAGGGCTCACACCGGCGGGCGGCCGACGGCGTAATAGCGGAAGCCCGCCGCGCGCAACTGTTCCGGGTCGTACAGGTTGCGGCCGTCGACGATCACCGGCGCGGCCAGGCGCGCCCGCATGAGCTCGAAATCGGGGCTGCGGAAGGCTTCCCATTCGGTGCAGATCGCCAGCGCAGCGGCACCGTCCAGCGCCTCGTAAGGATCCTCGCAGAGCACCAGGTCGGCCCGTTCGCCCCACAACCGCCGCGCCTGGCCGCCGGCCACCGGGTCGTGGGCGCGCACCCGGGCGCCGCTCGCCCACAGCGCCTCGATCAGCGCCCGCGAGGGGGCCTCGCGCATGTCGTCGGTGTTGGGCTTGAACGCCAGCCCCCACACGGCGATGGTGCGGCCGGCGAGCTCGCCGCCGTAATGCGCCGCCAGGCGCTCGAACAGCCAGCGCTTCTGGCGGGCGTTGACCGCCTCGACCGCGCGCAGGATCGCCGCCTCGCAGCCCGCCTGCTCGGCGGTGTGCACCAGCGCCTTGACGTCCTTGGGAAAGCAGGAGCCGCCGTAGCCGCAGCCGGGGTAGATGAAGTGGTAGCCGATGCGCGGGTCGGAGCCGATCCCGACCCGCACCCGCTCGATGTCGGCGCCGAGCCGTTCGGCGATCGCCGCCAGTTCGTTCATGAAACTGATCTTGGTGGCGAGCATGGCGTTGGCGGCGTACTTGGTCAGCTCCGCCGAGCGCGGGTCCATGACCAGGATGCGGTCGTGGTTGCGGTTGAACGGCTGGTAGAGCCGCCGCAACTCGCGTGTCGCGCGTTCGCTGTCCGAGCCGATGATGATGCGATCGGGCTTGGTGAAATCGGCGATCGCCGCGCCTTCTTTGAGGAATTCGGGGTTGGAGACGACGTCGAAGTCCACCTGCCGGCCGCGCGCGGCGAGGGCCTCCTGCACCGTCTCACGGACCCGGTCGGCCGTGCCGACCGGCACCGTGGACTTGTCGACGACGATGCGGTAGTCCTCCATGTGGGCGCCGATGGCGCGAGCCACGTCCAGCACGTGCCGCAAGTCCGCCGAGCCGTCCTCGTCCGGCGGCGTGCCGACGGCGATGAACTGGAAAAGCCCGTGGGCGACGCCCGCCGCGACGTCCGTGGTGAACCGCAAGCGGCCCGCGCGCGCGTTGGCGCGCACCAGGGCCTCGAGCCCGGGCTCGTAGATCGGCACCTCGCCGCGCAGCAAGGCGGCCACCTTGGCCTCGTCCACATCCACGCAGACCACCGTGTTGCCGGCCTGGGCGAAACAGGCGCCGGTCACCAGACCGACGTAACCGCTGCCGTAAATCGTCACGCGCATGGGGGTTGATCCTCTTGGCTGGCGGGCACGCCGAATTCACGGCGCACCAGGGTGAGCAAATCGGGATAGAGCGGCACGCCGAGGGCACGGGCCGCGGCGGGGTCGGCGCCGACCAGGAAGGCGCGCCCCAGGCGGGCGGCGCGCGCCGCCTGGATGTCGCTGGCCTTGTCGCCGACCATGAACGACGCGGCCGGATCCAGCGCGTGCTCGGCGATCGCCTCGAGCAACATGCCCGGCCCCGGCTTGCGGCGCGGGCTGTCGCGCCGGTGGACGCCGCGGCCGTGCTCGGGATGGTCCGGGCACCAGTACACCGCGTCGAGGGGCGCCCCCGCCTCGGCGAAGCGCGCCCGCATCCAGTCGGTCAGGCGCAGAAAATCGTCCTCGCCGTACAGACCGCGGCCGATGCCCGATTGGTTGGTGACGACGATCAGCTTGTAGCCGAGACCGCGCAGCGCCCGGCAGGCCGGGAGCACGCCCGGGATGAACTCGAAGTCCTCGATTCGCCAGACGTAACCGCGGTCGACGTTGATCACGCCGTCGCGATCCAGGAAGGCCGCCTTCGCCTTCACCGCCGCCCCCCGCGGTAGCCGTCCAGCAAGGCCGCCCAGTCGGCCGGCGACCAGGCCGCGCCGGCCGCGGCCAGCTTGGCCAGCGAGCGGGCCAGGCGCGCCAGATTGCCGCGCGCCCAGCGCCCGCCGGGCCGGCGCAGGCGGCCGCGGTCGAAGTCGATCAGGTGCACGGCGCCGCCGGCGTCGAACAGGATGTTGTGGGCGTTCAAATCGGCGTGATCGACCCCGCGCGCGTGGAAGCGACTCAACACCGCCCCGATCTTCCGCCACTGCACCGCCGGCAAGGGCCCATCCCGCAGCCGCTCGGCGAGGGTGCGCGCGCCGGGCACCGCGGCGGTGAGCAAGGCGCCCTCGTAGACCCAGCCCCGCCGCCACACGCAGGCGGCCAGCGGCCGCGGCACGGGGAGCCCTTCGCGCCACAGGCGGGCGAGCAGGCGCCACTCCCGCCACGGCCGGCTGCGTTCCAGACCGAGCCAGAGATAGCGCCGCAGACCGAGCCGCGCGGGCAGGTCCGCCGCGCCGGTAACGGCGCAACACCGCCTCGCCGCCAGCCAGGGCCAGCCGCCACACTCCGCCGCGCCCGCCGTCCTCGCGGGCACCGGCAGGGGCTTCGAACCAGGCCGGATCGATCCCGGGCAGGCCCGATTGGGCCAGCCATTCGGCATCGTATAGGATATGCGCCCCGCGCCCCGCCGCCCGAGCCGTCCATGCGCCCGCTGTTTCCCGAGCCGCCGTCGAGCCTGTGTCTGCTGCGTCTGTCCGCATTGGGGGACGTGGTCCAGGTGGTGCCGGTGGTGCGCAACCTGCAGCGCGCCTGGCCGGAATGTCGCCTGACATGGATCATCGGCACCGTGGAGGCCGGCCTCGTCGGCGATCTGCCCGGCGTGGAGTTTATCACTTTCGACAAGCGCGGCGGCCTCGCGGCCTGGCGACGCACGGCCGCGGCCTTGCGCGGACGGCGGTTCGACGCGCTGTTGCTGATGCAGGTGGCGCTGCGTGCCAACCTGCTGTCGCTGGCGGTGCGCGCCCCGCTGCGCCTCGGTTTCGACGCCGGCCGGGCACGCAACGGCCACGGGCTGTTCGTCAACCGGCGCATCGCCCCGGCGCCGCGCAGCCACGTGTTGGAGGGGTTTTTCGCCTTCGCCGAAGCCCTGGGGGTGAAGGAACGCCGCTTGGTCTGGGACCTGCCGATCCCGGACACGGCCCGCCGGCGCGTCGCCGGCTGGCTCGCAGACGACCGGCGGCCGCTGCTGGTGATCAACCCGGCGAGCTCGGCGCGGCTGCGCAACTGGCGCAACTGGCCGGCCGAGCGCTACGCCGCCGTCGCCGACCACGCGGCGCAAAAACATGGGATGAGAGTGGTGCTCAGCGGCGGCGGCGCGGCGCACGAGCGGGCGCTGGCCGAGGCCATCCTCGCCCGTTGCCGCAGCCGGCCCGAAAACTGGGTGGGCCGCACCTCGCTCAAGGAGCTGCTCGCCCTGCTCGAGCGGGCGCGGGCGCTGATCGCCCCCGACACCGGACCGGTGCACATGGCGACCGCCGTCGGCACGCCGGTGATCGGCCTGTACGCCACATCCAACCCGGACCGCACCGGGCCCTATCTGTCGCGACGCTGGGTGGTGAACCGCTACCCCGAGGCGGTGCGCCGCTACCTCGGCGGGCCCGTCGAAGCGCTGCGCTGGGGCCAGCGCGTCCGCCATCCCGAGGCCATGGCGCTGATCGAGACCGAGGCCGTGATCGACACCCTCGACCGGCTGCTGGCCGAAACCGCCGATCAACCGGGCGGCAGAACCAACCCGGCGCGACGGCAATAGCCGAAAAACGCCTCGCGGTGCGCCGCCAAGCGGCAGGGCGCCACCGCCGCGAGGCCCCAAGCCCGCCAGCGGGCGCGCAGCTCGGGGTCCGCCAGCCAGGCGGCCAGGTCCGCGGCCAGGCGCGCCGGCTCGGCGCGCGCCGGTAACCCGGCCTGGGCGGCAGCGGGCAACAACTCGGCCGCGCCGACCGTGCGCGGCAGCCACACCGGCACGCCGCAAGCCATCATCTCCACCACCGTCAGGCCGAAGGCCTCGAAACAAGCGGGGTGGACCGCCATGTCCAGGGCGGCGTAGTAGCGCTCCACGTCCGGCCGCGGCGGCCGCCACAACACCGTGCCGTCGACCCCCGCCGGCGCCGCCCGGACGCCGACCAGCAGCAGGCGCGCGGCGCGGCGCCGCTCCGGGGCGAGCGCGTGCCAGGCCTGCAGCAGGACGTCGAGCCCGCGGACGGGCGGCCGCGCCGGAGGTGACCCAGCCGACCAGCGTCGTCGCCTCGTCGATCCCCAGCTCGGCGCGCGCCGCGGCGCGCAGGCCGGCGGCGCGCTCGACGTCGAAGCGCCGCTCGTCGAAGGGCGGGTACAAGACCGCCGTCGTACCGCCGGCGAGCTGGCCGGCGGGCGGCCAGGGTCGCCAGGGCGAGGCGCGAATTGGCCAGCAGCAAGCGCCGGGCGGCCGCCGCCTCGAGCACCTCGTCCTGCAACGCCACGTCGGCCGGCGACACCGAGCCCGGCGCGCAGGCCGCCTCGGCGGCCACGCAGTTGTGCAGCCACACCAGGTCGGCGCGGCAGTGGTGCCCGTGGCCGATGACGAAATCGTACTCGCGCGCCAGGGCGTCGGCGCGGCGGCGGAACCAGGCGCGATCCCAGCGGCGCAGGGGCCAATGCGCCACGCGCCGCCAGCCGAGGCCCAGGGCGGCGAGCCGGACGCGGTCCACGCGTTGGCCGACCAGGTCCACGGCACAGCCCGCCGCGCGCAGCATCTCGGCCTGCAGGTAGACCAGCCCCGGCACCCCGCTCAAGCCGCGCAGCCGGCGGTAGACCAGGGCGACTTTCGGGTTCATGGCGTCCGTGCCCGCAAGGTCCACAGCGCGTAGCCGAGCCCGGCCGCAGTCCAACTCAGATACCGCAGCACGGCCCGCTGATCGAAGACGGTGATGGTCAGCCCGGCCAAGGCGACCACCGCCACCAGGCAGACGAGCGCCCAGCCGGCGCCGGCCGCCGCCGGCGGGCCGCGCAACAGGCGCAAGGCCTGCGCCGCCGGCCAGGCGAGCAAGAGCAGGTAGACCAGCACGCCGGGCAGCCCGCGTGTCACCCAGTGATAGAGCAGGTCGTTGTGCGGTTCACTGGCAAAATCCAGCATCTCTTCCGGCAGCAAGCCCGCCCGGACGTGGGCGCGCACCCGTTCGTAGTAACTGGAGAAACCCGCGCCGGTGAAGGGCCGTTCGCGGATCAGCGCCCAGGCCTCGCGCCACATCCACAGCCGCCAGCCGAGCGAGGTCGTCCAGGCGCCCGTCTCCACGGCTTCGAGCTCGGCGGCCGTTTCCGCCAGCCGGCGCTCGACCACCGGCAGTTGCGCGAGGCCCATCAGGGCGACGAGCAGCAGCACCGCCGCCGCGGCGATGCGGCGCCGCGACAAGCCCCAGCGGCGCACCGCCAGGGCGAGCAGGAAGACGGCGACGACCGCGGCCGCCAGCCAGGCGCCGCGGCTGCCCGAGAGCAGCACGGCCGGCAAACCGCCCGCCAAGGCCAACCCCGCCCACCGCGCGGCGGGGCGGCCGGGCCGCTCGAACCACAGCGCCAGCGGCGCGACGGCCAGGAACAGCGCGGCGTGGCCGAAGTGCACCGCGTGGGTCACGCCGCGCACGCGCTCGCCGTCGGTCCACGCCCACCAGGCGACCGCCCAGAGGCCGAACACCACGGCGTTGAGCGCCAGCGCCCGGTAAACCGCCCGCCGCGGCGGGCCGAGGTCGAGCAGCAACAAGAAGATCAGCGGCGCGCCCAGCCACAGCAGGGTGCGACGCAAGCGGCTCAAGGCGAAATCGGAGGCGTCCAGCCACAGGGCGGTGCTCCAGGCGACCAGCAGGTAGGCGGCGAGCAAGGCCAGCGCCGTCCACCAGGCCGGGTTGGCGCGCAGCGCGGCGCCGTGACGCCGCCACACCGCCGGGGCGCGCAGGGCGCCGGCGAGCACCAGCAGGGCCCAATAGGCGCCGCCGATCTCGGGCAGGAGCAAGGCGGCGGCGGGCCCGAAGGCCGCGCCCCAGAACAGCGCCCGGCGCCCGTTCAGGCCGGCAAGGCGGCCAGAACCTGGTCCACTTCGATCTCGGTCAGGCATCGATAATGTCCGTAACGACAACGGCGCGCGAAGCAGGGGCTGCAGGACAAGCCCCGCTGCAGGATCACCGCGCGCTCGCTGAGCGGCGGCGTGTAGGCGGGGCTGGACGAGCCGTACACGGCGACCAGCGGCCGGTCGAGGGCGGCGGCCACGTGCATCAGGCCCGAATCGTTGCTCACCGCCGCCTCGGCGCAGGCCAGCAGGTCCACGGCATCGGTGAGTCGCGTCCGCCCGCAGAGGTTCACCACGTCGCGGCGGCCGGCGGCGATGGCCTCCCCCAGTTCCCGCTCCTTGGCCGAACCCAGCACCCAGACGCGGCGCCCGCGCGCCAACAGCCGCCCGGCCAGGGCGGCGAAGTGGCCGACCGGCCATTGTTTCGCCGGCCCGTACTCGGCGCCCGGCAACAGCGCCACCACCGGCCGATCCAGCGCCAGATCGAGGGTTTCGAGCAGGCGGGCCTGGTTGTCGGGATCGACCCGCAAACGCGGCGGCTCGATGTCCGCGGCCGTCGGCAGCCGCCCCGGCGGCAGGGCCAGGGCGACGAAGCGCTTGACCGTCTGGTCGAGCGCCGGCGACAACACCCGCGGGTCGGTCAACAGCAGGCGCCGCAGTTCCCCGCGGTAACCGGTGCGCCGCGGGATGCGTGCGAACGCGGGCACCAGGGCCGACTTGAACGAACGCGGCAGGACGATCGCCCAGCCGTACCCGGCGGCCCGCAGGCGCCGGCCCAGCGCCCGCCGCGCCCCCCAGCCGAGCCGGCCGTGCGGCACGTCCAGCGCATGGGCGGCACGCACCTCGGGCATGCGGTCCAGCAGGGGCAGCGACCAGGGCGGCGCGACCACGTCGATCGGCGCACCGGGCTGCGCCCGCGCCAGACGCTTGAACAGGCTTTGCGCCATGACCATGTCCCCGACCCAGGCCGGCCCGACCACCAGGATCGGCGCCGCCGACCCCGCTGCGGCCCTCATGCCGCTTCCCGTTCCAGCCAGGCGACGTAACGCGCCACGCCCTCGGGCACGGTCAGGAAGGGCCGATCGTAGCCGGCCCGGCGCAGGGCGTCGATGTCCGCTTCGGTGTGGCTCTGGTAGGCGCCTTTGAGATGGTCCGGGAAGGGCAGGTATTCGATCCGGCCCCGTCCCAGCGCCGCGCGCACCGCCTCGGCCACCTCGTTGAAGCTGTGGCTGCGCCCGGTGCCGACGTTGAACACGCCGCGCACCTCGGGATGGTCCAGCAGCCACAGGTTGACGGCCACCACGTCGTCGACGTGGATGAAGTCACGGCGCTGCTCGCCGTCGCCCCAGCCGTCGCAGCCGCCGAACAGCCGCATCACGCCGTCCCGCTTGGCCTGGTGATAGAAATGCCAGGCGACCGAGGCCATGGTCCCCTTGTGCCCTTCGCGCGGCCCGTAGACGTTGAAATACCGCAGGCCGGCGACGGCGCAGGGCACCTCTGCCAGCCGCGCCTGGACCCAGCGGTCGAACAGCAGTTTCGACCAGCCGTACACGTTCAACGGCCGCTCGTATTCCGGCGCCTCGACGAAACGCGGCCCCTTGCCGTAGACCGCCGCCGACGAGGCGTAGACCAACCGCACGCGGCGGCGCGCGCAGTAGTCGAGCACGCGCTGGCTATAGTGGTAATTGGTCTCGAGCATGTGGCGCCCGTCCCACTCGGTGGTGGTCGAGCAGGCGCCCTGATGGAACACCGCCTCGATGCCCGGCGGCAGGCCGCGCGGCCGGCCGAGCAGCCCGGCGAAGCGATCCTTGTCGAGGATGTCGGCGAAACGCGCCCCCGTCAGGTTGGCGTACTTGCGGCCCTCGCGCAGGTCGTCCACCAGCAGCAGATCCTCGCGCCCGCGGGCGTTGAGCGCATGGACCAGGTTCGAACCGATGAAGCCGGCGGCGCCGGTGACGACGATCATCGCGTGCGTTCCAAGCGTTCCAGGATGGCGCTGGTCGAACAGCCCTCCACGTAATCGAGCACCACCACGCGCCCGCCGCGGGCGCGCACCGCGTCGGCGCCGGCGATCGTCTCGGGCCGGTAGTCGCCGCCCTTGACCAGCACATCGGGGGCGGCCTTGTCGATCAGGGCCGCCGGCGTGTCTTCGCTGAACGGCACCACCCAGTCGACGCACTCCAACGCGGCCAGCACCGCCATGCGCTGCGCCAGCGGGTTGACCGGCCGCCCGGCCCCCTTCAGGCGGCGCACCGAGTCGTCGTCGTTGACGGCGACGACCAGGCGGTCGCCGAGCCGCCGCGCCTGTTGCAGGTAAGCGACGTGGCCGGCGTGCAGGATGTCGAAACAACCGTTGGTGAAGACGATGCGCTCGCCCAGGGCACGGGCCGCCGCCAGCCGCTGCAGCAGGGTGTCCACGTCCACCACGCCGCGGCCCAGCGGCGCATGCGCCCACATCGCGGCGCGCAGCTCCTCGACGCTGGCCGTCGCCGTGCCGAGCTTGCCGACCACCACCCCGGCGGCGTAATTGGCCAGGGCGGTCGCGTCCGGCAGTGCGGCGCCCGCCGCCAAGGCCGCCGCCAGCGTCGCGATCACCGTGTCGCCGGCGCCGGTCACGTCGTAGACTTCGCGCGCCTGGGCCGGCAGGTCTAAGGGCGCGGCGCCGGCGGCGAGCAGCGTCATGCCCTTCTCCGAGCGGGTCACCAGCAGCGCCCCGAGGCCCAAGCGCGCGCGCAGGGCCTCGCCGCGCGCACACAACTCCGCCTCGTCGGCGCAGGACCCGGCCACCGCCTCGAACTCGCTCAGGTTCGGCGTGAGCAGGTCGGCACCGCGGTAGCGTTCGAAGTCCCGCCCCTTCGGATCGATCAGAACCGGCTTGCCGGCCGCGCGCGCGGCCTCGATCAGCGCCGGCGCGTCGGCCAGGGTGCCCTTGCCGTAATCCGATAGCACCAACACGTCGTGCTCGGCGAGCAACTTCCGGGCGCGCGCGAGCAGGGCCGCGCCGTCGCCGGCCGTGAACCCGTCCTCGAAATCCAAGCGGATGAGCTGCTGTTGGCGGCTGACCACACGCAGCTTGGTCACCGTGGCGTGTCCCGGCACCCGCAGGCAGGCGCTCTGCACGCCGCCCGCGGCCAGCAGGGCCTCCAGGCGCGCACCGGCCTCGTCCTCGCCGATGAAGCCGAGCACCGTGGCCGTGCCGCCCAGGGCGCGCACGTTCAGCGCCACATTGGCGGCGCCGCCGACCCGCTCCTCGCTGGCGGCGACGGCGACCACCGGCACGGGCGCCTCGGGCGAGACGCGCGCGGTGGGCCCGTACCAGTAGCGGTCGAGCATGGGGTCGCCCACGACCAGCACCCGGGCACGGGAGAAATCGGGCAATTCGATGATCATCGGGCCCTCACCACGGGCGGGCCGGCATTATAACAGCGCCGTGCGCGACGGCTCAGGGCGCCTGGAGCAGGCGCCGGTACAGCGCCACGTGTTGCGCGGCGACCGTTTCGGGCGCGTAGCGCTCGAGGCTGCGCAAGCCCGCCTCGCCGAGCCGCGTGCGCAACGCCGGGTCGTGGTACAGCCGCTCGATCGCTTCGGCCAGCGCGGCGGCGTCGCGCGGCGGCACGAGCAGGCCGTTGACGCCGTCTTCGATCACGTCGAGGATGCCGCCGGTGGCGGTGGCGACGATCGGCTTGGCCTGGGCCATGACGTCCAGCAGACTGGAACCGAGCCCCTCTTCCAGGGACGGGAAGGCGAACAAGTCGAACACCGCGATCCAATCGCCGACGTTGTCCACGAAACCGACGAACTCGACGTTGGGCAGATCCGCCGCCATCGCCTTGAGCACCCGCTCATCGCGGCCGGTGCCGAGCAGCAGCACGTGCAGATCGGCCAGATGCCGCAAGCGGCGCATGGCCTGGATCAGCACCGCCTGGCCCTTGTGCGGATTGATGAGCGCGCCGATGTGGCCGATCACGAAACGGCCCGCGTAGCGCGCGCGCAGCGCCGCGACCCGCTGCGGGTCGACCGGCAGGCGGGCGAACATCGACGGGATGATCAACACGTCCACGTCCGGCACGATGCGGTGCACGCCGTCACGCACCGCCCGGGTCAGACCGATCACCTGGGCGGCGCGCCGGTACACGGCGCGGGTGAAAGCGATGTCCTTGGACGGCCGGCTCATCCTGCGCGTCATGACGTAGGGGGTGCCGCGCAGCCCGTGGTTGAGCAGCGCCCACTGGGCGGCCTTGGCGTCGTGGGCGTGCAACAGATCCGGCGGATCGCGGCGCAAGCGCGCCAGGTGCAGCCAGTACGGCTTGTAGACCGGCAGCATCCGGAGACCCGGCGTGCCGGCCAGGCGGGCGAACAGCGGCGAGTCGTAACGCGCCACCAGGGTCTGGCGCAGGCCGTACGGCGCCAGGTGCTCGATCAGCAACTGGGTCTGGCGCTCCCCGCCGCGAAAGCCCTTGGCCAAATTGACATGGCAGATGTGGCTCACCATAATCGCCGCCTTTCCCGCCGCCCGCTCCCGCCATGCGCGTCCTGGCCGTCGTTCCCGGCAACATCGTGCACGAAACCGCGCAGTTCCTCGGCTTGCACGCCGCCGGCGTGGACCTCGCCGTGGTCACCACCCGCCGCATCGAACCGGACGCGGGCCGGCTCGAAGCGGCCGGCGTGCCGGTCCACGAAGTGCCGCTGCGCGCGCGCATCGACCGCGCCGGCGTGCGCGCCTTGCGCGCGCGGATCCTCGAACACCGCGCCCAGATCGTGCACGCCTTCAACAACCGCACGGTGAGCAACGCGCTGGCCGCGACCCGCGGCCTGCCCGTGAAATTCGTCGCCTACCGCGGCATCGCCGGCAACGTCAGCGTCTACAATCCCGCTTCCTGGCTGACCTATCTCCATCCCCGGGTGGACCGCATCGTGTGCGTCGCCGAGGCCGTGCGCGAGAGCCTGCTGGCCGTGCGCGGGCCCTTCGGCTGGCGCATTCCCCCGGCCAAGCTGGTGACCGTCTACAAGGGCCACGACCCCGCCTGGTACACGGCGCCGCCGGCCGACCTCGGCGCGCTGGGCCTGCCGGCGGGGGCGTTCACCGTCGCCTGCGTGGCCAATTACCGCCCGCGCAAAGGCGTCACCGTGCTGCTCGACGCCCTGGAGCGGCTCGGTCCAAAGCGGCCCGTGCACGTCCTGTTGATCGGCCACATGGACCATCCGCGGCTGCGCCGGAAGATCGCCCGGCATCCGTTTCGCGAGCGCATCCACGTGCTGGGCTTCCGGCGCGACGCGGTGCAGATCCAGGCCGCCTGCTCGGTCTGCGTGCTGCCGGCGCTGCGGCGCGAGGGCCTGCCCAAATCGATCATCGAGGGCATGGTCTACGGCGTGCCGCCGGTGGTCAGCGACGCCGGCGGCTCGCCGGAACTGGTCGAGCCGGGCGTGAGCGGCCTGGTGGTGCCGGCCGGCGACGCCCAGGCCCTGGCCGAGGCGCTCGCCCGCCTGCAAGACGACCCGGCGCTGCGCGCGCGCATGGGTGCGGCGGCGCGACAGCGCATCCTGGAGCACTTCACCGTGGCGCGGACGGTCGAACAGACCCACGCGCTCTATCGCGAACTGCTCGAGGCCGGGGGTGCAAGCCGGTAGAGGGTGCTGCAATAGGGGCAGCGGACCTCGGGATGGCGCGCATCCAGCGGCAGGTACACCCGAGGGTGCAGCGCCCACAACGGGGCGTCCGGCGGCGGGCAGTGCCAGGGCAGCCGCTGCCGATCGACCGTCACCTCGCGGGCTCGCAGATCAGACATGGGTCAGCCAGTCGGCATGGGTGGTGTCGCGGCCCAGGACGACGTCGAAATAGCGCTGCTGCAGGCGCGCCGTGATCGGCCCGCGGCCGCCGTCACCGATCGGCCGGTCATCGAGGCTGGCGATCGGCGTGATCTCGGCCGCCGTGCCGGTGAAAAAGGCCTCGTCGGCGATGTACACCTCGTCGCGGGTGATGCGCCGCTCGACCACCGTCAGGCCCATTTCCCGCGCCAGCGTGATGACCGTCGCGCGGGTGATGCCGTCCAGGCAGCAGGTCAGCTCGGGGGTGTGCAAGACCCCGTCGCGGACGATGAAGAGGTTCTCGCCGCTGCCCTCGGCGACGAAGCCGTCCACGTCCAGGAGCAGCGCCTCGTCGTAGCCCGCGGCGGCCACCTCGTTCAGCGCCAGCATCGAATTCATGTAGCTGCCGTTGGACTTGGCCTTGCACATATTGACGTTCACGTGGTGGCGCGTGAACGAGGAGGTCTTGACGCGGATGCCGCGCTCCAGCGCGCCCTCGCCCAGATAGGCGCCCCAGCGCCAGGCGGCGACGATGACGTGCACCTTGAGCCCCTCGGCGTGCAAGCCCATCGCCTCGGCGCCGTAGAAGCACATCGGGCGGATGTAGGCGGCGTCCAGGCCGTTCTCCCGGACCACCTGCCGCTGCGCGGCGTTGAGGGCCTCGGCGTCGAAGGGCACGGCCATGTTGAGGATCTTGGCCGAGTTGAGCAGGCGCCGGGTGTGGTCGGCGAGGCGGAAGATCGCCGGGCCGCGTTCGGTCGCATAGGCGCGCACGCCCTCGAACACCCCCATGCCGTAATGCAGCGTGTGGGTGAGAACATGGACCTTGGCCTCGCGCCAGGGCACCAGTTCGCCGTCGAACCAGATCACCCCGTCGCGGTCGTACATCGGCGTCTTCATCGGCGGTCGCCAGGACACACTTCGAGGGCGCGATTCTACCCGGATTCGGCCGTGGCGGAAAACGCGTCGGGCGGCGGCCGTTCCAGCAGGTCGCGCCAGGCGGCCGCCACCGCCTCGATGTGCGCCGCGGTCCGCGCGTCCGGCTCGATCCGCGCCGACTCGCCCTGCAGCGCGCGGCGGTGGACGATCTCCCGGAAATGCCGCCAGGCGGCGTCGAGCGCCGCGGCCCGCCCCGCCTCGATCACCCCGGCCGCCGCCAGCGCCTCGAGCTGGCGGATGATGTCGCTCCAGCTCGCCACCTCGGGATGGTCGCAGGACCAGCCGAGGATCAGGTACTGGACGATGAACTCGATGTCGCCCAGGCCACCGCGGTCGTATTTCAAGTCGAACAGGCCGTCGCGACCACCCTTGGACAATTGCCGCCGCATGCGCTCGCGCATCTCGCGCACCTCGCGCTGCAACGCCGCCCGGTCGCGCCGGCGGGTGAGCACCGCGCGGCGCGTGTCGGCGAACGCCGCGCAGAGCGCCGGCGGCCCGCACACCATGCGCGCGCGCACCAGCGCCTGGTGCTCCCAGGTCCAGGCGCGCTCCTGTTGATAGCGATCGAAAGCTTCCAGCGTGCAGACCAGGGGGCCGGATGCACCGTCCGGGCGCAGGCGCATGTCCACCTCGTAGAGCACACCGGCGCTGGTGCGGGTGGTCAACCAATGGACGATGCGTTGCACCAGGCGCGCGTAGTACAGCGCGTTGTCCAGCACCCGCGGGCCGTCGGTCTGCCCCTCGCCGCGGTAGACGAACACCAGATCGAGGTCCGAGGCGTAACCCAGCTCGATGCCGCCGAGCTTGCCGTAGGCGATGACGCCGAAGGCCGGCTCGCCCGCGGCCGCTCGCGGGCGGCCGAAACGCGGCTCCAGATCCGCCTCGGCCAGCTCGACCACGGTTTCCAGCACGGCCTCGGCCAACCAGGTGAGCTGGTCGCTGACCTTCATCAAGGGCAAACCGCCGAGCACGTCCAGGGCGGCGATGCGCAGCACCTGTTCCTGCTTGAAATGCCGCAAGGCGTCCAGGCGCCGCTCCTCGTCCTCCTCCTGCAGGGCCGCCATCGCCGCACGCAGCTCGGCGCGCAGGGCGTCCCGGTCCGGCAACGGCCCGCTGCGGGGTTCGACGAGCACGTCGAGCACCGCCGGATGGCGGGCGATGTACGCCGCCAGCCAGTCGCTCGCCGCGCACAGGCGCACCAACTGCTGCAAGGCCCGGGGATACTCGAGGAGCAACGCCAGGTAGACCGGCCGCTGCAACACCGCTTCGAGCACCGCCAGCACCCGCGCCAGGGTCGCCGCCTCGCCGCCGGCGGCCGCCACCGCGTCGAACAGCAAGGGCAACAGCGGCAACAAGCGCTCGCGCGCCGTGCGGCTCATGCGCCGCGCCGCGTGCCCGTCGGCGAAACGCCGCAACGCCTCGCACCAGGCGCCGGCCGCCGCGCCCGCCCAGGGGGCGAGGAACGACTCGGTCTCGGCCGGCGGCCACCCCTGGTCGGCGAGGGCCGCCACGGCGCGGCGGCGCGGATCCTCGGCCTCCGGCGCCTCGACGCCGAACACCAGGGCCTGGAACCGAGCGGCGACGGCGGCCCGCTGACGGGCGAGCAGCGCCTCGAACGGCTCGGGCGCATCGTAGCCCATGGCGTAGGCCAGGCGCGCCCGACCGCGTTCATCCTTGGGCAGACGGTGCACCTGCCGATCGGCGACCATCTGCAAGCGGTTCTCGACCGCGCGCAACAGGGCGTAGGCCTCCTTCAGGTGCATCACCACCGCCGGATCGAGCACCTGCCGCTCCGCCAGGCGGTCGAGCACGGTGAGGATCGAGCGGGCGCGCAAGGCCGGCTCGCGTCCGCCGCGGATCAACTGGAAGGCCTGGCCGATGAATTCGATCTCGCGGATGCCGCCGGCGCCGCGCTTGATGTCGTCCTCCAGGCCCTTGCGCCGCACCTCGGCGGCGATCATCGCCTTCATTTCGCGCAGCGCCGCGAACGCCTGGTAGTCGAGGTAACGGCGGAACACGAAGGGGCGCAACAGCTCCAGCAGGGCGCGGCGGTCGGCCGGCTCGCCGCACACCGGCCGCGCCTTGATCAGCGCATAACGCTCCCAGTCGCGTCCCTGCTGCATGTAGTACTGCTCGAGGAAGTCGAAAGACGCGGCCAGCGGCCCGCTGTGGCCGAAAGGCCGCAGCCGCGTGTCCACGCGGTAGGCGAAACCGTCGGCGGTCTGCTCGGCGAGGTAACGGATGATCGACTGCGCCTGGCCGAGGAACCAGCGGTGGTTGTCGCAGCGCCCGCTGCGCCCGCCGCTGCTCTCCCCCTCTTCCGGGTAAGCGAAGATCAGGTCGACGTCCGAGGAAAAGTTCAGCTCCTCGCCGCCCAGCTTGCCCAGCGCCAACACCACCAGGCTGGGCGTACCGCCGGCCTCGTCGCGCGGCTTTCCGAAGCGCGCCTCCTGCAGCGCCGCGGCGCGCCGGTAGGCCAGTTCCAGGCAACGGTCGGCCGTCCGCGACAGCGCCGTGAGGGTCTCGGCCAGCGGCGCCCAGCCGGCCAGATCCCGCACCGCGATGCGGCTGTGCATGCGGTGGCGGAAACGACGCAAGGCCGCCATGAACGCCGCCTCGTCCTCGGCGGCGAGATCCGGCTCGGCCGCCTCGGCGGCCGCCAGAACCGCGGCGTCGAAGGGCGCCGTCCATTGCGCCGCCGTCCACGGCGCCCACCAATCGGGGTGGCGCTGCAGCACCCAGGCCAGGTAACCGCTGGCCGCGAACAAACCCTGGCCGAGGGTCGCCGCCTCGGCCGGCGGCGGCAGGCCGGCGGCGACACGCGCCTCCACGAACGCCGCCCAGGCCCTTTCGGCCTCCTCGCGCAGAACCGGCGGCGGTGGTCGTCCGGCGGGCAAACCGCCGCGGGGCGAATCGCTCAAGGCACCCGCTCTCCTGGGCTCGGGGTGCCCATGATAACCCGGCCGGCCTCAGGCCGCGGAACGCGCCCCCCAGCGGCGGCACAACGCCGCGAGCGCACGCCGCGTGCCGACCAGCGTGAGGCCGCGCAGGCGCAGGCTGGCCGCGTCCACCGGGTCCAGCGCCGGTGCCCACAACCACACCGGCAACACCTGCGCCGCGCGGCCCGCCAGCGCCTCGGCCGCGGCGGGGGCGGCGGCGAAGTCCACGATCAGCCACGCCGGCGCCGGCGGACGGTCCAGCCGGGCCGCGCAGGGCGCCGCATCGCTGACGGCCTCGAACCCCAGCCCGGCCAGCCGTGCCTCGACGGCCAGCGCACGGGTCAACTCGACATCGGCGGAAAACAACAACAAGCGGGGGGTGCCGGGCGGCCCGTCCATGGGTCGCGCTCCTCTTCCGGGACGAGAAAAGCACCGCGTTGGCGGCCGGGGCCGCCGCGGCTTTAATCGGCTCCGGCCGGCACCGGATCCTGCGCCGCCGAGGTGCGCTCGGTGGTGGGCGGACGCAACAGCGGCAGGAGCTCACGCACCGCGTAGTCCTCGTCGGCAAGCCGGCTGACCGAGGACTGGTGCATGAGGCACTTGATGTAGACGAACCATCCCGCCTTCACGAAGAGATAACCGTTCGCGTCGTACCGATCAGCACCTTCGCGAAAAGGGATAAAGATGCGGCGCCCCTCGTACACCACACCGGCCAACTCCATGCGATAGGGCTCGATGCGCGGCTCTGCGAGCCATTCCACCCTGGATGCGCCCTCCGTCACGGCACGGGCGATATCGACGATATTGGCGATCTCGCCATCCAGCAACCGATCCGCGTCGTTTGCCCTTTGCTCCGCCGAAACGGCATAAACGTGGACGAACACCCAATCCCCTCGACCGTCCAAGGGCTGATAATGGAGCAAAACACCTACTTCGGGATTCCCGGCGCTCTCGATATGGCGCAAGTCCACATGGTAAGTGACCCTTGGAAAGTCCATCCCTGCATAGTGGGTTCTGAACAGTTCCGAAAATTTCTTTTCTTTCGGCGAAGACGGCACGGCTCCGGGCGCCAGAATCCCGTCGAACGCGGTACGTAACCGCTGCATCCAGGGCGAGGGCGGCGGCACGCGCAGTGCCGGCAGGATCTCGCGCACCGCGTAGTCGGGAGCAACGCCGCGGGTGAATTCCGAGCGCGGGATTCTGCAGCGGAACTTGACGTACTTGTCGCCCTGCAGGAACAGGAAGACGTGGGAGTCATACTCGTAACCATCGCTGAAGCGCGCCGGCACGACCAGGTGCCGCCCCTCGTACACCGCCCCGCCCGACTGCAGGCGGTACGGCTCGATCCGTGCTTCGCCCAGCAGCTCATAGCCCCCCTCGATGCGCGAGGCCACTTCGATCTCTTCGAGCACGCCGCGGATCGCGGTGTCCAGCACCAGCGCCGCGTCCTCTTCGCTCCAGCGCGATGCGCGGATCGGGTAGATGAACACGTCGACGAGGTCGCCGCGTGGATCCTTGCGCCGGTAACCGAGCTTGACGCCGAGCAAGGGGCTGTCGTACACGAAGCGCTCGACCATGACCAACTGCTCGGTCTGCGCCGGGAACACCAGGTCGTTGACGTAATCGCTGGCGTCGGCCGGCCGGCGCGGCGACACCGCGCAGGCCGAGGTCAGCGCCAGGATGCAGGGCAACGCGATACGGCGGATCATCGCCCTCATGTCCTCTCCCTCTCCTCTCCGCGCCTGGCGCGAACGGCGCGGCTCGGCTTTCGTCATCGTTCCGCCATCGGGCGGTCACGTCCCGTCAATCTTTGCCGGGCATGCTGGCAGTGTGCCCCGTGGCACGGAAGAGATCAATATGGCGAGCAAGACCCTCGGCACCGTCGCCGCACCGTGGATGCAACGCATCGTCCAGGGCGAGCTGTCCACCTCCCTGTGGTTCAACCGCGCCTGTTACGGCCCGGTACAGCGCTTCTTCGCCACCGTCAGTTGGCTGGGCGACGGCAAGCTCTGGTATGGCCTGATGGCGCTGCTGCCGCTCGTCCAGGGGTGGGACGGTGCCGAAACCAGCCTGCGCATGATCGCCGCCGGTGTGGTCGGCTTGCTCGTGTACAAGCTGATCAAGCAGTACACCCGCCGTCCGCGGCCCTGCGCCGCCCACCCGGCGATTCGCGCCGGCACCCCCCCGCTCGACGCCTACAGCCTGCCCTCCGGCCATACCCTGCACGCGGTTTCCTTCACCCTGATCCTGGTCGCCGCCGAACCCGCGCTGGCGCCGCTGCTGGTGCCGCTCACCCTGTCGATCGCCGCCTCGCGCCTGGTGCTGGGCCTGCATTACCCCAGCGACGTGTTGCTCGGCGCCCTGATCGGCGCCGTGCTGGGACTGGGCTTCTCCGCCTAGCGACGCGCTGGGGCATAATCCGCGCATCACCGCCGGCGCGGCGAGGCCGCGCGCCGCGCCGCCCGCCGCCCACCACCGAGGAGCCGCCCCGTGCGCATCCTGATGATCTCGGACGTGTATTTTCCCCGCATCAACGGCGTGTCCACCTCGATCCGCAGCTTCCGCGAGGCGCTGCAGGCCCACGGCGACACGGTTTGGCTGGTCGCGCCGGCCTACGGCCCGGACGACGAACGGGACGACACCCTGCTGCGCGTGCCCGGCCGGCCGGTGCCCTTCGACCCCGAGGACCGCCTGATGCATCGCCGTGCCGTGCAGGAAGCGCTCGCCCGCCTGGCGGACGAGCCGCTGGACGTGGTCCACGTGCAGACGCCGTTCCTCGCCCACTACGCCGGTTGCCGTTTCGCCCGCCGCCGCGGTCTGCCTGTGCTGGCCACCTACCACACCCTGTTCGAGGAATATTTCCACCATTACGTCCCCTTCCTGCCCCGCGTCCTGACCCGACCCGCGGCGCGGGCTTTGACGCGCAGCCAATGCCGCGCGCTGGATCACTTGATCGTGCCGTCGCGGCCCATGGAATCCGTGCTGCGCGGCTACGGCGTGCGCACGCCGATGACCGTGCTGCCCACCGGTCTGCAACTGGACGCTTTCGAAGGCGGTGACGGCGCGCGCTTTTGCGCCGCGCACCGGATTCCCGCGGACCGGCCGCTGCTGGTGCACATCGGCCGCGTCGCCCACGAGAAGAACATCCCTTTCCTGCTCGACGTGCTCGACCGCTTGCGGCACCGCCGCCCGGACGTGTTGCTCGTCATCGCCGGCGAAGGTCCGGCACGATCCGATCTGGAGCGGCGCGCACGGCGCATGGGCCTGATGCCGCATCTGCGTTTCGTCGGCTATCTCGACCGGCGCGGCGCGCTGCTCGATTGCTACAAGGCCGGCGACGTGTTCGTGTTCGCCTCGCGCACCGAGACCCAGGGGCTGGTGCTGCTCGAAGCCATGGCCCTGGGCGTGCCGGTGGTGTCCACGGCGCACCTGGGCACCCGTGATATACTCCAGCCCGGCTGCGGCGCGCTCGTCGCCGAGGACGACGTCGAGGATTTCGCCGCCAAGGTGCTGCGGCTGCTCGACGACCCGGACCTGCGGACCCGCCTCGGCGAAGCCGGCCGGCGCTGGGCGCAGCGCTGGTCCGCCGAAGCCCAGGCCGAGCGCCTGCACGCGCTCTACGAATCCCTGTGCCGGCCGGCCCCGCACGCGACCGCCGCCTGAAACCACCCCGACCGATCCGCCCATCCGACCATGAAACCCGGCAAAACCGGTCTCGCCCGCCTGATCGACGCCACCGGTTATTCCTTCAAAGGCCTGGCTTTCGCCTGGCGGCACGAAGCCGCGTTCCGCCAGGAGGTGGCCCTCGGCCTGCTGCTGATCCCGCTCGGGCTGTGGCTCGGCGAGACGGCCGTCGAAAAGGCCCTGCTCGCCGGCTGCTGCCTACTGGTGCTGATCGTCGAGCTGCTCAACACCGGCATCGAAGCCGTCGTCGACCGGGTCGGCGACGAGTACCACCACCTCGCCGGCAGCGCCAAGGATCTGGGCTCGGCGGCGGTCTTCATCAGCTTGCTGCTGACCGCATTCGTGTGGGCGCTGCTGCTCTGGCCGTGAGGCGCGGGCGGCTGCTGGCCGCCGCCCTGCTCGGCGCCGCCGCGGCGGCCGCCGACCCCTGGCCCGAGGTGGTGGTGAGCGCGGAACGCCGCGCGCGGCCGCAGGCCGACAGCGCCGCCGCGATCGGCCTGCGCCCGCCGCTGGCGCTCGAGCAAGGCGCGGACCACGTCGCCGCCGACCTGGACACCTTGCCGGGCGTCGACATCGAGCGGGGCGCCGGCCAGACCCACTTGACCGCCATCCGCAGCCCGGTCCTGAACGGCCCGGCCGGCGCCGGGGCGTTTCTGTATCTCGAGGACGAGGTGCCGCTGCGCAGCGCCGCGTTCGGCAACGTCAACGCCCTGCTCGAAGCGCAGGCGGAATTCGCCGAAACGATCGAAGTCCTGCGCGGCCCCGGCGGCGCCGCCCAAGGCGCCAACGCCCTGCACGGCCTGATCCATCTGCGCAGCCCGGATGCCCGCTTCGCGCAGGCGCGCTTCAGCCTCTGGACCGGCCCTTACCAACGCGTCCGCTCGACCGCGCTCGAACGCTGGGGTGACGGCGATGCGGCGACGCTGCTCGGCCTGCACCTCGGCCACGACGGCGGCTTCCGGCAGGACGCGGGTTACCGCCAGGAAAAGCTCCTGCTGCGCCGGGACGAGGCCCGCCAAAGCTGGAAGCTCGCCTGGCAGCGGCTGGACGAGCGCAGCGCGGGTTTCGTGATCGGCGAAGACGCCTACCGGGACCGCGCAAGGCTCACGGAGAACGACGCCGCCGGGGCGCTGCGCCGCGCCGACGCCCTGCGCGCCCAATGGCTGCGACGCTTCGACACCGACCAGGGGCAGGCCCGCACGATCGTCTATCTGCGCCGCCAGCGCCAACACTTCACCCTGCACTGGCTGCCCGGCGACCCCGTGGAGGACCACCGCGTGGACGCCGTCGGCCTGCGCAGCGACTGGCGCGCCGAGACGGCCTGGGGCGCCGCCCAGGCCGGAGTGGACCTCGATCTCGCCCGCGGCACGTTGCGCGAATGGCAGGCCGCCCCGGCGATCTTCGGCTATCCGCAAGGCCTGCACTACGACTACCGGGTGGACACGCGCAGCCTGGCTCCCCACCTGCGGCTGGAATGGCACCCCGCCCCGGCGCTGCGCCTGACCGCCGGCGCGCGCTGGGAAACACTCCTGTACGACTACGACAACCGTGCCACGGACGGCGTCGACGGGCGGCTGTTCCGCCCCTCCGACCGCCGCGACCGCTTCTCGGCCTTCACCCCGGAGCTGGCGCTGCTCTACCGGCCGGCGTCGGCGTGGACCGTCTGGCTGCGTGCGGCACGCGGCGCCCGGCCGCCGCAGGCCGCCGAACTCTACCGCCTGCAGGCCCACCAGCAGGGCTGGCCCGGCGCGGTGGAAACCCTCGACAGCCTCGAGGCGGGTCTGCGCTGGGGCGGCGCGCGGTGGCGGAGCGACCTGGTCGCCTACACGGCGCGCAAGGACGACCTGATTTTCCGCGACGCCGAAGGCGTCAACGTCACCGGCGCCGCCAGCGAACACCGCGGCCTGGAACTGGACCTGGCCGCCGCCCTCACCGGGACGCTGGAACTTGCGCTCGGCGCGAGCCGGGCACGCCACCGTTGGGCGTTCAGCCGCCGCTATGCCGATCCCGCCCTCGCCGGCGAAGCGATCCGCGCCGGCGACGACATCGATCACGCCCCACGCCGCCTCGGCCACGCCGCCCTCACCTGGCGGCCCGGGCCGTGGACCGCCGTGCTCGCCTGGCGGCACGTGGGCCCGTACTTCATGGACGCCGCCAACCGCCACCGCTATCCCGGCCACGACCGCGTCGATCTCGTCCTGGCCCGCGCCCTGGCCGCCGGCTGGTCGCTGGCGTTGCGGGTCGAAAACGCCGGTGACGCACGCTACGCCGAGCGCGCCGACTACGCTTTCGGTGACGCGCGTTACTTCCCCGGTGAGCCGCGCGGCGTCTATCTCGGCCTGAGCTGGAGGGCGGCGCCGCCCTGACGGCCGCCGGGGGCCGGTTCGGCGGCGCCGGCCTCGTCCCAGTGCAGGAAATTGAGGATCGCGTCCGCGCAGGCGCGCGGGTGGGTCTGCAACACCAGATGCGGGCCGTCGACCGCTTTCAGGGCGATCTGCGGCAAGCCCTCGAACAATTCCTCGCGCAGGCGGGCCGACACCAGCTTGTCGCGCTTGGCCCGGATGTACAGCACCGGTGCGGCGATCCGCGACAGATCGGGCGGGTTGTCCAGACCGGCCACCAGGTGCACCCGCGCCCGGACCATGGCGGCGCTCACCCACTGCTGCGCCTCGCGCACCAACTCGCAGACCCGCGGCGGCACGTCGTCGCGGTCGCAACACCGGTTGAGCAACAAGGTTTCCAAGGCGTTGTCGCCGAGGAAACTGTCCGCCACCCAGCGCCCCAGCCAGTTGCCGAAGGGATTGCGGGCGAAGCCGACCACCAGGATGGCGGCACGGAACCGCGCCGGCTGGCGCGCCATCAGGTGCAGGGCGATCGGCGTCGAGAACGACTCGGCGAGCAGAATCACGTTGCGCGGCGGCAACTGCGCCGACACCGAGGCGAGGTGATCCTCCAGCGTCAGCTCGTCCTCGTAGCACAAGCTGGTCGTCCGGCAGCGGTAACCGAAAGCCTCGGTCAGCGGCCGGAACAACAAGCCCGTGCCATCGAAGCCGGGCAGCATGTGGATGTGCGGCAAACCGGGATCGCGCCTCATGGCGGCCTCGCCTGCGCCGGCGGCGGGGTTCCCGGACTATCGGCACGGCGCGCGCGCCGTTTAGCCGCCGCTCAACCCGGCGCCGCCGCGGCCGCTACGAGGCATCGGCCCGCCCGTCTCGGAGGTTCGTGTCGATGCGTCTGCCCCGGCTCCTCGTGCTCGCCTTGTCGATCGCCGCGGTGCCGCCCGTCGCGGCCCTGGAGGTCGCCCTGCTGGTGCCGGATCCCCCGGGCGCCAATCCCTTCTGGGACCGCACCGTCGCCGCCGCGCGCGCCGCCGCCGCCGACCTGGACGTCGATTTGCGGGTCGTCCACTCCAAGGGCAACAGCTACTCGATCCGCAAGGACGGACTGGCGCTGCTGGACAAAGACCCGCCACAAGCCCTGCTCACCGGCTACTGGTACGGCGCCACCGACGACATCCTCGAAGCGGCCGACGCGCGCGGCGTGCGCAGCCTCGTCTTCAACTCGCCGGTCGCCGGCGAGGCGCGGCGCCGCCTGGGCGACCCGCGCGGGCGACTGCGCCACTGGCTGGGCCAGATCAGCCCCGACGAGACCCGGGCGGGGGCCCAGCTGCTCGACCGCCTGCTCGCCGGCGCCGAGGCACGCGGCTGGGCGCCGCCGCTGCGCCTGCTGCTGCTCGGCGGCAAGACCCGCAACAACGCCAACGACCTGCGCGAGGCCGGCCTGGATCGGGTGCTCAAGCGGCACCCGGAGCTGCGCCTGCAACGGCGGCTGTACGCCGGTTGGTCCGAGCCTTTGGCCTTCGACGCGCTGAACAGCTGGCTGGACGAAGGCAACGCCGTGCAGATCATCTGGTCCAGCGGCGACACCATGCTCGTCGGCGCCCTGCGGGCGCTGGCCCAGCACGATCTCGAGGCCGGGCGGGACGTGCTGCTCGGCGGCTTCGGCTGGGATCCGGCGGCGCTGGACGCCGTGGCCGAGGGCCACATCGAGGCGCTGGCCGGCGGCCACTTCCTGGAGGCCGCCTGGGCGCTGGTGTTGCTGCACGATTACTTCGCCGGCGCGGATTTCGCCGAAACCCTCGGACGCGAGGTGCTCACCGAATACCACTTCGTCACGGCCGACGAGGCCCGGCGGCTCGCCACGCGGCTGCGGGCGGGCGGCTTCGACGACATCGACTTCACGCGCTTGAGCGCCGTGCACAACCCGGCGCTCGGGCGGCCGCACTGGCCGCTGGGCGAGATCCTCGAGCGCTGGCTCGCCGAGCCCGCGCCGGCGGACGGCGCGTCCCCCTGAAGCCGGCCGCAAAAAGCCCCGCGCCGGCACCGGCGCGGGGCGGTTTCGCGCGGCGCTCGCCCGGCGCCGCCGTCAGTCGGCGCTCGTGCCGGAGGGCGACGGGCCCACGTCCGGGCCGGGCGTCGGCCCTTTCAGTTTCCTTTCCAGCGCCGGCCCCTTCTTGATCTCGACCTTGCATCCGCTGATGCGGAAACGGGCCGGGTTGCCGGGGCCGGCCTGGTAAGCGCCGCCCTGCGCTTGCGGGGGGAAGAAATCGCAGTTGACCGGGCCGTAGAACTTGCCGCTGTAGGGTTGCTTGAGCTGGGGACAATGCTGATTCTTGAATGTGTTGCTCCAGGTCTGGATGTTGCCGCCGGCCTGGTTTTGCAAGAACGCGTTCCAATCGCCGCTCTTGTCCTCCCAGTGCTCGAAGGCCACCTTGTTGCCGGGGCACTGGTAGGCCGCGGCGGACTGGGCGGCGAGGGCGAGGGCGGCGGCCACGCAGGCCGTCAGCAGACGACAAGCGTTGGCGCGCTGTGATTTGGCGTGGCTCATGGACGTCTCCTTCTTCTTTGGGATGATTGCGATGCGCGGGGGACCCGCAACCCTTGGGTCGCGCCGGGGGCGGCGGCGGTTCAAACGAGGCCCCGCCTGCCGGAGCGCTCGCTGCGAGCATAAAAATGCCCCGCCGGAAGGCGGGGCGGGAGGAGATGGCGGGCCGCCGGGGGACGGCCCGCCGGGGAGGCCTCGATCACATCATGCCCATGTCGGCGCCGGCACCGGCCGGTTCCTTTTCTTCCTTGGGCAGCTCGGCGATCATCGCCTCGGTGGTGATCATCAGGCCGGCCACGGAGGCGGCGTTCTGCAAGGCGCTGCGGGTCACCTTGGTCGGGTCGATGATGCCCATCTGCACCATGTCGCCGTATTCGCCGGTGGCCGCGTTGTAGCCGAAGTTGCCCTTGCCGTCGCGGACCTTGGCCAGCACCACGGAGGGTTCGCCGCCGGCGTTGGCGACGATCTGGCGCAGCGGCTCTTCCATGGCGCGGCGCAGGATCGAGATGCCGACGTTCTGGTCCTCGTTGTCGCCCTTGAGGTCGGCGATCGCCTGCTGGGCGCGGATCAGGGCGACACCGCCACCGGGCACCACGCCTTCCTCGACGGCGGCGCGGGTCGCGTGCAAGGCGTCTTCGACGCGGGCCTTCTTCTCTTTCATTTCGACTTCGGTGGCCGCGCCGACCTTGATCACCGCGACACCGCCGGCCAGCTTGGCGACGCGCTCTTGCAGTTTCTCCTTGTCATAGTCCGAGGTGGATTCCTCGATCTGGACGCGGATCTGCTTGATGCGCGCCTCGATGTCGGCCTTCTTGCCGGCGCCGTCGACGATGGTGGTGTTCTCCTTGGTCACCGACACCTTCTTGGCCTGACCGAGCAGGTCCAGGGTGGCCTTCTCGAGCGAGAAGCCGGCTTCCTCGGAGATCACGGTGCCGCCGGTGAGCACGGCGATGTCTTCGAGCATCGCCTTGCGGCGGTCGCCGAAGCCCGGGGCCTTGACCGCGGCCACCTTGAGGATGCCGCGGATGGTGTTGACCACCAGGGTGGCCAGCGCTTCGCCTTCGACGTCCTCGGCGATGATCAGCAGCGGCCGGCCGGCCTTGGCGACCTGCTCGAGGATCGGCAGCAGGTCACGGATGTTGGAGATCTTCTTGTCGTGCAGGAGGATGTACGGATCCTCCAGCTCGACGCTCATCTTGTCCTGGTTGTTGATGAAGTAGGGCGACAGGTAACCGCGGTCGAACTGCATGCCCTCGACGATCTCCAGCTCGTCTTCCAGGCCGGAGCCTTCCTCGACCGTGATCACGCCTTCCTTGCCGACCTTCTCCATCGCGTCGGCGATCAGCTTGCCGATCACCGCGTCGGAGTTGGCCGAAATCGTCCCGACCTGGGCGATGGCGTTGGAGTCTTCGCAGGGCTTGGAGATCTTGGCCAGCTCGGCCACGGCGGCGCCCACCGCCTTGTCGATGCCGCGCTTGAGGTCCATCGGGTTCATGCCGGCGGCGACGGCCTTGAGGCCCTCGCGCAGGATCGCCTGGGCGAGCACGGTGGCGGTGGTCGTCCCGTCACCGGCGACGTCCGCCGTCTGCGAGGCGACCTCCTTGACCATCTGCGCGCCCATGTTCTCGAACTTGTCCTTCAGCTCGATTTCCTTGGCGACCGTGACGCCGTCCTTGGTCACCGTCGGCGCACCGAAGGACTTCTCCAGAACGACGTTGCGGCCCTTGGGACCCAGCGTCACCTTCACGGCGTCGGCCAGGATGTTGACGCCGCGGAACATGCGCTGGCGGGCGTTGTCGGAAAAGCGGACTTCTTTGGCGCTCATGGTAATCCCCTCTGACTTGAACAGTGGCTGCCGTTGTCGACGACGGCCGTCAACCTTCGATGATCGCGGTGATGTCGTCCTCGCGCATCACCAGCAGTTCCTGGCCGTCCACCTTCACCTCGGTGCCGGCGTACTTGCCGAAAAGCACCTTGTCGCCGACCTTCACGTCCAGCGGGCGGACTTCGCCGTTCTCGAGCACCTTGCCGTTGCCCACGGCGACCACCTCACCCTTGATGGGCTTCTCGGCCGCGGTGTCGGGAATGACGATCCCGCCGGGCGTGGTGCGTTCCTCTTCCAGCCGCTTGACGATCACGCGGTCATGCAAGGGACGGATCTTCATCGCTCGTCTCTCCATAAATGCGGTGTGGAATGAAGCCTTTGCGCCGGGCTTAGCACTCTCCCCAGGCGAGTGCTAAATATAGTTTCGCGCTCCCGAAAATCAAGGGGGCCGGGGGCCCGGCGCGCCCTGTATGGGGGCGGCCGGGCCGCTTTACAAGGGGGGTGCGGCGGCTAGAATGGCCGCCGGTTCCCGCAGCGAAGGCCCGCCGATGAGCGACGTGTTGCTGGTCATGACCACCTTGCCCGAGGCCGAGGCCGCCGAGGCGCTGGCGCGGCGGCTGATCGAGGCCAAGCTCGCCGCCTGCGTCAACGTCCTGCCGGCGATGATGAGCGTCTACCCCTGGAAGGGCGCGGTCGAGTGCGGGCGCGAGCACCTGCTGCTGATCAAGACCCGGCGCGAGACCTGGCCGGCGCTGCGCGAGCGCATCGCCCGCGAACACCCCTACGAGCTGCCCGAGATCATCGCCCTGCCGGTGGCCGACGGCCTGCCGGCCTACCTCGACTGGGTCCGTGAAGAGAGCCGCGGCCCGTGAGCCGACGGCACGCCTTGGGCCTCGGGCTGCTGTTCGCGCTGGCCGCGCTGGCCGGCCACAGCCTGTGGCGACTGCAACACGCGCCCACGGCGGGTGCGGCCGAGCCGGAACTGCGCATCGGCCGGCCGCACCCGCCGCTGCGGCTGGCCGACCTCGACGGTCGGCCGCGCGACATCGAGGAGTGGGCCGGTCGGCTGCGGCTGGTCAATTTCTGGGCCAGTTGGTGTCCGCCCTGCCGTGAGGAGCTGCCGCTGCTGGCGCGCTGGCAGCGCGAGTACGGCCCGGCCGGCCTGACGGTGATCGGCGTCGCCCTGGACCGCCCGGAAGCGGTGGCCGCCGCGGCGGCGCGCTACGGCCTCGACTATCCCCTGCTGTGGGGCGAGGCCGACGCCGACGCGGCCCTGCGCGCCTGGGGCAACCGCCTCGGCACGCTGCCGTACACGGTCGTGGTGGACGGCGCCGGCCGCGTGCGGGCGGTGCAGGACCGCCGCGCCCTGCGCGAGAGCGACGCGCGCGAGCTGATCGAACCCTTTTTGCCGGGCACCGGGGAATCGCCGCGAACTGCCGGCGAACGGCCGCGATCGGACGGGAACTGAAGGCAAACCGCCCGTCCGCCCGCTGGACAGGCGCCGCGCCCTCCGGCACAATCCGGGCGAGTTTCGACCCCTTCTGGTGCATCGCAGGCGGCGCGACCCATGGCGGACATCCTGGTGCTGCACGGCCCCAACCTGAACCTGCTCGGCCGGCGCGAACCCCAGCATTACGGCCACGACACGCTGGCGGCCATCGACCAGCGCCTGGCGGCGCTGGCCGCGGCACACGGCCACCGCCTGCGCAGCCTTCAGAGCAACGCCGAGCACGAACTGGTCGAGGCGGTGCAGCGCGCCGGCGAGGACGGCACGGCCTTCATCGTCATCAACCCGGCCGCCTACACCCACAGCTCCATCGCCCTGCGCGACGCCTTCGCGGCCGTCGGCCTGCCCTTCATCGAGGTGCACCTGTCGAACATCCACGCCCGCGAGCCCTTCCGCCGCCGTTCCTATCTGGCCGATCTCGCCTGCGGCGTGATCAGCGGCCTGGGCCCCAAGGGTTACGAACTGGCCGTGCTGGCGGCCATCGACCATCTCGCCCAACGAACCCCCGACCGAGGAGCCCGTCGTGGACATTCGTAAGATCAAGAAGCTGATCGAACTGCTCGAAGAATCCGGCATCAGCGAACTGGAAGTGCGGCAGGGCGAAGAATCCGTGCGCATCGCCCGCTTCGCCGCGGCCGCCCCGGCCGCGGTGGCGGCGCCGGCGGTCCAGGCCGCCCCACCGCCCCCCACCGAGGCCCCGGCCGCCGGCGAAAGCGAGGCGGCCGGCGCGGACGCGCTGCCCCCGGGCCACGTCATCACCTCGCCGATGGTCGGCACGTATTACGAAGCGCCGTCGCCCGGTGCGCCGCCCTTCGTCAAGCTCGGCCAGCGGGTCAGCGCCGGCCAGACCCTGTGCATCATCGAGGCGATGAAGATCCTCAACCAGATCGAGTCGGACGTGGACGGCGAGGTCAAGGCCATCCTCTGCCAGAACGGCGACCCCGTCGAGTACGGCCAGCCCCTGTTCGTCATCGGTTGAGGCGGCCATGATCGAAAAAGTCCTGATCGCCAACCGCGGCGAGATCGCCCTGCGCATCCTGCGCGCCTGCCGCGAGCTCGGCATCCGCACGGTGGCGGTGTACTCGACCGCCGACCGCGACCTGAAACACGTGCGGCTGGCCGACGAGTCGGTGTGCATCGGCCCCCCGAGCCCGGCCGACAGCTATCTGAACATCCCCGCCATCATCAGCGCCGCGGAGGTGACCGACGCCGATGCCATCCACCCGGGCTACGGGTTCCTGTCCGAAAACGCCCACTTCGCCGAATGCGTCGAGAACAGCGGCTTTATTTTCATCGGCCCGACGCCGGACGTGATCCGCGTGATGGGCGACAAGGTCGCGGCGATCCGCGAGATGAAGGCCGCCGGGGTGCCCTGCGTGCCCGGCTCGGACGGGCCGCTGGGCGACGACGAGCGCGAGAACCTGCGCCTGGCCCGCGACATCGGCTACCCGGTGATGATCAAGGCGGCCGGCGGCGGCGGCGGCCGCGGCATGCGCGTCGTCCACCACGAGCGCAACCTGCTCGAGGCGATCGCCACCACCCGCGCCGAGGCCAAGGCCGCTTTCGGCAACGACCAGGTGTACATGGAGAAATTCCTCGACGACCCGCGACACATCGAGATCCAGGTGCTGGCCGACCGGCACGGCCATGTCATCCACCTGGGTGAACGCGACTGCTCCATCCAGCGCCGCCACCAGAAAGTGATCGAGGAATCGCCCGCACCCGGTCTCGGCGAAAAGCAACGCGGCAAGATCGGCCAGCGCTGCGTCGAGGCCTGCAAGCGCATCGGTTACCGCAGCGCCGGCACTTTCGAGTTCCTCTACCAGGACGGGCAGTTCTACTTCATCGAGATGAACACCCGCGTCCAGGTCGAGCACCCCGTGACCGAAATGGTCACCGGGGTGGACATCGTCAAATGGCAGATCCGCATCGCCGCCGGAGAGCGGCTCGCCGTCGAACAGAAGGACGTCGAGTGGCGCGGCCACGCCATCGAATGCCGCATCAACGCCGAAGACCCCGAGACCTTCCTGCCGGCGCCGGGCACGATCACGCGCTACCACGCGCCGGGCGGACCCGGCGTGCGCATGGATTCGCACATCTATGCCGGTTACAAGGTGCCGCCCTACTACGACTCGATGATCGGCAAGCTGATCGTCCATGCCGAGGACCGCGACACCGCCATCGCCCGCATGCAGGGCGCCCTCAGCGAACTGGTGATCGACGGCATCAAGACCAACATCGCGCTGCACCAGCGCATCCTGGACGACGCCGGCTTCCGGCGCGGCGGCGTGAACATCCACTACTTGGAAAAAACCCTGCTCAACCGCCGCTCGTGAGCACCGAGACCGCCGGCGGCTGGCTGCGCGCCACGGTGGTGCTGCCGCGCGAGCACCTGCCCGCCGCCGAGGCGCTGCTGGAAACCCTCGGCGCGCTGGCGCTCACCGTGCGCGACGCCGGCGACGACCCGGTTTTCGAACCGCCGCCGGGCCAGACGCCGCTGTGGGCCGCCTGCCGGCTCGACGCCCTGTTCCCCGCCGCGGCCGACGGCCCCGCCCAGCGCCGCGCCTTGCGCCGCGCGCTGGCGGCCGTCGGCTGCCCGACCGTGCGTTTTTTGCGCCTGGCCGAACGCGACTGGGCGCGGCTGTGGATGAAGCACTTCAAGCCGATGCGCTTCGGTTCGCGCCTGTGCATCTGCCCCTCGCACCGCCGCCCGCCCGCCAACGCCGACATCGTGCTGCGCCTGGACCCGGGCCTGGCCTTCGGCACCGGCGCGCACCCGAGCACCGCCTTGTGCCTGGAGTGGCTGGACGCCCACGCCGCCGCGCTGGCCGGCGCGCGGGTGCTCGACTACGGCTGCGGCTCGGGGGTGCTGGCGCTGGCCGCCGCGGCGCTGGGCGCAACACGCGTGTGCGCGGTGGACGTCGACCCCCAGGCCCTGGCGGCGACCGCAGCCAACGCCGCGGCCAACGGCCTGGCAGAGGCCGTCGAGATCCACGCCGCCGGCGCCGAGCCCGCGGGGCCCTACACGCTCGTCGTGGCCAACATCGTCAGCGGCGTGCTGATCGAACTCGCCCCGACGCTGACGGCGCGCCTCGCGCCCGGCGGCACCCTGCTGCTGGCCGGGGTGCTCTCCGAGCAGATCGAAGCGGTGTGCGCCGCCTACCGGCCGCAGCTGCGCCTGGCGCACCTGGCCGCGCGCGGCCCCTGGTGCCTGCTCGGCGGCCGGGCGCCCTGAGCGCGCTCAGAAGCGCAGACCGAAACCCACCGACACGACCGGCCAGACGTCCAGATCGCGGATCTCCGCCTCGACGTCCTGCCGCTCGCGCTCGATGTCCTCCGGACCGATGCAGCCCTCGTCGCTGGGCACGCAGCCGTCCAGCTGTGGCGGCAGGGTGACGTCGAGAGCCACGCGCGGCGAGCCCTGCTGCACGACGCCCAGATCGACGGCGTAGACGAAACGCCCGCCGCCGAAGGTGTTGCCGAAGCCGAGTCCGACGTAACCGGCCGATTCGTCGAAGTCCACCGTGGCCTCCACCCGCGTGCCGGCCAAGGCCGCCCGGGCGCCGACCCGCGCCTCGCCGTCGCTGCGCACCTGCGCGCTCGCGGACAGGCGCATGCCGTTGCGCAGGTAGCCGCCGCTCAGGCGGAAGTGGCCGAACACCTGCCAGTCGAGAAACAGATGCTCGTTGCGCAACTCGAGCTCGGCGTCGTAATCCAAGCCCTCGGCGTCGTCGAGGTCGAAGCCGCTGTAGGTGAAGCGGTTCAGGCCCAACCGGGCGGCGAACGGACCGGGCAATGCGAACGCCAGTTCCGCCCCGGGCCCGAGGGTACCGATCTGGATCTGCGCCGCCACGCCGGCGGCCATGGCGGGCGCGCCGGCCGCCAGCGCCAGACCGGTGAAAACCATGCACATCGCTCGTTTCATACCGCTGTCTCCTCTCGAACCCTGCCACGATACGCCGTCGGGGCGCAACGCAAGCGCGCGTCGCGCTGCTAAACTGCGCGCCATGATCCAGCGCACCCGCTGCCCGTCCTGCCGGACCGTGTTCCGCGTCAGCGAAGCCCAGTTGGAACAGGCCGACGCGCTGGTTCGTTGCGGCCGCTGCGGGCGGGTCTTTAACGGCCGCCAGCAACTGCTCGACGCGGCCGAATCGGCCAGCGCCGACCCGGAAACCATCAAGCGCCTGTTGCTCGCCGAAGACGACGGCGGCCGCGGGCGGCACCGGGGCGTCTGGTGGCTCGCGGTGCTGCTCGCCGCGCTCGCCCTCATCGGCCAGCTCGCCTACCTGCAGCGCGCCGAACTCGGCCGGCTGCCGGGCCTCGGCCCCTGGGTCGAGCGGCTGTGCGCCGCCGTGCCCGGCTGCCGCATCCCGCCGCGACGCGACCCGGCGCGGATCCTGCTGCTCAGCCGCAACGTCTACGCCCACCCGCGGGTCGAGGGCGCCCTGGTGATCACCGCCACCATCGCCAACGGCGCCGACTTCCCGCAACCGCCGCCGACCCTGCTGGTCAGCTTGTCGAACGTGCGCGGCCAGGTCGTGGCGCGACGTTATTTCGAACCCGCCGAATACCTGCCGCCGGACCGCGACCCGGACCGGCCGCTGGAACCGGGCGAAAGCGTGTCCATCACCCTCGAAGTCCTCGACCCCGGCCAGGAGGCGATGGCCTTCGAGCTGGATTTCCTCTAAGCGTGCGCCCCCTTCAAAGCCGGCGCCGGCGGGGGTAAGATTGCCGATCCCCGGGCTGAATCCACCGGCATGCACATCGGACCGCACGCCTTTCCGTGCCCGGCGCTGGTGCTCGCGCCGATGGCCGGCATCACCGACAGGCCGTTCCGGCGCATTTGCCGCCGCCTCGGCGCCGACCTCGCGGTCAGCGAGATGGTGCTCGCCAAGCCGGCGCACTGGGACAGCGCCCGCGCCCGCCTGCGCCGCGATCACGCCGGCGAACCGGCGCCGATCAGCGTGCAGTTGGTCGGCACCGAGCCCGCCCAGCTCGCCGCCGCGGCCCGCCGGGCCGTCGCCCAGGGCGCCCAGATCATCGACATCAACATGGGTTGCCCGGCCAAGAAGGTGTGCAACGTCGCGGCCGGTTCGGCGCTGCTGCGCGACGAACGGCGGGTGGCGGCCATCCTCGCCGCGGTGGTCGCCGCGGTGCCCGTGCCGGTGACGCTCAAGACCCGCACCGGCTGGGACGCGCGCTCGCGCAACGCCGTGACCATCGCCCGCCTGGCCGAGGACTGCGGCGTCGCCGCCCTCGCCCTGCACGGGCGCACCCGCTGCGATTTCTTCGACGGCCGGGCCGAATACGACACCATCGCCGCCGTCAAGCAGGCCGTGCGCATCCCGGTGCTCGCCAACGGCGACATCGACTCCCCCGAAAAAGCCCGCCTCGTGCTGGACCACACCGGCGCCGACGGCCTGTTGATCGGCCGCGCCGCGCTCGGCGACCCGTGGATCTTCCGGCGCGTGCGCGCCTTCCTCGACGGCCACCCCGTGCCGCCGCCCGACCCGAACGAGCGCGCCGCCCTGGTTCTGGAACACCTGGCCGAGCTGCACGCCTTCTACGGACCGGAACGCGGCCTGCGCGTCGCCCGCAAGCACCTCAAATGGTATCTGCACGATCTCGATCCGGGTTTCTGCGCCCGCCTGCTGCGCGTCGACGAGGCGGCCCGCCAGTACGCCGAGGTCGCCGCCTTCTTCGGCAAGCCGCCCCACCCCCCCGAGGCCCGCGCCGCATGAACGACACCCCCGCCGCCGACGGGCGCTCCGACGACCACAATCTGTGCCGCAGCGTCGAGCGCTGCCTGGCCCACTACTTCGCCCAGCTCGACGGCGACGCGCCGGCCGACCTGTACCGCCTGGTGATCCACGAGACCGAACGCGCCCTGCTCGGCGTCGTCATGCAGCGCACCGCCGGCAACCAGAGCAAGGCGGCCGCCTACCTCGGCATCACCCGCAGCACCCTGCGCAAGAAACTCCGCCAGCACGGTTTCGACGGCCGCGGCGGCTGAATCTTTCCTGGCCTTCACCGGAGCCCTTACCGATGACGGACATCGTTCCCGTGCGACGCGCTTTGCTCAGCGTTTCGGACAAGACCGGCCTGATCGAACTCGCCCAGGCCCTCCACGGACACGGCGTCGAGCTCTTGTCCACCGGCGGCACCGCGCGCGCCCTGCGCGAGGCCGGCCTGCCGGTGCGCGAGGTCAGTGACCACACCGGCTTCCCGGAAATCATGGACGGGCGGGTCAAGACCCTGCACCCGAAGATCCACGGCGGCCTGCTCGGCCGGCGCGGCGTGGACGAGACGGTGATGGCCGAGCACGACATCGCCCCCATCGACCTGCTGGTCGTCAACCTCTACCCCTTCGAGCGCACCGTCGCCGACCCGGCCTGCGACGACGCCGCGGCGGTGGAAAACATCGACGTCGGCGGGCCGGCCATGCTGCGCGCGGCGGCGAAGAACCACGACCGCGTGGCGGTGCTCACCGATCCGGCCGACTACCCGGCTTTCCTCGACGAGCTCGGGCGCGCCGGCGGCACCCGCTTCGCCACCCGCCGGCGCCTGGCGGCCAAGGCCTTCGCCCGCACGGCCGCCTACGACGCCGCCATCGCCCGCTGGCTGGAAGCGCGGCTCGAGCCCGGCGGCGCCCCCTTCCCGGAACGGCTGCTGCTGGCCTTCGAGCGCCGCGAAGCCCTGCGCTACGGCGAGAACCCGCACCAGCGGGCGGCGTTCTACGTCGAACCGGCGCCGCCGGCCGACAGCCTCGCCGCGGCCCGCCTGCGCCAGGGCAAGCCTTTGTCCTTCAACAACCTCGCCGACGCCGACGCCGCCTGGCGCTGCGTGCGCGGCTTCGCGCAGCCCGCCTGCGTGATCGTCAAGCACGCCAACCCCTGCGGCGTGGCCGTCGCCAGGGATCCGCCTCGCGCGCCTACCTGCACGCCTGGGAGACCGACCGCACCTCCGCCTACGGCGGCATCGTCGCCTTCAACCGGCCGGTCGACGCCGCCCTCGCCGAGGCGGTGCTGGCCCGGCAGTTCGTCGAGGTGCTGATCGCGCCGGGCTTCGACGACGGTGCCCTGGCCCGTTTCGCGGCCAAGCCCAACGTCCGCCTGCTCGAATGCGCCGCCCCGGCCGATCCGGCGCCGCGCCTGGACTACAAGCGCATCGACGGCGGCCTGCTGGTGCAGGAAGACGACCCGATCGCCGACGACCCCGCCGGCTGGCGGGTGGTCACCCGCGCCGCGCCGGACGAGGCGCAGTGGCGCGACCTCGCCTTCGCCTGGCGGGTGGTCGCCTACGTCAAATCCAACGCCATCGTCTACGCCCGCGACGGGCGCACCCTGGGCATCGGCGCCGGCCAGATGAGCCGCGTGTTCGCGGCGCGCATCGGCGCGCTCAAGGCCGCCGAAGAGGGTCTGTCGCTGGCCGGCTGCGTGCTCGCCTCGGACGCCTTCTTTCCCTTCCGCGACGGCGTGGACCAGGCGGCCGAGGCCGGCGTGCGGGCGATCGTGCAGCCCGGCGGCGCCAAGCGCGACGAGGAGGTCATCGCCGCCGCCGACGAACACGGCATCGCCATGGTCTTCACCGGCACGCGGCATTTCCGCCACTGAGCCGGCGCTTCAGTCCTCGAGCAGGGGGCCGAGCACCGCCTCGGCGCGCGCCCGGCCGAGCTCGATGAGCTCGCGCGCCCGGTAGAACTCGTAGGCCAGGCACACGTCGCGCGGGATGCTGATCAAAGCGTCCGGGCTGTAGGCGGCGAGCTTGAAGCGCACCATCGCGTTCTGCATCGCGTCCAGCGACTTGAGCACGATGTCGAAAAAGCCCAGCCCCTCGCCGCGCCGGCCCCGCCGCCCGCGCAGGCTTTCGAGCAGGCCCGCCATGGCGCCGCCCTCCTCCTCGTCGTCCTCGTCGTCCGCCTCCGGCACGGGGGCGGCGCCCTGCTGCGCCGGCGGCGCGTGGACGTTCACCGCCACCACCAGGTCGCTCGGGTGGGCCGTGGTCGGCGCGATCGGCAGCGGGTTGAGCAAGCCCCCGTCGACCAGCCGCCGGCCGTGGAGGACGTGCGGCGTGAACACGGTCGGCACGGCGATCGAGGCGCGGATGGCGTCGAACAGCGGCCCGCGGTTGAGCCACAGCTCGCGGCCGCGGTCCAGGTCCGTCGCCACCGCCGTGTAGGCGATCGGCAGATCCTCGATGCGGTGCTCGCCGACCATGGCGCGCAACCGCTCGATGATCCGCTCGCCCTTGAACAGGCCGTGGCCGCCGAAAGACAGGTCCAGGTAACGCAGCACGTCGCGCCGCGTCAGCCGGCACACCCAATCGCGGTACACCGGCAGCTTGCCGGCGGCGTAGATGCCGCCGACCAGGGCGCCCATCGACGAGCCGGCGATCGCGTGGATGGTGAAGCCGTGCGCTTCCAGCCACTCGATCACGCCGATGTGCGCCAATCCGCGGGCACCGCCGGCGCCCAGGGCGAGGGCCACCGAGCGGCCCGATTCGGTCCGTGTGCTCATACCTCGATCTCCATGGCCGGGGAATACGCCGGCAGGCGCCAATCGACCGGGCCGCGGCCGGCCGCCTCCAGCCAGGCGTTGGCCCGCGAGAACGGCCGGCTGCCGAAAAAGCCACGGTGCGCCGACAGCGGCGAGGGGTGCGCGGCGCTGAACACGGCGTGGCGACGCCGGTCGATCAGGGCCGCCTTGGCGCGGGCCGGCGCCCCCCACAGCAGGAACACCCTGGGCGGCGCCGCGGCGTCCCCCAGGATCGCGAGCACCGCGTCGGTGACCCGCTCCCAGCCCAGACCGCGGTGACTGCCGGGCCGGCCCTGCTCCACCGTCAGCACCGTGTTGAGCAGCAACACGCCGCGCCCGGCCCAGGCCGCGAGGCAGCCGTGGCCCGGTGGCGCAAGCCCCAAGTCGGCGCTCAGTTCCTTGAACACATTGCGCAGGGACGGCGGCACGGCCACGCCGGGCGGCACCGAAAACGCCAAGCCGTGCGCCTGTCCGGGACCGTGGTAGGGATCCTGGCCGACGATCACCACCTTGACCTCATCGGGCGGCGTCGCCGCCAGGGCGGCGAACCAGTCGGCCTGGGGCGGGAAAATCACCGCCCCGGCCGCGCGCCGTGCCGCCAGGGCGCGGTCCAAGGCGGCCCAGTGCGCCGGCGGCACCGCGCCGTCCAGGCGGGACGCCCAGGCCGCCGGCAGCCGGTCCAACCACGCCGGCGGACGGGCCGCGGCCGAAACCGTGGAAGATTTCACGAAACTCGAGCCCTTATCCTATTGACAGCATCGATCGATCCGCTAGCATCGGCCCGGCATGGCGTCATGCAACCGAAACACGACACGAGAGGGCCTTTTGCATGCTTGGACGGATCTTAACACTCGCCTTGGTCATCGGTTTGAGCGGGACGGCTTGGGCCGAGGAAGACACCGAAGACAGCTACCAGCTCGAGCAGCTGCGCCAGCAGACCCTGGGCAACAAGGCCCCCCGAACTGGACGGGCTGCCGGTGGCCCGAAGACGACCTGTTGGCGGGCACCGACGCGGTCCTGGACGAAGACGCCAAGCCGGATCTGTCCGACCTCGGCGACATCAAGCCCAGCCTGGAAAAGCCGAAGCTGAGCCCCTTCAAGGCCCAGTGAGGCCGAGGGGCGAGCGCCCCTGCTTGATCGCCCGAATCCACGCGCGCGCCGGGTGCAAGGCCCGGCGCAGCGTTTCGGGCAAGCCGAAAGGCTCCCCCGAACAGGTAGGCGGCGATCAGTTCCGCCGCGGGCACGGTGCCGGTCAGGCCCTTCGCCCCGAAGCCCACGCAAACATACAGTCCGGTGCGTTCCGGCGCCGGCGGCCAGTCGCGGCGCCGCTGTCCCTTGGCCAGCGGCGCATAGGCGCAAGCGACCGCCGCCGGGTCGAGTACCCGGCCCGACCAGGGGCAGCCCGTCCGGCCCCTGGCAGCGCAGCGCCGCGCGGGATCATCCAGCAGCGGCTGGCGGGGCGAGTTCCGCCGCCAGCGCCGGAACCACGGCGGCGAGCGCCGCCAGGTTCGCGGCGTCGTCTTCCGGGCGCAGGCGCACATCCTCGTCGCCCACGCTGGACGGTCGCGCCGAGCCAATGCCGGCCGGCGACCGCGGGGCTCAAATAACCGCCATAGCTGAGCACCACCCGCAGCGCCCGCGAGCGCGCCCCGGCGGCCCGCTCGCTGATCTGCCCGCGATTGACGTTCACGGCGATCTCGGGCAGCAGGGTTCGGACCTCGGCGGGCCGTGGCCAGCACGACGACCGGCGCCTCGGCGAGCGTCCGTCCCGCGGCATCGAGCAGCCGCCAGCCGCCCCCGGGCCGCGGCGCCAGGGCGGCGACCCGGCAGCCGAGCCGCAGACGCACCCCGGGCCGGTCGAGGCGCAGCGCGGCACCAGGCGGCCGGTTCCACGGCGCCGGCCTGCGGCAGATAGAGGCCGCCGTGGGCCAGCGCCACGCCCGCGACGCGGGCGGCCTCGTCCGGCTCCAGCCACCTCGCCCAGCGCGGCGGCCACAGGGCCGCGGCGGCACGCAGGGCCGCGCCCTGGCGCGCGTCGCGGGCGAGCTGCAGCACGCCGCGGGCAACGCCAGGCGCCCGGCTCCGCGCCCCACTCGCCGAGCGTCGGCCAGGTAGGCCTGCTGGTCGAAACGCGCCCGCAGGCCGTCGTAGGCGCTGGGCCGCAGGTGGACCACGCCCAGCGGGTTGCCGCTCGCGCCGGCCGCCGGCCGCGCCGCGGCGTCCAGCACTTCGACCGCGCAGCCGCGCCGCGCCAGGGCGGCGGCGACGGCGCTGCCGGCCAGCCCGGCGCCGACCACCACCCGCCCCGCTCCGGCCGCGGCGGCGGGCCCGGTTCGAACCACGGCGCCTCCGGCCGGGCCGGCGGCGGCCGCCGCAGGCGGCCGCACAGGTGCTCGCGCCTTGCCGGCCACGCCGGGCCGGCGCGCCACGTCGAAATGGGCGGCCAGGGCGTCGCGCACCGCCCGCGCCGCGGTGAACGTGGCGAAGGTGCCGCCGGGGCGCGGTGCGGGCGGCGACGGCGGCGAGCACCTCCGGGCGCCACATCTGCGGATTGCAGCGCGGCGCGAAACCGTCCAGGAACCAGGCGTCGGCGGCGAAGCGCGCCTCCGCGAGCCAATCGGCCACGTCCATGAAGGCCAGCGTCAGCGTCACGCGCCCGCCGTAGAGGCTGCGGCGGTGAAAGCCCCACAACGGCGGCGGGCCAGGCGGCCAGCAGCTCCGGCAACAGCGGCGCCAGCTCCGGCCAGGCGCCGAGCGCCCGGCGCCGGTCGGCGTTGTCCACCGGGTGGGCCTCGACCGCGCAGTAGTGCAGCCGGGCGCCGGGTTCCGCCCGGCGCAACCAGGCGCGCAGCCGCCACCAGGAAGTTGAAGCCGAGCCCGAAGCCGGTTTCCGCGACGGTGAAGCAGCCGGCGGCCGGCGAAGCGCGCCGGCAGGCCGTTGCCGGCCAAGAACACGCCCTCGGCCTGCGCCCAGGGGTCGCGTTGGGCGCCGTAACCGTCGCCGTAATCGACCGACCAAGGCCGCCCGTCGCGCCACGCCAGGCGCGCCGGGACGAGGCGCGGCAGCGGCTTACTCATCGCCCCCCCGCCCGACCTTGCCAGCACGGCGACGCGGGTCGTACCATCGCCCGGCCGTGGACGACGCCAACATCATCCTGACGGGCTTCATGGGCACCGGCAAGAGCAGCACCGGCCAGGTGCTCGCGGCCAAGCTCGGTTACGCCTTCGTCGACAGCGACGCGCTGATCGAGGCGCGCGAGGGCCGGCGCGTCGCCGACATTTTCGCCGAGCGCGGCGAGGCGGCCTTCCGCGCCCTGGAACGCGCCGTCGCCGCGGAGCTGGCCGCGGGGCGCCGCCAGGTGGTGGCCACCGGCGGACGGATGATGCTCGATCCGGAGAACGCCCGCCTGCTCGGCGAAAGCGGCCACGTGTTCTGCCTGACCGCGGAACTGGACACCCTGCTCGAGCGCCTGGACCGGCCGGGGGTGCGCGCCAAGCGCCCGCTGCTCGCCGGCCCCGGCCCGCTGCGCGACCGCCTGGCGGCGCTGCTGGCCGAACGCGCGCCGGCCTACGCGCGCTTCGAGGCCGTGCCCACCGACGGGCGCACGCCCGAGGCGGTGGCCGAGGCGATCCTGCACGCGGCTCCGTCATGGCAGGCGCGCCGGCGGCCGGTAGCGCCGCCCGAGATCCAGCAGCTTCTGCAGGAGATCCTCGTAGCGCCAGCCGGCGGCCTCGGCCGCCGTGCACAGCTCTTCGCCGTAACCCAGGTCCGGGTTGGCGTTGACCTCGAGGACGTGGGCGCGGCCCGCCGGGTCGAGCCGCAGGTCGATGCGCGCGCAGCCCGACAGGTCGAGGATGCGCCAGATGCGCCGCGCCAGCCGGGTGACGGCCGCGGCCTGCGCCGGCGCCAGCGCGGCCGGCCGCAAGTCGATGCGGTGGCGCGCCTGGTAGGCCGGGATCCCACTTCACCCGCGCGGTGGCGATGCGCCGCCCGTCCCCGCCGGGCAGGGCGCCGAAGTCCAGCTCCAAGCGGCGGCAGCACCCGCGGCCGGCGGTTGCCCAGGACCGCCACGTAGATTTCCCGGCCCTCGACGAATTCCTCGACGATCGCCGGCGTCTCGAGGCGCTCGTGCAGATAACGCACCCCGCTCGACCAGGCGGTCGGGGCCGTGCACCACCGAGGCGCGGGCGATGCCGTAGGAACCGTCCTCCACCAGGGATTTGACGATCAGGGGATAGCGCAAGCCGCTCGGCGGCCGCACCGGGCGGCCGCGCGGGTAGACCTTGAATCGCGGCGTGGCGATGTGGTGATGGGCGAGCAGCTTCTTCGCCAGCGCCTTGTCGTGCGACAGCAGCAGGCCGCGCGGGTTGCAGCCGGTGTAGCGCAGCTTGCACAGCTCCAGGTATGCGACAACGCCGTAGTCGTACAGGGCGCTGCCGTGGAATTCCTCGAGCAGGTTCATCACCACCTGCGGCCGGAAGCGGCGCAGCGCTTCGTGCAAGGGCGCGAGATCGTCGTACAAGCCCAGCACTTCGACCCGATGGCCCATCTCGCGCAGGGTCACGGCCACGTCGTACTCGGTTTTCCAGCGCATCACCTCGGCGTCGTCGTAGCCGGCCATGTCCTCCGGCGGCACCAGGTCGGCGTGAACCAGCAAAAGGACGCGCAGTCGTTTCACAGCGGAATCCGGTAGTGGCGGTCCTGGAAGGCGTGCAAGGTCTGGACGGTGAGGAACACCAGCAGATCGTCGCGGACCTGCGCCTCGGGCCGGCCCACGCGCAGGTCCAGCGCCCGGCAGCGCGCCAGCAGGGCGTTGAGCACCTGGGCGACGGCGTAGGGCTGCTGGCCGATGTGGCGCGCGCAGATCCGGCACAGCGCCGGACCGATGCGCTTGAGCAGCGTCGCGGCGCGGCGGCGCGCGCGCGGCGCGGGCGCGAACAGGCGCTCGAGCGCCTCGTCGCACGGCTCCGGCACGTCCGCGCCGTAATGCCGGCGCTTCCGTGCGTAGTGTTCGGCGAGCGTTTCGCGCGAAGCGGCGATCGGTTCGACGTGGCGCCGGCTGCGGCGCAGCGGCGGCCGCCCGGCGAGGCCGGCCATCAAGCGGTCGACGTACTCGAGTTTGGCCAGCGCCGGCCAACCGGCGTAACGCCGCCGCCAGTCGCTGCGCGGCGCCAGCCAGACCGCGAAGGTTTCGGCGAAGTCCTCGGTCGGATGCGCTTGCGCATACCACCAGTCGAGGTGCTGCACATGGCGGCGGCTCTCCGGCCGCGGCCGGTAACTGCGCGGGTAGGGCCGCCGCGGATCGCCGAACACGCGCCGCCAGCGCGGCCGGTGACGCAGCCCGTAGGCGGTGTCGTAGGCGTGGCCGGCCTCGTGGCGCAACAGGCGCAGGCAGTCGCGCGCGCCGCCGCCCTCGACCTCGAACATCTGGCGGGCTTCGAGCCGCATCAGCCGCGGATGGGCGAGATAAAAGGGGATGGCGATGCCGGGCACGCCGTCCGGGCTGAACCACTCTTCGGCCAGCCAGCAATGCGGCCGCAGCCGCAGGCCGCGCTCGGCGAGTTCCGCGTACAACTGGGCGATCCGCGCCGGCAGCGGCGAGTCTTCCAGCCGCAGGCCGAGATCGCAAAAGCGCAGCGCCAGCAGGCGCTCATCCGGCCAGTCGGCCCAGTTGGGGGCGCGTTTCGCCATGTGCGTTCCTCGGCGGGCAAGCCTAGCACAGGCGGCGCCGGCGGCGCGTGCTGTTAAGCTAGACGGGTGACGGTTTCAGCCGGCCTTCTGCGGCGCCTGGCGGCGCTGTGTCTCTCGTGGGGCTGCGGCGCGGCGGCCGCGCCCTGGCACGCGGTCGACACGCCGCGCTTCACCCTGGTGGGGAACGCGCCGGGCGCGTATCTGGCCGGGCTGGCGGCGGCCTTGCAGGATTTCGACCGCGCCCTGGACCGCGAGGCCGCGCTGGGGCGTCATCCGGCGGCACTCGAATTGACGGTCTACGTCCTGGAAGACGCCCGGCGCCTGGGCCTGCGCAAGCGCTGCCGCGCCTGCCCGGGTTTTTTACAAGGCGACGCCGGAGGGGGCGTTCATCGTCGTCGATCTGGCGGCACTGCCGCCCGGCCGCCCGGCGACACGTTACCTGTTCCACGAGTACGTGCACCACCGCTTGCGTAACCGGTGTGCCGGCGGCGCCGCTGGGCGTGCCGCGCCTGCCCGCCTGGGTCGAGGAAGGCCTGGCCGAGCGTTACGCCGCCCTTCACGAGGACGGTCCGGTGGCCTTTCTGGCGCCACCGCCGGCGCATCCGGACGCCCAGGCGCTGCGCCGCCCGGCCGTGTTGCGCCGTCTGCTGGCCGCCCGGGCGGCCCCGGAGCGGGGCCGCCGGGCGGCGGCGTTCTACCTGCGAAGCCGGGTGCTGGTGCACTATTTTCACGGTTCGCCGCGGCGCCGGGCCCAGTTGGCGGCCCTGCTCGACGCCTGGGACGAAGGGCTGGACGCAGAGGCGGCGCTCGTAAGCGCGCCACCGGCCTGGACAGCGCCGGGTTCGCGGCGCGGCGCCTTGCCCCCTACCTGGACCTGCTCGAACGCAGCCGCGGCCAGCCGCGTTTCCTGGTCCACCATCTGCCCGCCGCCCCGGCGCGGCCGACGGCGACGCCGGGGTCGACACGGGCGCTCGACCGGCGCGACGCGGCCTTGTATCTGAGCCGCTTGCACCTGGCCCTGGGGGCGCCGGCCGCGGCGGCCGAGGCGCTGGCCCCCTGGTTGGCTCCGGCCGCGCCCAGGGCCGTGCTTCACCAGGGCGCCCGGCTGGCGCTGGCGGCCGGCCGTTTCGGCCGGGCCCGCTTCTGGGCGAACCGCGCCCTGGAACGCGACGGGACCGACCCGCTGGCCTTGCGCCTGCACGCCGACAGCCTCCTGCTCGAAGCGCTGCGGCAAGGCCGCGGCGCCGCCGCTGCGGCGCGCGCCGCCGCCCAGTACCGCCGGGCGCTGGCGCGGCGACCGGCGGACCTCGCCGCCCACCTCGGCCTGGCCCTGGCGGCGCAAATCGCCGTGCAAGTCCGGCGGGCCCTGCGACGAGGCGGCCTTGCAGGGCTTGGAGGCGGTCTACCCCGTGTACGCGGGCCTGGCCGCGGACACGCTGTTGGGCCGCTTGCACGCCGCTTGCGGGCGGCCCGAGGCGGCGGCGCGCCATCTGCGCCGGGCGCTGGCCCAAGCGCCGGCGGCGGCCCTGCGCGGCGAGCTGCAGCGCCTGCTCGCACGCTTGGCGAACGAAACGTGACGCGGATCACGGCGCAGCGGGCGCGCTTCGGTTTCACACTCATCCAAAAAAGCGATCCGGTCGGGGCCGTTTGCGCCTACACTGTCAAGACCGGGAAACAACGACCCGAAAAGGGAGAAGAGCCATGGCGCTGATCTTGCTCGTCGAAGATTCCCCCACCCAGGCCTTCGTCACCGCCCGCCTGCTCGAGCGGCGCGGGCACCGCGTGCTGGTGGCCCGCAACGGCCAGGAGGGCGTGAGCCTGGCGGTGCGGGAGAAACCGCAGCTGATCATCATGGACATCGTGATGCCCGACACCAACGGCTACCAGGCGACCCGGGCGATCACCAGCAACCCGGACACGGCCCACATCCCGGTGATCATGGTGTCCACCAAGGGCCAGACCACCGACAAGCTCTGGGGGCTGCGCCAGGGCGCGATGGGCTATCTGACCAAACCCCTCCAGGAAGCCGAATTGCTGGCCACGGTCGACCACCTGCTCCAGCAGGCCCAGCCGGCGACCGCCTGAGGCGCCCCGGGACCGCGCTCGCGGCGGTCCCCGTCGCAGCCGCCCGACACCGCTTTCCCCCTTTTTGTCCAGTCGAGACAGCGTTGTCTTACCCGCCTCCCGCAAGCCACCGGGGGCGCCGGGCCTCAGGCGAACTGGGCGGCGTAGCTGACCAGGACCGGCAGGTCCGGGATGTAGGCCTCGACGTCGCCGTCGATCAACACCCTGCTCTGCACGAAGTCGCTGTCCCCGCCGTCGAGCGCCCGCAGGTTTGCGGCGGCCCCACCCGCAGGGGCTTGGGCTCGCCCTGCACGGTGAGCGCGATGAACGGCTGGGTGGGGTCGTCGGACAGGGAATAGAGCAAGGCCGAACGGGTCTGGGCGTTGTAGCGGGGGATGCCCTCGCTGAGCACCGCCTCGAAGGACAGCAGGGGCACGGTCCAGCCGCGCCACTGCAGCTTGCCGAGCAGGCCGCCCTGCAGGTCGACGACGATGTCCAGCGCGTCGCCCGGCAGCACGTCCGCCACCACGGCCGCGGGCACGCAGCAGGTTGCAGCCGAACTGCGGCAGCAGCAGGCAGTCGACGGTTTCGCGCTGGCCGGCGGCGCCGGCCGGGTTGCGGTCGGCGGCGGTCATGCCCGCTTACGCTCCCCGAGCAGGGCGTTGATCTCGCGCATCAATTCCGCCTCCTGGAACGGCTTGCCGAGGTAGCGGTCGACGCCGATGCGCATCGCCCGCTCGCGGTGTTTTTCGCCGGTGCGCGAGGTGATCATGATGATCGGCACGTCGCGCAGCCGCGCGTCGGCGCGCACGTGGCTGGCGAGCTCGAAACCGTCCATCTGCGGCATCTCGATGTCCATCAGGAACAAGTCGGGCTTGACGTCCTGGAGCTGGCGCACGGCGTCCAGGCCGTTCTTGGCCGTGATGACGCGCAGGTTGTGCCGCTCCAGGATGCGGGCGGTGACCTTGCGGATGGTGATCGAGTCGTCCACGACCATGACGGTGACCGGCTGCTCGGTCTTCTCGAACGGCAGCGTGGTGCGCTCGGGTTGCAGGGTGGATCTCGGCGCCGGTCCTCGCCGATCAGGCCGGCGATGTCGAGAATCAGCGCGACGCGCCCGTCGGCGAGGATGGTCGCCCCGGAAATGCCCGGCACGGCGGTGATCTGCGGCCCGACCGGTTTTGACGACGATCTCCCGGCGGCCGAGCATGGCGTCCACGTGCACGCCGACCCGCCGTCCCGCGGCGCGGATCAGCAGCAGCGGGAAACGCGCCTCGGCCGGCAGGCTCTCGGGTATGCCCAGGCCGAGCAGGGCGCCCAGGTAGGCGACCTCGTAGACCTGGCCGGCGTATTCGTAGCTCTTCAGGCGGCCGGTCAGGCTCTGCTCGACTTCCTCGCGGCTGAGCAGGGCGACGCCCTCGATCGAGGCCAGCGGCACGGCGAAACACGTCCTCGCCCAGGCGCACCAGCAGGGCCTGGTTGATGGCGAGGGTCAGGGGCAGGCGGACGTTGAAGACGGTGCCGCGGCCGGGTTCGGAGGCGATGGTGAGACTGCCGCCCAACTGCTTGATTTCCGCGTCGACCACGTCCAGGCCGACGCCGCGGCCGGCGATCTGGGAGACCTGGTCGGCGGTGCTGAAGCCTTCGCGCAGGATGAATTGCATGACTTCATGATCGCTGCGCTGCTCGTCCGGGGCCATCAGGCCGAGCTCGATGGCCTTGCGGCGGATGCGCTGCACGTCGATGCCGCGACCGTCGTCGGCGACGCTGAGCAACACGTAGGAGCCGTCGCGGTCGATGCGCAACTGGATGGTGCCGACCTCGGGCTTGCCGGCGGCACGGCGCGTCTCGGGGTCTTCGATGCCGTGGTAGACGGCGTTGCGCAACATGGTGCTCGAGCGGCGCAAGCATGCGCTCCTGGATGGTGCGGTCGATCTCCTGGTCGGCGCCGATGATGGCGAGTTCGACCTTCTTGTTGAGCTGCACGGCGGTCTGGCGCACGACGCGGCGCAGGCGCGGGGCCAGCCCCTGGAATTTGACCATGCGCGTCTGCAGCAGCTCTTCCTGCAGCTCGGTCCCGACACGCGCCTGCTGGGTGAGCACGAATTCGGCGTTCTGCACCAGGTCGGCCAGCGTGCCGCGCAGGTTGTCGATGTCGTTGGCGCTTTCGGCGAGCGCGCGCGACAACTGCTGCATGTGCGAATAGCGGTCCATTTCGAGCGGGTCGAACTCCTCGTAGGGGTTCTCCGCTTCGCGCTCCAGCCGCCAGGCGATCTGGGCCTCGGTCTGGATCTCCATGTCGCGCAACTGGCGCTGCAATCGGGCGACGGTCTGCTCGAGCTCATTCAGGTTGAAATTCAGGTCGGCGATGTACTGGCCGAGCCGCGAGTGGTAGATGTTCACCTCGCCGGCGTGGTTGACCAGCGTGTCGAGCTTTTCGGCGCGCACGCGGATGAGGTCCTGCTGGGGCGCCACGCCGGTGAGCTGCTCGACGCCCTCGCGCATCTCGTCGAGGGCCGCCGCCTGCGCCTCGGCGACCGGCGCGGACTCGATGGGCGTGGGCGCGAGCGTGCCCTCGACCGACGCGGCCTCGGGCCGCTCGGCCTCCTCATCCGGTGCTTCGGGCAGCGCCGCCGGCGCACCTTCCTCGGCGGCCCGCCGGGCCTGTTCGGCCTGGTCCTCTTTCAAGCGGCGCTCGACTTCGGCGACCCGGACCGTGATCGTGTCTTCCGGCTCGATCTTCCACAGGCGCACGTCCTCGAGGCTCTGCAGGTAGGCCTTGGACACGGTCGGCACGCGGCCCTGGGCCAGCACGTCCATCATGCCGAGCAGGCGGTCCACCGCGTCGGTGAGCATGGTGACGACCGCCTCGCTGGTCGGCAGCTTGTTGTCGGCGACGGCGATGAACAAGGATTCGAGGGTGTGGGCGAGGTCGCCGACGTCACCGAGACTCGCCATGCGCGCCGAACCCTTCAGGGTGTGCAACTGGCGCATGATCTCGGTGATGTATTCGCTCTTGAAGCCGCTCTCGCGCCACCGCTGCAGGTTCTGCTCGATGGCGCCGATGATGTCGGGCGCCTCTTCGAGGAAGATCTCGATCAGCTCCGGATCGAGGTCTTCGATCCGCGCGCTTCCGGTCGCTTCGCGCACCGCGCCGCCGCGCGCTTCGACCTGCCGCGTGCTTTCTTCGGCCAGGGCGGTCAGGCGGTCGAACAGGTCGCCGACGTCACGCAGCTCGCTGGTGTGTTCGCGCAGGTGGGCGACGCAGGCGCGCACGTAGCCGACGGCCTCGGCGAGCAGGTCGAGCGCCGGCGCCGTCCAGGGCTCGCCGAGCTGCTGGAGGTTGTTGGCGTGGGTTTCGAGCAGGCGCGCCGCGTCGGCGATGCGGGTGTACTTGGCGGTGCGCGCGCTGCCGTGCAGCGTGTGCAGCGCGCGGATCAAGGCCTCGTTGTCCTTGCTCGCCAGGGCGCCGTCGCGGGCCTTGGCCATCAGGACCTCGATGGTGCGCAAATGCCCCTCGGCCTCTTCGGAGAAGATTTCCAGCAGGGCGAGATCGGCCTCGAGGTCGAAGACATCGTCGCCGGCGGCCGGCGCCGCATCGGCGCCGGTCGGCTCGGGCGAGGCTTCGGGCACCGGCCTCGTTTCGGCCGCCGGCGCCCCCTCCGGCTCGGACGCCGGCGGCCGCGCCGCGTCGGTCGCCGGCCCGGCTGCTGGCTCGACGAGCGGTTCCGGCGCGAACCCCTCGTCCCGTCCGGCGCCGCCGGCGTCGCGCTCGGGGGCGATGTCCTCGAGGACGATCTGTTCGTCGATCTCGTCCTCGTCGATCAGGTCGCCGAGCTCGAAGGTCTCGCCCTCGTCGCCCGCCGGCTCGTCCGCCGCGGCGGCCATCGGGTCCGGGGCGTCGACGAGTTCGATGACGGTTTCCTCGCCGGTTTCGCCGGCGTCGATCAGCGTGTCGTCCTCGCCCGCACCGGCGTCGGCGGTGGCGGGCTCAGAGGGCTTTGGGCGCGCCGGCTCCGCCGTTTCACCGGCCGCCAGGCGGTCGGCGGCCTCCATCAATTCGAAGACGTTGTCCACCGGCTGGCGGTTGCCGCGGATTTGCTCGATCAACTGCGGCAGCACGGCGATGGCTTCCTCGACGGTGTCGAGGATGACCGGCGAGACCCGCAAGGTGCCGTCGATGATGCGGTTGAGCAGGTTTTCGAACGCCCAGGCGAACTCGCCGATCAGGGTGGCGCCGATCAGGCGGCCGCTGCCCTTGAGGGTGTGGAAGGAGCGGCGGATGGTGGTCAGGGCTTCACGGTCGGCCGGGTTGTCGCGCCACTGCGGGAACAGGCCGCTGATCCGCTCGAGCTCTTCGAGCGCCTCTTCGATGAAGATGTCGATGATCTCTTCGTCGGCGTCCTCGCCGATCACCTGCAGCTGGCCGTAATCCTTGACCAGGGGCGCACGGGGCCGCGGCGGCGGGGCGGGCTCGGCTTCGGGCTCGGCCTCGGGCTCGAGGTCGACGTCCTCGATGACCAGCTCTTCGACCGGGCCCTCGGCCTCGTCGAGCAGCTCGACCTCGGCCTTGGCCGCATCGTCCAGGGTGCGCGCCGCATCCGGCTCGCCGCGCGCCCGACGACGCAGCCGCGCCAGGGCCTCCTCGGCGGCGGTGACGTAGAGCTCGGCGTCGACGCGGTTTTCCGCCACCGCCTCGAGGAAGCACTCGATGTTGGTGACGACGTCCGCGAAGGTGTCCTGCTCGGCCGCTTCGGGCAGGCGGCCGCTGGGGATCAGGTCGTCGGCGAAGTATTCGGCCAGGGCGGCGAGCACGCCCTGGGCGCTGTCCAGGGGATCGACGAACATGGCGCCGGCCAGTTCGCGCAGGGTGTCCGGCAACTTCGCCAGGTGCTTGTCGACGTCCGGCTGGGCCAGATGATCGAGATAGGCGTCCTTGACGACGGCGAGGCTCTTGAGGGCCTCGTTGACGAGGCTGGCGATGACCCGCCGGCGCTCGGCGCGGGCCCGCGCCTCGTCGGCGTCGGCTTCGCCTCCACCGGCTTCCTCGACCGCCGTGTCCTCGCCGGTGGTGCGCCGCTCGACATAGGTCGCGAGCTCGTCCTCGACGGACAGCAGGGTGGCGGCGGCGCCCATCAAGGTGTCTTCGCCGGGCGGCTCGCCGCGCTCCAGGGCCGCCTGCAACTGGCCGCGCTCGAACAGCAGGCTCTCCCGCGCCCGCCCCAACCCCAGCATGCCCAGGGTGTCGGCGATCTTGGTGTACAGCGGCGGCAGGGGTTCGAGGCCGGACAGATCGCCGCGGTCGCCCTGCAGATAGGCTTCCATGGTGTCCTTGGCCAGCGCCATGTCCTCGGCGATGGCGGCCGCGACCCGCTCGAGCAGTTCGCGGTTGGGCGCCGACAGGCGCCGCTGGGCGCTGGCCAGCTCGCGGTCCGAGGGCAGGTAGCGTTCGAGCTCGAAGGTGCGCTTGATCTCGCCGACGGCGCCTTCGTCGCTCTGGGCGCGCGCGAGGTAGTAGAGCAGGTTCTTGAAGGCGTCGTCGGCCAGCGCGGCGGCAAAGCCGGCCTCGCCCTCGTCGGCCAGTCGCTTGATCTGCCGGTCGACGCGACCGAGCAGGGACTTGACGGCCACGCCGCCTTCCACGGCGCCGTTCTGCAGGGCTTCCACCAGCCCCTGAGCGATCCACCAGTAGCGCCGCGCCCGCGTGTCACCGCTGGCCGCGCACAAGCGCTCGAGCACCTTGTGCATGCGCTTGAGGGCCTTGGGCACGTCCTGGCCGCGGAACCAGCCGAGCAGGCCGAGCTGGTAGGCGTGGCGTGCCTTGCGCGCCAGCGCCTGCGGATCCTCCCCAGACGGCTCGCGCCGGTCGATCGGGGCGGGTGCCGACAGGTCCGGGAAGAACAGGACGTTTTCGGACAACAGGCTGGCGTTGCGGGCGGCGCGCAGATCGTTGAGCAGGGGCAGGAGCACCAGCGGCACGTCGCGCTGGCCGGTGGCGAGCGCATCGAGGTAATCGGGCAGCTTGATGGCGGCGCCGAGCAGGACCTCGAAGGCGTTGTCGCGATTGGCGACCTGGCCTTCGCGCAAGGCGCGGGCGACCTGCTCCATCTCTTCGGCGAGCAACGCCGCACCGTAGACCTCGACCAGCGACAGGGTGCCGCGCACCTGGCGCAGCGCGGTGACGATCTCGTCGAGCTTGGCGGCGTCCTGCGGGTCGTTGACGTAGGCTTCCAGCCGCCGCTGCACGTCGAGCAGGAGCTGACGCAGCTCTTCCTTGACCCACTTGAAGGAATTGAAATGAACCGTGTTCCCGAGTTGCATGCTCTACGCCTCGACGCCGGCGGCCCCCGCGTTACTGGTTGACGGCGGTGCGCATGGTGCCGCCGTCCTGCTCGGGCAGCTTGAAGCCGGCCACCGAGCGGCGCAGCTCGTTGGCCAGCTCGTTGAGGGTGCCGACCGCACGCGCCGTCTCGCGGGTGCCCTCCGAAGTCTCCATGGTGATGCGCTTGATGACGTTCATCGACTGCGAAATGTTGACGGCGGCGCTGGCCTGGGTGCGCGCTTCCTTCGAGATCGCGGTGATCAGCTCGGCGAGCTCCTTGGACACCGCCTCGATCTCGGTCAGGGCGTTGCCGGCGTCCTCGGCCAGCTTGGCGCCGGTGACCACACCGGCGGTGCTCTGTTCCATGGAGCTGACCGCCTCGTGGGTGTCGGTCTGGATGGTCTCGACCAGCGCGGCGATCTGCTTGGTGGCGGCGCCGGCACGCTCGGCCAGGCGCTGCACCTCGTCGGCGACCACCGCGAAACCGCGACCGGCCTCGCCGGCCGACGAAGCCTGGATCGCCGCGTTCAGCGCCAGGATGTTCGTCCGGTCGGCGATGTCGGTGATCAGCGAGACGATTTCGCCGATCTGCTGCGAGCTTTCACCGAGCCGCTTGATGCGCTTGGAGGTTTCCTGGATGGTCTCGCGGATGGCGTCCATCCCCTCGATGTTGCGCCGCACGGTCTCGGCGCCCTTGTGCGCGATCTCCACCGAACGCAGGGCGACTTCGGCCACGTTTTCGGCGTTGCTCGACATGGCCTCCATGGCGCGCGCCATGCCGGCGATGGATTCGGTCACGCTGGCGATCTCGGCGGCCTGCTGGTTGGACGCCTCGGCGAGGCGGTTGGCGATGGCCTGGGTCTGGGCGGCGGCCTGGGAGACGCGCACCACCGTGCGGTTGATCGCCTCGACCAGGGAGCGCAGGGCGTCGATCGAGAAGTTGATCGAGTCGGCGATGGCCCCGGTGATGTCTTCGGTGACCGTCGCATGGGCGGTGAGGTCGCCCTCGGCCAGGGCGGTCATTTCGTCCAGCAGCCGCAGGATGGCCTCCTGGTTGCGCTGGTTGATGGCCACCGACTCGGCGGCGCGGCGGCGCGCGGCGCGGATCTGCAGCAGGGCCATGATGACCAGCAGCACGGCGGTGAGCACGAAGGCCGCACCGCCGGCCACGGCGACCTGGATCACGCGCTGGCCGAGCACCCGGTCGATGGCGTTTTCCAGTGCGACGCCGGCATCCAGGATTTCCGGGGCGATGACCTGCACCTGGGCGGCGGCGTCCTTGACCTCGAACAGCAGCGGCGAGGTGTCGAGAATGCCGGTCACCGCGCCCTGCAGGCCGTTGTAGATCTGCTGGGCCTCGGCGATCATCGCCTGCGCCTCGGGCGAGGTCGCCGCCTGCAATTCCAGGTCACGGCTGCCGTTGGCCAGCCCGTCGAGCACCCGGGCGAAGAAGGCGAAGTCGCGGCCGAACTGGTCGGCGGCCACCGCGGCGTCCAGGCCGCCGGTGAGGATGCGGTTCAGGTTGTTGGAGGCGCGTTCGACGAACAGCGACTGGCGGCTGGCGACGTACAGGGTCTGCGGGTCGGCGCCGGTTTCGGCCATACGCAGGGCGATTTCCTCGGAGAGCTTCTCCAGGCGCGGCAACGCCTCGGAGATGGTCTGCACGTAGCGCGCCACGTCGGCCACCGGTTGGCGCTTGTCGATGATCGAGTCGACGTTCTCTCGGTACTCTTCCCAGATCCGCGTCAGCTCGTCGAGCGGCCCGGCGAGCTCGCGCGGCAACGGCGGCAGCGGCGGCGTGACCATCGGGTTGCCGTCACGCAGCCAGTCGAGCAGTTGCTGGTAGCGGGCGCGGAACTCGGCCAGGGCGGCGAAGGCGGTGTCCAGACCGCTGGCCGCCTCCAGGGCGCTGGTCGCGATGCGCTGGGAGAGCAACTTCTGCTCGGCGACGTAAGCGAAGTACTCGGTGTTCCACTTGTTCTGCGTGTACACGTAACCGAAGGCAGCCACCATGGCCACCAGGGACAGGGTCACCAGCACCCCCAGCACCGGCATGGTCCAGCTCTGCGGCCGGGCGACCCTCACTCGCGGCATCTTGGGACGTTTGAACAGTTTCATGGCTCTCTCCACGGCTGCTGCGGTGCGCACGGCACCGGGCTCATGCGGTCGCGGCGGGACCGCGCGTCCGGGTCTCGACGATCTGCATGAAGCGCTCGTTGCCGACCAGGCGGTTGAACTCGAAAATCGGATACACCTCGCCGCCGCGGCGGAAGCAACCGCCGACGAACGGCCGCAGCGCCTCGGCCACGCCGCCGTCGCCGTCCTCGCGCGCCTGGATCGGGAAACTGCGGATCCCGGTGACCGCGGTCACCAGCAGGCCGGCGACGGTGTTGGCGAGCCGGAACAACAGGATGCGGTTGCCGCGCTCGCGCGGCAGGCGCTCGCCGTACAGGAAGGCGTAGAAGTCGGACACCGGCACCAACTGGCCGCGCACGTTGGCGATGCCCTCGAACCAGGGCTTGGCCGCCGGCACCCGGGTGCACTTGACCGGCTCGAGCGCTTCGACCACGGTGTCCATCCCCGCGACCAGCTCGACGTGACCGACACGGAACCCGACCCCCCGCCATTCCTGGGCGCGCGCCTGCCCCGCCGGCACCAGCGCCTTGCGGGCCAGCGCCTTGCTTTCCAGTTCGCGCAACTGCTCCAGGGGCGAGACGGCGGCCATGGCGGTCAACGCTTCACCAGCGCCTTGAGGCGGCCGATCAGCTCGTTTTCTTCCACCGGCTTGACCAGGTAGTCCATGGCCCCCTGGCGCATGCCCCAGACGCGGTCGGTTTCGGCGCCCTTGGTGGTGAGGATGATGATGGGAATGTGGGCGGTTTCCGGGTCGCGGGTCAACTGGCGGGTGGCCTGGAACCCGTTCATGCCGGGCATGACGATGTCCATGAGGATGGCGTCGGGCTGCTCGGCCTTGGCCAGGCGGATGCCCTCTTCGGCGTCATGGGCGACCAACGCCTCGATGCCGTGCCGACCGAGGTACCCCTTGATCACGTGGGTCTCGGTCGGCGAATCGTCTACGATCAGCACTTTCATGGCTCGCTCAACCCTCCGGCTCCCGCCACGGGCGAACGCGGACCGTCCCGGTCACGCCGCCCGCCCCACGTGTTGTTTGATCGCGCCGAGCAGGTCGTCCTTGGTGAACGGCTTGGTCAGGTACTGCTCGGAGCCGACGATGCGGCCGCGCGCGCGGTCGAAGATGCTGTCCTTGCTGGAGAGCATGATCACCGGCGTGTTCTTGAAAGCGCTGTTGTTCTTGATCAGCGCGCAGGTCTGATAGCCGTCCAGGCGCGGCATCAGGATGTCCACGAAGATGATGTCCGGCTTGGTTTCGGTGATCTTGGCCAACGCCTCGAACCCGTCGGCGGCGGTGATCACTTCGCAGCCGGCTTTTTTCAGCAGACTCTCCGCCGTGCGGCGGATGGTCTTGCTGTCGTCGATCACCATGACTTTGAGCCCGGTCAGATCGGTCATCGTCTACCCGTTCGTGTAGAATCGCCGTGACGCCCCACACCCTGTCGCTGTTCCGACACCGTCCGACCGGCTCGGCCGCCAGCGCTTCCCAGCCCACGGCCGGATGGCCCGGAATGTAGCGTAAATGGCAGGTATTGGCAACAAAATCCCCCGAACTTAAACCACTTAGGTGATATTCTTGACAGCGCCCATCAACTCCCTGGGCCGCACCGTGTCCCCGCCTTCCCTGGTAGCGGCGCGGCCCGCGCTGGATTGAATCCAGGACCCCGTCCACATCGAACCGGGTAGGTATGCAATGAACGTGCACGCTTTGCAAGCGGTTCCGCGCCTCACCACCCTCCACCACGGCCCGCTGCAGGAACTGGAGCGCCGCCTGCTCGCGGACCTGGTGCGCATCGAGAGCTGGTTCCGCAGCCAGTGGCAGCGCACGCCACCGCCGTTCTACGCCTCCGTGGACCTGCGCAACGCCGGCTTCAAGCTGGCGCCGGTGGACACCAATCTGTTCCCCGCCGGTTTCAACAACCTCGGCCCCGAACTGCTGCCGCTGGCCGTCCAGGCGGTGCAGGCGGCCCTGGGCCCGCGCCACCCCCAGGCCTGCGAGATCCTGCTGATCCCCGAGAACCATACCCGCAATCTACCCTATTTCGAGAACGTCGCCACCCTGGTGCAGATCTTCACCCAGGCCGGCTACCGTGTCACGGTCGGCAGCCTGCGGCCGGACCTGGCCGCCGCCGAGACGCTCGAGCTGCCGTCCGGCCGCCGCCTGGAGCTGCATCCGGTCGTGCGCGAGGGCGACCTGCTCGGCACCGCCGGCCGCCGCCCCTGCCTGATCGTCCTCAACAACGACCTGGCCGGCGGCGTGCCCCCGATCCTGGAAGGGCTCGCCCAGCCGGTGCTGCCGCCGGTGCACGCGGGCTGGGCGATGCGGCTCAAGTCCCGGCATTTCGCCGTCTACCGCGACACGGCGGCCGAACTCGCCGCCCTGGTCGGCATCGACCCCTGGCTCATCGACCCGCTCAGCCGCAACTGCGGCTGCATCGACTTCATGAAGCGCGAAGGCTACGAATGCCTGGAGCAGCACGTGGGCGAGCTGCTGGCCGAAATCGGCGCCAAGTACGCCGAGTACGGCATCGACAAGCCGCCCTTCGTCTTCATCAAGGCCGATGCGGGCAGCTACGGCATGGGCGTCATGGCGGTGCGCTCAGTCGAAGAGGTCCGGCAACTCAACCGCCGCCAGCGCACGCGCATGGCGGCCACCAAGGACGGCCGCAAGGTCCACCGCGTGATCATCCAGGAAGGCGTTTACACCAGCGAGGCGGTGGACGGCAAGCCCGCCGAACCGGTCGTCTACCTCGTCGATCGCTACGTGGTCGGCGGTTTCTACCGCGTGCACACCGCCAAGACCGACGCCGACAACCTCAACGCACCGGGCATGCACTTCGAGCCGCTGGCCTTCGAACGCGGCTGCAACACCCCCGACCCGAGCTGCGCGCCGGACGCCGCGCCCAACCGCTTCTACGCCTACGGCGTCGTCGCGCGGCTGGCGGTGCTGGCCGCCGCCCGCGAGCTGGCCGAGGGCGCACCGCCCGCCGAGGCGCCATGAGCCGCGTTCTGCGCCTCGGCGTGGTCATGGACCCCATCGGGGCCATCCACGTCCACAAGGACTCGACCCTGGCGATGCTGCTCGCCGCCCAGCGGCGCGGCTGGCCGCTGCACTACATGGAACGCACCGATCTGTACCTGCGCGACGGTCGCTGCCACGCCCGCATGCGGGCGCTCGAGGTTCACGACGACCCGCGCGACTGGTACCGGCTGGAGGCGCCGCGCGACGCGCCGCTGGCCGAACTCGACCTGGTGCTGATGCGCCTGGATCCGCCCTACACCCTGAACTACCACTATACCGCCATCCTGCTGGAGCGCGCCGCCGCCGAGGGCGTCACCGTCGTCAACCGCCCCGACAGCCTGCGCCTGATCAACGAAAAGCTGTTCACCGCCTGGTTTCCCGAGCTGTGCCCGCCGACCCTGGTGAGCGCCGAGCGCGCGCGCTTGCGCGCTTTCCTCGAGGAACAGGGCGACATCGTGGTCAAGCCGCTCGACGCCATGGGTGGCGCCGGCGTGTTCCGCCTGCGCCGGGGCGACCCCAACGTCAGCACCGTGCTGGAAGTGATGACCGCCGGCCACACGCCGGTCATGGCCCAGCGCTTCCTGCCCGAGATCCAGGACGGCGACAAACGCATCCTGCTCATCGACGGCGAACCCGTGCCCTACGCCCTGGCGCGCATCCCCGCCGAAGGCGAGCTGCGCGGCAACCTCGCCGCCGGCGGGCGCGGCGTCGCCCGGCCGCTCGGCGCGCGCGACCGGGAGATCGCCGCGCGCGTCGGTCCCGAGCTCGTCCGGCGCGGCGTGTTCTTCGCCGGCCTCGACGTGATCGGCGACCACCTGACCGAGATCAACGTCACCAGCCCCACCTGCATCCGCGAACTCGACGCCCAATGCGGCCTGGACATCGCCGGGGCGCTGCTCGACGCCCTCCAGGCCAAGCTCGCCGCCACCTGAACCCGTGAGCAGACCGCGCCCGGTCACGGTCCAAGCCGCCGATGGAACAGCCGCTCAGCCACCCGCCCGAACCGCGCATCGGCCCCGCCGACCGCCTCAGCCTGACGCTGTTCCTGGCCGGCGCCGCGCACGCCCTGCTGATCCTCGGGCTGGCCTTCGAGCCGCCCGATCCGGCCCGGCTCGACGCCCCGCCGGCGCTGGAGATCATCCTCGTCCAGAAGCGCGACGCGCGCAGCCCGGACGAGGCCGACTACCTCGCCCAGATCGACCAGAGCGGCGGCGGCGAGCGCGACCACCGCGCCCGCCCGGCCAACCCCTTCACCTCCACCGAGCTGAGCCCGCACGAGGGGGTCGCACCCCAGCCGCTGCACGGCGGCCGGCCCGAGCCGCCGGCCGAGGCCCGCGAGCGCCTCATCGCCCAGCCGCGCCCCGCCGAAACGCAGGTGCCCGTGGACCCGCAACCGCGCCGGCGGCCTTCGCCCACGCCCGGCGACCCGCTGCTCGACTACGACCTGCAGATCGCCCGGCTCACCGCCGAACTGGAACTGGCGCGCGAGCAATACGCCAAGCGCCCGCGCAAGATGGTCGTCACCGCCAACACCAAGGCCTACCTGCCGGCCGCCTACATGCAGGCCTGGGTCGAGCGCGTCGAGCGCATCGGCAATCTCAACTATCCCGAAGAAGCGCGCCGCCGCGGCCTGGAAGGCACGCTCATCCTCGAAGTCGAACTGGACCGCGACGGCAGCATCGTCGAAGTGAACCTGCTACAGTCTTCCGGCAGCCCGGTGCTCGACGAAGCCGCCCGCCGCATCGTGCACCTCGCCGCGCCCTACCCGCCGTTCCCCGAAGCGCTGCGCGAGGTCACCGACCGGCTGGAAATCGTCCGCACCTGGCAGTTCTCCGCCGGCGGCCTCAACACCTGGTGACACCATGGAAACCACGTCGCTCAAGAACCATTTCCTCATCGCCATGCCCGCCCTGGCCGACCCCAACTTCCACGGCACCGTGACCCTGCTGTGCGAACACGACGAGAAGGGCGCGCTCGGGCTGGTGCTCAACCGGCCGAGCACCCTGTCGCTCGGCGAGCTGTTGGCGCAACTCGAGATCCCGTGCAACGACCCGGCGCTGGCCGCCCGCCCCGTCCACGCCGGCGGCCCGGTCAACCCCGAGTCCGGCTTCGTCCTGCACCGCCCGCCCGGCCAATGGACGAGCAGCCTCATCGTCTCGGACGCGCTCGCCCTGACCACCTCCCTGGACATCCTCCAGGCGCTGGCCGCCGGTGAAGGACCGTCGGATTTCATCGTCGCCCTCGGCTACGCCGGCTGGGGCGCCGGCCAGCTCGAGCAGGAGCTGGCCGCCAACGCCTGGCTCACCCACCCGGCCGACCCCGACATGATCTTCACCACCCCGCCCGAAGCGCTCTGGAACGCGGCCGCGCGGGCGATCGGCATCGACCCCGACCGGCTCAGCTCCGAAGCCGGGCATGCCTGAACACTTCACCGTCCTGGGCTTCGACTACGGCCGGGCGCGCATCGGCGTCGCCTGCGGCCAGACCGCCAGCGCCACCGCCGCCCCCTTGCGTTGCCTGCCGGCGCGCGAAGGCGAACCCGACTGGGCGGCCCTCGACCGCCTGCTGGCGGAATGGCGCCCGGCACGCCTGGTCGTCGGCCTGCCCCTCGGCCCGGGGGGCGAAGACACCGAGCTGGCCGAGGCCGCCCGCCGCTTCGCCCGCCGGCTCGGCGAACGCTACGCCCTGCCGGTGGAGCTGCACGACGAACGCCACAGTTCCACCGCCGCCCGCGACCTGCACCGCGCGCAGCGCGCCCGCGGCCTGCGCCGCCGCGGCCGCAAGGGCGATCTCGACCCGATCGCCGCCGCCTTGGTGCTCGAATCCTGGTTGCGCGAACGGCCGGCGAAAAGCCCCGCACCTTGACCTATAATGCGCGGCCATGGACGCCGCGCCGCCGCCCGACAACGCCCTGCAAACCGGTCCCGACGGACGGCTGCGCCACTTTCTCGACATCGACGGCCTCGGCCGCACGCAACTGCTCGACCTGCTCGACCGCGCCGAAACCTTCCTCGGTCCGGACCGCAAGAGCCTGGTCAAGACCGACCTGCTCGGCCGGCAAGACCGTCGCCAACCTGTTCTTCGAGGCCTCCACCCGAACCCGCACCACCTTCGAAATCGCCGCCAAGCGCCTGTCGGCCGACGTCATCAACCTGAACATCGGCCATTCGGCCACCGTCAAGGGCGAATCCCTGCTCGACACGGTGCACAACCTGCAGGCGATGAACTGCGACATCTTCGTCCTGCGCCATCGCCACAGCGGCGCCGCCCATCTGCTCGCCGCCCATGTCGCCGACGGGGTCAGCGTCATCAACGCCGGCGACGGCCGCCACGCCCACCCGACCCAGGCGCTGCTCGACGTCTGCACCATCCGCCGCCACAAGCCGGATTTCGGCGCCCTCACCGTCACCCTGGTCGGCGACATCCTGCACTCGCGCGTCGCCCGCTCCGAGCTGCACGCCCTGCGCCGGCTCGGCGCCGGCCGGCTGCGCGTCTGCGCGCCACGCACCCTGCTGCCCGTCGGCCTCGAGGACTGGGGCGTCGAGGTCCACACCGATCTCGACCGCGCCCTGGCCGACGCCGACGTCGTCATCGCCCTGCGCCTGCAGAAGGAACGCATGGCCGGCGCCCTGTTGCCCAGCGAACGCGAATACTTCCGCCACTGGGGCCTCACCCCCGAGCGCCTCGCCCGCGCCAAGCCCGACGTGCTCGTCATGCACCCCGGCCCGATCAACCGCGGGGTCGAAATCGACTCGCGCGTCGCCGACGGCCCCCATTCCCTGATCCTCGAACAAGTGACCACCGGCATCGCCGTGCGCATGGCCGTCATGGCCACCCTGCAAGCCCCCGACCGCCGATGAACACCCTCAGCATCGTCAACGCCCGCTTGCTCGACCCCGAACGCGCGCGCGTCGAGCCCGGTGAGCTGCACATCGCCGACGGCCGCATCCTCGCCGTCGGCCCGGCCCCGGCCGGCTTCCGGCCCACCCGGCGCCTGGACGCCGGCGGCGCGCTGCTCTGCCCCGGTCTCATCGACCTCAGCGCCCGCCTGCCCGCCCCAGACGAGGGCACCGCCTTCGGCGCCGAACTGCGTGCCGCCGCCCGCTGCGGCATCACCACCGTGGCCATTCCCCCGGAAGGTCCGCCGGTCCTCGACCAGGCCGGCGCCGTCCGGCAACTGCGCGACCGCGCGGCCGAGGCCGGCGGCGCCCGGGTGGTCCCGATCGGCGCCCTCACCCACGCCCTGGCCGGCGAGCGGCTCGGGGAGCTGGGCGCCCTGCGCGAAGCCGGCTGCGGCGGCGTTGGCCACGGCCTCGCCCCCGTGCCCGACCTGGCCGTGCTGCGGCACGCCCTGGAATACGCCGCCACCTTCGACCTGACGGTCCACGTCGTCCCCCAGCACCACCAACTCGCCGCCGGCGGCGTCGCCCACGAAGGCCTCGTCGCCACCCGCCTGGGCCTGCCCGGCATCCCGGTCGCGGCCGAAACCGTCGCCATCGCCCAGGTGCTGGCTCTGGCCGAACCGCTGGGCCTGCGCCTGCACTTGGGCCGCATCAGCTCCGCCGCCGGCCTCGAGCTCGTCGCCCGTGCCAAGGACCGCGGCCTGCCCGTCACCGCCGACACCGCCGTCCACCACCTCTGGCTCACCGAGGACGCCCTCGGCGGCTACGACAGCCGCGCCCTGGTGTCGCCGCCGCTGCGCGGCCGCGCCGACCGCGATGCCCTGCGCCGGGGGCTCGTCGACGGCACCCTCGACGCGCTCTGCTCCGACCACCATCCCCTGGACGACGACGCCAAGCGCGAACCCCTGCCCGAGGCCCGGCCGGGGCTGTCCGGCCTGGACACCCTGCTGGGGCTCAGCCTCGCCCTGGCCGAAGAACTGCAGCAACCGGCCGCCCGCCTGCTCGGCGCCCTCACCGCCGCACCCGCGCGCATCCTCGGCCTGCCCGCCGGCCGCCTCGCGCCGGGCGCGCCGGCCGACCTGATCCTCGTCGACGACCGGAGCCGATCCACCGTCGAACCCGAACGCTTCCGCAGCCGCAGCCGGCACAGCCCCTTCGCCGGCTGGAGCCTGCCCGGCCGCATCCGCCACGTCCTGATCGGCGGGCACCCGATCGAGCCCAGCTGACCTTGCCGCCCGGCCCCCGCGGGCGGACGCCGGCGGGCGGACCGGCCTCACGGCCCGCCGGGCGCCGGCGAAGGAAACGGTTGCCGGGAAGGCGGTGTCGGATGCGCGGCGCGCGTGTGCCGCCGCGCCTTCCGGGGACGAAAGGACCGCGAACGGCGGCGCGCTGCCGCGCCGCCGCCGGCGCTCAGAATTCTTCCCAGAGCTCCTGGCTGCTCGCCGCCGACGGCGGCGGGACCGGCGGGCGCGCGCCGTTGCGCCGGCGGTCCGGGCGGCCGGCGGCCTCGAGGCCGCGGCCGGCCGACTCGGCAAGACCGCGCAGGCCGTCGCGGCCGTCTCCCCCGTCGCCCTCGGCGCGCTCGGACTCGGAGATGCGGAAGAAGGAAATCGCCTTCTCGAGCGCCGCGGCCTTGTCCCCGAGCGCCATGCAGGCGGCGGTGATTTCCTCCACCAGGGCGGCGTTCTGCTGGGTCATGTCCTCCATGCGCATCACCGCCTGGTTGACCTGTTCGATGCCGGAGGCCTGTTCCTGGCTGGCGACCGAGATCTGGCCGACGATCTCGGCCATCTTGCTGACCGAGGCGACGATGCGCTCCAAGGCCTGACCGGTTTCGTTGACCAGGCGGGAACCGCCCTCGACCTTGTTCACGCTGTCCTCGATGAGCGCCTTGATCTCCTTGGCCGCCGAGGCGGAACGGCCGGCCAGCGCGCGCACCTCGCTGGCGACGACGGCGAAACCGCGCCCCTGCTCGCCGGCGCGGGCGGCCTCGACCGAGGCGTTCAAGGCGAGCAGGTTGGTCTGGAAGGCGATGTCGTCGATGACGCCGATGATGTCGGCGATGCGGCCGCTGGCCTTGCTGATCTCGACCATGGCGGCGACGGCGTCCTTGACGACCAGGCCGCCGCGCTCGGCTTCGGCGCGGGCCTCCTTGACGAGCTCGTCGGCGCGCCGCGCGTTGTTGGCGTTCTGCTTCACGGTGGTGGTCATCTCTTCCATGCTGGCGGCGGTGCGCTCGAGCGCGCTGGCCTGCTCCTCGGCGCGTTTGTTCAGGCTCATGTTGGCCTGCAGGATCTCGGTGGCGCCGCGGCGCACCTGGGCGGCGACGTCCTGGACCATGGCGATGACCTCGGTGAGCTTGCGCTTCATGGTCACCATGGCGGCGAACACGCCGGTGGGCTCGCGGCCCTTGGTGTCCAACTCGACGAGCAGATTGCCCTGGGCGATGGCCTCGGCGACCTTGCGGACCTCGGCCGGGTCGGCGCCGATCGGGCGGGCGATCGAGCGCGACATGAACAGCGCCAGCGCGCCGCCGAAGACCAGGGCCATGATCAGGCCGAGTATGGCGTCATTGAGCAGCTCGGAATTGTTGGCGACCAGGGCGTCGGTGGCTTTTTTCAGTTCCACGCCGACCTCGTCGACGCGGCGGGCGATGGCGGCGTCGATGTCGTTGGCGATCTGCGAGCCGACCGCCAGCGACTTGTTGCCCTCGGCGCGGTTGTTGTCGATGTACCAGTCCAGGGCCTCGACCATGGCCTGGTGCAGGGGCGTGAGCTTGCCCTGGACGAAGGCGACGAGCTCGGGCTCGACCGGCTGCAATTCGGCCAGCAGCGCCTCGAGCTTGCGGCGCACGGCGTTGGCTTCTTCCTCGGATTCGGCGCGCCAGCTCAGGGTCATGTGGGTGAGCCAGCTGTAGTAATCGTCGAACAGCTTCTGGGCGCGCTCGAGCTTGGAGAGGTGCTCGAGCACCGCCTCCTGTTCGGCGATGACGCCGTTGATCACCGCGTCGCTCTGGCGGATTTCGGTGACGATATAAAAGATCACCGAACCGCTCAGGGCCAGGATGGCGACGGTCATCACCATCAGCTTCTGGACGATGGTGAGGTTGTCGAGCTGCATCAGACCGGGTCTCATGGTCCGCGTCCTCGCGTCACGGCCGCCGGGGCCGGTTTGTAAGCAGTCCAGTTAACGGCACCCGGCCCCGGAGCTTGAGGCGCCGCGGGCGGCGCCTTCAACTTTCCGGGCGCCCGCCGATAACTTGGACCGAGTTTGAGCGCGCCGCGGCCGGCCGCGGCGCCTCCTGGTCCTGCGAGTCAAGGAGTCGAGACATGGCAACGATACTGGCTGTGGACGATTCGCCGTCCATGCGCAAGATGGTGTCCTTCACGCTGAAGGAAGCCGGCCACCGGGTGCTGACCGCCGAGAACGGCGAACAGGGCTTGGAGCTGGCCAAGGCGGAGAAGGCGGACCTGGTGCTCACCGACATCAACATGCCGACGATGGACGGCATTTCCCTGGTCAAGGCGCTGCGGGCCTTGCCCGGCTACGAGCACGTGCCGATCCTGGTGCTGACCACGGAGTCCGGCGCCAACAAGAAGCTGGAAGGCAAGGCCGCCGGCGCGACCGGCTGGCTGGTCAAGCCCTTCAACCCGGAAAAGCTGCTGGAAGTGGTCGCCAAGGTGCTCGACTGACGCGGGGGCGGACGTGGATCTGCGCGAGGTGCTGGAGAGCTTCTTCGAGGAAAGCCTCGAAGGGCTGGACCTGATGGAGCAGGAGCTGCTCGCCATGCAGCCCGGCGCCGTGCCGCGCGACGTGATCGACGCCGTGTTCCGCGCCGCCCACTCGATCAAGGGCGGCGGGGGCGCCTTCGGCCTGCAACACATCTCCGATTTCATCCACCACGCCGAAACCCTGCTCGACGAGGTTCGCGCCGGCCGGCGGACGATGAGCGCCGAGCTGATCGAGCTTTTGCTGGCCAGCGTCGATTGCACGCGGGCGATGGTCCGCGCGGCACGCGGCGGGGAAGCCTTCGATGCCGACCAGGTGGAGGCCGTGCGCCGGCGCCTGCAGGCGGCCTTGGAGGACGGGGCCACCGCCGGGCACGATGCGGCGACGCCCGCGCCGGCCCAGGCGGTCGCCGGCTGGCGGATCCGCTTCGTCCCGGAACCCACCCTGATCGGGCGCGGCAACGACCCCTTGCGGCTGTTCCGCGAACTCGCCGAACTCGGCCCGCTCACCGCCCGCGCCGAGCTCGACCGCCTGCCGGACTTCGAAGCACTCGACCCCACCGAGCTGCACCTGTCCTGGACGTTGGAACTCGCCGCCCCCGTGGAGGCCGAGGAGATCAAGGAGGTCTTCGCCTGGGTGCTCGACGAGTGCCGCCTGGAGCTCGAACCCCTGCCGGCGGACGACGGCGGGGGACGCTCGGCGGGCAGGACCGAGACCCAGGGCGCCCATTGCCCGCTGCCGCCCGCCGGCGGCGGTGGAGGCGGCGGCACCGAATCGATCCGCGTCAGCCTGGACAAGATCGACGCGTTGATCAACCTGGTGGGCGAACTGGTCATCACCCAGTCGATGCTCAACGCCTTCGGCGGCGACCTGTCCGAGCGCAGCCTGGAGCGGCTGCGCGACGGCCTGGCCCAGTTGATGCGCAACACCCACCAGCTCCAGGAAACCGTGCTGAAGATCCGCATGCTGCCGATCCGCTTCTGCTTCAACCGCTTCCCGCGGCTGGTGCACGACTTGTCGGTGAAGCTCGGCAAGCAGGTGCGCCTGGTGGTCAGCGGCGAGGACACCGAGCTGGACAAGACGGTCCTGGAACACATCAGCGATCCGCTGGTGCACCTGGTGCGCAACGCCATGGATCACGGCCTGGAGATGCCCGAGGAACGGCGCCGGGCCGGCAAACCCGAACAGGGCACGCTGGCGCTCAACGCCTACCACGAGGGCGGCCACATCGTCATCGAGGTCAGCGACGACGGCCGTGGCCTCGATACCGACAAGATCCGCCGCAAGGCCGTCGAACGCGGCCTGATCGCGCCCGAGGAAGTGCTGCCGCCGCAGCAAATCAACAACCTCGTCTTCCATCCCGGCTTGTCGACGGCCGAGACCGTGACGGACCTTTCGGGCCGCGGTGTCGGCATGGACGTGGTCAAGCGCAACATCAACGAGCTCGGCGGCGACGTCTGGCTGGAATCCGAGCCGGGCCGCGGCACCACGGTGTTCATCCGCCTGCCGCTGACCCTGGCGATCCTCGACGGCCAGTTGCTGCGGGTCGGCGGAGAGATCTACATCATGCCGCTGAACGCCATCATCGAAACCCTGTGCATCGACCCCAAGGCGGTCAACACCCTGCCCGGCGGCCGCCGCCTCTACCGCGTGCGCGATCAGAACATCCCCATCGTCGCCCTGGGCGAGGTGTTCGGCGTCGCCCCGCGCGCCCGGCGCCTGGAGGACGGCCTGCTGATCGTCGTGGACGCCGAGCGCCAGCGCTACGGCATCTGGGTGGACGAACTGCTCGACCAGCAGCAGGTCGTCATCAAAAGCCTCAAGAGCAATTTCCGCAACGTCGAGGGCATCTCCGGCGCGACCATCCTCGGCTCCGGCCGCGTCGCCTTGATCCTCGACATCCCCGGCATCATCGGCCTGTGGCAGGCCCGCGCGCGCACGCCGCGCCTGGGCGCCGCCTGAACCCGGAGGCGCACGCCATGCTCGACGAACTGCTCCAACCCGACCAGCACGGCCGCCGCCGCAACCAGTTCCTGACCTTTTTCCTGGGCCAGGAGGAGTACGGCATCGACATCCTGCGCGTACAGGAGATCAAGGGCTGGAACGGCGCCACGGCGATCCCCAACACGCCGGACTACATCCTCGGCGTCATCAACCTGCGCGGCATCATCGTCCCGATCATCGACCTGCGGCTGCGCTTCGGCCTGCCCGAAGCACGCTACGATGCGATGACGGTGGTGATCGTGGTCAAGACCCGCGGCGAGGACGACCAGGAACGCACCGTCGGCCTCGTGGTGGACGCCGTCTCCGAGGTCTACGACCTGTCCGAGAAAACCATGAACCCGCCGCCGGAACTCGGCTGCAGCGTCGAGACCGATTTCATCGAGGCGATCGCCAACCTGGAAGACAAGATGATCATCGTGATGAACGTGGACAAGCTCGTCTCGCGCGAAGTGCGCGAGCAGGCCAAGAAGGCGGTGCAGGCCGCCGGGGCGTCCTGAGATGGCCCGCGCCCGCAGCGCCCGCGTCCGCCTGCCCGCCACGCTGAAAATCGGCGAGGTGCGCGCCTTCAAGGAAGAACTGACCAAGCGCCTGGACCGCGAGCGGATCACCCTGGACGGCGCGGCCGTCGAGCGCATCGACGGCGCCGGGCTGCAGCTGCTCGCCGCCTTCCTGCGCGCGGTGGACGCCCGCGGCGGCCGCGCCGAGTGGCGCCGCCCTTCGGCGGCGCTGCGCGAGGCGGCGGCGCGCTGCGGCCTGGCCGACGCCCTGAAACTGGACACGGAGAGCTGAGCATGGACGAAAAGAAACACAACGGCGCGGCGCAGGATCCACTGCGCTTCCCCGGCCCGTTCAAGGTGCAGTGGACCGAGACGCTCCACATGCTCGACCTGTCCGCCCACCAGATCGACCTGTCGCTGTCCGAGGGCAACGAGTCGATGAACCTGCTGGTGGACAGCTTCGATGTGCTGGCCGAGACACTCGACAGGCTGTACGAAGCGCTCGCCGACGACGACCCGGATCCGCAGCGCGCCCGCGCCTGCTGTGCGGCGGCCCGCGAGGCGATCCACAAGGTGATCATCGGCATGCAGTTCTACGACCGCCTCAGCCAGCGCCTCGGCCACGTGCGCGAGAGCCTGGCGGTGCTCGCCGATCTGATCGACGATCCGGACAAGCAGAACATCCCCGAGGAATGGATCATCCTGCGGCGCAAGATCAAGACCAAGTACTCGGTCGAACAGCAGAAGAGCATCTTCCACGCCCTCATGTCCGGGCAGGACATGGACGAGGTGTTCGAGTCCTTCGAGGACGGCGACTGACCCCGCCCCATCGATATGGACATCAGCGGACGGCCGGAGGGGTTCGCGAGCGGGGGCCTCGAGCTCTACGCGTTCACCGAAGCCGATTTTCTCGTCATCAAGCAGCTCGTCCACGAACACACCGGGATCTACCTCGACCACAGCAAGCGCTTCCTGGTGCAGACGCGGCTGTCGCGTCGGCTCAAGCAACTGGGCCTGAAAAGCTTCCGGGAATACCGGCGCCTATTGCAGAACGACGACGGCAGCGAACTCGAGCACCTGGCGAACGCCATCACCACCAACACCACGGCGTTCTTCCGCCACGACCACCAGTTCGAGTTCCTGGCCGAGCGGCTTGCGGAGCGCCAGGCCCAGGGCGGGTTCGACGGCGAGATCCGCATCTGGTCGGCCGGCTGCAGCACGGGGGAAGAGCCCTACACCATCGCCTGGGTCGTCAACCGGGTGCTGCGGCCGGAGAACCGCGCCAAGGTGAAAATCCTCGCCACCGACATCGACAGCGAGGCGCTGGCGGTGGCCGAGGCCGGCATCTACCCCGAGGAGGTGGTCGCGCCGCTGGCGGGCCAGTACGACCTGCGCGGCGCGTTCCTGCGCGGCACGGGACCCTACCGCGGCTTCGTCAAGGTGCGCCCGGAGCTGCGCGAGCGCGTCACCTTCCGCCGCCTGAACCTGATCCGCGACTGGTCGGTGAAGCGGCCCGTGCACTACCTGTTCTGCCGGAACGTCTGCATCTATTTCCACAAAGACACCCAGCGGGCGCTGATGGAGCGGCTCGCCGACACCCAGGACGAGGGCGACTACTTGTTCCTCGGCCAGAGCGAGAGCTTGTTTTCCACCTGCAATCTGTACGCGCGGGTCGCACCGGCGATCTACCGCAAGTTGTACTGAGGGTTGCGCCATGAACGAACCGGCCGAGAAACCGCCCGCCCGGAAGCCGCGTCTCGATCCGGCCAGCGGCCGGCCGCTGGTGTCCATCCGCATGGGCGAGGTCTACGTCACCGACGGCGACGAGGTGATCAGCACCGTGCTCGGTTCCTGCATCGCCGTGTGCGTGCGCGACCGTGAGCGCGGGGTGGGCGGCATGAACCATTTCATGCTGCCGACCGTCTCCCTGCGCGACAACAGCCTCTGGGAGTTGACCGACGTCAACACCGCGGCCCGCTACGGCAGCCACGCCATGGAATACCTGATCAACGCCGTGCTGCAGAAGGGCGGCCGGCGCAACCACCTGGAGTTCAAGCTGTTCGGCGGCGGCGACATCCTCGGCGCCTTCACCTCGGTGGGCGCCGACAACGTGCGCTTCATCCGCCGCTACATGCAGGAGGAAGGTTACGGGGTCGCCGCCGAGTGCCTCGGGCGCCCCTATCCGATCAAGGTGCAGTTCCACCCGGCCAGCGGGGTGGCGCGCGTCAAGCACCTGAAAGAGAAAGTCAGCGAAGTGGCCGCAGAAGAGAAACGCTATCTGCGCAATCTCATGGAAGTGGAAGTCGGCGGCGAGGTCGAGCTGTTCGTGCCGCCCCGCGGCCGCGATTGACAGGGCGCGGCGGGCGGCTATCATGGATTTTTTTGGGCGTAGCGACCCCGCCGGACCATGGAATTCTGGGTGTTCACACCGATGTACAACATGTCCGCCTGGATCGGGCGGACCATCGCCTCCCTGCAAGCGCAGCGCCACGGCCGTTTCCGCTGCCTGATCGGCGACGACCGCTCCAGCGACGACAGCGTCGAGGCGGCGCGGCGGGCGGCGGACGGCGATCCGCGCTTCCGGATTGTCCGGCACGACCGGAAGCTCTACCACCTGGGCAACGTCTACACCATCTTCCAGCTCGCCCAACCGCCGGACGAAGCGGTGGTGGTGCTGCTCGACGGCGACGACTGGCTGGCGCACGATCGCGTCTTCGACCGCCTGCTGGCGCACTATCGCGACCCGGACTGCTGGATGACCTACGGAAGCTACGCGGGGCTGGACGGCCGCCGAGATCCGATGTGCCGGCCTTACCCCGCCTGGGCGGTGCGGTTCAACGCCTGGCGGCAGGTGCGCTGGCGGGCCTCGCATCTGAAAACCTTCCGCGCCGCCTTGTTCCGGCGGATCCCGCCGTCTTATTTCACGGTCACGGCCACCGAGTGGCGGGCGGCGCTGCGCCGGGCGCTGGCCCACGGCCGTTTCAGACAATGGTGGCACTGGCGGCAGATCGATCCGGCCGCGCTGGTTTCGCCTTGCGGGCGCTTCGTGCGCCGCTGCGCGGACAAGGCGATGACCTACCCGATATTGGAGCTCGCCGGGCGGCACGTGCGCTACGTCGACGAAATCCTCTACATCGCCAATTTCTACCGCAAGCCGCTGGATTTCGGCCCGCGGCGCGTCGCGCAACACTGGTACACCCGGCTCACGCGCGACATGCTCCGCCACAAGCCGCGCCTGCGGCCGCTGGACGGCTTGGCGCCGATCGACCGGAACGATCAGAACGAACGGAAAATTTCATCGCTGGCGCGGGGTCGCCCCGATTGACGCGCCGGCCGCGGCCGGTCGAGAATCGGCCGCCCGCTGCTGGGCGACATCCGTTCCACGAGGACCGCAAAGATGAAGAAGATCCCTGTCGCAACGGCCCTGTTGCTGGCCGCCGCCCTCGCCTGGGGGCAGGAAGGCGCGGACGACAGCGAGGCCTATTACGAAGCCGAACAGAGCTGCGCCGAGGAAGCGATGAACCAGCCAGAGCGCGATTACAACGAAGTGTTTTCGGAGTGCATGGCCCGCCTCGGCTTCGAGGCGAGCGGCGACGAGGCCGCGGAGGAGCCGGCCGAGTAAGCCGGCGGCGCGGCGCCGTCACAACGAAACGGCGACGATCGGTTCGATCGTCGCCGTTTTTCTTCGCCCGCGCGCCGGCGCCGGGCTCAGTCGAAATCGAAAGCGTCCTCGAGATCCTGCTCGAGCCGTTTCTGGTCGGCCATCAATTCGATCAAGCGCCGGCGATAGGCCGCCTGCGCCTTGAGCCGGGCCACGTCCTGGCGGACCTTCAGCCGCGACTGGCGGCGGTCCGCGGCCGCTTCCACCCAGTCCTGGACGATCTTGGACAAATCTTCGCCTTCGGCCAGGGCGCGCAAGGGACCGGCCGACCAGTCGCCGTCGTCCTGGGCGTCGAACGCGTCGAAGTCCTCGTCTTCGAGCATGAACGGCACTCCGTCATCGAGGGGGTCGATGGACGGGCTTTATATCGATCGACGGTCGGCTGTAAAACGAAATTTACCGATCGAAGCCATCGGCGACGGCGATCGAAGCGGGCGCAGCCAAGCGCTCCAGCAGCCGCTCGACCCGCGGCGCGCGCGCCGCGTCCGGCCGCCACAGCGCCCACAGCGGCGCCTGCACGGGGGCGGCGTCCGGCAGCGGCCGCCACTCGGGGTGCGGGGGCGCGAGCCCGTCGGGCCAATAGGCCGCCCCGCCGTGCCGGGCGAGCCAGGCGGCGGCGAGCACGGCGGGCAGGCGGCGGCGCACCGGCCCGGGTGACGGCCGGGCACGATGCGCGGCGAGAAAAGCGGGCCCCCAGTCGAGCAATACGTAGTCGGCGGCGGGCGAGACCGACGGGGTGCCGCCCAAGCGCCAGCGCCATTCACCGAGCACGCGGGCGTAGACGGCGCCCGGCTCGGCGGGGGGCAGGCCGCCGATCAGCAGGTCCAGTTCCCCGCCTTCGAGACGGCGCGCCAGGTTCTGGGCCTCTTCGACCCACAGCTCGACCTCGGGCGCGGCCGCCAGTGCGGCCGGCAGAGCCCCCTCGAGCAAGGGCCACACGCCCAGGGCGACCGCGACGCGCAGGCCGCCGGCTTCGGCGGCGGGGGCGCCGACGGCGCGCTGGGCCTGCTGCCAGTTCGCCAGCAGGGCCTCGACGTGCGGCAGGAAGCGCTCCCCGGCCGGTGTCAGACGGATGTTGTGGCGGTCGCGCTCGAACAGCCGCACGCCCAGGCGCTGCTCGAGCAGGGCGATGCGCGCGCTGACGGTGGATTGGGTGAGATGCAGGGCGCGCGCGGCCCGGCCGAAATGCCGCTCGCGGTGGACCGCCAGGAAGGTCTTGAGCAGCGCGATGTCCAAGGCGGGCGGCGCCGCGTTCAGCCGCGCCCGGTCTGCCCGCTCGTCTCCTTGCGGTCCTTGGGCTTGTGCGGACGGGTTTTGCCGTAAGTGCCGCGCCAGATCTTGCCGCGGCGGCTGCGCAGATCACCTTTGCCCATGTTTCGACACTCCCGTGTTGCCGTGAGCCGAGAACGCCCCGCCGGCCGGCGGGGCGGCGCAAGCATACGCGGTGCACGCCGCGCGTCAAGCCGTGCCGGCCTCGGGGCGCTCGGCTTCGCTGAGGGCGAACACCGTCCAGCCGGCCGCCGGCGCGGGCGGCTTGTCGGCGCAGAACCAGTGCAGGCGGCCGGCCGGATCCTGGGCGAAGAGGGCGACGGTCTGCCGCCCCTCGTAATGCGCGCGCCAGTCGGAAAAATCGAAGGCTTCGGTCAGGCGCGTCTTCTTGACCACCGCCCCGCGGGCGATCAGGCCGGCCAGCACGCCGTAGGTGACGTCCTCGCCGAACAGGATGCGGCCGACCTCGCGCGGCGTGAAACGTTGCACGGCGCGGCCGCGGCGCTCGTCGCGGGTGGCGAGCAAATAGACCTTGTCGCGCCCGAACACGTCGCGGAAGTGCAGCACGGCGGCGAGGTTGCGCTCGTCGTAGTGGGAGAGGCCCAGCAGGCTGTCGAACGCGGCCAGGTCGAGCTGCAAGGCGGCGTGCTCGGACAGCACGTTGCCGTAGTAGACGGACAGCCCCTGCTCGCGCGCGGCGCGGATGTTTTCCCAGTAGCCGTCGGCCAGCACCACCGGCACCCCGGCCTGTTTGAGCGCCGCGCCGATGGTGCGCGCCACCGGGTTGGCGCCGACGATCAGGGCGCCGCCGGGCTCCGGACGGGTCACGCCAAGCAGGCGGGCGAAGGGCCGCGCGGTCAGGCCCTGCACCAGCACCGTGCCGATGATGACGACGAAGGCGAGGGGCACGAGCGCCTCGGCCCCGGCCACCCCCTGTTCCTGCAGGGCGATGGCGAACACCGCCGAGACGGCGGCCGCGACGATGCCGCGCGGCCCGATCCAGGCGAGGAGGACGCGCTCGCGCCAGCTCAGGCTGGAGCCGATGGTCGACACGAAGACCTTCAACGGCCGCGCCAGGAACTGCATCGCGAGCAGCACGCCCAGCGCCCCCCAACCCAGCGCCCGCAGCGCGCCGAGATCGACGCGGGCGGCCAGCACGATGAACAGGAAGGAGACCAGCATCACCGTCAGCTGTTCCTTGAACTCGAGGATCGGCCGCAGGTAGATGTCGGGCATGTTGGCCAGCGCCATGCCCATGACGGTGACGGCGAGCAGCCCCGATTCGTGGGCGAAATGGTCGGCCAGGGTGAAGACCAGGACGACGGCGGCCAACGCGGCGAAGTTGTGCAGGAACTCGGGGATCCAGCCGCGCCGCAACGCCTGGCCGAGCAACAGGCCGGCGGCCAGCCCGAACCCGGCGCCGGCGGCGACGCTCTGCAGGAAGGTGCCGGCGACCCGCAACCAGGCGCCGCCGCTGTGCTGGGCGAGCAGCCACTCGAACACCAGCAGGGCGAACAGGGCGCCCAAGGGATCGATGACGATGCCTTCCCAACGCAACACCCGCGCCACCGCCGGCGTCGGCCGCACGGTGCGCAGCATGGGCATGATCACCGTCGGCCCGGTGACGATCATCAGCGCACCGAAAAGCAGGGACACCGGCCAGGCCAGCCCGACGAAGACATGGGCGGCGGCGGCGGTGACCAGACCGTTGAGCAGGGCGCCGGGGCCGACCAGGTTGCGCACGACCGGCCCGATGTCGCGCAGCTCGGCGAAGTGCAGGGTCAGGGCCCCCTCGAAGAGGATCACCGCCACGGCCAGGGAGACGACGGGCAGCAGCAAGGGGCCGAGCAAGGCGTCCGGCTCGAGCCAGCCGGTGAGCGGACCGGCGGCGAGACCGATCAGCAAGAGGTAGAGGATCGCCGGCAGGCGGGTCTTGAAGGCCAGCCACTGGGCCGCCGCCGCGAGCGCGACGACGGTCGCCAGCAAGGACGCCGGCGCGGTGAAAAAGTCGTCCACGGCCCCGTCCTCAGCCGCGCCGCGCCTGCTTGGCCCAACCGTCCCGCAGCGCGATGACCCGGTTGAACACCAGCCGGCCCGGCCCGCCGGCGGCCGGATCGAGGCAGAAATAGCCCTCGCGTTCGAACTGGAAGCGGTCGGCCGCCGTCGCCTCGGCGAGCGCCGGCTCGCCCTTGCAGCCGCGGCGCACCACCAGGCTGTCCGGGTTGAGCGACTCGATGAAATCGCGGCCGTCGCCGCCCGGGAAGGGGTCCTTGAACAGGCGGTCGTAAAGGCGCACCTCGCACTCGACGTGCTCGGCCGCGCTGACCCAGTGGATCACCCCGCGCGGCCGGCCGCCGTCGGACGGCTCCGCGCCGAGGGTCTCGGGCAGGTAACGGGCCCGGACCTCGACGATGCGCCCGGCCTCGTCCTTGACGCAGTCCTCGGCCTCGATGACGTAGCCGTAGCGCAGGCGCACGCGCGCGCCGGGCGACAGGCGCTTGTAACCCTTGGGCGGCGCTTCGAGGAAATCGGCGCGGTCGATGTACAGCTCGCGACCGAAGGGCAGGGGCCGCGGTGGCAGATCGTCCCGCTTGGGGTGGCCGGGCGCGGTCAAGGTCTCGCGCCGGCCGGCGGGGTAATTGGTGAGCACCAGCTTGATCGGGTCGAGCACGCACATGCGGCGCGGGGCGCGCGGTTCGAGGTGTTCGCGGATGGCGTGCTCCAGCATCGACACGTCCACCACCCCTTCGGCCCGGGTCACGCCCAGCCGAGCGCAGAAGGCGCGGATCGCCTCGGGCGGCACGCCCGCGCCGGCGCAGGCCGGCCAGGGTCGGCATGCGCGGATCGTCCCAGCCTGTGACGTGCCCTTCCTCGACCAGGCGCTTGAGCTTGCGCTTGCTCGTGACCGTGTAGTTCAAATTCAGCCGCGCGAACTCGTATTGACGCGGGCGCGACGGCACCGGCAGGTTGTCCAGGAACCAGTCGTACAGGGGGCGGTGGTCCTCGAACTCCAGCGTGCACAGCGAATGGGTGACGCCCTCGATGGCGTCGCTCTGGCCGTGCGCGAAGTCGTAGGACGGATAGATGCACCAGCGGTCGCCGGTGCGATGGTGGCGCGCCTTGCGCACCCGGTAGATCAACCGGGTCGCGCAGGTTCATATTCGGCGAGGGCCATGTGCGATCTTGGCGGCGCAAACACGGCCTCGCCGGGCTCGAACTCGCCGCGGCGCATGCGCTCGAACAGCGCCAGGTTTTTCCTCGACGCTGCGGTTGCGGTAGGGGCTGTCGCGCCCCGGCTCGGTGAGCGTGCCGCGGAAGGCCCGCGCCTCCTCGGGACTGAGCTGGCACACGTAGGCCTTGCCGGCGCGGATCAGGTAGAGCGCCCACTCGTAGAGCTGCTCGAAGTAATCCGAGGCGTAGCGCGGCTCGCCTTCCCACTGGAACCCCAGCCAGCGCACGTCTTCCTGGATGGCCTCGACGAAACGCTGCTCCTCGGTCTCCGGGTTGGTGTCGTCGAAACGCAGGCCGGCAGATGCCGCCGTACTTTTCGGCCAGGCCGAAATTCAGGCAGATCGACTTGGGCGTGGCCGATGTGCAGATAGCCGTTGGGCTCCGGCGGAAAGCGCGTGACGACGCGCTCGATGCGCCCGCAGGCCAGATCCTCGCGGACGATCTGTTCGATGAAGTTGACCGGGCCGTCGGTCGTTTCGCGCTCGGCCTCGCTCATCGGCGGACTCCGTGTGCCGGGGCGGCTATTGTAGCGGCGGCGGGGGCGCTTGCCAGCCCGCGCTTCAGCGCTCGGCGGCGGCGACGGCCGCCGCGAGGCGCGCCGCCGGCAGGCGCGGGCCGTAATGGCACACCCAGCGCCGAGGCGGCGTGCACCGCCAGGCTGCGCCGCCGCCTCCGGCGCCCGCCCGTGGGTGATCGCCCACAGGTACACGCCGGCGAACAGATCGCCCGCCCCCGACCGTGTCCACCGCCTCGACCGGCGGGGCCGGCACGCGATGGCGGCGCGTGCCGGCGGCGATCAACGCGCCGCGCGGGCCCGAGCGTGATCAAGCAGCAGGGCACCGCGGCTCGGCCAGCGCCGCGCGGCGGCGCCGTCCAGGTCCGCCCGCCCCCCGTCATGTCGCGGGCCTCGGCCTCGTTGGCAGAACACGAGGTCGACCCCCCGCGTCCAGCCAGGCCTCGAGCACCGGCCGGAAGTGGCGGACGATGTTCGGGTCCGACAGCGACAGCGCCACGGGCGTGCCGCAAGACCGGGCGCGTTCCATGGCGTACTCGGCCGCGCCGCGCGTCGGTTCACCGGCCACCAGGTAACCCTCGATGTACAGCCAGCGCGCCGCGGCCACCGCCGCCTCGTCGACGTCCTCGGCGGCGAAGGCCGCGGACACCCCGAGGAAGGTGTTCATGGTCCGGTCGGCGTCGGGCGTGACGAACACCAGACAGCGGCCGGTGTGGCCCTCGCCGTGGCGCGCGGGATGGACGTTGGACTCGACCCCGGCGTGCAGCAAGTCCTGGACGTAGAAGCGCCCGAGTTCGTCGTCCGCCACCCGGCAGGAGTAGAACGCCCGCCCGCCGAGCTGGGCCACGGCGGTCACCGTGTTGGCCGCCGACCCGCCGCTGCCGCGCCCGACCTCGCGCCCGGCCAGGGCCGCCATCAGCTCGGCCTGGCGCGCCTCGTCGACCAACGTCATGACGCCCTTGTCCACGCCGAGGGCGGCCAGGGTCTCGGCCTCGACCCGGTACTCGAGATCCACCAGCGCATTGCCCAGGGCATACACGTCGTAACGTTTCATCGCGCCTCCTAGCTGCGCAGGCTGCTGCTGCGCTCGAGCAGATAGAGATTGAGCAGGAACAATACGGCCGTGATGCCCGCCATGACGGCATAGGCCCCCACGACTTGGACGTCCGACACGCCGAGCACGCCGTAGCGGAACACGTTGACCATGTACAGCATCGGGTTGAACAGCGACACGCTGCGCCAGAACGCCGGCAGCACCTCGATCGAGTAGAACACCCCGCCGAGGTAGATCAAGGGCGTCAGGACGAAGGTCGGAACGATGTTGATGTCGTCGAAACTGTTGGCGAAGATCGCGTTCACCAGCCCGGCCAACGAGAACAGCGCGGCGGTGAGCACGGCGGTGCTGACGACCACGGCCAGGTGATGGATGGTGAGATCGGTGAACAGCAGCGACACCACGGTCACCGCCGCACCGACGCACAGGGCGCGGGCGATGCCGCCGATCACGAAGCCCAGCACGATGATCGCGTTGGGCATCGGCGAGACCAGCATCTCGTCGATGTTGCGCTGGAACTTGGCGCCGTAGAACGACGACACCACGTTCGAGTAGGCGTTGGTGATCACCGACATCATGATCAGGCCCGGCGCGATGTACTGGATGTAGGGCACGCCGCCCATCGGCCCGATGCGCGGACCGATCAGCGCGCCGAAGATCAGGTAGTACAGCGTGGTGGTGATCACCGGCGGCAGCAGGGTCTGGGTCCAGATGCGCATGAAGCGCCGCACCTCGCGGCGGACCAGCGTGCACAAGGCGATCCACTGGCGGCGGGCGTCCACGCTCAAGCCTCCGCCAGGGCCGCGCGGCCCTCGCCGACCAGGCGCACGAACAATTCCTCCAGCCGGTTGACCTTGTTGCGCAGGCTGACCACCTGGATGCCGGCCGCGTCGAGCTCGGCGAACAGGCGGTTGAGCGGTTTGTCCTTGGGCACGTCCACCTCCAGGCAGGTTTCGTCGATGCGCCGCACCGTGTAGCCCGGCAGCACCGGCGGCGCCGCGACCGGCGCGGCCAGATCCAGCACGAAGGTTTCCACGTGCAGCTTGGCGAGCAGGCGGCGCATCGAGGTGTTCTCGATCAGGCGGCCGTGGTCGATGATGCCGATGTTCCGGCACAGGGTCTCGGCCTCTTCGAGATAATGCGTGGTGAGGATGATGGTGGTGCCGGCGGCGTTGATCTCGCGCAAGAAACGCCACAAGGTCCGGCGCAACTCGATGTCCACGCCGGCGGTCGGCTCGTCGAGGATGAGCAGGCGCGGGTCGTGGACCAGCGCCCGGGCGATGATCAAGCGGCGCTTCATGCCGCCGGAGAGGAACCGCGCCGGCTGGTTGCGGGCGTCCCACAGTCCCAGGTGCTCGAGCAGCGCCTCGGCGCGGGCGCAGGCCCGCCGCCGCTCGACGCCGTAGTAGCCCGCCTGGTTGAGCAGGATGTCGATGGGCTTCTCGAAAATATTGAAGTTGAACTCCTGCGGCACCAGCCCGATGCAGGCCTTGGCCTGGGAGAACTGCCGGTCGATGTCGTGGCCGAACACCTCCACCCGGCCGGCGGTCTTGCGCACCAGCGAGGTGACGATGCCGATGGTGGTCGACTTGCCGGCGCCGTTCGGCCCCAGCAGGGCGTAGAAATCCCCTTCGGCGACCTCGAGGCTGATGCCCCGCAGGGCCACCTTGCCGTTGGGGTAGACCTTGTGCAGATCGTGGATGGCGAGCGCCTGAGGCATGATCGGGCACCGCGGGAAAGGCGCCGATTATACACGCCGGCGGCGGCCGCCTCAGGCGATGTCGTCGGGGATCAGGCGGTCCTCGATGCGCCGGATCATGTCCTTGAGCAGCAGCCGCCGCTTCTTCAGGCGGGTCAGGCGCAGCTGGTCCATCGCCGGGTCGTGCACCAGGCGGTCGATCGCCGCGTCCAGGTCGCGGTGCTCGATTCTCAATTGCGCCAGGCGCGCGCGCAGCGCGGCTTCGTCCTCGCTCATGGCGCGAGTATAGCCCCGTGGGGCGCATTTGACCGCCGCGCGCGGGCGCGCTTAGAATGGCGGCCCGGCGCCGTCCGGCGCCCGGCACAAGGTTTTCCCGCCCGATGAAACGCGCGCTGCTGGTTTCGCTCCTTCCGCTGTTCGCCGCGCTCGGCTGCCACGAACCCGATCCTGCACCGACCGGCCTGCAGGAAGACCCCGAGGCCAGGAACACGGTGATCGTCCTGGCGGGCACCCGCTTCCTCGAGGAAGAGGACGAGAACGGCCAGCCGAACGACCGCTGGGTGACCTCCTTGTTCGCCCAGATCTACACGCCCGAGGGGGTGCAGATCTTCCCGGCCGGGCTGGACGTGGAGGCCATCTTGTCGGACGGCTCGAGCGGCGTGCTCGAGCCCACCCAGAACAGCGCCGGGCAGGTCGGCTACGGCGTCACCTTCGACCCGGCGCCGCTGGGCCAAACCCTGACCTTCCGCCTGGCCCTGCGCGACGACGCCCGCGCCGAGCCCTGGTTCCCGACCGGGGACGTGCCCGAGCCGACGCTGCCGCCGCAGAGCGGCGCGGTGACGCTGCCGCCGGCGGTGACCGTGGACGCGCCGGCCGACGCCAGCACCTTCCTGTTCGATCCGAACCTCAGCGTCGACGTGGTCTGGAGCCCGGCCGGCACGGCCGAGCAACGGCGGCTGGAATTCGCCGCGCTGTGCGACAACACGCTGCTGAGCGCCAGCATCCCGATCGGCGACGAGAACGACCCGGATCCGGGCCTGTACAGCCTGCCGCTGGGCGACCTGCTCGACGAGGCCGGCGCCGAAACCGCCTGCGACGTGACCCTCACCCTGGTCGGGGCGCAACGTCGGCACACTCGATCCGCGCTGGAGCGACGAGAGCGTGCTGTGGGCGGAGCTGCGCAGCCCGGCGATCACGATCAGCACCTGTCCGAACACGGTGAACCCCCTGTGAATGAGCGCAAGGCCCCTTTTGAGTCGCGGGCACTGGCCTGGCTGGGCGCCGCGCTTGCCGGCGGCCCGCGCAGGACGCGGACTGGTCGTTGGGCGTGATGTACCTGTTCAACGTCGATGTGGAACTCCCCGGCGCCGATTCGGTGCGCTTCAGCGACAACAAACGGTTACGGCCTGGTGGGGCGCTGGCGCTTCGCCCCGGGCTGGTCTCTGGAAGCGGGCGCGCTGGAACTGGGCGCGGTGCGCAGCGAGGAGCTGATCGGCGTCGCCGACGTGGGCACCGAGCACGCCGGCCACAGTTACCTGTTCGGCCTGCGCGGGCGGGCCCGCCAACGTCTGGGATTTGTTCGAGCTGTGGTTCTCGGCGGGGGTGCAGCGCTGGGAGAACCGCTTCAATTTCGAGATGCCGCTACGTCTTCGACCCCGGCGTGGTGCGCAGCGGCAGCGCCGACGCCTCGGGCACCGGATCCGTACCTGCGGCTTGGGGCCAGCACCCGCCTGTTCCGGCGACTGGCACGTGTCTCTGGAAATCGGCCAGTTGCGCATGGCGGATTTCTTCGGCGACCTGGACGGGGACGCGGCCGGCCGACCTCGACCAGCGCATCATCGGCGTGACCCTGGAAAATCGAGCTTCTGAGCCCCGCGCGCGGCGCCGGCCGCGCGCGGGTGCCGCCGCGTCAAAAACAGATCTTTGTCGGTCACCGCCCCCAGCGAGGCCGAGCTGACCAGCTTGGCGTACTTGGCCAGCACGCCGCGGGTGTAGCGCGGCGGCGGCGGCGTCCAGGCGGCGCGGCGCTCGGCCAACACCGCCTCGTCCACCAAGAGGGTCGATGCGCCGTGCCCTGCGCGTCGATGACGATCGGATCGCCGTCCTCGACCAGGGCGAGCGGTCCGCCCACGGCCGCCTCCGGGCTGATGTGGCCGACCACGAAGCCGTGGCTGCCGCCGGAGAAGCGGCCGTCGGTGATCAGGGCGACCTCGCGCCCCAGGCCGCGGGCCCATCACCGCCGAGGTCGGCGAGAGCATTTCCCGCATGCCCGGCCCCGCCGCGGGGGGCCCTCGTAGCGCACCACGACCACGTCGCCCGGACCGACGCTGCCGTCGAGGATGCGGGCCAGGGCGTCCTCCTCGGAATCGAAGACGCGCGCGCGGCCCTCGAAGCGCTCGCCCTCCTTGCCCGAAATCTTGGCCACCGCCCCTTCCGGCGCGAGGTTGCCGTAGAGGATGACCAGGTGGCCGTCTTTCTTGATCGGATCGTCGAGCGGGCGGACGATGTCCTGGCCCGGCGGGTAGGGCTGCACCCCGGCGAGATTCTCGGCCAGGGTGCGGCCGGTGACGGTCAAACAGGTCGCCGTGCAGCAACCCGGCGTCGAGCAAGGTCTTCATCAGCGGCTGGATGCCGCCGATGGCGATCAGCTCCGACATCAGATAGCGCCCGCTGGGCTTGAGGTCGGCGAGCACCGGCACCTTGGCGCCGATGCGGGTGAAATCGTCGATCGACAGCGGCACCTCGGCGGCGTGCGCCATGGCCAAGAGGTGCAGCACGGCGTTGGTCGAGCCGCCCAGCGCCGTCACCACGGCGATGGCGTTCTCGAACGCCTCGCGGGTGAGGATGTCGCGCGGCCGGATGCCGCGCTCGAGCAGCGCCAGCACCGCCGCGCCGGCGCGGCGGCAGTCCTCGCGCTTGTCGGCCGACACCGCCTCCTGGGCCGAGGAACCGGGCAGGCTCATGCCCAGCGCCTCGATCGCCGAGGCCATGGTGTTGGCCGTGTACATGCCGCCGCAGGAACCGGGGCCCGGGATGGCGTGGCACTCGATCGCCTTGAGCTCGTCGCGGTCGATGCGCCCGGCGGCATGGGCGCCGACCGCCTCGAAGGTCGAGACGATGTCGATGCGGCGCTCGCCGAGCCGGCCCGGCTGGATGGTGCCGCCGTAGACGAACACCGCCGGCCGGTTCAGGCGGGCGATGGCGATCATGCAGCCGGGCATGTTCTTGTCGCAACCGCCGATGGCGACCAGGCCGTCGAAGCCCTGGCAGCCGACCACGGTCTCGACCGAGTCGGCGATCACCTCGCGCGACACCAGGGAGTACTTCATCCCCTCGGTGCCCATCGAAATGCCGTCGGAAATGGTGATCGTGTTGAAGATCAGCGCCTTGCCGCCGGCCGCGTCGGCGCCGGCCGCCGCCTCGCGGGCGAGCTGGTCGATGTGCATATTGCAGGGCGTGACCTGGCTCCAGGTCGAGGCGATGCCGATCTGCGGCTTGGCGAAATCCTCGTCCCTAAACCCCAGGGGGCGCAGCATGGCCCGGCTCGGCACCCGGGCGTCGCCCTCGACGACACGGCGGGAAAACGCTCGGCGATCGTGGTTTTCGGACATGGCAGGCTCGTTCGGGCAGGCGGGAACGGGCGGCGATTTTAGCACGCCCGGCCGGGCGCGCCCGGCGCCTCAGACCGGCTCCAGGCGCAGCCCGCGCTCGGCGTCGGCGACCAGGCGCGTGCGCCCCTCGATGAAATCGACGAGCGCGGCGCCGACCACCCGGGCGCGCCAGCCGGTCAGCAGGGGATGACCCTCGCGCTCGCCGGCGGCCAGGCGCTCCAGCGCTTCACGGCCGGCGAGCTGCGCCGGGCTCAGATCGTGGGCCTCGGCCGCCAGGCGCACGATGGCCGCCAGGGCGTCCACCAGTGCCGCCCGCGCGGGCGCCGTCCGCCGGGCGGGCCTGGCCTCGGGCCAGGCGGACGGCGGCTCGGCCCGCGCCCGCGCCACCGCGTCCAGCAGGGCGCGGCCGTAGTGCTCGACCAGGCGCGCCTCGACGCCGCGCACCGCCGCCAGCGCCGTCTCGTCGGCCGGCGCCGCGGCGGCGATGTTGAGCAGCGTCTCGTCGTCGACCACCCAGCGCCGCGGCCGGTCCAGGCGCACCGCCTCGCGCTCGCGCCAGGCGGCGAGGTGGCGCAAGACGTTCAAGGTCCGCGGCTTGAGCCGCCGGGCGCCGCGCAGCCGCCGCCAGGCGTTGTCGGGGTCCGGGCGGTAGCGCGCCGGGTCCAGCAGCACGGCCTGCTCGTCGGCCAGCCACGCCAGCCGGCCGCGCTCGGCCAGCGCCGCCGCGAGGCGCGGGTAGAGGGCGTGCAGATGGCGCACGTCGTCCAGGGCGTAGCGCAACTGCGCCGCGCTCAGCGGCCGCCGCGACCAGTCGGTGCGGGTCTCGGCCTTCTCCAGGCGCACCCCGAGCACCGCCTCGACCAGGGCCGCGTAGCCGACCTGGTCGCCGTAACCCAGCAGGGCGGCCGCCACCTGGGTGTCGAACAGCGGCTCGGGCAGGCGGCCGAGGAGCGGCAACAGCACCTCGAAATCCTGCGCGGCGCTGTGGAAGACTTTGACGATGCCGGGATCGGTGAGCAGGGCCCACAAGGGCGCCAGCGCCGCCGGCTCGAAGGCCAGGACGTCCACCGCGGCCAGCCGTTCGGCGGCGGCGATCTGCACCAGGCACAGGCGCGCGCGATAGGTCTTTTCGCGGACGAACTCGGTGTCCACCGCGAGATGGGGCTCGCCGCGCAGCGCTCGGCACAGTTCGGCCAGCGCCGCGGGCGAATCGATCGGTCGTTCGGGGTTCGTCATGGTTCGGCGGCCTTGTCGAGCATGGCGCGCAGCGAAGCCAGGCGGGCCCGGCCGCGCTCGCGCGCCGCGTGCGGATCGGCCTCCTCGACGCCCTCCCAGCGCAACGCGTCGGCGGGCAACTCGTCGAGGAAACGGCTGGGGGTGCTGTCGATCCATTCGCCCTGGCGCTTGCGCCGCCGGGCGTAGGTCAACGTCAGGCCGCGCCGGGCGCGGGTCAGGCCGACGTAGGCCAGGCGCCGCTCTTCCTCCACGGCCTCGCCTTCCAGGCTGTTCTGGTGCGGCAACAGGCCCTCCTCCAGGCCGACCAGGAAGACGTGGTCGAATTCCAGCCCCTTGGCGGCGTGCAAGGTCATCAGTTGCACGGCGTCGCGGGCGCGCTCGCCTTCGTTGCGCTCGATCAGGTCCATCAGCGCCAGGCGGCCGACCAGGTCTTCCAGGCCGAAGGGGCCGTCCTCCTGGCGCGCCACCAGGCGGCGCACCCAATCGAGCAGATCCTCGACGTTCTTCAGGCGCGCCTCGGCGGCCTTGGCGTCGCGCACGCTGTTCTGCAGCCAGTCCCGGTAGCCGAGGTCGTCGATCAGCCGCTCCAGCACCACCGCGGCGTTCTCACCGGCCGCGGCGCGGGCGGTCTCGGCCACCCAGTCGGCGAAGCGCGCCAGGCGCGTATGGGCCGCAGCGCCCAGAGCGCCGCGGCTGCCGGCGCGGCCGACGGCCTCGAGCAGGCTGCAGCCCTGGGCGGTGGCCAGCGCGCCGAGCCGCTCGAGCGTGGCGGCGCCGATCTCGCGGCGCGGCGTGTTGACGATGCGCAGGAAGGCGGCGTCGTCGTCGGGGTTGGCCAGCAGGCGCAAGTAGGCCAAAAGATCCTTGATCTCGGCCCGCTCGAAGAAGGCCGTGCCGCCGCTGACCTGGTAGGGCAGATCGTGCAGGCGCAGGGCGCCCTCGAACAGCCGCGACTGGTGATTGCTCCGGTAGAGAATGGCGAAGGCCCCGGCCGGCAGGCGCTTCTGGAACTTCAGGTGGAGGATCTCGGCCACCACGCGCTCGGCCTCGGCTTCCGCCGTGTCGCAGGCGATCACCCGCACCGGCTCACCCCAACCCAGCTCGCTCCACAGGCGCTTTTCGAACAAGTGCGGGTTGTTGCGGATGAGGTGGTTGGCGCAAGCCAGAATGGCGCCGCTGCAGCGGTAGTTCTGTTCGAGCTTGACCACCTCGATGCCGGGGAAATCGTCGAGCAAGCGGCGCAGGTTGTCGCTGCAGGCGCCGCGCCAGGCGTAGATCGACTGGTCGTCGTCGCCGACCGCGGTCAGCCGCGCGCCGCCGGCGAGCAAGGCGCGCACCAGGGCGTACTGAGCGGGATTGGTGTCCTGGTATTCGTCGACCAGCAGGTGTTGCAGGCGCTCGGCCCAGTTCGCCCGCGCCTCGGCGTCCTCGTTCAGCAGGCGCACGGGCAGGCGGATCAAATCGTCGAAATCCACCGCGTTGTAGGCGCGCAATTGCCGCTCGTAGCGGGCGTAGAGCGCGGCCAGGGCGGCCTGTTGGGCGTCCTCGGCGGCCGCGGCGGCCGCCTCCGGGTCGATGAGCCGGTTCTTCAGCTGACCGATCGCCCAGGCCGCCGCCCCCTCGTCGCCGCCGTAACCGCCGGGGTCTTCCTCGAGCAGCGCCTTGAGGACGGACTGCACGTCCTGGCCGTCGAACACGCTCAGGCCCGGCTTGTAACCCAGGCGCCGGGCGTGCCGCCGCAGGATGGCCAGGCCGAGTCCGTGGAAGGTGCCCACCCACAGGCCGGCGGCGGCGCGCCCCACCCGCTCGGCGACGCGGCGGCGCATCTCCTGGGCGGCCTTGTTGGTGAAGGTGACCGCGGCGATCGCCTCGGCCGGCACCGCGTGGTCGCTCAGCAGCCGGACGATCTTCTCGGTGATCACCCGTGTCTTGCCGCTGCCGGCGCCGGCCAGCACGAGCACGTGCCGGTCGACACGGCGCACCGCCTCGCGTTGGGGGGGATTGAGCGCCTGCATAAGGCCGCGTATTGTAGCCGCATGGGCGCGCCTGACAGCCTTGACAAACCACCCGGGATCGCGCTGCGCCTGGACGCGCAGCGGCGCTGGTTCAGCCCGGCGCGGCGCGTGCCGTCGCCCAACCAGGACGCGCGGCCGCCGGGCTGCGGCGTCGAGCTGGTGGTGATCCACGGCATCAGCCTGCCGCCCGGCGTGTTCGGCAGCGGCGACATCGACCGCCTCTTCACCAATCGCCTCGATCCCGCGGCCCATCCGTTCTACCGGGAGATCGCCGGCTTGCGCGTCTCGGCCCACCTGCTCATCGACCGCGACGGCGCGCTCACCCAGTACGTACCGCTGGACCGCCGCGCCTGGCACGCCGGCGCCTCGCGCTACTGCGGACGGGAGCGTTGCAACGACTTCTCGGTGGGCATCGAGCTCGAGGGCACCGACACGGTGCCCTACACGGACGCCCAGTACGCCCGCCTGGCCGAAGTGATGGCGGTGTTGTTCGCCGCCTTCCCGACGCTGCACCGGGAGGCGGTGGTCGGGCACTGCGACATCGCCCCGGGCCGCAAGACCGACCCGGGGCCCGCCTTCGACTGGGCGCGGCTGGACCGTGAACTCGCCCGCCACGGCCCGCTGCCGACATGAAACTGCTCGCCGTCGTCCTCGCCCTGCTCAGCGAGCGCCTGCTCGGCCAACTGCGCTGGTGGAACCGCCTCGACCTGCCGGCCCTCTGGCACCGCCTGTTGGCACCGTGGCTGCCGGCCGGCGGGGTCCGCGCGCACTGGCTCGCCCCGCTGCTGCTGTGGGGCCCTCCGGTGCTGCTGACGGCGGCGCTGGATCTGGCCCTGGCCGGGGTCTGGTTCGAGCTGCCGCGGCTGCTGCTGGCGCTGGGGGTGCTCGCCGCCTGCCTCGGCCCGGAGGCGTTCAACGTCCGCGTGGACGCCTTCCTGGCCGCCGCCGAGCGCGGCGACGAGGCCGCCGCCCGCCGCGCCGCGGCCGCGCTGCTCGGCGACGAGGCCCCGGCGGGGCTGTTGCGGCAGGCCCAAGCGGTGGCGGCCGCCCTGCTCTACGAAGGCCATGTGCGGCTGTTCGCGGTGTTGTTCTGGTTCTTTCTGCTCGGGCCGGCCGGCGCCCTGCTCTATCGCCTGGCATCGGACACCGCGCGGCGCGGCCACGGCCTGCCGGCGGCCCTGCATGCCCATCTGCGGCGGCTGTTCGCCTGGCTGGACGCCGTGCCGGCGCATCTGTTCGCCCTGGGCTTCTTCCTCGCCGGCAGCTTCGACGACGCCTGGCACGCCTGGCGGCGGGTTTGGGCGACCGAGCTCGGACTGGCCGAACGCAACCGCACGCTGGTGGTGGTCACCGGTTGCGGGGCGCTGCGTCACGACCTCGGCCGCGATCTGGACGACCACGGTGAAGCCCTGCGCTGGGTGCGCGCCGCCCGTGCCCTGGTGCTGCGCGCGGTGGTGGTCTGGGTCGGCGTGGCGGCCCTGATGACGCTGTCGGGCACGCTCGCCTGAACGAACGCGCGCCGCCGCGCCCGACGGGGCGCGGCGGCGCGGCGGGTCAGCGGATCACCACCAGTAGACCGAAGCCCAGGGGTAACTGCCCGGGCCGATCTCGAACAGGTAGTACTGGTCGGCGGCCTTGGCCGGCAGGGGGGCGCCGACCTCGGTCACCGCCGGCCCCTGGCCATCGACGGTCACGCGCACCGTGCGGCCATCGAAGTTCGACACCCCCCATCCCCGGATCGCGTCCGCGGTGCGGAAGCAAACCGCACCGGTCGTGCCCAGATTGCCGGACTGACCACCGCCGACCACGGGGCAATCGCCGGCGGCGCTGGAGGAGGACGCACTGCTGGACGACGGGGCGCTGCTGCTGGAACCGCTGGACGCCGGCGCGCTGGAAGAAGACGCCGAACTGCTCGAGCCGCCCGCGGCGTAGCCGCGCAGACGCTCGCGCACCCACTGCCCGGAGGGGCTCAGGTCGGCTTCGGTCCAACCGCCGCGGGTGTCCACGCCGGGCTTGAGGGCCGCCGAGGTTTCGTTCTTGGCGCCCAGCGACCAGTTGAACCAGCTGATGCCGCGCGCATCGAAGAAGTCCAGCCATTGCGCGCTTTCGGCGAAACAGTTGCCGCCGGAGCCGTCGGCGGCCGAGGTGCCCCATTCGGAGCTGAAGATCGCCGCGCCCTGGGCGAGTGCCGCGTCCACCTTGTCGCGCAGATACTGGCCGTGGGTGCAGGCGTAGAAGTGGATCGCGTACAGCACGTTGGGATAGGTGAGCGGATCGGCGGCGGCCACGTCCACGTCCTGGCTCCAGGTGGGGGTGCCGACGATGATCACCGAGTCCGGGTCGATGGCGCGGATCACCGGGATGACCTGTTCGGCATAGGGTTTGACCGAACCGCTCCAGGTGACGCCGTTGGGTTCGTTGGCGATCTCGTAGATGAGGTTCGGCGTGTCGCCGTAGCGCGTGGCCACCTCCTGGAAGAACGCCTTGGCCTGCTCCACGTACAGCAAGGGGTCGCCGTCGGAAAGGATGTGCCAGTCGACCACCACGTACAGATCCAGGGCGATGGCGGCGTCGACGATCTCCCACACTTTGGCTGCGACGGAGGGGTTGTCGATGTAACCGCCCTCCTTGGTGTACATGGCGGCGCGCACCGCATTGACCTTCCAGTCGTCGCGCAGCCAGCGGATGCTGTCCAGGTTCATGTACGGCCCGCCGTCGGCCCACTGCAGGCCGAAAGAACTCATGCCGCGCAACTGGATCGGCTGGCCGTACTGGTCCACCAGACGACCGCCGACGACCGACAACACGCCGTGCTGCGAAACGAATCCGCCGCCCGACGCCGAGGAGGCGCTGCTCGATGAAGCGACGCTGCTCGAGGCCGTGCTGCTGGAGGAGGCGGCGCTGGACGACGAGGACGATGAGGAGGCGACCGAGCTGGACGAGGCACTGCTGCTGGACGAGCCCGCGGCGCCGCCCGGCTCCACGCCCCACACACGCACGCCGGCCTGGTGCGCGGTCACGCGCTCGGCCGGCATGAACGCCGTTGCAGAGGGGTCGAAGGAGTAATCGTCGCTTTCATCGAGGTTGCCCCAGTCGGCCCGGTGGATGCGCAACTGCATTTCCCCGCTGTCGGCGCCCGGCGCCAGGGTGTGTGGCGCGAAGCGCACTTCCAGGTAGTGGTCCGCCGTGGCGACCGGCGCGGCCATTTGCACGACCTGCGCGTCGATCGCACTGCAGCCGATGGCCGCCCAGTCGCAGTAAACCTGCATGGGACTGCCGTCGTGGCTGAAATAGTATCGCAGCACCAGCCCGCCGAGGTCGAGCGGTGCGGTGCCGTCGTTCATCACGCGCAGATACGGCTTGACGGCGTTGTTCGCCGGGTCGGTGTCGCCGGCGCGGTAGTCGACCTGGACGGCCGCAGCCGTGGTCGCCCACAGCGTCGCCGCCGCCAGCCAGGCAGCCAGGTGGTTGGGCATGGGTCACCTCCTGCATCGTTGTCACAAGGGGAAGGATGCTCACAGGGGTGTACTGCAAGCCGCGCGCCAACCCAGACCGACGCGGTCCAAATCCAAAGTCGCCGCCAAGGCATTGAACGATCACGTCGCCGCATCGACCGCGCGTCGATGCGCTCATGCGGCGCTGTCGAAAGCGTGACGAGCGTGTCGGAACGCAAACGGAATGGAGCGCCTCAAAGACGCTGGTTCGGATCCAAGCCGAAGAAACGCTGGGCGGTCTCGCGGGTCTGGCGGGCCAGGAGTCCGGGCGGGCGGCCGCAGGCCGCCGCGATCACCCGGGCGATGTGTGCCAGATGCATGGGTTCGTTGCGCCGGCCGGCCGGCTTGGGGGAGAGATCGCGCGGCAACAGGTAGGGGGCGTCGGTTTCGATCATCAACCGCTCGGGCGGGATGCGGCCGACCAGTTCCTTGAGGTGGCTGCCGCGACGCTCGTCGCAGATCCAGCCGGTGATGCCGATGTGGCAATCGCGCGCCAGGTAATCGTCCAGCTCCGCGGCATCACCGGTGAAGCAATGGACCACCGCCGCCGGCAGGCGCGCGCGCCAGCGATCGAGGATGGCGAGGAAGTCCGCGTGGGCGTCGCGCTGGTGCAGGAAAACCGGCATGCCGAGCTCGGCGGCCAGGGCGAGTTGCGCCTCGAAGGCGCGCCGCTGCGCCTCCGGCGGCGAGTAGTTCCGGTAATAGTCGAGACCGCATTCGCCGATGGCCACCACCTCGGGCCGGGCGGCGAGGGCCGCGAGGGCGTCGAGCGCCGCTTCGTCGAAGCCGGCGGCCTCGTGGGGATGCACACCCGCGGTGGCCCACAGCCCGGCGCGCGCGGCCGCCAGCTCGGCGGCACGGCCGCTCGCCGTCACCGAGGTGCCGGTGACGACGATCTGGCCGACGCCGGCGCGGCGGGCGCGCTCCAGCACCGCGTCGAGGTCGTCGCGGAAACTCTCGTGGCCCAGGTTGGCGCCGATGTCCACCAGCTCCATCGCGCTGCTCTTTGCCGGCCTTCCGGGCCGCGCAGGTTAGCCGGCTCAACCGCCTGGGGCAAGAGGCCGATGATTCCGGTGCACCGACACGGCGACCGAAGGCTGGATCCGGTCCAGGTCCGGGCACTCGGCGGCCGGTCATGGCGTCCAAGAACGTAGGCAAGAGGTTTTCGAGAGCATGGGTCTGCTGCTCGCCACCACCCTGTTCCTGAACACCCCGGCCGCGCCGGGCACGGCGCTGCCCAAGGGGGCGCGCCTGGGGGTGGTCGAGTTCCCGCTGGTCGAGCAGGGGCGGCAGGCACTGCGGCTGGAGATCGGCACGGAACACGCCGCCGGTGTTCGCGCAGAACCGCCGGCACACGGCGCGCTGGCGGCTGCGGCGCGGCGGGGTGGCGCTGCTGTCGGAGTGGCGGCCGCTGGACGGGGCGTTCCGTCTCAGCGCCGGCCTGCTGGTCCACGACAACCGCGGCCGTGCGCTGGTGACGCCGGCGGCGACGGCGGTGCGGCTTGCCCGAGACGACCCTCGGCCTGAACCTGAAGCGCTGGCGGGACGCGGGCCGAGGCGCGCCTCGCCGCCGAGACCGATCGGGGACGCTCGGCGCGCCTGCTCGCCAAGCTGGAGCGCTGGCCGGACGTGCTGCGTGACACGGCGCCCGGCGCGGTCGCTGGCGCTGGACGCCGAGGCGCTGCATTTCACGACCACGCTCGAGTTCGCCGCCATCAGCCCGCAGTTGGGCTTCGGCTGGCGCGGCGGGGCCCGCGCAGGGGCCCGGCTGGCGTTACGCCCTGGACGTGAACTGGGTGCGCCTGCGGCTCGAGGCGGTGGGTGTACAGGGCGGCGGCCGCTGGTACCGCGGGCCGGACCGGGCGCTGGCCGACGCCTGGCTGGCGGCGGCGCTCGAGGCCGAACACCGCGGCCGCAGCCTGTGGTGGCCCAGCATCACGGTGGGTCTGGAACGGCGCTGGTGAGGGACCTCACCAGAGGCGCTGCAAGGCGCGCAACACGTCGCGGCGGGCGATGATCCCGACCAGGCGGTTCTCTTCGTCGATCACCGGGTAACGCCGGAACGGCTTGGTGTAGAAACGCTCGGCGAGCTCGACGACGGTGTCGTCCAGGTAGACGGTTTCGACTTCGGGGCTCATGAAGTCGCGCACCTTGCCGGCCGCCGATTCGTGGTAGGCGGCGTCCAGGGCGACCTTCATGCAATCGCGTTCGGACAACATGCCGACCAGGTTGCCGTGCGCATCGACCACCGGCATGCCGGAGATGCGGTGCTCGAGCAGCAAACGGATCGCTTCCTGGATGTCCGTGTCGGGCGCGACGGTGATCGGCGCCGGGCTCATGTATTCGCGGACGGTGATGTTGCGCAGCACGGGTGCTTCTTCAGGCATCGCCGGATTCGGCCTCTCGGAGAGCTTTTAGCGCCTTTTTGCGCCGTTCGCAAGGCTTGGTGCAGGCTTCGCAGGCCCCTTCCAGGCCCTCGATGGTGTTCAGGCCGCCGCAACTGCCCTGGATGCGCCGGCCACCGAGCAGCACGCCGAGGGCCATGGCGATCACGGCGGCGAGGATGATCAGAAAGGCGGCCAGGTAGGTGATCATGGGCTCGATGGATCGCTCCGGACCCACAGGGCCTCGAAGGCGGCGGTGGCGCGGGTGCGGTAACCGTCCTCCCCGGCGCTGACGAAGAAGGCGGCGAGGTTGCGCCGGCTGGCCAAGGCGAAGCCCTCCTCCGGTCCCATGACGAACAAGGCGGTGGCCAGGGCGTCGGCGCGGCTGCAACGGGCCGCGACGACGGTCACCGACACCAAATCGTGGCGCACCGGCAAGCCGGTGCGCGGGTCGATGATGTGCGCCACCCGCATGCCCTGGACCTCGCGGAAATTGCGGTAGTTCCCCGAGGTGGCGACGGCGGCGTCGCCCGGCTCGATCAACCAGCCGGCACGACGGCCGGCGGGATCGGGCCGCTCGATGCCGATCCGCCAGGGCCGCCCCTCGGCGTTGCGGCCGCGCACCCGCAGCTCGCCACCGATCTCGACCAGGTAGTTCTCGACGCCCAGGGCCTCGAGCCTTTCGGCGAGCGCATCCACGGCATAGCCCTTGGCGATGGCCGACAAGTCGATGCGCACGGCCGGATCGAGCTTGACCAGACTCGGCGGCTCGTGGATGAGACGCAGCTTGTCCATGCCGACGTGGGCGCGCAAGGCGGCGATGCGCGCCGGGTCCGGCAGGCGGTCACCGGCTTGCTCCGGCCCGAAGCCCCACAGGTCGACGAGCGGACCGACGGTGATGTCGAAGGCCCCGCCGGTGAGCGCGTGGATCTCGAAGGCCTCGCGCAGCACGGCGTAGACCTCCGGCAGCAAGGCGATGGGCCGGTCGTCGTCGCGGCGGTTGATGGCGCTGACCTGGGAGTCCGCCCGGTAGGTGGACATGGCCTGGTCGAGACGTTCGAGCAGGCCGGCGAGATCGGCCTGCAGCGCCGCGGCGTCCAGTCCCTCCGGCAGGGGCCCGACCGCCTTGACCGAGTAGGTCGTGCCCATGGTCGGCCCGGAAAAGGCCACGATCGGCGCCGGGCGGTCGCAGGCCGCCAGCCAGACGGCGGCGGCCAGGAGCCAGAGGACGGCGCGGCGCTCAGCCACCGAAATCGTCGAAGAAGATGTTGTCGCGCTCGACGCCGAGGTCTTCGAGCATCTTGGTGCAGGCGGCGATCATCATCGGCGGACCGCACATGTAGTACTCGCAGTCCTCGGGCGCCGGGTGGTCCTTGAGATAGTTCTCGTAGATGACCTCGTGGATGAAGCCGGTGAACCCGGTCCACTCGTCCTCGGGCTTGGGATCGGACAGCGCGATGTGCCACTCGAAGTTGTCGTGTTCGGCCGCGAGGCGGTTGAAATCCTCGACGTAGAAGGTTTCCTTCTTGCTGCGCGCGCCGTACCAGAAGCTGATCTTGCGCTTGGTCTTCACACGCAGCAGCTGGTCGAAGATGATCGAACGCAAGGGCGCCATGCCCGCGCCGCCGCCGATGACGACCATTTCCGCGTCGGTGTCGCGGGCGTAGAAGTCGCCGAAAGGACCGGAGATCTCCACCTTGTCGCCCGGCTTGAGGCTGAAGATGTAGGAAGACATCTTGCCCGGCGGCGCGTTCGGCACGTTCGGCGGCGGCGTGGCGATGCGCACGTTGAGCATGATGATGCCCTTTTCCTCGGGGTAGTTCGCCATCGAGTAGGCGCGGGTCACCGGCTCCTTGACGACCGACTCGTAGCGCCACAGGTCATAGCGGTCCCAGTCCTCGCGGAAGGGCTCCTCGATGTCGAAGTCGCGGAAGGACACGCGGTGCGGCGGACAGGTGATCTGAATGTAGCCGCCGGCACGGAAATTGACTTCCTCGCCTTCGGGCAGGTCGAGCACCAGTTCCTTGATGAAGGTGGCGACGTTGTGGTTCGAGCGCACCGTGCAGGTCCACTGCTTGATGCCGAAGACCTCCTCGGGCACCTGGATGCGCATGGGCTGCTTGACGGTCACCTGGCAGGACAGGCGGTCGCCGAGGCGCGCTTCGCGCTTGTTGATGTGGGTTTCTTCGGCGGGCGTGATCGCGCCGCCGCCGGAGAGCACGCGCACCCGGCACTGGCCGCAGGTGCCGCCGCCGCCGCAGGCCGAGGCGACGAACAGGCCGTTGTTGGCCAGCGCCGCGAGCAATTTGCTGCCGACCGGCGCCTTGATGGTCTTCTCGTCGTTGATGACGATGTCCACCTCGCCCTCGGCGACCAGCTTGGCCTTGGCGACGAGGATCACCGCCACCAGGGCGAGGACGATCCCGGTGAAAAAGACCACTCCCAGCGTGATTTCAAGCATCGTATTCGGACCTGCCCAGTTGAACCGTGGTCGGACGCGCCGCGCCGCTTACAGTTGGATACCGGAGAACGCCATGAAACCCATGGCCATGAGGCCGGCGGTGATGAAGGTGATCCCGAGACCCTGCAGGCCGTCGGGCACGTCCGAGTACTTGAGTTTCTCGCGCACGCCGGCCAAGGCGGTGATGGCCAGCGCCCAGCCCAGGCCGCTGCCGAAACCGTAGACGACGCTCTCGGCGAAGTGGTAGTCGCGCTCGACCATGAACAAGGAACCGCCGAGAATCGCGCAGTTGACGGTGATCAGTGGCAGGAACACGCCCAAGGCGTTGTACAGCGCCGGGAAAAAGCGATCCAGGATCATCTCCAGGATCTGCACGATGGCGGCGATCACGCCGATGTAACTGATCAGGCCGAGGAAGGACAGGTCCACGTCGGGCAGGCCGGCCCAGGCCAACGCGCCTCCCTTGAGCAGGAACTGGTAGATGACGTTGTTCACCGGGACGGTGATGCTCTGCACGACCAGCACCGCGATGCCCAGGCCGACGGCGGTGGCGATCTTCTTGGAGATCGCCAGGAAGGTGCACATGCCCAGGAAAAACGCCAGCGCCAGGTTTTCGACGAAAACGGCGCGCACCAGGAGGCTCAGATAGTGCTCCATGTCAGACGACCTCCGTGCGGTGGACCTGGTGGATCTGGAACTCGTGCTTCTCGACCTGCTCGGGCTTGAGGCTGCGGATGGCCCAGATGATCAGGCCGATGACGAAGAAGGCGCTGGGCGGCATCAGCATCAGGCCGACCGGCACGAACCAGCCGCCCTCGGTGACGGGTGTGAGGATGGTGTGGCCGAACAACGAGCCCGAACCGAGCAACTCGCGCACGGTGGCCACCAGCATCAGGATGAGGCTGTACCCCAGGCCGTTGCCGATGCCGTCCAGGAAGCTGGGGATGGGCGGGTTCTTCATGGCGAAGGCCTCGGCCCGCCCGAGCACGATGCAGTTGGTGATGATCAGGCCGACGAACACCGACAGCTCCTTGCTCAGGCCGTAGGCGTAGGCCTTGAGCACCTGGTCGACGACGATCACCAGCGAGGAGATGATCGTCATCTGCACGATGATGCGGATGTTGGCCGGCGTGTGGTTGCGCAGGAAACTGATGAAGAAGCTCGAGAACGCCGTGACCAGGGTCAGCGCGATGCTCATCACCAGGGCCGTGGCCATCTTGCTGGTGACGGCCAGCGCCGAGCAGATGCCGAGGATCTGCAGGGTGATGGGGTTGTTGTCGACGATCGGCTTGAGGAGGATCTGCTTGTAGGAAGCGGTGGCCATGATTCACCTCGTCCGCGGTCAGGCGTTGAGTTGTTCGCGCAGGTTGGCCAGCAGCCGCTGGTAACCCATGGGGCCGAACCAGAACCGGATCATGTTGTCGACGCCCTTGCTGGTCAGCGTGGCGCCGGCCAGGCCGTCGACCTTGTAGGCGGCGTCCGGCGCACCCTCCTCGACGCGCCCCTTGACGACGCGCAGGCGGGGTTCGCTCGCGCCGTTGTAGAGGCGCTTGCCCTGCCACAGCGCCTGCCAGCGCGGGTTGGCGATTTCACCGCCCAGACCGGGCGTCTCGCCGTGCTCGTAGAAGGTGATGCCGGCCACGGTGTTCAGGTCGGGCTCGAGCGCGATGAAGCCCCACATGGTGGACCAGAGGCCGTAGCCGCGCACCGGCAACACGACGCGCCGCAGGCGGCCCTCGGTGTCCTTGACCAGGTAGATCACGGTGTAGCGCTCCCGGCGCTTGATGTCGGCCAGGTCCTGGTCCGGCGGCAGCGGGTCGCTGAGCGCCGGGTCGCGCACCGCCTTGCGCAGGTCGAAGCGGGCCGGATCGAAGTCGTCGGCGAAGCGCCCGCTGCGCAAGTCGACCAGGCGCGGCTCGACCAGGCGCCGGAACTGCTCGGCGACGTCTTCATCGGGATCCAGGACGCCGGCGACTTCGAGCACCTTGGTCTGGATTTCACGCTGCTTGTTGGCCTGCTGCAGCGGGCGCAAGCCGACCGCGGCGGTGGCGACCACCACGGAGCAGGCCAGGGACAGCAGGACGGCGACCAGCAGCGTCTGGCGCAGCCCGTCCTTGTTCTTGCTGGCGTTCGGTTCGCTCATCGCGGCACCTCGGTGGCGTCGGCGGAAGCGGCGGGCGCCGGCGCGACGGCCGTGCGGGCCAGCCGGCGGCGGATGTTGGCGCGCATCACGAAGTAATCGATCAAAGGCGCGAACATGTTGGCGAAGAGGATCGCCAGCATCACGCCTTCCGGGAACGCCGGGTTGACCACGCGGATCAGCACCGTCATGAAGCCGATCAGCATGCCGAACAGCCAGCGGCCGGTGTTGGTCATGGCGGCGCTGACCGGGTCGGTGGCCATGTACAGGGCGCCGAAGGCGAAACCGCCCAACACCAGGTGCCAGTACCAGGGCATGGCGAACATCGGGTTGGTGTCCGAACCGATCAGGTTCAGCAGCAGGCTGGTACCGACCAGGCCGATGACGCAGCCCAACACGATGCGGTAGGAGGCGATGCGGGTGATCAACAAGAAGCCGCCGCCGATCAGCGCCGCCAGGGTGGAGGTCTCGCCGAGCGAACCGGGGATCACGCCGAGAAAGGCGTCCCACCAGCTCACGCCGCTCTCCAGGATGGCCTGAACGCCGCCGGCGGCGGCATGGGCGAGCGGGGTGGCGCCGCTGTAGCCGTCCACCGCGACCCACACCGCGTCACCGGACTGCGACGCCGGGAAAGCGAAATAAAGGAACGCGCGGCCGGCCAGAGCCGGGTTGAGGAAGTTCTTGCCGGTGCCGCCGAACACCTCCTTGGCGAGGACGACGCCGAAGCTGATGCCCAAGGCCACCTGCCACAGCGGCGTGGTTGGCGGCAGGGTGAGCGCGAACAGGATGGAGGTGACGAAAAAGCCCTCGTTGACCTCGTGGTTGCGCACCGCGGCGAACAGGACTTCCCACAGGCCGCCGACCACGAAGGTCACGAAGTAGACGGGGAAGAACCACACGAAGCCGTGCAGGAAGCAACCGACGACGCTGCCCGGATCGTAGACGCCCAGGCCGCGCAAGGGCTCGAGCAGCCAGCCCCGCCAACCGGTCTGGCCGTCCAGGCCGAGCGCGGCGAGCGCCAGGTTCGCCTGGTAGCCGGTGTTCCAGCAGGCCATGATCGCGCAGGGCCACGCCGCCAGCCAGACGAAGGTCATGACGCGCTTGAGATCCAGACCGTCGCGGACGTGCGGCGCGGTGCGGGTGACGTCCGAAGGGGTGAACAGGAACGTGTCCACCATTTCGTAGACGGCGTAGTACTTCTCCAGCGGCCCCCCTTTGGCGAAATAGGGGTGCAGCCGGTCGAGGAATCTGCGCAGACGGGCGATCATCTAGCCTTCCTGTTCGATTTGGGTGAGATTGAGCCTGAGGATCGGGCCGTAGTCGTACTTGCCCACGCAAACGAAACTGCACAAAGCCAGGTCTTCTTCGTCGAGCTCCAGCGCGCCGAGCGCCTGGGCGGTGTCGGTGTCGCGCGTGACCAGGGCCCGCAGCAACTGGGTCGGCAGGATGTCCAGGGGCATCACGGCCTCGTAGTTGCCGATGGGGACCATGGCACGCGGGCTGCCGTTGGTGCTGGTGGTCAGCGCGAAGGTCATGTCGGGCTTGAACAGCCGCCGCACGCTCGACCAGAACACCGGCAGCGCCGAGAAGCGATGGGCGCCGGGCATGATCCAACCCATGAATTCCCGCTGGCGGCCCTCGGCGAGCACGGCCACCTGCAGGTGGAAGCGGCCGAGGTAAGCCGACCAGTCGGCGGCGCGCCGGCCGCCCAGCACCGAGCCGGAGATGATGCGCGCCTCGCCCGGGCGCAGCTCGCCCTCGACCAGCTCGTTGGTGTTGGCGCCGAGTCGGGTGCGGAGGAGGCGCGGCCGTTCGACCATCGGCCCGGCCAGCGCGACGACGCGCTCGACCCACAGGCGGCCGGTGGTGAACAGCTTGCCGATGGCGATGACGTCCTGGTAGTGCAGGTACCAGACGGTCTTGTGCGGGCCGACCGGGTCGAGGAAATGGATGTGGGTGCCCGGCAGGCCGGCCGGGTGCGGCCCGGCGAAAGCCTGGTAGAGGGCGTTGGGCGCGTCGATGCGCGGCAGGGCGTCGCCCTCGTGGTGGCAGACGTAGAGCTTGCCGGGCGAAAGGCGCGCCAGGACGGTCAAGCCGTGGGCGAAATCCTCGCGGTGCGCATCGATGATCACGGCCGGACGCGGCGCCAGCGGGCGCGTGTCCATGGCGTTGACGAAGATCGCGTGCGGCTCGCTGTCCGGCCGCGGCGTCTTGCTGTACGGCCGCGTGCGCAGCGCCGCCCACAGGCCGGAACGCAACAGGTTCTCGCGCACCTGGGCGGCCGACAACTCGCCCAGCCGGCTGGCGGGATAGGCCTCGAAGGTTTCCTCGTCGTCGCCGTCGACCTCGATGACGATCGACTGGAACACCCGCTTGGGCCCGCGATGGATCGCCCGCACCCGGCCGCAGGCCGGGCTGGTGTAGAGCACCTGCGGATTCTTCTTGTCGGTGAACAAGGGCTGCCCGAGCTTGACCCGGTCGCCCTCGGCGACCAGAATGCTGGGCTTGAGCCCGATGTAGTCGTTGCCCAACACGCCGACGGTGCGCACCGCCGGCCCGTCGTGGATGCGCTGTTCCGGCGCCCCGGCAATGGGCAGGTCCAGGCCTTTACGGATCCGGATGGTCATCTCGGGACTCGCGTGCGTTGAGGGATGGGGCGGTCACCCCGGGGCCGGCTGGTCGTCGAGGGGCGGCGGCACCGGCCGCCGCGGCGGTGTGCAGCGGATCACGCGCGGCCGGAACGGCCCCCGACAGGCGCTCGACCGACCGTCTCGCTCCGCCGCCGGGCGCCCCCGAACACACCCGATCGCGGCGCGCGGATTATAACGGCTCGGCCCGCCATGTACAAAAACCACGCGCACCCGCAACACACCGGCGTTATGATGGCGCTCCCGCAATGCTGCATCGGAACCGCGTCCATGGCCCTGCCGCCCCGCTTGCTGTCGCGCCTCGCCGACCTCGTCGCCCTGCCCTCGGTGAGCAGCGCGCTCGCCGAGTGGAACCAGAGCAACCGCGCGGTCGTCGAGCGCCTCGCCGAGGAACTCAATGCGGCCGGGTTCACCGTTCGGCTCCAAACGGTCTCCCGCGCGCCCGACAAGGTCAACCTGATCGCGCGACGCGGCGAAGGTGAAGGCGGGCTGGTGCTGGCCGGCCACAGCGACACCGTGCCCTGCGACCCCGACGCCTGGCACAGCGACCCCTTCACCCTGACCGAACGCGAGGGCCGCCTTTACGGCCTGGGTGTGGCGGACATGAAGGGCTTCCTGGCGCTCGCCGTGGAAGCCGCGCTCGAGGCGGCCGCGCACCCCCTGGCCGCCCCCTTGGTGCTGCTCGTCACAGCCGACGAGGAAAGTTCCATGGCCGGCGCCCGCGCGCTCGCCGCCGCCGACCTGCCGCCCGGCGCCGCCGTGGTCATCGGCGAACCGACCGGCAACCGGCCCGTCGACCGGCACAAGGGCGTGATGATGGAACGCCTGCGGCTGCGCGGCCGCGCCGGCCACGCCAGCGATCCGGCGGCCGGGCGCAGCGCGCTCGAGGGCATGCACGAGCTCATCGGCGAACTGCTGGCGCTGCGCGAAGCCTGGGCGGCGCGCTGGCGCGACCCGCGCTTTCGGGTGCCGGTGCCGACCTTGAACCTGGGCCGCATCCACGGCGGCGACAACCCGAACCGGATCTGCGCCGAGTGCGAGCTGGACATCGACATCCGCCTCCTGCCCGGCATGGCGATCGAGCCCTTGCGCGCCGAACTCGCCGAGCGCCTGTCCGCCGTCGCCGCCCGCCGTGGGCTCGAAGGCGACCTGCAGGCCCTTGTTCCCCGGCAACCCGCCGTTTTGCGCGCCGGCCGGCTCGCCCATCGTCGCCCTGGCCGAGCGGCTCAGCGGCGCGCCGGCCGGTCGACGCCGCCTTCGCCACCGAGGCCCCCTATCTGGCCGCCCTCGGCCTGGACGTGGTCGTGCTCGGCCCCGGCGACATCCGCGTCGCCCACCAGCCCGACGAGCATGTGCCGCTCCCGAACGCCTGGGCCGGGCCTTCGACATCCTGCGCGGGCTGATCGCCGCGCGCTGTCGGGCGCCGTGAGCCGGCGCGCTACAATCGCGCCTTCGCCGAGGAGCCGGCCATGAGCGCCTTCAACGTCAACGCCTTCCGCGACGCCGCCCCCTACATCCACGCCCACCGCGGCCGGCGTTTCGTCATCGCCTTCCAGGGTGAAGCCCTCGACGACGGGCGCCCTCGGGCGGCTGCTCGAGGACATCGCCCTCCTGCACGCCCTGGGCGTGCGCCTGGTGCTGGTGTTCGGCGCCGAACCGCAGATCGACGCCGCCCTGGCCGCGCGCGGCCTCGAGGCGCGCCGGCACGAAGGCCGCCGCGTGCTCGACGAGGCGGCGCTGGCGGCCGTCGTCGAAGTGCTCGGCCGCCTGCGCAGCGACATCGAGGCCGGCCTGTCGCGCTCCCTGGTCGACACCCCCATGGCGGGGGCGCGGCTGCGCGTCGTCTCCGGCAACCTCGTCAGCGCCCGCCCGCTCGGCGTCCTCGACGGCGTCGACCTCGGCCACACCGGCTGCGTCCGGCGCATCGAGCGCGACGCCCTGGGCGCCCTGCTCGACGCCGGCCACATCGTCCTGCTGCCGCCGCTCGGCTGTTCCGCCACCGGCGAGCGCTTCGCCCTCACCGCCGAAGAGCTGGCCGCCGCCGCGGCCGTCGCCTTGCAGGCCGACAAGCTCATCGCCCTGCTCGAAGAGCCGGTCGAACCGCCCCAGCGCAACGGCCGTCCCCTGCGCGAGCTCGGCGTCGAAGACGCCCTGGCCCTCGCCGGGCGCGGCGGCGACGGCCCCTGGCCGGCGCGCCTGCGCTGGGCCGCCCAGGCCGCCCGCCAGGGCGTGGGGCGCGTTCACCTGGTGGACCGGCGCGCCGACGGCGCCCTGCTCCAGGAGCTCTACACCCGCGACGGCGCCGGCCTGCTCGTCACCGCCGGCGGCTACGAGGGCTTGCGGCGGGCGACCCTCGCCGACGTCGGCGGCATCCTGCGCCTGATCGCGCCGCTGGAAGCCGAGGGCGTGCTCGTGCGCCGCTCGCGCGAGCAGCTCGAACTCGAAATCGACAACTTCCTGGTCATCGAGCGCGACGGCATGGTCATCGCCTGCGCCGCCCTCTACCCCTATGCCGAGGCCGGGCGTCGGCGAACTCGCCTGCCTCGTCGTGCACCCCGACTACCGCGGCGCCGGCCGCGGCGAGGCCCTGTTGCGCGTGGTCGAGGAGCGCGCCCGCGACCGCGGCCTGCAGCGGCTCGTGGTGCTCACCACGCGCACCCTGCACTGGTTCATCGAGCACGGCTTCAGCCCCGCCGACCCGGACGTGCTGCCCGAGACCAAGCGCCGGCTGTACAACTGGCGGCGCAACTCCAAGGTGCTCGTCAAAACCCTGTGATCCCGCGCCCATTTGCGGCACGCCCGGATCAAAATCGGCGCCGACTGCGTTATCATCGGGATTCCCACGACCGCAAGGTCCAAACCAAGGGGAGAGAAACGATGAGCATCGACACCCTTCGCATCGGCGCCGCGGCGCTGCTGGCGCTGTTCCTGGCCGCCTGCGGCCAGCAGCAGGACCAGGCGCAGAACGCCGCCGAAAGCCCGGTCGCCGAAGCGCCCCAGCAAGTCGAACAGGCCGCCCAGGCCGCCGCCGAACAAGCGGAAGAAGCCGCCCAGGCCGCCGCCGAGACGGCCGAAGCCGTCGCCGAGGACGCCGCCGAGGCTGCCGAGCAGGCGGCCGAAGCGGCCGAAGAAAGCGCGGCCGAAATCGCCGACACCGCACAGGAGATCGGCGGCGACAACGAAGAAAACGCGCAGTAATCGATCGCGTTCTTGCCACGCCCCCCGCGCCGGTGCGGCGCGGGGGCGTTTTTCATGCCCGCTCGTGGCCCCAGCGCGGCAACAGCACGTGCTCCACCCCGAGCTGATCGAGCACCCGCGCGACGACGAAATCGACCAGCTCCTCGATCCGCTGCGGCCGGTGATAAAAACCCGGGTTGGCCGGCAGGACCACGGCGCCGGCGCGGGTCAGGGCGAGCATGTTCTCCAGGTGAACCGCCGAATAGGGCGTCTCGCGCAGCACCAGCAGCAAGGGCCGGCGCTCCTTGAGGCTCACATCCGCGGCGCGATGGATCAAGTTGTCGCACAGACCGTTGGCGATCGCCGCCAGCGAGCCCGTGGTGCACGGACACACCACCATCGCATCGGCCGCCCCCGAGCCGCTCGCCACCGGTGCCGTCCACTGGTCGATGCCGAACACCTCCAACGGCGCCGACTCCCGGCCCAGCCGCGCGAGCAGCTGGCGTCGCGCCTCCGCCGGCCGGGCCGACAACTTCACGTCCGACTCCATCGCCAACACCAGGCGTGCCGGCTTCGACATCAGGAAATACACCCGCCGGCCGGCCGCCAACAAGCACTCCAGCAGGCGCAGGCCGTACACCGCGCCCGACGCACCGGTCATTGCCAGCGTCACCGTTTCCGCCGGCCTCACGCCCCGCCCTCCGCCGCCGCCAGCTCGGCGAGCAAGCGCCGCGGCAGGCCGTCGAAATCCCCGTTGCTCATCAACACCACATGATCACCCGGGCGCAGGACCTCGCGCAGGGCCTCGCGCAGCGCCTCCGGATCCGCCGCCCAGCCCACGCCCGGCAGCGGGGCGCCGCCGCACAACCACGCCGCATCCGCCCCGGCCAGCACCGTCGCCAGCGCCCCATCGTGCACCCCCATGCGCATGCTGTTCGAACGCCGCTCCAGCGCGCACAACAGGCGCGCCGGCCCGATGCGCTCGCGCAACGCCGCCAATGTCGCCGCCACCGCCGTCGGGTGGTGCGCGAAATCGTCGTAAACCGTCACCCCGGCGGCGTGCCCGACCACCTCCAAGCGGCGCCGCACGCCGGCGAACCCCGCCAGCGCCGCCAGCGCCCGTGCCGGCTCGACCCCCGCGTGGGCCGCCGCCGCCACCGCCGCCGCCGCGTTCCAGCGGTTGTGCGCCCCCGGCCAAGGCCAGTCGCCCTCGCCTTGCCAATCCCCGTGCGCGAGCGCGATCCGCCCCGGCCCCGCCGCCGCCACCTCCCAATCCGCGCCACGCCCCGCCTCGGCGAACGTCTCCACCGGCGTGAACACTCCGCCGGCGAGCACCTCGGCCAAGGCCGCATCCGCGCCGTTGGCGATGATCCGGCCGCTTCCGGGCACCGTGCGCAACAAATGCCTGAACTGCGTCTGGATCGCCGCCAGGTCCGGAAAAATATCCGCGTGATCGAATTCCAGATTGTTGAGCACCAAGGTGCGCGGGCGGTAGTGGAGAAACTTCGAACGCTTGTCGAAAAACGCCGTGTCGTACTCGTCTGCCTCGATCACGAAAAACGGCCCCTCGCCCAACCGCGCCGACACCCCGAAATTCTGCGGCACCCCGCCGATCAGAAACCCCGGCGCCAGCCCCGCCGACTCCAACAACCACGCCACCAACGAACTCGTCGTCGTCTTGCCGTGCGTGCCGGCCACCGCCAGCACCCAGCGCCCCTGCAACACCCGCTCCGCCAGCCACTGCGGCCCCGACGTGTACGGCAACCCGCGGTCCAGCACCGCCTCCACCAGCGGATTGCCGCGCGACACCGCGTTGCCGATGATCACCAGATCCAGATCCGCGCCGCAACGATCCAAGTGTGCCGCCTCGTACCCCGGCCACACCTCGATCCCCGCCGCCGCCAACTGCTCGCTCATCGGCGGATACGCCGCGCGGTCCGAGCCGGTCACCGTATGGCCGAGCGCCCGCGCCAGGCGCGCCACCCCCGCCATGAACGTGCCGCACACGCCGACGATGTGCACGTGGCCGCTCACGCCAGCCGCCCCGGCAGATACACGTTCAGCAACCAGATGTTCGCCACCGCGTACACCAGCGCCGCCCCCATCGCCGGCGGCGTCGACCAGTCCAGCGCCGCGCGCAGAATATGCCCGAACACCATCACCCCGTAGACCATCACCCCGAACACGAACAGCGCCGCGCCCACCACCCACGCCGAATCACGCGGCCAGGCATCCGACACCACCACCCAGTACGCCGGCAGACTCAACACGTACAACAACGCGTTCGCGCCGCCCAGCGCCGTCGCCGACTGCAAAAACCGCCGCCCCCGCGCCCGCCACCACAACAACCCGCCCAGAAAACCCAACTGCGTCGCCGCATCCACCAGCGCATACACCACATTCTCGCGCGGCCCGAACACCGCCGCCCCTTTGAACAACGCCAGTCCCAGCGCCGCCGCCCACGCAAGCCCGAACAGCACGCGCGAAGCCGGCAAAGCCGCCGGGCTGTCCCGCAAACACACGATGCGCCAGAAAACCGACAAGATCGCCGCCATGCCGAGATTCTACGCGCGGCGCCGAAAAAGGCCAGCCCGCCCCGCTCTCGGCCCCATCGACCATCGCGCCCCTCCGGCCGACGACAACCATTCCGGCCACCACTCCAGCACACGCCCTCGGTCGGCGACGAAAACCCCTACTCGGAGGGCCTCATCCGCACGCTCGAATATGTACCGAGCCATCCCCGAAAGCCTTTCGAGGGCCTGGCTGCGGCGAGGGAATGGGTGCATGGCTTCGTGACCTGGTACAACGAGCGCCACCGGTACAGCGCCATTGGCCTCGTCACGCCGGCCCAGCGTCACCGGGGCGAGGACACGGCCACCCTCGAAGCCCGCAAGGTGGTCTATGAGGGGTTATAGTCAAATCTGGTGTATGACCTGATCAGGCGGCGGTCCTGCTGTTGTCGGTTTTGTGGTTCACTTCGACTCCGTCCCTGAACTTCGCTCCTTCGATGACCTTGGCCAGATGGTGGAATCCCCGGATTCGGCGCCAGCGTTTCTCGGCGCTCATCGCCAGCTTGTAGAGCATTGCCAGCATGGTGTTTCGACTCACGCAGCCCTTGGCTCGGTCTGTCCGGTGACGAATCGTGGCAAAGGCTGACTCGATGGGGTTCGTCGTCCGGACATGCACCCAATGCGGCGCACAGTTTCTGGCTCTCGGCCCTCAGACCGCTGTAGATGCCGTCCAGAAACAACTACCATTGCACGACAACCCCCGTTTGCCGGGAATCGCACACGCATTCGTGTGACGAACGAGCAACTTCAACACCTCCTAATCTGGCTGAGAAAACGAGGTATATGCAATCACATCATAAGAGGTTTCAGTTTTTCGTAGCCATACGAAATACCGATCCTCAATACCGCACAATGCCACTTCTGCTTTAACCTCAATATCACCAGGCAGAATAGCAGGTTTGATTTTGCTATAGTCAGTCCCCGTATGCGAAGCATTAATAACACTCTCTATTGAGACCTCGGTATTATAGCCATTTTCACATTTAACAAGACTGACAAAAAAAGAGGCGACCGCCTTCTCAACCTCACACGGATCAAATGCAAATGCGTAGCCTGGAAAAGAGGTAACGCTCACCAAAATCAGAACTACAAAACAATATTGCATTGATCGAATGCGCCTCTTATGGAGAGGGAATATATTCAGGAACGTCTGATCTAATCGATTTGACAGCGACATTTCCGTACATTTGTCTTTGAGCAGCAAAAGTGAGCCACCAATCCGCGCCATCTGGTGTCGCGTGGTCCGCCATCGTTCCGATTTCCGGGCCTATCGGCCGATTTCGGACATACTGACCCTACGTTGCTCGCAGCAGGCGTCGTCGCACCATGTACAGGTTCACCAGAGCGCAGGCCACGAACAGCCGGTTGGCGTTCTTGGCCAAGCCCCGGTAACGGACCTTCGTAAAGCCGAAGATGCGCTTGAGAACCAAAAACGGATGCTCGACCTTGGCCCGCACTCGCGACTTGCTGCGGTTCTTCGCCCGCTCCGCGTCCGTCAGGCGGCGGTGGCGGTTGCCCTTCTTCTGGGTGAAATCCATGGCCTTCGGCGCACGCTCGCGAATCACCGCTCCCTGCCCGGTATAGGCCGAGTCACCCCAGACACGGGTCTTCCCACCGTGCAGCAGATCGGGCAGCAACCGACTGTCATGCACATTGGCCGCCGTGGCCACCACCGAGTGGATCAGCTTGCTCCGGCTGTCCACCCCGATGTGGGCCTTCATCCCGAAATACCACTGGTTGCCCTTCTTGGTCTGATGCATCTCGGGATCCCGCTTGCCGTCTTTGTTCTTGGTGGAACTCGGCGCACTGATGATGGTGGCGTCCACGATGGTGCCGGTGCTCACCTTCAGGCCGTTCTCCTGAAGGTACTCGGCAATCAGCGCAAACAACCGCTCCCCAAGGTTGTGCCGTTCCAACAAGTGGCGGAACTTGCAGATCGTCGTCTCGTCCGGCGCCGGCTCCCGGCCCAGGTCGATGCCCACGAATCGGCGCATCGCCCGCGAATCGTACAGCGCCTCTTCCACCGCCGGGTCCGACAGGTTGAACCAGTGCTGCAAAAAATGGATCCGCAGCATGCGCTCGACACCCACCGGCGGCCGGCCCCGGCCTTCACCCTTGGGATAAAACGGCTCGATCACCGCCGCAAGCTCCGCCCAGGGAATGACCCGGTCCATCTGGTCGAGAAACTGTTCCCGCCGGGTGCGCTTGCGGTACTTCCCGAAACCTTCTTCGGCAAGGGTCCGTTGGCGCATTCGTCAGCTCCGGGGTGGTCCGTCAGCGAATAGGCACTATTATGGACGATTCGGCGAATAAGTCAGAGATTCCTTAACGAGGTGTCCACTATTTCTGGGCAAGATCAGAGGGGGGAGGCATCCAAGGCGCACTGACTCAAACAAAACGGTCTCCGGAATAGCCTGGACGGTTCACAGGGCGCCGCCTTCTTCAATCAGGCGCACACCAAATTCTAGGATGGCTCGCCACCTTAGTCGAGCATCTGCCGATAAATGTAGAGCAGCCCGCAAAGAACTAACGAATAGGAAAATATTAATGCGATAGACAATGCTGACCTGAGAATAACCGAAACACCATTATCGAGACTATCATAGAAAACCAATGGACCAACACAAAAGTTCCAGAGCATCAACACAGCAACAGAAGAAAGGAACGTAATCAGCGATATCTTTATGTATGACCAATTCCCCTTTGACGCCTTTTCAAACAAAAGCACGAACAGAAATACGACCGAGCAAAGAAGTAGATAGAAGATCATTTTGGGAAATTGTCCTTATACGTTTCCGACCACTCATACGAGTTATAGCGATATCCGGTTCCACCAGGAATTTCCCAAGCGCCGCCAATTCCGTCACCGAAGTTGGTAGGAGCCAGCGGATCCCAGAACCCATCGTTAGAAAAACCCACATACGTGGTTGTACAAACGCCGCATTTGCATATGGTTGAAAAATCTACTCTCGTCTTACCGACGTGATATACCTCACCTTCTAGATCCACCCTCAGGTTACCGCGAAGGTGGTTAGCTGTTCCTCTTAAGGCTTCAGATTGGCGCTGCACTACAGGATGATTGCGCAAAGCATCCTTCGTTTTAGGCCCAAGCTCTACGGTTTCCCCATTCCCATTGAAGTAATGTTCTAAAGCCTCGCTCGTACTATCAACCACTTTCACCCCCCCGGCCAGGCTTGACCGAGCGCTCCGTCGAAGCGGACGCCGCGCTTCCACGATGCATCGCCTCATTGAACAGATGCACCATCGCCGCCGAGCGGGCGCCGTTGCGGAACTTGCCGCCGGTCAGCTCCGAGATCGTGCCCCCGATCATAGCACTGACCACGGTGCCCGCCACCACGTTCTGCGGCACCAGCGGGCCCGTGGCCGAGCCCAGAAAGCCCCCGATGAACCCACTCCTGAAATCCCCGCCCAGCGCCACCGAGGCCGCGCCCTGCACGATCCCGTGAATCAACGCCTTGCCCAGGACTTGTGAGGCGGTCAGCGCCCCACCCTGGGCCGCCGCCACGCTCTGGAAGTAACTGCCGACCCCGTAGGTGATCGCCGTGACCACGGCGGTGATCAGGGCGGTGCGCAGGTCCCCGGTCTGGACGTAGGCCGCGAGGAACATGACGATCGCCGCCTGCCACCAGTACACCTCGGCGGCCGCCAGCATCACGGCGATGACGATCTGGATGAAGTACCCGCTCGGGTCGGTGTATTTGAGCGGGTTGTTGAAGGCGTAGCCGTAGCGCTGGTGGTTCTGGGCCAGGTCGGGGGCCTGGATGTACGGGTCGGGGCCCAGGAACACGCCCAGTTCGGGGTCGTAGAGCCGCCCGTTCATGTGGATCAGGCCCACTTCGGGCAGGGCTTCCTGGCCGGTGTAGTCCAGGTTGCCCGGGCTGGGGCGCACCGGCTCGGTGGGGGTGCTCCAGTCGGCCGGATCCCGCGCCGCCCCGAAGGGATCGAAGCTGTACAGCTCGACGTGCCGCCCGTCCCCGCCCAGCAGGCCCACGTCGTCGCTCACGGCCACGACCGAGCCCAGGTGGTCGCGGTGGTAGTAGCGGTGCTCGGCGCCGCCGTCTTCGACCCAGGCCCCGTCGCGCCACACTTGCCGCACCAGGCGCACGCCGATCGGCTGGCCGCCGTGGACGTCCCCGGCGTAGAGGAACTGCCGGTGCTCGCGCCAGCGCCCGCCTTCGGCCGTCTCGCCCTCGACCCGCTCGTACAGGGGCTGGCCGGTGCCGCCCAGGCCCACGTACCACTGCCGCTCGACGCGGCCACCGGCACGGCGCCTCTGGTAGACCCGCAGCCGGTCGGGACCGTAGGCGAAGCTCAGCTTCGGCCGCGTCGGTCCGGATCCGCGCCGGCTTGTTGAAGGGGGTGACATCGATCCACCGCGCCGTGCGGCCGGTGCTCGCAACCAGGTTGCCGTTGGCGTCGTACTCGAAGCGGTTGCCGCCGGCCGCGCACACGGCGTGCAGCCCCGCCCCGCAGTCGCCGTAGCTGTAGGTGTTGTCCGCCCGGTCTTTGTAGAGGAAGCGGCCCAGGGCGTCGTAGCCGTAGACCTTGCTGCCGCTCAGAAGCCCGTCGGCGCGCACTTCGGGCGCAGTCGGTCAACGATGAAAGCGCTGAATACCGAACGCCTCGAATCGGTGATGTACGAACGAATGGATCGGGGTTGACACGCCCGGCACCCAGCGCAAGGATCCGCCGCTGAGATTCGGACGCCGCCGACCAGAGTCGGGCGCAAGCGCCTTCGTCGGTCGCGGAAGATGCCGGCATAAGCCGCTCGGCTCTTGGATACAGCGTCTTCGGACTGGTGCCGTTTTTTGGTTGCCGGACCTCCGTCCGGTGCGTAGACCGCTCTTTCCGGTCCGTTCATTCAGAGACCAGAATCGCCCCCTAGGTGACGTCTTTTTCGAGCCACACGTGTATCCATCCGAGGGATGCATGGTGGTCACGAACACAGAGTGCCGCTGACACCCGGCCCAACCACGCCGGCCATGCGTGCATGCCTCTGTCAGTCCTGCTTCCAAGACAAGACTCGGCTGCGAATGAATTCACGAATCGCATCGATGTGCACGAGATTGTGTTCTTCTATATGATATGTGAAGACCATGTCGTCCCCGATCAAAACAAACGCTGTGACACGACCCACTGAGCGCCAGCGTGCCCTCATATCTTCTGCTGCACCAAGCCACATAGAAGTCGCTCAGATCTTCCGGCGGATCCCGGCTCGGATCCGGCGGCATCCTAACCACTTGCCAAAACACGGGCTCTTTATCTTCTACATCAATCGTCCTGTAAAGGCCCGTGCTGCCCAATGGCTCAATGCGTATGTTTTTGTACGGGCTACGCCCATACCATAGATCAAGAATCATCGGATGAGACTTGTACCTTTTGACCTCATGTTGCTGCAACGGCATCAGCGTTCCGGTGATGCTCAGGCGGGACCGAAAGCCGGGCACATGCTCCTGTATCTCTTCGCTACTGAACCTCAAGATTCACCGCATCCGATGTCCGTTTTCCAGGCCCGGAATGAAGTCTATCCAGAACGGCCTTTGCCCGAGCAGGTTCCGTTCCGGGATGAGAAAACGGTGCGGTCCAAGCTTGATTTTCGCCATCACCTCCTCCGATGGGTTTCCCGCAGGCCCACAACCCGAGACCGACAGCACAAGCAGGCCCACACACAAAGCCATCGCCAGCAATTTCATCGCGCTATTTCCTCCAGTCGCAGCCGCGGCACCAGATGAAGCGGGTCACATTCGCTTCCCACAGTTTGCCCGTAATGGGCGTTCCGCCGAAGGCGGAAGGCGGGAGGCCAAACTCTTCAAACACATTTTGATGATATTCAGCTATCTTTTCCGGGTGGAGAAGTCCTATCGTCCCACTCTTATCAGCGTCCGTTGTTGCGATGTGCGCATCGATGAGCTTCATGCCGATCTCCTCGAGGTCGATATCGATGCCCGCGCGCTTCGCTTGGTAAAGGAGCCACTCATTCGCGAGGCGGCCCATGCCCTCGTTGTCGACGATCTCGAGCGCCAGCGACGCCACGGGATCACCGGACTCCAGGCGGGATTCCCAGAACTCCCGACGCTTGCCTTCATCTGCCAGGCGGCGCTGCTCTTCGGTGATGCGAAGATCACGTTGGCGATCGGCGTCGCTGGAGGCGCTGCCGAGATCGTGCATCGCCTCATTGAACAGATGCACCATCGCCGCCGAGCGGGCGCCGTTGCGGAACTTGCCGCCGGTCAGCTCCGAGATCGTGCCCCCGATCATAGCACTGACCACGGTGCCCGCCACCACGTTCTGCGGCACCAGCGGGCCCGTCGCCGAGCCCAGAAAGCCCCCGATGAACCCACTCCTGAAATCCCCGCCCAGCGCCACCGAGGCCGCGCCCTGCACGATCCCGTGAATCAACGCCTTGCCCACGACTTGTGAGGCGGTCAGCGCCCCACCCTGGGCCGCCGCCACGCTCTGGAAGTGGCTGCCGACCCCGTAGGTCACCGCGGTGACCACGGCGGTGATCAGGGCGGTGCGCAGGTCCCCGGTCTGGGCGTAGGCCGCGAGGAACATGACGATCGCCGCCTGCCACCAGTACACCTCGGCGGCCGCCAGCATCACGGCGATGACGATCTGGATGAAGTACCCGCTCGGGTCGGTGTATTTGAGCGGGTTGTTGAAGGCGTAGCCGTAGCGCTGGTGGTTCTGGGCCAGGTCGGGGGCCTGGATGTACGGGTCGGGGCCCAGGAACACGCCCAGTTCGGGGTCGTAGAGCCGCCCGTTCATGTGGATCAGGCCCACTTCGGGCAGGGCTTCCTGGCCGGTGTAGTCCAGGTTGCCCGGGCTGGGGCGCACCGGCTCGGTGGGGGTGCTCCAGTCGGCCGGATCCCGCGCCGCCCCGAAGGGATCGAAGCTGTACAGCTCGACGTGCCGCCCGTCCCCGCCCAGCAGGCCCACGTCGTCGCTCACGGCCACGACCGAGCCCAGGTGGTCGCGGTGGTAGTAGCGGTGCTCGGCGCCGCCGTCTTCGACCCAGGCCCCGTCGCGCCACACTTGCCGCACCAGGCGCACGCCGATCGGCTGGCCGCCGTGGACGTCCCCGGCG
>BPKE01000002.1 GCA_026004975.1 Gammaproteobacteria bacterium
TGCCGCCCTACCCGGAAACCCGCCGTTACGTCGAACGTGTACTCGCCGACTACCGGCGGCGGCGCGGCCGCTGAAGCCGGCGCCGCTATAATGGCACGATCGGCTCGGAACCGCGGCCGCCGGCGCGCGGTCCCAGCGCCCACCCGCAGACGAAACCGCCACAGGCTGAAGGGCCCATGACACCACGCCTCAAATTCCCCGTGTTCCTCGCCTTGCTGCTCGCCGCGGCGGCGGGCCGCGGCGTTCGCGCCGCCGGCGCCCAGCGAGCGCCACGCGGCCACCGCGCAGGCCATCCTCGACACGCTGCAAAGCCGCCACCTGGCGCCGCCGCGGCTCGACGACCGCTTCGCCCGCAAGGTATTCGATCTTTACCTGGACACCCTCGACCCGGGCCGCATCCACCTGAGCAAGGCGGACCTGGCGCCCTTGCGCGGCCGCATCCGGGCGCTGGACGAGGATCTCGAGGCGGGCCGGCTCGATCTCTTCTACGCCGTCTACGCCCGCTTCCAGCAGCGGCGCGCCGAGCGGCTGCGCGCCGCCCTGGCGTGGCTGGAAGCCTACCCCGAGGGCTTCGAGCCGAACGGCGATCAGAGCCTGGAAACCGATCCGGACAAGCTGGAACGCCCGCGCGACGAGGCCGGCCTGCGGGCCTTGTGGCGCAAGCTGGTCCTGAACGACGTGCTCAACCTCAAGCTCGCCGACACGCCGGAGCCGGAGCTGGTCGACACCCTGCGCAAGCGCTACCGCAACCAGCTCAAGCGCCTGGAAGAGACGAACGCCGACGACGTGTTCGAATTCGCGATGGCGGCGCTCACCCACGCCTACGACCCGCACACCGATTATTTCCCGCCGCGCGAGGCCGAGAACTTCGACATCCACATGAGCCTGTCGCTGGAAGGCATCGGCGCGCTGCTGCAACGCGAGGACGATTACGTCAAGGTCGTCCGCCTGATCCCCGGCGGCCCGGCGGAACGCAGCCGCCTGCTGCGGCCCGCCGACCGCATCGTCGGCGTCGGGCAAGGCGAGGACGGGGAGATCGTCAACGTCGAAGGCTGGCGGCTGGACGACGTCGTCGACCTCATCCGCGGCCCCAAGGGCACCGTCGTGCGGCTGAACATCCTGCCCGCCGACAGCAACGACCCGGCACGGGTCCGCACCATCGTCATCACCCGCGACACGGTCCGGCTCGAAGAACAGGCGGCACACAAGGAACTGATCGAGCAGCGCGTGGGCGACACGGTCTACCGCATCGGCCTGATCACCCTGCCGAGCTTCTACGTCGACCAGGAAGCCGCCTTCCTCGGCGACCCCAATTACCGCAGCAGCGCCCGCGACGTCGCCCGGCTGATCCGCGAACTGGAAGACGAGGGCATGGACGCGCTGATCATCGATCTGCGCAACAACGGCGGCGGCTCCCTGGAAGAGGTCCGCGTGATCACGGGCTACTTCATCCCCAAGGGTCCGGTGGTGCAGGTGCGCGGCTCGGGCGAAAAACCGCGCGTGCTCAACGACACCCGTCCCGGCACGCTGTGGGACGGCCCGCTGGCGGTGCTCGTCAACCGCCTGAGCGCCTCGGCCTCGGAGATCTTCGCCGCCGCCATCCAGGACTGGGGCCGTGGGGTGGTGCTCGGCGAGCGCACCTTCGGCAAGGGCACGGTGCAGACGCTCGACCGCCTGGGCGACGGCCGGATCAAGTACACCCAGGCGATGTTCTACCGCGTCAACGGCGACAGCACCCAGCTGCGCGGCGTCGAGCCGGACATCGTCTTTCCCTCGCTGTTCGACCACGACGACATCGGCGAGAGCGCGCTGCCCGAGGCGCTGCCCTGGGACCGCATCGCACCGGTGATCGAAGCGCCGCCGCGCGCCCATCGGGTGTTGGTCGAATACCTGCGCGGCCGCCAGACCGAACGCGCCGCCACCGATCCCGATTTCGTCTACCTGCGCGCCCAGGCCGAACTGCTCGCGCCGGCTGCGCGCCGACACGGAAGTGCCCCTGAACGAAGCCAAGCGCCGCGCCCAGCAGCGCGCGTTCGAACGAGACCAGCTCGTGCTGGCCAACCGCTGGCGCCAGAGCCGCGGCCTCGAGCCGCTGCCGGACTTCGCCGCGCTGGAAGCCTGGCGGCAGGCCGAAGACACCCCGTCCCCCGAGGAAGGGTTGATCGACGAGGCCGCCGCCGTCCTCGTCGACTGGCTGCTGCTCGAACCGCAGCGCTCGACCGCGCAGCGGCGCTGAGGGCGCGCTCGAGCCGGGACGCCATCCCGCCGACAACCCGGGCGGAACAGCGCCTCGGCGGCGATCTGGAATGAACGGGACGCAGGACGACACGGCGGTCGATCGGATCACGGCGCGTCTTTGGCGCGCGGTGCTGCTGGCCCTGGCCGCCGTCCTGGCGGCGGGCGCCTGGGAACACCGGCAGACCCGGTCCTACACCGCCACCGCCTTCGGCACGGTCACGGCCACCGCGCCCGCGGGCGGCGCCTGCGCGGGCTGCGCCGGCCACCGGGTCCGCATCGAATACGCGGCCGGTGACCGCACCCGCGTCCTGCTCATGAATCCCGCCCTGTTCGACGAGGCCCGCTTCGAGCAAGTGGGCGCCGCGCTGCCCGTGCGTTACGACCCGGCGCGACCCGAGCGCGCGGTGGTCGACCTGCCCTGGTACCGCTATCCGGTGACCGCCATGCTGGCCATGCTCGCGGCCGGCGTCACCGCCGCGGTGGCCTGGGTGACGACCCTGCGCCGCCGCGATCTCGCCCGCGAGGCTCCGGTTCCGGGCGCGCATGCGCCGGACGCGCCGCATGCCCCTCGCCGCCCGCCCCAACCGCCGGCGTCTGCTGGCCGCCCTGCACCGCCAGATCGCGCTCGGCGGCCTGGGCCTGCTGTGCGTGCTGGGCGGCGTTTTCACCCGCAGCGTGATGCTGGTGAGCGCCGGCATGCTGCTGGCGCTGATCGCCGGGATCCGCATCGGACGCCTCGCCCGCTGCCCCCATTGCGGCGCCTCCCTCCGCGGGGCGCTGGCCAAGGCGCTGCCGCTCGCCCAGTCCGACCGCCCCGGCGAAGGCCTGCAGGTTTTGCGGCTGCGCGACGTGCTCGCCTCCGGTGCGGATCTTCAGTGCAGCGCCTGCGGGCGTGAACTCGACGACCCGCCGCCGCCCACCCGCTGACCCGCCTGAAAGAAAACGGCCCCCGCCGGGCGGGGGCCGCCGTGCCGAGGCGGCCGGGGGGATGGCCACCGTTTCACGGAAGGGTCGATCAGTCCACGGCGTCGACCACCGCCTGGATCAGATCCGGGTAGAGCCGCGCGCCGCTGTTGCGGTCGAACAGCGCCATGCCGCCGTCGCCGGCATAGCCGTTGTCCCAGATCACGGGCACCAGACCGTGCTGGGCGGCGGAGCGGCTCACGTACTGGGTCCAGTAGAGCCGGTAGGTGTGGTGATCGGCAACCGACTGGCGCGAGATGGTGCCGTACTCACCGAGGATCACGCCCACGCCCTGGTCGACGAAGCGGCTCTTCATCTTCTGGAACTGCCCGTCCACCCAGTCCTCGTTGGCCCAGGTCTCGACCCGGCTGGGGTCGGTGGCGATGCTGCCCCACTGGGTGATCTGGCTGTTGGGGTTGAGGGTGAAGTTGTACGGGTCGTAGTAGTGCACCTCCATCAACAAGCGACCCGAGGCGCTGTCCTGCGGCAGGTCGTTGCAGGACAAGGTGTAGTCGATGTTGGTGTTGAAACCCTGCACGACGAGGTAACGCTGGGCGTTGCCGCCGCCGGTGGCGCGCACCGTGTCCACGAACACCTGGTTGAAGCCGTTCTGCACCTCGCAGTACTCGGCGGTCGGCGGGCCGTAGTCACCGTCCACCATCACCTCGTTGGTGCCGGCGAACAGCAAGGTCTGCGGGTAATCGCGGAAGCGCCGCGCGATCTGGTCCCACATCACCGCCAGGCGCCCGTTGGCCTGCGCCTGGTTGGCATAGGTCGGCTGCAACCAACCCTCGTCCCAGTGCTCGTTGACGATCACGTAAAAACCGATGTCCAGCGCCCAGTCGACGACCTCCTGCACGCGGTCCAGCCACGCCGGGTCGATGGTGTAATTGGCCGCGTCGCTGAACTTGCTCCAGGCGACCGGCAGGCGCAGCGTGCGGAAGCCGGCGTCGTACACGGCTTGCAGCAATGCCCGGGTCACCGGCGGATTGCCCCAGGCGGTTTCACCGCCGATGGCGTCGAGCGAGTTGCCGAGGTTCCAGCCGGTCCCCATTTGCGCGGCGAACGCCGCGGAGCCACCGGCGGGCGGGCTGCTGGAGGACGACGCGCTGCTGCTTGAGCTCGAGGACGAGACGCTGCTCGAGCTGGAGGAGACGGAGCTGCTGCTCGAGGAGGACACGCTGCTGGAGCTGGACGCGCTGCTCGAAGTGCCCCCGCCGCAGGCCACGCCGTTCAGGGTGAAGGTCGTCGCCACGTTCGCCGGCGGCTGGCTGTTGTTGGCCTGGAAGCCGAAGCTCGCCGTGCCGCCGTTGGCCGCGAGATACCCGTTCCAGTGCCCGGCCGGGTTGGAGGCCGTCACCTGCGAACCCGAGGTGCTGAAGCTCGCGTTCCAGCCGCCGGCGAAGCTTTCTCCGGCACCCAGGTTCCAGGTCAGCGTCCAGCCGTCGATCGGCTGGCTCGACAGGTTGCGGACGGTGACGTTGACCTGGAAGCCGCCGCCCCAGTCGTTGGCGATCACGTAGTCCACCGCGCAGGCGCCGCCGCCCGTGCTGCTGCTCGAGCTGCTCGAGGAGACGCTGCTCGACGAACTGCTGCTCGAGCTGCTCGACGAGGACACGCTGGAGCTGCTGCTCGACGAGGACGAGACGCTGCTCGAAGAGCTGCTGGAAGACACCGAGCTCGAGCTGCTGCTCGACGTGCTGCTCGAAGTCCCCGATCCGTCCCCGACGCAGGCCGGCAGGCTGAACTGGCCGCTCACGCTGCCCTGGAAGCCGAACTGGGTGCTTTGGCCGGGGCCGAGATGGCCGTTGTAACCGACGTTGGTCGCCGTGATCGTATTGCCCGAGGCCGCAAGCTCGGCACTCCAGGCGTTGACGATCGAAACGGGCTGGTCGAATTGCAGGCGGACCTGCCAGCCGTCGACGGCGGCGGTGCCCGTGTTGGTGACGGTGACGTTGGCGACGAAGCCGCTGCCCCAGGAATCCGCGGTCACGCTGCATTGCGTGGCGGCCTGGGCGACGCCGCCGGCGCAGGCGGCGAGCAGCGCCCCCAGGGCGGCCAGCGGCCGGCCGAAAGTGGAATACACGCTCATGAGAAACCCCTCCTGATCATTGTCGTCGTGGCCGGCCTCGGGCCGGCCGTCATGATTTAAATATAAACCATCGTATTACATATAGAAACAGGCACAAAAGGAAACCGGTGTCACGGATCTGCGAGCGTCGGCCGCCGCCGGCCCACCCGGAGGCCGGCGCGTTACAGGCGCTTGTCGTCCAGGGCGGCGGGCTTGTCGCTGCGCGTCTCGAGCTTGAGCTGGGTCAGCACCCGCACCACCCCTTCGGCGTGCAGGCGTTCGTGCACGGCCCCGGCGGCGGCCAGCACGTCGGCCAGCTCGCCCTCCAGGTTGGTGCCGTTCGGGTGCGGCTCGACGCGCAGCGGGAATTCGCGCAACCAGGCGACGACCTGCTGGACGTGACGGCGCAGCGAGACGCCCACGCCCAGGGGGATGACTTGGATTTCGGCGGTCGCACGCATCGTCCCTTCCTCCCTAGAAGACCCGAAAGACGCCTTCAGCATAGGTCGGCGGCCGCGCGCGGCACAAGCCGCCTTGACCCCCGTCAAAGCCCCGGCGGCGCGCCTTCGGATAATACGGAGTGGCCGCCCGGGCCCGCTCGCGTACCGTATCGGGCGCGTCCGCCGGCGGCCGCACTGCACCCCAATCAAGGAGTCGAGCCATGCGCGAGCTGTTCACGAAAGGCATGGCCCGGAACATCTACTACGGCGGCAGCCTGTTCTTCATCCTGGTGTTCCTGGGCCTGACGTTCGACACCACGGCGCGCATCCCGGAGCGCGCCCATGTCGAGGCACTGACCGAGTCGGTCGCCCGCGGCAAGGAAGTCTGGGAGGAATACAACTGCATCGGCTGTCACACCCTCCTCGGCGAGGGGGCCTACTTCGCCCCCGAGCTCGGTAACGTCTTCGATCGTTTCGGCGGCAGCCGGGAAGCGATCAAGGCGTTCATCCGCAGCCGCCCCGAGCAAGGTATCCCCGGGCGGCGCAGCATGCCCAAGTTCGACATGTCCGAGGCGGACCTGGACGCCCTGGTGGATTTCCTGGAGTGGACCTCCAAGATCCGCCGGGCCCGCGACTGGCCGCCGAACATCCACGGTTGAGGAGGTGCAGCCATGAAATTCGCTTCGCAAGCGGTGGCCAAACCCTACTTCGCGTTCGCCCTGATCCTGTTCGGGCTGCAGGTCCTGTTCGGCTTGATCATGGGCCTGCAGTACGTCGTCGGCGACTTCCTGTTTCCCGGAGATCCCCTTCAACGTCGCCCGCATGGTGCACACCAACCTGCTGATCGTCTGGTTGCTGTTCGGCTTCATGGGCGCGGCCTATTACCTGGTGCCGGAGGAGGCCGGCGTCGAGTTGCACAGCCCGCGCCTGGCGCGCATCCTGTTCTGGGTGTTCGCGGCCGCCGGCGTGCTCACCGTGCTCGCCTACCTCGACCGTGCCCTACTCCAAGCTGGCGCTCTACAGCGGCAACCGGCTGTTCCCGACCATGGGCCGTGAGTTCCTCGAGCAGCCCACCATCGTCAAGATCGGCATCGTGCTCATCGCCCTGGGCTTCCTTTACAACGTCGGCATGACCGTGCTCAAGGGCCGCAAGACGGTGATCAACGTGGTGCTGCTCACCGGCCTGGTCGGCCTGGCGGTGATGTTCCTGTTCGCCTTCTACAACCCCGACAACCTGGTGCTCGACAAGTACTACTGGTGGTGGGTGGTGCACCTGTGGGTGGAAGGCGTCTGGGAGCTGATCCTCGGCTCGATCCTCGCCTTCGTGCTCATCCAGGTCACGGGCGTGGACCGCGAGGTGATCGACAAATGGCTGTACCTGATCATCGCCATGGCGTTGATCACCGGCATCGTCGGCACCGGCCACCACTATTACTGGATCGGCACGCCCGAATACTGGCAGTGGCTGGGCTCGGTGTTCTCGGCGCTGGAACCGCTGCCGTTCTTCTTCATGACCGTGTTCGCCTTCAACATGATCTTCCGGCGCCGCCGCGAGCACCCGAACAAGGCGGCGACCTTGTGGGCGATGGGTTGCGCGGTGATGGCCTTCCTCGGCGCCGGGGTGTGGGGCTTCCTGCACACGCTCGCGCCGGTCAACTACTACACCCACGGCAGCCAGATCACCGCCGCGCACGGGCACATGGCGTTTTACGGCGCCTACGCCATGATCGTCCTGACGATCATCTCCTATGCGATGCCCAAGCTCGCCGGGCGCGAGGCGGCGCCGCCGCGCGCCCAGGTGGTCGAAATGTGGGGCTTCTGGCTGATGACCGTCGCCATGGTGTTCATCACCTTGTTCCTCACGGGCGCCGGCATCCTGCAGGTCTGGCTGCAGCGTTACAGCGACAACCCGCTGCCCTTCATGGTCGTGCAGGAGAAGATCGCCTTCTTCTACTGGCTGCGCGAAGGCGCCGGCGTGGTGTTCCTCATCGGGCTCGTCTGCTACTACGCGAGCTTCATCGTCGGCCGCCGCCAGGCCGGCGAGGCGGCCGCCTGAGCCGGACGCCGTGGAAGAGGCGGTCGGTGGACTCTGGCACCGCCTGATCACCCGCGCCGCCGCCGGGGAGCACCCGGCGGCGGCCGCGTCTTTCGCAGCGCTGCGCGGCCTGCTCGGCCCGTGGTACCGGGCGCTGGGCGGACCGGCCGGGCGGGCGATCGAGGCGACCGGCCCGCGTCCCTGGCGCGCCCACCGCAGCCTGTTGCAGCGCCTGGCCGGCAGCCACCGGCGTTTCGCCCTGGCCTGGCAGGACGCGGACGCGCTGCGCCTGCCGGACCGCCTGGCGCCGTTTCCGGATCCCGCTTCGAACCGGCGGCTGTACCTGTGGCTGGCGGCGCTGGCGGCCGTCGATCCGGAACCGGTGCGCGACCCGCTGGGCGACAACGTCGAACGCACACGGCGCCTGCTCGCACGCTGTCCCGGCCTGCAGGCCGATTACCGGCGCCTGGCGGCCGCCGCCCTGACCCTGCGCCCCCGCAGCGAGGCGCTGCCCCCCGCCCTGCGTGAGGCGGAAGCGCGGCTGCGCACCGCCCTCGCGACGCTTCGGGTGCCGCCCGGACCGCCGATCGACGGTCTGCCGCCGGTGCCCCTCTGGCTCTACCCGCCGCCGGGCAAGCCGGCCACATCCCGGCCCGCGACGGCAGACGACGAGACCGGGGGCGAACCGGCCCGCCGCACGGCGGCCGAACGCAAGCGGCGGGCCGCCGAGTACAGCGACGCCAAGCAGGACAAAGGCGGCCTGATCGCCTTCCGGCTGGAAAGCCTGTTCACGCTCAGCGAATTCGTCGATCTCGACCGCTGCCACGACGACGGCGAGGATCCGCACGCCGCGCGGGCGGCCGACGACCTGGACGTGCTCAGCCTGGCACGCCGCTCGGACGCGCGACCGGCCGCCGCGCTGCGCTTCGATCTGGACCTGCCGGCGCCGCGTTACGACGACCGCGTGCTCGACGACGGCCTGCGCCTGCCGGAGTGGGACCACCGCCGGCGCTGCCTGTTGCCGGATCACTGCCGCCTGCTGACCATGGTGGCGCGGGAGACCGGCGACACGGCGCTGCCCGGCCACCTGCGGGCCGCCGCGGCGCGGTTGCGGCGGCGGTTCGCGGCCCTGCGCCCGCAGCGCGGCTGGCGGCGGCGGGAGGCCGACGGCGAGGAAATCGACCTCGATGCCTGGCTGGAACACCGCACGGCGGCCGGCAGCAAGCCGGCCGAACCGCGCGTCTACCGGCGCCTGGGCGGACGCGAGCGCGACCTCGCCGCCTTGCTGCTGGCCGATTTGTCGCTGTCCACGGAGGCGGCGCTGGACGAGGGGCGCAGCGTCATCGACGTGATCCGCGACGCCCTGTACCTGTTCGCCGAGGCGGTCGGGGCGCTGGGCGACCCCTTCGCCCTGTGGGGCTTTTCGTCGCGCCGCCGGGACCACGTGCGCTTCCACCTGATCAAGACCTTCGAAGAGCCTTACGGCGCCGCGGTGAGAGGACGCATCGCCGCCCTGCGCCCCGGTTTCTACACCCGCATGGGCGCGCCGATCCGCCGCGCCACGCAACTGCTGGCCGCCCGGCCGGCGGCCCGGCGCGTGTTGCTGCTGCTCAGCGACGGCAAGCCCAACGACCTGGACCACTACGAAGGCCGCTGGGGGATCGAGGACACCCGCCAGGCCCTGCGCGAGGCCCGCCGGGCCGGCATCCGCCCCTTCTGCCTGACGATCGACCAGGAAGGCAACGACTATCTGCCATACCTGTTCGGCCACGACGGCTACGTGCTGTTGCACCAACCGGCGGCGCTGCCGGCGGCGCTGGCGCGCCTGTACCTACAATTGACGTTCTGAGCCGCAAGGCGATGCCGGCATCGCTGTCGCCGTCGTTTGACGAAGATCAAGGCCGTCGCCACCCGCGGACGCCAGACTGTGTCCCGAGCACGCCGCCGGCCCACCCTCGTGCTCGATTCCACCCACCGCCGGCGGCGCCGCACGGCCCCGCCCGCCCTCGCGGTCGGCGGGCGGGGCGTTTTCTGCGCTGCGACAACGAGAACGAAAAATGAACGCCCCTGCTCGCGCCCGTTTCGCCCTGTTCGCCCTGGGTTTCCGACCGTTTTTCCTCGCCGCCTGTCTCTACGCGGTGCTCGCCGTCGTGCCCTGGTGGTTCGTTTACACCGGTGCGCTGGCGCTGCCCGCCGGTGTGGCGCCGTTCCACTGGCACGCCCACGAGATGGTGTGGGGCTACGCGATGGCCGTGATCGCCGGCTTCTTGCTGACCGCGGTGCGCAACTGGACGGGCGAAGCGACGCCGCAGGGCGCGCCCCTCGCCGCCCTGGTCCTCGTCTGGGCGCTGGCACGCGCCTGGCCGTGGCTGGATACGCCGGCCACGCTGTGGATCGAAGGGCTGTGGTATGCCGCCCTGATCGTCGCCGTCGCCCGCCCCATCGTCCGCGCCCGGCAGTGGCGGCAACTGGGCATTCTCTCCAAGCTGTTGCTGCTGGCCGCCGCCGACGCCCTCTATCACCTGGCGGCGGCCGGCCACGTCGCGCTGGCGCCGCGCACCGGTTTGTACCTCGGCCTGTACCTGGTGCTGGCCCTGGTGCTGACCATCGGCCGCCGGGTGATCCCGTTCTTCACCGAGCGCGGCGTCGGCGAACCGGTGCTGCTGCGCAATCACCGCGCCGTGGACGCCGCCTGCCTGATCGTCTTCCTGCTGTTCGCCTTCGCCGACGCCTTCGCTGCCCCGCGCGGCTGGGTGGCGGCCGGCGCCGCCGTGCTCGCGGTCCTGCACGCCTACCGCCTGGCCGGCTGGTTCACCCCCGGCATCCTGCGCCGGCCGCTGCTGTGGAGCCTGCATCTGGGCTACGCGTTCATCGTCGCCGGCTTCGCCCTCTATGCGCTGAGCCTGTGGCTGGGGTCATCGCCCTTCCCCGCCCTGCACGCCTTCGCCTACGGCGGCATCGGCCTGACCAGCGCCAGCATGATGGCCCGCGTTTCGCTGGGCCACACCGGCCGCAACGTCCATGCCCCGCCGCCCTGGGTCGGGCCGCTGCTGGGCCTGCTGGCGGCCGGCGCGCTGCTGCGCGTCGCCGGTCCGCTGCTGGTCCCGGCCGCCCAGCGCGGTTTCATCGCCGCGAGCGCGCTCCTCTGGGTGCTGGCCTTCCTCGGGCTGGCGGCCCTCTACCTGCCGCTGTGGTGCGCGCCGCGCGCCGACGGCCGCCCGGACTGAACCCCGAACCAAGGATCCACCATGCCCGACGCGACCTGCTTCGAACGCGAAGCCCTGCTCGCCTGCGCCCGCGGCGAATTGTTCGGACCGGACGGCCCGCGCCTGCCGGACGAACCCATGCTGATGTTCGACCGCATCGGCGGCATCGCCGCCGACGGCGGCCGCCATGGCCTGGGATGGGTCGAGGCCGAGCTGGCCATCGAGCCCGGACTGTGGTTCTTCGCCTGCCATTTCCGGGACGACCCGGTGATGCCCGGCTGCCTCGGGCTGGATGCGATGTGGCAACTGCTCGGCTTCTACCTCGGCTGGCGCGGCGGCCGCGGGCGCGGGCGCGCGCTCGGCGTCGGCCGGGTGCGCTTTCGCGGCCAGGTCCAGCCGCAACACCGCCGTGTGACGTACCGGCTGGATATCAAGCGCCTGCTCATGAAACAATCGCCGCTGGCCTGGGCGGACGCGACGCTGTGCGCCGACGGCGAACAGATCTACCGCGCCGAGGACCTGCAGGTCGGCCTGTTCACCCGGCTCTGATCCGATTCCCCGCGACCGAAACGAGGATGTCCATGCGCCGCATCGTCATCACCGGGGTGGGCGTCGTCTCGCCCCTCGGCCACGATCTCGACAGCGTCGCCGCGCGCCTGCGCCGCGGCGAATCCGGCCTGCGCCCGGCGGACGATTACCGGGAGATGGGGCTGCGCAGCCAGGTGTGCGGCCGCATCGAGCTCGACCCGGCCGAACACATCGAACGCAAGGCCCTGCGCATGATGGGCGACGCGGCCGCCTACGCCTACCTGGCCATGGCGCAGGCGGTGGCCGACGCCGGCCTCGACGAGAACACCCTGCGCAGCGAGCGCACCGGGCTGATCGTGGGTTCCGGCGGCGGCTCGAACCGCGACATCATCGAGTCGGCCGACCTGCTGCGCAGCCGCGGCGTGCGCAAGATCGGCCCCTACCGCGTGCCGCGGGCGATGAGCAGCACCACCTCGGCGGTGCTCTCCACCTATTTCGGCCTGCGCGGGCCGAGCTATTCGATCAGTTCGGCCTGCGCGACCAGCGCCCATTGCATCGGCGCCGCGGCCGAGCAGATCCAGCTCGGCAAGGCGGAGGTGATGTTCGCCGGCGGCGGTGAGGCCGAGGACTGGACGCTGGCCATGCTGTTCGACGCCATGGGCGCCCTGTCCACGGCCTACAACGACCGGCCGACCGCCGCTTCCCGGCCGTTCGACGCCGACCGCGACGGCTTCGTCATGGCCGGCGGCGGCGGCATCGTCGTGCTCGAAGACTTCGAACACGCCCGCGCCCGCGGCGCGAAGATCTGGGCGGAACTGGTCGGCTACGGGGCGACCTCGGACGGTTACGACATGGTCGCCCCCTCGGGCGAAGGGGCGGTGCGCTGCATGCGCCAGGCGCTCGCCGGCCTCGACACCCCGGTGGACTACATCAACGCCCATGGCACCGGCACACCGGTGGGCGACGTGCGCGAACTGGGCGCGATCGTCGAGGTCTTCGGCGAAAACGTGCCGCCGATCAGTTCCACCAAGTCGCTCACCGGCCATGCCCTCGGGGCCGCCGGTGTGCACGAGGTGATCTACTGCCTGCTGATGATGCGCGACGGCTTCATCGCCCCGTCGGCGAACATCGACCGCCTGGATCCCCAGGCGGAAGGCCTGCCGATCGTGCGCGCGCCGCGGGAAAACGTGCGCCTGGACACGGTGCTGTCCAACAGCTTCGGCTTCGGCGGCGCCAACGCCAGCCTGGTGTTGCGGCGCTTGCCGTGAAGCTCGAAGACCTGCGCCGCGAGTACACCGGCCACGGGCTGTCGCGGCGCGACCTCGACCCCGACCCGCTGCAGCAGTTGCGCGCCTGGCTCGCCCAGGCGATCGACGCCGGCCTGGTCGACCCCACGGCCATGGTGCTGGCCAGCGTCGGCCCCGACGGCCGACCCAGCCAGCGGGTCGTGCTGCTCAAGGACGCGGACGCGCGCGGCTTGACCTTCTACACCAACCTGGAAAGCCGCAAGGCCCGGGAACTGCTGGCCCATCCCCGGGCCAGCGCGCTCTTCCCCTGGCTCGGCCTGTGCCGGCAGGTGAGCGTCGAGGGCCGCATCGAAGCGGTGCCGGAAGCCGAGGCCGACCGCTACTTCGCGAGCCGGCCGCGCGACAGCCAGCTCGCCGCCTGGGCCTCACCGCAGAGCCGCCCGCTGGCCTCGCGCCGCGCGCTGGACGCCGCCTTCGCCGAACAGGCCGCCCGCTTCGCCGGCCGGCCGGTGCCGCGACCGCCGTTCTGGGGCGGCCTGCGCCTGGTGCCGGAGCGCTACGAGTTCTGGCAGGGCCGGGAGAACCGCCTGCACGACCGTTTCGTCTACGAAAAAGACGGGGCGGGCCGCTGGCGGATCCAGCGGCTCGCCCCATGAGACGGGCCGAAGGGCCTCAGTCGCCGAGCTGCACGCCGATCAGACGGGCTTCCAGGCGCCCGTCGGCGGCCTCGTAGCGTCCCATCGCGCGCAGGCGCAACAGCCGCCGCGTGCCGTCCAGGCGTTCGGCCAGGGCGGTGACGAAGGCGCCGAAATCGCTCCACACGCTCACGCCGCCATCGTCCTTGATCGCCCACAGGCCGACCGCGGCGGGCGCCAGCGTGCCGAGCGCCGCCGCATCGTCGCTGAACACCGGGCCGCGGCGCAGACCCAGGCAGTCGGCCGCCGCCAGGGCGCTCGGATCGAACACCAGGCCGGTCTCGTCCAGCGCGGCGAACGCCGCGTCCGTCCCGGCCGCCCATTCGGCGAAAAACACCGCGCGCGCCTCGCCGTAATCGGCCACCGAGAGCGCCTCGAAATCGGGCGGCGCGGCGCCGAAGTCGGTGACGAAACCGGTGACCCGAACCGGGTCGTCCACGGCCACGTCGGCCGGGGTCAGGGCCGCGGGCAAGACCACCTCGTAGTTGGCCGGGTCGGCGTCCTGTTCGGGCGCGCCGCCGGTGCCGCCGAAGTCGTAGGCGCCGACCGGACGGCCGTTGATGCGCTGCAGGTCGAGGTTCACCTGGCCGTCCTGCACTTGCGTCACGACCCCGTCGACATGGCTGGGCACGATGCGCACGGCGTCGGCGGCGAGCGACAGATCACCGTCGGTCTCGCTCAGGCTGCCGAAGGCGGTGATCCGGCTGCCCACCGACACCGCCGCCGCCTCCAGCGGGCTGCCCGCCGCGCCGGCGCGGAACACGCGCGTTTCGGCGCTCAAGACCACCTGCAGATCGCGGCGGTAATCGACCCGGCCGTCCCGGCGCAGCAGGCTCGAGCCGGCCACGACCACGGTGTCGCCGGTCCGCGCCAGCACCGTGCCGTGCACCACGTCGGCCTCGCCGCCCGGCACGGACGAACCCGCATACACCTCCGCGGCGAGGAAGCGCCGCGCCGTGCGCGCCCAGCGGCCGAAGGCGACGGTCGCCGTGCCCGCCGGCTTCTCGGCCAGCGCGCGCAGGCCGTCCTCGCCCGTGTAAGACACGCCGTCGATCTCGAAGACCGTTTCGGCTTCGGTGTAGACCCGCAGGCGGCCGAAGTCGCCGTCACGCCGGTGCCCGGGGCGCAGGCCGAGGCGGTAATACCCCTCCTCGACGGCCACCTCGGCCAAGGGCCCGCGCAGCCGGAAGGTCTTGTCCTCGACCGCGGCGACGTCGGCCACCAGGAAGGGCTCGACGGTCACCCGCGGCGGGTCCACCGAGAGATCGACCCGGTTCGACAACCCCAGGTCGAAATCGAGCGTGAGCAGCGCCGGCGTGCCGGGCGCGACCCGCAGCGGGGCGTCGTCGTCCAGGCGCAGCGCCAGCTCCAGCGTCGTCACGGGCGCGCCCTCGGCATCCACCACCTCGGCGGCGACCGCTTCCCCGCCCCGCTCCACTTCGATCTGTGCGGCGCTGAAATCCAGGGTGATCGTCCCGCCGACGTAGAAGCCCGCCGGCACGCTCACCGCCGCAACCAGTTCCGACAGTTCCGTGTACTGGGTGAAATCCAGGCGGGTGCTCTGCGGCAACACGTCCACCCGCGTGCCGTCCCGGCGCGTCAAGCTCAGCGACTCGACGTCCACCACGTAACTGAGAAAGTCGCCGTCCAGGTCGGTGAGCGCCACCAGCAACTCGCCGCAATCCGTGCAGTCGGCCGTCTCGCCACCGCCTGCCGTGCCGGCGCCGTCGCCGCCGCCCGAACCGCAACCGCCGAGCAGGACCGCCAACAACAACCCGGCCCAGGTGCCGAGCCACCGTTTCGTCTTCATGGTTCACTCCTCCGTTCGCGTCGATGCCGAACACGCCCGAAAAAACGCCCGCCGGCCGGCCGGGTTGACGCGGACCGCGGGCCGATTCGCGAAAACGTGCGCGCGTTCACGAATCCCCGGCCGCCGCACCGGAGCTGTCAACCGAAAGCCGCCGGCGGCGTTTCAACCCAAGCCCGGCAACCCGAGAGAGGAACCCGCGATGACCGAGCCGCGCCGACCCGCCCTACCGCTCGGCTGGACCCGGCGGCCGCGCCGCGGCATCATCGCCCGGCCCGCGACCTCACAGAGGAGTGCCTTGCGCTGGCCAACGACCGCGAACTGGACGCCCTGCTGCGCCGCCTCGAGCGCCGCGCCTGGACGCTCGCGCGGCTCGCCCTGGGCGACGAGGAGGACGCCCTGGACGCGGTGCAGGACACCATGGTCCGGCTGGTCGAACGCTACGCCGACCGCCCGATCGAGGAATGCCGGGCGCTGTTCTACCGCATCCTTCACAACCGCATCGCCGACGCGCTGCGCGCGCGGGCGCGGCATCGGTTCGACGGCGGCGGCGAGGCCGCGGCCGCCGCGGCGGCCGAGCACCAGGCCGCCGGCCCCGCCTCGCCGCCCGATGCCCTGGCGCGCGAGCTCGCCCTGGCGGCCCTGGGCACCGCCCTCGCCGAGCTGCCGCGCCGCCAGCGCGAAGCCTTCGCCCTGCGCGTGCTGGAGGGCCTGGACGTGAACGACACCGCCGCCGCCATGGGGTGCAGCCCCGGCAGCGTGAAAACCCACCTGGCGCGCGCCCTGGCCGCGCTGCGCGAACGCCTTGGAGCCCATTGGCCATGAAACGCCCACCGCATCCGTCCGACCGCCGCCTGTGGCGCGCCGCCGCGGGCGCCTACCGTGCGGCCCTCGACGCCCCGGACCCGGCCCTGGACGCACGCCTGGCCGCGGCGCGCCGCGCCGCCCTCGCGCGCCGGCGGCCGGCTCTGCGGGCGCGGCTGCGGCCGGCCTTCGGCTGGGCCGCGGCGGCCCTGTTGCTGGCGCTCGCCTGGCGGCTGATGCCGCCGCCCGGGCCCTGGCCGGCCGGCGGGGAGGCGGCGGAATGGCTGCTCGCCGGCGAGGAGCCGGCCTTGCTGCTGGAACTGGATTTTTACCTGTGGCTGGCGGAGCAGGACCTCGATGCGGGCTGAACTCGCCGCCGGTCTCGCCCTGCTCGCGGCGCTCGCGCCGGTCCGGGCCGAAGCGCCGCCGGACCCGGCGCTGCTCGAATTCCTCGGCGAGTTCAGCGACGAGACGGACCGCTGGATCGATCCATTGTGGCTGGAGCGCGCGCTCGGCGGCGAAGACCGCGAAGCGCCTGCCCGGGAGGATGGCAACGATGAACGCGAAAGCGATTGAAAACCGGCTGGGGCGACTGGCCGCCCTGGCCGCCCTGCTCCTCGCCCTCTGGCCGACCGGCGCCGCGGCGCAGCGCTGGGCCGAGCTGGACGCGGACACCCAGAAGTGGCTCGCGCCGCTGGCCGAGCGCTGGGACACGCTGAGCAAGACGCAGCGCGCACGGCTGTTGCGCGGCCTGCGCCAGTGGCGGGCGATGAGCCCCGAGGAACGGGCGCGGGCGCGCGAACGCTTCGCAGAGTGGCAGCGCCTGAGCCCCGAACAACGCGCCGCGGTGCGCGCCCAGTACCGGCGTTTCCTGGCCCTGCCGCCGGAGAAGCGCCAACGCCTGCGCGGGATCTACCGGCAGTTCCAGGCGCTGCCGCCCGAACGCCGCGAGGCGTGGCGCCGGCGCTGGCGCGAACAGCACCCGGGCGTGCAGCGGCCGTGGCGCGACCGGCCGGCCGAACGCGACCGGCACGAGTTCCGGCCCGGGCTGGACCGGCGGCCGTGGCCGGATCGCGACCGGCCGGGCGGCCTGCGGCCGGGTCCGCCGCCGCGCCGCTGAAACGCGCTCAATCGAGCGGGTAAGCGGTCCAGCCGACGGTCCAGTCCGGACCCTCGGGCCGCACCGCCCCCAGGTGCCGCGCGCCCTCGTCCCAGAAGCCGTCGTCGGGCAACGCCACGGCGAGCGCCCGGAGGGCGGGCAAGGGCTCGGGACGGAAGCGCGGTGCGGCCGGATCGAAGGCGGTCGGCGGCAGGCCGCTCGCCTCGCTCACCTCGAGCCGCCCTTCGGGCCGGGTGAAAAACGCCGCCTCGTCGAAGCCGTCGTCGTCGTCGGCGAAGGCATCCGGATACAGCGGCCGGCCGTCCAGGCCGACCACGGCGCCGCGCTCGGCGGGAAACGCCGGGCCCGGCCCCGGCGCCAGCAGCGCGCCGCGCAAGCCCAAGCCGCCGTCCAACGCCACCCGCGCGGTGGCCCGGTTGCGCACGTCGACGATCTCGCCGGTCAAGCCGGCGGCGAGCAGGTTGCGGATGTCGGCGCCGGTGCCGTGCCGAAGCACCATGCCGCGTTGGATGCGCTTCGATTCGGGGGCGCCGAGCAGGGTGACATTGGCCAGGCTCGGCGCCGAGCGCGGCTGGGCATCGTGACGGTCGGCGCGGTTGTCGGCCTCGATGGCGTTGTCGCCGCGCTCGGCGCCGAATTGCACGATCACGAACTGCGCGGCGCCGGTCCAGCCTTCGTCCCAGTCCAGGCCGTCGTCACCGGGCTGGGTGATCAGCACATGGGAGAGCGTCACCGTGCCGCCGAAGATTTCCACCCCGTCGTCCAGCGCCCGATGCACCTGAACGTGGCGCACGCGCGTGCCCAGGCCGCAGCCGGCCAAGGTGAGCCCGTTGAGCTCGTTGTCCCGGAACGCCTCGTAGCCGGCGAATTCGATGCGCACGTATTCGAGCACACCGCAGACGTGGTCCGGATCGCCCCCGCCGTAGGCGCCGCGCGGGTCACCGATCGGCAGCCCTTCGATCATCGCCCCGACGCGGTTGACCGGGGCATTGCCCAGCAACATCAGGCCGCCCCAGTCCCCCGGCCGCCGTGAACCCGGCGGCCGGGCACTGGTGAAGACGATCGGCGCCCCGGGCGTACCGCGCGCCTCCAGCGTCGCGTGGCGCGTCACCACCAACGCCGAGCCGGGCTGGCCGAGCACCCGTGTCCCCGGCTCGATGCGCAAGCGCGCCGTGCCCTCCAGGTAGACGATCCCTTCGAGCAGATACACCGTGTCCGCGTGCCACACCCGATCGTCGTAGATCGAACCGGACACGCGCTCGAGGCGGTGGCCGGGGGGCAACAGGCCGAGGGCGAACAGAAGGCCCAGCGCGCCGCCGACCAGGGCGACCAGCACGGTGGCCAGCACCGCGCCCCGCGCTGCGGCCGTCCAGCCGCCGCCCGGCCGAACCGCTGCCGCCGGGGTGGGCGCCGTTGACAGGACGCCGGCACGGTCCAGCTGGGCCGCACGGCGCGCGAGCGCCACCAGCTCGGGGTGTTCGCCATGCAAGGCGCGCTCGATGAACTCGGCGCGCAGCGCCGAGTCGCGGATCAGGGCCGACAGGCTCACCGACTGCGCCCCTTCCAGACGGTGGCGCACGCCGGTCTGTTTCAGCGCCCACAGGACGTTGATCAACTGGATGCGGTCGCTCTCGGTCCGGTGCATGTTCCCTCCTCGATCGACCCCGCGGGCGGGGCCGAATGCGAAACGGCGGGCGCCCCCCGCCGGGCTCGGCCGGCAGGGTAACGACGATGCGTTTCAAAACGATCACAAGGGTGCCCTTGCCCGGCCCGACGCCTTTGGGCACACTGCCGGGCCATGAACGAGGCCGCCACCACCGACCGCGCCGCCGCCGTACTGCGCGCCCACCATTTGTTCAAGGCCATCGGCGAGACCGACTTCGCGCGCCTGATCCAGCGGGTGCGGCCGGTCATGCTGGCCGCCGGCGAGCGGCTGTTCCACCAGGGCGACCCGGCCGATCGCTTTTTCGTCATCGAACACGGGCGCATCAAGCTCAGCCGCCTGGCGCCTTCGGGCCAGGAGAAAGTCATCGAGGTCATGGACGACGGCATGAGCTTCGCCGAGGCGGTGATGTTCCTCGGCGCGCCGCACTACCCCGTCGGCGCCGAGGCGCTGTGCGCCAGCCGGCTGTGGGCGGTGCCCAACCGGCTCTATCTGGAAGTGCTGCGCAAGGATCCGCAGACCTGCCTGGCGCTGCTCGCCGATCTGAGCATCCGCCTGCACGCACGCCTGCGCGAGATCGACGCGCTCAGCCAGCAGAACGCCGTCCACCGGCTCATCCGCTATCTGCTCGACCGCATCGGCCCGCAGGCCTCGGGTCGGGCCGAGGTCGATCTCGACATGCCCAAGCAAGTGCTCGCTTCGCGCTTGTCGATCAAGCCCGAGTCGTTCTCGCGGCTGCTCGCCCAGCTCAGCCAGGCCGGCCTGATCAGCGTCCACGGCCGGCGCATCGAAATCCACGACGTCGCCGGCCTGCGCGCCTACCCCGGTTGAGCGGCGCATCGCCAATCGGACCGGGCGAAGGCTCGATGCCCGGGACCGGGCCGGCATGCGACGGCGGGCCGCCAGCCGAGCCCGGTGCGACCACGGCGGCGTCCTGCTAGGTAGTCTCCACAGGCCGCCCCGGGGCGGTTACGGAAGCACGGGCGCGGCGGGCGGCGTTATCATCCGCGGCATGCAACCCATCGACACCGCCCGGCGGCTGCTCGCCGAAGGCCTGCCCCGGCAGCGGCTGCCGCGTTACACGAGCTATCCGCCGGCGACCGCCTTCGAACCGCTGGAGGCGGACGAGGCCGCCGTCTGGCTGGAGGCGCTCGAGCCGGGCCGGCCGGTGTCCCTCTACGTCCACGTGCCCTTCTGCCGGCAACTGTGCTGGTTCTGCGGCTGCCACACGACCATCACCCACAAGGACGACCGGCTGCGCGCCTACCGGGCGCGCCTGGAACGCGAGCTCGCCCTGATCGAGGCCCGCACCGGTCCGCTCACTTTCGGTCATCTGCACTTCGGCGGCGGCTCGCCCACGGCGCTGCCGGCCGACGAGTTCACCGCTTTCATGAACGCCCTGCACGGCCGCCACCGCTTCACGGAAACGGCCGAGAAGGCGGTCGAGATCGATCCCCGCACGGCCGACCCCGCCCGCCTGGACGCGCTGGCGGCGGCCGGCATCAACCGCGTCAGCCTCGGCGTGCAGGACTTCGATCCGCGCGTGCAGCAGGCGGTCAACCGCATCCAGCCCTTCGAACGGGTGGCCGCGGTGGTCGACGGCTTGCGCCGGCGCGGCATCGGGTCGATCAACATCGACCTGATGTACGGCCTGCCCCACCAGGACGAGGCGGTGGTGGCGGCCAGCGCGCGCCTGGCCCTGCAACTGGATCCCGACCGCGTGGCGCTGTTCGGCTACGCCCACCTGCCGGCGCTGCGCAAGCACCAGCGCCTGCTCGACGGCCTGCCGATGGCCCCGCCCGACGCCCGGGCGCGGCTGTTCGCCGCCGCCGCCGAGGTGTTCCGCGAGGCCGGCTACCTGCCCGTGGGCATCGACCATTTCGTCCACCCCCGCGACAGCATGGCGCGGGCGCTGGCCGAACGCCGCCTGCGGCGCAACTTCCAGGGCTACACCACCGACCCTTGCGACACGCTGATCGGCCTGGGCGCCTCGGCGATCGGCGAATGGCCGGCCGGCTATCTGCAGAACGACCCGGACCTGAAAGGCTACGCACGCCGCGTCGACGCCGCCGTCCTGCCCGTCGTGCGCGGACGCGCGCTCGACGCCGAGGACCGCCGCCGGCGGCGGCTGATCGGGGAGCTGATGTGCTATTTCGAGACCGATCTGGCACCGCGGCCCGGTGAGCCGGCGGCGGCGCTGGAGGCCGAACGCCGCGCCCTGGCCCTGTTCGCCGAAGCGGGCCTGTTGCGCCTGGAGGGCGAGCGGATCGTGCTCACCGAAAGCGGCCGCCCCTGGGTGCGCGCGGTGTGCGCCGTGTTCGACCAGGGCCACCACCGGCTGGGACGCTATTCCCTGGCCGTGTGAGCCGTCGCGGCGTACAATCGGCGCGCCGCCTTGGCCGGAATCGCCGCCACGATGCTCGCCAAACTCGCCGCCGTCGCCGCGGGCGCCGCATTGGGTGCGGTGCTGCGCTATCTGCTCGGGCTGGCGCTCAACCCGCTGTTTCCCAGCGTGCCGTTGGGCACCCTCGCGGCCAACCTGCTCGGCGCCTACCTGATCGGCCTGGCGATCGGGCTGTTCGACGCCGCACCGCTGCTGGCGCCGCATTGGCGCTTGTTCGTGATCACCGGTTTCCTCGGCGGCCTGACGACCTTCTCGACGTTCTCGGCCGAAGTCCTCCACCTGCTGCAGAGCGCACGGCCGTGGCCGGCGGCCGCGGCCGTGGGGGCCCACCTGGGTGGATCGTTGTTGCTGGCCGCACTCGGGCTGGCCAGTGCGGCCGCCTGGCGGCGGTTCTGAGGGGGCCGGACCCGTGAAAAAAGGCTATCAGATCACCTTCTTCAGCCACGAGGACGACCGGCATCGCGGCCGACCGGTGGCCGAGTTCCTGCTCGGATTGTGCCGGGAATTGGGCTTGCGGGGGGCGACCGCGCGGCTCGACGCCGAGGGTTACGGCCGCAGCGGCCGCTGGCACAGCGCACACTTCTTCGAGCTCGCCGACCGCCCGGTCGAGGTGACCGTGGCGGCCGACGAGGCCCAGGCCGAGGCGCTGTTCGCGCGCCTGCGCGCCGAGAAACTGGCGCTGTTCTACATCAAGTCGCCGGTCGAATTCGGCGTGGTCGGGGAGGACGACTGAGCCTCACTGCTGCCCTTCGCCGTCCTCGCGCAGGCTCTCGCCGATCACGATCTCGGCGTTCTCGCGCAGGGCGGCGACGAAGGCGCGGAAGTCCCAGGCGGCGCGGTTGCGCCGCTGCTGTTTCTCGAAACCTTCCCGGGTCTTCTCGTCGAGCGCGGCGAGATCGCCGTCGTGCACGGCGGTCACGCGCAACAGCAGGCCGTCGCCGTTCTCCAGCACCGCGCGTTCGAGCACCCCCTTGGGCGCGTCGAAGGCCTTGCGGATGACCTCGGGATGGGCCGGTCCGCCGTCGCGCCGCGCACCTTCGACCGCCTGGTACTCGGCAAAATCGTGCCCCGCCGCCAGGCGTTCGAGCGCTTCGCCGGCGGCGGCCTGCCCCTGCAGGCCGTCGAGGGCCTCGGTCAACGCCCGGCGCGCCCGCTCGGCGCGCAGCGCGGCGACGATCTCCTCGCGCGCTTCCTCGAGCGTCTTCTGCCGCACCGGCTCGCGCGCCTTGACGCGCAACACCAGCACCCGCCCGCCCGGGAGCTCGATCGGGTCGGAGTTGCGCCCCTCGAGACGGACCGGGTCGGAGAAGGCCGCCTCGCGCACCGGCGCCAACCGCGCCACGTCGTCCATCGGCGCATCGTTGTCGGTCCGGTAACGCGACATCCAGGCGCTGGTGCGGACCGGCAGGCCGAGCGCTTCGGCGGCCGGCGCCAGGCTGTCGGGATGCTCGAAGGTCAGGTTGGCGAGTGTCTCGACGCGGTCGTAGAAGATGTCCTCGGCTTTCTCGCGCCGCACATCCTCGAGCAGTTGCTCACGCACCGCCTCGAAGGGCTGGATTTCTTCCGGGACGACCTCGTCGACGCGGATCAAATGGAAGCCGAAACGGGTGCGCACCGGTTCGCTGACCTTGCCCGGCTCGAGGGCGAACAAGGCGTCCTCGAAGGGCTTGACCATCATGCCGCGGCGCACCTCGCCCAGATCCCCGCCGTCCTGCGCCGAGCCTTCGTCGTCCGAGTATTTCTTCGCCAGCTCGGCGAAGTCCGCGCCCGCTTCGAGCTCGGCCCGCAGCTTTTCGGCCAGGGCGCGCTTCTCGGCGACGGCGGTCTCGTCGGCCTCGACCGGCACGGCGATGAGGATGTGCCGCGCCTTGCGGCGCTCCTCGGTGCGGAAGCGCCCCTCGGCCAGGCCGCGCTCGTAACGCTCGCGCAGGGTTTGCTCGTCGACCTCGATGCCCTCGGCGATGGCGTCCAGGTCCAGCTCCAGGTATTCGACCTGGATGCGCTCCTCGGTCATGTAGGCCGAACCGTTGGCGGCGTAGTGCGCTTCGACCGCTTCGGGCTCGATCGGCCCGACCTGCTTCTCGAAGTCGGCGAACTTCAGGCGCAAGAACTCGAAATCGCGGGTCTGGAAGTACAGGCGTGCCAGCGCTTCGAGTTCGGCGCGCGGCAGCAAAGCGGTGTCCTCGACGGCGCGCTGAAACAGGCTGACGGCCATCTGCTGCTCGAGCAGCGTTTCGTACTTGCGCTTGCTCAAGCCCATCGCCCGCAGGGCGGCCTCGTAGCGCTCGGGATCGAAACGGCCGCCGACCTGGAAGTCCGGATCTTCCAGCACCCGGCGCGCCACCAGCTCGCCGGGCAGGCGCCAGCGGCCGCGCTCGAGGTATTGCACGAGCAAGGTCCGGTCGATCAGCGCGTCGAGGGTCTGGCGCCGCAGATAGCTCTGGGCGTCGAAGAAGTCGGGAATGCGGCCGCCGAAGGAACGCAGCAACTGCTCGCGGTTCTGGGCGTAGAGCCGGTCGTATTCGTCCAGGCCGATCTCGATGCCGTCGACCTTCACGGCGAACTGGTCCTGCGCCGTTCCGAAGTACTCGTTGACCCCCCAGAGCACGAAGGGAATGGAAATCAAGCCGACGATCACCCAGGCGATGATGCCGGTGATGCGTTCGCGGATGGCCAGTAACATCGTTCCCGCCTCGTTGTCGTTGTCGCCGGCGATGGGGCCGGACACGAAAAAGGGCGCCACGGGTGACGCCCTTGGATCGTAAATGGCGGAGTGGACGGGACTCGAACCCGCGACCCCCGGCGTGACAGGCCGGTATTCTAACCAGCTGAACTACCACTCCCGCGCTGGTGGGTGCTGCAGGAATCGAACCTGCGACCCTCGCCTTGTAAGGGCGATGCTCTCCCAGCTGAGCTAAGCACCCGGCTCGCCGGATGCCTCGGCATCCGATCCATACCCGGTGACCCGGGCGGGCGCGGTGCCGAAACGCGCCCGGGGTGATTGGCGGCCGCCATGCGGCGGCTGCGCCGGCGGCTCACCCCCGGCCGCGCGGCGAGGCGTTAGTTTACGGCATCCTTGAGCGCTTTGCCAGCCTTGAACGCCGGCACCTTGGCCGCTTCGATGGTGATGACTTCACCGGTGCGCGGATTGCGTCCGCTGCGCGCCTCGCGGGTGCGCACGAGGAAGGTTCCGAAGCCGGTCAGGACCACCTGGTCACCGGCCTTGAGGGTTTCGGCGATGATGTCCAGGACGGCGTCCAGCGCCCGCGCGGCCTCGGCCTTGGACAGGTTGGCCTTGTCGGCCAGAGCGTCGACGAATTCGGTTTTTTTCATGCCATGATCCTTCTTTGTTAAAGGGTTTGTTAAAGGGCCCGTACCGGTCGCGACCGGCCGGCTCACTCTAGCGAAGCCGGCCGCGGCGGGTCAAGGTCCGGGCGGCCCGCGGCCCGGCCGCGGGGGCGCGCTTTATACCGCCGCCCCCCGAAGGCTGTCAACTCGTAGGCTACCGGGCCGTGAACGAGACGCAAAAACGCCGCCCGCGGCAGCGGCCGCGGGCGGCGCCCGTCCGCCGCGCTCAGTGGGCCAGCGGCCGGTCGTCGCGTTCGCTCTCCTCGCCCTCGGCGGCGACCGCCGGGCCCTCGCCGGCTTCGGGTTCGCCGCGGCGGCGCTGGCCGGGCAGCGGCTCGGCGAAGGCCAGCTCGAAGACCTGGTCGATCCAGCGCACCGGGTGGATTTTCAGGTTCTCGGTGATGTTCGAGGGCATCTCCGCCAGGTCCTTCTTGTTTTCCTCGGGGATGAGCACCGTGGTGATCCCCCCGCGCAGGGCCGCCAGCAGTTTTTCCTTCAAACCGCCGACCGGCAGGATCTCACCGCGCAAGGTGATCTCGCCGGTCATCGCCACGTCGGCCCGCACCGGCACGCCCGTCAGTGCCGAGACGATGGCCGTGCACATGCCGATGCCGGCGCTGGGACCGTCCTTGGGCGTCGCGCCCTCCGGCACGTGCAGATGGATGTCCTTCTTTTCGTAGAAGGTCGGATCGATGCCCAGGGCCTCGGCGCGGCTGCGCACGACGGTCATCGCCGCCTGGATCGACTCCTGCATCACGTCGCCGAGGCGGCCGGTGAAGATCGCCTTGCCCTTGCCGGGCACGGCCACGGCCTCGATGGTCAGCAGCTCGCCGCCGACCTCGGTCCACGCCAGGCCGGTGACCTGGCCGACCTGGTTGCGCTCTTCGGCCTTGCCGTAACGGTACTTGCGCACGCCGAGGTACTGCTCGAGGTTCTCCGGCGTGATCACCACCGGCAGGTCGGTGCGGCCGAGCAGGATCTCCTTGACCACCTTGCGGCAGATCTTGGCGATCGAGCGCTCGAGGTTGCGCACGCCCGCCTCGCGCGTGTAGTAGCGGATGATGTCACGCAGTCCTTCCTCGGTGAAGCGCAGCTCCGCGTCGAGCTTGACACCGTTGTTCTTGCACTGCTTGGGCACGAGATAGCGGCTGGCGATGGCGACCTTCTCGTCCTCCGTGTAGCTCGGCACGTGGATCACTTCCATGCGGTCGAGCAACGGCGCGGGGATGTTCGTGGTGTTGGCGGTGGCCACGAACATGACTTCCGACAGGTCCAGGTCGACTTCCAGGTAGTGGTCGTTGAAGGCGTGGTTCTGCTCGGGGTCGAGCACCTCGAGCAGCGCCGCCGAGGGATCGCCGCGGAAGTCCATCGCCATCTTGTCGATCTCGTCCAACATGAACAGGGGGTTGCGCACCCCGACCTTGCACAGGTTCTGCACGATCTTGCCGGGCATCGAACCGATGTAGGTGCGCCGGTGGCCGCGGATCTCGGCCTCGTCGCGCACGCCGCCCAGCGACATGCGCACGAACTTCCGGTTCGTCGCCTTGGCGATCGACCGGCCCAGGGAGGTCTTGCCGACCCCCGGCGGGCCGACCAGGCAGAGGATGGGGCCCTTGAGCTTGCGCACGCGCTGGGTGACGGCCAGGTACTCGAGGATGCGCTCCTTGACCTCCTTGAGCCCGTAGTGGTCCGCCTCGAGCACTTTCTCGGCCTCGGCGAGGCTGTGGCGGATCTTGGTGCGCTTCTTCCACGGCACGGCCAGCAGCCAGTCGATGTAGTTGCGCACGACCGTCGCCTCGGCGGACATGGGCGACATCATGCGCAGCTTCTTCAACTCGGCCTCGGCCTTCTGCCGCACTTCCTTGGGCATGCCGGATTCCTCGATGCGCTTGGCCAGCTCATCGAGCTCATTGCCGTCCTCGTGCAGCTCACCCAGCTCCTTCTGGATGGCCTTCATCTGCTCGTTGAGGTAGTACTCCCGCTGGCTCTTCTCCATCTGCTGCTTGACGCGGCCGCGGATGCGCTTCTCGATCTGGAGAATCTCCAGCTCGCCGTCGATCAAGGCCAGCAGGCGCTCGAGACGCTCGCGCGGGTCGCTGATTTCCAGCAGATTCTGCTTGTCTTCCAGCTTGAGCGTCATGTGCGCGGCGATGGTGTCCGCCAGACGCGTCGGGTCGTCGATGCTCACCAGGGAGGTGAGGATCTCGGGCGGCACCTTCTTGTTGAGCTTGACGTACTGCTCGAAGGACGCGAGCACGCTGCGGGTGAGCACCTCGATCTCGCGCTCGTCGATCGCCCCCTCGTGCGCGAGCGGCGCCACCTCGGCGCTGTAATGCCCGCCGGTGAGGGAGAGGCTTTCGACCCGCGCCCGCTCGACACCCTCCACCAGCACCTTGATGGTGCCGTCCGGGAGCTTGAGCAGTTGCAGGATGCTCGCCAGGGTGCCGACGCGGTAGATGTCGTCGGGCCCGGGGTCGTCGACCTCGGCGCTCTTCTGGGCGACGAGCAGGATGCGCTTGTTGCCGGCCATCGCCGCTTCCAGGGCGCGGATGGATTTCTCGCGGCCGACGAACAGGGGAATGACCATGTGCGGGTAAACGACCACGTCCCGCAGCGGCAGGACGGGCACGGTCTCGCCCGCGCGGAGCGATTGATTCTCGAATTCTGTCACGGCTTCACACTCGCTGATGGGGATTCTGGCCGGCGCGGGCCGTTGCTGCGGCCGGCCGTCTGGGCGGGAAAGTGGGGGCGGCGGGCACGCTTGTCAAGCCCCGCCGCGGGCAAAACGCGGGCCACCCGGGGCGGCGGGCGGCCGCGCCCGCTCAAGCGGGGGCGGCTTTCTTGTAGTCGCCGCCTTCGTAGATGAGATACGGCTTGGCGTCGCCGTTGATCACCGCCTCGTCGATGATCACCCGCGCCACGCCCTCCTTGCCGGGCAGCTCGTACATGGTGTCCAGCAGGATGCCTTCGAGGATGGTGCGCAGCCCGCGCGCGCCGGTCTTGCGCTCCATGGCCTTGCGGGCGATGGCCCGCAGGGCGTCCTCGCGGATTTCCAGCTCGACGCCGTCCATTTCGAACAGCCGCTGGTACTGCTTCACCAGGGCGTTGCGCGGCTCGGTGAGGATCTGCACCAGGGCGTCCTCGTTGAGTTCCTCGAGGGTCGCGACCACCGGCAGGCGGCCGACGAACTCGGGGATCAAGCCGTATTTGATCAGGTCCTCCGGCTCGACCTCGGCGAGCACTTCGCCGACGCTGCGCTCCTCCTCGCGGCCCTGGATCTCGGCGGCGAAGCCGATGCCGCCGCGCCGCGAGCGCTGGCGGATGATCTTCTCCAAGCCGGCGAAGGCCCCACCGCAGATGAACAGGATGTTGCGGGTGTCGACCTGCAGGAATTCCTGCTGGGGGTGTTTGCGCCCGCCCTGCGGGGGGACCGAGGCGACGGTGCCCTCGATCAGCTTGAGCAGGGCCTGCTGGACGCCCTCCCCGGACACGTCACGGGTGATCGACGGGTTCTCGGACTTGCGCGAGATCTTGTCGATCTCGTCGATGTAGACGATGCCGGTCTGGGCCTTCTCGACGTCGTAGTCGCATTTCTGCAAGAGCTTCTGGATGATGTTCTCCACGTCCTCGCCGACGTAGCCCGCCTCGGTGAGGGTGGTGGCGTCGGCGATGGTGAAGGGGACGTTGAGCAGCCGCGCCAGGGTCTCGGCGAGCAGGGTCTTGCCCGAGCCCGTCGGGCCGATGAGCAGGATGTTGCTCTTGGCGAGCTCGACGTCTTCCTTGCGCCCGCGCGTCTCCAGCCGCTTGTAGTGGTTGTAGACGGCCACGGACAGGATCTTCTTGGCGCGCTCCTGCCCGATGACGTACTGGTCGAGGATCTGCTTGATTTCGTGGGGCTTGGGCAGCTTCTCGCGCGTCACGCCACCCTGCTCGTGCAGCTCCTCGCGCACGATGTCGTTGCACAGGTCGACGCACTCGTCGCAGATGAACACCGAGGGGCCGGCGATCAGCTTGCGCACCTCGTGCTGGCTCTTGCCGCAGAAGGAGCAGTACAGCAGCTTGCCGCCGTTGGAGGACTTGTCGCCTGAATTCTTGGACATGGTCGCAATACCGGCTTGGGGTTTCAGGGTCGGGTCTGACCGCGTCCCTCCGCATTCTTGGCCCCGGGGCGGCGGTTGTCAATCGCCGCCCCGGGGCGGGGCGGAGGCTCTGCGCCTTGGACGGGCGCAGCCGGGGAGGGTTCAAAAACCGTGCCGGCGGACCGCTGCGGCATCAACCCTTGCGTTCACCGCGGCGGGTGAGCACCTGGTCGATCAGGCCGTAGTCGAGCGCCTCGGCGGCGGTCATGAACTTGTCCCGCTCCGTATCATCGGCAATCTTTTCCACGGGTTGACCCGTGTGCCGGGCCAGGATCTCGTTGAGCCGTGACCGGGTGCGCAAAATCTCCCGGGCGTGGATGTCCACGTCGGTGGCCTGGCCGTGGAAGCCGCCCAGGGGCTGGTGGATCATGACCTTGGCGTTGGGCAGGGCGTAGCGCTTGCCGGCGGCGCCGGCGGCGAGCAGCACCGCCCCCATGCTGGCGGCCATGCCGATGCACAGCGTGCTGACGTCGGGCTTGATGAACTGCATCGTGTCGTAGATGGACAGGCCGGCGCTGACCGAACCGCCCGGGGAATTGATGTACAGGGCGATGTCCTTGTCGGGGTTCTCGGACTCCAGGAACAGCAACTGGGCGACGATCAGGTTCGCCATGTGGTCCTCGATCGGCCCGACCAGGAAGACGATCCGTTCCTTGAGCAGGCGCGAGTAGATGTCGTAGGCGCGCTCCCCGCGGGCGGTCTGCTCGACGACGATGGGAACGAGGTTGGCGTACACGTCGCTCATGGGGTCTCCTCGGAATGGGCCGACCGGGGGGCGCCCCCCGCGGCGAAGATATCAAGCCCCCCGGCGGGGGTAAAGTGGTGCGAAAGGAGAGACTCGAACTCTCACGGGGGATCGCCCCACTGGAACCTAAATCCAGCGCGTCTACCGATTCCGCCACTTTCGCGCGCAGGCGCCCGGGGGGCTCGATCGAAAATGGTGGGCCGTGTAGGACTCGAACCTACAACCGATGGATTAAGAGTCCACTGCTCTACCAATTGAGCTAACGGCCCGGACTGGGGTGAGCGATGGGACTCGAACCCACGACAACCGGGACCACAACCCGGGGCTCTACCGACTGAGCTACGCTCACCGCTGCGGGGTGGCGATTTTAGCGCATCGCCGGCCGCTTGGGCACCCCGGAGTGGCGCGCCCGGCAGGACTCGAACCTGCAACCAGCGGCTTAGAAGGCCGATGCTCTATCCGGTTGAGCTACGGGCGCCTGCTCTCGAGCCGGGGGCGGGATGGCTGGTCGGGGCAGCAGGATTCGAACCTGCGACCCTCTGCTCCCAAAGCAGATGCGCTACCAGGCTGCGCCATGCCCCGACGGCGTGCGAACACGGAAACGGGCCCCTCGCCGGCCCGGCCGGATGATACGTCCGGCGCGTCGCGCCCGTCAAACCGCGCCTTGTCGCGGCCGGCGGCGGCATGCGAGAATCCGCCGCCATGACGGCGCGCATTCTCGACGGCAAAGCGGTGGCGGCGCGATTGCGCGCCGAAGTCAAGGAACGGATCGAACGACGGCGGGCCGGCGGGCTCCGCCTGCCGCGGCTGGTGGTGCTGCTGGTCGGCGACGACCCGGCCTCCAAGGTCTACGTCGAGAACAAGCAACGCGCCTGCCAGGCCGTCGGCATCCGCTCGGAGGTCCTGGCCTTGCCGGCCGACACGCCGGCCGAGCGCCTGCTCGAACACATCGACCGCAACAACGCCGACCCGGACGTCGACGGCATCCTGGTGCAGCTGCCCCTGCCGGGACACATCGACCCGGCGCAGGTGATCGAGCGGATCCACCCCGACAAGGACGTGGACGGCTTCCATCCCTACAATGTCGGCCGCCTGGCGCAACGCCTGCCGCGGCTGCGGCCGTGCACCCCGGCCGGGGTGATCGAGCTGTTGGGGTCCATCGACCGGCCGCTGAAAGGCTGCGAGGCGGTGGTGGTCGGGGCCTCGAACATCGTCGGCCGGCCGATGGCCTTGGAGCTGCTGCTGCAGGGGGCGACGGTGACCGTCTGCCACCGCTTCACGACCGACCTCGAGGCCCACGTGCGCCGCGCCGAGCTGCTGGTGGTGGCGGTCGGCAAGCCGGGACTGATCCCGGGCGACTGGGTGCGCGAAGGGGCGGTGGTGATCGACGTGGGCATGAACCGCCTGCCCGACGGCCGCCTGAGCGGGGACGTGGATTTCGAGTCCGCCCGGCGGCGGGCGGCCTGGATCACGCCGGTGCCCGGCGGCGTGGGACCGATGACGGTGGCGATGCTGATGCGCAACACGCTGCAGGCCTGTTGCCTGCGCGCCGGCGAACCGGACCCCTTCCCGCCGCCCGTCCGGCCCGACGGCTACTGACGCTTCAACGGCGTCGCCAGACGGTGCCTTGCGGGGTGTCCTCGAGCACGATGCCGGCGGCGGCCAGCTCGTCGCGGATGCGGTCGGCCGCGGCCCAGTCGCGGCGCTCGCGGGCGGCGCGGCGCTCGGCGAGCTTGGCCTCGACGGCGGCGTCGTCCAGCCCCCCGGCGCCGGGTCCGCCGCGCAGATACGCCTCCGGTTCGGACTGCAGCAGGCCGAGGCGGCCGCCGAGGGCGCGCAGCACGGCGCTGGCGGCGGCGGCCCGCGCCGGATCGGCGCCGCGCGCGCGGTTGACTTCGCGGGCGAGGTCGAAGAGCACCGCGAGCGCCTCGGGGGTGTTCAGATCGTCGTCCATGGCCGCGTCGAAACGCGCCCGCCACGGGGCCGCGAACGCGTCCTCGACCCCCGCCGCCGGCGGCTGGTCGCGCAGGGTGGTGTACAGCCGGGTGAGCGCCGCCCGGGCGGCGTCCAACTGGCCGTCGTCGTAATTCAGCGGGCTGCGGTAATGCGCGGAGAGGATGAACATGCGCACGTCTTCGCCCTGGTGACGGCGCAGCACGTCGCGCACCGTGAAGAAATTGCCCAGCGACTTGGACATTTTTTCTTCGTTCACGCGCACGAAACCGTTGTGGATCCAGTAGCGCGCGAAGGGCGCGCCGTGGCAGCCCTCGCTCTGGGCGATCTCGTTCTCGTGGTGCGGAAACTGCAGGTCCTGGCCGCCGCCGTGGATGTCGATGTGCGGGCCGAGCAGATGGGTGGCCATGGCCGAGCACTCGATGTGCCAGCCGGGGCGCCCGGCCCCCCACGGCGCCGGCCAGGCGGGCTCGCCCGGCTTGGCGGCCTTCCACAGGACGAAATCCAGCGGGTCGCGCTTGTGCGGATCGACCTCGACGCGCGCCCCGGCGAGCAAATCTTCGCGGCGCTTGCCCGAGAGCTTGCCGTACTCCGGAAAACTGCCGACCGCGTAATAGACGTCGCCGTTGTCGGCCTGGTAGGCGTGGCCGCGCTCGATGAGGCAGCGGATCATGTCGATCATCGCCGCGATGTGCTCGGTGGCGCGCGGCTCGACCGCCGGCGCGAGCACCCCCAGGGCGGCGGCGTCCTCGTGCATGGCCTGGATGTAGCGCGCGGTCAGAGCGTCGATCGGTTCACCGTTCTCGACCGCGCGGCGGATGATCTTGTCGTCGACGTCGGTGATGTTGCGCACGTAGTCGACCCGGTGGCCGGCGGCGAGCAGGTGGCGGTAGAGGACGTCGAAGACCACCAACATGCGCGCATGGCCCAGGTGCAGGAAATCGTAGACCGTGACGCCGCAGACATACATGCGCACCCGGCCCGGCTCCAGCGGCTGGAACGGCTCGACGCGGCGGGTGAGGCTGTTGTAGAGCTGGAGCATGGCGGTCGGATCCGGCGGCGCGCCATGTTAGCCCAAAGGGCCCGCGGCGTGAAGGCCGTTGGGTCCGCGGCGCACAGGGGCTATGATGGTTGCGGTCGTTCCCGGAAAGGAGAATCAACATGCGTTCGAGTTTTCTGATCGCCGCCTTGTTGTCGGCGGCGGCCGCGGTCGCGGGGCCGCGCGTCGCGCTGGACACGACCCTGGGCCGCATCGTCATCGAGCTGTATCCCGACCGGGCGCCGGAGACGGTGCGCAACTTCCTCGGCTACGTGGACGAAGGGTTCTACGACGGCACCCTTTTCCACCGCGTCATCGACGGCTTCATGATCCAGGGCGGCGGCTTCGACCGCGAATTCAACCGCAAGCCGACCCGGCCGCCGGTGCGCAACGAGGCCGACAACGGCCTGTCCAACGCACGCGGCACGGTGGCCATGGCGCGCACAGCGGACCCGCACTCGGCGACCAGCCAGTTCTTCATCAACACGGTGGACAACCGCCGCCTGGACTTCCGCGCACCCACCGCCCGCGGCTGGGGCTACTGCGTGTTCGGCCGCGTGGTGGAAGGGATGGAGGTGGTCGACGCCATCGGCAAAGTGCCGACCGGCAGCCGTGACGGTCATGCGGACGTGCCGCTGGATCCGGTGGTGATCGAACGGGCGACGCGGCTCGAGTGACCGTGAAGCCGGTGGTCTTCGCCGCCGATCTGCACCTGGACCCGGCGCGCCCCGAGGCGGTCGCGGCCTTCACCGCCTTCCTGACGCGTTGCCGAAACGCGCAGGCGCTGTACCTCCTGGGCGATCTGGTCGAGGCGTGGATCGGCGACGACGACCCGGCCGAGGAACTGGCCGAGGCCTTCGCCGCCGTGCGGGCGCTGCGCGCGCACGGCGTGCCGGTGTATTTCATCGCCGGCAACCGCGATTTCCTGCTCGGCGCCGAGCGCGCCGCGGCCCTGGGCATGACCCGCCTGGAGGAGCCCGTGCGCATCGAGCTCGACGGGCACCCCACGCTGCTGCTGCACGGCGACGTGCTGTGCACGGACGACCATGCCTACCAGGCGCTGCGCCGCCAGTTGCGCGACCCGGCCTGGCAGGCGGCGTTCCTGGCCCGGCCGCTGGCCGAGCGGCGCGCCTACGCGGCGCAACTGCGCGCCGCCAGCCGCACGGCGACGCAGACCAAGGCCGAGGCCATCATGGACGTCAACGCGCAGGCGGTCGCCGAATGGATGCGCCGCCACGCGGTCGATCGCCTGATCCACGGCCACACGCACCGCCCGGCGGTGCACCGCTTCGAGCTCGACGGCCGCCCGGTGGAACGCTGGGTGGTCGGCGACTGGTACCGGCGGGGCACGGTGCTGATCGTGGACGCGGCGGGCTGGCGGCTCGAGGCGGTCTGAGCGCCGTTCAACGCCGCCACAACCGCCGGCTGTGCAGGGGCCGCCCGCCCAGGTGGTGGCGCAACACGCCGCCGAGCAAGCGCTTCATCTCGGGCCAGAAGGCCGGCTCGTCGAAACGGCCGGCGGCCAGGGCCAGCAAGGTGGCGCCGGCGGCGACACCCTGCGGGTCGGGCACGGCGCCGCGTTCCGGATCGTAGCGGTAGCGCCGGTCGGGATCGATCGGCGATCCCTGCGCATCGACGCGCAACTCCAGTCCGTACCCGCTTTCCCGCAACAAAATCCACTCGAAGCGCCGCAGGCAGGGCTCGACGGGCGCGCCGGCGGCCAGCGCGCGGAGGCTGTCGTGGTAGGCGTCGAACAGCGGCGGATGCGGGTCGTGGCGGTGCAACAGGCGGTAGAGCAGTTCGTTGAGGTAAAAACCCGCGATCAGCAGCGGCCCGGCCGGCGGCTTCGCCGGGCCCTCGGGCTCGGCCGCCGAGAGCGTGCCGAGATCACCGCGGCCCTGCCAGCTCAAGCGCAACAAGCGGAACGGCTGCAGCAGCGGCCGCCAGCGGTGGCCGGGCCGGCACACGCCGCGGGCGACCAAGCCCAGGCGCCCGTGCTCGCGACTGAAGGCCTCGAGCAGCAGGCTGGTGTTGCGGTAAGGCCGGGTGTGGAGCAGGTAGGCCGCCGCCAGGACGACGCGCATGCCTCAATCGCCGTGGTAACCCAGGCTGCGCAGCGCCCGCTCGTCGTCGTGCCAGTCTTCCCGCACCTTGACCCAGGTGCGCAGGTGCACCGGCTTGCCGAAAGCCTCGCGCATCGCCAGGCGGGCGCGCCGCCCCACGTCCTTGAGCCGCTCACCGCCGCGCCCGATGACGATCGCCTTGTGGCTGCGCTTGGCCACCCAGATCACCGCGGCGATGCGGATGAGGCCCTCCTCTTCCTCGAAGGCCTCGATCTCGACGGTCAAGGCATAGGGCAGCTCCTGGTGCAAGGCCAGGAACAACTGCTCGCGCAGCAACTCGGCGGCGATGAAGCGCAGGGGCTTGTCGCTGATCTGGTCCGGCTCGTAGAGGAACGGCCCTGGCGGCAGACGCTCGAACAGCACGTTCTCCAGCCGGTCCAGCCCGTCGCCGAGGCGGGCCGACACCGGCACGATGGCGGCGAAATCGCCGCGCGCGGCCAGCGCCTCGATCTCGGGGAGCAGCAGCGCCTTGTTGCGCAGGGTGTCGATCTTGTTCAGGGCGACCACCACCGGCCCGGAAAAACCCGCCAGCGCCTCGAGCAGGCGGTCTTCCGGCGCCCCCCAGCGGCCCGGCTCGACGACCAGCAGCACCGCGTCGACGTCGGCGACGGCGGCCAGGGCGGCGCGGTTCATGTAGCGGTTCAGGGCGTGCTTCTGGTCCAGGTGCAGGCCGGGGGTGTCGACCAGCACCAGTTGCACGTCGGGGCGGGTCTTGATGCCGAGGATGCGGTGTCGGGTGGTCTGCGGCTTGGGCGTGACGATGCTCACCTTCTGGCCGACGAGCGCGTTGACCAGGGTCGATTTGCCCACGTTCGGCCGGCCGACCACGGCCACCAGGCCGCAGCGCGTCGTCGCCGCCTCGTTCATCGCGCCCGCGCCTCCAGCTTGGCCAGCGCCGCCTCGGCGGCCCGCTGCTCGGCCTGCCGGCGGCTCGCCCCTTCACCGATCACGGGCGCGTCCAGCCCCTCGACGCGGCACTGGACGGTGAAACGCTGGGCGTGCGGCTTGCCCTCCACCGCGACCACATCATAGGCCGGAAGCGCCCGGCCGCGCCCCTGCAACCATTCCTGCAGGCGCGTCTTGGCGTCCTTGAGTGCCGCGGGATCCACCGGCGCATCCAAGCGCGCCGCCCACAGCCGGCGGACCAGGTCGGCGGCGGCCTCGAAACCGGCGTCGAGGTAGACCGCACCGAGCACCGCCTCCAGCGCATCGGCGAGAATGGAACGGCGGCGGAAACCGCCGCTCTTGAGCTCGCCGGGCCCGAGCGCCAGGCGCTCGCCCAGACCGAGCTCGGCGGCCAGCTCGGCGAGGGTCTCGCGGTTGACCAGGGCGGCGCGCAGGCGGCTCAGATCGCCCTCGCTCAACTCGGGATGGCGGCGGTACAACTCCTCGGCGATGACCAGGCTGAGCAGGCTGTCGCCGAGGAACTCCAGGCGCTCGTTGTTCGCGCCCCCGGCGCTGCGGTGGGTGAGCGCGCGCGCGAGCAGGTCGGGGTCGGAGAAACGATGGCCGAGAAACGCCTCGCTCACGGCCCGCGACCACCGATCTTCGCCTCGCGCTCGAAGCGCACCACCAGGTCGATGTTGCCGATCAAGGGGCGGCGTTCTTCGTAGGCCAGCACGAGACGCCAACCCTTGTCGCCGCGCTCGAGGCGGTAGGCGTCCTTGGGCAGATCGATTTGATTGACGTCGAGAAAATTGCTGAATTTCCTGCGGATCCCCATGGCGTCGGCGTTCGCCAGCTCCGGATCCTGTTCCAGCTCCTCGAGGATGCTCACGAGCGAATAGTACTGCAGATAAACCGGCGCCAGCCGGATGGCGGCCGTGCCCAGCAGGACGGCGATGACCAATACGATCAACCATCCGAGGAACGACATGCCCGCTTGTCTGTGAAGATGCATAGCCCGCCTCCTTCGAGTCTCAACCGGCTCGGACGGATAATGGCACAGGCCCGCAGCGTGTGCACCCGCCTCAGTCCGGGATCGGCCCGATGCGGCCGAGGTTCAGCCCGCCGCCGCCGAAATCCCAGTGCATCCAGATGAAAATCGCCTTGCCGACGAGGTTCTCCCGCGGCAGGAAACCCCAGAAACGGCTGTCGCGGCTGTCGTCGCGGTTGTCGCCCATCACGAAATAGTGCCCCGGCGGCACTTCGAATTCCATGACGTCGATCGAGGCTCTATCCGGGTAGAGCAGGATGTCGTGCGGATGGCCGGGCAGCGCCTCGCGGTAGCGCCGCGCGTTCACCGGCCGGATCGGGTGCACGTACCAGCCTTTGGGCTCCAGCGGCACCGGTTCGCCGTTCACCCACAGGCGCTTGTCGCGATAGGCGATGCGGTCCCCGGGCACGCCGATCACCCGCTTGATGTAATTGACGCGCGGGTTCTCGGGGTAGCGGAACACGACGATGTCGCCTCTTTCCGGCTCGCCGATGGGCAAGATCTCGGTGTGCCAGACCGGCAGGCGCAGCCCGTAGCTGAACTTGCTGGTCAGGACGAAATCGCCGATCTCCAGCGTCGGCAGCATCGAGCCCGACGGGATCCTGAACGGCTCGACCAGGAAGGAACGCAACAGCAGGACGATGAGCAGCACCGGGAAAAACGAACGCGCATACTCCACGGTCAGCGGCGCCTTGCCGTCGCGGCGCGACGCCCAGAGCCACGCATCCAGCGCGTACACCAGCCCCGCGGCCACGGTGGCCGTGAACAAGAAGGTCTCGAAATCGAAATGGACGATCAGCGAGATGGAGCCGGCGACGATGAACAACCACTCGGCACGCTCGAACCAGCCCGCAAGCGGCCAGGGTTGCGGAACACGGCGGCGCTGCCACCAGAGGCGGTGGGCCACCCCCAGCAACAGGGCGAGGGCGGAAAGCCCCGTGGCGGCGTCGATCAGAGTGCGGAACATCGTTTCCCGTCCTTATTTCTTGTTGTCGACCTGGAGCACGGCGAGGAAGGCCTCCTGCGGGATTTCCACCTTGCCGAACTGCTTCATCCGCTTCTTGCCGGCCTTTTGCTTTTCGAGCAACTTGCGCTTGCGTGTCACGTCGCCGCCGTAGCACTTGGCGGTCACGTTCTTGCGCAGCGCCTTGACGTTGGTGCGGGCGATGATGTGGGAGCCCACCGCCGCCTGGATCGCGACCTCGAACATCTGGCGCGGGATGAGCTCGCGCATGCGCTCGACCAGATCGCGGCCGCGGTGATAGACGTTGCGGCGGTGCACGATCAGCGACAAGGCGTCGAGCCGTTCGCCGTTGATCAGCACGTCGAGCTTGACCAGATCCTCGGCCTGGAAGCGCAGGAAGCGGTAGTCGAACGAGGCGTAACCGCGGCTGACCGACTTGAGGCGGTCGAAGAAATCGAGCACCACCTCGCTCAGCGGCAGCTCGAACTGGAGCGACACCTGGCTGCCGGTGTACTGCAGGCGCTTCTGCACGCCGCGCTTTTCCATGCACAAGGTGATCACGGGGCCGACATGGTCGGGCGGCACCAGGATGTTCGCCTCGATGATCGGTTCGCGGATCTCGGCGATCTTGTTGGGCGGCGGCAACTCGCTCGGGTTGCGCACTTCCAGCAGCTCGCCCGAGGTGGTCAGCACCTGGTAGATCACCGTCGGTGCGGTCGTGATCAGGTCGAGCCCGTACTCGCGTTCCAGGCGTTCCTGCACGATCTCCATGTGCAGCATGCCGAGGAAACCGCAGCGGAAGCCGAAACCGAGCGCCTGGGAGGTTTCCGGCTCGAAGCTCAGCGCCGCATCGTTGAGCTTGAGCTTCTGCAACGCTTCGCGGAACGCCTCGTAATCCTCGGCGTTCACCGGATAAAGGCCGGCGAAAACGCGCGGCTGCACCGGCCGGAAACCCGGCAACGCCGCCTGGCAGGGGCGCGCGGCGTCGGTGATCGTGTCGCCGACCGGGGCGGCGTCGATCTGCTTGATGCCGGCGATCACGTAACCGACCTCGCCGGTCATGAGCGCCTCGCGCTCGATCGGCTTGGGCGTGAACACGCCGACCTTGTCCACCTCGAAAACGCGGCCGGTGGACCAGATCTTGATCTTCTGGCCGGCGCGCAGCACGCCGTTCTTGACGCGCACCAGCGACACCACGCCGAGGTAATTGTCGAACCACGAGTCGATGATCAAAGCCTGCAGGGGCGCGTCCGGGTCGCCCTGGGGCGGGGGGATGCGCCGGACGATCTGCTCGAGCAGCGCCTCGACCCCCTCGCCGGTCTTGGCGCTGACGCGCAGTGCGTCGCGCGCCTCGAGCCCGATGATGTCCTCGATTTCACGGGCGACGCGCTCGGGATCGGCCGCCGGCAGGTCGATCTTGTTCAGCACCGGCAGCACTTCCAGGTCGTATTCGATCGCCGTGTAGCAATTGGCGACGCTCTGCGCCTCCACGCCCTGCGAGGCGTCGACCACCAGCAGCGCGCCCTCGCAGGCGGCCAGGGAACGCGACACCTCGTAGGAAAAATCGACGTGGCCGGGGGTGTCGATGAAGTTCAACTGGTAACGCTGGCCGTCCTCGGCGTCGTAATACAGGGTGACGCTCTGCGCCTTGATCGTGATGCCGCGCTCGCGTTCCAGGTCCATGGAGTCGAGCACCTGCTCGGCCATCTCACGGTCGCTGAGGCCGCCGCAGATCTGGATGAAGCGGTCGGCGAGCGTCGATTTGCCGTGATCGATGTGCGCGATGATGGAGAAATTCCGGATGCGTTCCATTGGAGCTGGCCCCGAGCGGGGCGGCGATTATCGCACGATCCGGCGCGGCCGTTCAGGCATCGGGGGCCACGCCCAGCGCTTTGGCGAGGCGCACGCGGTCGAGCTTGTGGCAACAGATGATGTCGCGCCCCCACATCAGCACCGGCACCCAGTCGGACAGGCGGCGGATTTCGCCCTGCAGGGCGTCGATGTCGTGGATCTCGAAATCGAAGCCCCAGCGGTCCTTGAGCTCGAACAGCTCCTGCTTCATGCGTTCGCAGGCGCCGCAGTCGAGGCGCACGTAGAGGCGCAGCACCGGGCGGGGTCGGGGGACGGCAGTGTCGTTCATGGACGAAATTCCAGCGGACCGGGATGGACGGACACGGCGGCCGATCATACCATCGCCGCGGCGTCCGCCGCAGGTTTACGGCCCGCCGGAGACGATCTGAACCGGCCAGCGGCGGCGGGCGCGGCGGCGCGCGAACACCTGCCCGGCGGCGAAGCCCGCCAGGGCGCAGGCGAGCGCGGCGGCGTCGCCCAGCCCGGCGGCGCCCGCCGCCGCGAGCGACAGCCCCATGCCGGCCAGCGGCGGCACATAGGCGAGCGACGCGGCCTGCAACAGCGCCCGCTCGGGCAGCCGCAGCAACACGGGTTCACCGACCCGGTAGGGCCGGTCGGCCGGCAACTCGAACTCGGCCGGTCGCAACCAGCGCGTCAGGCTGGACCCACAGCCCACCGCGCAGCCGCCGCAGGCGCCGCCGCGCTCCACCGCCACCCGCACGCGGCCGCCGCCCACCGCCACCACGCGACCGCGCTCCTCGATCACGGCGCCCCCCCGGCCTCGGCCGGGACCAGCGCCTCGGCGAAGCGTTCGACCGCCTGCGGCGGCACGTCGCCGAGCACGACGATGCGCCAGTCCCCCAGGCGGCGGCCGTACAGGCTCAGCGCGCCGCGGCGCCGGTGGCCGTCGAGGCGCGCGCCGCGCCGGACGCCGTCGCCCGGTTCGATGAACACGGACACCGTCGCCATGCCGTCGCTGAACAACAAATGCTCCACCGGACGGCCGCTGCGCGGCCGCCAGCGGGCGTCGCGCAGGATCAGGCCGAAACCGGGCGGCAGGCGCTCGGCGCGCCAGGACAAGGGCGGCGGGCCGTCGTCGCCGTCGCCGGCGTCGAGGCGCTTTTCACGGTAGCCCGGTCGCAGCCACTGCGGCTCGAACCAGGCATCGGGGATCTGGTCGTGCACCATGAGTTCGGTGAACATGACCTGCTCCACGACACGCTCGCCGTCGAGCACGTCCGAGCGGGTGAGCAGATCCCATTCCCGGTCCACCCAAAGACGGTAGCCGTAGCGGTAGGCATCGCGCGGTGCGATGTCGATGCGGTCCGAAAGCCGGCCGGCGATGCGCTCGGGCGCGTCGGCCAATTCGAGGCGGTAGTGCTGCGGCAGGCGGTCGAGGTCGGCGGGCACCACCCCCGGGAAGCGGGTCTCCGAGGCGCGGTGGTCGATGAGCACCAGGCGCTTGTCGGGCAGGATGCAGCGCACCCCGCGCGCGTCACGCAACACCTCGCGCGGTTCGCCGCTGAGGGTCAACAGGCGCTCGTCCACCCGGCCGTCCCGGTGGCGGTGGACGATGCGCAGCGTTTCCACTTCGTCGCCGTGGCGGTAGACGAACACGCCGCTGTAGTTGCGCACGCGCATCGCCTCGGCCATGCGCGCCAGGCGGTCGAGCACGGCGTCGGCGGCCGCCGCCGAGGCCGCCGCCAGCACCGTGCACAGGCAGACCAGGCCGCGCCCGCCCATCATCGCCTCAACGCGGTCCGGCGCCGTCGCCCGCCAGGCGCACGTAGGGCGACACGCCGGGCAGCCGGTAGGGCGTGGAACGTTGCAGGTGTTCGAGCAGGTAAGCGTCGAGAGGATCGTCTTCGGCGACCGGCGCCGGCCGGCCGTCCAGGGCGGCCGGCCGCAGCGCCGGCGCGGCCGACAGGGGGGCGGTGTTGCCGGCGAGCAGGGCGCCTTGCATGCGCTCGCCGCGCTCGGGCAGCACGCCGTCGATGAGCAGCACCGCGGCCAGCGCCGCGGCGGCGGCCACCCCGACCCCCACCGCCCACTGCCAGCGCCGGCGCGGACCGGGCCAATCCACCACCTCGCCCTCCGGCAGGGCGGCCATCACCCGGTCGGCGAAATTGGCCGGCAGGGCGACCGGCCGGCTGTCGCGCAGCACCTGGCGGATCAAGTGGTAACTTTGCCAGCGGCGGTGCGCCGCGGCGTCGCCGACAAGTCGTTCGGGACAATCGCCCTCCCCGTCCATGAACGCGGATACGGCTTCGGCTTCCAGACCGGCGGCCTCGTCGGACATGTCACTCACCCCACACACTGCCTGGCGTTCAAGTCGAATCCAACAACGGCGCGATGCTGTTGTTGATGGCTTCCCGGGCGCGGAAGATGCGCGAGCGCACCGTCCCGATCGGGCATCCCATGACCTCGGCGATCTCCTCGTAGGCCAAGCCTTCCAACTCACGCAAAATGATCGCCGTCTTCAGTTCCACCGGCAGGCGCTCGATGGTCTCGTGCACCTGCTGTTTGATCTCCTCGGCCAGCGCCAAGCCTTCCGGGGTGCCGTGCTCCTGGAGCAGGCCCGCCCCTTCGAACTGCTCGGCGTCCTGGGCGTCCACGCCGATGTCCTGCCCGCGCCGGCTGTTCGCCACCAAATGGTTCTTGGCCGTGTTGATGGCGATGCGATAGAGCCATGTATAGAAGGCGCTGTCCCCGCGGAAGTTCCGCAAGCCGCGGTAGGCCTTGATGAAGGCCTCCTGGGTCACGTCCTCGACCTCCGCCGGATCGTGCACGTAGCGGCTGACCAGCTTGGCCACCCGCCCCTGATACTTGCGCACCAGGAGGTCGAACGCGGCCTTCTCGCCGCGCTTGACGCGGCGGACCAACTCGGCATCGACCTGCCGCTCGCTCACCGTACGCCTCCGCATGGGCGCGTGCGGCGCGGCGCGGCGAGCGGCGCGCTCAAGGCTGCGTTCATAGACCCAAGGGCCGGTGTTTAGTTCAGGATCGTCGACTCGGAAGGGCGCCCGCGGGCGCGCCGGCCGGCGGCGCAAAGTATGTCACAATCGGATAAGATTGCGAAATGAGCCACCCCTCCGAAAGCCTTCGCGAAGACGTCGTCGTGGTCGGCGCCGGCGCCGCCGGGCTGACCTTCGCGCTGCACCTGGCCGATCACGTTCCGGTGACGCTGTTGGCCAAGACGCCGGCGGAAGCCAGCAGCACCTACTGGGCGCAAGGCGGCATCTCGGCGGTGCTGGACGAGCAGGACCATTTCGACATCCACGCCGCCGACACCCTGGCCGCCGGCGCCGGCCTGTGCGACCCGCGGGCGGTGCGCTACACCGTCGAGCGGGCGCCGGAAATGGTGCGCTGGCTGGCCGAGCTCGGCATGCCCTTCACCCGCCTGCGTTCCGGTGCCTATCATCTGACCCGCGAGGGCGGGCACAGCATGCGCCGGGTGATCCACGCCGCCGACGCCACCGGCCGCGCCCTGCACCAGACGCTGCTGGCGCGGGCCGAAGCCCATCCGAACATCCGCATCCTCCACGACCGCGTCGCGGTGGACCTGATCAGCGCGGCGCGCCTCGGCCGGCGCCCGGACCGTTGCCTCGGCTTGTATGCGCTCAACCGCGCCACGGGGCGCGTCGAATGCATCGCCGCCCGCGCCGTGGTGCTCGCCACCGGCGGCGCCAACCGCGTCTATCTGTACAGCTCCAACCCCGACGGCGCGACCGGCGACGGCATCGCCATCGCCTGGCGGGCCGGCTGCCGGGTGGCCAACCTGGAGTTCATCCAGTTCCATCCCACCTGCCTGTATCACCCCGAGGCGCGCACTTTCCTCATTTCCGAGGCGGTGCGCGGCGAAGGCGGCCGCCTGCTGCTGCCCAACGGCGAACGCTTCATGCCGCGCTACGATCCGCGCGCCGAGCTCGCGCCGCGCGACATCGTCGCCCGCGCCATCGACCACGAGATGAAACGGCTCGGCATCGATTACGTCCTGCTGGACATCAGCCACAAGCCGGCCGCCTTCATCCGCCGCCATTTCCCGACCATCTACGCGCGCACCCGCGAGCTGGGCTTCGACATGACCCGCGAACCGCTGCCGGTGGTGCCCGCGGCCCATTACACCTGCGGCGGGGTGCTCACCGACCTGGCCGGCCGCACCGACCTGCCGGGCTTGTACGCCATCGGCGAAACCGCCTGCACCGGCCTGCACGGCGCCAACCGCATGGCCAGCAACTCGCTGCTCGAGTGCCTGGTGTTCGGGCGGGCCGCGGCCGAGGATCTGCGCGGCCGGCTCGGTGAGCTGCCGCCGCCCCCGCCGTTGCCGCCCTGGGACGAGAGCGAGGTGACCGATTCGGACGAAGAGGTCGTCGTCGCGCACAACTGGCACGAGCTGCGCCTGACGATGTGGAACTACGTCGGCATCGTGCGCAGCGACAAACGCCTGGCGCGGGCGGCGGCGCGCATCCGCCTGCTCAAGCGCGAGATCAACGAGTATTACCGCAACTTCCGCGTCAGCCGCGACCTGCTCGAACTGCGCAACCTGGCGACGGTCGCCGAGCTGATCGTGCGCAGCGCCCGGCGGCGCAAGGAAAGCCGCGGCCTGCACTTCAACATCGACCACCCGGAGCCGGCGCCGCGCGCCCGGCCGAGCGTGTTGCGGCCGCCGCCGCCGCGGCCCTACCGCCGCCACCGCAGCGGCGTTTTCACCCAGGAAGCCCTGCGCGTCTGACCGCCGGAACAGCCGGCAAAGGAGCCCGACCGTGAAGCCCGTCCTGCCGCCGATCGTCTCCGCCGACACCGTGCACGACCTGCTCGGTGGCGACCGGCCGCCGGTGGTGTTCGACCTGCGCGAACCCTACCGCTACAGCCAGGGCCACATCCCCGGCGCCCTGCCCCTGGACCCGGCGCTGTTCAACCGCAACACCGAAACCGCCCGCGGCCTGCTGCCCGACGCCGACGAACTCAACGCCCAGTTGCGCGCCCACGGCGTCTGTGCCGACCGGCCGGTGATCGTCTACGACGAGGACGGCGGGCCCGCCGCCGCCCGCGCCGCCTGGACCCTGCGCGCCTTCGGCCACGAGGCCGCAGCGATGCTCGACGGGGGATTGATCCACTACGCCGCCCGCCACCGCCTGGCGCGGGGCAAGCCGCCGCTGAACGAGGACGACGGCGACTTCGAAGGCGCCTGGCGGCGCGAACGCATCGCCGACCGCCGCCACATCCTCGCCCGCCTCGGCGCGCCCGACCTGCAGCTCGTGGACACGCGCAGCGCCGCCGAGTACGGCGGGCGGGATCGGCGCGCCTGGCGGGCCGGCCACATCCCCGGCGCCGTCCACCTGGACTGGCGGCTCACCAAGGGCGCCGACGGGCGTTTCCTGCCCGAGGCGGCGCTGCGCGCGCTCCTGGCCGAGCGCGGCCTGGATCCGAACAAGGAAACCATCTGCTACTGCCAGTCCCACCAGCGCTCGTCGGTGGTCTGCCTGCTGCTCGAAGCGCTGGGCTTCACGCGTGTCAAGGGCTACCCCGGGGCCTGGTCGGACTGGGGCAACCAGCCGGACACGCCGGTCGCCGCCGAGGATTGAACCCACTCAAACGCGCATCGCGCGTTCGCGGTAATAGCGCAGTTCGGCGATCGAGTCGTAGATGTCGTCCAGGGCGCGGTGGCGGCTTTCCTTGCTGAAGCCGGCGGCGATCTCCGGCGCCCAGCGCCGGATCGCCTCCTTGAAGCTGCTCACGTCCAGGTTGCGGTAACTGAAGAACCCCTCCAGCTCCGGCATCAGGCGCGCCAGGAAGCGCCGGTCCTGGCAGATGCTGTTGCCACACATCGGGGAGGCGCCCGGTTCGGCCCACTTCTTGAGGAAGGCGAGCGTCATGCGCTCGGCGGCGGCCGCGTCGATGCGGCTGTCGCGCACCCGCTCGATCAGACCGGACTCGCCGTGCTGGCGCTTGTTCCAGTCGTCCATCGCCTCGAGCACCTCGTCGGGCTGGTGGATGGCCAGCACCGGCCCCTCGGCCAGGACGTTGAGCTGCTTGTCGGTCACCACGGTCGCGATCTCGATGATGTGATCGCGCTGGGTGTCCAGGCCGGTCATTTCCAGATCCAGCCAGATCAGATTGTCCCTGTCGGGCATCGCCCTCTCCGCACGGCTTGTCAAATCAAGGGGGTATGTTACAGTCCCTAGCATCCTGTGGAAAACGGCCGGCGCCCGCCCGGGTTTCGCCGCGAACGTCGGGACAGCGATTCCGGGGGCCGCGGCCGTGCCCGAACGAGGAGCCCAGCATGGCCATACTCGCATCCCGCCGCTGCGCGCCGCTGAAGAAAGACACCCGGCCCATGCGCCAATCGCTGGCCGCGTCCCTGCTCGGTCAGCTCGACCCGGCCTGGCGCATCACCCCCGATCACAAGGCCATCGTCCGCAACTTCGACTTCGCCGATTTCCACGAGGCCCTGGCCTTCGCCAACGCCCTGGCCTGGATGGCGCGCCGCGAGGGGCACGAACCGGAGCTCGAACTGCGCGGCGGCCGCTGCCACGTGCGCTACACCTCGCGCATCGCCGGCGGCCTCACCGTCAACGACTTCATCTGCGCCGCCAAGGCCGATCTCATCTACAAGGGTGAAACGGCGACCGGATCCCGTACCGGAGCCCACACCCCCCGCCGCGGCATCGAGCGCCCGGCCAGCGGCGCCACCGGCGCGGTCCGCGACAAGGCCGAGCCCAGCGGCCCCGTGCCGGCGCTCAACCTGGACGAGGCGAGCGAGCTGCTCGACCGCACCCTGGAGGAGCGCAGCGGCGTGATCGAGACGCAAAGCGGCGAGGACGACGAGTTCGAACTGCTCGATCCGGTCGAGCAGCTCACCGGCACGCTGCAGACACAACCGCCGGCGGAAGCGCCGCCCGCGACCCAGGCCCCGCCGGCGGCGCCGGCGACCGAAACGCCGCCCGCCCAGCGCGCCGCCGAGGGCCCGGCGCAGCCGGCCAAAGACCCGGACGAAGTCGCCACCGTGGTCGTCCCGCCGCCCGGCGCCCCGGCGCCCGAGGAAGAGGACGCGACGCTGATTCTCGACGCCTCGGCGCTGCCGCAGACCACGCCCCCGGCCGCCGAGGCCGACTTCGAAAAAACGGTCATGATCTCCCGCTCGGATCTGCCGGACATGCCGGCCGCGCCGCCGGCGGGGCCGTCCGGTGCCGCCGCGCCCGAACCCGGCGGGCAGGCCGAGGACGGCGAGGACGGTGAAGGTGACGAAACACTCGTGATGCACGCCAGCACCTTCAAGCCGATCCGCCGCTGAGCGGCGCGATGGCCGAATCGGGTCTGGTGATCGCCCATTACGGGCGCAGTGCCGCGGTCGAGGACGGCCGCGGCGAACTCGTCTCCTGCCATCTGCGCCGCCACACCGCCGACGTGGTCTGCGGCGACCGCGTCACTTTCCGCCGCCTGCCGGACGGCCACGGTGTCGTCGAATCGCGCCTGCCGCGCCGCAGCGTTCTCGCGCGGGCCGACGCGCGCGGCCGCGAGCGCGCACTGGCGGCGAACGTCGATCTGTTGCTGGTGGTGCTCGCCCCCCGTCCCGAACCGGACTGGCCGATGGCCTGCGCCTACCTCGCCTACGCCGCGGCCCACGGGCTCGAGGCGCAACTGCTGTTCAACAAGAGCGACCTTCCGGAGACGGCCGGTCACGAGGACACCCTGGCCGCCTACACCGCTGCCGGGCTGCCGGTGTTGCGCACCAGCTGCCGCAGCGGCGAGGGGCTGGCGGCGCTGCGGGCGCGCCTCGCCGGCCACACCGCGGTCCTGGTCGGCGCCTCGGGCGTGGGCAAGTCCTCCTTGGTCAAGGCCCTGCTGCCCGATCTCGCGGTGCGGGTGCAGGCGCTGTCGGCGCTGGCCGGGCTGGGCACGCACACCACGACCACCACCACCCTCTATCACCTGCCCGACGGCGGCGACCTGATCGACTCGCCGGGGGTGCGCCGCTTCGCCGTCGGCGGCCTCGATCCGGCCGCCGTGCGGGCCGCCTTTCCCGACTTCGCCGAGCACGCGGCGCACTGCCGCTACCCCGACTGCAGTCACCGCCACGAGCCCGACTGCGCCGTGCGCCGCGCCGCCGCCGAGGGGCGGATCGTCCCCCTGCGACTGCAGCACTACGAAGTCCTGCTGGCACGCGCGGAGGCCGAGGCCGCCGCGGTCAGTCCGTGGCGGCGCCGACCACCGCCGCGATGAGCTCGGGATGAACCGGCTCGCCGGTCGTTCGGTCGAACAGCCCCATGCCGTCGTCGGCGCCGGCCGCGCCGTTGTCCCAGACCATCGGCACCAGGCAATGGCTCAGCGCCGAGCGGGTCACGTAGTCGTACCAGTCCAGGCGGAACAAGGCGTGCTCGGCGTCGCCGAGACGAGCCACCGTGCCGTACTCGCCGAGGATCACGGGCACGCCCCGGTCGGCGTAGGCCTCGCGGATTTTGCCGAACTGCCGCTCGACCCAGTCCTCGTCGCCCCAGCCGGCGGTGCGCGCCGGATCGTAGGCCCGCCCGCCCCACTGGGTGACGTCCGAATCGGGCTGCAGGGTGAAGGGATACGGGTCGTAGTAGTGCACTTCCATCATCAAGCGGCCCGAGACGGTGTCCTGCGGCAAGGTGTTGCAGTCCAGGGTGTAGTCGATGTTGGTGTTGAAACCCTGCACGACGAGATAACGCTGGGCGTTGCCGCCGCCGCTCGCGCGCACCGTGTCCACGAACAGCTGGTTGTAGCCGTTCTGCACCTCGCAGTACTCCTCGGTCGGCGGACCCCAATCGCCTTCGACCATGACCTCGTTGGTGCCGGCGAACAACAGCCGCTCCGGATAGTCCCGGAAACGCGCCGCCACCTGCTCCCAGATGCGCCGCAAGCGCTCGGAGGCCTGCGGCCGCGCCGCGTAGGTCGGCTGCAACCAGCCCCCGTCCCAATGTTCGTTGACGATGACGACGAAGCCGATGTCGAGCGCCCAGTCGACCACCTCCTGGACACGATCCAGCCAAGCCGGGTCGATGGTGTAGGTCGACGGGTCGCTGAAGCGGCTCCAGGCGACCGGCAGGCGCAAGGAACGGAACCCGGCGTCCCACACCGCCTGCAGAAAGGCGCGCGTCACCGGCGGGTTGCCCCAGGCGGTTTCCTCGGGCGTGCCGTCCGCGTTCAAGGCTTCGAGGCTGTTGCCCAGGTTCCAGCCCACGCCCATCGCACGGGCCAGGGCGATGGCGGCGTTGTCGGCCCGGCAACCCGGTCCGCCGGCGGGCGGCGGACGGTAGTCGGGATCGGCACCGGCCGCCACCGAGCCCGACGAAGCCGCGCTCGAGGACGACGCGTCCACCGGCGGCGGGCCGTCGCCTCCGCCGCCGTTCTTACAAGCGGCCAGCGCCGCGAGGGTGAAGAAGAACGCGAAACACCGCAGGCGGCCGAAAGACATCGGAACACCTCGATTCAAATATGACACAAAGATGAATATACGGAACGCGCGCCGCCGCAACAAGCCGCAGCCCGCCTCGAACGCGAAGCGGCCGGCGTCCCGCCGGGACGCCGGCCGCCCCGATTCGGCCACCGCCGGCGGCCTGCCCGCCGCCCGGGTCTTGCCCTCGACCCCGGGCGCCGCGCTTGCCGGCGCCCGCGTCCCGGCCTCGTCCGCACCGGCGTCGCCCCCGGCCGGACGATGGTCGAAGCGATCGGCGGGCAGCAGGTTCTTGCTCGCATAGACCCGCCGGCGCGGCCCGCGCAGCTCGGTGAAGGAGTACACCGTGCGCGCATCGTTGCCCGCGTGTCGATCCCGCCGACCGGCTCGCGGTCCTCGATGCCGGTGGCGAACCCGGCCCGCGCCACCTGCCCGCCGCCGTGCGCGACGCCTTGCCCGCCGGCGGCCGCCGCGCCCTCCCCGTGCAACCCGGCCCCGGGCCGGCGCGCCGCGGCCTCAGCCCGGCGGCCAGGCGAAGCGGCGGCCGGCGAGCAGATGCAGGTGAATGTGATACACGGACTGGCCGCCGTCGGCGTTGCAGTTCATCACCAGCCGGTAGCCGTTCTCGGCCACGCCGAGCCGCGCGGCCAGTTGCTTGGCGACCAGGAACAAGCGGCCGACCAGCGGCGCGTCGGCCTCTTCGAGGTCGTTGACCGTCCGGATCGGCTTCTTCGGGATGATCAAGATGTGGATCGGCGCCTGTGGATTGACGTCCTTGAAAGCGAGCACCTGCTCGTCTTCGTAGACCTTGTCGGCGGGGATCTCGCCGTCGATGATCTTGGCGAAGATGGTCTTGTCGCTCATGGTTCCTCCTCGGCTGACGGCCTTCACAGCGCCTTGCGCTGGTTCAAGGCCAGGGACAAGGTGTGGCTGTCCACCAGGTCGAGCTCGCCGCCCAGCGGCACGCCATAGGCGATGCGGCTGACGGCGACACCGGCCTCGCGCGCCAGCTCGGCCACGTGGTGGGCCGTGGCCTCCCCCTCGACGGTGGTCCCGGTGGCGAGGATCAGTTCGCGCGGCGGCGTTTGGGCCAGGCGCGCCGCCAACCGATCCAGGCCGAGTTCCTCCGGACCGATGCCGTCCAGCGGCGACAGGCGCCCGTGCAACACGAAGTACAGGCCGCGGTACTCGCCGGCCTGCTCCAGCGCGAGCACGTCCGCGGGCTGTTCGACCACGCACAGCAATTCGGCGTCGCGGCGCGGATCGGCGCACAAGGGACACAACGCCTCCTCGGCGAAGTTGCGGCAGCGCTCGCACTCGCCCAGCCCTTCCAGGGCGGCGCGCAAGGCCTCGGCCAGGCGCAGGCCGCCGGCACGGTCGCGTGACAACAGGTGGAAGGCCATGCGCTGGGCGGACTTGGCACCCACGCCCGGCAGGCAACGCAGGGCCTCGAGCAGCGCTTCGAGCCGGGCCGGCTGACGCATGGGCCTCAGAAAGGCAGGTTCATGCCCGGCGGCAGATTCAAGCCGCCGGTGATCTGGGCCATGCGCTCGGCGGCCGCCTGCTCGGCGCGCTGCACGGCGTCGTTGAAGGCCGCGGCGATCAGGTCCTCGAGCATCTCCTTGTCGTCGCCGAGCAGTTCGGGCTCGATCTGGACGCGCAGCGCCTGGTGGCGGCCGTTGACGACCACCCGCACCATGCCGCCGCCGGAGCGGCCCTCGACTTCGAGTTGCTCGATTTCGCGGCGGGCCTCGGCCAGCCGCTCCTGCAGTTTCTGCGCCTGTTGCATCAGGCTGCCCAATGCACCTTTCATGACGAGGTTCCCGTGGGTTTGGAAATCGGATCCGGTTCGGCCGGCGGCCGCACGCTGCCGGCCTCGATTTGCGCGTCGAAGCGCTCGCACAGGGCGCGCACCAGCGGATCGGCGGCCAGCGCCGCTTCGGCGGCCTGCTGGGCGGCGGCCGCACGCCGTTCGGCGGCCGCCGCCGGCGTCGCCCCGTCCACCGCCTCTTCGACGCGGATGGTCAACCGCACCGGCCGGCCCAGGTGCGCGGCCAACGCCTTTTCCAGTCGCGCCGCGGTGCTGGGCTTGTGCAACTGCGCGTGGCGGCGCGCCAGCACCAGAATCCAGTGGTCACCGTCGCGCGCCTTGAGCGCGCAGTTGGCGGCGAGCTGGGCGGTCAGACCGTTCAGGCCCATGGCCGCGCACAGGCGGGGCCAATCCGCCTCCCCAACGGCAGCCGGCGTGTCCGGCGCCCGGGTCGGCGCGGCCGGCTCCGCGGCCGGAACGTCACGCGCTGCCGTCGTTGCGCCGCCGGCGGGCCGTGCCTCGCGGCCGGTCGGCGGGCGGGACGCGGCGCGCCCGGCGCCGCCCGCCGGAACGTCACCGCCCGCAGCGACACCCTCCGGGCGGAAGGCGAGCATGCGCAACAGGATCATCTCGAAACCACCGCGCGGACTGGGGGCCAATTCCAGATCGCGCTTGCCCAGCAAGGCGATCTGGTAGTAGAGCTGCACGTCTTCGGCCCCGAGGCGCTCGGCCCAGGGCGCCCAGCGCGCCTGGGCGTCGCTTGCGGCGGACTCGGGCACCCATTGCAGCACGGCGATCCGCTGCAGGGCGCCGAGCAGCTCGTCGAGCGCGGCGCCGAAGTCGGCGCCGCGCGCTTCGAGCTCGGCGGCCACGGCCAGCAACGCCGACGCATCGGCGCGGGCCAGGGCCTCGAGCAGACCCTCGATGGCGTCGGCCTCGATGAAACCGAGCATTTCGGCGACCTCGGCCCCGGCCACCCGGCCGCCGCCGTAGGCGATCGCCTGATCGAGCAGGCTCAAGGCGTCCCGCAAGCTGCCGTCGGCGGCGCGCGCCAGGTGCGCCAGGGCCGCCTCGTCGAATTCGATCCCTTCGGCCTCGAGGATCTGCGCCAGGCGGGCCCGGATGGCGTCCTCGGGCACGCGGCGCAAGTTGAACTGCAAACACCGCGACAGGACGGTGATCGGGAGCTTCTGCGGATCGGTGGTGGCGAGCAGGAACTTGACGTGCTCCGGCGGCTCTTCCAGCGTCTTGAGCAGCGCGTTGAAGCTGTGCGCCGAAAGCATGTGGACCTCGTCGATGAGGTACACCTTGTAGCGCCCCCGGGCCGGCGCGTACTGCACGTTTTCCAGCAGCTCGCGGGTGTCCTCCACCTTGGTGCGCGAGGCGGCGTCCACCTCGATCAGGTCGACGAAACGACCCTCGTCGATCTCGCGGCAATTGCTGCAGCGCCCGCAGGGCTCGGGCGTGACGCCGCTCTCGCAGTTGAGCGCCTTGGCGAGGATGCGCGCCAGGGTGGTCTTGCCGACACCGCGGGTGCCGGTGAACAGGTAGGCCTGGTGGACGCGACCCTGCGACAGGGCGTTGACCAGGGCCCGCAGCACATGGGCCTGGCCGACGGTTTCGCCGAAGGTCTTGGGGCGCCACTTGCGGGCGAGGACTTGGTGCGACATGCGGGGCCGGGCGCTGACGGGGGCGACCATTATACGGGCTGCTCCCCGGCCTGCCCATGCGGGCGGGGCCTGGATCCGCCGCACTCCGGCGCCCGCTCGCCTGCTTACCGTTGCTCCCTTCCGGGCCTGGCGGGGTTCACAGGGTCACGTCGCGGAGGGACCGATCCAAGCCACCATGGCAGGCCGCATCGGCTGGCGGCCATTATATCGGCCTGCCGGGACGCCGGCAAAACCGCTACACTGCAGCGTTTTCCCCGCCGGGTGCCGCCATGGACAGCCTGAAAGACATCCTCGTTTTCCTCGCCGCGGCCGTGCTCGTCGTGCCGGTGTTCCGCAAGCTGGGCCTGGGCACGGTGCTGGGTTACATCGCCTCGGGGGTGCTGATCGGCCCCTGGGGCCTGGGCCTGATCGACGAGGTGGACCGGATCCTGCACACCGCCGAGCTCGGCGTGGTGTTGCTGCTGTTCGTGATCGGCCTGGAGCTGCAACCCAACCGCCTGTGGCTGATGCGCCGCCCGATGCTGCTGCTGGGCGGCAGCCAGGTGCTGGTCAGCGCCGCGCTCATCGCGGGGGCCGCCGCGCCGCTGCTGGGGCGGTGGAACGAAGCGCTGATCCTGGGGCTGAGCCTGGCCCTGTCCTCGACGGCTTTCGCCGTGCGCCTGCTGGCCGAGCGCGAGGCGCTGCTGACCCATCACGGCCGCGCGGCGTTCGCGGTGCTGCTGTTCCAGGATCTGATCGTGATCCCGATCCTCGCGCTGCTGCCGTTGCTCGGCGGCGACGGGGCGGCGCCGACTTGGCGCGACGGCGCCGTCGAGGCGCTGCGCGCCGTGGGCGTGATCGCTCTGTTCGCCGCCGCCGGCCACTGGGTGGTGCGCCCGGTGCTGCGCTGGGTGGCCTCGGCCCACAACCCGGAACTGTTCTCGGCGGCCAGCCTGCTGGTGGCGCTGGGCACGGCCGCGCTGATGCACGCGGCCGGCCTGTCCATGGCCCTGGGGGCATTCCTGGTCGGCGTGCTGCTCGCCGACTCGGAGTTCCGCCACGAGCTCGAGGCGAACATCGAGCCCTTCAAGGGCCTGCTGCTCGGCTTGTTCTTCACCGCCGTGGGCATGAGCATGAACCTCGGCCTGCTCGCCGAAGCGCCGCTGCGCATCGTGGCCCTGGCCCTCGGCCTGCTGGCGCTCAAGGCGGCGGCGCTCTACCCGCTGGCGCGGCTCTACGGCCACGCGCCCGGCGCCCGCCCTGCGCCTGGCGGCGCTGCTCGCCCAGGGCGGGGAGTTCGCCTTCGTCATCCTCTACGAGGCCGAGCGCCTGTCCTTGGTGAGCGGCGCGCTCATCGAACCGGTGATCCTGGCGGTCACGCTGTCGATGGCGGCCACCCCGCTGGTGGTGGCGCTGGCCGAGCGCCTGGCCGGTCGGCTGGAGCGCAACGCCGCGCCGCCGCCGAGCTACGACCCGATCGAAGACGACAAGCCGCGGGTGATCATCATCGGCTTCGGCCGCTTCGGACAGATCGTCGCCCGCATCCTGAGCATGAAGCGGATCCGCTTCACCGCCCTCGAATCGAACCTGAAACAGGTGGAGGTGGTGCGCCGCTACGGCCACAAGGTCTACTTCGGCGACGCCACCCGGCTGGAGACCTTGCGCGCGGCGGGCCTGGGCGACTGCGAGGTGGTGATCCTGTCGATCGTCAACCCCGAGGTGTCGGTGAAGGTCGCGGAAATGATCAAGAAGCATTTCCCGCGCGTGAAGGTGTTCGCCCGCGCCCGCAACCGCGCGCACGCCTACCGCCTGCTCGACGCCGGCGTCGATTACGTGATCCGCGAAACCTTCTTGTCGGCCGTGGAGCTGGCGCGCAACGTGCTGCGCGATCTCGGCCTCGGCCCCGAGGAGGCCGAGGCGATGGCCCGGGCCTTCGTGGAGCACGACGAGGCGCTGCTCAAGCGGCAGTGGGCGGTGGCCCACGACGAGGCGCAGTTGATCGCCTCGGCCAAGGCGGCGGCCCAGGAACTGCAGAGCCTCTTCGAGGAGGACGCGGGAACCCGCCTGAAAGACGCCGCGCCGGAACGCGGGCCCGACGGCCGCGGCGCCTAGCGACGCGCCTTCAGGCCAGGTGGGCGACGAAATCGCGCGCCCAGTCTTCCACCGTGTAGGCGCGCACCTGCTCGTCCAGGGCGCGGTGGCGCTCGATGCGCTCGTCGCGGCTCATCCGCAGGGCGTAATCCAGCGCCTCGGCCACGCCGTCGATGTTGTACGGCGTCACCAAGAGGGCGTCCTTGAGTTGTTCGGCGGCGCCGGCCAGGCGCGACAAGATGAGTACGCCGGGATCGTCCGGATCCTGCGCGGCGACGAATTCCTTGGCGACCAGATTCATGCCGTCGCGCAACGGCGTGATCAGACCGATGTCGCTCAGCGCCAGGAAGCCGAGGATGGTCGGCCGCGAGAAACTGCGGTTCAAATACCGCAAGGGGATGCGGTCGAACTGGGCGTAGCGGCCGTTGATCTTGCCTGCCAGGTAATCGAGCTCGTCCCGGATCGCCTGGTATTCGGGCACATCGCTGCGCGAGGGCTGCGCGACCTGCATGAAGACGACGTTCTCGCGATGGTCCAGGTGGCGTTCGAGGAAATGATCGAAGGCCTGGAAGCGCTGGGCGAGCCCCTTGCTGTAATCCAGCCGGTCGACGCCGGTGATGAGCTTGCGGCCCGCCAGGTTCTGTTGCAGGCGGCGGATCAAGGTCGAACGTTTGGCGGTCTCGACGTCGCGGCGGATGTTCTCGTAGTCGATGCCGATCGGGAACACGCCGACCTTGACCTCGTGATCCTTGTAGATCAAGCCGTCGCTGCCGAGCTCGACGTCGGGCAGGATGCGCAGCACCGTGTCGAGGAAGGAGTCGCGGTCCAGGCGCGTCTGGAACCCGATCAGGTCGTAGGCGAAGAAATATTTGAGCAGGGTCTTGTGATCGGGCACGGCCCGGAACACGTCGTACGGCGGGAACGGAATGTGCAGGAAAAATCCCAGCGGGTTGGCCAGGCCGAGCTTGCGCAGCTTGCGGCCGAGCGGGATGCAATGGTAGTCGTGCACCCAGATCAGGTCGTCGGCAGCGGCCAGCCGCGCCACGTCCTCGGCCATCTGCACGTTCATCGCCAGATACGCCTCGAAGAAACGGCGCTGGTACTCGACGAGGTTCAGGCGCAGATGGAACAGCGGCCAGAGCACCCGGTTGGCGTAGCCGAGGTAATAGCCTTCATAGGCTTCCGGGGTGAGACTGCGCGTGACGAACTCGATCGGGCCGAGGCGGCTGCGCTCGACCGACACGGCGCTCTCCACCCGCCCGTTCCAGCCGTACCACAAGCCGCCGCTGCCCTGCAGGGCGGCGAGGATGCCGACCGCCAACCCTCCCGGCACCGGCCGCTTGCTCTTGGGGACGGACACGCGGTTGGAGACGACGATCAAGCGTGGGCTCAAAACGCTTCCTCCCATTCCTGGCTCAGGCGCATCGCCGACTGGATCAACCCCACCATGCTGTAGGTTTGCGGGAAGTTGCCCCACAGGGTCTTGTCACGAGGGTCGATGTCTTCTGAAAACAGGCCGTGGCGGTTGCGGCAGGCGAGCACGCGGTTGAACAGGTCCCGCGCTTCGTCGCGCCGGCCGATGGCGGCCAGCGCGTTGACGTACCAGAAGGTGCACACCAGGAAGGCGGTTTCCGGTTCGCCGAAGTCGTCGTGCTTGGCGTAGCGGAAGATGAAATCGCCGCGCCTGAGCTCGCGTCCGACGGCGTCCACGGTGGCGACGAAGCGCGGGTCGGTGGCGGGCAGGAAGCCCAGCTCGTTCATGAGCAGCACGCTGGCGTCCAGGTGGTCGCCGCCGAAACTCTCGGTGAAGCAACCGAGCTTTTCGTTCCAGGCCCGCTCGCAGATCGCCTCGTGAATGACGCGGGCGCGCCCCCGCCAGTGCTCGGCCCTCTCGGTGTGCCCCAGGTGCCGGGCGATGCGCGCCAGACGGTCGCAGGCCGCCCAGCAGACCAGCGCCGAATAGGTGTGCACCTGCTCGGTGTTGCGGAACTCCCAGATGCCCGCGTCCGGCGTGTTCCAGACACGCCAGGCGTGCTCGCCCATGTTCTCCAGCATTTTGAACAGGGCCGACTCGGACCCGGCCGGATGGATCAGCCGGCGATCGAAGAAGGCGTGCGCCGCGGCCAGCACCACCGAACCGTAGACGTCGTTCTGCCGTTGCAGGTACGCCTGGTTGCCCACCCGCACCGGGCCCATGCCGCGGTAGCCGGGCAGCGCCGAGACGATTTCTTCGTCCAAGTGGGGCAGGCCGTCGAGCGTGTACACCGGCTGCAGGCCGTCGCCCTGGCTGTTGGCGACGAGGTTGATGAGGTAGCTCAGATAACCTTCCATGGTGGTGGTCTTGCCCAGCCGGTTGAGCGCGTTGATGGTGAAGTAGGCGTCGCGCAGCCAGCAGTAGCGATAGTCCCAGTTTCGCCCGCTGTCCGGGGCTTCGGGAATCGAGGTGGTCATCGCCGCGACCACCGCGCCGGTGTCTTCGTAGGCGCTGAGCTTGAGCGTGATGGCGGCGCGGATGACGTCGTCCTGCCATTCGAAGGGGATGTGCAGGGCGCGCACCCATTCGCGCCAGTAACCGAGGGTCTGCTCGTAAAACTCCCGGGCCGTGCCGTCGATCGGGCCACGCAGGCTTTCGTCCGGCCCGAGGATGAACACGTGCGGGCGGTCGAGCACGAACTGCCGGCCGCTGAGCACGGCGTTCACGGACAGGTCCGTCGTCAACCGCATCGGGTAGGCGTCGATGCCGTAGCTGACATGGTGACTGCCCCAGGTGCAGGGCGCCGGGCGCCCGGCCCAGTCGTTGGCGGGCCGCAGCAACACCCTAAGGCGCGGCGTGCCGGACAGCGGCCGGATCATGCGCACCAGGGTGATGGGACGGAACTTGCGGCCGTAATGGAAGAACCGCGGCATGAAATCGGTGATTTCGACGGCGTTGCCGACGGTGTCCCACAGCCGGGTGACGAGCACGGCGGTGTTGTCGATGTAACGCTGCTCGCTGCGCGCCGCGTCCTGCATGCGGAAGGCGAACAGCGGGTCCGACGCATCGTCGGGCGGATGACGCAGCAACCGGTTGAAGACGGGCATGCCGTCGAAGCGCGGCACGCACATCCACACCACGTCGCCCCAGCGGTCGATCAGGGCGCTGATGCTGCCGTTCCCGATCAGCGCGAGATCGAGATCCTGGACGCGGGAGGCGGGGTCGTCGGTCATCGCCGGTTCGCTTGCGGAGGGGTGCGTCGCGCCGGGCCAGAATAAAGGAATTCGCGATAGGCGCCAAGCCAAGCGCGCACCGCCGCCGGGTCGGGCAGGCGGCAACGCGCCGCGCTCGGCGCGTCGCCGACCTTGACGCCCACGCCGCCCAAGGCCTGCGCGGCGCGGATGCCGTCTTCGTCGGTCACGTCGTCGCCGACGAACACCGGGCGCCGGCCGGCGAACGGCGGCGCCCGCATGAAGTGTTCGACGGCGGTGCCCTTGTTCACCGCCGCCGGCTTGATCTCGACGACGTGGTTGCCGTGCAACAAGCCGAGCTCGCCGCTTCGGTCGAGGGCGGCGAGCCACTCGCGCAGACGCGCTTCGACGGCGGCGCCCGCGGTCGGCGCGGCGCGGTAATGCACGGCCAGGGCGTGGTGCTTGTCTTCGATGCGCACGCCGGGATGCGCATCGGTCAGGGTTCGCAGCGCCGCGCGCAGCCGCTCGAGCGCAGACGAGACGGTCGGCTCGACGGCGACTTCCACGGCCCTTCCCGGCAAGCGTCGCTGCAAGCCATGTAAGCCGGCGGCGGCCAGTTGCGGCAGGTCGAACAGCGCGTCGATGCTGTCCAGGCTGCGGCCACTGACCAGGGCCAGGGCGCCGTCGAGCGCGGCGGCCAGATCGAGCAGGAGCCGCCGCAGGCCGGGCGGCACGACCACCGCCTCGGGCCGCGGCGCGAATTCGAGCAAGGTGCCGTCGACGTCGAGAAACAAGGCCGCGTCGGCCCAGAACGGCGGCGTGGTGCTCATCGGACCGGCCTTGCGTACAGGTCGTAGGTGTCGGCGCCGGTGATCTCGACCTCGAGAAACTCGCCCGAACGCGGCGGGGGATCGCCCGCCTCGACGATCACCTGGCCGTCGATCTCCGGCGCGTCACCCGGGCCGCGCGCCACGACCCGCCCGTCCTCCACGGCGTCGACCAGCACGGTCATGCGCCGCCCGATGCGCTCGGCGAGGCGTTCGGCGCTGATTTCCGCCTGCAGCGCCATCAAGCGCTCCCAGCGTTCGGCTTTGACCGCGTCGGGCACCGCGCCGGGCAGGGCGTTGGCGGCGGCGCCCTCCACCGGCGAATACTGGAAACAACCGACGCGGTCGAGACGGGCGGCCTCGAGGAAATCCAGCAGGCGCTGGAAATGCGCTTCGTCCTCGCCGGGAAAGCCGACGATGAAGGTGCTGCGCAACACCAGCTCGGGACACACCTCGCGCCAGCGCTCAATGCGCGCGAGCATGTCCTCGCCGCCGGCCGGCCGGCGCATGGCGCGGAGGATGTCCGGGTCGGCGTGTTGCAAGGGCACGTCGAGATACGGCAGCACCACGCCTTCGGCCATCAACTCGACCAGGCGGTCCACGTGCGGGTAGGGATAAACGTAGTGCAGCCGCACCCACACGCCGAGTTCGCCCAGCGCCCGGCACAAGGTCGGCAGGTCGCCCTTCAAGGGTCGCCCATGCCAGAAACCGCTGCGGTATTTGCGATCGACGCCGTAGGCGCTGGTGTCCTGCGAGACGATGAGCAGCTCGCGCACGCCGGCGCGGACCAGTTTTTCGGCCTCGACCAGGATCTCTTCGACGGGCCGGCTGACCAGCGGACCGCGCAGGCTCGGGATGATGCAGAAGCTGCAGCGGTGGTTGCAGCCCTCGGCGATTTTCAAATAGGCGTAGTGCGGCGGGGTGAGCTTGATGCCCTGCGGCGGCACGAGGTCGAGGAAAGGATCGTGCTCGCGCTCGGGCGGCGGCAGATGGGTGAGAACCGCCTGGACCACCTCGTCGTAGGCGTGCGGCCCGGTCACGGCGAGCACTTGCGGGAAGCGCTCGCGCAGCGTCGCCGCGTCGCGGCCGAGGCAGCCGGTGACGACGACCCGGCCGTTCTCGGCCAGGGCCTCACCGATGGCTTGCAGCGATTCGGCCTTGGCCTCGTCGATGAAACCGCAGGTGTTGACGATGACCAGCTCGGCCTCGGCGTAGTCCGGCGCGGTGCGGTAACCGAGCTGGGCGAGCCGGGTGAGGATGCACTCCGAATCGTACAGGGCCTTGGGGCAGCCGAGGCTGACGAAGCCGATGCGCGCCGCGCTCATGGCGTGCCCTCCGGCCGGCAAGGCGCACCGGCGTCGGCGGCCAAGCGGGCGACGAGGGCGCGGGCGGCGCTTTCCAGGTGCACCTCGAGCCGGGGGTCGTCGAGGCCGGTGAGCCGCGCCCAGCGGCCGCGCCAAGCGCCGCGCCCGTCGCCGGCGACCAGTTCCACCTCGAGCTGCGCCAGCGCCCGCACGCGCCCGGGCACGACGCGGCCCGGCTGCGGCGGCTCGTCGAGCCCGGCCGCCGGCATGGCGGCATCGGCGGCGTCGACGGGCTCGGGCGTCCAGCGCAGCCGGTAGGCGAAAGCGGCACCGCCGGGGGCGCGCCGCCAGCCGCAGGCGGCCAGGGCCGCGTCGAAAGCCTGCAGCAACCGCCACTCGGCCTCGGGGGCAAGCGCCAGCGCGCCGGCGTCGACCTCGGCCGCGGCCGACCATTGGTAAGCGCCCGGGGCTGGCGCGGCGCCGTCGCTGCCGAGCTCGATGCCCGGGGCGCAGGCGGCCAGGACGAAAAGAACACCGATCGGAAAGGAAAAGCGCATCGGGGACTCGAAGGGGCGAACCGGGCCGGCGATTTTAGCAGGCCGGGCCGATGGGACCGATCATGCCGGCGGGCGGCGGCGCACCGCATCGATCTCGGCGAGGGTCTCGGCGACCGTCGGCTGCTCGAACAGCCGCTCGAGGTCCACCGCCAGCTTGCGCCGCCAGTTGGGGTAGGCGTCGACCGTACCGGGCACGTTGATCGGCTGGCGCATCCCCAGCAGGTCGTCGGGTTGCGCGGCGAACAGGGCCGACCGGCAGCCGGCCAGGGCACGGTGGACGGCGCGGATCAGCGCCGGGCCGGCTTCGGGCAGCGCCGCCGGATCCTCGGGCCCGTCCCAGGCCCCGGCGTCGCGCAGCCATTCGAGCAAGGCGCGGCGGTCGGCCCCGCGCCGGACCGCCTCCTCTTCGCGCAGGGCCTCGCTGGGGAACAGGCCGAGGCGTTCGCGCAGGCGGATGTCCTCGCCCGCCCACCAGCCGGCGAAGGTCGGCAGATCGTGGGTGCCGACGGTGGCCAGGGCCTGTACCGGGTATTCCTCGGGACGGCGGAAGGCCGCGCCGTCGCGTTCGAAATACAGCACCCGGTAGGCGTAGACCCCCGCTTCGGGCAGGGCGCGGCGGATGGCGTCCGGGACCGTACCCAGGTCCTCGCCGATCACCCGGCAAGCGGCGCGCCGGCTTTCCAGGCACAGCAGGCCGAGCAGATCGTGCAGCGGGTAGGCGACGTAGGCGCCCTGGTCGGCGCCGAGGCCTTGCGGGATCCACCAGAGGCGTTGCAGGGCCATGACGTGGTCGATGCGCAGGGCGCCGGCGTGGGCGAAATTGGCGCGCAACAGGTCGACGAAGGGCGCGTAGCCCAGCTCGCGCAGCACCCAGGGGTTGAACGGCGGCAGACCCCAGTCCTGACCTTGCAGGGCCAAGGGATCCGGCGGCGCGCCGACGCGCGCACCCCGCCCATAGAGGGCGGCGCGGCCCCAGGCCTCGGCACCGCCGGGATCGGCGCCCACCGCGAGGTCGCGGTACAGGCCGGTGCGCATGCCCGCCGCGGCGGCCGCGGCGGCGGCCAGTTGCTCGGCCGCGCACCACTGCAGCCAGCAGTGGAAACGGAAGCGATCGTGCCGCCGCGCCACCAGGCGCGCCACTTCCGGCCCGTCCGGATCCCGGAGATCCTCGGGCCACGCCTGCCAGGGCAGCAGGCGGCCGTGGCGGGCGTAGAGCTGTTCGCTGATGAGTTCATAGGCGGCGTGACGCCGCAGCCAGGCGCCCTGCCCTGCGCACCAGGACTCGAAGCGCTCCAGATCGGCCCCGCCGGCGGCGGTGAAATCGGCCCACAACCAGGCGAACGCGCGCTTCTTGTGGGCGGCCACGGCACGGTGATCGACCCATTCGCCGTGCCGCAGGCGCGCCAGTTCGGCCTGCACGCTCGCGCGGCCCAGATACCGGGCGAGCGCCCGGCAACGGGCCGCGCCGGGCATGGCCTCGACATCCAGGTACAACGGGTTGAGCGCCAGGCGGTTGGACGGGCTGTAGGGGCTGATGTGCGCCGGCTCGGCGTAGAACAACGCGTGCAGCGGGTTCAATCCGATGAAATCGGCACCGGCGGCGCGCCCGCGCCGGGCGAGTTCGGCCAGGTCGGTGAAATCACCCATACCCCAGTTGCGGGCCGACCGCAGTCCCCAGAGCTGGATGCTCAAACCCCACTGGCGCGGTGCGGCGCCGTCCACCTCGGGGCAATGGGCCCGCGCCGGCGCCACCGCCAACAGGCCCGGGCCGAGGACCGTCGTCCCATCGCCGTCGACGAGGCGCAAGCGGTGCAGGCCGAGCGGCGGCACCGCGGCGAAGTGCCAACGGTAGCGTACGGCCGGCCCGTCGGGGCCGCTGCCGCGCTCGAGCACCTCGAGCCGCGCACCGGCGAGTTCACCGCCGTCGCGGCCGCCGTCCTCCAACTCGATCTCCCAGCGCCAGCACGCCGGCCCCGCCCGCTCCGGCAGGACGATCTCCACCGCCGGCGGCCAGTGCTCGTGAAGCACGGCGGCGGGCGGCACGCCGGGGGTGAAGCGCCGCCGCACGAGCTCGGCGGCCAGGGCCGCCGGCTCGGTCGGAAAACCGAGGGCCTCGACCAGGGCGCGCAGGGTTTCGTCGGCGGTGGGATGGAAGACGCCGCGATAATCCGTGAAACCCAGCTCGATGCCGAGTTCGGCGGCGTGCTCGCGCAACGCGGCGGCGTCCACGGTCAAGCCTCGCGCTCGCACACGGCCAGCAGCAGGCTGCGCCCTTCGAGGGTGCGCGTCGCGCCGGGCGCCAGGGGCGGGGCGCCGCGCTCGGGCCACAGCGCGGTGTCGAGCAGCACCCGCCAGGCGGCGCCGCCCGGCGCCGCCGGCACGGTCATGCGCTGGGGCCGCTCGCCGGCGTTGCAGGCCAGCAGCACGTGTTCCCCCCGGCCGGAGGGGTCGGCCAGTTGCATGCCCAGGAAGCGCGCTTCGGCCCGGTCCCAGTCGGCCCGGCGCATCGGCCGGCCGTCGGGCCGCAGCCACTCCACGTCGCGACAGCCCAGCTCCGGCAGCAGGCGGCCTTCGAGGAAGGCGAGCCGGCGCAGCGCGGCGTAGCGCTTGCGCAGGCCGATCACTTCGCAGGTGAAGGCGAACAGGGCCTCGGCCTCCGGTTTCGGCGACCAGTCGAGCCAGGCCAGCGCGTTGTCCTGGCACCAGGCGTTGTTGTTGCCGCCCTGGCTGCGATCGAGTTCATCGCCGGCGAGCAGCATCGGCACGCCCAGGGAACAGAACAGGCTGGCGAGGAAGTTGCGCTGTTGGCGCGCGCGCACGGCCCGGACGGCGGGATCGTCGGTCTCGCCTTCGACGCCGTAATTGGCGCTGTGGTTCTCGTGGTGGCCGTCGCGGTTGTCTTCGCCGTTGGCCTCGTTGTGCTTGTGGCTGTAACTGACCAGGTCGTGCAGGGTGAAGCCGTCGTGGGCGGTGATGAAGTTGATGGACGCCCCGGCGTCCCGGCCGGAAGGCGCGAAGACGTCGGCCGAGCCGCTCAGGCGCCGGGCCAATTCCGGGACCATGCCCGGATCGCCGCGCCAGTAACGCCGCAGGCCGTCGCGGTAACGGTCGTTCCACTCCGACCAGGGCTTGGGGAAGCCGCCCAGCCGATAGCCGTCCGGCCCCAGGTCCCAGGGCTCGGCGATCAACTTGCAACGCGACAGCACCGGGTCGGCGGCGAGCGCGCGGAAAAACGGCCCGTCGGGCTCGAAGGCGGTCTCGCCGCGCCCGACGCTGACGGCCAGGTCGAAGCGGAAACCGTCGACGCCGAGCACCTCGGCCCAGTGGCGCAGGGCCGCCAGCGCCCAGGCCCGCACCCAGGGGTGGCCGAAATCGAGCGTGTTGCCGCAGCCGGTGAAGTCGAGATAGCGGGCGCGGTCGGCGGGATCGAGGCGGTAATAGGTGGCGTTGTCCACGCCGCGCAACGACAGCGCCGGCCCCATGGCATCGCCTTCGCCGCTGTGGTTGAAGACCACGTCCACGATCACTTCCAGCCCGGCCTGGTGCAGGCCGTCGACCATCTCGCGGAACTCCCGCAAGGCGTCCTCGCGCGCGAAACGCGGGTCCGGCGCCCAGAAGGCGATCGGGTCGTAGCCCCAGTAATTGCTCAAGCCTTTGCGCTGCAGCCACTCGGGCGTCAGCCGCACGGCGCAGGGCATCAGTTCGAGGGTGGTGACGCCCAGGCGCCGGAAATGTTCGAGCACGGCCGGCGCGATCAGGCCGCGGTAACGGCCGCGGTCGGCCTCCGGCACGCCCGGATGGCGCTGGGTGAACCCTTTGACGTGCAGCTCGTAGACGATCGTGTCCGCGAGCGGCACCGCCGGCCGCGGCGGCTCCGTCGCCGGACGCGGATCGGCGACGACCCGCGAGCGCGGCACGAAGGGCGCGTTGTCGCGCGCGTCGGGCCGCGCCGGGTCGTCCGGATCGTAGGGATACACCGCCGGACACCATTCGATCCCGCCGGTGACCGCCCGGGCGCAGGGATCCAGCATCAGCTTGTTCGGGTTGAAGCGGTGGCCCTCCTGCGGCGCCCAGGGACCGTGCACGCGCAGGCCGTAGTGCTCGCCGGGTCCGATGTCCGGAACCCGCGCGAACCAGAAACCCTCGCCCAGGGCCTGCATCGGCACGCGCCGCTCGGGTTGCCGGCCGTCGGGGCCGAACAGGCACAGTTCGATGGCCTCGGCGTGGAGGCTGAAGACGCCGAACTCGACGCCGCCGGCGACCGGGTTGGCGCCGGGCCGCCAGCCCGGCGGAAAGCGCAGCTCGCTCATGAGTCGGATTCGGGCACGAGCACCAACACGCCGAGCGGCGGCAGGTCGAGCACCAGGCGCTGGTCGCGGCCGTGCCAGGGCACCGGCTCGGTCGGCACCCGGCTCTGGGTGTTGTAGCCGGCGCCGCCGAATTCGGGCGCATCCGAGTCGAACACCTTGCGCCAGACGCCCGGCAGCGGCGCGCCGATGGCGTAACCGCCGCGCGGCACGGGGGTGAAATTGCACACGAAGACGACCGGCGGCAAGCCGTCCTCGGGCTTGGCCCGCCGCAGGAAGCTGTAGACGCTGGCGTCGTGATCGTGCAGATCGATCCACTCGAAGGTGTAGGGATCCGTGTCGGCGCGGTACAACTGCGGCAGCGAGGCATACAGGCGATTGAGCGCCTTGCAGAAGCGGTGCAGGCGCTGGTGGAACTCGTAGTTCAACTGGTGCCAGTTGAGGCTCTGGGCGTAGTTCCACTCCTCCCACTGCCCCCATTCGCTGCCCATGAACAGCAGCTTCTTGCCCGGGTGGCCCATCATGTAGGTCAGATACAGCCGATAGTTGGCGCACTTCTGCCAGTCGTCGCCGGGCATCTTGGCGAGCAGGGCGCGCTTGCCGTGCACGACCTCGTCGTGCGAGATCGGCAGGATGTACTTCTCCGACCAGGCGTAGACGAGGGAGAACGTCAGCAGGTGGTGTTCGTAGCGCCGGTAGATCGGGTCGAGCTCGATGTAACGCAAGGTGTCGTTCATCCAGCCCATGTTCCATTTCATGTTGAATCCCAAGCCGCCGAGGTAGGTCGGCTGGGTGACGCCGGGAAACGCGGTCGATTCCTCGGCCACCGACAGGATGCCCGGATGGTCGCGGAAGATCGCCTCGTTGCAACGCTTCAGGAAATCGATGGCTTCCAGGTTCTCGCGGCCGCCGTAACGGTTCGGCAGCCATTCGCCGGGGTTGCGGTCGTAGTCCAGATACAGCATCGACGCCACCGCGTCCACCCGCAGCCCGTCGATGTGGTAGTACTCGAGCCAGTAGAGCGCGTTGGCGACGAGGAAATTGCGCACCTCGTTGCGGCCGTAGTTGAACACCTTGGTGCCCCAACGGCGGTGTTCCCCGAGCCGCGGATCGGCGTGCTCGTAAAGGTGCGTGCCGTCGAAGTAGGCCAGGCCGTGCGCGTCGGTCGGGAAATGCCCCGGCACCCAGTCCATGATCACGCCGATGCCCGCCTGGTGGCAGCGGTCGACGAAATGCATGAAATCCTTGGGGGTGCCGTAGCGCGAGGTGGGCGCGAAATACCCGGTGACCTGGTAACCCCAGGAACCGTCGAAGGGGTGCTCGGCGATGCCCATGAGCTCGATGTGCGTGTAGCCCATCTCCTTGACGTAGGGGATGAGCTCGTCGGCGAGCTCGAGGTAGCTCAGGAAGCGGTCGCCGTCCGCCCGCCGCCAGGACCCGGGGTGCACCTCGTAGATGTTGATCGGTTGCTCGAAGACGTTGCGCGCGGCGCGCTCGGCCATCCACGCCGCGTCCCCCCAGCGGTAACCGTCCAGGTCGTAGACGATCGACGCGGTCTCCGGCCGCTTCTGCATGTAGACGCCGTAAGGGTCCGACTTGAGCAGCGTCACCCCGCTGCGCGAGCGGATTTCGTACTTGTACAAAGCGCCCTCGCCGACGCCCGGGATGAACAGTTCCCAGACCCCGGAGCTGCCCCGGACCTGCATCGGGTGCTTGCGCCCGTCCCAGTAATTGAAATCCCCGACGACGCTCACCCGCTCGGCATTGGGCGCCCAGACTGCGAACAGGGTGCCTTCCACGCCGTCGATCGCGGTGGGATGCGCGCCGAGCTTGTGGTGGATGCGCAGGTGGTTGCCCTCGTTGAACAGATACAGGTCGAAATCGGACAACTGCGGGGAGAAATAATAGGGATCATGCTTGATCTCGCGGTTGCCGTCCTTGTAATCCACCACCAGGCGGTAGGGGCGCAACGTCTCCAGGGGCTCCAGATAGATCTCGAACAGACCGCCCTCGTGCAGGCGTTGTAGGGGGCGCGCCGCCTCGGCGCTCTCGCCTTCCCAGAACAAGGCCACGCGCTCGGCCTCGGGCTCGAACACGCGCACGACCCACTCGCGCAGACCGTGCTCGTTGACCAGAACGTGGAACCCCAGCAGGGAACGCGGCGCATGATGCCGCGCCTCCACCAGGCGCTGGATGTCGTCGGGGCTGAGTCGGCTCATGGCGGAGGCTCAGCCGGCGAGCGCCGCCAGCGCGGCGCGCGCCTGCGCCGTCACGGCGGCGTAATCCCCGGTCGCCAGGCGGTCGGCGGGCACCACCCAGGAACCGCCGACGCACAACACGTTGGGCAGCGCGAGGTAGGCCGGCGCATTGTGGCCGGCGATGCCGCCGGTCGGACAGAAACGCAACTGCGGGAACGGCCCGTGGAAGGCCTTGAGCATGGCGACGCCGCCGGCCGGCTCGGCCGGGAAGAACTTGAACGTGTCCAGGCCGTGTTCGAGCCCGTGCATGAGCTCGCCCGCGGTCTGCACGCCCGGCAACCACGGCACGCCCGCCTCCGCCGCGGCCTCGGCCAGACGCGGGCTCAGGCCGGGACTGACCAGGAAACGGGCGCCGGCGGCGACGGCGCGCCGCAACTGCGCGGCGTCGACCACCGTGCCGGCGCCGACCACCGCACCTTCGACCTCGCCGGCGATGCGGGCGATGGCGTCGAAGGCCGCGGCGGTGCGCAGGGTGATTTCCAGGTTGACCAGGCCCGCCTCCACCAGCGCACGGGCCAACGGCACGGCGGCGGCGGCGTCCTCGATGACAATCACCGGCAGGATGGGGCAGCGTTTCAGCAACTCACGCAGTTCGGCGCTCATGGACGGTCTCTCTCAGGACGGGACGGTGTGGCGCGCGCGCAGGCAGGCGGCCGCGCCGCGCAGGCCGGGTTCCTCGGCGAGGATCAAGCGGGTGGGAATGGCGGCGACGTAGTCGCGAAAGCGCCCCTTGTCTTCGAAGCGCGCCCGGAAGGCGCTGTCACGGAAGAACGCCGGGAAACGCGGCACGATGCCGCCGGCGATGTACACCCCGCCACGCGCGCCGTAGATCAAGGCGAGATCGCCGGCCAGGCTGCCGAGCAGGCCGCAGAAACGCTCCAGCGCCGCCACGCAATCGGGGTCCGTCCCCTCGAGCGCAGCGGCGCTGACCTCGGCCGCGCTGCGCGGCGCCGGGCTGCGGCCCGCCCGTTCCGCCAGCCCCGCGTAGAGGGCTTCCAGGCCGGGACCGCTGACCAGGCGTTCCCAGGAAACGCGGCCGTGGCGCGCGCGCAGGCGGGCCCACAAGGCCGTTTCGACCTCGTCGCTGGGTGCGAAGCCGGCATGGCCGCCTTCGCTCTCGAGCACCGTGATGCCCTGGCCGGTGGGCAGGAAGGCGGCCACGCCGAGCCCGGTGCCGGGCCCGACGACGGCCACCGGCGCGCCCGGCTGCGGCCGGCCGCCGCCGACGGCAAGCGTTTCGTCGTCGCCCAGACCGGGCACCGCCCAGCAGACGGCACCAAAATCGTTGATCAATTCCAGGCGCTCCAGGCCCAGAGCGGCGGCGACCTCGGCGAGCGCGAACGACCAGGGGTTGTTGGTCATGCACAAGCGCTCACCGCCGACCGGCCCGGCGACCGCCCAGACGGCGGCGACCGGCGCCGGCCCCTCCCAGGCGATTTCGCGCAGATAGTGCCGCACGGCCTCCACCGGGCCCGGGAAGTCGGCGCAGCGCAGCGACAACGGCCGCCACAACGCCGGCGCACCGGCCAAGGGCGTCAAAGCAAAACGGGCGTTGGTGCCGCCGATGTCGGCGACCAGCCCGACCGGCCCGGCTTCGATCTCGTCGTTCATCGTTCTTCTTCTCTGGAATCGGCCATGTCGTCGTGGAAAAACACGGTGGCGCCGTGCTCGGCGTCGGACACGGCGCGCCGCATGTGCGCGAACAGCTCGCGTCCCAGGCCCGGCGCATCCAGACGGGCCGGCCGCGGCGCCGGGCGGCGGGCGGCCCATTCGGTCGGCTCGACACGCGCTTCGAGCACGCCGCGCTCGGCGTCCACCAGCACGATGTCCCCGTCACGCAGCTTGGCGATCGGGCCGCCGTCGGCCGCCTCCGGAACGAGGTGGATGGCCGCCGGCACGCGCCCGGAGGCGCCGGACATGCGGCCGTCGGTGACCAGCGCGACGCGCCGTCCCCGGTCCTGGGCGACGGTCAGATGGGGCGTGAGCTTGTGCAGCTCCGGCATGCCGTTGGCCTTGGGCCCCTGGAAGCGCACCACCGCGACCACGTCCTGGTCCAGCTCGCCGCGCTCGAAGGCCTGGGCCAGGGCATCCTGGTCCTCGAAGATGCGCGCCGGTGCCTCGACGACGCGGTGACGCGGCGCGACCGACGACACCTTGATCACCGCCCGACCGAGATTGCCCTGCAAGAGGCGCAGGCCGCCCTCGGCATCGAAGGGATCGTCCAGCGGGCGGACGATGTCCCGGTCGAGGCTGCGCGTCGGTCCGTCGCGCCACACCAGCCGCTCCCCGTCGAGGAAGGGCTCGCGACGGTAGGCGGCCAGACCCTCCCCGGCGACGGTGTACACGTCCGCGTGCAGCAAGCCGCCGTCCAGCAACTGGCCGATGACGAACGCCAGGCCGCCGGCGGCGTGGAATTGATTGACGTCCGCTTCGCCGTTCGGGTACACCCGCGCCAACAGCGGCACGACCTTCGACAGCGCCGCGAAATCGTCCCAGTCGACGACGAGGCCGGCCGCCCGGGCCACGGCCACCAGGTGGATGGTGTGGTTGGTCGAACCGCCGGTGGCGAGCAGGCCGACGATGCCGTTGACCAGCGCCCGGGCATCGAGCACCTCGCCCAGCGGCGTGTACCGATCGCCGAGCGCCGTCAGGCCGGTGACCCGCTGGGCCGCGGCGCGCGTGAGCGCCTCGCGCAAGGGCGTGCCGGGATTGACGAAGGCCGCCCCGGGCAAGTGCAGGCCCATGATCTCCATCAACATCTGGTTCGAATTGGCCGTGCCGTAGAAGGTGCAGGTCCCCGGCCCGTGATACGCGGCCATCTCGGCTTCGAGCAGCGCCTCGCGCCCCACCTTGCCCTGCGCGAACAGCTTGCGCACCCGTGATTTTTCCTCGTTCGGCAGGCCGCTGGTCATCGGCCCGGCCGGCACGAAGATCACCGGCAGATGCCCGAAACGCAGCGCGCCGATCAGCAAGCCGGGCACGATCTTGTCGCACACCCCGAGACACAAGGCGCCGTCGAACATGTTGTGCGACAAGGCGATCGCCGTGGACATGGCGATCACCTCCCGGCTGAACAGGCTCAACTCCATGCCGGGCTGACCCTGGGTCACCCCGTCGCACATCGCCGGCACCCCGCCGGCCACCTGCGCCGTGCAACCCACCTCGCGCACCGCGGCGCGGATGCGTTCCGGGTAGTGCTCGTAGGGCTGGTGCGCCGACAACATGTCGTTGTAGGCCGTCACGATGGCGATGTTGGGCGCCCGCAAATCGCGCAGCCGCGCCTTGTCTTCGGCGAGCGCGGCGGCCAGGCCGTGCGCCAGGTTGCCGCAGGACAGCCGCGCACGGTGCGGGCTGCGCGCCGCCCATTCGCGCCACAGCGCCTCGTAGGCCGCGCGCGACTTAGCGCTGCGCTGGGCGATGCGTTCGGTGACCTCGGCGACGACGGGATGAACGGCCATGGCCAGGACCTCAATCGGCGGTGTGAACGTGCAAGGGCGGCCCCTCGGCGCCGAGCAATGCCGCCACCGGCCAGCGCCGCGCATCCGGCTCGCGACGGATCCGCTCGAACAAGGCGCGTTTGGCCGCCCCCGTGAACAACAGCACCAGCAGCCGGCTGTCGAACAGACGGGCCAGCCCCAGACTCATGCGCGGATGCGGCGCGTTGGCCGGCAAGGGCTCCGGGTGCACGGCGAAGACCGCCTGGGACCCCGGCAGGGACAGCGCCGCTTCGAGCTCCGGCGCACCGGGAAAGAGCGAAGCCGTGTGACCGTCCTCGCCCATCCCGAGCACCACGACGTCGAACGGCCCGGCGAACGCCTCGCGCAGGCGGGCGTCCACCACCGCCTCGGCGGCTTCGGGTGCCGGCTGCGGCGCGTACAAGGGCACGAAAGACGCCGCCGCGGCCGGCCCCACGAGCAGATGCCGGCGCACCAACCCTTCGTTGCTGTGCGGGTGGGCCGGGTCCACCCAGCGCTCGTCCGCCAGCGTCACCGTCACCGCCTCCCAAGGCAAGGCCTGGGCCGCGAGGCGCTCGTACATCGGCACCGGCGAAGAACCGCCCGACACCACCAGGCTTGCGCGACCGCGGGCCGCGACCGCCTCGCGCAAGCGCGCCGCGATGTCCCCGGCCACGCGCTCGGCCAGCGCCGCCCGGTCCGGGTGCACCTGCAAAACGATGCGTTCACTCATGCCAACTGTGTCCATAACGTTCGGCGAGCGCGATGGCCGCCGAGGGCCCCCAACTGCCGGCGGGATACGGCTTGGGCGCCTCGCCGCTTTCCCGCCAGGCCTCCAGGATGCCGTCCGTCCAGCTCCAGGCGGCCTCCACCTCGTCGCGGCGCACGAACAAGGTGTTGTCGCCGCGGACGATGTCCAGGAACAGCCGCTCGTAGGCGATCCGCCGCCGCACCTTCTTGTGCGCCTCGGTCAGGCTCAAGTTGAGCTCCTCCTCGCGCAGCTTGAACCCGCGGTCCTCCAACCCCGGCACCTTGTTCATCAAGGTCAAGCGGATCGTTTCCTCCGGCTGCAGGCGGACGATCAACTTGTTGGGTTCGAGCGGCGGCGCCCCGGCGCTCGCGAAAATCGAATGCGGCACCGCCCGGAACTGGATGTACACCTCGGTCTGCCGACGCGGCAGCCGTTTGCCCGTCCGCAGATAGAACGGCACCCCCGCCCAGCGCCAATTGTCCACGTGCGCACGCAGGGCCACGAAGGTCTCCGTGCGGCTGTCGGGCGCGACGCCCTCCTCTTCCAGGTACCCCGGCACCGCTTGGCCGTCCGCCACCCCGCGCGTGTACTGGCCGCGCACCGTGTCGCGCAGTGCCTGCGCGCCGCGCAAGGGGCGCAAGGAACGCAACACCTTGACCTTCTCGTTGCGCACCGCGTCCGCGGCGAGATCGCTGGGCGGCTCCATGGCGATCAAGCACAGCAGTTGCAACATGTGGTTCTGCACCATGTCGCGCAGCGCGCCCGAACCGTCGTAGTACGAACGCCGCCCCTCGATGCCGACCGTCTCGGCCACCGTGATCTGCACCTGCTCGATGTGCCGGCCGTTCCACATCGGCTCGAACAAGGTGTTGGCGAAACGCAGGGCGAGAATGTTCTGGACCGTCTCCTTGCCCAGGTAATGATCGACGCGGAAAACCCGCTCTTCGCTGAAAATCTCCGCGACCGCGTCGTTGATCCGGCGGGCGCTCTCCAGCGAATCGCCGATCGGCTTCTCCAGGACCAGCCGGGCCGGCCCGGCGGTCAGTCCGGCCGCCTGCAACCGCTGGCAGATCGTCGCGTAGAGTCCCGGCGACGTCGACAAATAAAACACCCGGTCGCGGTCCGGCGCCTGGCCCAGCCGCGCCGCCAGCGCCGAAAAATCCTCCGCAGTGTTCGCGTCCACGCGCTGGTAACCGAGCCGCGCTGCGAAGCGCGCCCACACGGCCTCGTCCCAGAACGCCTCCCCGACCCGCGCCCGCACCCATTCGCGCACCCGCGCCCGCCAACCCTCGTCGTCGAGCGCGCTGCGCGCCGCGCCGATGATCGCCACCTGCTCGGGCAGACGCCTGTCGTGATCCAGGAAATACAACGCCGGCAGCAGCATGCGCGCCGCCAGGTCGCCGGTGGCGCCGAAAATCACCAGATCGCAGCGCGCCGCGCCGACATCGAAGCGGGACGAAGTCATTGGATCTCCTGAAGAAAAACCCGCAGCGCCGATCAGTCGGTCTTCGGGGTGTACACCGGCGCCGTCGGCAGGGGTGCCACCTTGCCCCCCTCCAGCACGCTCACCTTCGCCACACCCTGCTTCTCGACGCGGTCGATGCGCAACACCGAATGCATCGGGATCAGCGTCTGCTGGACCCCCTCGAACTCACGCTTGAGGCGCTCCTGTGCGGGGTCCACGACCACGCTGCCGGCCGTATCGAAGACCAGATCCTCGACCACGACGAAACCGTACAACTCGCCCTGGTAGACCTTTTTCGCGTACAGCTCGTAGACCTTGTCCCCGCCGACGAAGCGGATCCGGTAGAGCCCTTTGCTCGTTCGACTCATCACACGCTCACGATTTTGGCGGCATCGAACCCCTCGACCAACCGGCGGCCGAAATAGCCGCGCGGATTGCACACCACGCGGGTGTCGAGGATGGTGTAGTCCGACGGGTGATGGACATGCCCGTGTATCCAGAGGTCGATGTCCCGGCCCGCCAGCCATTCGTCCAGGCGGTTGCAATAAGCATACCGCAAAGGGTCGTCCGGCCCGAAGCCCCAACTGCGCAGGCTCGGCGCATGATGCGTCACCACCACCCGCCGCCCGCCGCGCCTTCGGCCCAGTGCCTTGCCCAGCCAGCGCCGAGCGGCTTCGTGCTCGGTCACCATGTCCTCCGGCGTGAACAGCCGCTCGCCGACCCGGATCCATTCGAAATCGTTCATCAGCTCGCGGCCCAGGGCGATCGCCTCGGCATCCCGCCCGAAATCGGTCCATAGGGTGCAGCCGTAGAACGTCACCCCTCCGATCGTCACCTGGTTGCGCTCCAGGAAATGCACCCGCGTGCCACGGCAGGCCGCTCTCAGGGCCGCCACGGAGGCCGACAACTCCCCGCCCCAGTACTCGTGGTTGCCCGCCACGTAGATGACCGGCTTGCCCAGGGCATCGAGGAAGGGCACCGCCCGGGTGCCGACATCGATGTCCCCCGCCGCCACGACCACGTCGCAGTCCAGCGGGGGCAGCTCGATGGGGCCGAACTCCAGATGCAGATCCGAGAACACCAGGAGGCGCATCCGCCCATTCTACCAGCAGCGCGGTCACGCCGCCCGCCGTGCCCCACGGCGGTACCCCCTCCCGGCGCGCCCTTCGAGGCGGCGGGCGCCCGGCCGGCCCGCCCCCGCCGGGCCCGTGCCCGCCACATCCACCGCCCGCCGGGGCGGGCGGCGGCACCGGGACGGCCTCGCCTCAGTCCGAATGCCCGGCGCCCTTCAAGCGCTCCGCGCCCCGCTGCAGCACCTCGCCGCTGCGTTCCAGCACCGCCCCGCCCGCGTCCCGCAGCTTCTCCGTCACCGGCTTCTCGGCGAACGGATTGCCCCACACCGGCCGCCCCTTGCCGATGTTCACCCCGGCCCACAGGCCGAGCACCACGCCCACCACCACTCCGAACACGAACGCTTTCAAAACACGTGCCATTGCCAGACCCTCCCATTCGAGCGCCCCCTCAACATAAGCGAGCCCCAGACGCGACGCAAGCGGCCCGGCTCGCCGGGGGCCTGGACGAACGGGTCGGCGGCCAGGAAGCGACCGAGTTCGGGGTCGTAGAGCCGCCCGTTCATGTGGATGAGGCCCACTTCGGGCAGGGCTTCCTGGCCGGTGTAGTCCAGGTGGCCGGGGCTGCCCGGGGCGCGGGCGGCTGCCGGATCGTCCAGCCAGTCCGGCCCCAGGCGCCGGCCGAAGGGGGCGAAGGCGACCGGCTCGACGCGGGTGCGCCCGGAGGGGTCGTGGACGAGCCCGACTTCGTCGGTCACGGCCACGACCGAGCCCAAATGATCCCGGTGCAGGTAGCGGGTGTCGGGGTCGTCGATGCGCCCGTCGCCCTCGGAGTCCACTTCCAGGTGCACGGCAAAGGGCTGGCCGCCGTGGTGGGCGCCGGCATAGAGGCCGACATCGAGGAAGTCGCGGTGCTCGATGCGCTCGGCGCCGTCCGGGCCCGGCGCGCGATGCCGCTCGTAGAGGGGCTGGCCGGTGGCGCCCAGGCCCAGGTACCCGATCTGTTCGACTTGCCCGTCCGGGCGGGTGACGGTCTTGGTGACGCGCAGCCGGTCGGGACCGTAGCCGAACTCGACCCGCACGCCGCCTTCTTCGATGGACCGCGGCTTGTTGAAGGGGGTGTAGGCCAGGGTCTGGTCGCGGCCCCCGCGGCGGCTCAGGAGGTTGCCGTTGGCGTCGTACTGGAAGGTGTCTTCGCCGGCACCGCAGAGGGTGTAGGGCCCGCCGCAGTCGCCGTAGCGATACGCCCGGCCGTCTTTCTCGAGCAGGTTGCCCAGCCGGTCGTAGCGGTATTCCCGGGTCTGGACGAGGGCCTGGTCGTGGTAGAGCGCACTGCCCCGCAGCCGGTCGAGGGCGTCGTAGTGCAAAGCCTTGATCTTGCCCACCAATAGTGGACACCTCGTTGAGAGAGTACACTCCGCTACGGAGGTGAGCCATGGCAAGAAAGAACACGCAGGGCAAGTCGCCGCGTAAGCGCCATTCTGAGGATTTCAAGAACGAGGCACTTGCGCTGTCCGAAAGCATTGGGGTCAGCGCAGCAGCCAGAGACCTGGGGCTGCACGAATCACAGCTGTATGAGTGGCGCGGCAAGGCCAGGCGCGCGCAAGGCCAGAGTGAGGCCGAGCGGAAGCTTGCAGCGGAAAACGCACGTCTCAAGCGGCAGCTGGCGCTGCAAACCGAGGAGCTGGCCATTTTAAAAAAGGCGGCGTACTTCGCGAAAAGACTGAAGTGAAGTACGCGTTCATGCAGGCACATGAAGGGGAATTCAGGTTGAGAACGATGAGCCGCGTTCCGTGTGTTTCACGCAGCGGCTATTATGCCTGGCGCTGCAGACGGGGCTGCATTCTCGGCGCCAGCGACGCCGCGAGGGGACGGATCGTGCGGTCCATAAAGCGTTCATGGAAAAAAGGGACGTTACAGTTCGCCCCGTCTGGCGGCGGAAATGGCAGAAAACGGCCATCCCGTGAATCGCAAGACGATGGCCAAAAGCCTGCGGCGACAAGGCTTGCGCGCCAGGGCTTCCAGGAGGTTCAAGGCGACCACGCAATCGAAACATTCGCTGCCGGTTTGCCCAAATCTTCTGGCGCAGAACTTTGAAGCCACGGCGCCCAACCAGAAGTGGGTGAGTGACATCACCTACCTGTGGACGGATGAAGGATGGCTGTATCTGGCGGTTGTGATGGACTTGTTCAGCCGGAGGATTGTAGGCCGGAGCATGTCTGAGCACCTGAAGGTCGATCTGGTCTGTGGGGCGCTGAAAATGGCCCTGTGGCGCCGGGGCATGCCCGAGCGGGTCATCGTTCATTCCGGCCGGGGCAGTCAGTATTGCTCGGGAAGCCATCAGAACCGGATCAGGGCCCACGATCTCAGGCGCAGCATGAGCTCGAAAGGAAACTGCTACGACAACGCCTGTGCTGAAAGCTTCTTTCATTCCCTGAAGGTGGAGGCGATACACGGAGAGAGAATCAGAACACGAGATCAGACACGACGGGTCGTGTCCGAATACATCGAGGTGGATTACGATCAGGATCGTCGGCACAGTGCCAATGGAAGTTTGAGCCCGGCACGATATGAGGCACTCCAAGCCGCTCAATCGAGCGTCCGCTGTTGGTGGGTAGGATCACCCTGCTATCCCCGACGTTCACCGCCAGGACGGCTGAGTTGGGCAGGTTATTTTCAACGGCCTGTTAAAAGCCCTGGGCCTTTACAGCCGAAACCCATCCCCTGCTGTCGCAGTGGATGCTCGATAATCGCACTCAGACCGCCAGATCGTAACGATCAATAGAGATACACAGCACCGCTTGACGGAGCGGTTTTTTTGCTTGGGTCGCCGCCGATTCCCGTGGAATTGCCGCTTTCTCCGATGGCCCCGACTGCCAATGCGTTTCCATCGCCGGAAAGCGCGACCTCATAACCAAACTCATCCTTTGCCTTTGTATTGGGCGCTTTGACATAGGCCTGTTGTCGCCAGCCGTCGCCGATGCGCACAAAGACGTATACAGCGCCGCTGTCGACCGCCTCATCGTTGGTCTGGTTGCCGTTCACGCCGGTGGCATTGCTGTCCTCTTTGGCCCCCCCCACCGCCAGCGTGTTCCCATCTCCGGAGAGGGCTACGCGGTAACCAAAAAAATCCTCTACCCCGGGGTTGGATGCCTTGAGGTGGGCCTGCTGGCGCCAGCTGTCACCGCTGCGGACGAAAACATACGCCGCGCCGATACCCCATGCGCCGTCACTGACTTGGTCGCCATCTGAGATGCCGACATCACCGGACTCACCATGCGCCCCCACCGCCAGCGTGTTCCCGTCAGCGGATAGGGCGACGCTGAAACCGAAGCTGCCGACCAGCGTTGGATTGGACGGCTTGATGTAGGCCTGTTGGCGCCAGTCGCCGCCACTGCGGACGAAGACATACACCGCGCCGCTGCGCCATGCGGCGTTGCTGGTCTGGTCTCCGTTCACGCCGATGGCATCGCTGTCTTCGCTCTCGGCGCCGACGGCCAGTGTGTTTCCATCCTCGGAAAGCGCCACGCTGCCACCAAACAAATCATATGCCTCAGCGTTGGACGCCTTGAGGTAGGCCTGTTGACGCCAGCTGCCACCGGCGCGGACGAAGACATATACCGCACCGCTGTCTTCAGCAGCGTCGTTCGCCTGGTCGCCGTTCACGCCGGTGGCATTGCTGTCCTCGCCAGGTGCTCCCACCGTTAGTGTGTTCCCATCCCCGGAGAGCGCCACACTTGAACCGAAAGAATCGAATATCTCGGTGTTGGACGCCTTGAGGTAGGCCTGCTGGCGCCAGCTGTCACCGCTTCGGACGAAGACGTATACCGCACCGCTGTCTTCAGCAGCGTCGTTCGCCTGGTCGCCGTTCACGCCGGTGGCATTGCTGTCCTCGTTGGGCGCCCCTACCGCCAGCGTGTTCCCGTCGCCGGAGAGGGCCACGCCGAAACCAAAAGCGTCATCCTCCCCGGGGTTGGACGCCTTGATGTATGCCTGTTGGCGCCAGCTGCCGCCGCTGCGGACGAAGACGTACACCGCACCGCGGTCTTCAGCAGCGTCGTTCGCCTGCTCGCCGTTCACGCCGGTGGCATTGCTGTCCTCGTTGGGCGCCCCCACCACCAGTGTGTTCCCGTCTCCGGAGACGGCCACGCTGAAACCGAATATACTATACGGCTCGATATTGTTAGCCTTGACATATCCAACCGCTTGCTCCAGTCTACCGCCAACCGAAACTGCATTCGAGTTTGTACAGCCGGCCGCGTTGCAGGCCTGCAGAATGTAGCGCGCGTTCACGCGTGCGGGCAAGAAGACTTTTAGGTCATAGCTTGTGCTACCCGCGGCGATGCTTGCCACCCGCGTGAAGCCTGATCCGCCGTCGGGATCCTCGAGAAGGCGATATTCGGTCTCGCGGTCCACGTCCGACCAGCTGAAGTGGAAGGCCTTGATGGGCCTGGGCGTGAGATTGAGCATGGGCGCCGATGGCCGGTCACCGTTTCCTGCGCCATGGTCGCGGCCTGGTCCAACACAACAGATGAGCACCAGTGCGGCGAGCAACAGACCAAACCATGTGATGAGGTTCTTCGGTTTCATGGTTCCCCGTGTGAGCTTATGGCGAGATTCCGGATGTCCTCGCAAGACGACGGCCTGCGCATCGTTGCCTGCAACCCAAATGCTGCCTTTTCGAGGGTGGGAGCGCGGTGACGCCTGCCGTTCCCGAAAAACGAATCGAGCTCGCATTTTCTCATGATGCAAGAATCGCGCAAACACCTCACTCGATTAACACTTCTAAATGCGATACACACATATCCGACTCATATATGAAGGTCACATGGACATTGAAAATGCCAGGATGAACGATAAAGGTCATGCTCTTCCATTTTTCAGCATCTGACATTAAGCTTGGCTGTGGCTCTATGTCGTCTGTCCAGAACACTTCAGGCCCCCGGCAAGGCGGGCATATTTCCTTCCGCTTGATCTCCAAGCTCATGTATGCATGCGAAAAAACGAAGGGGCCAACCTTGCTGGGCACCGTCAGCTTAATGCGCTCGTAATCGTCCCTGGTCGACCGTTCAATCTTTGCGAGATACTCCGGCATCGGCTCACAAACGAGCTCATCGGAAACCGACCGAGTGGATATAAGCACAAGCATGCCGCACAGCACTTTAGCAAGACAGTGCTTCGGCCTTGCACCCGCCCTGATAAATTCTGAATTTATCCTCACCATACCATATAACCCCTGGCACGCCTCGTTTGTAACTTGTTTCGATGTCGGCCGGTGACGGCTTTTTGTTTCCCCTTATATGCGGATGCCAGTCAAACACGTGTCTGCCCTTGTTCGGGTCGGGCGCCTCCAGCCAGACCCTGTTCGAGATCTCCGGATCCGGGCGACCACCATTGTAGACATAATAATTTCCATCGCGCTGGTAAACACTCAATGTCCCAAGCTCTCGCCTCGCCTTCAGCGAGTCCTGAAAGACCACATTCGCATGGTCCCGGAATTTTTTATCATTAACGACAGAAGTAATTTCATCGCGAACGGCCGGATCGACGTCGATTTCTTCGTAAAGTGAGTTTTCCTCTATTTTACGGAGCTCTGCCCGGCTGATTTCTTTCGTCCTACCTCTCGGGACATCCGGCTTTTCCCATTCATCGACGATAATCACTTCCTCAAGTGCATCGCCGCGAGTCCCGCCGCTGGGTTGGCTCGACTGCATCACCTCCTGCACGCCGCTCTGCAGGGCGTAGTTGACCGCCCCGCCGATGGCGCCGGATATGGCACCCAGCACCATCCCTCGGGCGATGTTACCACCACTGACCCAGGCGGTGACCATCCCGGTGATCGCGTAAGCTTCCCCTAAAGGTAGACACCTCATTAGTAGAGACCTCTGGCAGAATATGCCCAGGAGGCACTGATGAGAAAATCACGATTTAGCGAGACGCAGATTGTTTCGATCCTGAAGGAAGCCGAAGCCGGGGGTAGCGGTCAACGAGGTGTGCCGCAAGCACGGCATCAGTTCGGCGACCTACTACAAATGGAAATCGAAGTACGGTGGCCTGGAAGCTTCAGAGCTGAAACGCATGAAGGAGCTGGAAGCCGAGAACGCCAAGCTCAAGCGCATGTTTGCGGACATGGCGCTTGAGAATGCCGCTCTGAAGGGTGTGATCGAAAAGAAGCTCTGAAGCCGATCGAGAAGCGCGAGGTTGCTGGGTACCTGGTGGGGGCTCACGACCTCTCGATAACAAAGGCCTGCCAAAGCGTGGGCCTTTCTCGGTCGGCCTGGTACAAGCCGCTGACGGACTGGCTGGAGCGGGATCGTTCATTGGCTGAGGCCCTGAGTGAACTGGCAGGCAGGAAGCCAGGGCTGGGCTTCTGGAAACTGTTTCGGCGTTTACGGCGGCAAGGATACCGCTGGAACCACAAGCGCGTGTGGCGGGTGTATTGCCTGCTCAAGCTCAATCGCCGACGCCGAGCCAAGAAGCGCGTACCGACGAGGGATCCGATGCCGCTGTTGGTGCCGGCCAGACCAAATCAGGTGTGGTCAGCAGATTTCGTGAGTGATGCGCTGTATCACGGCACCCGGTTTCGCACGTTCAATGTGCTGGATGATTTCAACCGAGAGGCGCTGGCAATCGAGATTGATACTTCGCTGCCCAGTGCCCGACTGGTTCGCGTGTTCGAGCAACTGAAGTCGGAGCGGGGACTACCGGATGTACTGCGCACCGACAATGGACCGGAGTTCCTTGGAGAGTGCTTTACGAACTGGTGCCACGAAAACGGAGTCATGATCGACTACATCGAGCCTGGCAAGCCGAATCAGAACGCCTACATTGAGCGATTCAATCGCAGCTACCGGACTGAGGTACTCGATACCTGGTTATTCCGGGATCTGGATGAAGTCAGGGAGATCACATGGGCTTGGATGCTTGAATACAACGAGGAACGAGATCACGACAGCCTTGGCGGGATGACACCCGTAGAGGCCCTTGAGAACGCCAGAGTCTCTACTTTTGGACTGTCCACTTGACGGGGAAGCTTACGCCAGCAGCGCTGGTGACGGGTCTTGGGGTATACCTCCTCGAGCGCCGCCCAGAAGCCCAGGGCACCGTCGCCCACCGCCAGTTTCGGCGGGACGGCAAGACCCCGTCGCTTCAGGTCCAGCAGCACCTCCCGCCAGCTTTGGATCGACTCCCGTATGCCATCCTCGATGGCCAGAAACCGCTTCTCGCCCCGCTCGTTGACCCCGATGACCACCAGGGCGCACAGTTTCTGGTTCTCGGCCCTCAGGCCGCTGTAGACGCCGTCCACCCACCAATAGACCAGCGGTCCCGGCCCATATCCCGGCGGCACCAATCGGCGTATTCCGCTTCCCATTCCCGTTTCAGGCGGCCAATCACCGCGGCCGACAGCCCCTTCGCCTCGGGGCCGACCAGCACTTCCAGGGCCTCCTGCATCTGACCGGTCGAGATCCCCTTCAGGTACAGCCACGGCAGAGCCGCCTCCACACGCCGGGCCTTCCTCACGTAGGGCGGCACCAGCGAGGACCGGAACACCACCGGCTCCTCGCCCCGGCTGCGGACCTTCGGCACCCTCACCGGCACCGGACCCAGGCCGGTCAGAATCTCTCGCTCCGGCAAGTGGCCGTTGCGGACCACGGATCGGCGCCCCTGTTCGTCCACCCGTCCCTCATACTTTGCCAGCATCTCGGCCAGCTCCGCCTCGATCGCCTGCTGAATCAGTCGCTTGGCACCGGCGCGCAGCAGCTCCGTCAGCGGATCCTCGACACCCCCTGGCGACGAGAAGGCAACGACGGTATCTTTGCTCATGGTGGCGTACTCCTTTGCTGTTTCAGTTCTTGGAAAACCGAATTTCAGCAGGGTACGCCACCTTCTTCAATCCCGCCGTACACCAGATTCGAGCATAGCTCCGACGTTTGCTGCGAGCAACGTAGGGTCAGCATGTCCGAAATCGGCCGATAGGCCCGGAAATCGGAACGATGGCGGACCACGTGGCACCAGATGGTTCGGGTTGGCGTCCAGAATTTTCCCCTCAAAGGCAAATGCCTCGGAATGCCGCCATCAGAATCAATTAATCAGATGTTCCTTGATCATAAATATCCATATACTTTGCTTGCACCAGCGGCTTCACTTTCCCGCTCGGAGAAACTAAATAAATCTCTCGCATAATAATGCCATTCATAGCCTTCATTTCAATGTCCATGTGAACCGCCACCATATTAATATCTTCGATATTTACCAGCTCAATATCTTTTACATAGCCTTTATAACCAGGGCTATCCAGTTTTATTGTTCGCTCAATCTTGTTAACATTTTCTCCTCGTTTGACGACCTGAACATATACATCATCTTGACTATGTTCTTTGCCTGGTCTTCTCAAAACCAAAATCCTATAATAACCATAATCTTTCCCTGATTCCCAAGTTCCAGACGTTTTAGATATCCAAAGATCAGAGTAATCGAACGCTTCATCATTCGAAGAACAAGCTATTTGTGCAAAACAAATTTGTAACGCAACAAACAATACTATCAGACATTTTTTCATCATCATTTTAACTCTATGTGGTTTGGATCCCATCTGCTTTCAAAGTCGCCTCCCCATATAACACCAGCGTTGTCAGCCGCCGTTTTAAGATTCTTCAAATAGTCAGAACCTTTTTCAACATCATAGCCAAGCTTGCGATTAACAAAGCCCATCGCATCACCGGTTAAATGTTTACTGGTTTTTGAAGCCAAGCCTTCTTTTACGAGCGCATCGTTTTCAGCTTTTGTTCTTTTCCCCCAAACGACTCGCAGCTTGTAGCCCTTCTCAGACAGCTCTTTTAAGACACTTTCTGCCTTAGGCTTAAGCTTATCACTTAGCCCGTCAAGCTTATCAATTCCCTTAACGTTGTCTTTCCACGCCTCTTGGTTAGGTGAGTTTTCCTCTATTTCACGGAGCGTTTCCCGGCTGATTTCTTTCGTTCTACCTCTCGGGACATCCGGCTTTTCCCATTCATCGACGATGATCACTTCCTCCAGTGCGTCGCCGCGAGTCCCACCGCTGGGTTGGCTCGGCTGCATCACCTCCTGCACGCCGCTCTGCAGGGCGTAGTTGACCGCCCCGCCGATGGCGCCGGATATGGCACCCAGCACCATCCCTCGGGCGATGTTACCACCACTGACCCAGGCGGTGATCATCCCGGTGATCGCACCGGACACCAGCCCAGAGATGATGGCCGCCTGTAAGCCCGTGGCCCCCGCAGTGCTCGCCAGCGCCCCACCGGCCATCCCCGCCACGAAACTGAGCACCACTTGCCACGGCTCGGCGCCCCTGTACAGGGCATAACCCGCCGCCAGCGCCGCCCCGCAGGGCTGGCATTCGATGCTCACGACGATGATGATGACGGTGATGACGAAGTCCTTGAAATCCTCGAACAGGTGCCCGGTCGGGTCGCTGTAGCGCAGGGGGTTGTTGAGGACGTAGACGTAGCGGTTGTGGTTGCCCGGCTCGCCGGGGGCCTGGACGAACGGGTCGGCGGCCAGGAAGCGACCGAGTTCGGGGTCGTAGAGCCGCCCGTTCATGTGGATGAGGCCCACTTCGGGCAGGGCTTCCTGGCCGGTGTAGTCCAGGTGGCCGGGGCTGCCCGGGGCGCGGGCGGCTGCCGGATCGTCCAGCCAGTCCGGCCCCAGGCGCCGGCCGAAGGGGTCGAAGGCGACCGGCTCGACGCGGGTGCGCCCGGAGGGGTCGTGGACGAGCCCGACTTCGTCGGTCACGGCCACGACCGAGCCCAAATGATCCCGGTGCAGGTAGCGGGTGTCGGGGTCGTCGATGCGCCCGTCGCCCTCGGAGTCCACTTCCAGGTGCACGGCAAAGGGCTGGCCGCCGTGGTGGGCGCCGGCATAGAGTGAAGTCGCGGTGCTCGATGCGCTCGGCGCCGTCCGGGCCCGGCGCGCGATGCCGCTCGTAGAGGGGCTGGCCGGTGGCGCCCAGGCCCAGGTACCCGATCTGTTCGACTTGCCCGTCCGGGCGGGTGACGGTCTTGGTGACGCGCAGCCGGTCGGGACCGTAGCCGAACTCGACCCGCACGCCGCCCTCTTCGATGGACCGCGGCTTGTTGAAGGGGGTGTAGGCCAGGGTCTGGTCGCGGCCCCCGCGGCGGCGCACGGGGTCCGCCGCGGCGGCGGACGGCGCCGGGTTGCGCGCAGCCGCGGGCCGCGAGGCCGGAAAAAAACGACGCCCCTCGCGGTCGCGAGGGGCGACTTTCAGGGGGTTGCACCACATCCGTGTCAGGGAGACCGTCCTGGCGCTTGTGCGCGACCGTCCGTGTCGTTCCCGCAGCGTCCTGCCGCTTCTTCTTGGGCCCAAGTTTAGCCGGCCCGGCCGGCGGCGCCCATCGCGCCGCGGCGCGTCGCGGTGTCGGACTCGGCCGACACGGGTTCGCGCATGCGCAAGCTCACTCCATGGCCTTGACGATCTCTTCGGTCATCTTCTTGGCGTCGCCGAACAGCATCATCGTGTTGTCCTTGTAGAACAGTCGTTTGTCGATCGCCGGCATAGCCCGGCGCCAGCGCGCGCTTGACGAACAGCACGGTCTTGGCCTTGTCGACCTCGAGGATGGGCATGCCGTAGATCGGGCTGTGGGGTCGTCTTGCGCGCGCCGGGTTGGTGACGTCGTTGGCGCCGATGACGAAGGCGACGTCGGCGGTCGGAACTCGTTGTTGATGTCCTCGAGCTCGAAGACCTCGTCGTAGGGGACGTTGGCCTCGGCGAGCAGCACGTTCATGTGGCCCGGCATGCGCCCGGCGACCGGGTGGATGGCGAATTTGACCTCGCACGCCGTGCTCCTTGAGCTTGTCGGCCAGCTCGCGCACGCGCGTGCTGCGCCTGGGCGACGGCCATGCCGTAGCCGGGCACGATGATCACCTTCCGGCGTTCTTCAGCATGAAGGCCGCGTCCTCGGCCGATGCCCTGCTTGACCGGCCGGTCCTCGCGCCGCCGGCCGCGGCCGCGCGCCGTCGCCGCCGAAACCGCCGAGGATGACGTGAAGAAGGAGCGGTTCATGCCCTTGCACATGATGTAGCGACAGGATGGCGCCGGAGGAGCCGACGAGCGCGCCGGTGATGATCAGCGCGTCGTTCTTGAGGGTGAAGCCGATGCCGGCCGCCGCCCACCCGGAGTAGGAGTTGAGCATGCGAGATGACGACGGGCATGTCGGCGCCGCCGATCGGGATGATGAGCAGCACGCCGATGACGAAGGCGAGCACGGTCATGGCGGTGAAGGCCCGGCGGATTGCTCGATGCAGAAGGCGACGATCAGGCCGATGATCGCCAGGCCGATGAGGGCATTGAGGGCGTGCTGGCCGCGGCAGACGATCGGCGCGCCGGAGACCAGGCCGTCGAGCTTGGGAAGGCGATGACGGAGCCGGAGAAGGTGATCGCGCCGATGCGACGCCGAGCCCCATTTCGACGCGGCTCGCGGCGAAGATGCGCCCGTCGGGCCGAGCAGGTGGAAGGCCTCGGGTGCTGAAGGCGGCCGCGGCGACGAGCACGGCGGCCAGGCCGACCAGGCTGTGGAAGGCGGCCACCAGCTGCGGCATGGCGGTCATCGGGATGCGCGCGGCGATGGTCAGCCGACGACGCCGCCGACGGCGGCGGCGACGAGGATGCCGACGTAGTCGAGCACCCGGGCTCGGCCAGGGTGGCGACGATGGCGATGGCCATGCCGAGCATGCCGGAGAGGTTGCCCGCGGCGGCGGTCTCCGGGTCGACAGGCCGCGCAGGGCGAGGATGAACAGGACGCGCGGACGCAGGTAGGCGAGCGCCGTGAGGTTGCTGTGCAGATTGCTCATCGCGGCGCCTCCTTACTTGGTCTTCTTCTTGTACATGGCGAGCATGCGCTGGGTGACGAGCGAAGCCGCCGAAGATGTTGACGGAGGCCAGCGCGACGGCGACGAGGCCGAGGATCTTGGCCAGGCTGTACTCGGCCGGCTCCCGCGGCGATGAGCGCGCCGACGATGATGACCGCGGAGATGGCGTTGGTCACCGACATCAGCGGCGTGTGCAGGGCCGGCGTCACGCTCCAGACGACGTAGTAGCCGACGAACACGGCCAGCACGAAGATGGACAGTTGCGAGATGAATTCGGAACCCATGGCTGACTCCTCGCGTGCGGTGGGCTTACGCGGCCTGGAAGGCCGGATGGACGATTTGCGCCGTCGCGGGTGACGGTGACGGCCTCGACGATCGGGTCTTCCCAAGGCACGGCGATGCGCCGGTTCTCCCGGTCGACCAGCAGGTCTGACGAAGTTGAGCAGGTTGCGCGCATACAGGGCGCTGGCGTCGGGCGCGAGGCGGCTGGGCACGTTGCGGTGCCCGATGATTTTCACGCCGTCGACCTCGACCACCTCGCCCGGCTTCGACAGCGCGCAGTTGCCGCCCTGCTCGACGGCCAGGTCGACGATCACCGAGCCGGGCCGCATGCTGCGCACCATCTCTTCGGTGACCAGCCGCGGCGCCGGCTTGCCGGCGATGAGCGCGGTGCAGATGACGATGTCCTGGTCTTGAGGGTCTGCGGCGACCAGCTCGGCCTGGCTGGCGCTTGTAGTCTTCGCTCATCTCCTTGGCGTAGCCGCCCTCGGCGTCGCCGCTCTCCTCATCTCTCGACGCATGACGAACTTGGCGCCGAGCGCTCTCGACCTGTTCCTTGGCGGCGCGGCGCACGTCGGTGGCGCACACCACGGCGCCGAGACGCTTGGCGGTGGCGATGGCCTGCAGCCCGGCCACGCCGGCGCCCAGCACCATGACCTTGGCGGCGCGCGACGGTGCCGGCGGCGGTCATCATCATCGGCATGAGCCGCTGGAATTCGTAGGCGGCGTCGATCACGGCGCGGTAGCCGGCCAGGTTGGCTCTGCGAGCTGAGCACGTCCATGGCCTGCGCGCGGGTGATGCGCGGCAACAGTTCCATGCTCATGGCGGTGAGCCGGCGGACCGCCCAGGCCTGGACCGCGGCCGGGTCGGCGTGCGGCGCGAGCATGCCGATGAGCAGCGCGCCTTCCGGAATGGCGCTCAACTCGTCGGGGTCGCCCTCGCCGCCGTACAGCGGCCGTTGGACTTTCAGGACGATGTCGGCGCCGTCGAGAACGGCGGCAGGATCGGCGGCGAGGCGCGCGCCGGCGTCTTGGTAACGGGCGTCTTCGATCAGGCTGGCCGCACCGGCCCCCTGTTCGACGACCACTTCGAAGCCCAGGTCGCGGAGCTTCTTGACGGTCTCGGGCGTGGCGGCCACGCGCCGTTCGGCGACGCGACGTTCTTTGAGGATGGCGATTTTCATGGGCGGACGGATCTCCCGAGGTCTCGACAGGGCCGCGGGCCGAGCCGCGCGCAGACCGGCGCGCGCCGGCGCCGCCACCGGGCAAGGGCGCGGAATGATCGCCCCGTTCGGGGAAAATGGCAAGACCAATGGGTCGTTCGGCTTGATTCGGCGGCAAGCGCTCCTTTATAGTCTGCGCGCCCTCCGACCGCCGTCCCGATCGCGCCATGCCCCCACGACCGCGCCCCGGCATCCTGGACATCGAGCCCTACGTGCCGGGCAATGTCAATCTGCCCGAAGGGGTCGAGCCGGTGTTCCTCGCCTCCAACGAGTCGCCGCTGGGCCCGTCGCCGGCGGCGCGCGAGGCCTTCGCGCGCTGCGCCGGGCGGCTACACCGCTACCCGGACGGATCGAGCCGCCGTTTGCGCCGCGCCTTGGCCGAGCGCTGGGGCCTGGATCCGGACGGGATCGTCCTCGGGCCGGGCTCGGAGCGCCTGATCGACCTGGTCGCCCGCGCCTACGCCGGGCCGGGCGACGAGGTGCTCTACAGCGCCCACGGCTTTTTGATGTACCCGATCGCGGCGCGGGCGGGCGGCGCGACGCCGGTGGCGGCCGCCGAACGGGATCTGACCGCGGATCCCGAAGCGCTGCTCGCGGCGGTGACGCCCCGCACTCGGATCCTGTTCCTGGCCAACCCGAACAACCCGACCGGCACCTGGCTGCCGCGGGCGCGGCTGCGGGCGCTGCGGGCCGCCCTGCCCGAGTCCGTGCTGCTGGTGATCGACGCCGCTTACGCCGAGTACGTGGACGCGGCCGACTACGATCCCGGCCACGGCTGGGTGCGGACGCCGGCCGAGAACACCGTGGTGCTGCACACCTTCTCGAAGATCCACGGCCTCGCGGCGCTGCGCATCGGCTGGGCCTGGTGCCCGCCGTCGGTGGCCCGCGTCCTCGACCGCATCCGCGGTTCATTCCCGATCAGCCACGCCGCCGAAGAGGCGGCGCTGGCGGCGCTGGCCGACACCGAGCATCTCGCGGCCGCCCAGGCGCACAACCGCCGCTGGCGCCCGTGGCTGGCCGAACGGCTGGCCGAGCTGGGGCTTTCGGTGACACCCAGCGCCGCCAACTTCGTGCTGGTCCGCTTCGGCTCGGCCGCGCGTTGCCGCGCCGCGCTGCGTTTCCTGGCCGAGCACGGCGTGATCGTGCGGCCGATGGACGCCTACGCCCTGCCCGACGCCTTGCGCATCACGGTGGGCCAGGCGCACGAGAACGAGATCCTGGTGGACACTTTGAAACGTTTCCTGGAAAGCGAAGCCCATCATGCATGAGGAACCCGGCACCACGGTGCACGACACGGACATGATCATCGTCGGCGCCGGCCCGGTCGGCATTTTCGCCGTCTTCGAGGCCGGCCTGCTCAACATGCAGTGCGACCTGATCGACGCGCTGGACCGCCCCGGCGGGCAGTGCACGGAGCTGTATCCGGACAAGCCGATCTACGACATCCCCGGCGTGCCGGTGTGCACCGGCCAGGCGCTGATCGACAACCTGCTCAAGCAGGCCGAGCCGTTTTCGCCGCGCTTCCACCTGTCCCAGGTCGCCGAGCGCTTGGAGGCCGACGGCGAGCGCTGGCGGGTGACGACCAGCGCCGGGACGGTGCTGCGCGCGCCGAACGTGGTGATCGCCGCTGGCGGCGGCAGCTTCGTGCCCAAGAAGGTGCCGCTGCCGGGCGCCGAAGCGCTGGAAGGTCGCTCGCTGTTCTATGCCGTGCGCCGCCAGGCGGACTTCGCCGGCAAACGGCTGGTGATCGCCGGCGGCGGCGACTCGGCCCTGGACTGGACGCTCGCCCTGCAACCGCAGGCCGAGCGGCTGACGCTGGTGCACCGCCGGGACGCCTTCCGGGCGGCGCCCGATTCGGTGGAAAAAATGCGCCGCCTGGTCGAGGCCGGCGCGATGGACCTGGTGATCGGCCAGATCAGCGCGCTGCACGCCGACGGCACGCGCCTGGAAGCGGTGAGCGTGCGCGGCTCGGACGGCGAGCGCCGCATCGAGTGCGACGCCCTGCTCGCCTTTTACGGCCTGACGATGAAGCTCGGGCCGATCGCCGACTGGGGGCTCGAGCTGAAGAACAACCTGATCGCGGTGGACACCGAAAAGTTCGAAACCAACCGCCGCGGCGTGTTCGCCATCGGCGACATTTGCACCTATCCGGGCAAGCTGAAATTGATCCTGTCCGGTTTCCACGAGGCGGCGCTCATGTGCCAACAGGCATATCGTTATGCCTTCGGCAAAGACCCGGCCTTCCGCTACACCACCAGCAGCAGCGAGCTGCACAAGAAACTGGGTGTTTGAGATGGGAACGATCCGCGTCACCGACCTCGAGGGCGTCACGCACACCGTCGAAGCCGAGCCCGGCCGCTCGGTGATGGAGCTGATCTACGACGCCGGCCTGCCCATCAAGGCCGCCTGCTTCGGCTGCTGTTCCTGCTCGACCTGCCACGTCTACGTCGATCCCGAGTGGCTGGACAAGCTGCCGCCGCCCGGCCCGGACGAGGAGGACATTCTCGACATGACCGCCGAGCCGCGCGACACCTCGCGGCTGAGCTGCCAGATCACGTATAATGACGCGCTCGACGGACTGCACGTCACCCTGGCCGAGGACACGCGCCCCGATTGAGGCGACCGGCGGCGCACAACGAGGTGCTAGCGAAATGACCTACGTCGTCACCGAGAACTGCATCAAGTGCAAGTACACCGACTGCGTGGAGGTCTGCCCCGTGGATTGCTTCTACGAGGGCGAGAACATGCTGGTCATCCATCCGGACGAGTGCATCGACTGCGGGGTCTGCGAACCGGAGTGCCCCGCCGAGGCGATCGTTCCCGACACCGAGGAAGGCGCCGAGCAGTGGGTGGAGTTCAATCGCAAGTACGCCCAGATGTGGCCGAACATCACCAGCAAGATCGACCCGCCGCCGGACGCCGACGAGTGGAACGGCAAGCCGGACAAGTTGCAGTATTTCTCGGAAAAACCCGGCGGCGGCGACTGAACGCCGCGCTCAACCCAGGCGCCGCGCCAGCGTGAAACGTTCGCGCTCGCGGCTGACGCGGCGCCGCGCCTCTTCCAGCGCTTCGATTTCCGTCGCGTCCAACAATTCGTCGATCAGGCGCCCGAGGTGTTCGTGCATCGCGGCGCGGGCGGCCTGCGGGTCGCGCCGCCGCAGCGCGTCGATGATGGCGCGGTGCTCGTCGATGCGGGGGCGATAACCCAATTCACGGACCTTCTGGAAGATGCGCTCGTTCAAGGGCGAACTCATCTTCCACTCCCAGAGCTCGTCGATCACCGAGACGATGGCGCTGTTGCGCGTCGCCTGGGCGATCAGCATGTGGAACTTGCGGTCCTGGACCTCGCTCGAGGGCGCCCGCTCGTTGGCCTCGGCGATCTCGGCCAGGGCCTCCTCGAGCTGCGCGATCTCCTCGTCCGTGATCAGGGTCGCCGCCAGCGCCGCCGCTTCGCCTTCGAACAGGATGCGCGCCTCGGTCAACTCGAAGGGCCCCACGTCCAGTTCCGTGGCGGCCGGCGCCTGGCCCTGCGGCTCGAGCACGTAGACCCCGGAACCGACCCGGACCTCGACGTAGCCGGCCAGTTCCAGGGCGATGATCGCCTCGCGCACCGTCGGCCGCGACACGCCGAAGGTTTCGGCCAGCTTGCGCTCGGCCGGCAGGCGCGAACCGGGCGGAAAGCGACCGGCCTCAATCATCGCCATGAGCTTGTCGGCGACCTGCTGGTAAAGCCGCTTGATGCGGTAGCGTCTAGCCATTATGGACCCCGTCGCGGCCGTCGGCCGCCTCGCGCCAATCATACCGCAAGGCTGCCGGCGGCAAAGGGGTCAGGCCGAATTGTTACCGGTGTCAAACCGGCCCCCCAGCGATCCAGAACCGCCGCCACCCCCTCGGTGGCGAGGCGCTCGAGGTCGGCGCACAGCGCCTCGGCGAGTGCGGGCGGGGCCGCCAGCGGCTCGTCCCAGAAGCGCCGGTCGGCCAGCAGCCCGGCGAGCCCTTGGGCCGTCGGCCGCAGCGGGTCGGGCCAGTGCACGGCGAGGCGCGCGCTGCGCTCCGGAGCATCGCGGACCGCCTCGGGGTGCCAGCGATAGACGGCGAGCAGGGCGGCCAGCGACAGGGTCAGCCCCCGCGGCACCGCCCCGCGGTCGCGCCAGGCGTCGAGCCAGGACGGCCACACCCGCGTGCGCCACTTGGCGACCGCGTTGAGGGCGATGGCCGACCAGCGGTGCTCGATCGCCGGGTTGGCGAAACGCTCGAAGACCTGGGCCGTGAACTCGGCCACCTCCGCCGCCGGCAGGGGCACGTAGGGCTGGATTTCTTGCTCGGCGGTGCGCCGCATGTAGGCGCCCAACCGCGGATGCAGCACGGCTTCGCGCACCGTCGCGACGCCCTCGAGCAAGGCGAGCGGACAGGTGGCGCTGTGCAAGCCGTTGAGGATGCGGACCTTGCGCTCGCGGTAGGGGGCGACGTCGTCGGTGACGTGCACGTTCAGGCCGGCGCGCGCGGCCGGGAACCGCTCGGCCAACTCGGGCGGCCCCTCGATCACCCACAGGTGAAACGCCTCGCCCTCGACCAGCAGCTCGTCGCGGTAACCGAGCGCCGCCCACCATGGCGCCGGATCGGCCGGCCGGCCGGCGACGATGCGGTCCACCAGGGTGTTGCAGAACACGACGGCGTCCCGCAACCAGGTCTCGAAACCGGCGCCGAAGCCGGCGCGCCGCCCGTGCTCGGCCACGCAAGCGGCCAGGGTCGCGCCGTTGTCGTCGATCAGCTCGCAGGGCAGCACCACCACACCCTGCTCCGGGTCGCCGCCGAAACGCCGGTAGCGGTGGTGCAACCAGGCCGCCAGGCGCGCCGGAAAGGTGCGCGGCGAGGGCGCGCCCGCGTCGTCCTCGGGGTCCAACACGATCCCCGCCTCGGTGGTGTTCGACACCACCCAGCGCATGGCCGGATCCTCGGCGAGTTCGAGGAACCGGACCCAGTCGCGCCGCGGATCGAGCACTTCACGCAGGCAGTCCACGCGCTCCAGGCTGTGCTCGGGGCGGCCTTCGCACACGCCGTGGAGCAGCACGTGGTAAAGTCCGTCCTGCTTCGCCAAGGGGTCGGCCTGGGGACGCGAGTCGGCACGCATGACAACGATGCCGGCGTCGAAGCCGAGGCGCCGGTTCATGCGCTCGATCATCCAGTCGACGAAGCCCCTCAGGAACACCCCGCCGCCGAACTGCAGCACCCGCAGGGTCGGCTGGGCGGCATTGGGGACAGTCCGGCGGTTGAGCGGCTCGAGCATCGCTTTGCAGCCTCTTTCGCCGGTTGCCCGGCGGCCTCTGGCGTGATAATTTGGTCATGCCAATATTCGCAGCAGCGGACCTCATTGTCAAACCAGACTGCCAGGCCGATGCCTGGCGACGGTCGCTACAGGAGGCGCCATGAGCCTGTCGTTCCGCACCCCCCTGCCGGGCACCCTGCTCGTTCTCGCGACGCTGCTGTTGAGCGCCTGCGACGGCGGTTCGGCGACGCGCGTGCTGCGCCTGGCCCACGCGCTGGATACCGGCCACCCCGTGCACAAGGCCATGGTCCACATGGCCGAACGGGTCGCCGAACTCTCCGGCGGCCGGCTCCGGGTCATGATCTACCCCAACGGGCAACTGGGGGCGGAGCGCGAGCTGATCGAGCTGCTGCAGATCGGCAGCCTGGCGATGACGAAAGTGTCCTCCAGCCCGCTGGAAAGCTTCGCGCCGCGCATGCAGGTCTTCAGCATCCCCTACGTGTTCCGCGACCAGGACCACTACTGGAAGGTCCTGGAGGGACCGATCGGCCGCGCCCTGCTCGAGGAACTCACGCCGTACCGCGTGCGCGGCCTGTGCTACTACGATGCCGGCAGCCGCAGCTTTTACACCACCCGCGTGCCGGTGCGCCGCCCAGAGGATCTCAAGGGCTTGAAGATCCGCGTGCAGAAAAGCCGCACCTCGATCGCCATGGTCAACGCCCTGGGCGCCGCCGCCACGCCGATCGCCTGGGGCGAGCTGTACACGGCCCTGCAGCAGGGCGTGGTGGACGGCGCGGAAAACAACCCCCCGAGCCTGTACATCTCCCGGCAGTACGAGGTGATCCGCTATTACACGCTGAACGAGCACACCGCGGTGCCCGACGTGCTGTTGATCAGCACCCGCGTCTGGGACGCGCTCTCGCCGCAGGAGCGCGCCTGGCTCGAACAGGCGGTGGCCGAGTCGGTGGACTACCAACGGCGCCTGTGGGCCGAGTTCACCGAGCACGCGCTCGCGAAGATCGCCGCCGCCGGGGTCGAAATCATCCATCCGGACAAGGCGCCGTTCCGGGCGGCGGTGGCCGACTTCCACGCCGGTTTCCGCGGCACGCCGACCGGCGAGCTGCTCGAAGCCATCGATCGGGTGAGGTGAGACGATGCTCAGCGCATTCAACCGGCGGTGCGACCGCGTCCTGAACGGGCTCCTCGCCGCGCTGATGGCGGCCATGGTGCTGATCGTCACCTGGCAGGTGGCGTCACGCTACCTGCTGCGCGCGCCGAGCTCCTTCACCGAGGAAGCCGCGCGATTCCTGTTGATCTGGATCGGCCTGCTCGGCGCCGCCCGCGCCTACCGCGCCGGGCAGCACCTCGGGCTGGAGTTGTTCACCGACCGCCTGGGGCCGGCGGCGCAGCGCCTCGCCGCCCGCGTCGCCGACGCCTGCGTGTTGACGTTCGCCCTGCTGGTGATGGTCGTCGGCGGCAGTGCGCTGGTGCACCTGACCTGGATCCTCGACCAGCGCTCCCCGGCGATGAACCTGCCCATGGGGGCCGTCTACTCGGTGATCCCGCTGGGCGGCCTGCTGCTGTGCGCCTTCAGCGCCGAACGCCTGTTCGCGCCCGAGCCCAAACGGAGTGAGACGCCGTGACCGCCACCGCCTGGATCCTGCCTGCGAGCTTCCTCGCGCTGCTGGTGCTGCGTGTGCCCATCGCCTTTGCCATCGGCGGCGCCACCTTGCTCACCCTCCTCGCCAGCATGCCGTTCACCCCGGCCGTGCAGACCATCGCCCAGCGCCTGGCGAGCGGCATCGACAGCTTCGCCCTGCTGGCCATCCCCTTCTTCATCCTCTCGGGCCTGCTCATGAGCCGCGGGGGCATCGCCCGGCGCCTGATCGAGGCGAGCAAGGTGCTGGTCGGCACCCTGCCCGGCGGCCTGGCCTTCGTCAACGTCCTCTCCTGCATGCTGTTCGGCTCCATCGCCGGTTCGGCGGTGGCGGCGACCTCGGCGGTCGGCGGTTTCATGGCCCCGGCGATGGAAAAACTCGGTTACCGCCGCGAATTCACCACCGCGCTGACCGTATCGGCCTCCGTCACCGGCCTGCTCATCCCGCCGAGCAACATCCTGATCGTCTACGCGGTCGCCAGCGGCGGCCTGTCGATCGCGGCGCTGTTCGTCGCCGGCTACCTGCCGGGCATCCTGCTCGGCCTGGCCTTGATGGCCGTGTGCGCGCTGTGGGCCAAGCGCTGGAACCTGCCCGCCGGTGAACGCATCCCGCTGCGCGAGGCGCTGGTGAAACTCGCCGACGCCGTGCCCAGCCTGATGATCATCGTGCTGGTCATGGGCGGCATCCTCGGCGGCATCGTCACCCCCACCGAGGCGGGCGTGCTGGCGGTGCTCTACGCCCTGTTCCTGGCGGTGGGGGTCTACCGGGAAATCCGCTGGCGGGAACTGCCGGACATCCTCGCCCGCTCGGTGGAAACCACGGCGGTGGTCATGCTGCTGATCGGCACCTCGATGGCGATGTCCTGGGTCCTGGCCTACGAGAACGTCCCGCAGACGATCAGCGAAGCGCTGCTCGGCATCAGCGACAATCGTTACGTCCTGCTGTTGATCATCAACGTCGCCCTGCTCGTCGTCGGCGCCTTCATCGACATGACGCCGGCGGTGTTGATCTTCACCCCGATCTTCCTGCCGGTGGCGGTCGAGCTCGGCATGACGCCGCTGCACTTCGGCATCATGCTGGTCACGAACCTGTGCATCGGCTTGTGCACCCCGCCGGTCGGCAGCGTCCTGTTCGTCGGCTGCGCGGTCACCGAGGTGCCGCTGGCGCGGGCCCTGCGCCCCTTGATCCCGATGTACGCGGCGATGTTCATCGTGCTGCTGCTGGTCACCTACGTGCCGGGCATCAGCACCTGGCTGCCCGCCCTGTTCGGCCTCATCTGAAGGCCACCGGCCGGCACGCGGGCGCAAGAAGAAAGGCGGGCTCGAGGCCCGCCTTTCCCGCGGCCGCCGGCGGCGCCGGGGTGGCGTGCTAGCCCTCGATCGGCCGGCCCAGCGTCGCCAGGATCCCGCCGTCGACGTAGAGCACCTGGCCGTTGACGAAATCGCTCGCCGGCGAGGCGAGAAAGATCGCCGCGCCCTTCAGATCCTCGGGCACGCCCCAACGCCCGGCGGGGGTGCGCGACAGGATGAAATCGTTGAAGGGGTGACCCGGCGTGCGCAACGGCGCGGTCTGCTCGGTCGCGAAGTAACCCGGACCGATGCCGTTGACCTGCACGTTGTGGCGCGCCCACTCGGTCGCCATCGCCCGGGTGAGCATCTTCAGCCCGCCCTTGGCGGCCGCGTAGGCGCCCACCGAGTCCCGGCCGAGCTCGCTCATCATCGAGCAGATGTTGATCACCTTGCCCCCGCCGCGCCGGATCATGCCGGGCACCACGGCGCGGGCCATCACGAAAGCGCCGGTGAGGTCCGTGCGGATCACCGCCTCCCAGTCGGCGAGCGACATCTCCAGCAGCGGAATGCGCTTGATGATGCCGGCGTTGTTGATCAGGATGTCGATCGGGCCGACCTCGGCCTCGATGCGCGCGACGGCCGCCTCCACCGCGTCCGGGTCGGTGACGTCGAACAGGTAGCCGTGCGCCTCGAAGCCCTGCTCGCGGTAGTGCTCGACGGCGGCGTCGAGACGCTGCCGGGAAGAATGGCCGTTGACGATCAGCGTCGCGCCGGCCTCGGCCAGGCCCTCTGCCATCGCCATGCCCAGACCGTGCGTCGCGCCGGTGACCAGCGCCCGCTTACCCGACAGATCGAATCGCTTCATCGTTCGCCTCCCAGTCGCGCCGGCTGGATGAAATCCATGTCGCCGTAGTCGAGGTTTTCACCGGCCATGCTCCAGATGAAGCGGTAATTGGCGGTGCCGACGCCGCAATGCATGGACCAGGGCGGGGACACCACCGCCTGCTCGTTCGCCACCCAGATCGGCCTGGGATGGCTCGCCGTGCCCATGATGTGGCACAGGCGTTCGTTTTCGTCCAGGTCGAAGTAGAAATAGGCCTCCATGCGGCGGCGGTGGATGTGCGGCGGCATGGTGTTCCAGACCCCGCCGGGCGCGAGGGCGGTGATGCCCATCTGCAACTGGCAGGTCTGGATGCGCCCGTCGACCAAAAGCTTGTGCAGGCTGCGCCGGTTGGCATGCGTCTGGTCGCCCAGCGCGACGGTCTCGGCCTGGTCGAAGGGCACGCGCACCGTCGGATAAGCCGCGTGGGCCGGCGCGGAGTTGATGTAGAAGCGCGCCGGGTGCGCGGCGTCGCGGCTGAAAAAGCGCACCCTTTCGGCGCCGCGTCCCACGTACAGCGCGTCGCACTTCTCGAGCGCATGGCGCGTGCCGTCCACCTCGACCTCGCCGGAGCCCCCGACGTTGATCACGCCGAGTTCCCGCCGCTCGAGGAAGGTCTTGGCCCGCATCAACGGCTCGATGGGTTCCAGCTCGACGGGGCCGGAGACCGGCATCGCGCCGCCGACGATCATGCGGTCGTAGTAGGTGTAGACCAGGCGCAGCGTGTCGGGCGTGAACAGCCGATCGACCAGGAAGGCGCGCCGCAGGCGCGCGTCGTCGTAATGCACGAAATCGTCCGGGTGCACCGGATCACGCCATTCGTATTCCATCGCCATACCGTTCTCCTCCGCGGTCTTCAGGGTTGCGCGGGCGCGCCCGACTCGAGAAAGCGCGCCACTTCCAGGGCGGCGAGAACGAAGGGCGCCACGCCCTTCGGATCGTCGTCCACCACCGGCTCGCGCATGTAATAGCCCCAACTGCCGTCGCGGCCGTAACCGAGTCCAGCGACCATACAGATGTTGCTCAAATGCACCTCGCCGTCGGCGTCCACCAGCACGAAGGTGTCCAGCAACGAGGCGAAGGCCGCCACCGCCGCCTCGCCGTAGGCCGGCGCGAGCCAGCCCCGGTTGGCGCCCTTGGCGAGCGCGTAGACGTACATGGCGCTGGCCGAGGACTCGAGATAGTTGCCGGTGCGCTGCGGGGCATCGACGATCTGGTACCACAATCCGCGTTCGCGATCGCGATGCGCGAGCAGGGCGTCGGCGAGGCCCTGCAATTGCGCGCGCAAGGCCGCGTGCGCCTCGCCGTCCTCCGGCAATTGTTCGAGCGTGTCCACCAGGGCCATCGCCAGCCAGCCCATACCCCGCCCCCAGAACAGGGCCGAGCGGCCGGTTTGCGGGTCGGCCCACTCGGCCCGGCGCGACGCGTCCCAGGCGTGGTAGTAAAGCCCGCTGCCCGGATCGCGCAGCCGTGTTTCGACCACCTCGAACTCATGCATCACTTCGACCGGGTCGCCGCCGTCCTCGAAACGGCGCAGGTATTCGACGAGAAAAGGCATCGCCATGTAGACGCCGTCCAGCCAGACCTGCTGCGGGTAGCGGGCCTTGTGCCAGAACGCGCCTTGCTCGGTGCGCGGGTGATGGCGCAGTTGCGTCCTCAGCAGGTCCGCCGCCTTGCGGTAACGCACCTCGCCGGTGCGGTCGTACAGGCGCAGCAGGATGCGCCCGCCCTGGACGTCGTCGATGTTGTAATCGTCCATATCGTACGTGTGGATGCCGCCGTCCTCGGTGATGAACGAGCCGATCACCGTCTCCACGGCGTCGCGGTAACGCGGGTCGTCGACCCGCCCGGCCAGGGCCTCGAAGGACTGCATGAGGAGCGTGGTCGTGTACGACCAGCGCGACGGGGCGTAGCGCATCGGATCCAAGCCGCCCCAGGCATAGTGCGGCACCTTGCGCGGCAGGTCCGAATCGGCCATGCGCTGCGCCCAGGCCAGCGCCGTCGCGGCGTCCACCGTGTCGGGCTTCTGCGCCTGCGCATGGGCGGTGCGCAGCAGCACCCGCGGCGGGATCGCCAGGCGCTCCAGCGTCTGGTCCAGCATTTGGACGAAACCTTGGGCGTCGCGCACACCGCCGGGCTCACCGGCCCAGGCCGCCAGCACGGAGTACTCGACCCGGCCGGCGGTCGGCTCGAACACCACCAGGTGGTTGCGCTCGGTCTGCGGCTGCGCCCGCGCGCGGCCGAAGCGGTCCAGCCACAGCAGGGCGAGGCCGAGCTCGTCGCCGGCCAGGCTCTGCCGGCCCCAGGTGCCGAGATAGGCATACGCCCCGCGCGTCACGCCCAACGCCTTCTCGAAGCGCCGCGTGTCCGGATGCTTGACCAGGCCGGCGGCGAGGTTGGGCAACTCGCCGTCCAGCTCGAGCCGGACACGCAGCAAGCGGCTGCCGGCGACGGTGGACAAGCGCGCGGTGAGATTCACCTTGCGGCCGGCCACCTGCCAGTCCCGGTAGTGAATCCGCACCGCGGAATACAGCGGGCCGCTCTCTTCCACCCAGGCTTCCCAACCGCCGACCTGCTCGACCCGTTCGGCCCGCTCGCCGTTCCAGAACCCGAAGCTGCCGGCGCCCAGGCTGTTGCCCACCTTCAGGATGTCCATGCCCCAGTCGGCCATGTGGTGATACGACTCGAAACCGTCCCGGCCGACGTCCTGAAGCACCAGGTCCGCGGTCTTCTTGCCGAAAACGTCGACGCCGTTGCGCTGGTCGAGATACAGCCGCCAGGCGACCCGATTGGTTTCCAGACCGGGCCCTTCGAAACGGATGAACTCCGAGTGGTCCTTGTGCTCGGGCGGCACGCGCAGGTGGCGCACGTCGACCCAGTCGCCGCCCTCGTAGCGGCGCCCGACCCAGCGCCCCCCTTCCTTGACGGACAGCACCGCCTGACTGCGCGCCTGCACCGCCGGCGCCGCCCCCTCGACGAGGCGGATTTCGACCTTCTGGCGCTCGCCCGGGGCGAGGTCGAGCAGCAGCAGCACGCTGTCCTTCACCCCGTCACCGTCGTCGTCGATCAACTGCAGCGGGCGCGCGCCGCCGGCGGCGCGCGCCTCGAGGTGGCGGCCGGTCAGGCTGTCCCTTTTCAATCCGAGGCGATCGAAATCCAGCACCAGCGGCTCGTCCGGGCGCGCGAACGCCGAAGGGTTGTGCACCTCCAGCTCGGCCACGAAGACCGGCGTCGCCGCGCGGCCGCCTGCGGCGGGCGGATCGCCGCCACCGCAAGCGGACAGAAGCAGGCCAAGCACCGCACACCACATCAGCAGACGGCTCATCGACGACCTCCGGGGCGCGCGCCGCGCGCCGAGATGAAAATTGGATAGTCCAAGGACGGATGTCCTCGGCCATTTTGTCATACCAATTTATCGCGCTCAAGCGCCCGGCGGCCGCCCCGAGCGCCGTCGGGCGCGGCCCCGCGGAGCGCGGCAAGCGGCCGCGCATTGCGGCCTGACCAATTTACTGATAACGTTAACGCAGCGGCGCTCCTGCCGCGAGGACGGGCCCGAATGACGGCGAAAACGGTCAGACTCCATCCCCACGATCCCATCGCGGTGGCCAAGCAGACCTTGCCGGCCGGCACACCCTTGCCCGAGTACGGCGGGCTGCGCACGGTGGACGACATCCCGGCCCTGCACAAGGTGGCGATCCGCGACATCACCGCGGGCAGCCCGATCCGCAAGTACGATCAGCTCATCGGCGTGGCGACCACCGACATCCCGGCCGGCGCCCACGTCCACACGCACAACTGCGCCGCCACGGCGGCCACGGCCGATTATGAGCCCTGCGCCGACCGCAGGCCGGTCGAGCCGCTGCCCCCGGAACGGCGCGCCCGCTTCCTCGGCTACCCGCGCCCCGACGGACGGGTCGGCACGCGCAACTACATCGGCGTGCTGGCGACCGTGAACTGCGCCGCCACGGTGGTGCGGCGCATCGCCGCCGCGGCGCAGGCCACCCTGGACGGCGGGCACTGGCCCGGCATCGACGGCGTGGTGGCTTTCGTCCACCCCTACGGCTGCGGCATGAGCGGCAACGACGAGAGCTTCGAGCTGTTGCGCCGCACCCTGGCCGGCTACTGCGCCCACCCGAACCTGGCGGCGGTGCTCGTCGTCGGCCTCGGCTGCGAAGTGATGCAGATCGAGCGCCTGCTGGGCGAGAGCGGCCTGGCCGACGAACGCCGCCACCGCCACCTGGTGATCCAGGACAGCGGCGGCACGCCCGGCGCCATCGAGCAGGGCCGCCGCATCGTCGAGGACTGGTTCGACGGGGTGAACGCGCTGGAACGCCGGCCGGTGGGGGCCGAACACTTGATCCTCGGCCTGCAGTGCGGCGGCTCGGACGCCCTCTCGGGCGTCACCGCCAACCCCGCCCTCGGCCGGGCCGTGGACCTGCTGGTGCAACACGGGGGCACCGCCGTGCTGTCCGAAACCCCCGAGATCTACGGCGCCGAGCACCTGCTCATCCGGCGCGCCGCCGAGCCGGCGGTCGCCGAAAAGCTGATCGCGCGCCTGCACTGGTGGGAGGACTACGTCGCCAAGTTCGGCGGCACCCTGGACAACAACCCCTCGCCCGGCAACAAGCAAGGGGGGCTCACCACGATCCTGGAAAAGTCGCTCGGCGCCCAGGCCAAGGCGGGCACCACCCCGCTCAACGCCGTCTACGAGTACGCCGAAACGATCCGCGCCAAGGGACTGGTGTTCATGGACAGCCCGGGCTACGATCCGGTCTCCGCCACCGGCCAGATCGCCGGCGGCGCCAATCTCATCGCCTTCACCACCGGCCGCGGTTCGGCCTTCGGCAGCAAGCCCGTGCCGACCCTCAAGCTCGCCAGCAACAGCGAGCTGTACCGGCGCATGCCCGACGACATGGACATCAACTGCGGCTGCATCTTCGACGGCGAATGTACGCTGGAAGACTGCGGACAGCGGATTTTCGAGGCCCTGCTGCGCGTGGCCTCGGGCGAACGCACCGCGAGCGAGCGGCTGGGTTACGGCGACGAGGAATTCAACCCCTGGCGGATCGGCGCGGTCTACTGACGCGCCGGTCGAAACTTGGTGAGGAACGGAGCAAGGCGATGACCTTCATCCACGACGACTTTCTTCTGGACACCCCGCAAGCCCGGCGGCTGTACCACGAGTACGCGGCGCCGCTGCCGATCATCGACTATCACTGCCACCTGCCGCCGGACCAGATCGCCGACGACAAACGCTTCGAGAACCTCTACGAGATCTGGCTGGCCGGGGACCATTACAAGTGGCGCGCCATGCGCAGCAACGGCGTGCCGGAGCGCTACTGCACGGGCGACGCCACGGACTGGGAAAAATTCCTCAAGTGGGCCGAAACCGTCCCCTACACGCTGCGCAACCCACTGTTCCACTGGACGCACATGGAGCTCAAGAAGCCCTTCGGCATCACCGACAAGCTCCTCGGCCCCGACACCGCCAAGGCCATCTGGGACCACTGCAACCGCCTGCTGGCGACCGAGGACTTCCACGCCCGCGGCCTGCTCCGCCAGGCCCGTGTGACGGTGGTCTGCACCACCGACGATCCCGCCGACGACCTCGAGCCGCACCGCCGGCTGGCCGCAGACACCGGTTTCCCGGTCAAAGTGCTGCCCACCTGGCGGCCCGACAAGGCGATGGCGGTGGACGACCCGGAACGCTACAACGCCTACCTCGACCGGCTCGCCGCCGCCGCCGACACGGACATCGCGTCCTTCGACGACTTGATGGCGGCGCTGCACAAGCGCCACGCCTTTTTCCACGAGCACGGCTGCCGGCTGTCGGACCACGGCATCGACACCGTCTGGGCCGAGCCGTACACCGAGGCGGACATCCGCGCCGCCTTCGCCAAGATCCGCGGCGGCCGCGCGCTCGACGCCGACGAGATCGCGCGCTTCAAATCGGCGATGCTCTACGAGTTCGCCTGCATGGACCACGCCCGCGGCTGGGTGCAGCAATTCCACATCGGCGCGCTGCGCAACGCCAACCTGCGGCGCTTCCGCGAGCTGGGCCCGGACACCGGCTTCGACTCCATCGGCGACCGACGCTATGCCGAGCCGCTCGCCCGCCTGCTCGGCCGCCTCGACGCCGAGCACCGCCTGGCCCAGACCATCCTCTACAACATCCATCCGCGCGACAACGAGATGCTCGCCACCATGATCGGCAACTTCCAGGACGACACCGTCCCGGGCAAGATGCAGTTCGGCAGCGCCTGGTGGTTCAACGACCAGCTCGACGGCATGACCCGGCAGATCGAGGCCTTAAGCCAGCTCGGCCTGCTCAGCCGCTTCGTCGGCATGCTCACCGACAGCCGCAGCTTCCTGAGCTACTCGCGGCACGAGTACTTCCGCCGCCTGCTCTGCCGCATCCTGGGCCGCGACATGGCCGGCGGCCTGATCCCCGACGACATCGAGTGGGTGGGCCGCATGGTGCGCGACATCTGCTACGACAACGCCCGCCGCTACTTCCCCTTCGAGGCGCCGCCGGCCGAGGCGGCGGCCTGAGAACACGGCCGGGCGCCGCAGCCGCCTGTGGCGCCCGGTCGCCGTGCACCACCTGGCGGCCGCTTTGCCGCCGTGGTTCCGCCGGGCAAGGGCACCACGGCGGCGGGGCGGCCGGCCAGTCTCGACCTCAAGCGGTCTTGCCGAGCAGGCGCCCGAGGTAGGCGCGATGCGGCGGCAGCGCCGCCACCCGGCGTTCGATCGCCGCGCGCAAGGCGCGCATCCGCTGGTCGATTTCCTCGAAGGTGAACCGGTCCGCGACCGGGTGATGGTGCTCGGGCCACAGCCCCTGCCCGGTGAGGATGGTGAACCAGTTCTGTTCCTTGAACAGGTCTTCCCAGCCCGCCAGCACCTCGCCGCGCGCCCGGAAGCGCGCCAACCGTTCGGCCAGGCTCGCCGGCGGTTCCACCTCGCGCACGGTCCGCCACAAGGGCTCTTCGCGCCGGTTCACCACCCAGTGCGCGAGCACGAAATCGCGCACGTCTTCGTAAACCCCCGCCATTTCGCGGTTGTACACGTCGGCCATGTCGGCGGTCTCGTCGGCGGCGGGGAAATAGGACAGCAGCTTGGCGATGCCGACCTGGATCAGGTAGATCGCCGTCGATTCGAGCGGCTCGATGAAGCCGGCCGACAAGCCCAGCGCGACGCAGTTGCCGAGCCACTGCCGCCGCCGCAGGCCGGTGCGGAAACGGATGCGCTGCGGCTCGCCCAGCGGCTCGCCGTCGATCTCCTGGAGCAACAGGCGTTCCGCCGCATCGTGGTCGATCAGGGACGAGACGTAGACCAAACCGTTCCCCGTGCGGTTCTGCAAGGGGATGCACCAGCGCCAGCCGGCGGAATACGCCACCGAGCGGGTGTAGGGCGGCAACGGGTCGAGCGGGCCCGAGCGCACCGTCACCGCCGCATCGACCGGCAGCCAATGCGACCAGTCCTCCCACGCCGAACCCAGCGCGCGTTCGATCAGCACGCCGTGGAAGCCGGAGCAGTCGATGAAAAAATCGCCCTCGACGCGGCGCCCGTCGTCCAGCGTCAGCGCCCGCAGGTCGCCGCGCTCGACATCGCGTTCGACCGCGGCCACCCGCCCTTCGATGCGCACCACGCCGCGATCTTCCGCGTAGCGCCGCAACAGGGCCGCGTACAGGCCCGCGTCCAGGTGGTAGGCGTAACCCAGCGCTGGCAGATGCGGGTCCGGCGGCGGCATGCCGAAGCGGTTCTGCGCCGCGGCCTGGGTCTCGGTGGAAAACAACGGGTAATCCAGGGCGCCGCCCTCCTCGCGCCAGCGCAACCAGTGGTGCGAGAACAACACGCCTTCCAGGTCCAGGCCCAGGAAACCGAAGGGGTGAAAATAGCGGTTTTCCCGCCACCCCCAACCGTCGAACTGGATGCCCAGCTTGTACGTGCCCTCCACCGCGCGCAGGAAATCCGCCTCCGGGATACCCAGCGAGCGGTTGAACAATTGCAACTGCGGGATGGTCGCCTCGCCGACGCCGATCGTGCCGATCGCCTCGGATTCGACCAGGGTGACGGCCCAGCGGGGCCCGAGCAGAAAACGGCCCAGCGCCGCCGCGGCCATCCAGCCGGCCGTCCCGCCGCCCAGGATCACCACGGTCCGTCGGGTCTTGCCGTCGTTCATGAGACCGTCCTCCGTGCGTGAACGAAAAAGCGCGGCGCGGAGTCTTCCCCCGCGCCGCGCAGGCTCGAACGCGCCCCGATCAGAAGTTCAAGCGCAGCCCGATGGTGTAGCGCTTGTCGTTCTGGAACCAGGCGTTCGGCAGCAGCAGCCGCCCGTCGGCGTCGTTGGTCACCTGCTGGTAGAGCACCGTCTCCTCGCCGGTGACGTTCGACCCCTGGATGTGCAACTGGACGTTGTCGGTCAGGTGGTAGGCGAAGGACAGGTCCACCTGGCCGTATTCGTCCTGCCAGACCGGGTAGGCGACGCAGCAGTCGATCGCCGTGACCAGGTACTCCGAGCGCCAGCTGTAGGCGAGGCGGGCGGAGATCTTTTCGTACTCGTACATCAGAATCGCAGAGTACGAATCGTCCGACAGCCCTTCCAGCGCCGACACCTGCACCGTATCGGGCGCCTGGTCGGTGATGGCGTCCGCGTCCGGCTGGGCGCTGCGCAGGTTCGGGTTGGTGATGCCCTGGTTGTCCAGGCTCGTGTAGTTGAGCTGGACGCCAAAGCCGCTCCAGAACCCGGGCAAGAAGTCGAAGAACGTCTGGTAGGCGATCTCGTAGCCCTTGATCGAAGCGCCGTCGCCGGCGATCGGACCGGTGACCTCGACCGTCCGCGTCACGCCGTTGTTGGTGACGTCACGGAGATACCGGCCCACCTGGACGTAGTCGTTGAAGTCCTTCTTGAACAAGGTCAAGGTGGCCGAACCGACGTCGGCGAAGTACCACTCCAGGGACAGGTCGAACTGTTCGGCGGTCATCGGCTCAAGGAACGGGTTGTGCGCCGAACCGGTGTAACGCACCTGGGCGCCGATGATGTCCCCGTTCTCATCCTTGATCCACAACGGATCGTTCGGATCGTTCTGGTCCGGCGTCGTCTTGGACACACCGAGATAGTTGCGCAACAGGCCGATGTCCGGGCGTGCCATCGCCCGCGAGGCGGCAAAGCGCAGCAACCATTCCTCGGTGAGGTTGAACTTGACGTTGAAGCTCGGCAGGGTGTGGCTGTGTTCCGCCTCGACCACGCTGGGGATGTCCTCGCCGTCCGCGAAGGCGACGTCATCCGGATCGAGGTAACACCCGAGCGTGAACGGCACGGGCGGGGCACCACCGCCGCCCGGCGCAGGCGTCGGTTCACATACCAGCTCATCCGGCTCGAACGAAGGCAAGGTGATGCCCCCGCTGCTCTCGTTGACCGTGCGCACATAGCGCACGCCGATGTTGCCCGAGTAGGGTATACCGCCGAGGGTCGCCCCGTCGCCGCCGAAGTTCAACTGCACTGCAGGTAGGCGGCCTGGGTGTTTTCCACCAGGTCGACCACCTCGGCGGGCGTGAAGCAGGTGCCTTCGATCTCGTTGGCGCGGTCACCCAGCCCCGAACACAACGGCTCCCAGCCGACGCCGTTCTCGAAGCCCAGTGCCGGCGCGCCGAGGCTCGCGGCCATGCGCTCGCGGTCGCTGATGAAATCCATGTCGGCGAACACGAAACGGTTCAGGTTCATCTGGCCGCCGTAACTCTGGTTCTCGAAGGGCAGGGTTTCGTAGTAACCCTGGGGGTAGCCGGTGAAGTTCGGCTGCGGACCCAACCCGTTGGCGGGCTCGTGGCGGTCCAGATTGAAATAATAGCGCTGGTCCGCTTGATTGTTGGCCCAGTTGTTGGCCACCGACTCCCAGTTGTAGTCGCTCCAGCGCACGGTCTGGTCGCGCTCGGCCAGGCGCACCCCGGTCTTGATGGAACGGGCCCAGCCCGAGTCGAGCTCGAACTCGAAGTCGGCACGCACGGCCACCTGCTGGCCTTCGCTGTCCTCGAGGTGGTCCATGATGTGGCGCAGATAGTAGTTGTTGGGGTTCTCGTAACCGCCGGGGCTGAAGTTGATGTTCGGATTGTCCTCCTGGAACACCACCCGCGGGTGCTCGCCGCTCAGGTCCTGCAGCACCGTGGCATAGGTCCAGAAGCCGACCTCGATGTCGTAGTTGTCGACCTCGGAGTCGACGAAGTGCAAATCGAAATTCGACTTCACGCGGTCGCTGATGCGCCACTTAAGGTTGACCCCGAAGTCCTGGGTCATGTTCTCGTTCTGGTTGGCGCGCGTGACCGTGTAGGCGTCGATGCCGCGCACGTTCGGGCTGCAGCCCGCCCAGCCGTAGCAGGGGTTGACCATCGGCGTGCCGTCGGCGATGACGCCGTAGCCGCCGTAAGCCGGGTCCGCCGGGTCATTCGGGCCGCGCCAGCCCACCCCGGTGGTCATCACGCCGCTCTGGAACAGGCCGCGGCCGTCGAAGGTGAACGGCGCGGTGCCCGGCGCCGGCACCGGGATCGTGGTGTCCTGGTTCGGGTTGTCGGGATCTTGTCCGGTGATCTCGTAGAACAAGCTTTGCTCGTAAGACAGGTCGGCCGGCGAGATGCCGACCACGTATTCCTCCCAGGCGTTCTCGTACTGGGAGCGGTTGAACTGGGTGGTGAGCAGGAAGCGGTCGGCGCTGTCCCGCCACTGGAAGGCCAGCGAGACGCCGGTGCGCTCGCGGTCGTAGAGGGTGTCGCGGAAGTTGGTCTGGGCGGGGATGTAGACCAGGTCACCCTCGATGTTCATCGGTTCGGTCGGGTAGACGTCGCGGAAGCGGTTCATGCGGTAGAGCTGGATGCCCTCCGAGTTGGTCTTCACCTTCGACCAGGCGAGGTTGGCGAGGAAGCCGATCTCGCCGCCGCCGACGTCCCAGCGGTCGCTCCACAAGCCGGACACCTCCGGGGTCCACTCCTCGGACAGGCTGCCGTAGTTGGCGTTGACGGTGGCGGCGATCATCCGCCCGGACTGGTCGAAGGGCACGCGGGTGCGCATGTCCACGGTGCCGGCGATGCCGCCCTCGATCAGCTCGGCCATCTGGTTCTTGTAGGTGTCGACCCGCGCCATCAGCTCGGGGGACACGTCGGTCCAGCTCAGGCCGCGGGACGAGTTGGCGCTGAACGAATCGCGGCCGTTGAACTCGGTCCGGACCTGGTTCAGGCCGCGTACGATCACCCCCGAGGGCTCGGCCGAGAAGTGGGCCGTGTCGTCGGAGGCGGCGAAGCGGTTGACGGTGATGCCGGAGACGCGCTGCAACGCCTCGGCGATGGACTTGTCGGGGAAGGAGCCGAGATCCTCGGCGGTGATGGATTCGATGACGGTGTCGGCGTTGAACTTGATGTCCTGGGCGTTCATCATCTGCGCCCGGATGCCCGTCACCTCGATTTCTTCAATGTTCTCACCCTGGGCCAGGGCCACGGAGCCGCCGAACAGGCCGGCGACGGCCAACGCCAGGGCGTGCTTGCGCGGCGCGCGGCCGCGGTGGATCGATTTGGACGACATCGACACAACCCCCTTGTGTGGATGAGCTCGAACGCCCGGGTGAAAACGATATCACCCGGGCCTTGGCGAGCATGGAATACTAGGGCAAACCCTGTCAAGAGACCGCCCACTTTCGACGCGCGGCCGAAAGTGGGCATTATCGGACGCCGGCGGGGCGCCCCGGGGAGGCGGTCAATGGTCGTGCAGCGGCACCCCGACGGCCGGGTTGGCGGCCAGGCCGATGTCGCGGGCGTGCTGCTCGAAGGCCTTGTTGCGCCAGAAGAACGCCCCGGGCAAGGTGGTCGGCACCACCAGCACGTAGAACAGCGCCCGGCCGACCAGGGCCGCCAGGGGCACGGTGACGGCCAGGAACAGGCCCAAGGGCCAGGCGGCCGGGCCGATCCAGGCCAGGGCCGCCGCGGCGGCGGTGTTGGCGCCGAGCAGCAGATTGCGAGCGAGATAGGTCTTGCCGAAAGTGGTGCACTGGATGTAGTGGGAGGCCGAGCCCTCGTGGCCGGCCGTGTTCAGATGGCGGGCGTGCCACCACAGGCCGAGCCCCTCGACCGCCAGCCCCAGCGCGAGCAGGGCGGCCAGCGGCCCCAGCCACGGGCCCCAACCGGCCGCCGCCCAGGCCACGGCGCCTGCCGCCAGCGCGCCGAGCGCCAGCGCATTGCCGAGGAAGGCGGTGGCGGTCTGCGGCGTGTCCCAGAACGGCCGCGCCTTGATCCGGTAGCAGCGGTACATGTAGTACAGCGCCGCCAGGCCGGCGAGTGCGGTCAGCACCGCCAGCGCCGCCCGGGCGCCGGCCAGCCAGGACGGCGCCGGCAGGGCCAGGCCCAGCGCCGCCGCCCAGGGATGGCCGGGCAGCCACAGCGCGCCCTGCACGGCGGCGAAGAACAAGAACACCACCGTGGCGAGCCCTTCCCGGCTGACCGGGGACCAGCGCAGGTTGTTGAACCCGCGGTAGAAGCGCCACGGCTTGCCGAGGTGGGTGGTCGACAGGAACAAGCCCCCCGGCCGCGCAGGGCGGCCGGCGACCGCCAGCAGCGCGCTCGCCGGCCCCGGCGCGGCGAGCGCCCGCCAGGGCGGGCGAGGCACCGAGGGCGGCCAGGGCGAGCATCAGGGTCGCGCCCACCGCCGCCTGGACCATCAGGGTGAACAGCACCAGCGGGTTCTCGCGGGAAGACAGGCGCCGCAGGCTCCAGTGGCGCGCCTTGCCCTGCTTCTGGTCCACGACGCTGCGGTAGCGCCCGTCCTCGCCGCGCCGGTACTTGACCGGCTGCATGTCGGTGCGGGTGAATTCCGGCGGCAGACTGCGGCTGAGCTGGAAGCGGATGTTCGGATGGGTGATGCCCGGATCCGGGAAACCCGGGATCTGCACCTCGGCCATCTCGCGCCCCTCGGGCACCGTCTCGACCACGCCGAAATCGAGCGCGTTGCCGACGCAGGCCGAAACGCAGGCGGGCTTGAGCCCGGCCTCCAAGCCGGTCGACGCACATATTGCACTTCTCCACCCGGCCCTTGACCGGGTCGAGCTGCGGGGCGTTGTAGGGACACACCCAGGTGCAGTAGCCGCAACCGAAGCAGATGTCGGGATCCTGGATGACCGCGCCGTACTCGGGGTGCTTGGTGTAGGCCCGCGTCGGGCAACCCTTCAGGCACACCGGGTCGTCGCAGTGGTTGCAGGCCATCGAGATGTTCAGGCGCAAGAAGTTCGGGTAACTGCCGCCTTCCACGTAGCCCACCGAGCGGAAACTCAGGTGCGGCGGCAGGTCGTTCTTCTCGCTGCAGGCGGCCTCGCAGGCGTGGCAACCGATGCAGTTGTCGGCGGTGAAAAAGAAGGCGTGCTGCTTGTTGCGGTTCGGGTTCGGACCGATGTACGCGTCGCCGTTGATCTTGAGCGATTCTCCGGGGCCGTCCACGAGCCGAATCGGCTTTCCATAGCGGTTGACTTCGGGCGCCTCGCGCGGCGCCAACTTCGCGTAATCGGGCTCGTCCTCGCGGACCGGGAACAGGGGCATGCGCTTTCCTCCGGGGTCAGAACGCGCGCATCTGGGCGGCCAGCCGCGCCGCCTCGGCCTGGTCGATCGGCTCGATGCGCACGGCACACTGCTTGAACGCCGGCTGGCGCGAATAGGGATCGAGCAGGCCCAGCGTGAGGCGGTTCACGCACTCGTGGAAGTGGAAGGGGATGAACACCATGTTGTACGGGACGCGGTGCGTGCGCTGGGCCATGACCACGGCGTCGCCGCGCCGGGACACCAGGCGCACGTACTGCATGTGGCCGACGCCCAGGTCCTCGGCCGCGTCCGGGTTGATCTCCATGTAGGGGATGGGGCTGAACTTGTTGCAGTTGCCGATCTTGCCGGTCTTGGTCCGGGTGTGGAAGTGCTCCACCACCCGCCCGCTGTTGAGCCAGAAGGGATAGGTCTCGTCCGGGCGCTCGTTGTTTTCGACGTAGGGCGTCGGGATCAGGCGCGCCTTGCCGTCCGGGTGCTGGAAACGGCCGTCGGTGTAGAGCCGCGGCCGTGCCCTCGCTGTCGCCCTCCCGCATCGGCCACTGGATGCCGCGCTTCTTCTCGATCAGGTCATGGCTCATGCCGGAGATGTCGAGGATGCGCCCCTCGCCCTTGGAGAGCCGTTTCATTTCCTCGAAGATCTCCGCCGTCGTTTCCGGGAAATGCATCCGGCGTCCCTGCTCCCAGCGCTTGGCGAGCTGCGCGAAGATCCAGTGGTCCGGCTTGGAATCGGCGTAGGGCGGCACCACCCGCCGGGTGAGGTTCACGCGCCGCTCGGTGTTGGTGAAGCAGCCTTCCTTCTCGGCCCACACCGCGCCGGGCAGGTAGACGTGCGCGTACTGGGTGGTCTCGACGTCCTGGTAGGCGTCCTGGACCACGCAGAACTCGAGCTTTTCCAGCGCCCGGCGGATGCGGTGCGGTGTTCGGCATCGAGGTCAGCGGGTTGGTGGCGACGATCCACAACGCCTTGATCTGCCCGGTCTCGATGGCCGGAAAGATGTCGGTCTGGAACAGGCCGCGCTTCTTCGGGAAGAATTCGACGGGTCGATGCCCCAGAATCGCGCGACTTCCTCCCGGTGCTTCGGGTTCTCGAGCTGGCGATACCCCGGCAGGCCGGAACACGAGGACCACTCGCGGGTACCCATGGCGTTGCACTGGCCGGTGATCGACAGGCTCGTGCCGCCGGGCTTGCCGATGTTGCCGGTGATCAGGTTCAGGTTGTTGATGGCGCACACGCCGTCACTGCCGTGGGTGCTCTGGTTGATGCCCATCGTCCAGATGGTCATCGCCGCCCGCGCGCGGGCGTATAACCGGGCCACGTTGCGGATGGTGTCCTCGTCGATCCCGCAGATCTTGGCCGCCGAGGTCGGGTCGTAGGCTTTCACCGTCTCGGCGAACGCGTCGAACCCCGTGCAATGCCGCTCGATGTAGCCGCGGTCCTCGAGCCCTTCCTCGAGGATGACATGGCACAGGCTGTTGAGCAGAACGACGTCCGTCCCCGGCGTGATCGGCAGGTGGATGTCCGCGAACTGGGCGAACATGGTCACCCGCGGGTCGACGACGATCACCGGGAAGCGCCGCTTCTCGAGCGCCTCCTTCAGGCGCCAGTAGATGATCGGATGCTGCTCGGGGAGATTGGAGCCGATCGCCAACAGGCACTCGGTGTGTTCGAAATCGTCGTAGCAGCCCGGCGGCCCGTCCGACCCGAAGGAACGCTTGTACCCCGACACCGCCGAGGACATGCACAGGGTGGTGTTGCCGTCGTAGTTGTTGGAGCCGATGACGCCGCGCACCAGCTTGCCGAGCAGATAGAACTCCTCGGTCATCAACTGGCCGGTGGAAATGATCGCCAGCGCATCGCGCCCGTAACGCGCCTGGATATCCTTGAACCGCTCGGCGACGTGGTCCAGCGCCGTGTCCCAATCGACCGGCCGCCACGGCTCGAAGCGCCGCCCGCGCATGAGCGGCCGCTCGCCCCGCCCCCTGGCGGCGAATACGCCGGCCTCCGTCAGCCCCTTGATGCACAGCTTGCCGCGGTTGACCGGCGCGTTGACGCCGCGCGTGGTCACCGGCCGCCCCTCGGCGTTCAAGCCCACCTCCAACGAGCACCCCACCGAGCAGTAGCCGCAGGTCGTGTAGCGCCACTCGACCACGCCCTTGTCGGCGATCTTCACCGGCAGTTTCTTTTTTCTCCCGAACAGCATCGCTCCCCCGACGAGGACGCGGCGCGCGGCTTCAAGCCGCGCGCCGGCCGACCTGCACCACGCCGTCGACCACGCGCACCGGCCAGACCGGCACGCGCACTTCGGCCTGCTCCAGGCAATGCCCGTCGCGCAGGCTGAAATGCTGCTTGTACAGCGGCGAGGCGACCACCGGCTCGCCGGAAAGGTCGCCGACGATGCCGCGCGACAGCACCGCCGCGCCGCTGAAGGGGTCGACGGCACCGATGGCGTACACCGCCTCGTCGTTGGCGGCCAGGCGGAACAAGGCCACCTGCTCGCCGTCCACCAGCGCCCGCACGCCGAGGCCGGGGTCGAGTTCCTCGAGCCGGCACACCGGAAGCCACTCGTCGCGTTCGATCTCGCGCGCGGCAGGCGCGGTTTCGATCCTCTCCGTCAGGTACATGGGCATCACCTCCTCTTCCAGAGTCACGCCGTGCGGCGCATTTGGTAAAAGCGGATCTTTCTCCTCGCGCGTCGCCGGGCGGATCTGCTCGCGTTCCTCGACGAACACGACGGTGTCGTCGTCGGCGTCGCTGTTGACGAAGGTCCGGAAACGCTTGAGGGCTTCCGGGCTCTCGAGCGTCTTCTTCCATTCACACTCGTAGGTCTCGACGATGTGCTGCATCTGGCGTTCCAGCTCCTCGCAGATGCCCAGCGCATCGTCGATGATCACCGACTTGAGGTAGTCCAGACCGCCCTCCAGGGATTCGAGCCAGCGAGCCGTGCGCTGCAAGCGGTCCGCGGTGCGCACGTAGAAGATCAGGAAGCGGTCGATGTACTTGATCAGCGTCTCGTCGTCCAAGCCGGTGGCGAACAGATCGGCGTGCCGCGGCTTCATGCCGCCGTTGCCGCAGACGTAGAGGTTCCAGCCGTTCTCGGTGGCGATGACGCCGACGTCCTTGCACTGCGCCTCGGCGCACTCGCGCGTGCAGCCGGACACCGCGAACTTGAGCTTGTGCGGCGCGCGCAGGCCCTTGTAGCGATGCTCCAGGCGGATCGCCATGCCCACGCTGTCCAGCACGCCGTAGCGGCACCAGGTGCTGCCCACGCAGGATTTCACCGTGCGCATCGCCTTGCCGTAGGCATGGCCGGTCTCGAAGCCCGCCTCGATCAATTCACGCCAGATGTCGGGCAACTGGTGCAGCTTGGCGCCGAACAGGTCGATCCGCTGCCCGCCGGTGATCTTGGTGTAGAGCTTGTACTTCTTGGCGACCCGGCCGATGGCGATCAGCTTGTCGGGCGTGATCTCGCCGCCCGGCACGCGCGGCACCACCGAGTACGTGCCGTCCTTCTGCATGTTCGCCAGGAAGTAGTCGTTGGTGTCCTGCAAGGGCGCATGGCGCTTGTCCAGGATGTACTCGTTCCACGCCGAGGCGAGGATGGAGGCCACCGCCGGCTTGCAGATGTCGCAACCGAGACCGCGTCCGTGGCGGGCGATGAGCTCGTCGAAGGTCTTGATGTTCTCGACCAGCACGATGTGGTAGAGCGCCTGGCGCGTGTAGGGGAAATGTTCGCACAGGTCGTTGCTCACCTCGATGCCCTGGCGCTCGAGCTCGCTCTTGAGCAGGTCGGTGATCAGCGGCACGCAGCCGCCGCAACCGGTGCCGGCCTTGGTGCAGGCCTTGAGGTCGGCCACCGTCGTGTGGCCCTCGGCGATCGCGCGGCACAGCGCGCCCTTGCTGACGTCGTGGCAGGAACAGATCTGCGCCGACTCCGGCAGGGCGTCCACGCCCCCGGCGGCCGGCGCCGCACCGCCGCGCCGCGGCAGGATCAAGGTGTCGGGCTGTTCGGGCAGCGGCAGACCGTTGAGCATCGTCTGCAACAGCGTGCCGTAATCGGACGCGTCGCCGACCAGCACGGCGCCGAGCAGGCGCTTGCCGTCCTCGCTGACCACCAGGCGCTTGTAGATCTCCTCGGGCTCGTTGCAATAGCTGTAGACGCGGGCGCCGGGGGTGCGGCCGTGGGCGTCGCCGATCGAACCCACGTCGACCCCCATCAGCTTGAGCTTGGTGCTCATGTCGGCGCCGGTGAAGCGCAGATCCCCCGCGCCGCACAGGTGCGCGGCCGCGACCTTGGCCATCTGGTAGCCGGGCGCGACCAGGCCGAAAACGCGCTCGTTCCAGGACGCGCATTCGCCGATGGCGTAGATGTCGGCGTCGCTGCTGCGGCAATGGTCGTCGATGACGACACCTCCCCGCCCGCCGATCGCCAGCCCCGCTTCGCGGGCGAGGCGATCGGCCGGGCGGATCCCCGCCGAGAAGACGATCATGTCGGTTTCCAGCGCTTCGCCGTCGGCGAACACCATGCGATGGCGGTGGCTTTCACCGTCGACGATGCGCTGGGTGTTCTTTCCGGTGTGAACGACCACGCCGAGTTTTTCGATCTTGCGGCGCAACATCGCCCCGCCGCCAGGATCGAGCTGCACGGCCATCAACTGCGGCGCGAATTCGACGACGTGCACCTCGAGCCCCATGTGCTTCAAGGCGTTGGCGCACTCCAGGCCGAGCAGGCCGCCGCCGACCACCACGCCGCGGCGCGACACCCGCCCCGACGCCGCCATGGCCTCGAGGTCTTCGATGGTGCGATAGACGTGGCAATGCGGGCGGTCGTTGCCCTCGATCGGCGGCACGAAGGGATAAGACCCGGTCGCCAGGACCAACTTGTCGAAGCGCAGGCGCAGGCCGCTGCGCGCGGTCACGCAGCGGGCCTCGCGGTCGATGTGTTCGACCGGATCGTTCAGGTGCAATTCGACGCCGTTGCGCGCGTAATCGTCGGCGTCGGCCAGGGCCAGATCTTCGGCGCGCTTGCCGTTGAAGAACTCCGACAGGTGCACCCGGTCGTAGGCCGGCCGCGGCTCGGCGCCGAACACCACCACCCGGTAGCGGTCGGTGCCGCCGAGCTCGACCAGGCTCTCCACGAAACGGTGGCCGACCATGCCGTTCCCGACCACCACCAGCACCGGTTTGTCCGTGCCCACCATCGATTTCTCCGCCTGTTCGTGGATGGGTTGCGCCCCCATCTCAGCAAGCGGCGTGCCAAGCGCGTCATCCGCGCCGTCGCTGGGTTTCGGGCGCGTTTTACGGCATCGAATGCCGCTTTACGGTGCAACGACGCACGCCGCTGCACCATCACGACACACACCGCAAGGCGGACGCCGCCACGACGCGCGGCCGCCCTCGTGGCACGGCCCTTGCTCGAGGTGCTCGCGTATCGACACCTCACCCTCAAGGAGTTCGCGATGGCCGGGCACCTCGATCTGCTCGAGATGAGTGATCCGAAGATCCGCATGCTGCACTTCACCTGGATCGCTTTCTTCATCTGCTTCTTCGTGTGGTTCAACCACGCCCCCCTGCTCGCCTCGATGCGCGAGGCGCTCGGTTTGAGCGACCAGGAGATCAAGGCGCTGCTGATCCTCAACGTCGCGCTGACCATCCCGGCGCGCATCGTCATCGGCATGCTGGTCGACTTGTACGGGCCGCGCCGGGTGTTTTCCACGCTGCTCGTGGCCGGCGGTGGGCTGTGCTTGCCGTTCGCTTTCGCCGACGATTACACCACCCTGGCGCTGACGCGCTTCCTGCTCGGCTTCATCGGCGCCGGTTTCGTCATCGGCATCCGCATGATCGGCGAGTGGTTCCCGGCCAGACAGGTCGGCCTGGCCGAGGGCATCTACGGCGGCTGGGGCAACTTCGGTTCGGCCGCCGCGGCGATGACCCTGCCGGCCGTGGCGCTGTGGTTCGGCGGCGAGAACGGCTGGCGTTGGGCGATCGCGGCCAGCGGCGTCCTGGCGATCGTCTACGGCCTGTTCTATTTCCTGGTCGCCCGCGACACCCCCAAGGGGTCGACCTATTTCAAACCCAAGCGCAACGGCGCCATGGAGGTGAGCAGCCCCGGCGACTTCGTCCTGTACCTGCTCATGAACCTGCCCTTGTACGCGGCGCTCGGCGTGCTGACCTGGAAGCTGTCGCCCTCGCAGCTCGGCTTGCTCGGCACGACCGCGGTCTGGCTGATCGCGCTGGGTCTGACGGCGCTGCTCGCCGCGCAGGTGCTGCGCGCCTGGCAGGTCAACCGCGAAATCTTCCGCCGCCCGGTGCCGGAACACGACCGCTACGCGTTCTCGCAGGTGGCGGTGTTGAACGTCGCCTACTTCGTCACTTTCGGCTCGGAGCTCGCCGTCGTCTCCATGCTGCCGCTGTTTTTCCTGGACACGTTTGCGGGGCTCAGCCAGGTCCAGGCCGGCCTGCTCGCCTCCGGCTTCGCCTTCATGAACCTGCTGGCGCGACCGAGCGGCGGCCTGATCAGCGACCGCATCGGCCGGCGCCTGTCGTTGATCGTGCTGCTGATCGGCCTGGGCTTCGGTTATCTCCTGATGAGCCACATCGACGCGGGCTGGCCGCTGTGGGCGGCGGTGGCGGCGACCATGCTGTGTTCGTTCTTCGTCCAGGCCGGCGAGGGCGCCGTGTTCGCCGTGGTGCCGCTGGTCAAGCGGCGCTTGACCGGCCAGATCGCCGGCATGACCGGCGCCTACGGCAATGTCGGCGCGGTGATCTACCTCACGACGTTGTCCTTCGTCGACGCCTCGACTTTCTTCCTGGTGATCGCGGCCAGCGCCCTGGTCGCGCTGTTCCTGGTCATCGTGCTGCTGCGCGAACCGCGCGGCCACACCGCCGAGGTGCTGCCCGACGGCACCGTGCAGATGATCGAAGTCGGATGAACGCCGGCGCGGCCGGGCTTGCCCCGGCCGCGCCTTTGCGGCTCAATCGCCGACATGGAAAAACGCCTGCGGGTGGCGGCCGGGCAATACACCCATCCCGGCCGCCGCCCCTACAACGAAGACTGCTGCGGCATCCGCCTGCCGGACGACGAAGCGCTGGAGCGGCGCGGGGTGGCCGCCCTGGTCGCCGACGGCGTGTTCGCGGCCGGCGCGGGCCGCGAGGCCAGCGAGGCCTGCGTGCGCGGCTTCCTCGCCGACTACTACGCCACGCCCGAGAGCTGGAGCACGAAGACCGCCGCCGGCCGCGTGCTCGCCGCGCTCAACCGCTGGCTGCACCGGCGCGGCGACGATCCCGCCGCCGCGCAATGGCTCACGACCCTCAGCCTGTTGATCCTGAAAGGGCGCCACGCCTGGCTGTTCCACATCGGCGACACCCGCATCGCCCGCCTGCGCGACGGCCGCCTGCAGCCGCTCACCCGCGACCACACGCGGCGCATGGGAAAGCGCCGCGTGCTGACCCGCGCCATGGGCGCCGAACCGGCGCTGGAAATCGACTGCAGCGTCGAGCCGCTGTGCGAAGGCGATCTTTTCCTGCTCAGCAGCGACGGCGTGCACGGCGTGCTCGACGACGACACGCTCGCGGCGCTGTTGCGCGCCGAGGACGACCCGGAGCGGGCCGCGCGCGCGATCGTCGAAGCGGCGCTGGCGCGCGGCGGTGAAGACAACGCGAGCTGCCAGGTGTTGCGCGTCCTGGCGCTGCCGGAACGGGACGTCGATCCACGCGCCGGCCCCGCGGCGCTGCCGGTGCCGCCGCCGCTGCGGCCGGGCCAGCGCCTGGACGGGCTGACCGTGCTGCGCGAGTTGCACGCCAGCCCGCGCAGCCAGGTCTACCTGGTGCACCACCCCACCTGGCCCGAACCGCGGGTGATGAAATGCCCCTCCCCGAACGCCGCCGACGACCCGGTCGCCTTGCGGCAGTTCCTCGACGAGGAATGGGCCGGGCGGCGCATCGACAACCCGCACGTGTTGCGCATCGTCGACCCGCCGCAGCCGCGCAGCGCCCTCTATCACCTGAGCGAATACCACACCGGCCGCAGCCTGCGCCAATGGCTGGACGACCGCGGCCGCGCCACCCTGGACGAGGCGCGCGATCTGCTCGGCCAGCTCGCCCGCGGCCTGAACGCCTTCCACAAGCTCGAGATGGTGCACGGCGACCTCAAGCCCGAGAACCTGCTCGTCGACGCGCACGGCACCCTGCGCATCATCGACTTCGGCTCGGTGTACGTGCCGGCGCTGGCCGAGGCGGGCCGCCCCGCGGGCGCCGCCGGCACCTACAACTACAGCGCCCCGGAACGCATCGCCGGGGCGGCGGGCGATCCGCGCAGCGACCTGTATTCCTTCGGCGTGATCGCCTACGAGCTGCTCACCGGCGCCCTGCCCTACGGTGAAATCGACCGCCTCGAGACCCTGCGCCGCCGCGACTACCGCAGCGCCCGCGGCCGCGTGCCCGAACTGCCGCCCTGGGTGGACGCCGCCCTGCGCAAGGCCGTGGACAAGAACCCCGACCGCCGTTACGAAACCCCGGAGGCGTTGCTGCTCGACCTCGGCCGGCCGAACCCGGCCCTGCTCGAGGCGGGCCACACGCCCCTGCTCGAGCGTGATCCCCTGCGTTTCTGGCAACTCGCGGCCCTCGCCGGCTGGCTGCTCGCCGCCCTCCTCGCCCTGCTCGCCCTGGGTCGCTGAACGAAACGCCCCTCGGCGACGCCCGCGCCCGGGAAGTCCACGGCGGCGCGCCACCGGTCACCGGGGCCGGCGCCGCGCCGGCTCACAGCGCCTCGTCGTCCACCTCGCCGGTGCGGATGCGCACCGCCCGCTCCACCGGGGTGACGAACACCTTGCCGTCGCCGATCTTGCCGGTGCAGGCCGCCGCCCGGATCTTCTCCACACAGGCGTCCACCAATCGGTCCGGCACGACCACTTCGACCTTGATCTTCGGTACGAAATCGACCACGTACTCCGCACCCCGATAAACCTCGGCGTGGCCCTTCTGGCGGCCGAAGCCGCGCACTTCGGTCACCGTCATGCCGGCCACCCCGACGTCGGACAGCGCATCGCGCACGTCTTCCAGTTTGAACGGCTTGATGATCGCCTCGATCTTTTTCACTTCGACCTCCCCATGCACGAGCACCGGCGGCGGGCACACCCCCCACCGGCGTGGTTCAACCCACGGCCGGCGGCCCGCCTCCCGCATCGGCCGGTCCCCGACCCGTGGGCCGATCGCTGTGGCCGAGGCTGCGGTCCGGGTCCAGGCGGTCGCGCAGGGCCTGCTTGACCGCGCGCAGCTCCGGGAAACCGCCGTCGCGCCGGCGCGAGAACAGCGTCTCGCCGTCCAGCTCGATGTCGAACACGCCGCCGGTGCCGGGCGCGAGCGCGACCTCCTCGAGCAGATCCTCGAAGGTCACGAGCAACTCCTGCGCCATCCAGGCCGCACGCAGCAGCCAGCGGCACTGGCAGCAATACACGATCCGGACCCGTCCCTTGCGTGGCATCCACCCGCCTCCGGAGTTCAACCCTGGCCGCGCTTGATGCGCTGCAGGCGCCGGCGGCCCTGCTTGTCCGGCCGCCGCGACGGCGCCTGCGCCGCCGCCATGCGCCGCTGCTCGGCCAGCGCCTCGCGCGCCCGGCGGCTCGCCTCGCTCTCGCGGTACAAGGCCTGCGCCTCGACCGCCGGCCGGCGCTGGGCGCACAGACCGAGCACCTCGATCTCCATTTCATACGGCCCCTTGCGCAGGCGCAAGCGGTCGCCGGGGCGCACCCGCCGGGCCGGCTTGACGCGCTGGCCGTTGCACCAGACGTGGCCGCCGTCGATCGCGGCGGCCGCCAGGCTGCGCGTCTTGAACAGCCGCGCCGCCCACAACCATTTGTCCAGCCGCTGGCCCGCCTCCTCAACCGGCATCGGCGATCACCCTCGCCGCCAGCGCCAAGCCGCTCAGAAAAGCGTCCTCGACCCGCGCCCCCAAGCACCAGTCGCCGCAAGCCCCCAGGCCCGCTTCGGCGTCGAACAAGCAGGGTTCGCCCAAGGGCGACACCACCCGTGCGGCGGGCAGGAACAGCGCCTCGGCCAGCGCCGGCACGGGCAGCGCCCGGCCGCAGGCGCGGGCCGCCGCCGCCAGCACGGCCTCGACCACCGAGCCGGCCTCCGAGCCCGCCTGCGCCTCGCTCCATTCCGGGCCGGCGTGCACGACCCAGGCGTCCAGGCCGCCGGTGTCGCGCTCCGGCTTGCTGTTCTCGCGCGCCATCCACGTCACCACCGGGTCGACCACGAAAGCCCCATCGAAGCCCAGCGGCGGCGGGTCCTCGAAGCCCAGCAGCACCGCCCAGCACGGCGCGCAGACCGCGGCCGCCGCCGCCGCAGCCAGCGCCGGACGGACCTCCAACAGCCGCGCCGCCTCCGGCGCCGGCGTCGCACACAGCACCCGATCGGCCTCGCCGAGCAGGCCGCCGTCCTCGGCCAGCAGGCGCCAGCCGCCGCCCGGACGCGCCGCCAGGCGGGCCACCGCGGTGCCGTAGCGCACCCGGCACAGCGCCGCCATGTCCTCGACCACGGCGGCCATCCGCGGTCGGCCGACGTAGCGCGTCACGCCGTCCTCCCGCGACAACGCCCGGCCTTGCTCGAGATCCACCAGCCAGGCCTGCCACGGTTCCACCAGCCACTGTGCCCGCCAGGCCTCGACCTGGCGGCCGAACGCCGCGCTGCGGGCCGTGAAGTACTGGGCGCCGACGTCGAAATGGCAGCCGTCGACCACCCGCCCGCCGAGCCGCCCGCCGGGCACGCCGTCGGCCTCGTAGACGGTCACCGCCGCCTGCGCGCGCGACAAGGCCAGCGCGCAACCGAGCCCCGCCACCCCGGCGCCGATCACCGCGATCTCGGGTCCGTTCACTCCGGCGCCTCCAACAGCAGATGCACCCGCGCCTGCGCCACCAGGTTCTCGGGCCGGCCCTGGTGGCAATCCGCCCGCACCAGCACCGCCCGCCGTCCTTCCCGCACCACCTCGACGCGGGCCACGCACTCGGCGGCCGTGGCGCGGCGCAGATAGTCGATCGAAAAATCCACCGGCTTGGGCACCCGGCGCTGGGCGTGGCGCACGATCACCTCCAGCAGCGCCGCGCTCTCCAGAAACCCGGCCAGGGCGCCGCCGTGCAGGCTCGGGCGCTGGGGGTTGCCGAGCAGGTGTTCGGCGTAAGGCATGTGATAGCACCGCCCCTGCGGCGTCGTGCGGATACGCAGACCCAGCGCCTGCGCGTAGGGCACCTGGGCGAGCAACGCCCGGTCGTCGCCGTCCCGCTCCAGCGCGGCCAGCGCCGCCGCCCACGCCGCGGCGCTCAGGTCCGCCATTCCTGCGCCTCGCTCTCGCTCGGCTCGCTCGCCGCCGGCAAGCGCATGAAGGTCGCCACCGCCGCCGCCACCGGCTTGTCGCGGCGCTGCCAGGCGCGTGCCCGCAAAAACACCACCGGCCGGGTGAGCCGGTAACAGCGCGCCTCGACGTAGAGCGGCGCGCCGCCCACCGCCGGGCGCAGATAATCGACCCGCAGATCCAGGGTCACCACCCGCTCCTCCGCGGCCACCACGCCGAGGGCCGCCATGCCGCAGGCGCTGTCGATGGCGCTGGTGATCACCCCCCCGTGCCACAAACCGAGCGCCGCGTTGCCCAGCCAGGCGGGCCGATCCGGCACCCGCAACCGCACCCGCCCGGCGGCCAACCGCAACACCTCGAGGCCGAGAAAGCGGCCGTGCGGAATGTGCCGGGTGAACAACTCGGCGATGCGCGCCAGGCGCGGGTCATCGGTCTGATGCAAAGTGCGGTCCTCTGCAGGGGGCGGCGCCGGACACGGCGCCCGCCGGGGCGATGGTAAACTGTGCGCCCCCCTCGTGATCAAGTCCTGGAGTACCACCATGCCGCGCCGCCGCCCGGCCGCGACCGCCGTCGCCTTCGCTCTGTCCCTCCTGGTCCTGCCCGCTTCCGCCGAGACCGCTTCCGCCGAGACCGCTTCCGCCGAGACCGCGCCCGTCGAGACCGCGCCCGCCGAGACCGCGCCCGCCGAGGCCGCGCCCGCCGAGGCCGCCGCCCGCCCGCCGAGACCCGCCGCCCGCCCGAGACCGCGCCCGCCGAGACCGCGCCCGCCGAGACCGCTTCCGCCGAGACCGCTTCCGCCGAGACCGCTTCCGCCGAGACCGCGCCCGCCCAGGCCGCCGACACGGCGCCGAGCTGGACCGGGCAAGGGGGCCTCGGCTGGATCGTCAACCGCGGCAACAGCGACAACGCCTCGGTCAACGGCAAGTTCGACCTGAGCCGCCTCCACGGCGGCTGGTCGCACCGCCTGGGCCTGACCATGAAGCGCGTCGAGGAGCGCGCGACGATCACCGCCGAGCGCTATCTCTTCACCGCCAAAACCGAGTACCGCTACAGCCACTGGCATTACGCCTTCGTGTCGGCGCGCTACGACGACGACCGCTTCGACGGCTTCGACTACCAGGCCTCGCTCACCACCGGTCTGGGTTGGCACCTGATCGACCGCGACACCCAGCACCTGGACGTGGAACTGGGCGCCGGGCGGCGGCAGAACCGGCCGGCCGACACCGGCCCCACCCAGGCCGAGACGATCTGGCGCCTCGCCCAGCACCACGACCTGCAGCTGGGCGCCGACGCGCAATGGTTCCAGGACCTGCTGGTCGAAGCCAGCGAACGCAACACCGCCTCGGAACTGACCTTCGGCCTGAAGGTCGCCGTCAACAGCCATCTGGCGCTGGAGGTCAGCCACGGCATCAAGCACAACTCGGACCCGCCGCCCAGCGCCGACCCCGCCGTCGAGATCCTGAAGACCGACCGCACCACCCGCATCACCCTGGTGTTCGGCTTCGGCGGCACCGGATGAGATCATAAGCTCATGCGGATTTCGTCTTTCTGGCCGCAGGCGGCTTTGTTATAGTGCCGGGCCGGCCCAGAGGGGTTCGAAACTCATGTACCGTTACACCGACATCGACCAGCGCATGATCGAGGCGCGCGTCGCCCAGTTCCGGGACCAGACGCGCCGCTTCCTCGCCGGCGAGCTCAGCGAAGAGCAGTTCCGGCCGCTGCGCCTGATGAACGGGCTGTACATCCAGCGGCACGCGCCGATGCTGCGCATTTCCATCCCCTACGGCCTGCTCGCCAGCCGCCAGTTGCGCAAGCTGGCCGAGATCGCCCGCCGCTACGACAAGGGCTACGGTCATTTCACCACCCGCCAGAACATCCAGTTCAACTGGCCCCGGCTCGAGGACGTGCCGGACATCCTGGCCGAGCTGGCGACCGTGCAGATGCACGCCATCCAGACCAGTGGCAACTGCATCCGCAACGTCACCAGCGACCACCTGGCCGGCGTCGCCGCCGACGAGGTCGAAGACCCGCGGCCCTATTGCGAGATCATCCGCCAATGGGCCTGCTTCCACCCGGAATTCTCCTATCTGCCGCGCAAGTTCAAGATCGCCGTGAGCGGCACCGAGCCGAACGACCGCGCCGCGGTGAAGATCCACGACATCGGCCTGTACCTGGTGCGCAACGAGGCCGGCGAAGTGGGCTTCAAGGTGCTGGTCGGGGGCGGGCTGGGGCGCACGCCGATCCTCGCCGAAACGGTGCGCGAGTTTCTGCCCAAGGCGGACCTGTTGTCCTACCTGGAAGCGATCCTGCGCGTCTACAACCTCTACGGCCGACGCGACAACATCTTCAAGGCGCGCATCAAGATCCTCGTCAACGCCCTGGGCGTGGATCGCTTCCGCGAGCAGGTCGAAGACGAATGGTCGAAGATGGACCGCGCCGCGCTGCGCCTCGATCCCGAGCGCATCGCGCACTTCCGCTCCTTTTTCGCCCCGCCGGCCCATGAGCGCGATGCGCCGCCGCTGGATCCGGCGCTGCTCGAGGCCGACCGCAACTTCGCGCTCTGGTACCGCCACAACACGGTGGCGCACAAGGTGCCCGGTTACCGCGCGGTGTTCGTCAGCCTCAAGGGTTACGGCCGCACCCCCGGCGACATGACCGCCGACGAAATGGACGCCGTCGCCGATCTGGCCGACCGTTACAGCTTCGGCGAGCTGCGCGTGACCCACACCCAGAACCTGCTGCTGGCCGACGTGCGCGAGGCCGACCTGTATGCGCTGTTCAAGGCCCTGGACGCGCTCGGCCTGGCCTGCGCCAACATCGGCACCCTCACCGACATGATCTGCTGCCCGGGGCTGGACTACTGCGCGCTCGCCAACGCCAGCTCGATCAGCATCGCCAAGCAGATCCAGGCCAAGTTCGACGAGCTCGACTACCTGTACGATCTGGGCGAGATCCGCCTGAACATGTCCGGCTGCATCAACGCCTGCGGCCACCACCACGTCGGCCACATCGGCATTCTCGGCGTGGACAAGAAGGGCGAAGAGGTCTACCAGATCCAGGTCGGCGGCGCCTCCAGCCACGACGCCTCGCTCGGGCGCATCCTGGGCCGCGCCGTGCCCAAGGCCGAGGTCGCCGACGCCGTCGGCCGCATCCTCGAGGTCTACCTGCGCGAGCGCCGCGACGGCGAGCGCTTCATCGACACCTGCCGGCGCCTGGGGTCCGAGCCCTTCAAGCAGGCCGTCTACGGCGCCGTGGAGAGCGCCGCATGAGCCGCTTGATCAAAGACCGCCGCCCGGTCGCCGAGGATCCGTGGCACAGCCTGGGCGCGGACGAGCCGCCGCCCGAACCGGAACGGGCCGTCATCGTCCCGGCCGAACGCTTCGAGGCCGAACGCGCCCTGTGGCTGGCGCGCCCGGGCTCCCTGGGCGTGCGCATCGGCCCGCACTGCGGCCTCGAGCCCGTGCTCGACGTCCTGGACCGGCTGGCGCTGATCGCCATCGAGTTCCCGACCTTCCGCGACGGCCGCGGCTACAGCTACGCGCGGCTGCTGCGCGAGCGCCATCGTTTCCAGGGCGAACTGCGCGCCGTCGGCGACGTGCTGCGCGACCAGCTCTTTTTCATGGCGCGTTGCGGTTTCGACGCCTTCGAGCTGGCGCCGGGCCAGGACGTCGAGGCCGCGCTGGCCGCCTTCGAGGACTTTCCCTACACCTATCAGCCGGCCGCCGACGGCCCGGCGACCGCCTGGGCGCGCTGAGCGCCGCCGGCGCGCCTCAACGTTCCGGCAGCACCACGTCGGCGAACAGCGCGTCCACTTCCTGCTGGCTGCGGCAGCGCGCCGCCGCGTCCACCCGTTCGCGCGTCAGATGCGGGGCGAACAGCTCCATGAAGCGGTACATGTAGCGGCGCAGATAGGTGCCGCGGCGGAAGGCGATCTTGGTGACGCTGGGCTCGAACAGGTGGCCGGCGTCGATCTTGACGAGGTCGGCGTCCAGCGCTTCGACGTAGGCCATGCGCGCGATCACGCCGACCCCGAGGCCCAGGCGCACGTAGGTCTTGATCACGTCGGCGTCCGTGGCGGTGAACACCAGGTTGGGCTTCAAGCCCGCCGCCTCGAAGGCGCGGTCCATCTGGCCGCGGCCGGTCAGCCCCTCGACGTAGGTCACGATCGGCTGCTCGGCCAGGGCCTCCAGCGTCAGCCGCTCCAGGCGGGTCAGCGGGTGGCCCGGCGGCACGACCACGCAGCGGTTCCAGCGGTAGGCCGGCATCATCACCAGGTCGCGGTAGAGGGCCAGCGCCTCGGTGGCGACGGCGAAATCGACGTCGCCGGACACCGCCATCTCCGAGATCAAGCGGGGCGTGCCCTGGTGGAAATGCAGCTCCACCTCCGGGTACTCCTCGCGGAACAGCTTGACCGCCTCGGGCAGGGTGTAACGGGCCTGGGTGTGGGTGGTGGCGATGTCCAGCCGCCCCTGGCGCTCGTTGCGGAATTCCTGGGCCAGGCGCTTGATGTTCGCCACCTCGTTGAGGATGACCTCGGCGCGGGCGATGATCTGCTGCCCGGCCGGGGTGATGCGGCTCAGGTGCTTGCCGCTGCGGGTGAACAACTCCAGCCCGAGTTCCTCTTCGAGCAGCTTGAGCTGCTTGCTCACCCCCGGCTGCGAGGTGTGCAGATGCTCGGCGGCCTCGGAAATGTTCAGGCCGTGCTTGGCGATGGCGACCAGGAAACGCAGTTGTTGCAGCTTCATGGGCGGCTTCCGCGGCGGGGGCGCTCATTATATCCGGGCGCCATAAAAAAATGAAAATACATTACTTTTTGAAATGACGAAATTCCCTTACGATGAGCCCCCCTGCCAAGGACGAGACGATGAACGACGACGCCCTCGAACAGGCCGTGCGCGCGCGGCTGGACGACACCCGCCGCATCCTCGACCGGGCCCTGGCCGAACACGCGCGCGTGGTCTTCGCCAACAGCCTCGGCGCCGAGGACATGGTCCTCACCGACCTCTTGTTCCGCCACTACCCGCAGGTGGACATGTTCAGCCTGGACACCGGCCGCCTGCCCGAGGAGACCTACGCCCTCATGGACCGGGTCGAGGCGCATTACGGCCGGCGCATCCCCCTATACTTCCCGGACACGGCGCAGGTCGAGGCCTTCGTGCGCGAACACGGCGTGAACGCCTTCTACCGCAGCGTCGAGCTGCGCAAGGCCTGCTGCCGGATCCGCAAGGTCGAACCGCTCAAGCGGGCGCTGGCCGGCTACGACGCCTGGATCACCGGCCAGCGGCGCGCCCAGTCCATCACGCGCGCCGACCTGCAGGCGATCGAGCACGACCCGGTGCACGGGATGATCAAGGTCAACCCGCTGGTCGACTGGTCCGAAAAAGAAGTCTGGCACTACATCCGCAGCCGCGAGGTGCCCTACAACGTCCTGCACGACCGCTTCTATCCGAGCATCGGCTGCGCGCCGTGCACGCGCGCCATCACCCCCGGCGAAGACATCCGCGCCGGCCGCTGGTGGTGGGAAAACCCGGAAACGAAGGAATGTGGGCTGCACCCGGGGCGCCGGGGCGCCCCGGGTGCAGCGGGCCCTCAACGTTCTTCGACGTAGGGCAGCAGGATCAGCTCGACGCGGCGGTTCTGCGCGCGCCCCTGGGGCGTGGCGTTGGAGGCGATGGGGCGGGTTTCGCCGTAGCCGACCACGTCCATGCGCACCGGGTTGACGCCGAAGCGCACCAGCACGTCGGCCACCGCCTGGGCGCGCTGCTGTGACAAGAGCTGGTTGTAGCGGTCCGAACCGGTGCTGTCGGTGTGGCCGGCGACCTCGATCATGGTCTTCTCGTATTCCTTGAGCACCAGGGCCACCGACTCCAGCACCGGGATGAACTCCGGCTTGACCTGGCTGCTGTCCACGTCGAAGGTGATGTTGCCGGGCATGTTGAGGATGATGTTGTCGCCGTCGCGGGTCACGCTCACGCCCGTGCCCTCGAGTTGCTGGCGCAGCTTGGCCTCTTGCACGTCCATGTAGTAGCCCACCCCGGCGCCGGTGAGCGCGCCGATGCCGGCGCCGCGCAGGGCGCGCTTCTTGCGTTCCTTCTTGTTGTCGGAGGTGGCGATGCCGACGATGGCCCCCACCACCGCGCCGACCGCCGCACCGCTGGTGGCCTTGGCGGTTTGCTGTTCGCGCGTGTAGGGGTTGACGGTGGTGCAGGCCGCGAGCGCGGCGAGCGCACCGACGACGGTGATTCTGCAGACGACAGGGTGCATGGGGAAACCTCCTCCGTGAAAGAAAAAGCGAGCCGTCAGGACGCGAGGGCCGCCGTCCGCCCGCCGGCCAGCACCGGCCAGCGCCGCTCGGCGGCGTGCCAGAGGCCGAACAAGGCGAAGGTGAAGACCAGATCGCCGGCCAGGGCGTTGCGCCAGAACGGCAACCCCGCGACATAGGCCTCGAGCAGGCCCGCCGCGTCGCGCCCGTAGAGCTGCGGCAGGGTCGCCCAGGCGCCGAAGTTGGTCAGCAGGAAGAACAGCGTCGAGCCGCACAGGGTCACGACCAGCAGCCGGCCCGGCCCGCGGCGCGCGCGCAAGCTCGCCCGCGCCAGAAACACGTTGAGCAGCAACGCGCCGTAAACCCAGGCCCAGCTCGCATGCATGCCCAGCACCAGATCGCTGAGCCCCATCGCCGCCAGCGGCGCCGCCCAAGCCGACAGCCGATCGCGAAACTGGGCACCGCCGAACAAGGCCAGCGCCAGCACGGGCGTAAAATTCGGCGGATGCGGCAGCAGCCGGAACACGGCGACGGCGAGAATCAAGGCCCACAAAGCGGTGTTGCGCCACATGGGGGGCACCTCCCGGTTCAAGGGGCGCGGTCCGGCCCGCGCCAGGGTTGCGGCTGTTCGGCGGCGAGCCACCGCGCGCATTGGAACAACCAATCGGACAAACGGTTCAAGTACACCCGGCCGGCCGCCGGCGCCGCCTCGCCCAACGCCACCACGGCGCGCTCGGCCCGGCGGCACACCGCCCGCGCCAGGTGGCAGGCCGCGGCCGCCGCACCGCCGCCCGGCAACACGAACTCGCGCAGCGGGCCGAGCGTTTCGGCCAGTTCGGCGGTGGCCGCCGCGAGCGCCTCGCTGCGGCCCTCCCGCAGGCCGGTGCGGCCGCCGGCCACCGCCGCGCCCAGGTCGAACAAATCCTGTTGCACCGCGAGCAACGCCTCGCGCAAGGCCTCGGGCAGGCGATGGGCGAGCAACACGCCGAGCTGGCAGTTCAGCTCGTCCAGCTCACCCAGGGCGACCACGCGGGCGTCGGTCTTGGACACGCGGCGCCCATCGGCGAGTTGCGTGAAGCCGTCGTCCCCGCGGCCGGTGGTGATCCGGGTCAAGCGATCGTTCACGGCGGCAGCATAGGGGCGCGGCAAGGCGCTGACAAGCGGGCCGTGCCCCCTCTGTGAAACCGCGCAAGTCCCCCGGGCTCAAGGCCAGCGCGTGCCGATCTCCAGGAACAGGCTGCGCGCCGGCGCCGGGTAGAAGCCGGTCGTCTCGGTCGCGGCGAAGGTGATCGGGTCGAACAGCAGGGTCTCGGCGGCCATCTCGCTGTAGCGTTCGTCGCCGAGGTTGCGCACCGTCAGCGCCGCGAAGACCGGCCCGAAGCGCCGCTCGAGGTGCAGGTCGAACACCGTATGGGCCGGCAACGGCGGCTGGCTGTTGTCCACGTCGCCGCCGACCGGCCGTTCGTCGACCCAGCGGCCGGCCAGTTGCACGTCGGTGGCGCCGTCCGGCGTCCAGGTCAAGGCCAGCCGGGCGCTGCGCGGGGCGGCCAGCGGCACTTTGCGGCCGGCGTTGGGCCCGGCGCTCTGGCGGGCGTCCAGCCAGGCGGCGTCCAGATCCAGGCGCCAGTCTTCGCCGAGCCGGCGCTGCAGGGCGAACAGCGCCCCGTCGTGCCGCGCCGCCTCGAGGTTGATGTTCATGAAACGGCCCGGGTCGTAGACGATCTGGTCGTCCAGCTCCAACCGGTACAGCATGAAACGGGCGAACGCGGCCCGGGCGCGGTACTCCACCCCCAGCTCCAGGGAACGGCCGGTCTGGGTCCGCAAGGGATCGCCGCGCTCGCCCGTCAGCCAATCGGGCACCACCGCCGAAGCGGTGTGCTCGTCGACCTTCGGGAAACGGTAATGGGTGGTGTAACGCAACAAGTGGCGCAAGGCGCCGTTCTCGACCGCCAGCCCGACGGCGGCGGCGGTCGCCTCGTCGTCCAGGTCGGCGTCGTCCGGCACCCCGCTGCCGAACAGCGGTCGATCGCGCAAGTCGTTCTCGACCGCGGCGCGGCGCAGCCCCAGGGACAACTCGGCCCGCGGCAGCGCCGGCCAGATCAACTGCGCGTACAACGCCCGGCGTTCCTGGTCGTTGTCCTGGGTGCCCAATGCGCTTCGCGAGGCGGTAGTCGCTGCGCTCGAAGTCGCCGCCGAGGATCAAGCGCAGATCACCGTGCGCCACGGGCCAGGCGCCGAGCAGCCGCGGCTGCAGGCCGCTGACGCGGCGCTGCTGGAGACTCGGCGGCGCGGCCGGGTCGGCCGGGGCGCCGCGAAAACTCAGCACGAACTCGCCGTCCAAGCGGCGATGGTGGGCATCGACCAGCAGCCGCCAGCGGCCGAAGGCCTGATCGAAGGCCAGGTGCCAGGACTCGCTCCGTTGGGCGCTGTAATCGTTGGCGAAATCCGCCGCGCTCTGGCGCCGGTCGGCGGCCAGTTCCTCGGGCAGCAGCGCGCCGGGGGTTTGCACCCGGTCGTCGCCGACCGCGTGCGCCAGCCAGAACCGGCCGCCGTCCCAGTGCGCGTCCAGGCGCAGGCTGCCGGCGTCCAGCTCACTCCGGTTGTGCCGGCGATAATTGTCGGCGCGGCGGTGCAGCCCGCTCACGCGCACGAACCAACCCGCGCCGACCGGCCCGCGCCAATGGCCGCGCAGGCCGCGGCGGCCCCAGTCCCCGATCTCGTAGGCCGCCTCGCCCACCGCCGTGTCGGCCGGTCGGGTGACGATGTTGACGACCCCACCGACCGCCTGGTCCCCCCACAGCACCGCGGCGCTGCCCTCGATCACCTCGATGCGGTCGATGTCCTGCAGGGCCAGGCCGTTGAGATCCGGCGGCGCCAGGTCCGGGTTGTTCAAGGGCCGACCGTCCACCAGCACCAGCGCGTTGCCGGTGGCATCCAGGCCGCGCAGCAGGAAGCTGCCGCGGCTGCCGTCGCCGTACAAATCGACGACCTGCAGACCCGGCACCAGGCGCAGGGCGTCCAAGGGGTGGTCGATCCCGGCCTCGTCGAGCGTCCGCGCATCGAGCACGTGCAAGGCCCCGGGAAAGGCCTCGGCGGGCAGCGGCGCGCGCATGGCGGTGACCTCGATCGGCGGCTCGCCGAACGGTTCGGCGCCGGCGGCGGCCGCCAGCGCGAGCAGGCCCAAAGCGCTCCAATGGTGATTCATGCGTCTTCCCCGTGTCGTTCCGGTTGGCCTCGCGCCCCTTGCGGCGGGGCGGCGCAACCGTAGCGGGCCGGCGCGGCGCCGTCAATCCGGTCGGCGACGGCGCCCTGTTATACTTGCCGTTTCGTGAAAGGCCGCCGATGAACCACGCCGACCGCCTCACCCTGCTGCGCCGGGCCCTCGCCGAACGCATCCTCGTGCTCGACGGGGCGATGGGCACGCAGATCCAGCGCCACCGCCTCGACGAAGCGGACTACCGCGGCGAGCGCTTCGCCGACTGGCCCCGGCCGCTCAAGGGCAACAACGACCTTTTGGTGCTCACCCGGCCGGAGCTGATCGCCGACATCCACCGCGCCTATCTGGACGCCGGCGCGGACATCATCGAGACCAACACCTTCAACGCCACCCGCGTGGCCATGGCCGACTACGGCATGGAAGCGCTGTGCGCCGAGATCAACCGGACGGCGGCGGCGCTGGCGCGGCGGGTGGCCGACGAGGCAATGCGCGCCGACCCGGCGCGGCCGCGCTGGGTGGCGGGCGTGCTCGGCCCGACCAACCGCACCGCCAGCCTGTCGCCGGACGTCGAAGACCCGGGCAAACGCAACATTTTCTTCGACGAGCTGGTCGAGGCCTACCAGGAAGCGGCCGCGGCCCTGCTCGAAGGCGGCGCCGATGTCCTCATGATCGAAACCGTTTTCGACACGCTCAACGCCAAGGCGGCCGTCTACGCCGTCAAGACCCTGGCCGAGGCGCGCGGCCAAGACATCCCGCTGATGATTTCCGGCACGATCACCGACGCCTCGGGCCGCACCCTCACGGGCCAGACGCCGGAAGCCTTCTTCAATTCCCTGCGCCACGCCGAGCCGCTGGCCTTCGGCCTGAACTGCGCGCTGGGGCCCGCCGAGCTGCGCGCCCACGTGCAGGCGCTCGCCCAGTACATCGACGTGCCCCTCTCGGCCCACCCCAACGCCGGCCTGCCCAACGAGCTCGGCGGCTACGACCTGGGCCCCGAAGAGATGGCCGCGCACATCGCCGAATGGGCCGAAGCCGGCTGGCTGAACATCGTCGGCGGCTGCTGCGGCACCGGCCCGGAACACATCCGCGCCATCGCCGCGGCGGTGGCCGGCAAGCCGCCGCGCAAGCCGCCCGCGCTCGAACCGGCCCTGCGCCTGGCCGGCCTCGAGCCGCTGAACATCGGCAAGGACAGCCTGTTCGTCAACATCGGCGAACGCACCAACGTCACCGGCTCCAAGCGCTTCCTGCGGCTGATCCAGTCCGGCGATTACGCGGGCGCGCTGGAGGTGGCGCGCCAGCAGGTGGAAAACGGCGCCCAGATCATCGACATCAACATGGACGAGGGCATGCTCGACTCGGTCGAGGCCATGCGGCGCTTCCTGTTCCTGCTCGCCGGCGAACCGGACATCGCGCGCGTGCCCGTCATGATCGACTCCTCCAAATGGGAGGTCATCGAGGCCGGGCTCAAGTGCATCCAGGGCAAGGGGGTGGTCAACTCGATTTCGCTCAAGGAAGGCGAAGAACCCTTCCTCGAACAGGCCCGGCGGGTGCGCCGCTACGGCGCCGCCCTGGTGGTGATGGCCTTCGACGAGGCGGGTCAGGCCGAAACCGTCGAGCGCAAGGTCGACATCTGCACCCGCGCCTACCGGCTGCTCACCGAGCGCGCCGGCTTCCCGGCCGAAGACATCATCTTCGACCCCAACGTGTTCGCCGTGGCCACGGGCATCGAGGCGCACAACGACTACGGGGTGGCCTTCATCGAGGCGACGCGGCGCATCAAGCAGACCCTGCCCCACGCCAAGGTCTCCGGCGGCATCTCCAACGTGTCCTTCGCCTTCCGCGGCAACGAACCGGTGCGCGAGGCCCTGCACACCGTGTTCCTCTATCACGCCATCCGCGCCGGCCTCGACATGGGCATCGTCAACCCCGGACAGCTCGGCGTCTACGAGGCGCTGCCGGCCGAGCTGCGCGAGGCGGTCGAGGACGTCATCCTCAACCGCCGGCCGGACGCGACCGAGCGCCTGCTCGCCCTGGCCGAGCGCTACCGCGGCCGGGAGGCCGGCGCCGAGGCCGCCGCGGACGAGGCCTGGCGGCAATGGCCAGTGGAAAAGCGCCTGGAATACGCCCTGGTCAAGGGGCTGGACGGTTACATCGAGGTCGACGTCGAAGAGGCGCGGTGCGCCGCCGCCCATCCGCTGGAGGTGATCGAGGGGCCGCTGATGCGGGGCATGAACGTGGTCGGCGATCTGTTCGGCGCCGGCAAAATGTTCCTGCCACAGGTGGTCAAGTCGGCGCGGGTGATGAAAAAGGCCGTCGCCTACCTCTTGCCCTACATGGAGGCGGCCGGCACCCGCGAGGGCGACCGCGAGCAAAGCGGCGGCACGCTGCTGCTGGCGACGGTCAAAGGCGACGTACACGACATCGGCAAGAACATCGTCTCGGTCGTGCTGCAGTGCAACGGCCACCAGGTCGTGGACCTGGGCGTGATGGTGCCCTGCGAAAAAATCCTGGCGGCGGCGCGCGAGCACCAGGTGGACATCATCGGCCTGTCGGGCCTGATCACCCCCTCGCTGGACGAGATGGTGCACGTCGCCCGGGAAATGCACCGCGCCGGCTTCGACATCCCGCTCTTGATCGGCGGGGCCACCACCTCGAAACTGCACACCGCCGTCAAGATCGCCCCCGAGTACCCGCCCGGCGTGGTGCACGTGCTGGACGCCTCGCGGGCCGCCGGCGTGGTCGGCCAACTGCTCGGCGCCGAGCGCGCGCGCTTCCTGGCCGAAACCGCCGAGGAATACGCCGCCCTGCGCCGCCGCCGGCGCGGCAGCGCGCCGGCGTTGACGCCGCTGGCCGAGGCCCGCGCCGGCGCGCCGGCGCTCGACTGGTCGAATTACACCCCGCCGGAGCCGAAAGTGCGCGGCCCCGAGGTGCTGGACGACTACCCGCTCGGCGAGCTGCTCGAACGCATCGACTGGACGCCGTTCTTCCAGGCCTGGGAGCTGGCGGGCAAATTCCCGGCCATCCTCGACGACCCGGTGGTCGGCGAAACCGCAAGGCGGCTGTACGCCGACGCCCAGGCGATGCTCGAGCACATCGTCGCCGAGCGCTGGCTGACCGCCAAAGGCGTGTTCGCCTTCTGGCCGGCCAACCGGGTCGGTGACGACGTCGAACTGTACCGCGATCCCGAACGCCGCGAACGCCTCGCCGTGCTGCACTTCCTGCGCCAGCAGGGACGCAAGAGCGGCGGGCGGGCCCACCTGTGCCTGGCGGATTTCGTCGCGCCGCGCGAGCTGGGCGTGACCGACTGGCTCGGCGGTTTCGCCGTCACCGCGGGCCTGGGCATCGAGGACAAGCTCGCCGAGTTCGAAGCGGCCCACGACGACTACCAGGCGATCCTGCTCAAGGCGCTGGCCGACCGCCTCGCCGAGGCCTTCGCCGAACGGCTGCACGAGCGGGTGCGCCGCGAGTTCTGGGGTTACGCGCCCGACGAGAACCTGAGCAACGAGGATCTGATCGCCGAACGCTACCGGGGCATCCGCCCCGCACCCGGTTACCCGGCCTGCCCCGACCACAGCGAAAAGCGCACCCTCTGGGCGCTGCTCGAGCCGGACCGGCGCATCGGCGTGACCCTCACCGAGAGCTGGGCGATGTGGCCGGCGGCCTCGGTCAGCGGCTGGTACTTCGCCCACCCCGAGGCGCGCTATTTCGGCGTCGGCCGCATCGGCCGCGACCAGCTCGAGGACTACGCGCGCCGCAAGGGCATCGAGCTGGAACAGGCCGAACGGGATCTCGCCCCTCTGCTCAAGGACGGTTGAGCGCCCCCTCGCCCGCCGGCCGGCGCAACCACAGCTCCTGCAACTTCACCCGGATCACCGCGCGCCGCGCGGGATCGGCGGTCTGCGCCAGCAGGCGCCGGTAGAGCCGCTCGGCATCCCCGAGGAAGCCGGCGGCGACCAGCGCCTCGGCGGCGTGGAAACGCGCGGTCTGGCCCCAGGGATCGTCGCCGCGGCCGTCGAGCCACAACGCCGAGGCGAGGTAATGCGCCGCCGCCTGGACCGGCTCGCCCAGCGCCTGGTGGGACTCGGCCTGCCAGAAGAGCAATTCGCGCTGCAGGCCGGGATCGGCGGCCCGCTGGTGCAGACGTTCGAACAGGGCCAGCGCCTCGCGATGACGACCGAGCGTCTGCAGGTCGAACACCACCTGGGTGACCCGGTCGAGCCGCGCCCGGTCGTCCGGCACCGCTTCGACCAGCGCCGAGAGGGCCTCGATGCCCTCCTCCACCCGGCCGCCCAGCAGCAGCACCCGGGCGCGCAGCAAGGACCACTGCAGGTCGTCCGCCCCCGCCGGCGGGCGCGCCAGGTTCGCCATCAGGCGCGTCGCGGTCGGCATGTCGTTCGCGGCCAGGGCCGCATCGACCAGCGCGTAGGCGGCCGGCTCCGGCACCGATCGCTCGCCGCCCTCGACGAACAGGGCGCGCAGCAAGGCGATGCGCCGGGTTTCGTCGGACAGCGTGGCCATGTAACGCCGGCAGGCCTCGGCCCGTGCCGCTTCCGTGGCGCCCTGGTCCATCACCAGGGCCAACAAGGCGCGCGCCAGGGGCGTCGCGCCCTGCCGCTCGGCCTCCGCCAACCAGGCCGCGTCGTCTCCGACCAAGAAGCGCAGGCGGTTGCCGAGCGCCCGCGCCTGGTCGAGGTAGGCGCGCCACAAGGCATCCCCATCGAGCCGGAACAACGCGTCCTGGGTCGGCAGCGCCGGCGCATCGGCCACCGCCGCCTCCAGCGCAGCCAGCGTGCCCTGCGCGTCGCCGGCACGCTGGGCGGCGTGCGCCGCCACCGCCCAGAAGCGGGCGCGGTCGGCCGCCTCCGTTGCCTTGGCCGCGGCGCGCGCGGCCGCCTCGGCGATGGGTCCGGGCGCGGCGCCGGCCGCCAACCGCGCCTGCCAGGCCAGGGCGGCCGCCTCGGCGTCACCGCCGTCGGGCGCCAGCACCGCGGCCGCCTCCTCGGCCCGCCCCGAGGCGAGCAGGATGCGCGCCTCGAGCTTGGCCCACAGGCCGTCGGCCTCACCCCGGTCTTGCTCGTAGCGCAGCATCGCCCGGCGCGCATCCTCGAGCGCACCGTCGGTCAAATGCGCCCGGACGACCAGGCGGCGGTACAAGGACAGATCCCCCGGTCCGTGCAGGGCCGGCGGCTGCCAGATCAAGCGGCGCAGCGCCCGCCGCGCCGCCGCCCCCTGGCCGAGGTTCAGATGCGCATTGGCCGCCTCGAGCAGCCACTCGCGGCGCGCCTCGCGGTCCTGCGGCAGCGGCTGGGCGGCCAGGCGCTCGGCCAGCGCGTTCCACATCTCCCACCGGCGCATGATCGCCCAACGGCGTCGCTCCACCGCCCACCAGCCGGCCGGGTTCTCGGCCGCCGGCGGCTGCAGGGCGTCCAGGCGCGCCAGGGCCAGCTCCGGCGCCCCGGCCCGCACCAGGCGCTCGATCTCGGCCAGGCCGGCCGCGGGCTGGCCGGGGGCCGTGGCCGCGGCGACCCAAGCGAGCAGGCCGAAGAGGAAAGGCAAACGCATCATGGGCGGGCATTATAGGCGCGCCGGGCCGACCGCGCCCCGGCCGGATCGAGCACCCGGGCGGCGACGCGGCGGGCGCAAAAGAAAAGCGGGCGGCCGGGCCGCCCGCCAATCGCTGCATTGTCGTGACAATGCGCGCAGGGGGGGAACGATGAGCCGGGCACGAGGCCCGACCCCGACACCATCGGCCGGGGCGGGCCGGACTTGAGGGTTCCGGCGGCGCTGCGCGGCTTATTTGAGCTTTTCCTTGATCCGCGCCGCCTTGCCGGTGCGGCCGCGCAGATAGTACAGCTTCGCCCGCCGCACGTCGCCGCGGCGCTTGACCTCCACCGAGGCGATCTGCGGGCTGTGGGTCTGGAAGACGCGCTCGACGCCCTCGCCGTGCGAGATCTTGCGCACCGTGAACGAAGAGTTCAGGCCGCGGTTGCGCTTGGCGATGACGACGCCTTCGAAAGCCTGCAGGCGTTCGCGGTTGCCTTCGACGACCTTGACCTGCACGACCACCGTGTCGCCGGGGGCGAAATCGGGCAGGTCGCTGCGCAACTGTTCGGCTTCCAGGGTCCTGATGATGTCGCTCATGATCGTCACCTCGGTTCTCAATCCGTCTCCCCGCCCGCATCGTGCGCGGCGAGCCAGTCCTCCAACAAGCGCCGGTCGGTTTCGCTCAGCTCACGACCGGCCAGCAGTTCGGGGCGCCGCCGCCAGGTGCGGCCCAGCGCCTCGGCGCGGCGCCAGGCGGCGATCCGGCCGTGGTCGCCCGAGCGCAGCACCGCCGGCACCGCCCGGCCCTCGAACACCTCGGGGCGGGTGTAGTGCGGGCAATCGAGCAGCCCGTCGCTGAACGAGTCCTGCTCGGCCGAGTCGGCGTCGCCGAGCACCCCCGGCAGCAGCCGCGCGACGGCGTCGATCACCACCATGGCCGGCAGCTCGCCGCCGCTGAGCACGTAGTCGCCGATGGACCATTCCTCGTCGACCTCGAGCTCGATGAACCGCTCGTCCACGCCCTCGTAGCGGCCGCAAACCAGGATCAACCGATCCAGCGCGGCCCAGCGGCGCACCGTGTCCTGTGCCAGCCGCCGCCCCTGCGGCGACAGGTAGACCACCGGCGCCGGCCCGGCCGCGGCGCGCGCCGCACGCACGCAGGCACACAAGGGCTCGGGCTTCATCACCATGCCCGGGCCGCCGCCGTAGGGCCGGTCGTCGACGGTGCGGTGCTTGTCGCGCGTGAAATCGCGCGGGTTCCAAGTCACCAGCGCCAACCGCCCGGCCTCCCGGGCCCGCCCGACCACGCCGTGGCGGGCGACCGCTTCGACGAGCTCGGGAAACAGGGTGACGACGTCGAACCGCACCCCGCGCCCCTCAGCGCCAATCCGCCTGCCAGTCCACGGCGATCCATCCCTCCTCGAGCGACACGGCGTCGACCGTGCGTCCGAGGGCGAAGGGGATCAGGTATTCCCCCGCCTCGCCGTCCACGACCAGCACGTCGTGCGCCCCGGTCTCGAGCAGGCGCCGCACGACGCCGAGGCGCTCCCCGGACCGGTTGACCACCGCCAGACCGATCAGGTCCTTCCAGTAGTACTCGCCGGGCGCGGGCGGCGGCAGCCGCGCGGCCTCGACGTGGATCTCGGCGCCCAGCCAGGACGCGGCCGCGTCGCGGTCGTCGATCCCGACCAGCGCGGCCACCAGCCCCCGGCCCTGGGCGCGCACGGCGCGCGGCTCGAAACGCGCGCGGCGCGCCGCGAGGCGCAGTTCCCAGGGCGCGTAACGGCCGATGTTTTCGCGCGGCGCGGTGTAGGACTCGACCCTCACCCAGCCGCGCACGCCGAACAGGCCGACCACGCGCCCGACGAGCACCGCGTCGGCGCCGGCCATCGCCGGCGGATCACGCTTCGGCCGTCTGGGCCTCGGCGGCGGCGCGTTCCTGGTCCTTCCGGTAGCGCTTGAACAAGCTCAGCACCCGGTCGGACGGTTTGGCGCCCCGCGCCAGCCAGTACTCGGCGCGCGCCATGTCGATCCGCAAGGCTTCTTCGCCGCCGCGCGCGATCGGGTTGTAGAACCCGAGGCGCTCGATGTAGCGCCCGTCACGAGGGCTGCGGCTGTCGGTGACCGTGATGTGATAGAACGGCGCCTTCTTGCTGCCGCCCCGCGACAAACGAATCGTAACCATCCGAATACCTGTCTGTATCCTGGGCTCGCACGAAAACCGAAGCGCCGCGGCCGGGCCGCGGCGGCAAGGGGCGAATTTTACCGATTTCGCGCCGAAATGAAAGCGCGATTCAGCGCCGCGCGGCGAAAAAGCCGCGCAACAGCAGGGCGGCGGGGTCGGCCAGCACCCCCCCGGTGACCGCGTAACGGTGGTTGAAGGCGGGCCTGGTCGAACAGCCAGTAGGCCCCGCCCAGCGCGCCCGACTTGGGATCGGCGGCGCCGAAGACCACCCGCTCGACGCGGGCGTGGACCAGGGCCCCGGCGCACATGGTGCACGGCTCCAGGGTGACGTAGAGGGTGCAACCCGGCAGGCGGTAGTTGCCGAGGCGGGCGGCGGCGCGCCGCAGGGCGCGGATCTCGGCGTGGCCGGTGGGGTCACGGGCGCCGATCGGACCGTTGTGGGCGCCGGCGACCACCCGCCCGGCGCACACCACCACCGCCCCCACCGGCACCTCGCCGCGGCGCTCGGCCCGCCGCGCCAGGCCCAAGGCGCGGCGCATGAACAGCGCGTCTTCGGCGCGCGGCGGCGCCAGGTCGGGCGACGGGGCGCCGGGCGGATCGACGGGCCGGCTCACTCCCACTCGATGGTGGCCGGCGGCTTGCCGGTGACGTCGTAGACGACCCGGGAGACACCCGGCACTTCGTTGACGATGCGCCGCGCCGCCTCGTCGATGAGCTCGTAGGGCAGGTGCGCCCAGCGGGCGGTCATGAAGTCCACCGTCTCCACGGCCCGCAGGGCGATGACGGGCTCGTGGCGGCGACCGTCGCCCATCACGCCCACCGACTTGACCGGCAGGAACACGGCGAACGCCTGGCTGACGCGGTCGTACCAGCCGTGGGCGCGCAGGGTTTCGATGAACACGTGGTCGGCGCGGCGCAACAGGTCGGCGCGCGCCTGGGTGACTTCGCCGATGATGCGCACGGCCAGGCCGGGCCCCGGGAAGGGGTGGCGGTGGACGAGTTCGGCCGGCAGACCCAGCTCGAGGCCGATGCGGCGCACCTCGTCCTTGAACAGCTCCCGCAAAGGTTCGATGAGCTTGAGGTTCATCCGCTCGGGCAGGCCGCCGACGTTGTGGTGCGACTTGATCACCTGGGCCTTGCCGGTGTGCGCGCCGGCCGATTCGATCACGTCCGGGTAGATGGTGCCCTGGGCCAGCCAGCGGGCGCGGGTCAGGCGGCCGGCCTGGTCGTCGAACACGTCGACGAAGACGTTGCCGATGATGCGGCGCTTCTGTTCCGGGTCTTCGACCCCGGCCAGCGCCTTGAGGAAGCGCGCGCGGGCGTCGACGTGCACGACCTTCATGCCGAGGTGGCGCGCGAAGGTGTTCATCACCTGCTCGGCCTCGTTCAGGCGCAGCAGGCCGTTGTCGACGAACACGCAGGTGAGCTGCTCGCCGATGGCGCGGTGCATGAGGGCGGCGACCACGGCCGAGTCCACGCCGCCGGACAGGCCGAGCACGACCTCCTCGTCGCCGACCTGCTCGCGGATGCGCTCGATGGCGTCCTCGATGATGCGCCCGGGGGTCCAACTGCCGCTGCAGCCGCAGATCTCGCGCACGAAGCGTTCCAGGATGCGTGCGCCCTGGGCGGTGTGGGTGACTTCCGGGTGGAACTGCAGGCCGTAGAAGCCGCGCTCGTCGTCGGCCATCCCGGCGATCGGCGCGCCCTCGGTGCTGGCGATGACCTTGAAGCCGGGCGGGAGTTCGGCGACCCGGTCGCCGTGACTCATCCACACGTCGAGCAGCGCCTGGCCGTCGGGGCCGGCGTGGTCCTCGATGTCGCGCAGCAGGCGCGAGTGGCCGCGCACGTGGACCTGGGCGTAGCCGAATTCGCGCCGGTCGCCGGCCTCGACCCGGCCGCCGAGCTGGGCGGCCATGGTCTGCATGCCGTAGCAGATGCCGAGGACCGGCACGCCGAGCTCGAACACGGCCTGCGGGGCGCGGAAATCCGGGTTTTCGTTCACCGACTCGGGGCCGCCCGAGAGGATGATGCCGCGCGGCGCGAAGCGGCGCACGAACTCGTCGCCGACATCGAAGGGATGCAACTCGCAATAGACCCGCGCCTCGCGCACGCGCCGGGCGATGAGCTGGGTGTACTGGGAGCCGAAATCGAGGACGAGGATCTTTTCGGCGTGGATGTCGCTGTGCATCGAGGGCCGCCGGGGATCAGAAACGGTCGGTGCGGTAGTTGGGCGCTTCCTTGGTGATGGTCACGTCGTGCACGTGGCTCTCGACGACGCCGGCGTGGCTGATGCGCACGAAACGCGGCTTGCGGCGCATGGTTTCGATGTCGGGACAGCCGACATAACCCATGGCCGAGCGCAATCCGCCGAGCAGTTGATGGACGACGGCCGGCAGCGGCCCCTTGTAGGGCACCCGCCCTTCGATGCCCTCGGGCACGAGCTTGTCGAGTTCTTCCTCGCCTTCCTGGAAATAGCGGTCCGAGGAGCCTTGCTGCATGGCCCCCAGGGAACCCATGCCGCGATAACTCTTGTATGAGCGCCCCTGGTAGAGTTCGATGCGCCCGGGGGCTTCTTCGGTACCGGCGAACAGGCTGCCGATCATCACCGCGTGCGCGCCGGCGGCGATCGCCTTGGCGACGTCTCCGGAATAGCGGATGCCGCCGTCGGCGATCAGCGGCACGTCGGTGCCCTCCAGGGCGCGGGCGACGTTGTGGATGGCGCTGATCTGCGGCACGCCGACGCCGGCCACCACCCGGGTGGTGCAGATCGAGCCGGGGCCGATGCCGACCTTGACCGCGTCCGCACCGGCTTCCACCAGGTCGCGCGCCGCTTCGGCGGTGGCGATGTTGCCGCCGACGACCTGCAGATCGGGGTAGGTTTTCTTCAGCCAGCGCACCCGCGCGAGCACGCCTTCGGAATGCCCGTGGGCGGTGTCCACGACGATCACGTCGACGCCGGCGTCCACCAGCGCTTCCACCCGCTCTTCGGTCCCCGGCCCGACGCCCACGGCGGCGCCCACGCGCAACCGCCCGTCGGCGTCCTTGCAGGCGTCCGGGTAGTCCTTGGCTTTCTGGATGTCCTTGACGGTGATCAGGCCGCGCAGCTCGAAGGCCTCGTTGACCACCAGGACTTTCTCGATGCGGTGTTTCCGCAACAGCTCGATGACCTGGGCCTGCGGCGCGTTTTCGGGCACGGTGACCAGCTTGTCCTGCGCCGTCATCACCTCGCGCACCGGGCGTTCCAGGTCGGTCTCGAAGCGCAGGTCGCGCCGGGTGACGATGCCCACCAGGCGCGGGCCGTCCACCACCGGCACGCCGGAAATGTTGTTCTCGCGGGTGATCTCCAGCACGCGGGCGATCGGCGTGTCCGGTGTCACGGTGATCGGATCGCGCACCACGCCGCTTTCGTACTTCTTGACGCGGCGCACCTCGGCGGCCTGCGCCTCGGGCGGCATGTTCTTGTGGATGATGCCGATGCCGCCCATGCTGGCCAGGGCGATGGCCAGGCGGGCCTCGGTGACGGTGTCCATGGCCGCGGACACCAGCGGGATGTTCAGCGCGATCTCGCGGGTCAGGCGCGTGGCCAGATCGACCTCGCGCGGCAGGACGTCGGAACGCGCCGGCACCAGCAGCACGTCGTCGAAAGTGAGGGCGTCTTCGCTGACCAACATCGATGCACCCGGAGGGGCCGGCGGGGGGCCGGGTATTATATCGCCGGCCCCGGCGCTATACTACCGCGGCCGAATCGCCGAGCGCGCCCATGCCCTCCCCGCCCGACGCGCCGCCCACCGACGCCGTCTACACCGTCTCGCGGCTCAACCGCGAGGTGGCGGATCTGTTCGCCGAGCGCTTCGGTCCGCTGTGGGTGCAAGGCGAGCTGTCCAACCTGGCGCGGCCGGCCTCCGGCCACTGGTACTTCACCCTCAAGGACGACCGAGCCCAAGTGCGGGCGGCGATGTTCCGCCACCGCAACCGCCTCGTCGCCTTCACGCCCGAGGCCGGCCAACAGGTGCTGGTGCGGGCGCGGCCGTCCTTGTACGAGCCGCGCGGCGACTACCAGTTGGTCGTCGAACACATGGAACCGCTCGGCGAAGGGGCCTTGCGCCTCGCCTTCGAGGCGCTCAAGCGCAAGCTGCAGGCCGAGGGCCTGTTCGACGCCGCCCGCAAGCGGCCGTTGCCGGCCTTTCCCCGCCGCATCGGGGTGATCACCTCGCCCAGCGGCGCCGCGCTGCGCGACGTGCTCCAGGTGCTGCGGCGGCGCTGCCCGGCGGTGGAGGTGCTGATCTACCCCGCCGGCGTGCAGGGCGCGGGGGCGGTCGAATCCTTGATCGCGGCGCTCGAGACGGCCGGCGCGCGGCGCGACTGCGACGTGCTGCTGCTGGTGCGCGGCGGCGGCGACCTGGAGGATCTGCAAGCCTTCAACGACGAGCGCCTGGCGCGGGCGATCGCCGCCTGCCCGCGTGCCGGTGGTCAGCGGCGTCGGCCACGAGATCGACTTCACCATCGCCGACTTCGTCGCCGACCTGCGCGCGCCGACGCCGTCGGCGGCCGCGGAACTGGCCAGCCCCGACGCCGCCGCCTGGCTGAAACGGCTCGCGACCGACCGCGCCCGGCTCTTGCGGCGCCTGCGCGAACGGCTCGCCCGGGCGGCGCTGCGCCTGGCCGCGGCGCAGCGTGCGCTGCGGCGGCTGGACCCGCGGCGGCGGCTGTTGCAGGACAGCCAGCGCCTCGACGAGTTGCACGGCCGCATGCAGCGGGCGATGCGCCGCCATCTGCGGCAGGCAGGGCGGCGGCTCGAGGCCGCCCGCGCCCGGCTGACGCCCGATCGCCTCGCCGCGCGCCTGGCCGCGGCGCGGCGCGCGCTGCCGGCGCTGCGCCGGGGCCTGCTGCGCCATGCCCGCCGCCGTCTGGAGACGGCGCGCGGCCGCTTCGAGCAGACGCTGCACACCCTGGACGCGGTCGGTCCGCTGGCGACGTTGCGCCGCGGCTACGCGGCGGTGTTCGTGGCCGGCCGGCGTGCCGCCCTGCGCGAGGCGGCGCAGGCGCCGCCGGGGACACCGCTCGCCATCGTTCTCGCCCGCGGCGAACTGGAGGCGACCGTCACCGCGCAGCACCCGCACAACCGGCTGGAACGCCACGCTCCGGAGAAATGACACCGATGCGCCGACCGCTGCTCGTTTTGCTCCTCGCAGGGCTGTCCGCCTGCGGCGAACCGCCGCCCCCGCCCCCGGCCGCGCCGCTGCCGGGGGTGCGCACCGTGCCGCTGGCGGCGGTGATCGAACACCCCTTGCGCCAGGCGCCGGCGCGCGTCGCCGCCCGCCGCCACGCCCGTCTGGCGGCCGAGGTGGTGGGCACGGTGGCGGCGGTGCCGGTGCGTGCCGGCCAGCGGGTGGCCGCCGGCACGCCGCTGGTGAAGCTGGATTGCCCGGACGTCGCAGACGCGCTGGCACAGGCCGAAGCGGCGCTGGACGCGGCGCGCGTGCAGGCCGAGCGGGCCGCGGCGGCCGCGGCCCGGGCACAGCGGCTGCACGACCGCGGCGCCCTGGCCGACGAGCTGCTCGACGACCGGCGCGCCGCGGCCGAGGCCGCGGCGGCCGAACGACGGGCGCGCGAAGCGGCCTGGCGCCGGGCGCAGCGCGACCGGGCGCGCTGCGATGTGCGCGCCCCCTTCGCCGGCGTGGTGCTCGACACGCCGGTCCGGGTGGGCGACCGGGTGACGCCGGGCACGGCGCTGTTGGAACTGCTGGACACCGACAGCCTGCAGGTCGAAGCGGAACTGCCCGCCTCGCTGCGCGCCAGCCTGGCCGGAGCGGCGGCGGTGCATTTCGTCCACCGCGACGGCCGACACCGCCTGCGCCTGGCGAGCCTCGCCGAGGCGCTGGACGCGCGCACCCTGACCGTCGCCGCGCGGCTGGATTTCGTCGATCCGCCGCCGCCGGCCGGCACGCTCGGGCGCCTGGAGTGGCAAGAGCCGCAGGCGATGGTCGGCCCGAGCTGGCTGAGCGAGCGCGACGGCCGGCTCGGTCTGCTGTGGCTGGACGGCGACACGGTGGCGTTCACGCCCCTGCCCCAGGCCCTGCCGGGGCGCGCCGCGGCCGTGGACCTGCCGCCGGACACGCCGTTGATCGGCGACGGGCGGCACGGGCTCGCGCCCGGCGACCGCGTGCGCCGGCTGGACTGACCGCCGGCCATGTACCAGCGCTTCCTGGAAAACCACGTCCTGTCCACACTCGCCTTCCTGGTCGTCCTGATCGGGGGCGCCTGGGCCTACGGACAGCTGCCGCGCCAACAGGATCCGACGATCAATTTCAACTGGATCCAGATCACGACCGTGTTCCCCGGCGCCTCGGCCGAGGACGTGGAAAAGCGCGTCACCGAGCCGCTCGAAGACGCGCTGCGGCGGGTGGACGACATCCGTTTCGTCAACAGCACCAGCGCCCCGGGCCTGTCCACCATCCTGGTGCGCTTCGAGGACATCGATACGCGCCTGTTCGACAAGCGCGTGGCCGAGCTGCGCCGCGAGGTGCAGAACGCCCGGCGGGAGCTGCCGGAGGAAGTGGTGGATGACCCCTACGTGCTGGAGATCACCTCGGCCAACGGCTTTCCCACCGCCCAGGTGGTGGTCTCCGGGGTGGCGCGCGACGAGAACCTCCGCGCCCAGGCCCGGCGGGTCCGCGACGGCCTCGAGCGACTGGACGGCGTCTCCCAGGTCTACGCTTACGGCTTCACCGAGCCGGAACTGCACGTCGTCCTGGAGCCGGAACGGCTGGCCGCCGCCGGCCTGACGGCGACCGCCGTGGTCGACGCCCTGCGCCTGGGCTACCGCGACGTCGCCGCCGGCCGCATCGGCGTCGGCGAGGACACCTGGCTGGTGCGCCTGCCCGGCGCCGACGACGACCCCGAAACCCTCGCCCGCCATCCGCTGATCACCCGCGCCGGTACGATCGAACTCGGCCAGGTGGCGCGCGTGTTCCGGAGCCACGAACGCCCCGACCGCCTGGTGAGCCACGAGGGCCGGCCGGCGGTGCTGCTCTCGGTCATCAAGACCGCCGACACCAACACGCTGGAACTGATCGAACGGATCAACGCCTACATCGCCGAGCGCCGGGCCCTGCGCGCCAGCACCGGCGTCGAGGTGGCGCTGCTCGACGACCAGACCGAGGTCACCCGCAACGCCCTCGAGGTGATGCAGACCAACGCGCTGCTCGGCCTGATCCTGGTGCTGCTCATCGCCTGGGCCTTCCTCGGCCTGCCCATGGCGCTGCTCACCGCCGCCGGCATCCCGTTCATTCTCTGCGCGACCTTCTGGCTGCTGTACGCCGCCGGCGAGACCCTGAACGTGGTCGTGCTGCTCGGGGTGGTCATCGCCCTGGGCATGCTGGTGGACGACGCGGTGGTGGTCGTCGAAGCGGTCTACCACCGCCTGCACCGGGGCGAGAACACCATCCAGGCCTGCGTGGGCGCGGTGCGCGAAGTGTTCGCGCCGATCACCAGCGCCGTGCTCACCACCATGGCCGCCTTCCTGCCGCTGATGATCATGCCGGGCATCGTCGGCGACTTCATGTTCTACGTGCCTTTCGTCGTGTGCACGGCGCTCGCCGTGAGCCTGATCGAGGCCTACTGGATGCTGCCCTCGCACATCATCGCCTTCGACGTGCGCCTCGATCCCCGCTCGCCCCTGCAACGGTTGCGCACCCGCGCGCTGCGGCGCATCCGGCAGGTCTACACCCGCCTGCTGGTGCGCGCGCTCAGGCACCCGCGGCGGGTGCTGGCGGCCGCCTTCGGCGGGTTCGCCTTCGCACTCCTGGCGGCCTTCGCCGGCTGGCTGAACTTCGACTTTTTCGCCAGCGACCCGCTGCGGCTGTTCTACATCAACGTGAAAATGCCCGCCGGCACGCCTCTGGAGAAGACCCTGGAGAAGACCGTCGAGATCGAAAACCGCGTGCGCCCCCTGTTTCGCGAGGGTGAGCTGCGCGCGATCGTCAGCTACAGCGGCCTGATGTTCACCGAGACCGAACCGCTCATGGGCGACCGCTATGGCCAGGTGATGATCAGCCTCGCGCCGCGCGAGAACGGCCTGCGCGAGGTCGGCGAAGTGATCGCCGCGCTGCGGCCGGTGGTCGAGAACCACCCGGGGGTCGAGGAAGCCAGCATCCTGCGCCTGGCCGGCGGACCGCCGGTGATGCGGCCGATCAGCATCAAGGTGCGCGGCGACGATTTCGCCGAAATCCAGGCCGCCGTGGCCGAGCTGAAACGCATCATGGCGGCCGTGCCGGGCGTGCGGGACATCGCCACCGACGACAGCCCCGGCGAACCCGAGCTGCGCCTGCGTCCCCGCGCCGCCGCCCTGCAGGCCGCCGGCCTGAGCCAGGCCGACGCCCTGCGCCTGGCGCGGCTCTACGTGGACGGGGAAATCGCCGGCTTTCTGCAAAGCCAGGGTGAGGAACTGGCGATCCGCGCCTTCGTCGACCGCCCGGAAATCGGCCCGGACCGCCTCTACGATCTCGAACCGCTGCTCGCGGCGGCGGTGCCGCTGCCCGGCGGCGGCGTCATGCCCTTCGCCGAGCTGTTCGACATCGAGACCACCCGCGGCCGCGGCCGCATCCGGCACTACAACTTCCGCCGCACCGTCGAGGTCAGCGCCGACATCGATCCGACCCAGACCGACCAGGTCAAGGCCAACGCCGCGATCCTGGACGCCTGGCGTCGCGAGGCGGCGCTGCGTCATCCGGGCGTGGAACTGGACACCAGCGGCGTGCTCGACGACATCTTCGAGAGCCTCAACGCGCTGGCCGCCCTGCTCGCCTTCGGCGTGCTGGTCATGTACCTGATCCTCGGCACGCAGTTTCGCAGTTACGGCCAGCCGCTGCTGATCCTGGCGACCGTGCCGCTGGCGTTCACGGGCGTGGCTTTGGGACTGCTGGTCAACCGCAACCCGGTGAGCTTGTGGACCTTGTACGGCGTGGTGGCCCTGACCGGTATCGCCGTGAACGCCGCCATCGTGCTGATCAGCGCGGCCAACGAACGCCACGACGCCGGCATGAGCGTGCTGCACGCGATCGTCTGGGCGGCGCGGCGGCGGGTGGTGCCGATCCTCATCACCTCGCTGACCACCATCGCCGGCCTGCTGTCCCTGGCGCTCGGGCTGGGGGGCTACTCGCTGCTCTGGGGGCCGATGGCCTCGGCGATCGTCTGGGGGCTGGCGTTCTCGACCGTCCTCACCCTGTTCGTGATCCCCGCACTCTACGCCTGCACGCAGCGCCGGCGCCGGCGCCGCAGAGCGGGCGTGCGCTATTGAATCGGCGGGGGTATTGGGGTTTAATTCGCCACTTGCGACCGGCCGAGCCCAAGGACACGATGGCAGCGAAGAAACAATCCAAGGCTTCCACCAAGGCATCCAGCAAAACCGCGGGCGCCGCGGCCAAGAAGAAGGCCGCCAAGCCCAAGGCGACGCCCAAGAAGGCGGTGGACGCGGCGCGGACCGGCGCCACGACCAAGACGCCGCCGCCCGGCGCGATCGGCGGCGACGTCAGTCACTACGCGGAGTTCAGACCCTACGAGCCGGCCAAGGGCGAGCCCTATATGAGCCCGGCGCAGCTGCAGCATTTCCGCGAGATCCTGCTCGCCTGGAAGCGCGGCCTGATGGAAGAGGTCGACCGCACCGTCCACCACATGAAGGACGAGGTGACCAACTTCCCGGATCCCAACGACCGCGCGACCCAGGAAGAGGAATTCAGCCTCGAGCTGCGCACCCGCGACCGGGAGCGCAAGCTGCTCAAGAAGATCGACGAGGCGCTGGACCGGATCGAATCCGGCGACTACGGCTACTGCGAGAGCTGCGGCGTCGAAATCGGCATCCGCCGGCTGGAAGCCCGGCCGACGGCGACCATGTGCATCGACTGCAAGACGCTGGACGAGATCCGCGAGAAGCAGACCCGCCTGTGAACCGCGCCGGGCCTCAGCCCGGCGCGCCGGCCCCTTCGTACAGGGCGTCGGTCTTGGCCGCCATGACGAAGTCGTTGCGGTGCAAACCCTTGATCTTGTGCGTCCACCAGCTCACTTCGACCCGGCCCCACTCGGTCAGCAACGCCGGGTGATGGCCCTCGGCCTCGGCCAGCTCGCCGACCTTGCAGGTGAAGGCCAGCGCCTCGGCGAAGTTGCGGAAGGTGAACACGCGCTTGAGGCGCTTGATGCCGTCGATTTCGATGACCTGCCATTCGGGCACCTGCGGCAGCAGCGCGGCGATGGCGGCGTCGTCCAGACGCGGCGCATCCGGCCGGCAGGCCTCACAGCGTTCGTTGCGCAGCTCAGCCATCGGTTTCGAACCTCCTGTGCGCAGCCCCGGGGGACCGTCAGTATAACAAGACCGCTGCGCGTATACTGAGCCGCATGCCGCACGTCGTCGGCCGTTTCGCCCCGACCCCGTCCGGGCCCTTGCACCTGGGCTCATTGTTCACGGCCGTGGCCAGCTTCCTCTCCGCCCGCGCCGCCGGCGGCCGCTGGCTGCTGCGCCTCGACGACCTCGACCGGGACCGGCTCGAGCCGGGCGCCGAAACGGCGATCCTGCGCTGCCTGGAAGCGCATGGCTTGCACTGGGACGATGCACCGATCCGCCAGAGCGCCCGGCTGCCGCTTTACGAGGCGGCGCTGGCGCGCCTCGCCGAGGACGGCCTGCTCTATCCTTGCGGCTGCAGCCGCGCGCAGCGGCGCGCCGAGGGCCGGCCGGGCCCGGCCGGCCCGGTGTACAGCGGCCGCTGCCGCGATCCGGCGCGCCGCCGACCGGGCCGCGCCCTGCGGTTGGCGAACCCGGGCGGCGAACTGGCGGTCGACGACGCGCTCCAGGGCCGGCGCCGCTGGGACCTGGCGGCGGCGGTCGGCGACATCCTGCTGCGCCGCGCCGACGGCGTGATCGCCTACCACCTGGCCAACGTCGTCGACGACGCCGAGCTGGGGGTGAGCGAGGTGGTGCGCGGCGCCGACCTGCTGGACAGCACGCCGGCCCAGGCCCTGTTGCACCGCCTCCTCGGCCTGGCGCCGCCGCGCTGGCTGCACCTGCCGGTGCTCACCGCCGCGGACGGACGCAAACTGAGCAAACAGAACCGCGCCGAGCCGGTGGACGTTCAGCGCTCGCCCGCCAATCTGGCGCGCGTGCTCGTCCTGCTCGGCCACCCGCCGCCGGCGGCGCTCGCCGGCGCGCCGCCGGCGGCGCTGCTCGAGTGGGCGCGCCAGGCCTGGGATCCGGCCCGCCTGCCGCAGGCCGAAACGCTGGTGCTGGATGCGAAAACGCCCGCCGCGAACGCGACGGGCGCTTGAGCGCGGGCGGCGCCCCTCAGCCGCGCGGCTTGGAGGGGGATGCGCCGTCCTGGGCGGCCCCGGCCTCTTCCTGGGCGACGGCCTTCATGCTGAGCTTCACGCGGCCCTGCTTGTCGATCTCCAGCACCTTGACGCGCACCTCGTCGCCTTCGGACAGGCGGTCGTGGACGGAGTTGAGGCGCTCGTCGCAGATCTGGGAGATGTGCACCAGGCCGTCGCGGCCGGGCAGCAGGGACACGAAGGCACCGAAATCCATGATCTTGACCACCCGGCCGGTGTAGATCTTGCCGACTTCGACCTCGGCGGTCAGCTCCTCGATGAGCTGCTTGGCACGCTCGGCGGCCTGGGCGTCGACCGAGGCGATCTTGATCAGGCCGTCGTCCTCGATGTCGATGGTGGTGCCGGTCGATTCGGTGATCGAGCGGATGGTCGCGCCGCCCTTGCCGATCACGTCGCGGATCTTCTCGGGGTTGATGCGCATGGTGATGAACCGCGGCGCGTAAGGCGACATGTCCGGGCGCGGCTTGTCCAGCACCTTGTTCATCGCCTCGAGGATGTGCAAACGCCCTTCGCGCGCTTGGCGCAGGGCGATTTCCATGATCTCGGGGGTGATGCCCTCGGTCTTGATGTCCATCTGCAGGGCGGTGACGCCCTCGGCCGTGCCGGCGACCTTGAAGTCCATGTCGCCCAGATGGTCCTCGTCGCCGAGGATGTCGGTGAGCACGGCGAAACGGTCGCCGTCCTTGATCAAGCCCATGGCGATGCCCGCGACCGGCGCGCGGATGGGCACGCCCGCGTCCATCAACGACAGGCTGGTGCCGCAGACGGTGGCCATCGAACTCGAACCGTTCGACTCGGTGATCTCGGAGACGACGCGGATCACGTAGGGGAACTCGTCCTCCTTGGGCACCACCGCCTGCAGGCCGCGCTTGGCGAGCTTGCCGTGGCCGATTTCACGCCGCTTGGGCGCGCCGATGAAGCCGGTCTCGCCCACGCAGTACGGCGGGAAGTTGTAGTGCAACATGAAGTGTTCTTTGCGTTCGCCCTCGATGGCGTCGATCAACTGCGCATCGCGGCCGGTGCCCAACGTGGTGGCGACCAGGGCCTGGGTCTCGCCGCGGGTGAACAGGGCCGATCCGTGGGCGCGCGGCAGCACGCCGACTTCGATGCTGAGCGGGCGCACGGTTTGGTTGTCGCGCCCGTCGATGCGCGGCTCGCCGGCGAGGATGCGGCCGCGGACGATCTCCTTCTCCAGGCGCCCGAACTGCGCCTTGACCTGGTCGGCGGTCCACAGGCCGCCTTCCACCACGAGCTCGGCGATGAGCGCGTCGCGCAGCTCGGCGATGCGGCTCTGGCGCGCCTGCTTGTCGGCGATGCGGTAGGCTTCGCCCAGCGCGGCCTCGCAGGCTTCGGCCACGGCGGCTTGCAGCTCGGGATCCTCGGCGGGCGGCTGCCAGTCCCAGGGGGTCGCACCGGCGGCCTCGGCAAGCTCGCGAATCGCCCGGATCGCGGTCTGCATCTGTTCGTGGCCGAACACCACCGCGCCGAGCATGACCTCCTCGGGCAGGATCTTGGCCTCCGACTCGACCATCAGCACCGCCTTCTCCGTGCCGGCGACGACCAGGTCGAGCTGGGACCGTGAAAGCTGGCTGTAGCCGGGGTTGAGCACGTAACGGCCGTCGATGTAACCGACCCGGGCCGCGCCGATGGGACCGTTGAAGGGAATGCCGGAGATGGCCAGGGCCGCCGAGGCGCCGAGCAGCGCCGGGATGTCCGGGTCGACATCCGGGTTCAGGGAGACGACGGTGGCGATGACCTGGACTTCGTTCAGAAAGCCTTTCGGGAAAAGGGGCCGCAGCGGACGGTCGATGAGGCGGGAGGTGAGGACTTCTTTCTCGGATGGGCGGCCTTCGCGCTTGAAGAAACCGCCGGGAATCTTCCCGGCGGCGTAGGTCCGCTCCATGTAGTTGACCGTCAGCGGGAAGAAATCCCGGCCTTCGACGACGTGCTTCTGGGCGACCGCGGTCACCAGGACCGTGGTCTCGGACATGCTGGCGAGCACCGCGCCGTCCGCCTGTCGGGCGATGCGCCCGGCCTCGAGGGTGACGGTGTGTTCGCCGTACTGGAACGACTTGCTGACTTTGTTCACGGGAGCACCTTGCCGCTTGGCGGCCGAATCGAGGGCGTGAGAGGCCGCGCCGGAACGCGCGCCGGAGGTCCGCTCAGCGGCGCAGGCCCAGCCGCTCGATCAGCGACTGGTAGCGACCGTGGTCGTTGCGCTTGAGGTAGTCGAGCAGTTTGCGCCGCTGGTTGACCATCTTCAGCAGGCCCAGCCTGGAGTGATGGTCCTTCTTGTGCGTCTCGAAATGGGACGAGAGCTTGTTGATGTTGGCGGTCAGCAGCGCGACCTGGACCTCGGGCGAGCCGGTGTCGTTCGGGCCGCGGCCGAAATCCTGGATGATCTGCCCTTTCTCTTGGGTGCTCAAGGCCATCTTGCCGGTTCTCCACACACTTCGACTTCTTCAACGGGGGGCATAGTTTAGCAGCCCGCCCCGGGAAAAAGAATATTTAAGGTGTCCCCCGGGTCTCGAACAACAGCCGCTTGGGGGCGATCCGGCCGTCGTCGAGCACCCGGCCGATGCCCAGGAAGCGCTCGCCTTCGGCATCGCGCCGGTACAGGCGCAGCAGGCCCTCGGCCTCCACCCGCGGCACCAGCACCGGCTGGCCCTGGGCGAGGAAGTCCGCCATGTAGGGCGGCACCGCCACCCGCGGCCAGTCCGGCAACGCGGCGTCGGCGGGCAGCAACAGCGCGTCCAGCGCCGCCTCGCCCTCGGCCGCCGCCGCTTCGAGCTCGGCGAGGCTGCGGCAGGCCTCGTCCTCGAAGGGGCCGGCGCGGGTGCGCCGCAAGGCCGTGACGTGGGCGACCGTACCGAGCGCGGCGGCGATGTCCTCGACCAGGGTGCGCACGTAGGTGCCCTTGCTGCATTCGACCTCCAGCACCAACCGCCCGTCGCCCCAGGCGCTCAGATCCAGGCGGTGGATGTGCACCTGCCGCGGCCGGCGCTCGACCTCGACGCCGCGGCGCGCCAGGCGGTACAGCGGCTGGCCCTGGTGCTTGACCGCCGAGTACATCGGCGGCAATTGCGTCTGCTCGCCGACGAAGCGCTTGAGCACGCGGCGGATGTCGCCGGCCGAACAGGCCGGCGGCGGCCGCGTTTCGAGCACCCGGCCGTCGCGGTCGCCGGTGTCGGTGCGCACACCCAGCACGCACTGGACCCGGTAGGCCTTGTCGGCGTCCAGGAGGAAGGCGCTGATCTTGGTCGCCTCGCCCAGGCAGATCGGCAAGACGCCGGTGGCCAGGGGGTCGAGATTGCCGGTGTGGCCGGCCTTGGCCGCCCGGTACAGGCGCTTGACCTGCTGCAAGGCGGCGTTGGAGGTCACCCCTTCGGGTTTGTCGAGCAGGACGATGCCGTGCACCGCCCGCCCCTTTTTCGCTCGTCCCATGCGGACGCCCTCAGTCCTGGTCTTCCTGCCGGCGCCGGTCGGCGGCGACCGCCTCGGCGATCAGGGCGCTGAGCCGCTGCCCGCGCTCGGCGCTGGTGTCGTGGATGAACTTGAGTTGCGGGATGGTGCGCAGGTGCAGGCGCCGGCCGAGCAGGCCGCGCAGGTAACCGGCGGCGTGGTTGAGCGCATCGACGCTGTCGCGCGCCGCCGCCTCGTCGCCGAGCACGCTGACGTACACCCGCGCGTGGCCGAGGTCGGCGCTGACCCGCACTTCGCTGACCGTGGCCAGGGGATGCAGGCGCGGATCCTTGACCTCGCGCCGGATCAGCTCGGCCAGCTCGCGCTGGATCTGGTCGCCGACCCGCTGTTGCCGGGGGGTGGTGCCCGCCATCGCCGGCCGCGTCAGACGCTGCGCTGCACGGTGACCCGCTCGTAGCATTCGATCTGGTCACCGGGCCGCACGTCGTTGTAGTTCTTGACCGCGATGCCGCACTCGGTGCCGGCACGCACTTCCTTGACGTCCTCCTTGAACCGGCGCAACGACTCGAGCTCGCCTTCGAAGATCACCACGTTGTCGCGCAACACGCGGATCGGCCGCTCGCGCCGCACCACGCCCTCGACCACCAGGCAGCCGGCGACGGCGCCGAACTTGGAGGACTTGAAGACCTCCCGCACTTCGGCCAGGCCGATGAATTCCTCGCGCACCTCCGGTTCGAGCAGGCCGCCGAGCATCTGCTTGACGTCGTCGATGGCCTCGTAGATGACGCTGTAGTAGCGCACGTCCACGCGGTTGTCGCCGATCAGCTTGCGGGCCACGGCGTCGGCGCGGACGTTGAAGGCGATGATCCGTGCACCGGAAGCGATCGCCAGGTTGACGTCGGATTCGCTGATGCCGCCGACGCCGGCCGAGACGATGTTCACCTTGACCTCGTCGGTGGACAGCTTGCGCAGGGCCTCGCTGAGCGCCTCGGCGGTGCCCTGGACGTCGGCCTTGACCATCAGCGGCAGGCTGCCGACCTCGCCTTCCTTGAGGCGGCTGAACAGATCCTCCCCGGACAACGGCCCCTTCGCCAGCTTCTGTTCGCGCTGGTGCTCGCGGCGGCGCTCGGCGATCTCGCGGGCGCGCCGCTCGTCGCCGACGACGACCACGTCGTCGCCCGCGTCGGGCGTGCCCGACAAGCCGAGGATGGAGACCGGAATCGACGGGCCCGGCCTCTTTGACCTGGCGCCCGCTCTCGTCGAACATGGCGCGCACCCGGCCGTACTCGGCGCCGGCCAGGACCACGTCGCCGCGCTTGAGACGGCCGGCCTGGACCAGCACCGTCGCCACCGGCCCGCGCCCCTTGTCGAGACTGGACTCGAGGATCACGCCGGTCGCCGGACCCTGGTCGGGGGCCTTGAGCTCGAGCAGCTCGGCCTGCAGCAGCAGGCTTTCGAGCAGGTCGTCCACCCCCTGTCCGGTCAGGGCGGACACCGGCACGAACATGACGTCGCCGCCCCAGTCCTCGGGGATCAACTCGTACTTGCTGAGCGCCTGCTTGACCCGGTCGGGGTCGGCATCGGGCTTGTCGATCTTGTTGACGGCGACCACGATCGGCACGCCGGCGGCCTTGGCGTGCTCGATCGCCTCGACCGTCTGCGGCATCACGCCGTCGTCGGCGGCCACCACCAGCACGACGATGTCGGTCACCCGGGCGCCACGGGCGCGCATCGCCGTGAACGCGGCGTGGCCCGGCGTATCGAGGAAGGTGATGCACGCCCTTGGGCGTCTTGACGTGATAGGCGCCGATGTGCTGGGTGATGCCGCCGGCCTCGGAAGCCGCCACCTTGGTGCGGCGGATGTAGTCGAGCAGCGTGGTCTTGCCGTGGTCGACGTGGCCCATGATGGTCACCACCGGCGGCCGCGGCACCGGCTCGCTGTCGTACTCGACGTTCACCGTGAGGCTTTGCTCGGGCGCGGCCGGGTCCACGGTGACGGCCTTGTGACCCATTTCCTCCACCACCAGCACCGCGGTGTCCTGGTCGAGCGTCTGGTTGATGGTCGCCATCACCCCCATGCGCATCAGGGTCTTGATCAACTCGGGCGCCTTGACGGCCATCGCCTGGGCGAGCTCGGCGACGGTGATGGATTCGGGCACGCGCACCTCGCGCACGACCGGCGCGGTGGGCTTCTCGAAACCGTGCTTGCGCCCCAGGCCCGGGCGGGCCGCGGCGCCGGGCTTGCGGCGGCGGCCGAGCTTGGCGGCGACGTGCAGCTCCTCGCGGCCGCGCTTGCCGAAGCGGTCGTCCTGGTCGCCCTTGGCGGCCTTGCCGCGGCGGCCCTTCTTTTCGGTCTTGGCCGGCTTGCTCTCGGCCGGCGGCGCCGGCGGGGGCTCCGCGGAGGCGGGGGCGGCCGCGGCCGGCTCCGGCTCGGGCTGCGGCTCGGGCGCGTTGCGGCGGCGCTCGGCCGCCTCTGCCTCGGCCTTGCGGCGCGCCTCCTCGGCACGCTGACGCTCGAGCTCCTCGGCCTTGCGGCGCTCCTCGGCGGCGATCTGCCGCGCTTCCTCTTCACGCTTGCGGCGCTCTTCGGCCTCGCGCTTGAGCGCCTCGCGCTCGGCCGCCAGCCGCGCCGGATCCTCGCCGCCGCCGCCCTCCTCACCGCCCGCGGCCGGGGCGACGACGCTGCGCCGCTTGCGCACTTCGACCGCGACCGTCTTGGTCGAAGCGCCGCGCATGCCGGAAGCGCGTCCGGCGGCGCCCGGCAGACGGATCTCGCTGACGCTGCGGCGCTTCAAGGTCACGCGCCGCGTCTCGCCGCGGCCGTGGCTGCGGCGCAGGAATTCGAGCAACTGCAGCTTCTCGGCGTCGGTGACCGTGTCATCCGGCGAGCGTTTCTGCACACCGGCGTCCGTGAGCTGCTGCAACAAGCGCTCGACGGGCGTACCGACGGCTTCCGCCAATTGTTTGACCGTTACTTCCGACACGGCGTCCCCCTCGGGTTCGTTCGCGGCGACCTCAACCGGCCGCCTCTTTCTCGCTTTCCAGATCCTTGAACCACCGCTCGCGGGCCTTCATGATCAGGGCCGCGGCGCGTTCCTCGTCCATGCCTTCGATGTCCATGAGTTCGTCCACCGACAGCTCGGCCAGGTCGTCGAGCTCGCGGATCCCGCGCGCGGCGAGCGCGTAGGCGGTCTCGCGGTCCATGCCTTCCATGTTCAGCAGCTCGTCGCTGGGGCGGTTCTCCTCGAGCGTCTCCTCGCTGGCGATGGCGCGGGTGAGCAGCGCGTCCTGGGCGCGGCTGCGCAGTTCGCGGACGATGTCCTCGTCGAACTCCTCGATCGCCAGCAGTTCCGATTCCGGCACGTAGGCGATCTCCTCCAGGCTGGTGAAGCCTTCCTGGACCAGGATCGCCGCCAGGTCTTCGTCCACGTCGAGCTGCTCCATGAACTGCTGCTGCAGCTCGCGGGCTTCGCGCTCCTGCTTCTGCTCGGCCTCTTCCAGGCTCATCACGTTGAGTTTCCAGCCGGTCAGCTCGCTGGCCAGGCGGACGTTCTGGCCGCCGCGGCCGATCGCCTGGGAGAGCTTCTCCTCGGCGACGGCGACGTCCATGGCGTGCGCGTCCTCGTCGACGACGATCGACAGCACCTCGGCCGGCGCCATGGCGTTGATGACGAACTGCGCCGGGTTCTCGTCCCAGAGGATGATGTCGACGCGTTCGCCGGCCAGCTCGTTGGACACCGCCTGGACGCGCGAACCGCGCATGCCCACGCAGGCACCGACCGGATCCAGGCGCGGATCGTGCGAGACCACGGCGATCTTCGCCCGCTGGCCCGGGTCACGGGCGGCGGCGACGATGTCGATCAGGCCCTGGCCGACCTCCGGCACCTCGATCTTGAACAGCTCGATCAGGAATTCGGGGCAGGTCCGGCTGACGAACAACTGCGGCCCGCGCGGCTCGGCGCGCACCGCCTTCAAATACCCCCGCAGCCGGTCGCCGGGACGCACGGCCTCGCGCGGGATCATTTCCTCGCGCGGGATGATCGCCTCGGCGTTGCCGCCCAGGTCCAGGTAGACGTTGCCGCGCTCGACCCGCTTGACGATGCCCATGACCAGCTCGCCGACACGGTCTTGGTACTGCTCGACCACGCGCATCCGCTCGGCCTCGCGGACCTTCTGCACGATCACCTGCTTGGCGGTCTGGGCGGCGATGCGGCCGAACGCCACCGACTCGATCGGCTCCTCGATGTAGTCGCCCACTTCCACGTCGGGACGGCGCTCCCGGGCCTGGGCCAGGGTCATCTGGCGCTCGGGCGCCTCCAGCTCGCTCTCGTCGGCCACCACCTGCCAGCGGCGGAAGGTCTGGTAATCGCCGGTGGCGCGGTCGATGCTCACGCGCACGTCCACGTCGCCCTCGTAGCGCTTCTTGGTCGCGGTCGCCAGCGCCGACTCGACGGCGGCGAAAATCACGTCCTTGTCGACGTCCTTCTCGTTCGAGACCACGTCGACCACCAGCAGAATGTCTTTGTTCATGGTCTGCTCCAAACTCCGAGCATGCTCTTGCCTCACCAACGCGGGACCAGCCGGCCCCGCTCGATTCGATCCAGTGCGAGTTCGACCGTCTCGCCGTCCACTTCGATCCGCACGCGGCCCTCGTGCAAGCCGAGCAGCGTGCCGGTGTACTGCCGGCGGCCGGCCTCGGCCGCCGACAGGCGGATGCGGACCCGCTCGCCGGCGAAACGCCGGTAATCCTCGGCCTTGAACAGCGGCCGGTCGGCGCCCGGCGAGGACACCTCGAGGTCGTAGGGCCCGCGCAGCGGCGCTTCCACGTCGAGCACCGCGTCCAATTGGCGGCTGACCGCCTCGCAGTCGGCCAGGGTCACCCCGGCGGGGGTGTCGATGTACACCCGCAACACCGCGCGGCGGCCGTTTCGCGTCCGCTCGATGCCCACCAGCTCATACCCCATGCCTTCCACGGTGGGCGCCACGATCTCCCAGAGCCGTTCTTGCGACATGTCGCCTAACCCGTCCGTGCCGGCGAGCCAACGAAAAAAGGGGCCGATGCCCCGTCTCCGCCACCGCCGCGGCGGTGGAACAAAAAAGGCCCATCGGTCGGACGGGCCTCATGCAGTACGTTCACTGATGCGGCGGCCGCCGCGGCGGCCCGCCCTGCCGATCTGGTAGCGGGGGCAGGATTCGAACCTGCGACCTTCGGGTTATGAGCCCGACGAGCTGCCAGACTGCTCCACCCCGCACCGGACGCGGCGCATTCTAACGCCGCGCAGGGCGGTTTTCAAGGGCGAACCCCGAGAAGCGGGCGCCGCTCAGGGCCGCAGCAGGAGCAGGACGCCGGCGGCGGCCAGCAGGAGGCCCTCGACCAGCCAGAGCCCGTCGAAACGCAGACCGACCAGACGCTGGGCGGCTTCGAGCAGCAGATAGAGCGCGAGAACGCGCGCCCCCAGATGTCTCACTTCAGCCCTCCTCCTCGTGCAGGGGCGGCAGGCGGCGGTGATGGGCGGCCTCCCGCCGCTCGCCGGCGAACAACGCCCCCCAGCGGTTGAGTTTCTCGAAGGCCGCGAACAGGACGGCCACGGCCGCCACGGCCGCAGCCGCGCCGGTCCAGCCCAGCGCCCGCCACTCGTCCCACAGCAGCCACAAAAACTGCCAGACGCACAACAGGGCCACGAACAGCAGGGTCGGCTTGCGCCCGACCCGCTCGACGACGAACACCCCGAGCGGCGCGCCCAGGGCCACCACCGGCGCCGCCGCCAGCCAGTGCCCGAACACCTCGGGCAGCAATCCGCCCTGGGCCGTGCGCACCAGCACGCCGACCACCGACGCGAAGGCCATGACCACCACCGAGGTCGGGATGGCGATCTTCAGATCGGCCCGGCACAGCAACACCAGGACCGTGTACAGAAGCATGTCCACGCCGACCCCGGTCACCGCCACCGCGGTCGCCCCGGCGACCAGCCCGACCGCCGCCCCCACCGCCCGGTCCCAGCGCTCGTCGAACTCCACCATCCCCTGATGCGCGGCGATCTCGTCGAGGCGCAACAAATGCAGCAGGCCGAAGCCGGCCCACAGGACGGAGAACAACACCTTCACCCACAAGTCCGGCACCTTGGGGGCGACGAACAAGAGTCCCAGCGGCGTGCCGACGGCGACCCCGAACAACGCACCGCCGAGAATCGCCCAGGCGAGCGGCTGGCGGCGGGCGAGGATGAAGATGCTGGCGCTGACCATCCCGATCGACTGGATGGCGAAACTGAAGTCGCGGCCGAGGCCGGCGGGCATGCCGAAGCCCAGCACCAGCACGGGGAAGCCGACGGTGCCCCCGCCCATCGGCGTGGAACCAGCCACGTAGCTGCCCAGCGCCATGGCGAGCGCGATCGGCCAGTGCTCGACCAGCAGCCGGCCGTGGCCGCCGGCCAGCACGATCCCCGTCCAAACCGAGTAGAAGACGCCCAGCCACAGCAACCAGGGCCACAGGCGCCGCTTCGGCGGCAGACGCAGGTTCATCGGTCGCAGGCTCGGCTCAACCCGTTGAGCTGCAAAACAGGGCCAGACCGAGCTGCAGGGCGAAGACGAGCAGCACGAGCAACGCCATCGCCGTCGTTTCCCGGGCGCCGCGCCCGACCGGAACGGCGCGCAGCCCCACCGCCGCGGTCTCGAACAGGCGCCGGGCGGCGGCGCCGGCCTTGGCCAGCACCGTCAACAGCGCCCGATACACCCGCGGCCCGGCCACCCGCCAGAACCAGTCGAAATCGAGCGTGATGGTCGGGGTGCGCCGCATCAGCGGCAACATGACGAAAAAGGCCAGTCCCGCGAACAACAACAACTGCAGCTGGGTGACGACGTGCTCCGCCGTGTACGGCACATAGTCCACCGGCGCCGGCAAAAGCGCGTACAACAGCCCCGGGAAGACGCCCAGCAACAAGCAGGCCAAGGAAAACAGCACCATCGCCCACCGCATGTTCCAGGGCGGATCGGGCGGGCGCAGCCCCGAGTCCTTCTGGAAGAAGACGAACCAGGGGAACTTGATGCCGGCGTGCAGGAAAACGCCCGCCGAGGCCGCGACCAGCGCCAACCACACGCCAGTGAGCCCCTGTCCCGCGGCGGCACCGACCGTCAGCGATTTGGAGACGAAGCCGGAGGTGAGCGGGAAGGCCGAGATGGACAAGGCGCCGACGGTGCCGCACACCGTGGTCAACGGCATGCTCTGGAACAAACCGCCGAGCTCGCTGCACTTGCGCCGCCCGGTCTGATACAGCACCGCCCCGGCGCTCATGAAGAGCAGCGCCTTGTAGAGAATGTGGGTGAACGCGTGGGCCGCCGCGCCGTTGATCGCCAGGGCGCTGCCGATGCCGACGCCCACCACCATGAAGCCCACCTGGTTGACCACCGAGTAGGCGAGGATCCGCCGCATGTCGTTTTCCAGCAGGGCGTAGAGGATGCCGTAGAAGATCATCCACAGGCCGACCCACACGAGGATCGGCTCGCCGGGGAAGAGCAGGATCAAGGCCAACACCGCGGTCTTGGTGGTGAACGCGGAGAGGAACACCGCGCCCCACGGCGTGGCCTCCGGGTAGGCATCGGCGATCCAGGCGCTCACCGGCGGCGCCGCCGCGTTGATCAGCACGCCGGCGAGCACCAGCACGGCCGGCCAGTCGCCGCCGGTCAAGGCCCGCACCTCCAACGAACCGGTCTGGACCCACACCGCCAGGATGCCCGCCTTGAGGAGAACGCCGCCGAGCAAGTGCAACACGGCGTAACGCAGGCCGGCGCGGCGCGCGGTCGGGGTGCCGCCGTGCCAGATGACCAACGTCGAGAACAGCGCCATCAGCTCCCAGAAGACGAACAACACGAGCAGGTCGCCCGCGAAGCAGACTCCGACCGCCGAACCGGCATAGGCCAGTGCCGCTGCGATTTCACGCCGCGGGGCCTGCCGCAAGGCGAACAACGCGCCGCCGAAGGCCATGATCGCGAAGATCGTCGCGAACAGCCGCCGCACCGCATCGCCTTCCAGCCACACCGCCTCCCAGCCCAGCAGCGGCACCGTGCCGCGCACGCCGTCGCCGACGCCCCAGACCAGCGCCAGCGCCGCCAGGGGGGCGAGCAGCGCCAGCGGCCGTGCCGCCCGGGACGGCCCCCAGGCGATGAGGGCGGCCGCGAGGTAGAACAGCAAGGCCGGCGGGAGCACCGTCTCAAACATCGTGGCGGTCGTCCGCGTAGTAATCGTCGGGGCGCTTCAACCACACGCCCAGCAGCTTGGCCGCCAGGACCATCGCCACGCAACTGAGGAAACCGTAAGCGGCATGAAAGCCGAACAGGCCGTCCACCCCCGCAACGGCGTGGACGTGGACGAAAAACTGCGCGGCGACCACCGCCGCCAGCACGGCCCCGAAGGCGTACCACAAGCGCCGGATGGTGGCCGGGCGCGTCAACCAGTGACCTTGTTTTTCGCGGCTCATGGGGACACCTCGACACTCATGCGCGCCAGGTCGATCAGCGGCCCGGCGGCGGCGAACACGCCCACCGTCAAGGCCGCGGTCGCGGTGATCGCGGCGACCATCGGCCAGGGCGCCTCCTCGAACCCGCGTCCGTCACCCTCGCGGAAGAACGCGCGGCAGACGATGGGCAGGAAATAACCGGCGTTCAGGGCCGTGGACAGCACCAGCACCGTGCCGACGAAAACGCTTTGCCAATCCATCGCGCCGGCGAGAATGAACCACTTGGACACGAAGCCGGCCGTGGGGGGCAGGCCGATCATGCTCAGGGCGCCGACGGTGAAGGCCGCCATGGTCCAGGGCATGCGCCGTCCGACCCCGGCAAGCTCGTCCACGCGGGTCTTGTGCAGGGCGGTGTACACGGCGCCGGCGGCGAAGAACAGGGTGATCTTGCCGAACGCGTGCGCGGCGATGTGCAGAACCGCGCCGAGTCGGGACAAGGGCGCGAGCAACAGCGCCGCCATCACCACGTAACCCAACTGGCTGACCGTGGAATAGGCGAGCAGGCGTTTGAACTCGACCTGGCGAAGCGCCACCAGAGACGCCGCGACCACGGTGAACCCGGCGAGCAGCAAGGCGGCCTCCTGCGCCCCGAGCGCCGCCAGCTCGGCCGGCCCGAATATGTAAAACACGATCTTGCACAGCGTGAACACCCCGGCCTTGACGACCGCGACGGCGTGCAGCAAGGCCGAGACGGGGGTCGGCGCCACCATCGCGGCCGGCAACCAGCGGTGAACCGGCATCACGGCCGCCTTGCCGACCCCGAGCACGAACATCGACAACAAGGCGGCCGCCACCGCAGGCGACAGCCGGCCGGCGAGCAGCCCGCCGGACACGAACTCGGTGCCCCCGGCCAGCACGTGCGTCCAGACGATCGCCGGCAGGAACAAGCCCATCGAGCTCGCGAGCAGGATGGCCAGGTACGTCCGCGCGCCCTGCCGCGCGCGCTCGTCGCCCTTGTGCGCCACCAGCGGGTACGTCGCCAGGGTGAGCAACTCGTAGGCCACGAACAAGGTGACGAGGTTCGCCGCGAACGCCACCAGCATGGTGGCCGCCAGGGCCAGAGCGAAACAGAAGTAGTACCGCCCCTGATGGGCCTCCCGGTTGGCGCGCATGTAGCCGATCGAGTACACCGTGGTCACCACCCACAGCAGGCTCGCCACCGACGCGAACAGCATCGAGAGCGGCTCGACGTGCACCGCCAGGACGACCCCGGCCCACCATTCGGGGCCTTCGGAACGGAGCACCGGGGCGCCGGCACGCCACCACGCGCCGGCCAGCCAGGCCACGCAGACGAACAACCCCAGCGCGCTCACCAAGGCCCAGGCGTCGCGCAGGGCCGGGCGCCGCGCCGCCAGGGGCGTGAGCAGCGCACCGGCGAGCGGCACGGCCGGCGCCAGCCACAACCAGGCGGGATCGAAGGACGCGCTCATCCCGCGCCTCCCAGGGCGGCGGCCACCCGCCCGGCCAGCCCCGCGCTCAGACGGGTGTCGATGCCGAAGTAGAGGTTCGCGGCCGCCAGCACCAGGGCGGGCACCAGCAGGCCGAGCGGCGCCTCGGCGATCCCGGCCCCCCCCTGTGCCGCCGGCGCCCGGAAATACAGCGCTTCCAGCATGCGGCCGACGTAGCCCAGGGCGAACACGGAACCGACGACGACCACCGCGATCAGCCACCACGCGCCCTTGGCCGCGGCCGCTTCCACCAGCAACCACTTGCCGACGAAGCCGGCGGTCAGGGGCACGCCGATCAAGCTCAACCCGCCGATCACGATCACGGCGGCGGTCAGCGGCATGCGGGCACCCAGGCCGGCAAGATCAGAAAGCCGCTGCCCGCCGCCGTGGTAGACCACGGCGACGAGCGCCAAAAACAGCGCGCCCTTCATCAACGCATGGTTGAACAAGTGGGTCAGGCCCGCCTGCAGGCCTGCCACGTCGGCGAGCATCAAGCCGAGCACGATGTAGCCGATCTGCGCCACGCTCGAGTAGGCCAGCAGGCGCTTCGTGTCGTCCTGCCGCAACGCCGCCCAGGAACCGAATACCACCGCCGCAGCGGCCAGGGCGGTCAAGGTGTGCTGGACGGCAAGCGCCTCGAGGGTCGCCTGGGCGCCGAACACGAAGAAAACCACGCGGATAAAAACATAGATCGCCACCTTGGTCGCCGTCGCGGCCAGGAAAGCGCTGACCACGCCCGGTGCGCGCGCGTAGGCATCGGGCAGCCAGTGGTGCAACGGGAACAACGCCGCCTTGATGGCGATGCCGACGATCAGAAAGACGATGCCGGTATGCACGGCACGACGGTCGAACGCCTCCGGCAAGCGCGCCGCGAGGTCGGCCATGTTCAACGTGCCCGTGCCCGCGTACAGCAGGCCGATGCCGATCAGCACGAAGGTGGCGCCGACCGTGCCCATGATCAAATAACGGAAACTCGCGGGCAGGGCGCGCCGATCGCGCCCGGCGGCGACCAAGACGTAGGTGCTCAACGAGGAAATCTCGAGAAAGACGAACAAGTTGAACAGGTCGCCGGTGAGCACCATGCCCGACAGCCCCGCCAGGCACAAGAGGTAGGCGGAGAAAAACAGCGCCCGGCGCGGTTCGTCGACTTCGCGCTCGACGCCACGCCCGCCGGCCCAGGACACCACCCAGGACACCCCGCTCACCAGCACCAAGACGAAAGCGCCGAGCAGGTCGATGCGATAGGCGATGCCGATGGGCGGCGGCCAGCCGCCGAACGCGTAATCCACGGGGCCGTTGCGCAACACCGTGACGAGCAAGGCGGCGGCCGCGGCGAAGGCCACGGCGCCGACCGCCATGCTGCCCCACCACGCCACCTGCGGGCGGCGGACGACCAACCACAGCGGCGCAGCCAGCAGCGGCGCGACGACGGGCAGAACCGGCAACCAGGCGGCGCTCACGCGTCCTCGTCCTTCGCGGCCAGAGCCGCTTCGTCCAGGGTGCCGTAGGCTCGCCGGATGCGCACCAAAAGCGCCAACGCGAGCGCCATGGTGGCGATGCCGACGACGATGGCGGTGAGGATGAGCACGTGCGGGAGCGGATTCGAGTAGGCGTCGACACCGGGCTCGACGATGGGCGGCGCGGCGCCTTCCACCACCCCGAGCGAGATGTACAACATGAACACCGACACCTGGAAGACACTCAAGCCGATGAGTTTCTTGAACAAGTGGGCGCTCGCCATGACGATGTACAAACCGCTCATCATGAGCGCGACGATCAACCAGGCGTGGGCAACGCCGTTCACTCCACTCCTCCATGCCGCTGGCGCGTGAAGGCACGATAGATCAGCACCATCACGCTGAACACCGTCAGCCCCACGCCGAGTTCGACGAGCAGAATGCCCAGGTGCTGTCCATCAACGGCGTCCTCGGCCAGGACGGCGTAGTCGAGAAACGCGCCGCCGCGCAAAAGGCACGCGACGCCGACACCACCGTACAGCCATACGCCGGTCGCGGCGAGCAGACGCAAGCGACTCGGCGGCAGGACCCGCTCGAGTCGGGGCAAGCCGAAAGTCAGCGCGTAGAGCACCATCCCGGCCGCGAAGATGACCCCGGCCTGGAAGCCGCCGCCGGGGCCGTAGTCGCCATGGAACTGAACGTACAAGGCGAACAACAGCACGAAGGGCACCAGCCACTTGACGACCTGGCGGACGATGATGTCCCGGTCGCCGGCGTCGACTTCGGAGCGCGCGCCGCTCACCCCCGAGCCGGCCAGCAAGGTCAGCACGCCGAGGCCGGCGGTGAAGATGACGACGAGTTCGCCGAAAGTGTCGAAACCACGATAGCTGGCGAGCACGGCGGTGACGATGTTGGGCACGCCCGTCTCGACGCCACCGCGGGCGAGATAATGGGGCGCCACATGCTGCATCGCCGGCGCCGCCGGGTCACCGTAGGCGGGCAGATCGGCGGTGCCGTACAGCAGCAAGCCGCCGCACACCAACACGACGAGGAAAGGCAACCCCACGCGGGCGCGGCCGGCGGCACGCCGCTCGCCCAGCACACCCAGCGCGCGCACGGACAACAAGGTCGCCACGCCGGCGCCGACGGCCGCCTCGGTGAACGCCACGTCCACGGCATCCATCACCGTGAACACGGCCGCCGAAGCCAGGCTGATGATGCCCGCCAGCATCACCGCCGCGAGCAGGTCGTCGCTGCGCGCCAACGCCCAGGCGGCGAGCAACATGAACGCGAGCAGGGTCAGCGTGAGGCCGTATTCCACGCTCATCGACGCCGTCCCTCCGCGCCCGTCCAGGGTTCCAGCCCGTCGTGACGGGCGGCACGCGCCAGCACGTGGCTCGCCGTCGGGCCGCTCACCCACGCGAAAAGGAGGATCAGGGCCAGCTTGGCGGCCGCCAGGGACCAGCCCGCCTGCAGCATCAAGCCGAGCAGGACCAGGCCCGCACCCAGGGTGTCGGTGACCCCTGCGGCGTGCAGTCGACTGTAGAAATCGGGAAACCGCAACAGGCCGAAGGCCCCGCTGAAACAGACGAAAACGCCAAGCCCGATCGCCGCCCAGGCCAGGCCGTCGACGACGGCGCTCATGCATCCTCCTTGCGGCGGGCGCCGCCGGTCTCGACGTGGCGCAGAACGGCGACCACGGCGGTGAAATTGATCAGGGCATAGGTGAGGGCGATGTCCAGGACGTACGGCACCCCACCGGCGAAAGCCAGCACCGCCAGGAACAATACGGTCTTGGTTCCGAACATGTTCACGGCGAGGATGCGATCGTACAGGGTCGGGCCCGCGAAGGCGCGCACCATCGCCAGGATCATCACCACGAACATGCCCGCGGTGGCCGCCCAGTAACCCACACTCAACGCTCCAGGGATTGCACGCGGCGCGCCATCGCGCCGTCGGCCAAGCCGGCCGCCGCGCCCTCGCTCAGGGCGTGGACGAGCAGGCGGCCGCCGCCGATGTCGACCGTCACCGTGCCCGGGGTGAGGGTGATGGAGTTGGCGTAAAGCGCCTGCGCCCATTCACTGCGCATCGACAGGGGCAGCTCCACGAGCCGCGGCGAGAGGCTCGCGGGGCCGCGCCAGATGCGCCGCAACACGTCGAGATTCGCCGCCACGATCTGGCCGAGCAGCCACACCAGGTAACCGGGCACACGCCACAACGGTGGCCCGTCCGGCCACACACCGTCGACGGCGGCCATCCGGCCCGCCAGGAACGCGACCAGTAACACGGACACCGCGCCCAGGCCGAGCAACAACGGCGTGTAGTGGCCGGAGTTCACCAGCCACAGGACGATCAGCGCCGCGACGGTGCTCAGCAGACCCCGCATCGCGCGCCCGCCGTCACCCTTCCATTTCCTCGAGTTCCTTGCCGCAGGTCTCCGGCACCCAGCGGCGCACGAACCACACCGAGACGAGCGCGCACACGGCGTAGATCAGGTAGGTGTTGCCCAGGCCGATGGCGGCGAGCAGGATGGGGAAGGTCATGGTGACGGCGAAGTTCGACCCCCACTGGAACAGGCCGGCCACGGCCAGGCCCGAACCGCGGATCTGGTTCGGGAACATCTCGCCGAGCATCACCCACATCACCGGCCCCCAGGACAGGTTGAAGAAGAAGACGTAGAGGTTGGCGGCGATCAGGGCGGTGGCCCCGGCGCCCTTGGACAGCTCCAGCGAACCCGTGGGCGTCAAGTGACCCGTGTAGAACGCCGCCGCCATCACCCCCAGGGTGATGGCCATCGTCACCGAGCCGAACCACAACAGCGGCTTGCGCCCGATGCGGTCGATGAGCAGAACGGTGATGACGCAGGCGCCGATGCTCACCGCCCCGGAGATCACGTTGATCAACAGCGCGTCGCCTTCGGAGAAGCCCACCGACTGCCAGAGCACGGCGCCGTAGTAGAACACCACGTTGATGCCGACGAGCTGCTGGAAGGTCGCCAGACCGATGCCCACCCAGACGATCGGCCGGAGGCGGCGCCGGCCGTTTTCGACCACGATGAGGTCGCGCAGCCGCGGGCGGTGGTGGTCGGCGGCCAGGGAGGCGTCGATCTCCTCGGCCTTGCGCTGCGCCGCCTGGGCACCATAGAGCCGCGTGAGCACCGCCAGCGCCTTGTCCCGCCGCCCGGAGACGACCAGGTAGCGGGGCGATTCGGGAATGAACAGCAGCAACAGGAAGAACAAGCCCGCCGGCAGGATCTCCACCCAGAACATCCAGCGCCAGGCTTCGAAGCCCAGCCACAGCGGCGCGGTGGACAGACCGGCGAACTTGGCGAGCAGATAGTTGCTGAGGAAGGCCGAGAACAGGCCGGTGATGATGGCGATCTGCTGCACGGTGGTCATGCGGCCGCGGAAATGCGCCGGCGTCACCTCCGAGATGTAGGCGGGCGAGATGACGCTCGCCGCCCCGACCGCGAGGCCGCCCAATACCCGGTAGAAAACGAATTCCAGAGAACTCGCGGCGACGCCCGAGCCCCAGGCGGAGACGACGAAGAACACCGCGGCGACGATCAGCACCGTCCGCCGCCCGGCCCAGTCGGCGAGCCGGCCGGCGAAGAAGGCGCCCACCGCGCAGCCCAGCAGCATGGAGGCGACGTTGAAGCCGGTCACCACGCTGTCGGAATCGAAGGCCTGCTTGAGCCCGTCGACGGTGCCGTTGATGACGCCGCTGTCGAAGCCGAACAGGAAGCCGCCGATGGTGGCGACGCAACTGATGAGCACGATGAAGAGCGTGTTGTGCCCGGATGCGGCGGACGAGTTCATGACGGTCTCTCCTGGCGTGGGGCCGCGGGCAAATGTAACCGATGGCGCGGACAAAAAAAAGCCGCCCGCCGGGGGGCGGGCGGCTGCCGGTCGGTTCGCCGCGTTCAGAGATAGCGATTGACCAGGTTTTCCAGGTACTCCTGCTTGCCGGAGACGTGCTTGGGATCGAGGTTGTCGCGCCGCACGCGCTCGAACAAGTCGGCGAGACCCAGCTTGCCGTCGAGGATGTCCCGCCCCAGCGGACCCGACCAGCCGGCGTAGCGCTGGTCCACGAAGCGCTGCAGCGCCCCGTCCTCGAGCATCTTGTGGGCGTTGAGCAGCGCACGGGCGAGGGTGTCCATGCCGCCGATGTGGCCGTGGAACAAATCCTCGGGATCCACGCTCTGGCGGCGCACCTTGGCGTCGAAATTGAAGCCGCCGGTGGTGAAGCCGCCGCCGCGCAGGATCTCGTAGAGCACCAGGGTGCTCTCGGCGACGTCGTTCGGGAACTGGTCGGTGTCCCAGCCGTTCTGCGGGTCGCCGCGGTTGGCGTCGATGCTGCCGAAAATCCCCTTGGCGATGGCCGTGGCGACCTCGTGCTGGAAACTGTGTCCGGCCAGGGTGGCGTGGTTGGCCTCGATGTTCACCTTGTATTCCTTCTCGAGGCCGAACTGCTCCAGGAAACCGTAAACGGTGGAAACGTCGAAATCGTACTGGTGCTTGGTCGGCTCACAGGGCTTGGGCTCGATCAACAGGGTGCCCTTGAAGCCGATCTTGTGCTTGTATTCGGCCACCAGCGTCAGGAAACGGCCGAACTGGGCCGCCTCGCGCTTGAGGTCGGTGTTCAGCAGCGTGTCGTAACCCTCGCGCCCGCCCCAGAGCACGTAGTTCTCGCCGCCCAGTTGATGGGTGACATCCATGCAGTGCTTGACCTGGGCGGCGGCCCGGGCGAACACCTCCGGGTTCGGATTGGTCGCCGCGCCGGCCGCGTAGCGCGGGTGGCTGAACAGGTTCGCCGTGCCCCACAGCAGGCGCACGCCGGTGCGGGCCATGTGCTCGGCGAGCTTTTCCGCGAGCCGGCTCAGGTTGTCGCAGCTTTCCTGGAAGGTGGCGCCTTCCGGCGCGACGTCCACGTCGTGGAAGGTGTAGAAGGGCACGCCGAGCTTTTCGAAGAATTCGAAGGCCGCCTGCATTTTCAGCTCGGCCATGGCCATCGGGTCGCCGGGACGGTGCCAAGGGCGGTCGAAGGTTCCGGCGCCGAAGACGTCGAAGCCGTTCCAGCAGAAGGTGTGCCAGTAACACACCGAGAAGCGCAACCAGTCCCGCATCGGCTTGCCGCCCACGACGCGGTCGGCGTCGTACCAGCGGAAGGCCAGCGGATTGTCGCTCTCGGGCCCCTCGTAGCGGATCTTGTCGATGGAAGCGAAATACGATGTGCTCATGCTTGGCTTACCTGTCGTCGACGATGTGATGGATCAGGCCTGCGGGGCGCTGAAGAACGGCGCCTCCAGGGTTTGGTACAGGGCCCGGTAACGCGGCCACAACCGCGCGTAGAGCGCCTGGAGTTCCGGCTCGGGTTCGGCGACGCGGCGGATCGGCTGCGGCTCGACCTCGATGCGGCCGGTGTCGCCGAACCGGGCCAGGCGGGCGGCACCGAAGGCCGGGCCCAGCTCCGCGCCCTCGCGGTAGATCAATTTCCGGCCGAGCACGCTCGCCAGGATGCGCCCCCACAGCACGCTGGCGGCGCCGCCGCCGATCACCGACACCTCCTCGATGGCGGTGCCGGCGTCGTACAAGGCCTGCTGGCCGTCGGCGAAGGCGAAGGCCACCCCTTCGAGCACGGCGATCACCAGATCCGCGCGCTCGGTGGCGTGCGTCAGCCCGAAGAACACGCCCTTGGCATAGGGGTTGTTGTGCGGCGTGCGCTCGCCCGAGAGGTAGGGCAAGAACAGCGGCTTTTCGGCCGGATCGCGCAGCAAGGGCCGGCCTTCGGCCTCGGCGAGCATCTCGGCCTCGCTGGCGGCGCCCAGCACGCCCTTGAGCCAGCTCAGGCAACTGGCCGCGCTCAGGATCACGGACATCTGGTGCCACCGCCCCGGCAGGCAGTGGCAGAAGGCGTGCACCCCGCCCTGCGGGTTGGCGCGGTACTCGCCGCTGGAGACGAAATACACCCCCGAGGTGCCCAAGGAGACGAAGGCCGTGCCCGGCTCGATGACGTTGGCGCCGACCGCGCCGGCGGCGTTGTCACCGCCGCCGCCGACCACCGGCACCGTACCGAGCCCCCAGCGGTCCGCCACCTCCGGACGCAGCCGGCCGGTGATCTCGGTGCCTTCGAACAGCCGGGGCATGTGGCCCTCGTTCAGCCCGCAGGCCTCGAGCAGCTCCGGCGCCCAGCGGCGCTCGGCGACGTTCATCCACAGTGTTCCGGCGCTGTCCGACATGTCCGAGGCGTACTCACCGGTCATGCGCCAGCGCAGATAATCCTTGGGCAGGAGCACCTTGGCCACGCGCGCATAGGCCTCGGGCTCGTGGCGGCGCAGCCACACCAGCTTGGGCGCCGTGAAACCGGGCATCGCGCGGTTGCCGGCGATGCGCGGCAGGTCCGGCACCGTCTCCTCGAGCCAGGCGCACTCGGCATGCGAGCGCCCGTCGTTCCACAGGATCGCCGGGCGGATCACCCGGCCCTCCGCGTCGAGCAGCGTGGCGCCGTGCATCTGGCCCGACAAGCCCACCGCCCGCACCGCGGCGAAGGCCCGTTCCTGGCGCGCGCGCATGGCGAGCACCGCCTGGTCCGCCGCCGTCCACCAGCCCTCCGGATCCTGCTCGGACCATAGCGGCCGCGGCCGCGACACGGTCAGCGGCGCCGAGGCCGTGTCCACCACGCGGTCCTGCTCGTCGATGAGCACCGCCTTCACCGCCGAGGTGCCCAGATCGATTCCGATGTACATTCCGCCCAGCCTCCACTTAGGCGCGGCGCCCGTCGGACCGCGCTCCCGAACCACGCAAAACTGTAACCCAGGCGGCCGCCGGCGCAAACCGCGGGCCCGTGCGACTTGGACCGTGTCCGAGGCGGACACCGGCCGCTCTAGGCCGAGTTTACCCCAGCGATGGCAACGTTGTCAGCCTCCGGAAACGAGAGCGCCCCGGCCGCCCCCGCGCCGCGCGGCCGGGGCACCCTCCCAGTGCACCCCGGGCGACGGCGACGAACCCGGCCGAGGGCTCCCCGCCCACCGCGGACTCCAAGCCAGGCGCGCAAAGAAAGAGGCCGCTGCCGAAGCAGCGGCCTCCAAAAGAGACGCCTCCTGCGAGAACTAGAATTCCACGCGCGCACCGAAGAGATAGCGCGGTTGGAATTCCTGCCACAACCACAGGTTGCTTTCGTCGCGGCCGTAGTGCTTGGTGTTCTCTCCGTTGACGTTGATCCCTTCGAGCGTCAGGGCAAGGAAATCGGTCACTTGCCACGCGAGGCTCACGTCGATCTGGCGGTAGTCGTCGACGAACACCGGGTTGCGATCGCCGCCGCGGTTGACCGACCGCAGGTAGCTGTCACGCCAGTTGTAGGAGGCTCGCGCCGAGAACCCACCGCGCTCGTAAATGAGCGTCAGGTTCGCGGTGTCGCTCAAGCCGAGCAGCGCGAACTGGTCCTCGGAAGGCGGCGCGCCGACGTCGATCCCGACGTCGCCGTTGACCGTGGTGTAGTTGGCCTGGATACCGAAGCCGCTGTCGCCGAAGAAATGCTGCCAGGCCCATTCCAAGCCCTGGATCGTGCCGGTTTTGTTGTTCAACTGCGTCTGGAACGCAAATTCGAACAGCGGATCACTGCTGTCCGGAACGATGTCGTACGCTGCCAGCACGTTATCGACGAAAGTCTGGTCCAACTCGCCCGTCACCGGGTCGATCTGGTTCTGGAACTCCGTGAACGGATCGGGGAAGTCCGCAGGGTTGTCGATCATCGCCGTCAAAGTGAACAGGTTCACCTCGGTCGGCTGGAAACCGTTGTCGAGCAACCACTGCATCGCCTGCCCCGAGCGCGTGCCGGGCGCACCCGAACTCGGGTCACGCAGATCGAACAAGGGTTGATTGATCACACCGGACCCGATGAAATTGTCGACCTTCTTGCGATAGGCCCCGACCGAGAAATAACTCGCCTCGCCGTAATAGTACTCGAGCGAGATGTCGAGGTTCTCCGACTCCATCGCTTCGAGGGCCGGGTTGCCGCCGCTGCCCGTCGGCACACCCGCCGTTGGCGGTCGGGCGGGGCGGAGTGCCCGCGTTGATGTTCGCAAACAAGCTGCCGTACCCCGGCCGCCCGATCGTCTTGCTGTAGGAGAAGCGACCCCACGAGGGCGTCGGACAACTCGACTTTCAGGTCGAGGTTGGGCAGCGTGTTGCTGTAGTCATTTTCGATGGTGACGGGCAGGCGCTCACTGGTGAGGGTGATGGTGAAGTCGTTGTCCGACTGCCAGATGATGTTTTGGGGCACCGGAATCAACGACGTCGAGGTCACGTCGGTCTGCTCGTGCCGGACACCAAGCACCACCTGGTACGGCAAGCTGCCGAGTTCCCCATCGTGGGTAACCTGGATGAAAACGGCGCTGATGTCTTCCTCGACCGTATTGTTTTCGTCGTTGGTGACGAACAGGCTGTTGCCTCGGCTGTCGTACAGCGCACTCAACTGCTGGAACAGCTCGTTGGCGTTTGCACGGAAACCGATGCGCCCGGGGTCCCCTTCGGGAAGGCCGGGGTCGAACTCCTTGAACTGACACGCGATGCAGAACGTTTCGATCAAGGAGGTGTCCACGTCACCCGGGTTGTTGATCCCCCAGTCACCCAACACCTGCTGGGTCTGGATCCGCTTTTGGGTCATCTCGAGGCTACGGGCGTCGACACCGGCGTCCACGCGCCAGCCGTCGCCGACATCCCAGTTCAAGGTCACGCTGCCACCCGTGATTTCGGTGAGCTGGGACGACGAGATCGTCCGGGCCATCTGGGAACCAAGGTCGCCCGCGTCCAGCTCCCCATTGGCGTTGGTGCCGCCGTCGAGGCCCGCGGTATCCCTGACCGTGTCGTCGATCGAGATGAACTGCTGCGGGAAACCGGAGCGCCGGAAATCCAGGGAATGCTCCGCGATCACCGGCGCGCCGATGGAGACCGTAACGGCGTTGTTGGTGATCGTCCGCCCGTCCGGCAAGGTGAGAGACATGCCATCGGGCGAGCTTTCCGCTTCGGCACTGTACACATCGAAGGTAAGATCGACCCCGTCAGACAGGGTCCATTGCGCATTGAAGCCGACCTCGTCGAGGGTGTCCTCGATGTTGTACATCTGCTGCTCGAAACCCTCGTCCTTGACCCCCGCGATGTCCTCATACAGGAACACCGTGGTCGCCACGACCGGGTTGTCGTCGAACTGGACGGCATCGAAGGGCCGGTTGAACCAGTTCGTTTTATCCGAACGCTGCTCCTGCTGCGTATTCGTCGCCGTCAACGCATCGAGAGTCAGGGTCAGCGTATCGGTGGGACGGAACTGGACCGTCAACATGGCATTGTCACGCTCACGCGTGAAATCGGAGCGGTGCCAGCGGCTGTCGTTCGGCACCGAGACGAATTGCTGGCTGCTCGCGGGGACGTTCGCGATGGTGGTCGTCGGGGAAACGAAATTGTTGCCGGTGTCGAGGAACTGTTCGACGGTCCGGATGTTCCAGCCGTTCACCGTGGCACTCATCGCCGAGCTGTCGCGTTCCTGGTGGCTGACGAACAGCGACACCCCCCACACGTCGGAGCCGTTGAAACTGAGCATCGCGCTGATCTCGGGCGTGTTCTCGTCGCCCTCGATCACGCTCTTGTCGTGCACGATCTTGGCCAGAACCGCGCCGCTGAACCCCTCCTCCTGCTCCAGCGGCCGGTGCGTCTTGATGTTCACCGTACCGCCGAGACCACCGCCGGCGACCGTGGCCCTGCCGGTCTTGTAGACCTCCAGCCCGGCGACGCCTTCCGAGGCCAAGTTTGAGAAGTCGAAGGAACGCGAAGCACCGGTGGCAAAGGCGGCGTTCTGGTCCCCACCGATGACCGAAACGTTGGCGCTGGGCAGATGGCGGCCATTGAGCAACACCAGATTGTTGCCGCCGCCGAAGCCGCGGACGGTGATCTCGGCGCCCTCGCCGTTGACGCGGTCGATCGCCACGCCGGTGATGCGCTGCAGCGATTCGGCGAGGTTGGTATCCGGGAACTTACCGATGTCTTCGGCGGAGATCGCGTCGACCACGCCGGCCGAATCGCGCTTGATGTCCATCGCCCGCTCGAGCGAGGCGCGGATCCCCTGGACGACGACTTCTTCCACGGGACCCTGGGCGAGCGCCTGACCGCCCGCCAGGGAGGACCCGACCAGGGCGGTGTAAATCGCTTGCGAGAGCTTGCTCTTTTCGAACTTCATGCTGATACCCCCCAAGGGTGTGTTGAGTGGAACGACAACCGGCGCGCCTCCCGCGCGCCTCGGCGTTGCGGTTCACGAGCGATGGCCGCGTGGCGGCCACCCGGCCCGGCCGTCCTTGAAGCCGGAACCGCGCGGCAGTCTAGGCGTAAGATTTGACGAATGTCAAGTATCGGTCCGGGCTGCATTTTTTAGGCTGCCCGAGGGCGGCCGGCACGGCTTCGGGCGGCGGCCGCGAGGTACGTGTTGCCACGTATACGGCGGCCGGCGAACGGCCGGCGCTTTCATCGGCCGCGGCGGATCCTTTACCATCGGCGGGCGCGGCGCGCCGCGGCCGTCACGTAAAACCCTTTCGCGAGCGAGGCAACGACGATGGACAAACCTCCCGTACACCGCGTGGTGATCGCCGGCGGCGGCACGGCCGGCTGGCTGGCCGCCGTGGCGCTTTCCGCAGCAGCTGGGCCCCTTGCTGGAGCTGACCCTGGTCGAGTCGGAGGACATCGGCGTGGTCGGCGTCGGCGAGGCGACCATCCCGCCGGTGCGCACCTACCACAAGCTCGCCGCGGTGGACGAGCGCGCCTTCATGCGCGCCAGCCAGGCGACCTTCAAGCTCGGCATCGCCTTCGAGAACTGGGGCCGGCCCGGCGACCGCTACATCCATTCCTTCGGCCGCCTCGGCCTGTCGACCTGGATGGCGGACTTCTTCCAGATCTACCTCGAGGGCCGCCGGCGCGGGCTCGTCGAGGACGAGGTCGGCGCCTACTGCCTCGAATGGAAGGCGGCCGAGGCGGAGCGCTTCGCCACCGGCGGCGAGCCGGAATTGAATTACGCCTACCACCTGGACGCGGCGCTCTACGGCCGCCACCTGCGCGGGCTGTGCGAGGCGCGCGGCGTGCGCCGCATCGAGGGCAAGATCGTCGAGGTGGAACAGGACCCGGACTCGGGCTTCATCCGCGCCCTGCGCCTCGAGGACGGCCGCCGCGTGGAGGGCGACTTCTTCCTCGACTGCACCGGCCTGCGCGGCCTGTTGATCGAACAGACCCTGGGCACCGGCTTCGAAGACTGGTCGCACTGGCTGCCGATGGACCGGGCGCTGGCGGTGCAGACCCGGGCGCTGCGCCCGGCCCCGCCCTACACGCGTTCGATCGCGCACGCGGCCGGCTGGCAATGGTGGATCCCGCTGCAAAACCGGGTCGGCAACGGCCTGGTGTACTGCAGCGCCCACCTCTCCGACGAGGAGGCCGCCGACACGCTGATGGCGCACATCGAGGGCGAGACGCTCAACACCCCCCGCCTGATCCGCTTCCGCACCGGCCGCCGCCGCCAGGTGTGGAACAAGAACTGCCTGGCCGTGGGCCTGTCCAGCGGTTTCCTCGAGCCGCTCGAATCGACCAGCATCCACCTGATCCAGAACGCCGTGCACCGTTTCATGCGGCTGTTCCCTTTCCACGGGGTGACCCCGGCGCTGGTCGAACGCTACAACCGCCTCGCCCGCCAGGAGATCGAGGCGATCCGCGATTTCATCATCCTCCACTACAAGGTCACCGAACGCGAGGACAGCCCCTTCTGGCGGGACTGCCGGCACATGGCGGTGCCCGACACGCTCGCGTTGCGCATCGCCCTGTTCGAACAGAACGCGCTCGCCTTCCAGGACGGCGAGGAGCTGTTCGCCATCGACTCGTGGATCCAGGTGATGCTCGGCCAGCGGCTCGCCCCGGGCGGCCACCACCTGTTCGCGCGCATGATGACCGACCAACAGCTGCGCGGGGCGCTCGACGGCCTGCGCCGCAAGGTCGAAGCGCGGATCGGTGCGCTGCCGCCCCACGACCGCTTCGTGCGCGAGTACTGCGCCGCCGAGGCGGCGCCCTCGCCCGCGCCGACGGGGTGACAACGCTGTCCTCCTCGGGCACCATTGGGGTTCCCTGCCCCTTGCGAGGTGCCCGATGCGCAGACCCTTGTGGATCGCGGCGGCGCTGCTCGCCGCCGGCGCCGCCCCGGCCATGGAGCGCCGCAGCGAAAGCCTGACGCTGCACGCCCCGGCGCTCGACGTCTTCGTGTTCAACACGCCGTACAACGACTATTTCGGCGACAGCAAGATCAGCGGCATCGAGCTGGTCCATCACCACCGGCGGCTGGCCACCAACGGCGACCTGCGCCTGAACCCCACCCCGGAGCAGTGGGATCCGGTGCCCGAAATCGTCGAGCGCCGGGCGCACGGCACCGGCGTCGCCGTGCAACTGCGCTACGCGCGCGAGCGCTTCGAGTACACGGTGATCGTCGAGCCGGCCGGGCCGCGCGCCTTCACGATCACGGTCGAACTGGCCGCGCCGCTGCCCGCGGCGCTCGCCGGCCGGGCGGGCTTCAACCTGGAGTTCCTGCCCAGCGCCTATTTCGGCCACGGTTACTTCATGGACGACACCCCCGGCCTGTTCCCCCTGCACCCCACCAGCCTGAAGGAGATCCCGGGGGTGCAGGCCCCCGAGCCACTGGCACGCGGCCGGCGCCTGGTGCTCGCCCCGGACGCCGCCGAGCGCCGCCTGGACATCGCCAGTGAAAGCGGCGAGCTGGTGCTCTACGACGGCCGCGGTCGCGCCCAGAACGGCTGGTTCCTGGTCCGCGAAGTCCTGCCCGCCGGCCGCGCCGGCACGGTGCTGCGTTGGCGGGTCGAGGCGGGCCACGCGGGGAACGACCTGCGCCCGCCGGTGATCGCCCACAACCAGCTCGGCCACCCGCCGCAAGCCCCGAAGCGGGCGGTGATCGAGCTCGATGCACGCGCGCGGCCGGCGCGCCGGGCGCGGGTGCTGCGCGTACACCCCGACGGCCGGGAGGAAACGGCCCGCACCCTGCGGCCGGCCGACCTCGGCCGTTGGCTGCGCCACCGTTACGTGGCGCTGGATTTCGGCGACCTTCGGGAACCGGGTTTGTACCGGATCGAATACGCCGGGGCGCGCAGCGCGCCCTTCCCCATCGCGCCCGACGCCTGGACGCGGGCCTGGCACCCGACGCTCGACGTCTACCTGCCGGTGCAAATGGACCACATGCGTGTCGAGGAAGGCTACCGGGTGTGGCACGGCGCCTCCCACCTGGACGACGCCCGCCAGGCCCCGGTGGGCCACCGGCATTTCGACCTCTACGCCCAGGGCCCGACCACCGAGACGCGCTACGCCCCGGGCGAACACGTGCCCGGCCTGAACGTCGGCGGCTGGTACGACGCCGGCGACTACGACATCCGCACCCAGACCCAGTACGACGTCGTCAATACGCTGGTCGAGCTCTGGGAGCGCTACGCGCCGGCGCGCGACACCACCCATGTCGACTGGACGGCGCGCCGCGTCGAGTTGCACCGCGCCGACGGCACGCCCGACGTGCTCCAGCAGATCCGCCACGGCGTGCTCGCCCTGGTCGCCCAGTACCGCGCTTTCGGCCGCGCCGTGCCCGGCATCGTCGCGCCGACCCTCGAGCAGTACACCCACCTGGGCGACGGTGCGAGCAAAACCGACAACTTCGTCTACGACCCGGCGCTGGGCGAGCTCGAACGGCGCGACGGCAAAAGCGGCCTGCCCGACGACCGCTGGGTGTTCACCGGTCACAGCAGCGCGCTCAACTACGGCGCCGCCGCCGCGCTGGCCGCCGCCGCCCGGGTGCTGCCGCCGCTCGACCCGGCGCTCGCCGCCGAGGCCCTGGACCACGCCCGGCGCGCCTGGGCCGAGGAAGACGCGCGCCCGGCGCCGGCGCGGTTCACCAGCGGCAACACCACCGGCGGCCCGCTCGAGCTGGAGCGCTTCAAGGCGGCCGTCGAGCTGTGGTTGAGCACCGCCGAGGCGGCCTACGGCGAAGCCGCGGTGCAGGCCCTCGACGCGCTCGAACCGTTTTTCGAAGCGGCCCTGCCCTGGTTGCTCAAGGCCGCACCGCGCTTCGACGAAGCCACGCGGGCGCGCCTGCGCCGGCGTGCCGCGGACTGGTTGCGGACCGCCCGCGCCGAGGAAGCCGCCAACCCGTTCGGCGTGCCGATCCGCCGCGGCGGCTGGGCCGGCAACGGTTTCGTTCTGCGGCGCGCGCTGGCGCACGACGCCGTCTGGCGGCTGTTCCCGGACCTGGGCGAGCGCGAGGCGGCCGCCCGCGGCCTGGACTACCTTCTGGGGACGCACCCGGACCACGCGTTGTCCTTCGTGTCGGCCGTCGGCGCCCGCTCCAAGCGCGTCGCCTACGGCATGAACCGGGCCGATTTCAGCTTCATCCCCGGCGGCATCGTGCCGGGCGTGCTGATCATCGAGCCCGACCTGCCCGAAAACAAAGAAGACTGGCCGTTCCTGTGGGGTGAAAATGAATACGTCGTCAATCTCGCGCCCGCTTACATCCTGCTCGTCCACGCCGTCCAGGACGCGCTCGCCGCGCCCTGAGCGGGCCTTTCGGCTCGGCCTGGCGCTGCTCCTCGGGCCGGCGCTCGCCCTCGGCGGCGAGTTGCGCCTGCCGCGGCTGTGGAGCGACGGCCTGGTGCTGCAGCGCGACGCCGTCGCCGCCGTCGGCGGCTGGGCGCCGCCCGGCGCCGTGGTCGAAGTCCACTGGCGGGGTGAGCGCCATACCGGCAGCACCGACCTGCACGGCCGCTGGCGCATCGCGCTGCCCACCGGCGCCGCGGGCGGTCCTTTCACCCTGACCGTGGCCGACGGCCGCGACCGCATCGAGATCCGCGACGTCCTGGTCGGCGACGTGTGGCTGGCCTCCGGCCAATCCAACATGGAAATGACCGTCGCGCGCGTCCTGCCGCGCTTCCCCGGCCTGCTCGACGACGCCGATCAGCCCGCCATCCGCCAGTTCGACGTCCCCGACCGCTACGCCTTCCGGGCCCCCGAAACCGATCTCGCCGGCGGCGCCTGGGTCCGCGCCGGCGCCGACACGGTGCCGGACTTCTCGGCCCTGGCCTGGTTCTTCGCCCGCGCCCTGCGCGCCCGCCACGACGTGCCGATCGGCCTGATCAACGCCAGCCTCGGCGGCTCGCCCGTGGAGGCCTGGATGGCCGCCGAAACCCTCGAGGATTTTCCGGAACTGCTCGAACGCGCCCGGCGCTGGGCCGACCCACGCGAGATCGAAGCGGTGGAGAAAGCCGACCAGGCGCGCATCGCGGCCTGGCAGCGCCGCCTGGACGAGGCGGACCCGGGGCTCGCCGGCGGCCGGCCGCGCTGGGCCGAACCGGGCCTGGACGACGCCGGTTGGACGCCGGTGGCCGTGCCCGACCGTTGGCCGGACCGCCGCGACGCCTGGCGTGCGCCGGGCGCGGTCTGGTACCGCACCGAGCTGCGCCTGCCGCGGGAGCTGGCGGGCCAGGCCGGCGTGCTGGAACTCGGCCGTCTGGCGGACGCCGACCGGGCCTGGGTGAACGGCGTCGAAGTGGGCCAAACCGGCTACGAGTGGCCGCCACGCCGCTATCCGATTCCCGCCGGCGTGCTGCGTGCCGGCGCCAACAGCATCGTCGTGCGCCTGGTCATCCAGCGCGAGCAGGGCGGCTTCGTCCCCGGCAAGGCGCTGGCGCTGCACGCCGCAGGACGCCGTTTCGAACTCGCGGGCCTGTGGCGCATGCGCCGCGGTGCCGACGCCGAGCCGCTCGATCCGCCGACCTTCATCCGCTGGCAGCCGGTCGGCCTGTACAACGGGATGATCGCGCCGCTGGTCGGCTTCCCCATCAAGGGCGTCATCTGGTACCAGGGCGAGTCCAACGTCGGCCGCGCCGAACAATACCGGACCCTGTTCGCGCGCCTGATCGGCGACTGGCGGGCGCGCTGGGGACAGGGCGACTTCCCCTTCCTGTTCGTCCAGCTCGCCGCCTTCCTGGCGCCGAACCCCGAGCCGGCCGACAGCGCCTGGGCACGCCTGCGCGAGGCCCAGGCCCGGGTCGCCGCCGCCGTGCCCAACACCGCCATGGCCGTCGCCATCGACCTCGGGGAATGGAACGACATCCATCCCCTGGACAAACGCACCCTCGGCGAACGGCTGGCCGCGGCCGCCGAGGTCCTGGCCTACGGCGGCCGCGGCGTCCACCAGGGGCCGGTGTTCCGGCGCCTCGAGCGCGACGGGCCCCGCCTGCGGGTCTATTTCGACCACGTCGGGGGGGGACTGGTCGCCGTCGGCGGCGATGCGGTGCGTGAATTCGCCGTCGCCGGCGCCGACCGCCGTTTCGTGCGCGCCCAGGCGCGCATCGAAGGCGATCACGTCGTCGTCTGGAGCGACGCCGTGCCCCGCCCCGTGGCGGTGCGCTACGCCTGGGCCGACAACCCCGAGCGCGCCAACCTCTACAACGCCGAAGGTTTCCCCGCCGTGCCCTTCAGGAGCGATGACTGGTGATGAAAACGCTGACTTTGCTCGCCGGCGCCCTGCTCGGCGTCACCGCCCTCGCCAGCCCCCTGCGCATCGACGTCGACGCGCGCCACGACGGCCCGGTGCTGTCGCGGTATTTGTACGGTCATTTCAGCGAACACCTCGGCGACGGCCTCTACAACGGCCTCTGGGTGGGCCCCGACAGCGACATTCCGACCGTCGGTGACGGCTTCCGCCGCGACGTGGTCGAGGCCCTGCGCGAACTGGGGGTGCCCGTGCTGCGCTGGCCGGGCGGCTGCTTCGCCGACGAGTACCACTGGCGCGACGGCATCGGCCCGCGCGCAAAGCGCCCGGTGCGGACCAACACCCACTGGGGTTGGGTGCCCGAACCCAACGCCGTCGGCACCCACGAATACTTCCAGCTCCTGGAGCTGCTCGGCGCCGAGGCCTACGTCGCCGGCAACCTGGGCAGCGGCTCGGTGGCGGAAATGGCCGACTGGCTCACCTACCTGACCGCCGACGGCGACCACGTCCTGGCCCGCGAGCGCCGCGCCAACGGCCGCGAACGCCCCTGGAAGGTCGCCTTCTGGGGCGTGGGCAACGAATCCTGGGGCTGCGGCGGCCACCTTCGCCCGGAGCACTACGCCGACCTCTACCGGCGCTACGCCACCTTCCTCAAGGCCCCGCCCGAACTGGCCCCGCTGCGCATCGCCAGCGGCGGCTACGACGCCCTCACCGAGTGGACCGAAGTGCTCGCCCGGGACGTGCCCAAAAACCTCATCGACGGCATCAGCCATCACTACTACACCCTGCCGACCGGCGACTGGGCGCACAAGGGCGCCTCCACCGGTTTCCCGGAACGCGAATGGATCGGCACCCTCGCCCGCGCCCTGGCCCTGGACGAACACATCGCCGCCCAGGTCCGCGTGCTCGAACGCCACGACCCGGAGAACCGCATCGGCCTGTACCTGGACGAATGGGGCACCTGGTACGACGGCGACGACCCGGCGCGGCCGCTGTACCAACGCAACACCCTGCGTGACGCCCTCGTCGCCGCCTTGCACTTCCACGTCTTCCACCGCCACGCCGAGCGGGTGCGCATGGCCAACATCGCCCAGATGGTCAACGTCCTGCAGGCCCTGATTCTCACCGACGGCCCGCGCATGGTCCGCACCCCGACCTATTACGCCTTCTGGCTGCACCGGCCGTTCCGCGACGCCCGGCGTCTCGAATCACGCCTGCGCGGTGTGCCGCGCTACCGCCACGGCGACCTGTCCGTGCCGGCGGTCGACGCCAGCGCCGCCCGCGCCGCCGACGGTCGCATCCTGCTCAGCCTGGTCAACCTGGATCCGAACCGGCCGCAAACCCTGTCCGTCGGCCTGGACGGGGCGACGGCCGCCGACCACGAGGCCGAAGTGCTGACCGCCGAGGCCATGGACGCGGAAAACCGCTTCGACGCGCCTTCGGCCGTCAAACCCCGGCCGCTCGCGGTGGTCCAAGACGGCGACCGCTTGCGATTGACCTTGCCGCCCAAGTCGGTGGCCGTACTGCGCATCCGCCCGTCGCCATGAACCCGGCCCGGCGGTGTGCGGCGGCCGGCGGCGCCGGGCGGCGCCGGAGAACCGATGCCGCGAACCCGCCGCCCGACCTTCCCCGCGTTGCTCGCCGGCGCCCTGCTGCTCCTGGCCGGCTGCAGCCCCCTGGCGGGGCTGCGGCCGCCGCCGGCTTCGGCCCTGGAGGCCGCGCTGTCCGGTCGCGCCCTGCTCGGCCGACCCGTCCGGCCCGAAGCGCTGCCCCGGATCGACCCCTTCGCCCTGGACGAGCGGCTCGAAGCGCTGGCCGCCGACCTGGCGGCGCGACACCCCGAAGCTTGGCCGCGCGCCCGCGCCCTGCACGCGGCGCTGCTGCAACCGCCCCACCTCGGCGGGCGCGGCCTGCGCTACGACGCCGCCGCCCCGACCCTGCCCGCCGCCGAGGCCTACCGCCTCGGCCGCGTCAACTGCCTGAGCTACAGTCTGCTCTATGTCGCCCTGGCGCGGCGCGCCGGCCTGGACGCGGCGCTCAACGACGTCGAACCGCCGCCGAGCTGGGATCTGCGCGATGACGACACCCTGCTGCGGCTGCGCCACGTCAACGCCAAGCTGCGCCTGGGGCGCCGCGACGAGCTGGTGGTCGACCTGGACATGGCCCGGTACCGGCCCGAATACCCGCAGCGCCGGCTCGCCGACCGCGAGGCCACGGCCCTGTTCCATGCCAACCGGGCGCTGGAAATCGCCGCCGCCGGCGACGAGGCCGGGGCCTTCCTGCACCTGCGGCGCGCCCTCGATCTCGACCCGGCCAACCCCCACCTGTGGAACAACCTGGGCAATCTCTACCTGCGCCACGGCCGGCGCGGCGAAGCCGAGGCCGCCTACTTTCGCGGGCTGGCGCTCGCCCCCAGCGACCCCACCCTGCTGGTCAATCTCGCCAACCTCTACGCCGCCGCCGGCCGCCACGCCGATGCCGCACGGCTGGAAACCCGGTTGCGGCGTTACCGCGAACGCAACCCCTATCATCTCTACGCCCGCGCGCGGGCCGCATTGGCCGCCGGCGCGCTCGAGGACGCGCACACCGCCGTCACCCGCGCGCTCGATGTCGGCGGCGACCGCGACCCGCGCATCCTGGAACTCGCCGCCCGCATCCAGCGCGCGCTCGGCCGCGAGGCGCGCGCGGCGCGCTACGAGCGCCTCGCCCGCGAGCTGGATGCCGCATCCCCGACCCCTTGAGGAGCCGCACCGATGATCCGACCCCGCCTCGCCGCGGCGCTGTGGCTGCTGGCCGCCGCCGGCCCCGCCCTCGCCGCCCCCGAAGCCGTTTTCGAAGCCTTCGAATACCAGGGCGCCGACCCGGTCTTCGAGCCCCCGCCGCCGCCCGGCCGCTACCAGAACCCCATCATCGCCGGCTACCACCCGGATCCGAGCATCGTGCGCGTCGGCGCCGACTTCTATATGGTCCATTCCAGCTTCGCGCACTTCCCCGCCCTGCCGGTCTACCACAGCCGCAACCTGGTCGACTGGAGGCTGATCGGCCACGTCTTCGACGACCCCGAGCGGCTCGACCTGGCGGGCCTGGGCACCTCGCGGGGGCTGTTCGCCCCGACGATCCGCCACCACGAGGGGCGTTTCTACGTGGTCGGCACCGTGGTCGACGGCGGCGGCAATTTCGTCGTCACCGCCGAGGACCCCGCCGGGCCCTGGTCGGCGCCGGTGTGGCTGCCGGAGGTCGACGGCATCGACCCCGACCTGTTCTTCGACGACGACGGCCGCGCCTGGCTGACCCACAACGGCCCGCCGCCCGGCGAACCGCGTTGGCCCACCCACCGGGCGATCTGGCAGTGGGCCTTCGACCCCGAAGCGCTGCGCGTGCTGCCCGGCAGCGCCGAGCTGCTCGTCGACGGCGGCAGCCGCCCCGAGGACGAACCGGCCTGGGTGGAAGGCCCGCACCTCTACAAGATCGACGGCCGCTATTACCTGCTGTGCGCCGAGGGCGGCACCGAGGAGAACCACTCCGAGGTCGTCTTCCGCGCCGACCACGTGCGCGGCCCCTACCACCCCTACCCCGGCAACCCCATCCTCACCCAGCGCGACCTGCCGCCGGACCGGCCGGCGCCGATCGCCAACACCGGCCACGCCGACCTGGTGCAGACCCCCGCCGGCGAGTGGTGGGCGGTGTTCCTGGGCGTGCGCCCCTACGACGCCGCCGGCCATTTCAACACCGGCCGCGAAACCTTCCTGTTGCCGGTGCAGTGGCTCGACGGCTGGCCGCGCATCGTGGCGCCGGCCACGCCCGTGCCCTGGCGGCCGCCGGCCCCGCGCGGCCTGCCCGCCACCCCCGGTGCCGAGGCCACCACCGGCAACTTCCGCTGGCGCGACGACTTCGACGGCCCGCGCCTGTCGGGCCATTGGGTCTGGCTGCGCGGCGGTGACGCCCGCGACTGGGCGCGGCTGGCGGACGGCCGCTTGATCCTGCGCGCCCGCGCCGACCGCCTCGACGGCCGCGGCCGTCCCGCCTTCCTCGGCCGCCGCCAGGCGCACACGCGCTTCTCGGCGCGGCTCACCCTGAGACCGCCCGCGGCGCCCGGCCTGCGCGCCGGCCTGGCGGTCTACTACGACGAAGGCCACCACGACGTGCTCGGCCTGCGCCGCCTGGCCGACGGCCGCCTGGAAGCGCGGCTGGAGCGCGCCGACGGCGGCCCACCCCGCATGGTGGCGCGGCGCGTCCTCGCCGCGACCGGGCCGATCGAGCTGGCCGTGGACGGCCGCGGCCGCGAGCTCGCCTACGCGGCGGGCGCGCCCGGCCGCGCCGAGCCCCTGGGCGCCCCCCTCGACGCGCGCGCCCTGAGCACCGTCCACGCCGGCGGCTTCGTCGGCGTGATCCTCGGCCCCTACGCCCACCTCGAAACGGAGGGCGCACCGTGACCGGCGTCCGGCGCATCCTCGGCCTGCTGCTCCTCGCCGGCGCCGCCGGCGCCTGGGCTGCGCTCGACGACGACCCGCCGGTGCGCGAACGCCCGCGGCCCGGCGACTTCCCCCTGGTCGGCCCGCGCGGCCCGGCGCCGCTGTGGGTGGACGCCGCCGACCTGCCCGGCGTCGGGCGCGCCGCCGGCGATCTCGCCGCCGACATCGAGCGCGTCACCGGCCGCCGTCCGGCGCTCGGCCACGACGCCCCGCAAGGGGCCGCGGCGGTGCTCATCGGCACCCTCGGCCACAGCCGGCTGATCGACGCCCTGGCCGCCGCCGGGCGGTTGCCCGTCGAGACGCTGCACGGGCGCTGGGAGGCCTACCACGTCGCCGTCGTCGAAGCGCCGCTGCCGGGCCTGGAACGCGCCCTGGTGATCGCCGGCAGCGACCGCCGCGGCACGATCTACGGCGTCTACACCCTCTCCGAGGCGATCGGCGTCTCGCCCTGGTACGACTGGGCGGACGTGCCGGTGCGCCACCGCCGGGCGCTCTACCTGCCGGCCGGCACGCGCCTTTCCGACGCCCCGCGCGTGCGTTACCGCGGCATCTTCATCAACGACGAGGCGCCGGCGCTTACCGGTTGGGTCAAGGCCCATTACGGCGACTACGACCACCGCTTCTACCGCCGCGTGTTCGAACTGCTGTTGCGCCTGAAGGCCAACCTGCTGTGGCCGGCGATGTGGAACAACGCCTTCGCCGACGACGACCCGGAAAACCCACGGCTCGCCCACGAATACGGCATCGTCATGGGCACCTCCCACCACGAGCCGATGATGCGCGCCGACAAGGAGTGGAACCGCCACGGCCGCGGCCCCTGGCAATACTCGACCAACCGCGAGGCGATCTACGCCTTCTGGGAGGAAGGGGCGCGCCGGGCCAAACCCTACGACAGCATCTTCACCCTCGGCATGCGCGGCCAGGAAGACCGGCCGCTGAGCGAGGGGGAGAACATCGAACTGCTGCAGCGCATCGTCGCCGACCAGCGCGAGATCCTCGCCCGCGTGTTCGGCGCCGAAAACCTCACCCGCGTACCGCAGGTCTGGACGCTCTACAAGGAAGTCCAGGGCTTCTACGAGCGCGGCATGCGCGTGCCCGACGACGTCACCCTGATCTGGAGCGACGACAACTGGGGCAACCTGCGGCGCGTGCCGACCGCACAGGAACGCCGCCGCAGCGGCGGCGCCGGCGTCTACTACCATCTGGACTACGTCGGCGGACCGCGTTCCTACCGCTGGATCGGCACGGTCCACATCGCCAAGATCCAGGAGCAGATGAACCTCGCCTGGGCTTTCGGCGCCGACCGGCTGTGGATCGTCAACGTCGGCGACATCAAGCCCATGGAATTCCCCATGGAGTTCTTCCTGCGCCTGGCCTGGGACCCGGAGGCCTGGCCCGCTTGGCGCCTGCCCGAGTACACCCGGCGCTGGGCGGCGCGCGAATTCGGCGCCGAACACGCCGCCGACATCGCCGCCCTGATCGACTTCTACACCCGCCACAACCAGCGCCGCAAGCCCGAGCTGCAGGACCAGAGCAGCTACAGCCTGCTCGCCCACCGCGAAGCCGAGCGCGTCGAGGCCGAGCTGCAGGACGCGCTGGCGCGCGCGAGCGCGCTGGAGGCGCGGCTGGCGCCGGCCTGGCGCGACGCCTACGTGCAACTCGTCGGCCACCCCGTGGCCGCCAGCGCCAACCTGACCCTCATGTACATCGCCCAGGCGCGCAACCATCTCTTTGCCGAACAGCGCCGCGCCGAGACCGAGCGCTGGGCCCGGGTCGTGCTCGACCGCTTCGCCGAGGACGCCCGCCTCACCGAGCGCTACCATCGCCTGCGCGGCGGCAAGTGGCGGCACATGATGGACCAGCCGCACATCGGTTATCTGTACTGGAACAACCCGCCGGAGAACGTCACGCCGGTCACCGCCCACTACCGCCCCCACCTGGCGCCGGACATGGGGGTGGCGATCGAGGGCCAGGCGCGCGCCTGGCCGGTGCCCGGCCCCTACCGCCTGTCCTTCACCCGCTTCGGCCAGCCGACCCGGCGCATCGAGGTGTTCAACCGCGGCCGCACGCCGTTCACCGCGCGCATCGAGACCGATGCCGACTGGATCCGCCTGGACCGCGAAACGTTCACCGTGGCCGACAGCGTGCCGGTGGAAATCGGCGTCGACTGGACGCGGCTGCCGCCGGGCCGCCACCGTGGGTGGTTGACCGTGCACGGCGCCAGCTGGGGGCCGGCCCGCATCGAGGTGGTCGCCGAGCAACCGCCGGCGGCGCTGGTCGAAACGGCGCGCGGTTTCCTCGAAGGCGACGGCGTGGTCGCCATCGACGCCGCCCATTACCAGGCCAGGGGGGCGGCGGACGGCCTCGACTGGGTGGTGTTGCCCGGCTTCGGCCGGCGCGGTTCGGCGCTCACCACCCTGCCGGCGGCCGACCGCTTCTACGACGATCCGGCCGCCGCGCCTTGGGTCGAATACGAATTCACGCTCTTCGAACCCGGCGAACGGGCGCTCATCGTCGAGCTCGCCCCGACCCAACGCCTCTTCCCCGACCGCGGCCTGCGCTACGCCGTGGCCTTCGACGGCGGCCCGCCGCGCATCCTCGACGCCCTGGAAGGCTACGACCAGGCCGCCTGGGAACGCGCCGTGATCGCCAACCTGCACCGCCACGCGAGCCGGCATCGCTTCGCGCGCGCCGGGGTGCACCGCCTGCGCCTGTGGCGGCTCGATCCCGGGCTCACCGTCGAGCGGCTGATCCTCCACCGCGGCGAGCTGCCGCCCAGCCTGCTCGGCCCGCCGGAAAGCGCTTATCGTCCCTGAGGCGCGGCCCCGTGCTACCATCACGGGGCCTTTTCATATCCGGACGCCGATGTCACGCAAACGCAGCGCCACCATCCACGACGTCGCCAAGCTCGCCGGCGTCTCCATCAAGACCGTCTCGCGGGTGGTCAACAACGAGCCCAAGGTGCGGGCGGAGACCGCCCGCCGCGTGCGCGAGGCGATCGCCGCGCTGGACTACGTGCCGAACAGCTCGGCCCGCTCGCTGCGCTCCGAGCGCGCGCCGTTGATCGGCCTGGTCCACGACAACCCGAGCATCGGCTATATCAGCACCATCCTGATCGGCGCCCACGCCGCCTGTCGACGCTACGATTATCACCTGGTGGTCGAACCGATCCGCGCCGATGCGCCGGACCTCGACGAGGCCATCGAGCGCCTGGTGGTGCGCTCGCGCATCTCCGGGCTGATCCTCACTCCGCCGGTCTGCGACGACCCGCGCATCCTCGCCACCCTGGAGCGGCACGACCTGCCCTTCGCCCAGATCGCGCCGAACATCCGTGCCCCGGGCAACTGCTACGTCTACATGGAAGACGAGCAGGCCGCCTTCGAGCTCACCCGGAAGCTGATCGAGCTCGGGCACCGCCGGCTGGCCATCATCCTCGGCGACCCCAACCAGATCGCCAGCACCGACCGGCGCCGCGGCTTCGAGCGCGCGCTCGCCGAGGCGGGCCTGCCGCTGCCGGCCGAGTACGTCCAGCAGGGCGACTTCACCTACCGCTCCGGCCTGCGCTGCGCCGAGGCGCTGCTGACCCTGCCCGAGCCCCCCAGCGCGATTTTCGCCAGCAACGACGACATGGCGATCGCGGCGATTTCGGTGGCCCACAAGCACCACCTGCACGTGCCCGACGACGTGTCCATCGTCGGCTTCGACGACATCCCCTACGCCGCCGAGCTGTGGCCCGCGCTGACCACCGTCCGCCAACCCATCGCCGAGATGGCCGCCGCGGCGGTCGAACTGCTGCTGGAACACGCCCTGCCGGCGCACCGCCAGGGCGAGACATGCCGGCTGGTCACCCGCCTGGACTACACCCTGCAACTGCGCGAATCCGCCGGCCCGCCGCGGCGCTGAACACCCGCCGCGGTCTCGGTCCGGTCCCGGCCGGCCCGCCGCGTTTCTGCGCGTTCGAGCGGAAGGCTTGACAACCTTGTCATCCGCGTTTATCTTTATTCATGACATCGTTGTCACTCTTCTCCTCAGTAAGGCGAGTGTTGAGGCCGTCCCCTCCCCCGGGCCGGCCTTTCTTTTTGCCGCCGCCCCGCGGGCGGCCCCGCCCTTTCCGGCTGCGGGAAGCGGTCGACGAGGCGCCCCGCGCGGCGCCCGTCGCCGGGCCGCAACCCGCCCTGCTCCACCGCACCGGACGCGATCCAAAGCGGGCGGACCCGCGGCCCGCCCGCCACCGAGAGACGGCGGGGGGTGGTCCGCCGTCCGCCGGACCGGGCCGGGGCCCGATCTGACAACGTTGTCCTACCAGCCCGCGGCGAATCCGTCAAGCCGCGGCCGCCGCCCACTGCCCCGCCCGGCCGACCGCGGCCGCCCTCGGGCATGAAAAAAAGCCCGGCGCCTCGCGGCGCCGGGCCGGATGTCACGACCGCGCGGGCCGCTCACTGCTCGACGATCGACACCTCGTCGATGTAGAGGTCCGCGGCCAGGCCGGTGCGCTCGAAGTAGATCCGCGCCTCCGTGACCTCCCCGCAGCTCGCCGGCACGTCGATGGTGCCCGTGAGCTCGATCCAGGTGTTGGGGGCTGCGGCATCGACGTTCGCCACCCAGGCGTATTCCTCAATGCCGTCCTGCGTTTCGCACGTGAGCTTGCGGGTCAGGGTGACGGGTTCGTCGCCGGCGCCGGTGTGCAGAACCCGGGCGCTCACCGTATAGCTCTCCCCGACCTGCAGGCGGCCGGTCAGATTATAGGACGGGTGCGAGTCTTCCACCCGGTTGCTGACCCACAGGCTGTTGTTGCCGGCATAGGCGCGATCGCTGGTGATCGACAGGCTGGTGCCGCCCACCCACCAGGCTCTCCAGCCCGGGTCCAGCGAACCGCTCTCGAAGCCGCCGTCTTCGACCAGGTTCTCGGCCGGCAGGGTGACGCTGACGTCGTCGATGTAGACGTTCACGCCCGCGGCCGTGCCCTCGAAGTACAGTTGCACGTCCTGGATGTCGCAATCGAGCGGGATGCCGAAGGCGCCGGACAAGACCGTCCAGGTGTTGGCCGGCACCGCGGTGTTGTTGTCCACCCAGAGGAAACTGTCGCCGTCGGCGCAGCCGATCTTCGCCGACATGCGCACCGTGTCGTCACCGGCGCCGGTGTGGTACACCCAGGCCTCGGCGAGGTAATTCACCCCGGCCACCATGAACGGCGTGAGGTCGTAGGCCGCGTAGCCGCCGGTGCCGGCGACGCCGCTGCGGTCGACCAACAGGCTCTGGCTGCCGGCGTGCGCCTGGTCGGTGGACAAGGAAAGCGCCGCGCCGCTGCCGAAGGCGCTCCAGCCGGCGGCCAGGGTCGGCCCCTCGAAACCGCCGTCGGTGACCAGGTTGAGCGGCACCACGGCGACGTCGTCGATGTAGACGGCCACCCCCTCGGCCGTGCCCTCGAAGTAGATCTGCGCTTCCTCGAGACCGCAGCCCTGCGGGATCGTCAACACGCCCGAGAGCTTCGTCCACGTGTTGGCCGGCACCGCCGTGTTGTTGTCGAGCCAGGGATAATCGTCGACGCCGTCGCAACGGACCTTCGCGCTCAAACGCACCGTGTCGTCACCGGCGCCGGCCTGGTACACCCAGGCGCTGACCTCGTAGGCGGTGCCGCTCGCGACCTTGTCGGTCAGCCAGTAGGCGGCGAAGCCGCCGGTGCCGGAAAGGCCGCTGCGGTCGACCAACAGGCTCTGGCTGCCCGCGTGCGCCTGGTCGGTGGACAAGGAAAGCGCCGCGCCGCTGCCGAAGGCGCTCCAGCCGCCGTCCAGATTGGCGCCCTCGAAGCCGCCATCGCCGACCAGGTTGACTTCACCCTGCGGCTCGGGCCGGCCGAAGCGCAGCCAGTCGAGGTTGGCGATGCCGTGGTCCTCCGGCGTGTTGAACAACACGTAGACGTCGTGGGTTTCGTCGGCGGCGTCGAAGGGCAGCTCGATCTCTTGGAAATTGTTCCAGCCGCCGGTGTAGGGGACCGGCACGGTCAGCACCGCCGGGCTCGCCGGGTCGTCGAAGTGGATGCTGATCGACGCCTCGGTGTCGCTGCCCTTGGCGTAGCGCAGCCAGAAGGTGTCCCAGCCGTCCTGGAAGGTGACGTCCTCGAACTTGATCCAGTCGCCGTCGTCGGTGTAGGCGACCACGTCGCCGGCGGCGACGACGCCCTCGCCCGAGTCGTACTCCTCGGCCTGCAGGGTCAGGCCGAACACGTCGCCCTGCCAGCCGGGCGGCACGTACTCGGGCAGGAGCGCGGCGCAGTCGGCCTCGCCGGCGAGATAACATTGCAGCCATTCCATGCCCACGCGCAGGGTGCCGTCGGTGGCGACGAGCCAGCCGTTTTCCCCGCCACATGGTGCCTTCCAGGTAACCCCAGAAGGTCACGCCGGCCACGCCCGGGTGCTCCCAGAACACCGGGAACAGCTCCGCCAGCCGGTTGGCGTGCAAGGCGTCGTTGGCGATGTGCAGTTCGAACTCGGAGGGGTAGATCGGCAGGCCCGTGGCGGCCAGGGTGTCGAGGTTCTGCTGCACCATCGACGCCGAGGTCTTCTCCAGGAAGTGCGCCTGCACGCCGATGCCGTCGATCAGGCCGGCCTCCTGCAGCACGCCGATCGGTTCCAGGTAATCGGCGGTGAACTGTGGCAGTTGCAGGATGTTGTAATCGTTGAGGATCAGCACCGCGTTCGGCCAGCGCTCACGCGCCATCTGGAAGGCGGTGATCAGCCAGTCCCAGCCCGTCTCGCCGTCGCCGCCGAGCGCCTCCTTGTACGCGGGCGGCGCGTGCAGGGGCTCGTTGACCACGTCGATCAATTCCAGGTCCGGGTAGCGCTCGGCCACCGCGTCGTACCACTCGGTGATTTCTTCGAGCTGCTCCTGCGGCGTCAGGCCGTCCAGCCATTCGGGCTGTTGCTGGCCCCAGACCAGGGTGTGGAATTTGAACACCAGGCCGTTGTCCCGCGCGAACTGGTAGGCCTGGTCCAAGGCGTCCCAGTTCATCACGTCGCGCTCGGCCTCGACACTGCCCCATTTGCCGGCGTTCTCCGGCGTGATCTGGTCGAAATAATCCAGCACGTACTGGTAGGTCGAATCGCCGCCGACCGCGGTGCCCAGGAACTTGGCCGCGGCCGAGCTGCTCGACTCCGAGCTGCTCGACTCCGAGCTGCTCGACTCCGAGCTGCTCGACTCCGAGCTGCTCGACTCCGAGCTGCTCGACTCCGAGCTGCTCGACTCCGAGCTGCTCGACTCCGAGCTGCTCGACTCCGAGCTGCTCGACTCCGAGCTGCTCGACTCCGAGCTGCTCGACTCCGAGCTGCTCGACTCCGAGCTGCTCGACTCCGAGCTGCTGGAGGACGCGCTGCTCGAGCTGGCGCTCGAACTCGACCCCCCCGCCACCGTCGTCATCGTCGTGGAAACAGCCGCCCAGCGCCAGGCCCAGGGCGGCCAGCCATACCCAAACCGTTCTGCTCATGATCACACCTCGCGAAAAAGTCGACACTGCGAACGCCCCTGACGCCGCCCGGCCACATCCCCGGCCGTCCCCCGGCCCTCACGGGCCCGCCGTCCCGGCGTCGGCGCGTCGGGTGACAACGTTGTCCAGTATACCACGTAGTCCATCCAGGGGCAAGCCGGCCCGCCGGGCACCGCGCCGCCGATTCCGGCCCGCCCGCCTTGCGGCCGGGGCGGGCGGCGGCTAGCATAGCCCGGCCCGCCGGTCCCGCCGGCGGCGCGGGCCCGCCGCCCGCACGGGCCGAACCACGACGAGGCAGGACATGGCTTTCCCCACCCTGGACCGGGTCCACATCGCCGTCATCGGGCTGGGCTACGTCGGCCTGCCGCTGGCGGTCGCCTTCGGCCGACGTTACCCGACGCTGGGCTTCGACATCGACGCCCGGCGCATCGCCGCCCTCGCCGAGGGCATCGACCACACCCGCGAGGTCGAGCCGGCCGAGCTGCGCGCCGCCGACAAGCTGCGCTTCAGCGCCGATGCGGAAGCGCTCGGCGAAGCCAATGTGTACATCGTCGCCGTGCCGACGCCGGTGGACGCGCACAAGCGACCGGACCTGCGCGCCCTGCACGCCGCCAGCGACACCGTCGGCCGGGCGCTCTCGCCAGGCGACGTGGTCGTCTACGAGTCGACGGTCTTTCCCGGTGCCACCGAAGAGGAATGCGTGCCGCGCCTGGAGGCGGCCTCCGGGCTGCGCTTCAACCGCGATTTCTTCGTCGGCTACAGCCCCGAACGCATCAACCCCGGCGACCGCACACACCGCCTGGAGAACATCGTCAAGGTGACCTCCGGCTCCACGCCCGAGGCCGCCGAGTTCATCGACCGGCTCTACGCCTCCATCGTCCCGGCCGGCACCCACCGCGCAGCGAGCATCAAGGTCGCCGAGGCCGCCAAGGTCATCGAGAACACCCAGCGCGATCTGAACATCGCGCTCATCAACGAGCTGGCGCTGATCTTCCACCGCCTGGGCATCGACACGCAGGCGGTGCTGGAGGCGGCCGGCACCAAGTGGAACTTCCTGCCGTTCCGCCCCGGCCTGGTCGGCGGCCACTGCATCGGCGTCGACCCCTACTATCTGACGTACAAGGCCCAGGCGCTCGGCTATCACCCGGAGGTGATCCTCGCCGGCCGGCGCATCAACGACGGCATGGGCGAAGAGATCGCCCTGCGCGTGATCAAGCTCATGACCGCCCGGCGCATGAGCCTGGTCGATGCGCGCGTCCTCGTGCTCGGGCTGACCTTCAAGGAGAACTGCCCGGACATCCGCAACACCCGCGTGGTCGACCTGATCCGCGAGCTCGAGACCTACCACGCCCGCGTCGAGGTCTACGACCCCTGGGTGGACCCGGACGAGGCCGAGCGCTGCTACGGCCTGCGCCCCGTGGCCGAACCCGAGGCCGGCGCCTACGACGCGATCGTCCTCGCCGTCGCCCACGACGAATTCGCCGCCATGGGCGCGGCGCGCATCCGCGCCCTCGGCAAGCCCGGCGCCGTGCTGTTCGACATCAAGTCGGTGCTGCCCGCCGACGCCGTGGACGACCGCCTGTGAGCGCCCCGCTGCGCGTCCTGGTCACCGGCAGCGCGGGCTTCATCGGCTCGGCGGTGGCGATCCGGCTGCTCGAGCGCGGCGACGAGGTGATCGGCCTCGACGACCACAACCCCTACTACGACCCGGCCCTCAAGGAGGCGCGCCTGCGCGGCTGCAACCAGGCATCCCGGCTTCCGCTTCCACCGCCTCGACCTCGCCGACCGCGCCGCGCTTGAGCCGCTGTTCGCCCGAACACGGCCGCCAGCGGTGGTGCACCTGGCCGCCCAGGCCGGCGTGCGCTACTCGCTCGAGAACCCGCACGCCTACGTCGAGAGCAACCTGGTCGGCTTCCTGAACGTGCTCGAGGCTGCCGGCACCGGCGTCGAGCACCTGGTCTACGCCTCGTCGAGCTCGGTCTACGGCGCCAACACCCGCCTGCCCTTCTCGGTGCACGACCACGTCGACCACCCGCTGAGCCTGTACGCCGCCACCAAGAAGGCCAACGAGCTGATGGCGCACAGCTACAGCCACCTCTACGGCCTGCCCGGCACCGGCCTGCGCTTCTTCACCGTCTACGGCCCCTGGGGGCGGCCGGACATGGCCCTGTTCATGTTCACCCGCGCCATCCTCGAGGGCCGGCCGATCCAGGTCTTCAACGACGGGCCGGATGCACGCGACTTCACCTACATCGACGACATCGTCGAGGGCGTGGTGCGCGCCTGACCGTCGCCGCCGCGCGCCCGATCCCGCACTGGATCACGGCGCGCCCCGACCCCGGCCGCCAGCGCGCGCGCCGCTACCGGCTCTACAACATCGGCAACGGCAAGCCGGTGCCGTTGATGGACTACATCCACGCCATCGAGCGCGCCCTGGGCAAGCGCGCCGAGATCGAATACCTGCCGCTGCAGCCGGGCGACGTGCCGCACACCCACGCCGACGTCACCGAGCTGGCCGAGGCGGTCGGCTACCGTCCCGCCACGCCGGTCGAGGAAGGTGTGGCACGCTTCGTGCTGTGGTATCGCGAGTACTACCGTGTCTGAGCGCAGTCCCATGCACCGCGTCCTGCACGACCGCTTCGCCCGGCCGATCAGCTACCTGCGCCTGAGCGTCACCGACCGCTGCGACCTGCGCTGTCACTACTGCCTGCCCAAGGGTTTCCGCGGCTTCTACGAGCCGGCGCACTGGCTCGATTTCGACGAACTCACCCGCCTGGCCGGCCTGTTCGCCGCCCACGGCGTGCGCCACGTCCGCCTGACCGGCGGCGAGCCCTTGTTGCGCCGCAATCTGCCCGAGCTGGTGGCGCGCCTGGCCGCCCTGCCGGGGGTCGAACGGGTGTCCCTGAGCACCAATGCGGTGCGTCTGGCGAAATGGGCCGCCGCGCTGAAGGCCGCCGGCCTGCGCCGGCTCAACATCAGCCTCGACAGCCTGAGGCCAGAGCGCTACGCCGCGATCACCGGCGGCGGCCGCCTCGACAAGGTGCTGGACGGCATCGAAGCGGCGCGCGCGGCCGGTTTCCGGAGCGTGCGCATCAACATGGTCGTGATGCGCGGCATCAACGACGACGAAGTCGAAGACCTGCTCGAATTCTGCCTGGCGCGCGGCCTGCTGCTGCGGTACATCGAAACCATGCCCGTGGGCGACACCGGCCGCCTGGCGGTCCGCCATCACCTGCCCCTGGACCACGTGCGCGCGCGCCTGGCGCGCCGCTACACCCTGCTGCCCGTGCTGCCCGCCGGCGCCGCCCGCACCGCCGGGCCGGCGCGCTACCTGCGCATCGCCGAGCGCGGCGGCGCGCGGGTCGGCTTCATCACCCCCTTGAGCGACCACTTCTGCGCCGACTGCAACCGCGTGCGCCTGACCGCCGACGGCACCCTCTACCCCTGCCTGGGCGACGAGCACAGCGTGCCCCTCGGGCGGCTGCTGCGCGCCGGCGCCGACGACGCCGCCCTGCTCGAGGCCGTCGCCCGGGCGCTGGCCGCCAAGCCCGAAGGCCACCGCTTCAACCAGAACCCCGAGCGCGTGATCCGCTTCATGTCGCTCACCGGCGGCTGACCGCCGCCCGCGGCTGCGCCCGGCGGCGCCCAGCCGTTACAATCCCTCTCCCGGCCTCAGACAGGCAGCCATGTCCAGCCCGGAACTGTGCATCCTCGGCGGCACCGGCTTCATCGGCCGGCACCTGGCCGCCCGCCTCAACCGCCTCGGCCGGCCCCACCGGGTGCTCAGCCGGCGGCCCGAGGCGCCCGAGGCGCTGCGTGTCCTGCCGCGCACCGAGCACCGCCGCTGCGACGTCTACGACGAGGCGGCCCTGCGCGCGGCCTTCGCCGGCTGCCGCACCGTGATCAACCTGGTCGGCATCCTGCACGACCGCGACCCGCACGGCCGCGGTTTCCGCCGCGCCCACCTGGAACTCGCCCGCACCGTGCTCGCCGCCGCGCAGGACACCGGCGTCCGCCACCTGGTGCACATGAGCGCGCTGAACGCCGACGCCGACCGAGGCCCCAGCCACTACCTGCGCAGCAAGGGCGAAGCGGAAGTCTATCTGCTCACCTTCCACGGCGATGTCGCCCTGACCCTGCTGCGGCCTTCGGTCGTGTTCGGCCCGGGCGACGGGTTCTTCTGCCGCTTCGCCCGCCTGCTGCGCCTGGCCCCTGGCGTGTTTCTCCTGCCCGGTGCGCACGCCCGCCTGGCGCCCGTCTACGTCGGCGATCTGGTCGAGCGCACGATCGAAGCCATCGACCGCCCGCCGGCGCAGCCGCGGCGCCTCGCCCTGTGCGGGCCGCGCGACGGCACGCTGCTCGAATGGGTGCGCTACACCGCCGCCGTGCTCGCCCTGCGCCGCTGGATCCTGCCGCTGCCCGACACCCTCGCCTGGCCGCTCGCCGCGATCGCCCAGCAGCTGCCCGGTCCGCCCCTGTCGCTCGACAACTTGCGGAGCCTGCGCGTCCCGGCGGTCTGCGGCGATGCGCCGCGCCAGCCGACCGCCGTCGAGGACGTCGTTCCCGCTTACCTGCGGGCCGGTGCCCCATGAAGGTCTACAAGGTCGGCGGTGCGGTGCGCGACAAGCTGCTCGGCCTGCCCGTGCACGAGCACGACTACGTCGTCGTCGGCGCCACACCGGAGCAGCTGCGCGCCCTGGGCTTTCGCGAAGTCGGCCGCGACTTCCCGGTGTTCCTGCACCCGGAAACCGGCGAGGAATACGCGCTCGCCCGCACCGAGCGCAAGAGCGGGCCCGGGCACCGCGGCTTTAGGGTCGAATTCGGTCCCGACATCCCGCTGGAAAAAGACCTCGAGCGCCGCGACCTGACCATCAACGCCATCGCCGAGGACGCCGCCGGCCGCCTCATCGACCCCTACGGCGGTCTCGCCGACCTCGAAGCGCGGCGCTTGCGGCACGTCTCGGAAGCCTTCGTCGAGGACCCGCTGCGCGTGCTGCGCGTCGCCCGCTTCCACGCCAAGCTCGCGCCCCTCGGTTTCCACGTCGCCCCCGAAACCCTGGCGCTGATGCGCCGCATCGCCGACAGCGGCGAACTCGAACACCTGACCGCCGAGCGGGTGTTCCGTGAACTCGAAAAGGCGCTCGCCACGCCCTGCCCCTGGGTGTTCTTCGAGACCCTCGCGGCCTGCGGGGCGCTGCCGCGGCTCTTCCCGGAACTGGCCGACGGCGGCCGCCTGGCGCGCGCCCTGGCCGCCCTGCGCCGCGCCGCCGCGCTCGACGAAGCGCCGGAGCTGCGCTTCGCCGCGCTGGCCGCCGCCGCGCTCGACGAAGCCGCCATCGACGCCTTGTGCCGGCGGCTGAAAACGCCGCGCGCCTGGCGCGAGCTCGCCCTGCTCACCCGCCGCCATCGCGACCTCTTCGAACAGGCCACCCGCCTGCCGCCGCCGGACATCCTCGCCGGCCTCAAGGCGCTCGACGCCCTGCGCCGGCCGGAGCGCTTCGAACGCTTCCTGCGCGCCGCCGAGGCCGTCGCCGGCAGCGAGCCCGGCCGGGAACGCTGGCCGTGGCCCCAGGCCGACTACCTGCGCGCCGCCCGCGACCAGGCCGCCGCCGTGACCGCCCGCGACCTGCTGCGGCGCGACCTCGAGGGTCCCGCCCTGGCCGCCGAGCTCGACGCCGTGCGCTGCACCGCCATCGCCAAGCTCAAGCGCCGCTACCGCTGGTCGGTTCCCTGAAGCCAGGCCCGCAGCGCCGCCAGGACGCGGCCGGCGCGGCCGCGCGCGACCAGCGCCCCGCAGACGACGCCGAGCGCATTGGCCGCCGCATCCCATGCGTCCGGCTGGCGCCAGGCGGTCAGGCCCTGCACGCCCTCCAAGAGCACGCCGAGCGCCACCAGCGCCGCCGCCGCGCGCCGCCGCGCGGGCGGCGCGCCGTACAGTTGTGCCCACCACCACATCAGCCCGGCGTAGGCCGCCGCGTGCCAAAACTTGTCGCCGCCGTCGCCCATCGGCAAGGGCACCGACGGCGCCACCGAGCCCACGCACAGCAAGGCCACCCACAGCCAGCCCAGGGCGCGCCACAGGCGCTCGACGAGCGCGCTCAGCGATACAGCCATGCCAGCCACGCGGCGAGCGCGATGCGGTACCAGACGAAGGGCATGAGCCCGATCCGCGCCAGGGCCCCGAGGAACAGATGGATCGCCGCGGCCGCGGCCAGCGCCGCCAGGCCCATCGCCAGGGCGAGATCGCCCCAGGCCACCGGCGCCGGCTGCGCCGCCAGCTCCACGGCCTGCAAACCGCCCGCCGCCGTGATCACGGGGATCGACAGCAGGAACGAGAACCGCGCCGCCGCCTGCGGGGCGAGCCCCGCCGCCAGGCCCGCCGCCAGCGTCACCCCCGAGCGCGAGGCGCCCGGGATCAAGGCCAGCACCTGGGCGCAGCCGATCCACCAGGCCTCGCGCCAACCGACCGTGTCACGCCCCGGCCGCGGCCGCCGCCGCCAGGCCCAGGCCAGCCACAGGGCGAAGACGAAAGTGGCCGCCGCGATCACCCGCTCCGAGCGCAACACCGTCTCCACCGCTTCCTTGCCGAGCAAGCCGGCCACCCCGACCGGCACGCTGGCCAACAGCAACGCCCCGGCCAGGCGGCCCTCGGGCGTCGGCCGGCCGGCCAGCGCCGCGGCGGCGCCGGCCGCCAGGGCGCGCAGATCGGCGCGGAAATACACGCACACCGCCAGCAGCGAGCCGGCGTGCACGGCGATGTCCAACGCCAGCCCCTGGTCCGGCCAACCGAGCAATCTGGGCAGCAGGATCAGGTGCGCCGAGCTGGACACCGGCAGGAACTCGGTCAGCCCCTGCAACAGGGCGAGCGCGACCAGTTGCACGCGGTCCACCGCCGGGGCCTCAAGCGACGACCGGCGAAGCGCGCCTCACGGCGCCCCCCGCGCAAGCCGGTTCCCCAGCCGCGGCCACGGCCCCGCAGCCGGCCGTAGGCACCGCGGCGGCCACGCCCAACACCGCCGGCAGCTCCGCCCGCAGCCGTGCGGCCAGATCCGCCAAGGCCCCCTGCAGAGCCTGCTCGCAGGCGCCTTTCACCGCCCGGTTATAGGCGCTCGTGGCGATGCCGGCGCCGATCATGCCGCCCAGGAAAGCCCCGGCCCAGGCGGCGCCGCCACCGCTTTGCGCGCCCCGACCGCTGCCCTCACCCTTCCACAACACCGTTCCGGACGAATCGAACAGCGTCGCCAACACCTGCATCGTCGCGCGGCTCGAACCGACGGTCGTGGCCGACGGCCGCACCACCGAGCCCGGCCCGAGCTGCAGGCGCAGGCGCAAGCCGCCCTGGCCGCCGACTTCCTCGGCCGGGGCGGGCGCGGCCTCTGCGTTCGCGGCCGTTCCCCCCGCGGCTTCCTGCACACCGCCGTTGGCGCCTTCGACCGCTTCGGCCGCCGCTCCGGCCTCTGCCATCGCGGCCCCGGCCTCCCCGTTTTCGCCCGCACCCGCCGCCGCGGCGTCCTGCCCGGCGCCGTCGGCGCCCGCGCCCGCTCTGGCGGCCGTTTCGGTCGCCGCGCCGGGCACCACGCGCACGGTCGTGAACACCCCCGACAAGGCGCCGCGAGCGCTCTCCTCCAGGACCGTCCCGATCGGCACGCGCACCCGGGTCTGCATGCCCACCTTGGCCTCGAGCGCAAACGCGCGGCTCTCGTCCGGAATCTCCAGATCGACCGAGGCGGCGATCGCCGCCTCGCCCGGCCCGAAATCCGTCACCGCCTCCGGCTGGATGGTCACCGTCCCGCAGCCCGTCAACCAGACCCCTTGCCAAAGCAACGCCGCCGCCGCGACGCCGCGTCCCAAACCCCTTGGCATCTTCGTTTTCCTCCGTTCGTTCACGATGGCCGCGCGCCGCCGGCGCGCCGGCCGATTTTCCACCGTGGCCGCCGATTTCACAAACGCACGCGGCGGTCGGCGGGCAGGCGCGGCACCGGGCCCGGCCAGTTGCGCACCAGCGCCAGCGCCTTGACCGTTTCGCCCATCCCCCCGGGCCAGGACAATTGCTTGAGCTGCGCGGCGAGGCGCAGGCGCTCGGCGGGCGCCGCTGCCAGCGCCGCCTCCAGCGCCGCCGGCCCCGCGCCGAGGAGCAAATCCGCCTGGGTGCAGAACCCCGCCACGGTGAAGCCCGCCGCCGCCGCGGCGGCCGCCGCGGCGCTGAAATCCACGTGCGCGCCCATATCCTGCGCCCCCGGCGCCCACAGCGGATCGTCGTGGGCGCGGTGCGCCAGGTGGCAACGCAGCGTCCCGGCGGCGCGTTGCGGGTGGTAGTACTCGGCGCGCGGATAGCCGTAGTCGAGCAACAGCACCAGTCCCGCCTCGAGCGCGGCGGCGAGCCGGGCGAACCAGCCGTCCAGGCGCAGGGCGATCTCGGAACGGTAACCCGCGGGCAGCGGCTCGGGCAGGCTGCGGGCGAGCGCCGCCAATGCCTCGGCGAGCGCCGGCGGCGGCGGTCCATCGACGCGGCGCAGGCGGCCGGCCGCCGCATCCCAGTCCACGTACTCGGCCCGACACCGCCCGTCTTCACCGACGACGAAACGCGCCACCGGCAAGGCGTCCAGCACCTCGTTGGCGATCACCACCGCCCGCCAGGGTTCGGCCGGCGGCGCCTCGAACCAGCACAGCCGCGCCCGCCAGCGGGCCGGCCAGGCGGCGGCCCGCGCCTTCTGCAAGGCGCGCAGCGCCGGGCTCGGCTCGACGATGCCGTAACGCGCCGGCAGGGCCCCCGCCGCGTCCAGCGCCGCCAGCAGCTGCTCGGCCAGCGCGCCGCTGCCCGCCCCCAGCTCGATGAGGTCCGCACCGCCCAACTCGGCCGCCCAGCGCCGGCAATGCTCGGCCAGCAAGCGGCCGAACAGCGGACCGCTCTCCGGCGCGGTGACGAAATCCCCGTCCGCCCCGAACTTCGGCAGCGGGTTCATGTAATAGCCCCACTGCGGGTGATACAGGGCCGAATCCATGTACGCTTCGAACGGCAGGGGCCCGGCCGCCGCGATCCGGCGGACCAGCTCCGCCGTCAGCGCCGCGGCCACCGTGCGCCGCGCGCCCGTCAGCGGCGGCAGGCCGCTCACGGCCCGGCCCGTCCCGCGCCGGCCGCGCGGCCGCAGCCGACGCCATACGCAACCGAAAAAGAAGGAATCCAACGATGAACGATGCCAAGATCGCCCTGGTCACCGGTGGTGCGCGACGCCTCGGCGCCGCCATCGTCGAAGCCCTGCACGCCGCCGGCTGTTGCGTCCTCATCCACCACCGCCGCTCGTCGGCCGCCGCCGCGGCCCTGGCGGCGCGGCTCGAGGCCGTCCGCCCCGGCAGCGCGGCGGTCGTGCAGGCCGATCTGCTCGAGGACGGCGCCGCAAAGGCCCTGGTCGACGCCGCCCGGCGGCACTTTGGCGGCCTGGACGTGCTGGTCAACAACGCCTCCAGCTTCTACCCGACGCCGCTGGACCGTGTCGACGAAGCACAATGGACCGAACTGATCGGCGTGCACGTGAAGGCCCCCCTGTTCCTGGCGCGCACCGCGGCCCCGCTGCTGCGCGCGCGGTGCGGCGCCATCGTCAACATCACCGACGTCTACGCCGAAAAACCGCTCCCCGGCCACCTGCTGTACTGCACCGCCAAGGCCGCCCTGGCCGCCCTGACCCGGGCACTGGCCCTCGAACTCGCCCCGAAGGTGCGCGTCAACGCCGTCGCGCCCGGTGCCATCCTGTGGCCGGAGAACGGCGTGGACGACGCCGCCGCCCGCCTGGCCGCGATCCCGCTCGGGCGCTGCGGGGATCCGGCGGACATCGGCCGCGCCGTGCGCCAGCTCGCCCTGGAGTCGCCCTACGTCACCGGGGCCACCTGGGTGGTCGACGGCGGTCGCTCGCTGCGCCTGCCCTGAGGCCCTCAGTCCGTCTCATCCTCGGGCCAATCCACCGGCTGCAGCGCCGCCGAGTCCGCGCGCTCGGCCCACAGCGCCGCCAGCGGCCGGCCGGCCGCCGGGTGCACCCAGTCCGGGGCCAGCTCCGCCAACGGTCCGAGCACGAAATCGTGCTCGAGGATGTCGGCGCGCGGCAGCCCCAGGTCGGCCCGTTGCGCGCCGTCGCCGCAGAGCAACAGATCCAGATCCAGGCTGCGCGGCGCGAAGCGCGCCGTGCCGCGCACCCGGCCGTGCGCCCGCTCGATGCCGTCCAGGCGGCGCAGGATCGCCTCTTCCGGCAGCGCGCTGTCGAAGGCCACCACCAGGTTCAGGAAATCGTCGCCGGCGAACCCCACCGCCGGGTTGCGGTACACCGTCGAGCGGCGCAGCGCCCCGAACTCGCGGGCCAGATCCGCGAGCGCGCCGCGCACGTGCCTTTCGGGCTCCACGTTGCTGCCCACCGCCACGTAGACGGTGCGCCGCCGCTGCGGCCCCCGGCGGCGGCGCAGCACCACCCCGACGCTGCGCGAATAGCGCACCGCCCCCGGCTTGGCCAGACGCAGGCGCAGCGCCGCCACGTCGAACTCGTAGAGCACGATCTCGGCCACACGCTCGGCCAGCGTCTCGATCAGATCGAAGCGGCTGCCCTCGATGTAGGTGATCAGGCGCTTGGCCACCGCCTTGTAATCCAGCGTGTCCGCCACGCGGTCGCTGGCCGCCGCCCGCGCCAGGTCCACGCGCATCGCCAGATCCAGGCTGACCGTCTGGCGCACGGTCTTCTCCCAGTCGTAGATGCCGATGACCGTGGCCACCCGCAGGTCTTCGAGAAAGATCGTGTCCATCACCCACCTCCGCGGCGGATGGTGCCGCCGCCCCCGCCGCCCGTCAACCGCGGGGCGGGCCGGGCCAACGGCATCCGGCGCTGCGCGTTCCACGCCGGTACCTCCCTGCCGACGACGACCCGGGAACGGCGCCCCGGGTGCGCGGCTGGGAGCAGGCCTACACGCTGCTGCGGCCGCAGCCGGCCTCGAACCACCGCATCCCCGCCGGAGCCCCTTCGGGACGCCGGGTATGAGGTCCCAGAAGTCTCGGTGTCTCACATGTACTGAACCAGGACACGCGCTTGCCGCCGCGGCGGGCTTCGGGTAACATTCGGCGCCCGCCGTGTGGGCGGAGCCTTCGGACCAGCGGGAACACGACCATGTCCAAAGTCTGCCAAGTGACCGGCAAGCGGCCGATGACCGGCCACAACGTGTCGCACGCGAACAACAAGACCAAGCGCCGCTTCCTGCCGAACCTGCACGCCAAGCGCTTCTGGGTGGAGAGCGAGCAGCGCTGGGTGAAGCTGCGGGTCAGCCCGCAGGGCATGCGCATCATCGACAAGAAGGGCATCGACGCGGTGCTGGCCGAGCTGCGGGCCCGCGGCGAAGCCGTCTGAGGAGGATCGAACGATGGCCAAGAGCGCCCGCGAAAAGATCCGCCTGGTGTCCAGCGCCGGCACCGGCCATTTTTACACGACCGACAAGAACAAGCGCAACACGCCGGACAAGCTGCAGATGAAGAAGTACGATCCGGTGGTGCGCAAGCACGTGATCTACAAGGAAGCCAAGATCAAGTGACGGGCGGACGCCCGGCACGCCAACAAAAACCCCCGCCTCGGCGGGGGTTTTTGTTGGCCGGGGCCGGCCCCTTGACCGGCGCGCCTCAGGCGGCGGCCGGCTGCAGGCGCAAGCCGCGCAGGCTGGCGGCGAAACGTTGCAGCGCCTCGATGCCGGACTGCTCGGCCTCGCGGCACCAGTCGGCCACGGCCTGCACCAGGGCTTCCTGGCTGGCGTAGGAGCGCGCCCAGATTTCCCGCAGGCGTTCACGCTGCTGGTAGACGGTGCGCACGCCGTCGCTGATCTCGAGCGTGCGCTCGAGGGCCTCGTGCATGGACGGCTGGAGGCGCTCGCGGCTCCACAGCAGCGCCTTGCGCGCACGGCGCAGCAGGTCACGGCCGGCGCCGCGGGCCCGGCGCAGCTCCTCACGCCAGACCGGCTTGATGACGGTGTCGGCGTAGTGGGCCATGAGGTGCAGGCGCGCCCGGGCGACGGCGCGGACGGTGTCCAGGTCGACCGTGTCCTTGGCGGCGGCCGGCTCGATGACCGGCACGGGGGCGACGCTGCGCACCTTGGCGAGTTTCAGGGCGCTCAGGATGCGGATGTACAGCCAGCCGATGTCGAATTCCCAGGGCTTGACCGAGAATTTGGCCGAGCTGGGGAAGGCGTGGTGGTTGTTGTGCAATTCTTCGCCGCCGATCCAGAAGGCGATCGGCCACATGTTGGTGGCGTCGTCGTCGGTTTCGAAATTGCGGTAACCCCAGTAGTGGCCGATGCCGTTGATGCCGCCGGCGGCGTGCAGGGGAATCCAGATCATCTGCACGGCCCAGACGGTCAGCCCGATGGGACCGAAGAGGGCGATGTTGACGAGGGCCATCAAGGCGACGCCGAGGCTGGAAGCCGGGCCGGTGTACAGGTGGTTCTCCAGCCAGTCGTTGGGCGTGCCGTGGCTGTAGCGGGCGATGGTTTCGGGGTCGGCCGCGGCCTTGCGGTACAGCTCGGCGCCCTCGAAAAAGACCTTGCGGATGCCGAAGATGCGCGGGCTGTGCGGGTCGTCCTCGGTTTCGCAACGCGCGTGATGCTTGCGGTGCACCGCCACCCATTCGCGGGTGGACATGCCGGTGGTCAGCCACAACCAGAAACGGAAGAAGTGCGACACCACCGGGTGCAGGGTCAGCCCCATGTGGGCCTGGCAGCGGTGGAGATAGAGCGTCACGGCGGCGATGGTGATCTGCACCATGACCAGGGTATAGAGCACCACGCCCCAGGCGGGCAGGTCCCACAAGCCATCGAGAAAAGACATGTAAACCACTCCAGAAGATCGAACGAAAAACGGGGTTCTCAGCGGCGGATCGTCTCGAAACTTGATCCGTAGCACGAGAACCCCGTGAACCCATTATAGGGGCGGCGGCTGCGCGCGTCCATGGCCGTGATCCGCGGATCCGCGACGCGTCAGCAGCAGATTCCCGCAGGCATCGACCTCGGCCAGCCAGCCGGGCGCCAGCCAGGTGGTGGCGATGTCTTCGAGGATGAGGGCGGGCCCTTCGATCCGATCGCCGGCGGCCAGGGCGGCGCGCGCGAGGCAGGGCACGGGTTGCCCGACGCCGTTGACCGCGGCTTCGCCGAGCCTCACCGGGCCGGGCGCCGGGCGGTATGCCGGCCAATCGAGCACCGGCGGCGGCCCCTCGATGCTCAGGCGCAGGCTGACGAGCTCCACGGGCAGGTCCAGGGCATGGCCGTAGCGGGCGCGGTGGGTTTCGTGGAAGGCCGCGGCCAGGGCCGCCGGGGCCTGCCAGGGCAGGGTCAGGGTGTAGGCCTGGCCACGGTAGCGCAGCTCGACCTCGACGCGCCGCCGCAGATCCGCCGGCCTCACCCCTTCGGCGCGCAGGGCGCGCTCGGGCTCGACGGCGAGCCGGGCGGCCAGGGCGGCGATCTCGTCCTCGCGGACCTCGTCGAGGAGGCGGGCGACGGCCTGGCTGCGCAGGCGTCGACGCGGGGCGGCGAGCATGCCCAGGGCCGAGAGCACGCCGCCGTGGGCCGGCACCAGGGCGCGGCGCATGCCCAGGGCCTCGGCGAGCGCGCACACGTGCAAGCCGCCGGCCCCGCCGAAGCACAAGAGCACGTGGTCGCGCACGTCGATGCCGCGCTGCACAGAGATCACGCGCAGCGCCTGGACCATGTGTTCGTTGGCCAACTGCACAACGCCGCGCGCGGCGCCGACGGCATCGAGGCCCAGCGCCCGGCCGAGGCGGGCGAGGGCCGCGCGGGCGGCGTCGGCGTCCAGGGGCAGCCGCCCGCCCAGCCGCAGGAAAGCCGGCAGGCGACCGAGCACGACGTTGGCGTCGGTGACGGTGGCGGCGCGGCCGCCGCGACCGTAGCAGGCCGGGCCGGGGTCGGCGCCGGCCGACTCGGGGCCGACCAGCAGCCGCCCGCCGCGATCGACGCGGGCGATGGAGCCGCCGCCGGCGCCGATGGTGTGCATGTCGACCATCGGCACGGCCACCGGGTAACGGCCGACGCGCCCCTCACGGGTGAGACGCAGATCGCCGTCGATCAGGGCGACGTCGGTCGAGGTGCCGCCCATGTCGAAGGTGAGCAGGCGCGTGCAGCCGGCGCGCGCCGCCATGCTGCGCGCCCCGACCAGGCCGCCGGCGGGCCCGGAGAGCAGCAGGTGCACCGCGCCACGCCCGGCCACCGCCGCCTCGATGCTGCCGCCGTGACTCTGCATGACGGCGACCCGGCCGCGCGGCAGGGCGCCGGCGAGGCGCTCGAGGTAGGCCGCCATGCGCGGGCCGAGGCTGGCGTTGATCCAGGTGGCGATGCCGCGCTCGTATTCGCCGCATTCGGCGAGCACGTCGCTGGAACAGGAGACGAACAAGCGCCGCGGCAGCGCCCGGGCGAGGCGCTGTTCGAGCTCGGGCCGGCGGAAGGAAAACAACAGGTTGATCGCCACCGCCTCGACCGGCAGGGCGTCGAGCGCCGCGGCGAGGCGGCGCAGATCCTCGGGCGCCGGCGCACGCAGCACGCGGCCGTCGGCTGCGATCCGGGCCGGCGCCTCGAGGCACCAACGCGGCGGCACGGGCGGCGGCTGCGGCGCCACCCACAGGCGGTACAACTCGGGGCGGGCCTGGCGGCCGAGGGTGAGCACGTCGGCCATGCCGGGGCTGGTGAGATAGGCGGTGGGCACACCCTTGCCTTCCAGCAGGGCGTTGGTGGCGACGGTGCTGCCGTGGACCACCTGCATGGCCGCCTCGCGGCCGAGCAGTTCGTCGATGCCGGCCAGCACCGCCTGCTCCGGCGCGGCCGGCGTGGAGAGCGCCTTGTGGATGCGCAGGCGCCCGCCGTCCAGGCAGACGAAGTCGGTGAAGGTGCCGCCGGTGTCGACACCGAGCAGGACGTCGGGACGGGCGTCGGGAGCGGCGCGGCGTGTGGTCACGGCGGCCAAGGATAGCGGCAGCGGCGCGGGCGGAAAAGCGACGGGCCGCACCTTGCGGCGCGGCCCGTCGACGATCGGGGCGTCCCTGCCCCGCGCCTTCAGCGCCGGACGCTCATTGCCCGCAGACGGCGCCGCTCACCTGCGGCACCTGGGCGCTGCCGGCGCCGTTGTTGACGATCATCCCGAACTCCACCGACTGGCCGGGGGCGATGGTCGCGTTCCAGCCGAGGTTGGCGGCGGTGTAGGGATTGCTGCCCGTGACCTGGGCGTTCCAGCTGTTCGCCAGGCTGCTGCCGTCGCTGTACTGCCAGCTCACCTGCCAGCCCTGGATCGGCGCGCTGCCGGTGTTGCTGATGCGGATGCTGGCCTGGTGGCCGCCGCCCCAGTCGTTGACGACGATGTAGCTGCAGCTGCCGCCGGCGGTGCTGCTCGAGACGCTCGAGCTGCTGCTCGACGAGGACACGCTGCTCGAGCTGCTCGAGACGCTCGAGCTGCTGCTCGACGAGGACACGCTGCTCGAGCTGCTCGACACGCTCGAGCTGCTGCTCGACGAGGAGACACTGCTCGAGCTGCTCGACACGCTCGAGCTGCTGCTCGACGAGGACACACTGCTCGAGCTGCTCGACACGCTCGAGCTGCTGCTCGACGAGGACACACTGCTCGAGCTGCTCGACACGCTCGAGCTGCTGCTCGACGAGGACACACTGCTCGAGCTGCTCGAGACGCTCGAGCTGCTGCTCGAGGCCGGCGGCTGCTCGCCGGTGGAACAGGGGATGCCGTTGAGGCGGAAGTCGGTGGGTACGGTCGCCGGCGGCGAGCTGTTGGTCGCCTGGAAGCCGAAGCTCACGCTGCCGCCCGGCGGAATGGTTCCGTTGTAGGCCGAAGCCGGATTGGAGGCGGTCACCTGACTGCCGTCGGCGGTGTAGCTGGCGTTCCAGCCGCTGGCGAAGGCTTCACCCGGCCCCATGTTCCAGACCAGGTCGTAACCGGCGATCGGCGTGTCGCTGCCGTTGGTGATGGTGATTTCCACCTGGAAGCCGGCGCCCCAGTCATTGGGGATGTCGTAGCGCACGTGGCAGACGTTGCTGCCGCCGTAGTTGACGCGCAGTTCCGGCGACAAGGTGGCGGTGGCGCCGTTGTTGTACACGGCCCGCGCGACGATCCGGTAGTCGCCGAGCTGCGGCGGCGTCCAGCTCGTGGCGAAGCCGGGGCCGACGCTGGACCGGGCGACCGCCTCGCCGTCGGCGTAGTACACGACCTCGCTGATGCCCGGGATGTTGGTGCTCACGGCCAACGGCAGTTCGCCCTGGCGCACCGAATCGCCGTCGGCGAGGGTGCTGATGGCGAACTCGATGCCCGGTGCGAAGCCCGGCTCGGAGCCGTCGATCTGCCGCAGGTAGGCGGCGAGCTGGGCGATCTCGGCGGCGCTCAGGTTCGACGTGACACCGTGCGCGTCGTTCGGGTTGTTGAGCAACACGTCCTCGAGGGTGGCCGCCGAGCCGTCGTGGAAATACGGCGCGGTCGCCCACACGTCACGCAGGGTCGGGGTGTCGATGCCGAGCAGGGCCTCGCCCAGACGGCCGCCGCTGGGCGGCTTGATGGTGCCGACATCGTGCATCAGGCCGCGCTCGCTGTCGCTGAAATCCGGCCCGCCGTGGCAGTTGGCGCAACCGGCGTTCTCGAACAGCACCCGGCCGGCCTGGGCGTCGGTGGTGAGCGTGCCGTCGGCGTTGCGGTAGGGGCTGCGGTCGAAGCGGTCGAAGGTGGCGACATAGGCCGCCAGGGCGTCGAGCTCGGCGGAGACGCCGGCCTTGGCGTCGCCGAGCGGGTGGTTGCGCGTGCCGGCGTTGAAGTCGGCGTCGCTCATGAAGCCGGTGCCGGCGAACGGGCCGCGGATGTCGTGCTCGAAATCCTGGATCTCGTCGAAGTTGCCGCTCCAGTGCACGCGCCCGTGGCCGGTGCCGGCGCGGCCGCGCAGGGCGATGGTGTTGCGCAGCCCTTCGCCGCGGTCGGTGAAGTCCCAGACGCGGCCGTCCTCGTCGCCGTCGTTGTGGCAGGCCGAGCAACTGATGTAGCCGTCGAAGCCCATGCGGGTATCGCGCGCGTTGTAGAAGATTTGCAGGCCGAGCAACTGCTGGGCGCTCAGGCGCTCCTGGGCGACGGTGGTCACGGTGGCGAGCACCGGCGCGCCCTGCTCGCCGCGCGCCAGCATGCCGGCGCCGTCGAGCACCGTCAGGCTGCGCTCGGTGAAGTTCTTGACGAACACGCGGTGGGTGGCCGGATCGACGAGCACGCCCTGCGGCGCCAGGACCGACGTCGACGCGGCCGACCTCGCGGCCGCTGGTCGCATCCAGGACCACCACGCGGTTGTTGCCCTGCATGGCGATGAAGACGTGGGTGCCCAGGGGGCTGAAGGTCACCGCCGACGGCTGCGCGTGGTTGTCGATGTCCAGGCGCTCGTCGACGCGCTCGCTGCCGGTGGCCATATCGAGGGTGGCGATGGTGTTGCGCACCGTGGTTTCGAAGGTCAGCGGATTGCCGTCGCGGGCCAGGCCGCGCAGGATGTTGTCCTTCTTGCCGACGACGATCGCCCGCCCGCCGTCCGGCGAGAAGGCCACCGAAGCCAGGTAATTGGGCAGACCGCGGCCGGCGTTGCCCGAGTCGGGCGTGGTGCTGTCCAGCGGCAGGGTGAAGGTGCGGCTGAGCGTGAAGGTCGCCAGATCGACTTCCCAAACCTGGCCGCCGTCGTCCGGCGAAATGAAGCGGGTGGCGAGCAGGCGCGAGCCGTCGGGGCTGATCGCCAGCGCGCGGACCTGCGGGCCGAGGCTCACGCTGGGGCCGACGCTGCGCGCGGCGGCGTCGATGCGCGTCACGGCGCCACGGCCGGCCAGGCCGACGTAGACGTGGTCACCGGCCGGATCGACGACCAGGCCGTAGGGCTGGGCGCCGTAGGGCAGTTCGAGCACGCTCACGGACGCGCCGGTGCCACTGTCGAGCACCTGCACCTGGTCGGCGTCGCGGCAGGCCACCCACACCTGGCCGTGGCCGTCCACGGCGACGCTGCTCGGGTGGGCGCAGACCGGATATTCACCGATCTTGGCAAGGGTGTCGGCGTGGACCGCGGTCACCGTGTCGTTGTCGGGGTTGACCACCCACACTTTGCGGCCCACGGCATCCAGCGCCAGCGGCGCGGACTGGGTGGCGGTGGACGGCGTGGTGCTGGAGACGACCACGACGTTGCGCGAGAAGGCCGACAGGCCGCCCTGGTTGTCGCGCACCTGGACGGTGACGCTGTGCACGCCGAGGGTGTCGAAGCCGACCGTGAGGCGGTTGTCGCTGCTCCAGGCGGTGTTGGCGCCGCCGTCCACGTTCCAGCGGTACTCGATCGGGTCGTTCTCGAAGTCGCTGGCCACGGCGGTGAAGGTCACGCTCTGGCCGAGCGCCACCGGCCCGTCGCCGCCGTACTCGACCGCCTCGACCTTCGGCGCGGTGTTGGGGTTGAGGGCGTTGCCGGTGGAGAAGAAGAAACTGTATTCCTCGATGCCGTTGCCGGCGACGTCCTTGAGCCCGCCGGCGACGAAGCGCACCTCGTAGGTGGTGTCCGGGTCGAGCAACCGCCGCGGCACCATGTTCAGCACCTGGTAGGAGCTCCAGATGAAATCGGCCGGGATCGGCTCGCCGCCGCCCACCGGGCGCAGGATGATGGTGTCGTTGTTGGCGGTGCGCTCGTCGATGATCTCCGGAATGGCGAAACCGATCACCGTGCTCACCGGGTTGTTGGTGGAATCGGCGAAGGGGTGATGGAAGCGGATCGTCGGGCCGCGGGTGTCCGGCTGATCCTGGTGCTGATAGAAGAAGGTCTTGCCGTCGTCGCTGTTCGAGCCGCTGGAGACGACGACCGCGCCCAACGGCATCCACTGGTAATCGAGGAAGGTCTGGGGCCAGGGGCCGGGTGCGTCGAAGCGCTGCACGATCTCGCCGGTGCGCATGTCGACCTTGACGCCGAAGGCGTCCTGGCCGGCGAAGCCGTATTCGTCCTGGAAGTACATGTAGCGGCCGGCGGAGACCACTTCCACCGGCAGGGCGACGGAACCGAGCTTGAGGTCGGTGGGATCGGAGAAATCGATCGTGACCAGGTTGTTTCCGCCCTCGTTGTTGTTGTTGCCGTTGAGCACCACCAGGTGGTCGCCCCAGACGTGGTAGGTGGTGGTGTATTGCTCGCAGTCACAGATGATCGAATCGAGGAACACCACGTTCTTCGGGTCGCCGATGTCGAGCACCGCCAGGCCGTTCGGCGCCGTGATGAACAGCAGGTTGCCGATGCGGAAGCGCAGCATCGAGTTGACGCCCAGGCTGGCGGTGTCGAAGGTGCTGGTGATGCCGCCTTCCTGGGGGTTGTCGTAGCGCGCGTCGTGGACGTTGCCGCCGTTGGTGCCGGTCGGCCAGGTTTCCAGCGCCTGCCACTCGAACTGCAGTTGCTGGCCGCCTTCCTCGATCGGCATCGGCACGCTGGGGTCGGTCCAGGGCTTGAGGTCGAACATGTTGCTCATGTCGAGGAAGTGATAGCCCGAGCCGTCCACTTCCGGGGTGGTGTACTCGCGCCAGAACATGTCGGTGTTGAACTTCCACCAGCGGTGGCCGTTGTCGCCGATCTCCTTGATGTCCAGCACCACCGGGTCGGTGAAGCTGGACACGTCCCACAGGGTGGTCTTGGCCTGCCCCATGATGTACAGATAGCCGCGATGGAAGGTCACCATGCGGCCGCCGAGCGGGTGATAGGAGAGGAAGGTGCCGGCCGGGCGGGCGACGTTCTCGATGCCCGGCCCGTTGCTGCCGTCCTGGGCGCCGGCCGCGGCGGCCGCCAGCCAGCCCAAAGCCGCGAGTACCATGGTTCTCATTGCGTTCATGATCCACCCCGATGTGCGAATGACTCGAAATGCCACGCGGCGCCGCGAAGCGCCGGCGGGCCCGGCCGCGCCACGGCCGGCCCGCCGGCTCCGGGCAGCCCCGCCCGATCCCATGACCGGAACGGCCACGGTAACCGTCCCGGAGATGCAATTCGTCCGAGTTTGTACGCGCGAATCCGGACCTGCGCGGGGCCGGCCGCGTACAATCGACGCCCCGCCGCCGGGAGACGCCGCGCATGCCCGAACTGCCTGAAGTCGAGACCACCGCCGCCGGCCTGCGGCCGCTGCTCTGCGGGCACCGCCTGCGCGGCGCGCACATCCGCGAGGGCCGGCTGCGCCGGCCTGTGCCCGCCGATCTCGACGCGCGCTTGCGCGACCGGCCGCTCTGCGCCCTGCGCCGGCGCGCCAAGTACCTGATCTTCGATTTCCCGAACGGCCACCTGCTGATCCACCTGGGGATGTCCGGCAGCCTGCGCCTGGCGCCGCCCGACACGCCGCCCCGGCCGCACGACCGGGTGCTGTGGCGCTTCGATCACGGCCTGCTGTGCCTGAACGATCCGCGGCGCTTCGCCACCGTGCTGTGGACCACGGCGCCCGTCGAGGCGCACCCGCTGCTGGCCGCGCTCGGCCCCGAACCGCTCGGGCCGGCGTTCTCGGGCGCATGGCTCCACCAGGTGAGCCGCGGGCGGCGCGTGGCGGTCAAGTCGCTGCTGATGGACGGCCGCGTGGTGGCGGGGGTCGGCAACATCTACGCCAACGAGGCGCTGTTCACCGCCGGCATCCACCCGGCCCGGCCGGCCGGTGCGGTCGGCCGCGCGCGCTATGCACGCCTGGCCGCGGCGCTGCAGACGGTGCTGACCGCGGCGATCGCGGCCGGCGGGACGACCTTGCGGGATTTCTCGGACGGCCACGGCCGGCCGGGCTACTTCCAGCAGCGCCTGGCGGTCTACGGCCGCGCCGGCGCCCCCTGCCCACGCTGCGCCGCGCCGATCCGGCGCGTCGTGCTCGGCCAGCGCAGCACCTATTTCTGCCCGCGCTGTCAGCGCTGATCGGCCCGCAGCCGGACCCGGCCGGCGCCGATGCCGCGCGGGTCGGCGGCCGCCTGCAAGCGGCCGGCGCGCTTGTCCCAGATGACCAGTTGCATATTGCCCCAGCGCCGCCGGCCGGCCTCGACGCAATGGCCGCGTGCGGCGAGCGCACGGCGCAGGGTGTCGTCCCACAACCCCGGCTCGTGCTCGATGCAATCCGGCAGGAACTGGTGGTGGTAACGGCCGGTGGCGACGATCGCCTCGGCCTCCGCGCCCGCGGCGAAGGCCAGGGTGCCGAGCAGCACCATGCTGATGATGCGGCTGCCGCCGGGCGTGCCGATCAAGGGCCAGCCGGTCCGGGCTTTCCAGGAACGCCGGGGTCATGCTCGAGAGCATGCGCTTGCCGGGCGCCACCGCGTTCGGGTTGCCCGCGCCGGCGACCAGGCCGTAGGCATTGGGCACCCCCGGCGCCATGGCGAAGTCGTCCATTTCGTCGTTGAGCAGCACCCCGGTGCCGGGGACGGTGAAACCGCTGCCGAAGGGCAGATTGATCGACAAGGTGGCGGCGACCCGGTTGCCCTCGTCGTCGAGCACCGAAAAATGGGTGGTCTGCGGCCCCTCCTCGGCGGCCGGCGCCCCCGGCAGCCAGGCGCTGGGCAGGGCGCGGTCGAAGCGGATGCTCGCCGCCAGGCCGGCCGCATAGTAAGGATGCAGCAGGCGTTCGAGGGGCATGTCGACGAAGTCCGGGTCGCCCAAGTATTCGGCCCGGTCGCGGTAGGCGCGGCGCAGCGCCTCGACCACCAGGTGGATGCGGTCGACCTCCTCGAGGGTGTCCCAGGGGAACTGCTCGATCACGTTCAGCGCCTCGATCAACACCACGCCGCCCGAAGACGGCGGCGCGGCGGCGACGATCTCGACCTCGCCGAAGCGGCCGCGCACCGGGGCGCGCTCGACCACCCGGTAGGCGGCGAGGTCCTCGCGGCGCCAGACGCCGCCCGCCGCCCGCACGCCCTCGACCAGTGCTTCGGCCAGGGGGCCGCGATAAAACGCCGCCGCCCCGCTCGCGGCCAGACGTTCCAGCGTCGCGGCCAGATCCGGCTGGCGCAACACGTGACCCGCCGGCGGCACCTCGCCGTCGACCAGGAACTGGGCGCGGCTGGCCGGGTGGCGCGCCAGCGCCGACAAGCGCCAGGCGGCCATCTTCCGGTAGCGCTCGTCCACCGGGAAACCGTCGCGGGCCAGGCGCAGGGCCGGCGCCAGGCTGCGCGCCAGCGGCAGGCGGCCGTAGCGGCGTGCCAGGTGATCGAGCGCCGCCGGCACGCCCGGGATGCCGGCCGCCAAGGGGCCGTCGCGGGACCGCTCCGGGACCGGCCGGCCCGCTTCGTCCAGGAACCGCTCCGCGCGCGCCTCCGCCGGCGCGGTCTCGCGCGCGTCGAGCATCCACTGCCGCCCGTCCGCCGCCCGGTGCAGCAGAAAGAATCCCCCGCCGCCCAGGCCGGAACCGTAGGGCTCGACCACCGCGAGGGCGGCGGCCACGGCGACGGCGGCGTCGAAGGCGTTGCCGCCTTCGGCGAGCACCGCCAGGCCGGCCTCGGTGGCCAGGGGATGGGCGCTGGCCACCGCCGCGCCGGGCGGCACCTCGCCGCCCCGGGCCGCCGCCGTCCAGGCGAGGACCGTCCAGACGAACCACGCGGCGCGCCGCCGCAAGCCCGCCCGCGCTCATGCGCCGCCCTCCGCCGCGAGCCGGGCGTGGAGCGCCTCGCGCACCCGCGGATGGACGTAGGCCGACACGTCGCCGCCGTGGCGGGCGATGTCCTTGATCAGCGTCGACGATAAAAAGGTATAGGCCGTGTCGGGACTCAGGTACACGGTCTCGATGTCGGGCGCCATCGAACGGTTCATCGCCGCCATCTGCACTTCGTATTCGAAATCGGACACGGCGCGCAGGCCGCGGATGATGACCTCGGCGCCGCGGGCCCGGGCGAATTCCACCACCAGGGACGTGAAGCCCTCGACGGTGACGCCGGGGAACTCGGCCAGCGCCTCGCGCGCCAGGGCGACGCGCTCGTCCAGTGAGAACAAGGGCCGCTTGGCGGCCGAGGCGGCCACCGCCACCAGCACGCGGTCGAACAAGCGGGTCGCGCGCCGCACCAGGTCGATGTGGCCGTTGGTGATCGGGTCGAACGAGCCGGGATACAAGGCGAGCATGCGCGCACCTCCTCTGGACACGCCGGCGCCTAGGCTAACCCGCTTCGGCGGCGGGCGGAACCGCCGCGGCCAGGCCGAAGCCGACGTCGCCCTGGACCTTGAGCCGATGCCAGTCCCAGCCCGCCGGCAGCGCCGGCGGCGCCCCGGTCGCCGGCCACTCCAGGTACAACCGGGCGTCCGGCGCGAGCCAGCCGCGCGTCGAGCAACGGCAGCAGCCGCTCGCCGGCCCCCGAGGCGAACGGCGGGTCGAGGAACACCAGGTCGAAGGGCTGCGGCGGCGTCCCGGCCAGCAGGCGCTCCACCGGGGCGCAGACCAGGCGCAACTGCGGCGGGTCGCCGAGCGCGGCGAGGTTGCGCCGCAGCGCCGCGCAGGCCGGCCGCGCGCGCTCCACCAGCCACACCTCGGCGGCGCCGCGCGAGGCCGCCTCGATGCCGAGGGCGCCGCTGCCGGCGAAGGCGTCCAGGCAGCGCGCCCCGGCCAGCCGCCCCGCCAGCCAGTTGAACACGGTCTCGCGCACGCTGTCCTTGGTCGGCCGCAGGCCGGGAACCGCCGCCACCGCCAGGCGCCGGCCCCGCCAGCGGCCGCCGATGATGCGCACGCCCCCCTCACGGGGCCGGCTGGACCGCCCAGAAGCCACCGGCCTGCACCCGGCACAACCGTTGCGGATCCAGCCGCCGCCGCAGCGCTTCGTGCACTTGCGCGCGGTCGAGCGCCTGCACGCGGGCGACGAAGGTGTCCAGGGTGTCCAGCGGCAGGCGGTAGAAACCGATGTAAGCCAGTTGCGCGGCGAGCTCGGCGTTGGAATCGATGCTCAAGGCGAAACCGCCGGTGAGGTTGGCCACCGCGCGCCGGAACTCGTCCTCGCTCGGCCCCTCGGCGACGAAACGGGCGATCGTCTCGTCGAGCAGCGCGGCGGCCTTGGCCGCGGTCTCGTTACGCGTCTCCACCGCGGCGAAGAACGCCCCGCCGCCGGCGAGCGGCTCCAGCCGGCTGTAGGCCGAATAGGCCAGGCCGTGGGCCTCGCGCAGCGTCTGCAGGATGCGCGAGGCGAATCCCGAGCCGCCGAGCACGTGATTGGCGACCAGCAGCGCCAGGCGGTCAGGATCGTCCGGCGCGAGGCCGATCATCTGGCCGACGGCGATGTGGGTCTGGGTGGTGGACATCGACACGAACTCGCGCGGCGGCCGACAGGCACCGGACGCCCGCGGCACGGGCGGCGCCGCCGTCCCGCGCGGCAGGGCGCCGAGCACGCTGCGGGCCAGGCTCTCGGCGCGCCGCCGGTCGAGATCGCCGACCAGCACCAGGACCGCGTTGGCGCGCACGTAATGGCGGGCGAGGAAGCCGCGCAGCGCCTCGGCGTCCAGCGCCTCGATGGCCTCGGCTTCGCCCCAGGGCGGGCGGGCGTAAGGATGCGCGCCGTAGAGCTGGCGGTAAAGCGCTTCGGAGGCGACGGCATCGGGCTGTTCGCGCAAGGCCTCGATCTGCGACCGCAACCGCTGCTTTTCCCGCGCCAGGTCGTCCGGGTCCAGGCGCGGCCGCGACAGCACCGTGCGCAGCAGCGCCGCCGCCGGGCCGAGGTGGGCGGGATCCGACAGGCTGCGCAGGCCGACGTAGGCCATGTCGCGGTCCACCCCGGCCACATGGCGCAGGCCCAGCGCGTCGAGCCGCTCGGCGAAGGCGTCGGCGTCCCAGGGTCCGGCGGCGACGCCCAGCATGCGGTTGCTCAACCAGGCCAGCCCCGGCCGCTCGCCGTCGTAGGCGCTGCCGGCGGCGAACACCACGCGCAGGTCCACCATCGGCAACTCCGGCGCGGCCAGGAACAACACCCGCGCGCCGCCCTCTTCCCAGCTCTGGATCGGCACCGCCGCGGCCGGCCAGGCCGCCGCCGCCAACAGCCCGCACAGTCCCGCCCACAACGCCCTCATCGCTGCACCTCCCCGCTGTCCACCGCCCGTGGTTCGAGCACCGCCACGGTCCGCCGGTCTTCGACCAGATGGCGGGCCGCCGCGGCGCGCAAGGTCTCGGCGTCCACGGCCTCCAGGGCGTCCCGGTAGGCCGACCACTGGCGCCAGCCCAGGCCGACGATCTCGAATCGGCCGAGCAGCATCGCCTGGTAATACACGCTGTCGCGGGCGTAGACGTCCTCGGCACGCAGTTGCGTCTTGATCCGGGCCAGGGCCTCGGGCGGCACCGGTTCGGCGAGCGCGGCGGCGACGGCCTCGAGCACCGCCCGCTCGAGCTCGGCGGCGTCCACCCCCTGCAGGGCCTCGGCGGCGACCGTGAACAAGGTGTCGTGGCGCGCCACCGGGTCGTAATCCACGCTCACCTCGCTGGCCACGGGCCGCTCGCGCAACAGCCGCCGCCGCAAACGGCCGGCGTCGCTGCCGGCCCACAGCGCGGCGAGCACCGCGAGGGCCGGCGCATCGGCGGCCTCGGCGCCGGTCAAGCTCGGCGCCTTGAACGCCACCGCCACCCGCGCGGTGCGCGCCGGGGCGCGCAGCACCACCCGCTTGGGACCGGACTGCGGCGCCTCGCGCCGCGGCTTGCGCGGCACCGGCGGCCGGGCGGCGATCGGCCCGAAGTGCTTTTCGGCCAGGCGCCGCACGGCCGCCGGCTCGACGTCGCCGGCCACCACCAGCACGGCGTTGTTCGGTGCGTAGAAACGCCGGTACCAATCGCGCAGGTCGTCCAGCGTGTAGTGCTCGATGTCGCTGGCGTAACCGATGGGCAGATGGCGGTACGGGTTGTTCACGAAGGCCGTGGCGTGCAGCAGTTCGTAAAGCCGCCCGTCGGGGTTGTCTTCGATGCGCATGCGCCGCTCCTCGGCGACCACCGCGCGCTCCTTGACGAACTCGGCCTCGTTGAGGCGCAGATCGCGCATGCGGTCGGCTTCCAAGCGCAGGACCAGGGGCAGGCGGTCGGCGGCGATGGTCTGGAAGTACCAGGTGTAGTCGAAGGACGTCGCCGCGTTTTCACGCCCGCCGTTTTCGGCGATAATCCGCGAGAACTCGCCGGGGCCCAGCTCGTCGGTGCCTTTGAACATCATGTGCTCGAGCATGTGCGACAGCCCCGTGATGCCGTTGTGCTCGTCGCTGGAGCCGACCTTGTACCAGACCTGGCTCACCACCACCGGCGCGCGGTGGTCGGGCTTGACCAGCACCTTCAGGCCGTTTTTCAAGGTGAATTCCGCAACCTCGGCCGCGCCGGCGAGCGGCGCCGCCGCCAACAGGCCGAACAGGATCGTGCGCAGCATCGACACGCCAAACGCCCTCCTCGCGAACGGAGCGGGCATGATACGCGAGCCGGCCGGGGGTTGCAGCCGTGAGTGCTGACGCACGGGCGGGCGGTGCCTTTGCGCGACTGCGCCGGGCCCTGGAACGCAGCCGCGCGCGGCTCGGCGACCTGTTCACCGGCGCCCGCCTGGACGAGGCCGAGTACGAGGCGCTCGAGGCGCGCCTCTTGTCGGCCGACGTCGGCATCGAAACCACCGAAGCGCTGCTCGACGCCCTGCGCGCCGCCCGCCCCGCCGACGCGGCCGCCGCGCGCGAGACGCTGCGGCGGCTGTTGCGCGAGGCGCTGCCGCCGCCGGCCGAGCCGTTTCACCCCCGCGGCCGACCGCATTGCGTGCTGGTGGTCGGCGTCAACGGCTCGGGCAAGACCACCACCCTGGGCAAGCTCGCCGCCTGGCACCGCGCCCAGGGACGCAGCGTGTTGCTGGCCGCGGGCGACACCTACCGCGCCGCCGCGGCCGAGCAGCTCGCCGCCTGGGGCGAGCGCTGCGGCGTGCCGGTGCTGCGCCAGGCGCCGGGCGCCGACGCCGCCGCCCTGATCCACGACGCCTACGCCCACGCCCGCGCCCGCGGCATCGAAGTGCTGCTCGCCGACACCGCCGGCCGGCTGCACAACCGCGACACCCTGATGGCCGAACTGGCCAAGATCAAGCGCGTGCTCGGCCGCCTCGACCCCGAGGCCCCACAGGACACACTGCTGGTGCTGGACGCCACCACCGGCCAGAACGCCCTCGAGCAGGCCAAGCGTTTCCACGAGGCGATCGGCCTGAGCGGCCTGGTGGTGACCAAGCTGGACGGCAGCGCCCGGGCCGGCGTGCTGTTCGCCGTACACCGGGCGCTGGGCCTGCCCGTGCACTGGGTCGGGCTCGGCGAGGGCCTGGAAGATCTCGCCCCCTTCGACCCGGACGCCTTCGTCTCCGCCCTGCTCGACGGCTGAACCATGTTGCGCTTCGAGCGGGTCGGCAAGCGTTACCCGGGCGGCCGGGACGCCCTGTCCGACATCAGCTTCGAACTGCCGGCCGGCGCCATGGCGTTTCTCACCGGCCACTCCGGCGCCGGCAAGAGCACCCTGCTCAAGCTCATCGCCGCCATCGAGCGGCCGAGCCGCGGCGCGCTGATCGTCGGCGGCGTGAACGTCGCCCGCCTGCCGGCGCGGCGCATCCCGGCCCTGCGCCGCCGGATCGGCCTGATCTTCCAGGACCACCAACTGCTGCCGGACCGCACCGTGTTCGACAACGTCGCCCTGCCGCTGGTGATCGCCGGCTACCGGCGACGCGAACTGGCGCGCCGGGTGCGCGCCGCCCTGGACAAGGTCGGCCTGCTCGACAAGGAACGGGTCTACCCGCAGACCTTGTCCGGCGGCGAACAGCAGCGCGTGGGCATCGCCCGCGCCGTCGTCCACCGCCCGCCGTTGCTGCTCGCCGACGAACCCACCGGCAACCTGGACCCGGATCTGTCGCGCGACATCATGAATCTGTTTTGCGCCTTCAACCAGGTCGGCGTCACCGTGCTGATCGCCACCCACGACCTCGCCCTCATCGAGCGCCTGCCGTACCCGCGGCTCGTCCTGCGCCAGGGCCGGCTGGTGGACAACCCGCTGGCCGTGTCATGAGCACCCCCCTGCCGCTGCTGGAACGCCTGCGCGCCTGGGCCGCCCATCACGCCTACGTGTTCTTCTCGAGCCTCGGCCGACTTTGCCGCCAGCCGCTGTCCAGCGCGCTCACCATCGCCGTGCTCGCCGTCGCCCTGGCGCTGCCCGCGGGCTTCGGCCTGCTGCTCACCAACGTCCGGCATTTCGCCGGCGACTGGCAGGGCGCCGGGCGGCTGACCGTCTACCTGCGGCCGGAGGCCCGGCGCGACCAGGCCGAGGCCCTGGCGGCGGCGCTGCGCGACGACGCGCGCATCGCAAGCGTCACCCTGATCGACAAAGACCAGGCGCTGGCCGAGTTCAAGCGCGCCTCCGGTTTCGGCGCCGCCCTCGACGCCTTGCCCGACAACCCCCTGCCCCATGCGCTGGTCCTGGAGCCCGCCCCGACGGCGGCCGCCGACCCGGCGGCACTCGAGGCGCTGCGCGACGCCCTCACCGCCCGGCCGGAGGTCGAGCTGGTGCAGCTCGATCTGGACTGGCTGCAGCGGCTCTTGGCCCTGCTCGACCTCGCCCAGCGCGGCGTGCGGTTGATCGGCGTCCTGCTCGGCCTGGCCGTGCTGCTGATCGTCGGCAACACCATCCGGCTCGACATCCAGGCGCGCGCGGACGAAATCCGCGTCACCAAGCTGATCGGCGCCACCGACGCCTTCATCCGCCGGCCGTTCCTTTACACGGGCTTCTGGTACGGCCTGTTCGGCGCCCTGGGCGCGGCGGCCGTGCTCGCCGCCGCCTGGTGGCTGCTGCGTGCCCCCCTTGGCCGCCTGCTCGCCCTGTACACGGGCCTGCCCGAACCGCTGGGGCCCGACGCCGCCCTGCTCGGCCGCCTGCTCGCCCTGGGCATCGGCCAGGGCATCGCCGGCGCCGCCCTGGCGGTCGGCCGCCATTTGAAGGCCATCGAACCGCGGTAAATACGCGCCGGCGGGGGCTTGAAAGGACCGCCCCGCAGCCCCAAACAACCAACTCCTTTGCGGGGGGAACCTCTCACCGTTTTAGCAGTCTCCCGGCGCGAGTGCTAAAACCGAGTTCGATTTGCTATACTTGCCTTGCCCCGGTCCCGCCAGGGTCCGGGACGAGGGAAGTCGCTGCACGAGGGAGGAGACGGGCATGAGCAACACTGCGTTGGTGGTCGATCCGAACCGGCTGCCGACTCCGGCGGCCGACGGTCTGGACGCGTACATCGCGCGGGTCAACGCCATTCCCCTGCTGAGCGCCGAGGAGGAACGGGCGCTGGCCCGTCGCTGGCACGAGCAGCGCGACCTGGACGCCGCACGGCAACTGGTGATGAGCCACTTGCGTTTCGTGGTCCACATCGCCCGCGGCTATCTGGGTTACGGCCTGCCCCTCGCCGACCTGATCCAGGAGGGCAACATCGGCCTGATGAAAGCGGTCAAGCGCTTCGACCCGTCGGTCGGCGTGCGGCTGCTGACCTTCGCCGTCCACTGGATCCGCGCCGAAATCCACGAATTCATCCTGCGCAACTGGCGGATCGTCAAGATCGCCACGACCAAGGCGCAGCGCAAGCTGTTCTTCAAACTGCGCGGCGCCAAGCGGCGCCTCGGCTGGCTGAGCCGGGACGAGGCCGAGCGCATCGCCGCCGACCTGGGCGTGCGCCCCGAAGACGTGGTCGAAATGGAAGGCCGCTTGGGCGGCCAGGATGTGGCCTTCGACCCGCCGGCCGAGGACGAGGACGACAGCCACTATGCACCGGTGCAGTTCCTGCCGGCCCCGCAGGCCGACCCGGCCGAGACCCTGGCCGAGCAAGACGCCGAAACGCGCCGGCTCGAGCAGCTCGAGCAGGCCTTGGAGACGCTCGACCCGCGCAGCCGCGACATCGTCCGCCGCCGCTGGCTGGTCGAGGACGACAAAGCCACCTTGCAGACCCTGGCCGAGGAGTACGGCGTGTCCGCCGAGCGCATCCGCCAGATCGAGAGCGCGGCGCTCAAGAAACTGCGCCGTCATCTCGCCGAAGCCGCTTGAGCCGGCCGGGGCGAAGGCACGGAAGAAAAACGGCCCTGGGGAGGGTGCCTCCACCAGGGCCAACGCCTTAGCTGCTCGGTGATGAGCCGACCCACGTGACCGGGCCGCGTTCGCGGCCGGGGCGTTCTTGCCTCGTTCTACGCCCCCGTCGATCTGCCGCGCGGCGTCTCCCCGACGTTCGGGCCGGGACGCCCCGGGCGGACTGCCGTTCCCCCTCCCCATCGGCGCGGCGACCCCCTCTGATCACCGCGGCCCGGCGGCCCGGGCCGGAACCCTCCCCGGCCGGCCGCCCTTGCAGTCCCGCCTCCTGCAGCGGCAGCGATGACGCCGCCACCGGTCGGCTCGTCGGGGTTCACTGTAGAGGCCCCGCTCGTGGCCGTCGTCCGGACTTGCGAACAAAAGCCCGGACGTTGGGCGGTGGCCGCCTTTGAACCCGGTCCAAGGTCCGCACCCGCTTGCATGAATCCGGACGACACCGGTCACGCACTCCGCCTAAGCTCGATCTTGGCTGCTGCGCGCGGCGCGCAGGCCAGGATCGGCCCCGACAACCCCCAAGGACCCCGCCCCCCGCTCGCGGCCCGGTGCCCCGGCCGGCGCTTCGCCGCGTCCGCCCGGGCGCCGCATGGCAACCCAAACGAGGAGATCGACATGCGAGTCCGACCCATCCACGCCTGGCTCCTCGCCGCGGCCACGATCGTCCTGGGCAGCGCCCAGGCGGCGATCAACTACGGCGAGGCCCTGCAGAAGTCCATCTACTTCTACGAAGCCCAGCAAGCCGGCAAGCTGCCGGCCTGGAACCGGGTGGAGTGGCGCGGCGATTCCACGCCCTGGGACGGCGCCGACAACGGCGTCGACCTGACCGGCGGCTGGTTCGACGCCGGCGACCACGTCAAGTTCGGCTTCCCCATGGCGGCCACCGCCACCATGCTCGCCTGGGGCGTGGTCGAATACCCGCAGGCCTACGAGCTCTCGGGGCAGATGGCGCACATCCGCAACAACCTGCGCTTCGTCGCCGATTACTTCATCAACGCCCACCCCGAACCGAACGTGCTCTACGGCCAGGTCGGGGTCGGTGCCGACGACCACGCCTGGTGGGGCCCGGCCGAGGTGGTGCACTTGAGCCCGCGCGCGGCGTCCAACCGGCCGTCCTTCGCGATCAGCCCGAGCTGCCCCGGTTCGGACCTGGCCGGTGAAACCGCGGCGGCGATGGCGGCGATCTCGATGGTGTTCCGTGACAGCGACCCGGCCTACGCCGACACCCTGCTCACCCACGCCAAGCAGCTCTACGACTTCGCCTGGACCTATCGCGGCAAGTACAGCGACTGCATCACCGACGCGCAGAGCTTCTACAACTCCTGGAGCGGCTACAACGACGAGCTCGTCTGGTCGGCGATCTGGCTGTACCGGGCCACGGGCGACACCTTCTACCTGGACCGCGCCGAGGCCGATTACGCGAACCTGAACACCGAACCGCAGAGCACCGTCAAGTCCTACAAGTGGACCCACGCCTGGGACGACAAGGGCTACGGTTCCTACGTGTTGCTCGCCAAGCTCACCGGCAAGGCCCAGTACCGCGCCGACGCCGAGCGCTGGCTGGACTACTGGACCACCGGCTACAACGGCCAGCGCGTGTCCTACACGCCCGGCGGCCTCGCCCAGCTCGACTCCTGGGGCGCGCTGCGCTACGCCTCGAACACCGCCTTCATCGCCCTGGTCTACTCGGACTGGCTCAAGCAGGCCGACCCGAGCAATCCGCGGGCGCAGATCTACTACGACTTCGCCCTGAGCCAGATCAACTACGCGCTGGGCGAAAACCCCAACGGCATCCCCTACCAGATCGGCATGGCGCCGAACGGGCCCAAGAACCCGCACCACCGCACGGCCCACGGTTCCTGGGCGGACAGCATCCAGATCCCGGAACAGAGCCGCCACCTGCTGATCGGCGCGCTGGTCGGCGGGCCAAGCTCGGGTGACGCCTACACCGACGACCGCGGCGACTACGTGATGAACGAGGTCGCCACCGACTACAACGCCGGTTTCACCGGCGCGGTGGCGCGGCTCTATCTCGACTTCGGCGGCAACCCGATTCCCGACAGCCAGTTCCCGCCCAAAGAACAGCGTGACCTGGAGTTCTACGTCGAAGCCAAGACCAACGCCTCCGGCCCGCGCTTCATCGAAATCGCCGCCCAGGTGCACAACCACTCGGCCTGGCCGGCGCGCACCGGCGGTGAACTCAAGTTCCGCTACTTCCTGGACCTGACGGCCGAGTTCGCCGCCGGCTACACGGCCAGCGACATCACCGTCTCCACCGCCTACAGCCAGGCGACCAGCGTCAGCGGCCTGCTGCCCTGGAACACGGCCGAGGACATCTACTACGTGGAGGTCTCCTTCGCCGGCCAGGACATCATCCCGGCGGGCCAGTCGGCCTCGCGGCGCGAGGTGCAGTTCCGCATGTCGCTGCCGACCAACAGCAACGCCGCGGAATGGGACAACAGCGCCGACCCGTCCTGGGACGCGTACACGAACGCCTACAAGCCGGCTCCGCGCATCGCCCTGTACTCGGACGGCGTTCTGGTCTGGGGCAGTGAGCCCGGCGGCGCCGCTTCGAGCAGCTCGAGCAGCAGTTCCAGCTCCGTCTCCTCGAGCTCGAGCAGCGTCTCGTCCAGCAGCAGCTCGTCGAGCAGCTCGAGCAGCGTGTCGTCCTCTTCGAGCAGCAGCTCCAGCGTGTCCTCGTCGTCCAGCAGCTCGTCGAGCAGCGTGTCCTCCAGCAGCAGCTCGAGCAGCAGCACGGGCGGCAGCGGCGCCTGCGCGGTGGACTACGTGATCGCCAACGACTGGGGCAGCGGCTTCCAGGTCAACGTCACCGTCCGCAACCTGTCGAGCCAGCCGATCGACGGCTGGACGCTGACCTGGAACCTGGGCGCGGGTGAAAGCTTCGCCGGCGGCTGGAACGCCAGCTTCAGCACCTCCGGCTCGCAGGTGACGGCCTCCAACCCGGCCGGGCACTGGAACGGTCGCCTGGCGGCCAACGGCGGCACGGCGAGCTTCGGCTTCCAGGCCAACAACAGCCAGCCGCCGGCGAACGTGGCGACGGCCTTCACCCTGAACGGCGTGGCCTGCGGCGGGGCGGCCTCGAGCAGCAGCGCGTCCAGCTCCAGCAGCGTGTCCTCGTCGAGCAGCAGCTCCGTCTCGTCCAGCTCGAGCAGCGTCTCCTCGAGCAGCTCCAGCGTGTCCTCGTCGTCCAGCAGCTCGTCGAGCAGCTCGAGCTCCTCCTCGGCCGGCGGTTCGGCCTTGAGCTGCACGCCGGGCAACGCCGATCGCTGGAACGGCGGCTTCGTGCTCAACAACTACACGGTGACCAACACCGGCACGAGCACGGTCACCGGCTGGTCGGTGAGCCTCGGCTTCGACCGCAGCGTCAGCGTCACCAACAGCTGGGGCATCGCTTTTGCCACCACCAGCGGTACGACGCTGAACGGCACGAACGTGTCCTGGAACGGCACCCTGGCCCCCGGCCAGAGCGTGACCTTCGGCATGCAGGGCAGCACCAGCGGGACGATCGCGGTGCCGAGCTGCACGGCCAACTGAACGCGCAGCGGGTATCGACCCGCGCGGGGCATGCGGCGCAAGCCGCATGCCCCTTTTTTCGCATGAATTCAAGGCGCCGGGTGGCCGGCCGATAGATGGATGGTCATCGACCGGTAATCGAGGTCGACCACACTGTACGCCGGGACAACGCCCTAGGGAGAACCGCCGCCATGCACGCCGCCACGCTCTCCGCCCTCACCCTCGCCGTGGCCGCCGCGGCCTTCATGCTGCTGGTGCAGATTGCCGCGGTCGCCGCCAAACACGAGCCCTTCGCCGCCGAACCGGCGACCCTGCCGCAACACACCGTCCAGTCGGTTCAGGGTTTGAGGCGGTAACCGCTGCGGATCATCCACACGGCCAGGGCCAGCAGGCCCGCGCACAAGCCCGCCAGCACGGCGGCGCAGGCGGCCGGCGGCAGGTCGCCGCGACCGAAAAAGGCGGTGCGGAAACCGTCGATCAGGTAGACCGCGGGATTGAACAGCGCCGCGTCGCGCCACGGCGGCCTCAGCACGTCCAGGTCGTAAAAGGTGCCGCCCAGGAAGGTCAACGGCATCACCACCAAGTACGGCACCAACTGGAGCTGTTCCCAGCTCTTGGACCACACGCCGATCACGAAACCCAGCAGGCTGAAGGTCAGGGCGCTGACCACCAGCCAGAGCGCCGCCCACAGCGGGTGCGCGACCGGGTAGTCGACGAAAAACGCCGCCGTCAGCAACACCAACCCGCCGAGCACGATCGACTTGGTCGCGGCCGCGCCCACGTAGCCGGCGAGGATCTCGAGCGCGCCGATCGGGGCCGACAACACCTCGTAGATCGTACCGGTGAAACGCGGCAGATAGATGCCGAAAGAGGCGTTGGCGACGCTCTCCACCAGCACGGTGAGCATCACCAGGCCGGGCACGATGAACGCGCCGTAAGGGACGCCGTCGATCGCCTCCAGTCGCCCGGCCATCGCCGAGCCGAAGACGATGAAGTACAAAGACGCCGAGAGCACCGGCGACAACACGCTCTGCAAGGGCGTGCGCGCCGCCCGGGCGATCTCGAAGCGATAAATCGTCGCCGCCGAACGCCAGTTCATCGCGCACCCTCCACGAGTTCGACGAAAATGTCCTCCAGCGACCGCTGCCTCGTCTTGAGGTCGGTGAACACGATGCCGGCGCGATCCAGGCGGCGCAGGAACTCGGCGATCAGGCCGTGTTCGTGGGCGACGTCGTAACGGTAGACCAGGGCGTGGCCGTCGTCCGTCAGGCCCACCGGCAGCTCGGCGAGCGCCTCGGGCAGCGCCGCGAGCGGCCGTTCCAGCTGCACGATCAACTCCTTGCGGCCGAGCTTGGCCATCAAGTCCGCGGTGCGCTCGACCAGCAACAGCCGACCGTGGTCGATGATGCCGATGCGGTCCGCCAGCGCCTCGGCCTCGGCGAGGTAATGGGTGGTCAGGATCACCGTCACCCCCTGGTCGCGCAGGCGCTCGACGAGCGTCCAGGTGCTGCGCCGCAGGGCCACGTCCACGCCCGCGGTCGGCTCGTCCAGGAACAACACCGTCGGCTGGTGGGCCAGCGCCTTGGCGATCATCACCCGCCGTTTCATGCCCCCGGACAAGGCGAACACCGGGGTGCGGCGCTTGTCCCACAACGCCAAGTCCCGCAGCAACCGTTCAAGATGCCCCGGGTCGGGCGCCTTGCCGTACAAGCCACGGCTGTAGACCAGGCTGCCCCACACCGTCTCGAAGGCTTCGCCGACCAGTTCCTGGGGCACGAGCCCCAGATGGCGGCGCGCCCGCCGCCAGTCGCGGGCGATGTCGTGGCCTTGCACTTCGACCGTGCCGCCGCTCGGCCGCACCAGCCCGCAGACGATGTTGATCAAGGTGCTCTTGCCCGCACCGTTGGGTCCGAGCAAGGCGAAAATCTCCCCCCGCTCGACGGCAAGGTCCACCGCATCGAGTGCGACGGTGCCGTCGCCGTAGGTCTTGGACAAACCCTGGATGGACAGAACCGGCGTCATCGTGGCTCGGGTCGCGGCGAAGGGGCGGGCATTGTAGCAGGGCGGCCTGCCGTCGACGCCCGGGCGCGGTTACACTCTCCGGATCCTTCCGCGGAGCGCATCACGTGGACAACGCCGGTTTCGTTTTTTGCCGCCACGGCGGCCCCGAAGTGCTCGAATGGTGCACCTGGCAGGATCCGCCCCCCGGCCCCGGCCAGGTGCGCGTGCGCCACGAGGCGGTCGGCGTGAACTTCATCGACCTCTACCACCTGCGCGGGCTGTATCCGCTGCCGCTGCCGGCGCGCCTCGGCTACGAGGCCGCCGGCCGGGTCGAGGCGGTCGGCCCCGGGGTGGCCGGCTTCGAGCCCGGAATGCGCGTCGGTTATGCCCACGGCGCCCTGGGTGCTTACGCCCTGGCCAACACCGTCCCCGCCGAACAACTGCTGCCGCTGCCGGAGACGCTGGATGCGGCCACGGCGGCCGCGGTGCTCCTCAAGGGATTGACGGCGGCCTACCTGCTCGACCACAGCCATCCGCTTGCCGCCGGCGAAACCATTCTGGTCCACGCCGCCGCCGGCGGCGTCGGCCGGCTGCTGTGCCAGTGGGCGGCCGCGCGCGGCGCCCGCGTGATCGGCACCGTCGGCGACCCGGCCAAGGCCGCCCTGGCCCGCGCCGACGGCTGCGCGGCCGTGCTGTGCTACCGCGACGAACCGGTGGTCGAGCGGGTGCTCGAACTGACCGGCGGCGAAGGGGTGCACGCCGTGTACGACGGCGTCGGCCAGGCGACCTTCGACACCAGCCTCGCCTGCCTGCGCGTGTTCGGCACCCTGGTCAGCTTCGGCAACGCCTCCGGCCCGGTGCCGCCGGTGGCGCCGCTGCGGTTGGCGGAAAAATCGCTGTTCCTGACCCGGCCGACCCTGGCCCACCACGTCCGCCCGCGCGAGCGGCTGCTGGCGCGGGCGGGCGCGCTGTTCCGGGCGCTGGCGGACGGCGCGGTGCACGCGCGCATCGGCGGCCGTTTCGCGCTGCGCGAGGCGCCGGCGGCGCTGGCGGCGCTCGCCGAGCGACGCAGCACGGGCGCCCTGGTCCTGGAGGTGCGGGAATGAGGGACTGGTGGCTACGGCTGGACTTGAACCAGCGACACCCGCATTATGAATGCGGTGCTCTAACCAACTGAGCTACGTAGCCGCGGGCCGCGAAGTTTAGCGGCTTTGCCGGCGCTTTTCCAGAGGGACCGCCGGCGTTCAGACGTTGAAACGGAAGTGCACCACGTCGCCTTCCTGGAGCACGTAGTCGCGGCCCTCGAGCCGCCACTTGCCGGCCGCCTTGGCACCCTGCTCGCCGCCGCAGGCAACGAAATCGGCGTAGTGCACGACCTCGGCGCGGATGAAGCCCTTCTCGAAATCCGAGTGGATGCGCCCGGCGGCCTGCGGCGCCGTGGCACCGGCCGGCACGGTCCAGGCCCGGACCTCCTTGGGACCGGCGGTGAAAAAGGTCTGCAGGCCGAGCAGGCGGTAACCGGCCTGGATCAGCCGGTGCAGGCCCGGCGCATCGAGGCCGTAACCGGCGAGGAAATCGCGCCGCTCGGCCTCGTCCTCGAGCTCGACCAGCTCGGCCTCCAGGGCCGCACACAGCTTCACCCAGGGCGCGCCCTGGGCCTCGGCGTGGGCGCGCACGGCGGCGACGGCGGCGTTGTCGGCCATGAGCCCGGCCTCGTCGACGTTGGCGATGTACAGCATCGGCTTGGCGGTGATCAGCCCGTATTCGCGCAACACGGCGCGGCCGGCCTCGTCCAGCTCGACGCCGCGCGCCGGCCGGCCCTGGTCGAGCGCCTCGGCCAGGCGCTCGAGGGCCGCGAGCCGGGCGGCGGCCGTCTTGTCGCCGGCCTTGGCCGCCCGTTCCACCTTGGCCGCGGCGCGGCCGACGGTCTCCAGGTCGGCGAGCAGCAACTCGGTCTCGATGGTCTCGATGTCGGCCTTGGGATCGACCCGCCCGCCGACGTGCACCACGTCCGGATCTTCGAAGCAGCGCACCACCTGGGCAATGGCGTCGGTTTCCCGGATGTGGGCCAGGAACTGGTTGCCCAGGCCCTCGCCCTTGGAGGCCCCGGCGACCAGGCCGGCGATGTCCACGAATTCCATCGTAGTCGGCACGACCTTCTGCGGCCGGACGATGCGCGCCAGCTCGTCCAGCCGCGGGTCGGGCACCGGCACGATGCCGACGTTGGGGTCGATCGTGCAGAAGGGGTAGTTCTCGGCCGGGATGCGCGAGGCCGTGAGCGCGTTGAACAAGGTGGACTTGCCGACGTTCGGCAAGCCGACGATACCGCACTTGAAACCCATCGTGTCCTCCGACCGTCAAGCCCCGGCGCCGTGCAAAGCCTGCATGACCGCCGCCATGCGCCCGGAAAGCAGCGCCTCACGCTCGGCCAGCGCCCGCTCGATGGCGTTTTCGATCGCGGCGCGCTGATCCGGATCGGGCGCGCCCAAGACATAGCCGACCACCGCCTCGCGCAGGCCCGGATGACCGATGCCCAGGCGCAGGCGCCAGAAGCCGGCGTCGCCCAACGCGGCGAGGATGTCACGCAGGCCGTTGTGTCCCCCGTGACCGCCGCCCCGCTTGAGCCGGACCGCCCCCGGCGGCAAATCCAGATCGTCGTGGACGACCAGGATGCGACCGGGCGGGATGCGCCAGTAACCGGCCGCCGCGGCCACCGCGCGACCGGCATGGTTCATGAACGTGTCGGGTTTGAGCAAGCGCAGCGTGCGCCCGTCCCAGCGCCCCTCGGCCAGCTCGCCGTGGACCCGCTTGTTCGGCCGCCACGCGGCGTCGAGCGCCTCGGCGAGGCGCTCGACGAACCAGAAACCGGCGTTGTGCCGCGTGGCCGCGTAACGCGCGCCGGGATTGCCCAGGCCGACGATCAGCTCCGGGGCCTCGGCGCCGGCGGTTGCCGTCATCGCCGCGCTCAGGCGCCGGACTCGCCCTCGCCGCCTTCCTCACCGGCCGCGCCTTCCGCCTCGTCGGCCACGCGCGGGCGATGGACGGTGACCACCGCGGTGTCGTGTTCGCCGTCGACGGCGACGGCGAGCTTGACGCCGGCCGGCAGTTTCAGCTCGGACAGGTGGATGGACTCACCCAGGCCCAGCTCGGTGACGTCCACCTCGATGTACTCGGGCAGATCGCGCGGCAGGCAGACGACCTCGACTTCGGTGAGCACGTGGCTGAGGATGCCGCCGCCCTGCTTGACGCCGACGCACTTGTCTTCGTTGACGAAGTGCAGCGGCACGTGCACGTGGATCGGCTTGTCCTGGGCGACGCGCTGGAAATCCAGGTGCAGCACCCGGGTCGGCTTGACCGGGTGACGCTGCAGATCGCGCAGGACGACCTCCTCGGTCCGCCCGTCGATCTTCAGGGTGATGATGTGCGAGTAGAACGCCTCGTGCGCCAGGCGCTGCATGACGGCGTCGTGGTCGAGCGCGATCGGCAACGGCTCGGCCTCGCCGCCGTAGACGATGGCCGGCACCTTGTTCGCGCGACGCAGGCGGCGGCTCGCACCTTTCCCCTTGTCCGCGCGGAGGCTGGCCTCCAGTTCGAAAAGCGCTTCCATCGGAAACCTCGTGGTGGGTCGAAGCGAGACCCTCCCGCGACCAGGAGGGCCCGCGGCCGGCGGCCGCGGGGCGGCGAATCATAGCACCGGCCGGCGGCCTAGTCCATGTAGAGGCTGGACACCGACTCCTGCCAGTGGATGCGGCGGATGGTCTCGGCCAGCATGTTGGCCACGCTGATCTGGCGGATCTTGTCGATTTGCCGAGCCCGTTCGTTCAGGGGGATGGTGTCGGTCACCACCAGCTCGTCCAGCATCGAGCCGGCGATGTTGTCCAGGGCCGCGCCGGACAGCACCGGGTGGGTGACGTAGGCCGACACGCTCACCGCGCCGTGGCGCTTGAGCGCCGCGGCGGCCTCGCAGAGGGTGCCGGCGGTGTCGACGATGTCGTCCACCAGCACGCAGTTGCGCCCCTCGACCGAGCCGATGATGTGGGCCACCTTGGCCACGTTCGGCCGGGGCCGGCGCTTGTCGATGATCGCCAGGTCGGCGTCGTCCAGCTGCTTGGCGATGGCCCGCGCGCGGACCACCCCGCCGATGTCCGGCGAGACGACGATCAACTTGGGGAATTTCTGTCGCCAGATGTCGGCGATGAACAGGGGCGAGGCGTAGACGTTGTCCACCGGGATGTCGAAGAACCCCTGGATCTGCTCGGCGTGCAGATCGACGGTCAGCAGCCGGTCGAGCCCCACCGCGGTCAAGGCGTTGGCCACCACCTTCGCGGAGATCGGCACGCGCGCCGAACGCACCCGGCGGTCCTGGCGCGAATAACCCAGGTAGGGGATGACCGCGGTGATGCGTTCGGCCGAGGCGCGGCGCAGGGCGTCGATGATCATCAGCAGCTCGACGAGGTTGCGGTTCGCCGGCCGGCAGGTCGGCTGGATGACGAAGATGTCGCGGCCGCGGACGTTCTCGCCGATCTCGACCATCACCTCGCCGTCGGAAAAACGCCCGACGGTGGCCTTCCCCAGCGGGATGCGCAGCTCTTCGACGATGCGCTCGGCCAGTTCACGGTTGGCATTGCCCGTGAACACCATCATGTTGGTCACGTCGCGCCCCTTGAAGAAGCTCTTCGCCTTGAACATCCGCCGCCCCGACGCCTGATCACACCCGCCTCGAGCAAGACGCCCCGTCCGCGGGACGGGGCGCTGCGATGCTGGCTGGGGCGGCAGGATTCGAACCTGCGAATGACGGGATCAAAACCCGTTGCCTTACCGCTTGGCGACGCCCCAACGCGAGGGCTGGGATTTTAACCCAATCGGCCGCCCGGCGCAGACCGTTCGAGCGCGCGCTCCAGGGGGGAGCGGTTCAGGCGGCGTGTGACGAAAGCGCGCCAGGCCCCGTCCCGGCCGGCGAGGAAGGCGGCGCGCTCCGCCGCCGCGGCCTCGGCGCTGGGGTAATCGACGAACAGGCAACCGCCGCTGCCGCTGAGGCGCGCGCGCCGGCCGCGCGCCGCGAACCAGTCGAAGGCGGCGGCGATCTCGGGATGGCGGGCGCGCACCAGCGGCTCGAAGGCGTTCTCCAGCGCCTCGGGATCGGCCGCCGCCGGATCCAGCGGCGGCGCGTCGCGGGGCAAGGCCGGGTCGGCGAACAGGGCGGGGGTGGACACCGCGACCGGCGGCGCCACGACCAGCACCGGCCGCTCGTCGGCGTCGCGGGCCGTCAGGCGCTCGCCGACCCCTTCGGCCCAGGCGGCACGCCCGAACACGAACACCGGCACGTCGGCGCCGAGCGCCAGGCCCAGCGCGGCCAGCCGCTCACGGGGCCAGTCGAGCCCCCACAGGCGGTTGAGCACCCGCAGCACGGTGGCCGCGTCGGAGCTGCCGCCGCCCAGGCCGCCGCCCATGGGGATGCGCTTGTCGACGGCCAGGTCCACGCCCAGGGACAGGCCGGCGGCCTCCTTCAGCGCCGCGGCGGCGCGCCAGGCCAGGTCGGCCGTTTCGGGCACGCCCGGCAACGGCCGCAGGCGCCGGATGTGCCCGTCGCGGCGCACCGCCAGCCACACCCGATCGGCCAGGTCCAGGAACTGGAACTGGGTCTGCAGCAGGTGATAGCCGTCGGCCCGCCGGCCGACGACGCGCAGGAACAGGTTGATTTTGGCCGGCGCCGGCCAGGGCCTCAGTACACCGTCCAGCGCCGCACGGCGATCTTGATCCGCCACCCTTCCCCCTCGACTTCGACGCGCCCCGGCAGCGACCGGCGCCCCACCTCGAGGTAACGGCTGTAGTGGGCCCGCCAGCCGGCGCCGGCGATCTCGAGCGGACGGCCGAAGCGATCGGCTCGCTGCACGCGCCCGTCGCGCGGCGCCGCCAGCAGCCACTCGCCGAGGCGCTCGACCGGGCCGTCCCAGCCCAGCCGCTCGCGCAGCCACAGCCGACCGGCTTCGCCGTCGAGCCGCTCGCCGTCCAGATCCCAGACCAGGCGGCGGCCGTCGCCGTGCACGCGCCAGCGACCGTTGCCGAACGGCGCGACCAGTTGCAGATCGAAGCGCGCCCCGTCCTGCCGCCAATGAAAGCTCAAGCCGCCGCTGCCCTCGGCCGCCTGCAGCGCCAGGCGCCCCTCGGCGCGCCACTGCCGCAAGGAGGCCAGCGCCGCGCGCCGCGCCGCCAGCACGTCCTCGGGCGCCGGCGGGCGCGGCGGCGGGGTTGCGCAGGCGGCCAGCCAGGCCGCGGCAGCCAGGGCGAGCCGGCCGAAAGCGCGGGCGTTCAAGGTGCGGCGGCCTCCGCACCGAGGCGCCGGCGCAGCGCTTCGAGGTGACGGTCACCGGGATGCTCGGCCAGGGCCTCGGCGAGCAAGGCCCGGGCGCGGGCGCGCTCGCCCAGACGCCACAGCACCTCGATCAAGTGGGCGGCGATCTCGGCATGGCGGTCGCCGGCGTAGGCGCGCTCGAGATACGGCCGCGCCGCTTCGACCCGCCCCATCCGGTACAGCACCCAGCCCATGCTGTCGAGGATGGCCGGATCTTCCGGCTCCAGGCGCAAGGCCGCTTCGATCAGCGCGTGCGCTTCTTCCAGCCGGTCGGTGTGCAGGGTGAGGATGTAGCCCAGGGCGTTGAGCGCCGCGGCGTCTTCGGGCGCGCGCAGCAGCACCGAACGAAGATCGCGTTCGGCCTCGGCCACCCGCCCCAGGCGCTCGTAGAGCAGGGCGCGCGTGTAGAGCAGGTCGCGGTCGCCCGGGAATTGCGCCAGCGCCTCGTCGAGGCGGGCCAGCGCCGTCTCGACGTCGCCGTCCTGCTCCAGCCACTCGGCCTCGATGGCATACAGCCGCAGGCGCGTGGACCGGTCGGGGAAGGTCTCCCGCAGGCGCAGCAGCCGGCGGTAGGCTTCGGCGGCGTCGCCGCCGGCGCGCAGCAAGGCGGCGATGCGCAACTGCGCGTCGAGCAGGTGCGGTCCGCCCTGCACGCGCCGGTAGTGGGACAGCGCGCGCTCGCGCTGCCCTTCGGTCTCGGCCAGGCGCCCCAGGAAATAGTGCGCCACGTCGTCGTGGCCGCCCAGCGACAACAACCGCTCCAGCGCCTCGCGGGCCAGCGCGGGCTGCTCGGTCTCCAGGGCGACCAGGGCGAGGGCGTAGAACACCTGCGGGTCGGCCCGGCGGCGCTCGGCGAGGCGCCGCAACTCGACCAGGGCCGCCTCCTGGCGGTCGAGATCGATCAGCAGGCGGGCGTAGTCCAGGCGCGCCTCGTCCGCGTCGGGCCGCGCGGCGAGCAGGCGGGCGAGCCGTTCCGCCGCCTGCTCGGCGCGGCCGGTGCGCGCCAGCAATTGGGCGTAGAGCCGCTCGGCGTCGACCGCGTGCGGCGCGCGCTCGAGGGCGTTCTGCAGCGCCCGCTCGGCGGCCTCGAGGTCCTCGGCCGCCAGGGCCAGGTGCGCGTAGGCCAGCCAGCCCTCGGCGGCCTCGCCGTGGCGGGCGAGCAATTCGGCCATGAGCTGCAAGGCGGCCTGCTCGTGGCCGGGGCCGGCGCGCTGCAACCACTGGGCGAGGGTGTTCCAGGTCTGTGCCGGCGGCCATGGGGCGGCGGCGAGCAGCCCTTCGAGGGCGGCCAGCGCCTCGGCCTGGGCGCCGCAGCGCAGCGCCGCCCAGGCCAGTGCCAGGCGCGCCTCGGGATCCTCCGGCGCCAGCGCCAGCCAGCGGCGGGCGGCCGCCAGCGCCGCCTCGTCGCGTTCCAGATAGGCGGCCGCCTCCCAGGTGCGCCGCGCCACGCGCGGGTCGTCGACGGCGCTGCCCACCGCCTCGAGCTGCTCGAGTGCCACGTCGACCCGGCCGCGGGCGCCGGCGATCTCGGCGAGCAGCAGGCGATACAACGGCGAGTCCGGCTCGGCAGCGGCGGGCGGGCTCGACGGCGCCCCGGCGCAGGCCGTGAGCAAGGCCAGCGGCAGCAGGCGCCACAACCGTGGAAGTGCGATCGACATCGGCAAAGGACGCGCTCACCTGAGCTCATAACGACACGCGGGCCGGCCTCGCCGACCCGCGGGCAGCGTGTAGAATACACCACCGACCGTTTGGAGCGCGCCCGGCGCGCAAAGTTGCCATGGTGTTGCTGGCCCTCGGCCTGAACCACCGCACCGCCCCCGTCCAACTGCGCGAACGCGTCAGCTTCGCCCCGGAACGCATCCCCGCGGCGCTCGGCGACCTGGTCCGCCTGCCGGCGGTGCACGAAGCCGCGATCCTCTCGACCTGCAACCGCACCGAGATCTACTGCCGACTCGCCCCGCAGGGCGTGCGCGCCGCCGAAGACTGGTTTCTCGACCAGCATCCGGACGAGCGCGCGGCGCTCGGCGACGCCCTCTACCGCCACCTCGACGCCGACGGCGTGCGCCACCTGATGCGCGTCGCCTGCGGACTGGACTCGCTGGTGCTCGGCGAGCCGCAAATCCTCGGCCAGTTGAAACAAGCCTACCGCCAGGCCTGCGCGGCCGGCACCCTGGGCCCGCAGTTGCAGCGCCTGTTCCACAGCGCCTTCGCCGCCGCCAAGCAGGTGCGCAGCCAGACGGAACTCGGCGTCAACCCGGTGTCGGTGGCCTACGCCGCCGTGCGCCTGGCGCGGCGGATCTTCGCCGACCCGGGCCGCCTGACGGCGTTGTTGATCGGCGCCGGCGAAACCATCGAGCTCGCGGCGCGCCACCTGCGCGAGCAAGGCGTGCGGCGGATGATCGTCGCCAACCGCACCCGCCCCCGCGCCCAGGCCCTGGCCCAGGCGCTCGGCGGCGCGTGCGAGGCGATCGCCCTGGACCAGTTGGGCGAGCACCTGGCCGAGGCCGACATCGTCATCAGCTCCACCGCCAGCCCCCTGCCGATCATCGGCAAGGGCGCGGTGGAGCGGGCGCTGCGCCGGCGCAAGCACCGGCCCATGTACATGGTCGACCTGGCCGTGCCGCGGGACATCGAGCCGGAGGTCGGCGAGCTGGCCGATGTGTACCTCTACAACATCGACGACCTCGAGGCCCTGGTCGAGGAGAACCGCCGCTCGCGCCAGGCGGCGGCGGTGGCCGCCGAGGCGATCGTCGCCCGCAAGGTGGACGAGTTCCTCGCCTGGCAACGCTCCCTGGAAGCCGTGGACCTGATTCGCCGCTATCGCCGCCGCGCCGAAACCCTGGGCGAGGCGACGGTGGCACGGGCCTTGCGTCGCTTGCGGGCGGGCGAGGCGCCCGAAGCGGTGCTGCACCGCCTGGGCCGGGAACTGGTGCAACGCCTCAGCCACGCCCCGACGGCAGCCTTCCACCGCGCGGCGCGCGAACCGGACGGCGAAGCGCTGGCCTGGCTGCGCCGGCTGCTGTGCCCGCCGGAAGAAGAAGACTGAAGCGATGTTGCCGGTCCTGGAGGAACGCCTGGCGGCGCTGGCCGCCCGTCACGAGGAACTCGCCGCCCTGCTGGCCGAGCCCGAGGTGCTCGCCGACCCGGCGCGCTACCAGGCCCTGTCCCGGGAGTTTGCCCGCCTCGAGCCGATCCGCGCCAAGCTGGACGCGCGCGAGGCGGCGCGCCGCCGCCTGGCCGAGGCCCGCGCGCTGCTCGCCGAGGCCGATCCGGCCCTGCGCGCCCTGGCGCGCGAGGAAGCGGCCGAGGCCGAGGCCGAACTGCACGCCTGCGAGACGACGCTGCAATGGCTGCTCCTGCCCGAGGACCCGGACGATCCGGGCAACCTGTTCCTGGAAATCCGCGCCGGCACCGGCGGCGACGAGGCGGCGCTGTTCGCCGGCGACCTGTTCCGCATGTACCAGCGCTTCGCCGAGCGCCGCGGCTGGACGGTCGAAGTGCTCGGCCAGCACCCGGGCGAGCACGGCGGCCACAAGGAAATCGTCGCGCGGATCGCCGGCGAGGGCGCCTACAGCTGGTTGAAGTTCGAGTCGGGGGTGCACCGCGTGCAGCGCGTGCCCGTCACCGAATCGCAGGGCCGCATCCACACCTCGGCGGCCACCGTGGCCGTGCTGCCCGAAGTCGCCGAGGTCGGCGAGGTGCAACTCGATCCCGCCGAATTGCGCATCGACACCTTCCGCGCCTCCGGGGCGGGCGGCCAACACGTGAACAAGACCGACTCGGCGGTGCGCATCACCCACCTGCCGACCGGCATCGTCGTCGAGTGCCAGGACGAACGTTCCCAACACAAGAACCGGGCCCGCGCCCTGGCGCTGTTGCGGGCCCGCCTGCGCGAGGCCCAGCGCGCCGCCCAGGCCGCCGAGCAGAGCGCCTTGCGGCGCAGCCTGGTCGGCAGCGGCGACCGCTCCGAGCGCATCCGCACCTACAATTTCCCGCAGGGTCGGGTGACCGACCACCGCATCGGCCTGACGCTCTACCAGCTCAACCAGATCATGGACGGCGCCCTCGAGCCGATCCTCGAGGCGCTGCGCCAGCGCCACCGGGCCGAGCAACTGGCGGCGCTGACGGGCGCCGACTGAGCGCCTGCGTCAACCGTCGCGGCGCACCCCCAGGCGGCGCAGCCGCAGCATGAGCACGTCGCGCCCGGGCACCTCGGCGACCAGCGGCTCGCGGGTGGTGCCGATCTTGACGCCGCGCCACAGGTCGTGCAGCTCGAAGACGCGCGCCGGCCAGCGCGCCCGGCGGCCGGAAAGCGGATCGACGACCGCCTCGCGGCGCCAGTCGAAGCGGATCTGTTGCGGCCGGTCGCCGCGGTTGAGCACCGCCATCGCCCACTCGTCGTCGGCCAGCGGCTTGAACCAGATTTCCAGCTCGCCCTCGCGCCGGTGGCGGAAACCCTGGATGCCCAGCGGATCCTGGTCGACCGCGATCACCGCCCGGTTGGTGAGGATGGCGCGGGTGGCCTCGGACATCCGGCGCAGGTCGTTGCCGGCGATCAAGGGCGCGGCCATCATCGCCCACATCGAGAAATGGGCGCGGTCTTCGTTCTCGCTCATGCCGTTGCCGACTTCGAGCATGTCCGGATCGTTCCAGCGGCCCGGGCCGGCGTGGGCGCGCAGCTCGGCGTTCACGTCCAGGATGCGCAACACGCCCCAGGACGACCAGTCGCCGTGGTCCACCTCGCAGTCCCAGCAGGCGGTGATGTCGCCGGTGGTCCGCCACAGATGGCCGATCTCGCCGGCCCACTCCCAGGGCTGGTTGTCGCCCCACTCGCAGATGCTGAACACGATCGGGCGGCCCGCCGCCCACAGGGCCTCGCGCATCGTCAGGTAGGCGCCGCGCGCCGCCAGGCCCTCGGTGTTGCACCAATCGTACTTGAGGTAATCCACCCCCCAGCGCGCATAGGTCGCGGCGTCCTGGAACTCGTAACCGCGGCTGCCCGGCCGACCGCCGCAGGTCTTCCAGCCGGCGTCGGAATACAAACCGAACTTGAGGCCCAAACCGTGCACATAATCCGCCAGCGCCTTCATGCCCGAGGGAAAACGCTTCGGGTCCGGCCGGATGAAACCGTTGGCATCGCGCTCGCCGTGCCAGCAATCGTCGATGACCACGTACTGGTAACCGGCGTCCTTCATGCCCGACTCGACCATCGCCCGGGCGATCTCGCGCACCGTGTCCTCGTCGATGTCGCAACCGAAGTGGTTCCAGCTGTTCCAGCCCATCGGCGGGGTCCGGGCCAGGTCGGCGAACTTGTCCGCCACCGCGGCTAGAGGCAGACAAGACAGCAAGAGGATCAGGCAACGCTTGAACATGGCGGTGATACCGGTTACATGGGTGGCCCAGTCTAGCCCCGCGCGGCGGGCGCGCTCAAGTCCGGCCGGACTGTTAAACTTGCGCGCGTGCCGCCCTCCAGCCGCCCGCCCGCGTCCGCCGTCCGCCTCGACCGCCTGCTCGCCTGGGCCCGCGCCCGCCTCGGCGACCGTGAAGACGCCGTGGCGGTGCTGGGCGCGGCGCTGGGGCTGTCGCGCACCCAGTGCCTGGCCCGGCCCGAAACGCCGCTCGCCGGCGCCGCGCTGCGCCGGGCGGTGGCGGCGGTGCGCGCCTGCCGGCGCGGCCTCCCGCTGGCCTACTGGCTGGGCGAGTGGGCCTTCCACGAACTGACCCTGGCGGTGAATCCGGCCACGCTGGTGCCGCGGCCGGACACCGAGCGCCTGGTGGAACGGGCGCTGGTGCTGGGCGACGCGCTGGGCCGGCGGCCGCGCGTCGTCGATCTGGGCACCGGCAGCGGCTGCATCGCCCTGGCGCTGGCCCGGCAGCGGCCGCGCTGGCGCATCACCGCGGTGGATTCGAGCACGGCGGCCCTGGCGGTGGCCCGGGTGAACGCCGCCCGGCTGGGCCTGGGCGGCATCCGCTGGCGCCTGAGCGACTGGTGGGCGGCGCTGCCCGGCGAGTGTTTCGAGTTGATCCTCTCCAACCCGCCCTATGTCGCCACCGCCGACCCGCACTTCCCGGACCTGGTCCACGAACCGCGCCGGGCGCTGCACGGCGGTCCCGACGGCCTGCGCGCCGTCGAGCGGCTGCTCGCCGACAGCGCCGCGCACCTCGCGCCCGGCGGCGTGCTGCTGATCGAGATCGGCTACAATCAGGCGCCCCGCGCGCTCGCCCTGGCCCGCCGCCACGGCTGGGTGGGGCTGCGCGTGCATCCCGACCTGGCCGGCCGGCCGCGACTCCTCGAGGCGCACCGGCGGGCTTTGCCCCCGAGGCGATGAACGGCGAGCGATTGCAACGTTACACGCGCCAGATGGTGCTGCCGCAGCTGGGCGCCGACGGCCAGGCGGCGCTGGCCGAGGCCGGCGTGCTCATCGTCGGCATGGGCGGCCTGGGTTGCGCCGCCGCCCAGTACCTGGCCGGCGCCGGCGTCGGCCGGCTGGTGCTGTGTGATCCGGACCGGGTCGAACCCTCGAACCTGCACCGCCAGCCGCTGTACGGCGAAGCCGACCTCGGCCGCCCCAAGGTCGAGGCCGCGGCGGCCCGGCTGGCGACCCTCAACGGCGCGCTCGAGATCCAGCCGTTGCGCCTGCGCCTGGACGAGGCCGAGGCGGCGCGGCTGGCCGCCGGGGTGGACGTGGTGCTGGACTGCTCCGACAACTTCGCCACCCGCCACGCCGTGAACCGCGCCAGCCGCGCCTCGGGCAAACCGCTGGTGTCGGGCGCGGCGATCCGCCTGGAAGGCCAGCTCGCGGTGTTCAATCACCACCGCCGGGCGCCCTGTTACGCCTGCCTGTTCCCGGAGAGCGGCGGCGGCGACGGCGAACGCTGCAGCGAACTGGGGGTGCTCGGCCCGGTGCCCGGCATGATCGGCTGCCTGCAGGCGCTCGAAACGATCAAGCTGATCGCCGGCTTCGGCGAGGTGCTCGACGGGCTGTTGTGCGTGGACGGTGAAACCCTGCAGATCCGGCGCATCCGGCTGCGCCGCGACCCCGACTGTCCGGTGTGCGCAGATGACTGAAGCGACCGTGCTGCGGCTGCCGCGGGCGCTGGTGCAGCGCCTGCTGGCCCATGCCCAGTCCGAGCCCGAGCGCGAGGTGTGCGGGCTGATCGGCGCGCGCGGCGGCCGCGCCGCCAGCCTCTATCCGCTGCGCAACGCCGCGCCGGACCCCGAGCGCGCCTTCCTGCTCGACCCGGCCGGGCAGATCGCGGCGCAGAAGACCATGCGCGCGCGCGGCGAAACCCTGCTCGCCGTCTACCACTCGCACCCGCAGGCCGCCGCCGAGCCCTCCACCCGTGACCTGGACGAGGCGCGGCACGCCGGCGTGCTCATGCTGATCGTGTCTCTGGGCACCCGCGGGGTGCTCGAGTTGCGCGCCTGGCGTCCCGGCCCCGACGGCGCCGAGCCGGTCGCGGTCGAACTGGCGGACTAGCTCATTCCGGCGCCACCAGGGAGGCGGGCACGCCGGCGGCGTTGGCCTGGTCGAGCACCCGCAGCAGCCACTCGGTGCGGGCCTTGGGATCGGGGCGGATGAACACCTTGGCCTGCGGGTTCTGGGCGTAAAGCCGCTTGATCGCCGCTTGCACGCCGTCGAGCGTGGCGGGGGTCTCGTTGACCCACACCCGGCCGCTGGCCTCGATGCGCACGGTGATGTTGCGTTTCTCCGGGTCGGCCGGCTCGTTGCTCGTGACGCCCTCTTCGGCGCTCACGTCCAGCCCCGCTTCCTTGACGAAGGAGGCGGTCACGATGAAGAAAATGAGCATGATGAACACGACGTCCAGCAAGGGCGTCATGTCCAACTCGGCCGCCTCGTCCCGGTTGCGTTTGGCGATCTCGCCGAGCATGGCGGGCCCCTCCTCCGATTCACCTCGAGTCCTCCATGGGGACTATAGGCGATGCGGCGGCGCCCGCCGTTAAGGGATGACCGAGAGGGGCCTTTCGCGGCCGACGCGCCGGGCGCCGGCCGCGCCCGTCAGGGGCCGGTTTCGATGGCGGCGATCGAGGCCTCGGCGCCGGCGGCCCGTGACTGGTCGAGCACGCGCAGCATGTAGTCGGCCTTGGACTTGGGATCGGGCTGGATGACGACCTTCGCCTTGGGGTTCTGGGCGATCAGGCGCTTGACGTTGGGCTGCACACCGCCGACGTCGGTGGGCGTGTCCTCCACCCAGATGCGGCCGCTCTCCTCGATGCGCACGAGGATGGTGTTGTCCTCCTTGCTCGGCGGCGGCGGGTTGTCGTTGTCCGGGCTGGACATGTCCAGCGCCCGCTCCTTGACGAAGGAGGCGGTGACGATGAAGAAGATGAGCATGATGAAGACGACGTCCAGCATCGGCGTCATGTCGATGTCCGCTTCGTCGTCGGCGACTTGCACGGGATGCTTGCGCATGAGCGGTCCACTCTCGAGGTTCACGAAGCCGCCCCGGCGGGGCGGGGCCAAGGTTAGCACGGGGCCGGCGGGGCGCGCCAGCGGTCAGGCGTCGAGCCGCTCGCGCAACAGGCGGTTGACCAGCGCCGGGTCCGCCTTGCCGCCGGTGGCCTTCATCACCTGGCCGACGAAAAAGCCCAGCACCTTGGTCTTGCCGGCACGGTACTGGGCGACCTGCTCGGGGTGGCGGCCGACCACCTCGTCCACCAGGGCCGCCAGCGCGTCGCGGTCGCCCTCGGCGCGCAGCCCGCGCCGCTCGATGATCTCGTCCACATCGCCCTCGCCGGCCCACACGGCCTCGAAGACGGTCTTGGCCAGCTTGCTCGACAAGGTGCCGTCGGCCAGCCGCCGCAACAGCACGGCCAGGGCCGGCGGCGGCACCGGGCTGGCGCCGATCGCCAGGCCGGCGCGGTTCAAGGCGCCGGCGAGATTGACCAGCACCCAGTTGGCGGCGAGCCGCGGCGCCACGCCCTCGGCCTCGGCCAGCACGGCCTCGAAATAATCGGCCGCGGCCTTGTCGGCGGCGAGCTGGGCGGCCTGGTCCGGGGCCAAGCCCAGCGCCTCGACGAAGCGCCGGCGGCGCGCCCAGGGCAGCTCCGGCAGCTCCGCCCGCACGGCCTCGATCCAGTCCGGGTCGATGGCCACCGGCAACAGGTCGGGATCCGGGAAATAACGGTAGTCGTGCGCCTCTTCCTTGCCCCGCATGGCCCGGGTCTCGTCGCGCTCGGGGTCGTAGAGGCGGGTTTCCTGCACCACGCGGCCGCCGGATTCGATGAGGTCGATCTGCCGGGCGACCTCGTGGCGGATGGCGCGCTCGAGGAAGCGGAAGTGAATTGAGGTTCTTGAGCTCGGTGCGGGTGCCCAGGGTGTCGCTGCCGGCGGGCCGCACCGAGACGTTGGCGTCGACGCGGAACGAACCTTCCTGCAGGTTGCCGTCGCAGATGCCGAGATAGCAGACCAGGCTGTGCAAGGTGCGCGCGTAGGCGACGGCCTCCTCGGCCGAGCGCAGCTCCGGCTCGGAGACGATCTCCAGCAGCGGCGTGCCGGCCCGGTTCAGGTCGATGCCGGTCATGCCGTGGTAATCCTCGTGCAGGGACTTGCCGGCGTCCTCCTCGAGGTGCGCGCGGGTGATGCCGATCGACTTGGTGGTGCCGTCGGCCAGCTCGATGGCAGGGCGCCGCCGCGGACGATCGGCCGCTCGTACTGGGAGATCTGGTAGCCCTTGGGCAGGTCCGGGTAGAAGTAGTTCTTGCGCGCGAACACCGAGCGCGTCGACGATCTCGGCGCCGAGCGCCAGGCCGAATTTGATCGCCATGTGCACCGCGGCGCGGTTGAGCACCGGCAACACGCCGGGCAGGCCCAGGTCGACGGCGCAAGCCTGGGTGTTCGGGCGGCGCACCGTAGGCGGTGGCGGCGCCCGAGAAAATCTTGCTCCGGGTGGCGAGCTGGACGTGCACCTCCAGGCCGATGACGGTCTCCCAGTCCATCAGCCCTCCCCCTCGCCGGCAAACGCCGGCGGCAGCCGCCGGTGCCAGTCGGTCGCGCTGCTGGTAGCGGTGGGCGGCGCCGAGCAGGCGCGCCTCGTCGAAGGCGCGGCCGATCAACTGCAGCCCCACCGGCAGGCCGGCGGCGGTGAAGCCGGCGGGCACGGACACCGCCGGCAGGCCCGCCAGGTTGACGGCGATGGTGTAGATGTCCGACAGATACATCGCCACCGGATCGCGCGTCTTCTCGCCGAGGGCGAAGGCGGCGCTGGGCGTGGTCGGCCCGGCGATCAAGTCCACCGCCTCGAAGGCGCGCGCGGAAATCCTCGGCGATCAGCCGGCGCACGTTGCTGCGCCTTGCGGTAATAGGCGTCGTAGTAGCCGGCGGACAGCACGTAGGTGCCGATCAGGATGCGCCGCTTGACCTCGGCGCCGAAGCCCTCGGCGCGGGTCAAGGCGTAGAGCTCTTCGAGGTCCGAGGCGTTGGGGCTGCGGTAGCCGTAGCGCACGCCGTCGTAGCGCGCCAGGTTCGAGGACGCCTCGGCGGGCGCCACCACGTAATAGGCCGGCACCGACAGGTGCACGTGGGGCAGGTCGATCTCGCGCCGGCGCGCGCCGGCGGCTTCGAACTCGCGCAGCGCGCGCTTCGATCACGTCACCGACCGCCGGGTCGACGCTCGGCGCTGAAGAACGCCTTGGGACACGCCCACGGTCAGGCCGCGCAGACGTCCGTGTCCGGGGCAGCGCGTATCGGGCGCGGGCTCGTCCAGGCTGGTCGAGTCGCGCGGATCGCAGCCCGGCCATGGCGCCGAGCAGCAGCGCGCAGTCCTCGGCGCCGGCGGCCAGCGGGCCGGCCTGGTCGAGGCTGGACGCGAAGGCGATCATGCCCCAGCGCGACACGCCGGCCGTAGGTCGGCTTTCAAGCCGGTGATGCCGCAGAAGGCCGCCGGCTGGCGGATCGAGCCGCCGGTGTCGGTGCCGGTCGCGGCCGGCGCCAGGCGGGCGGCGACGGCGGCCGCCGACCCGCCGGAAGAGCCGCCGGGCACCCGGTCTCGGATCCCAGGGGTTGCGCACCGGGCCGTAATGAACTGGTCTCGTTGGACGAGCCCATGGCGAACTCGTCCATGTTGGTCTTGCCGAGCAGCGACCGCCCCGGCCGCCGCCAGCCGCGCCGTCACCGTGGCGATTCGTAGGCGGGCGACGAAGCCCTCGAGCATGCGCGAACCGCAGCTCGTGCGCACCCCCTCGGTGCAGAAGATGTCCTTGTGGGCGATCGGCAGGCCCGTCAGCGGCCCGGCCTCGCCGCGCGCGCGGCGCGCGTCGGCTCTTTCCGCCTGGGCCTCGGCCTGCGCCTCGGTGACGGTGATGAAGCTGTTGAGGGCCGGATCGAGGCGGCGGATGCGGTCGAGAAAATGCCGCGCCAGCTCGCGGGCGGACACCTCGCCGGCCTCCAGCAGGCGGGCCAGTTCGGCCAGGGTCAACTCGTGCAGCGCCGCGCTCACTCGATCACCTTGGGCACCAGGTACAAGCCGTCTTCGGCCAGCGGCGCCAGGGCGAGGAAGCGCTCGCGCTGGTCGGTCTCGGTGACCACGTCTTCGCGCAGGCGCTGGACGGCGTCGTGGGGATGCGCCATCGGCTCGACGCCGGAGGTGTCCACCGCGTTCATCTGCTCGACGAAAGCGAGGATCCGGCCGAGTTCGGCGGCCAGCGCGGCGCGCTCCTCCTCGGCCAGGGCGATGCGCGCCAGGCGCGCGACGTGTTCGACGGTTTTCGGATCCATGGGTTCGAATGCCGGACCGCGGCGGGCGCCGGGGCGGCAAAGTTACCACAAGCGGGGCGGCGCTGGCGAGGTCGGGGCCGCGGCGCGCTTGTTGCCGCCGGGCGGGACTGCTACATTAGCGCGCTTACACAACGCAACGCCTTGCGTCGACGCCGCCATGTTCAAAAAGCTCAAGGGTCTGTTCTCGACCGACCTGTCCATCGACCTGGGCACCGCCAACACCCTCATTTACGTGCGCGGCAAGGGCATCGTGCTCAACGAACCGTCCGTGGTGACGGTGCGCATGGAAAAGGGCCCCGGCGGGCCGAAGAGCATCACCGCCTACGGCCACGAGGCCAAGCGCATGCTCGGGCGCACGCCGGAGAACATGGTCGCCATCCGACCGCTGAAGGACGGCGTGATCGCCGACTTCACGATCACCGAGAAGATGCTCCAGCACTTCATCAAGAAGGTGCACAACTCGCGCTTCTACACGCCCAGCCCGCGGGTGCTGGTGTGCGTGCCCTGCGGCGCCACGGAAGTGGAACGGCGCGCCATCCGCGATTCGGTGCTCGGCGCCGGCGCCCGCAGCGTCTACCTGATCGAAGAACCCATGGCGGCGGCGATCGGCGCCGGCATCCCGGTGCACGAGCCGCGCGGCTCGATGGTGCTGGACATCGGCGGCGGCACCTCCGAGGTCGCGGTCATGGCCCTGGACGGCATCGTCTACTCGGCCTCGGTGCGCATCGGCGGCGACAAGTTCGACGAGGCGATCATCAGCTACATCCGCCGCAATTACGGCATCCTGATCGGCGTGGCCACCGCCGAGCACATCAAGCACACCATCGGCACCGCTTATCCGGGACGCGAATTGCAGGAACTGGAGGTCAAGGGGCGCAACCTGTCCGAGGGCGTGCCGCGCAGCTTCACGATCAACAGCAACGAAGTGCTCGAAGCCCTCCAGGAACCGCTCTACGGCATCGTCGCGGCGGTCAAGACCGCCCTGGAGGCGACGCCCCCGGAGCTGGGCGCCGACGTCGCCGAGCGCGGCATCGTGCTCACCGGCGGCGGCGCGCTGCTGCGCGACCTGGACCGGCTCATCATGGAAGAGACCGGGCTGCCGGTGGTCGTCGCCGAGGATCCGCTGACCTGCGTGGCGCGCGGCGGCGGCCGCATCCTCGAGCTGATGGACGAGCGCGGCACGAACATCCTGTCGGTGGAGTGAGCGACGCCCGGCGCGGCGGCCAGCCCCCATGAATCCGCCCCTGCGACACGCCGCCGGCCTCACCCCCCGCTGGCTGGCCCTGTCGCTGCTTTGCCTCGCACTGGTCTTCGTGGACGACCGCTACGCGGTGCTCGACGGCGTCCGCAGCGGCGCCGAGCGCCTGCTCATCGAACCGCTGCGCGCCGCCGCCGCCTGGCCCGGCCGCCTGCTCGGCGCCGCCGGCGAGGCGCTGGCCGAACGGCGCCGCCTGCTGGCGGAGAACGCGCGCCTGCGGGCGGAAAACCTGCGCCTGCGCGCGCGCCTGCTGGAAATGGCCGCCCTGGAGGCCGAGAACGCCCGCCTGCGCGCCCTGCTGGCCGCCGCCGAGCGGCTCGGCAAGCGCGTGCGCGTGGCCGAGGTGCTGGCCGTCCGCCAGGACTACCAGCACCAGCAGCTCGTCATCGACAAGGGCGCCGCCGACGGCGTCCATGTCGGCCAGGCGGTGCTCGACGCCGAGGGCGTCATGGGCCAGGTGATCGGCGTCGCCGACCACAGCGCCACGGTGCTGCTCATCTCCGACCCGGAGCACCGGATTCCCGTGCAGAACATCCGCAACGGCGTGCGCAGCCTCGCCCAGGGCAAGGGTGACCCGCGCGAGCTCGACCTGCTTTACGTGACCCCGCACACCGATCTGCGCCCCGGCGACCTGCTGGTCACTTCGGGCCTGGGGGGGCGTTTCCCGGCGAATTACCCGGTGGCCCGGGTGGACCGTTTCGAGGCGGTCCCCGGCGATCCCTATGCGCGGGTGACCGCCCGCCCGCTGGCCGGCCTGGACCGCAGCCGCGAGGTGATCCTGGTGTGGCCGGAGACGCGCCGATGAACACCCCGGCCGGCCGCATCCTGCGTCTGCACGGCAGCCTGCTGCTGGCCCTGCTGCTCACCCTGACACCGCTGCCGGGCAGTGGTCTGGGCATGTGGCCGGAGTGGCCGGCGCTGGTGCTGGCCTGGTGGTGCGCCCACCATCCCGGCCGGGTCGGGCTGGGCACGGCGCTGGCCTGGGGTTTGCTGCTGGACCTCGCCCTGGGCACGCTGCTCGGCCAGCACGCCCTCGGGCTGCTGTGGATCGCCTACGTGGTGCTGCGCCAGCACAGCCGCTTCCGGCTCTATCCGCTGCTGCAACAGGCGCTCGTCGTCGCCGCCCTGGTCGCGGTCGAACGGCTGGTGTTCCTGTGGCTCTACGGCATCGCCGACCGGCCGGTGCAACAGCTCGGCCCTTACGCCCTGCCGGTGCTGAGCAGCGCCCTCGTCTGGCCGCTGATCGACGGGAGCCTGCGACGCTGGACACGGTGAACGCGATCGGCGTGTACTGCGCCGCCGCCGACCGGCGCGAGGCCGCCGCGGGACTGGCCGCGCGCTGGGGCTTGCCCTGGCTGACCGCGCCACCGGCCGCGCCCCACCTGTGCTACGACGCGGCGGGCCTGGCCCTGGCCGGCGGGCCGGACGATCCCCCGCCGCTGCGCCTGGACTTCGACGCCCTGGCCCGCCGCCGCCGCGGCGCCGAACCCTTGTTGCGGGCGGTGGGCGCGCGTCCCGGCCTGACGGTGCTCGACGCCACCGCCGGTCTGGCCCGGGACGCGTTCCTGCTCGCCCGGGCCGGCTGCCGGGTGACCGCCGTCGAGCGCCTCGCGGCGCTGCTGGCGCTGGTCGACGAGGCCCTGGCGCGCTGCCGCGAACAGACCGCGGCCGCGGCACGCCTGCGGCTGCTGGCCGGCGACGCCATGGACCGGCTGCGCCGCTGGCACGGCGCCCCACCGGCGGTCGTCTACCTCGATCCCATGTACGAACCGGACACCGCCCGGCGCGGGGCGGTGAAAAAGGACGCGCAGTGGTTGCGCCGCCTGGCCGGCGAGGAGGCGGCGCCGGCAGCCTGGCTCGGGGCGGCGCTCGAGCTGGCGGCCGAGCGCGTGGTGGTCAAGCGCCACCGGAACGCGCCGCCGCTGGGCGGGCGGCCGCCGGACTGGCGGGTCGGCGGACGGCGCACCCGTTTCGACGTCTACCGCGTCCGGAGGACGACGACATGCACCGCAGAATCGAACGCGCGATGATCGTCTACGCCGGCGTCGCCGGCGCCCTGGGCGTCATCGCCCTGGCCGTCGGCGCGCACGCCCCGCCGGGATGGCTGCCGCCGCCGCGCCTGGACGCCTGGCGCCAGGCGGCGCTGCTGCAGGTCCTGCACGCCCCCGCCCTGCTCGCCGTCGCGGCCCTGAGCGGGCGCCTGCACCCGACCTTAGGCCGCTTGGCGCAATGGGGCTTCGCCCTCGGCCTGCCGCTGTTCTGCCTGCCCGTCTACGGCTGGGCGGCGACGGGCTGGCGGGCGGCGGCGCGCGCCGCACCCCTGGGCGGGCTCACCTTGATCGCCGCCTGGTCGCTGCTGGCGGTCGCCGGCGCGCTCGGGACGGGGCGGGCCGGGCCGCCGGACGCCGACGGGCCGCAGTGAGCGGCCCTCAGCGCGGCTCGACCTCGCCCAGCTCGGCGGCGTCTTCTTTGGGACGCGGGGCGCCGGCGCGCGCCTTCGAGCCCTTGGCGATGGCGTCGATCAGCTCGGCCTTGTTCATCCGCCGCCCGGCGTCGGGACCGGCAGGGGCGGTCGGCCGTGCACCGGGCGTCGGCGACGACCCGCTCGGCTCGGACGCGTGCGCCCCCTGGTGCTCACCACTGCCCAGGACCGAATCGATCAGCGCTTCGGCGGCGACACCACCGCTGGCCAATCCCGCGGCGAGCAAGACACCCAGACACTTGGCTTTCTTCGACATGACGGTCTCCTCTCTCGATCCTCGACGGCGAAACGGCCGTGCGCCGGGTAGGTCGCCGGCGGACTCCGAACGGTTCACCTCTTGCACGGGCGGACCGCCGTCCCCATGCTGAAGCGGCGCAGGAGACCGCCCATGCAAAAAGCGCTGTTGATCCTCGGCCTGCTGTGCCTGCTGCTGGCGGCCTTGTGGCCGTGGCTCGGCAAGCTGCCGCTCGGCCGCCTGCCGGGCGACATCGTCATCGACCGCCCCGGCCTGAAAATCTACATCCCCGTCACCAGCATGGCGCTGGTGAGCCTGCTGTTGTCCCTGCTCTTCTCCCTCTGGCGGCGCTGAGTCAACCTCGAGGGGCGGCGCCGACGGCGATCACGTAGCGCCCGTCGACGGCGCCCGCCCGCAGGCGCTCGGCGGCGGCCGGCACCGCGTCGAGGCCGATCACCCCGGCCACCATCCGGTCCAGCCCCGAAGGCCGCCAGGGCCCGGCGAGCTGCTGCCACAACCACCGCCGCAGATCGGCCGCGGTCGCCGAGGAATCGACCCCCAGCAGGGCGACGCCGCGCAGGATGAACGGCATGACCGTCGTCTTCAGCTCACTGCCGGCCGCAAGCCCCACCGCGACGACGTTGCCGCGCCGGCACAGGCAACGGGTGATCCAGGCGAGATAGGGGCCGCCGAGGTTGTCGATCGCGCCGCCCCAGCGGCCGCTGAGCAGCGGCCGCTCGTCGTCCAGTTCGGCGACGGCGCGGTCGACGATCTCGATCGCACCCAGCGCGCGCAGGCGCGCCGCGGCGGTCGGCTTGCCGGTCATCGCCGTCACGGCGAAGCCCTGGTCGGCGAGCAAGTTGACGGCGAAACCACCGACCCCGCCGCTCGCCCCGGTGACCAGCATGGGGCCGCGCTCGGGCCGCTGGTCATTGTCGAGCAGGCGCTTGTAGGCCAGCGCCGCGGTGAAGCCCGCGGTGCCCAGCGCCATCGCCTGGAAGGTGTCCAGGCCGGGCGGCAGGGGCACCACCCAGTCCGCCGGCACCACCAGGCCGGTGCACCAGCCGCCGTCGTGGGTCTGCCCGAGCTCGTAGCCGGTGACCAGCACTTTCTGACCGGGGACGAAATCGGGACTGGCCGACTCGACCACCTCCCCGGCCGCATCGATGCCGCCGACCAGCGGCACGCGCTTGACGACGCCCGGGTGGCCGGCCAGGGCGAGCGCGTCCTTGTAGTTCAGGCTGGAATATTCGACGGCGATCGCCACCTCGCCGGGCGCAGGCGCGCGCGGCGGCCGCTCGACCAACGCCACCCGCGGCGCCGGCGCCAGGGCCTGGATTTCCAGGGCGCGCCAGGGGCGCATCGCCTCAGGCGCCCTCGCGCAGGCTGTCGCGCAACAAGGGCTTGATCAGGTCGATGGGCAGCGGGAAGACGATCGTCGAGGACGCCTCGCTGCTCATGTCGTTGAGCGTCTGCAAATAACGCAGCGTCAAGGCCTGCGGCTGCTGGGCGATCACGGCCGCCGCCTTGGCGAGCATTTCCGAGGCCTGCAGTTCGCCCTCGGCGTGGATGATCTTGGCGCGGCGCTCGCGCTCGGCCTCGGCCTGGCGGGCGATGGCGCGGATCATGCTCTCGTTGAGGTCGATGTGCTTGATCTCGACGTTGGAGACCTTGATGCCCCAGGCGTCGGTGTGCTGGTCCACGCTCTCCTGGATGTCCAGGTTCAACTTCTCGCGCTCGGCGAGCATCTCGTCCAGATCGTGTTTGCCGAGCACCGCGCGCAGCGTGGTCTGGGCGAGCTGGCTGGTCGCCGCGTAGTAGTTTTCCACGTTGATGATCGCCTTCTGCGGATCGACCACCCGGAAGTACAACACGGCGTTGACCTTCACCGTGACGTTGTCGCGGGAGATCACGTCCTGGGGCGGCACGTCCATCACCACCGTGCGCAGGTCGACCCGCACCATTTGTTGCACCACGGGCAGCACGATCTTCAGCCCCGGCTCATAGACGGACTGGAAACGGCCGAGGAAGAACACCACGCCGCGCTCGTACTCGGGGATCACGCGCAGCGACGAGAGAACGACGATCAGGATGATCGCCGCGGGAACGATGATGCCGGTCACCATGGTTCTGCCTCCTCAGGAAGAAAACGACGGATCGGGCGCCGCGCCGTCGGCGAGGGGCTCGACCTCGAGCCGCAGCCCGTCGACGCGGGTCACGCGCAGGCGCTGCCCGCGCCGGACCGGAGACGCGCTGCGGGCCTTCCACAACTCGCCGCGGACGCGCACGTAACCTTCCCCTTCGAAATCGCCCTCGGCCACCACCTCGGCGCCGACCAGCTCCTCGCGTCCGGCCAGCGGCGGGCGGCGGCGCAGGCGGATGAGCATGCCCACCACCCAGCCGAACAGCAGCAGGGCGGCGAGCGCATTGCCGAGGATCAGCGGCAGCGAGACGGCGTATCCTTCCTCGTCGAGCAGGATCACCGAGCCGATCGTGAAGGCCACCACGCCGCCCAGGCCGAGAATGCCGAAACTGGGGGCGAAGGCCTCGCCGACCATGAAAGCGATGCCGAGCAGCATCAGAGCCAGGCCGGCGTAGTTCACCGGCAGCACCTGCAGGGCATACAGCCCGAGCAGCAGACAGATGCCGCCGATGACGCCGGGCACGATCATGCCGGGATTGATGAATTCGTAGATCAAGCCGTACAGGCCGAGCATCATCAGCATGTAGGCCACGTTCGGGTCGGTCAGCACCGACAACAGGCGGATCCGCCAATCGGGCTCGACCGTCACACGCGGCGCCCCGGCCAGCGCCAGGACGACCTCCCGGCCGCCGTCGAGCCGCACCCGGCGGCCGTCGAGCGCCGCGAGCAGGGCGTCCAGGTCCGGAGCGATGAGGTCGATCACGCCCATCGCCGCGGCCTGCTCGGCCGACAGGCTGGCCGCTTCGCGCACCGCCTTATCCGCCCATTCGGCGTTGCGGCCGCGCAGTTCGGCCAGGGCCCGCAGGTAGGCTGCCGCATCGTTGACCGCCTTGCGCTCGAGCGCGCCGCCCGCTTCGGCGACGGGCCGCCCCGCCCGGCCCTTTTCCCGATCGTCGGCTTTCCCGCCCTCGGCCGCCCCATGCGGCTCGGGCGCACCGGGCCGCTCCGGCGGCTTGGGCGGTTCGCCGAGCTGCACCGGGGTCGCCGCACCCAGGTTGGTCGCCGGCGCCATCGCCGCGATGTGGGCCGCGTACAACAAATACGTGCCGGCGCTCGCGGCGCGGGCGCCTTGCGGCGCCACGTAGACCGCCACCGGCACCGGCGAACCCAGCACGGCGCGGATGATGTCGCGCATCGCCGAGTCCAGCCCGCCGGGCGTGTCGAGCTGGATCACCATTAGGGCGGCACCGGCCGCCGCCGCATCGGCCAGGCCGTCGCGCAGGAACTCGGCGGTCGCCGGCCCGATCGCGCCCTTGACCGTGAGCACCCACACGGCCCCCGCGCCCGGCGCCCCGGTGTTGCCGGCCGGCGAGCCGAACGACGCGCCGAGCGCCAACCCCAACCCCAGTAGAAACCCGCTCCATACCCGGCGCATCGTCCTGCCCCGTTCGCCATGGGTTCGCCGCCATTGTACGCGCTTGCCGGGGCAAGGGAACCCGGCGACAATGCCGGCGTCACAAGGCGCGATGCGAGGTCGAGTGGAATGGACGCTCTGCAGCCGATTCTGCGCCGCGAGCTGACGGCCGCCGCGCCGCCGCGCCTGCTGATCGGCGGGCCGCTGCAGCCCTTGGCCGGCGCCGACGACCGCTGCTGCGATCCCGAAGCGGCGCTGACCGAGCCCTTCACCCGGCGCTACGATCTCGGCGTGTTCTGGGACGAGGGCCGCCTGGCGCCGGGCGAGACGCGCCGGCTGCTGGCGCGCCTGCGCGACCTGTACTGTGCACGGGTGCTGGCGGTCGCCGGCCCCGGTGCGGCGCTCGTCGACGCGAACGAGTGGCGCGCCCTGGGCTACGCGCGAGAGACCCGCCTGGCGGGGGAGACGGCCTTGTACGTCTTCGACGTCCGGCACTACAAACCGGTGCCCGACTGGTTCAACCCGAAAAACTGGGCGCACCCGGAGCTGTGGGACAAATACCGCTGGTGATGAGCGACCTGCGCCGCCGCATGGCGGAATTCGGCTTCGAGTCGAACGAACGCTACGACTACGTGGTGCGCTGCCTGACCAGCGCGCCGGGCCCGGCCCTGCGCTGCCTGAACATCGAGGGCGAAGGCGGCCGGCGCAAGACGGCCTTCGCCACCGCCCTGGCGCACGCCCTGGAGCCGAGCCACGTCGTCTACCACGATTTCTCCCAGAGCGAGCCGGAACCGGCGCCGGAGCCGGCGTCCCCCGAGGGCGGCCCGCGCCAGCCGCCCGTCGGGCGCCTCGACCGGGCGATGAGCGACGTGTGCGCCTTCAGCGAGGCGGACAAGACCGTGCTCATCCTCGACCAGTTGCACCAGGCCGAATTCAAGACCCACATCCGCCTGTGGCGCTTCCTGGTCAGCCACGAGTGGCGTTACGGCGACGCGGTGTTCTACGCCAACCGCAACAACCTGTTCGTGTTCTTGATCTCCGAGGAGCCGCTCTACCACGCCCTGCAGAAGAACAGCTTCAAGGTGTGGGTGGCCGGCGGCAACACGGCGCGCAGCCCGTACACGCCGGAGGAGCTCGGCCTGCCGCCCCAGGCCGCGCCCCTGCTCGAGGCCCTGCACGAGGCCTTCGAAACGTTGGGGGCCTTTCCCACCGAATCCGAATACCGCAAAATCCTGCACGACATCGAGCGCAACGTGCGCTCCATCGACGACCTGAAGCAGTCGATCTACGGCTGGACCGAGAGCGTCGACCGCGAGCGCCTGAACGGCGACGCCCCGCGCGAAGCGCTGGCGGCGGTCATGCGCTGCATCGAGGACTACCTGGGGGTCGAAGAGGTGGAACTCGGTCCAGCGCCCGAAGGCGAATGAAGGAGGGCAGCGACGGCATGAGCGCCGTGGACGACGACGAACTGCGCCGGCGGCTCGCGGCCGCCTTTCCCGATGCGCGCATCGAGGTCGAAGGGGACGGCTACCATTACCGGCTGCGCATCGTCGACGCCGGCTTCGAGGGCCAGAACAGCGTCGCCCGCCACCGCCGCGTGTACGCGCCGCTGGCCGAGCTCATCGCCGACGGCCGCCTGCACGCGCTGCACATCACCGCCCTCACCCCGCAGGAAGCCGGCGACGCCTAGGACGGTCAACGCCGCCACGCCCAGCGCCGCCGCCCGCAGGCTCCGGCGCAGCCCGCGCAGGCGCAACAGCAGGCGGTATTCGCGGTACAAACGGTCGTGCGCCGCCGCGCCCGCCCGCGCCAGGGCCCGCCAGGGCGCGGCGCCGGCATCGCCCAACACCGCCTGCCCCGCCAGGCGCCGCGCGCTGCTGCGCGCAAGCACCGCGTCCAGGCGTTCGAGGCGCGCGCGGCAACCATCCAAGGCGCGCAACGCCGCCTCCGACCGCATGCCGCCGAACAGCGCGCGCCGCCGGCCGCGGCCGAACACGGCCGCGTGGATGCGGCGGATGTCGCGGCGCACACGGCGGTAACGCGACAACAAACGGTCGGCCGGAACGGCGCCCATGGCGTCTCTCCTCGCGTTGAGGTGCCCGCAAGTACAACAGGGCCCGGTCGGCCGCGCCATCGTCCATTCGGGGGAACCCGTATCCGCAAGGGCGGCGGCTTGCCGCCGCCGCCCCCAGCCACTAGGCTAGCGACCGTAGCGGCCCGCCCGGGCCGGAAACGAGCCAGGCCGAAACGAGGGGGATCCGACGATGAGCCAAACGGCCAGCGAGATCGAGCGCGGCGCGGCGCCGGCCCCGGAACCGCCGGTGCGCGGCCGCAGCCGTCCCTGGGACCGGCGCCTGCTGCGCGCCGCCCTGGACCGCCTCGGTCGGCCGCCGCTGGCGGTGCGCCTGTGGGACGGCCACTGGGAGGCGGGCGAGGCGGGCACCGAACCGCGCCTGCGCCTGGCGATCGCCGACCGGGCCGCCCTGCTCGGCGTGCTCCTCGACCCCGAGGACCGCTTCGGCGATCTGTACAGCGAGGGGCGCATCGAGCTCGTCGAAGGCGAGCTGGTCGACCTGCTGACCACCCTGTACCGGCACGCCCCGCCGGACGCCGCCTGGCGCAAGCCGCGCCGCCACCTGCGCCGGTGGCTGCGCAGCGCCAACGGCCTGCGGCAGGCGCGCCGCAACATCCACCACCACTACGACATCGGCAACCGCTTCTACGCGCTCTGGCTCGACCCCCACATGCAGTACACCTGCGCCTATTTCCCGGAGCCGGGCATGAGCCTGGAGCAGGCGCAGGTCGCGAAGATGGAGCACATCTGCCGCAAGCTGCAGCTTTGTCCCGGCGACCGCGTCGTCGAGGCGGGCTGCGGCTGGGGCGGCCTGGCGCGCTACATGGCCAAGCACTACGGCGTGCACGTCACCGCCTACAACATCTCCCACGAACAGGTCCAGTACGCCCGCCAGCGGGCCCTGCAGGAAGGGCTGGCCGACCGCGTGCACTACGTCGAGGACGACTACCGCAACATCCAGGGCGAGTACGACGTCTTCGTCTCAGTGGGCATGCTCGAACACGTCGGCCCCAAGAACTACCCCACCCTCGGCGCGGTGATCGACCGTTGCCTGACGCCCGAGGGCCGCGGGCTGATCCACAGCATCGGGCGCAACCGGCCGCGGCCCATGAACAGCTGGATCGAGCGGCGCATCTTCCCCGGCGCCCATCCGCCGGCGCTGCGCGAGATGATGGCGATCTTCGAAAGCGGCGGGCTGTCCGTGCTGGACGTCGAGAACCTCCGACTGCACTACGAGGAAACCCTGAGACACTGGCTGGCCCGCTTCGAGGCCAACGTGCTGGAAGTGCGGAGCCTCTACGACGAAGCCTTCGTGCGCGCCTGGCGCGTGTACCTGAGCGGTTCGATCGCCGCCTTCCACTGCGGCGAGCTGCAGCTCTTCCAGGTGGTCTTCGCGCGCGCGACCAACAACCGGCTGCCGCGCAACCGCGCCCACCTCTACCGCGACCCGCTGCCGCAGGACGCCTGAGCATGGAACGCTGCGACGCGCTGATCGTCGGCGGCGGCCCGGCCGGCTCCACCCTGGCCCGCGCCCTGAGCCGCGCCGGCCGGGACGTGGTGATCATCGACCGCGCCCGCTTCCCGCGCGACAAGACCTGCGCCGGCTGGATCACCCCGGCGGTGGCCGAGGCGCTGGCGCTGGATGCGGCCGACTACCGCGCCGGCGGGCGCGTCTGGCAACCGATCGACGCCTTCGCCGTCGGCCTGGAGGGCGAGCGCCCCTGCCGGGTGGACTACCCCGAGCCGGTGAGCTACGGCATCCGCCGCTGCGAATTCGACCACTATCTGCTCGCGCGCTGCGGCGCGCGCCTCGAACACGGCGTCGGACTCGAGCGCCTGGAACGGCGCGGCGAGACCTGGATCGTCAACGACCGCTGGCAAACGCCGCTCGTCGTCGGCGCCGGCGGCCACTTCTGCCCGGTCGCCCGGGCCCTCGGCGCGGTCGCCGAGCGCGAGACGGTGGTGGCGGCCAAAGAAGTGGAATTCGAGCTCGACGCGGCTCAGGCCGCCGCCTGCCCGGTGGACGGGGCCTGCCCGGAACTGTACTTCTGCCGTGACCTGAAAGGCTACGGCTGGGTGTTCCGCAAGGGGCCGGTGCTGAACATCGGCCTGGGGCGGGAAGACCCGCGCGGCCTCGGGCCGCGGCTCGACGCCTTCTGCCGTGCGCTGGCCGCCGCCGATCGGATCCCCGCCGCGCTGCCGCGCTTCAAGGGCCACGCCTACCTGTTGTGGGGGCACCAGCGGCGCCCGCCGGTGCACGACGGCGCGCTGCTGATCGGCGACGCCGCCGGGCTCGCCTACCCGCAAAGCGGCGAAGGCATCCGCCCGGCGGTCGAATCGGCCCTGCTCGCCGCCCGCGTCCTGCTCGCCGCCGACGGCCGTTACACGCGCGAACGGCTGGCGCCCTACGAACGGGCCCTGGCCGAGCGCTTCGGTCCGCCGCGCGGACCGGCACCCGCCTGGCTGGGTGTGCTGCGGCGGCCGCTCGCCCGCCTGCTCCTCACCCGGCCGGCCTTCGTGCGCCGCGTGGTGCTCGACCGCTGGTTCCTGCACCGCGACCAGGCGCCGCTGGCGGCCGCCTGATCGCCGCGGCCGTAAACGAAAACGCGGGCCTTGCGGCCCGCGTTGTCTTTTACGACCAACCGTCCCGGCGTCAGAACCACCAGGTGGTGGGGTTCGCCACCGGCTTGTCGTCGCTGAGCGCGAGCAGGCCCTTGATGCAGCGCACGATCCACCAGATCAGCGCGAACAGCAGCATCAGGTACCCGATCACGACGACGGCGAGCAGCGCGCCGACGAAGAAATACAGCAGGCTGATCCAGAAGGTGCGGATCTGGAAGCGGAAATGGCTCTGCAGCCACTCCGGCGCCTCGTTCTTGCTCAGGTAGGCGAGCACCAGCCCGATCAGCGTGGGCACGCCGGCGAACAGCAGGCCCGCCAGGTACAGGACGTAGACGATCAGCGCCTTCTGCTTGGTTTTGGCTTCGCCCGTGTCGGTGGTCGTTTCGATCGCCGCTTCGTTCATGCTTCGGTCTCCCTTCGCGTGCACGGCCGCCCGGAGGCGGGCGGTCGCCCTCGTTTACTACGAAGACACACCGCCGTCAACCGGGCGGGCTCACATCGGGAACCGGTCGGCGTACTTCTCGATCCATTCGCGGGCGGCCTCCTCGCCGCTGAGACGGCGCCGCTCGTGCTTGAGGATTTCCCGCCGGTAATGCTCGATGTAGCAGATCTGTTCGACCAGGCGCAGGGTGTAGCGGGCGTGCTCGTCGAGGAAACGCACGCCGGTCTCGTAGGGCGGCTGACTGCGACTCCAGACGACCACCGCCTCGGCGCGGAACGGCGGCCGGGCGACGGGGATCTCGACCTCGATGCGCTGGCCGGGCAACAGCGGCCGATCGGCGACGAAGCACAGACCGCCGCGACTGACGTTCTTCAGCACGCGGTCGCCCGAGACGCCGTCCTGGACCCGGTAGCGGATCGGCAGGTCGGACGGGTGGCGGATGTAGGCGCGGGCCGTTTCGCTCATGGTCCCTCCTGGTCGGCGACCCCGGCGGCACTCCGGCCGCCGGTCTTGGACTATAGCACATCCGTGCACACCCGTAGGTGCGCGCTCAGCCGACCCAGGCCAGGCTCAGCGCCGGCCAGTAGGTGACCAGCAGCACCACGGCCAGCAACACCAGGAAAAACGGCAGGGTGCTGCGGTAGACGGTCCACAGATCGGCCTGGAAGCGGTGGGCGGCGATGAACAGGTTCAGGCCCACCGGCGGGGTGAGATAGCCGAGCTGCAGATTCGCGAGCATGATCACCCCCAAATGCAAGGGGTCCACCCCGTAGGCCAGGGCCACCGGCAGGATCAGGGGCACCATCAGCACCAGTGCCGAGAAGATGTCCAGCAACATGCCCAGGGCGAGCAGGAACAGGTTCAGCAGGATCAGGAAACTCAAGGCCCCGTCGACGTGGGTGCGGATCCAGGCGAACAGGCGCATCGGCAGGCCGGCGTCGATGACGTAGTTGGTGGAGGCCAGCGACACGCCGAGCACCAGCAGGATGGCGCCGACCATGGTCATCGATTCGCGCGCCAACCCCGGCAGGCGGCGCCAGGACACTTCGCGGCGGACCAGCACGGTGATCAGCAGGACGTAGGCGGCGGTCAGCGCCGCCGCCTCGGAGACGGCGATGTAGCCGCCGTAGATGCCGCCCAGCACCAGCAGCGGCAGCGGCAGTTCCCAGGCGGCGCCGCGCAGCGCGGCGGCCAGGGGCGGGCGCGGCCCCGGCTCGGGCCGGTGGTGGGCGCCGGGGCGCACGCACCAGGCCCACAGCACGAGGATCATCGAGAGGCCCGGCAGCAGGCCGGCGAGGAACATGTCCTCGATGCGCAGGCTCAGGCCCAGGTCGAGCTGCTGGGCGATCACCGCGTAGAGGATCAGGGGCACGGCCGGGGCGAACAACAGCCCCAGGCTGCCGGAGGTGGTCACCAGGCCGAGCGCGAAGCGCCGCGGGTAGCCGAGGCGTTCGAGGGCCGGCAGCAACAAGGCCCCGAGGGCGACGATGGTGACGCCCGAGGCGCCCGTGAACGCCGTGAACAAGGCGCTGGCGGCCAGGGCGACGAGCACGAAGCCGCCCGGCAGCCAGCCGAACAGCGCCTGGCACAGGTCGACCAGCCGGCGCGGCGCGCCGCTCTCGCCCAGTAGGTAGCCGGCGAAGGTGAACAGGGGGATGGCGGTCAGCACCGGCATGTCGGCCAGGCGCATCAGTTCGATGCCGAGCACCGCACCGTCCACGCCCTGCCGGGCGAAACCGGCGAGCGCCCCGGCGGCGATGACGGCGAACAGGGGCACGCCGAGCAGGGCGAGCAACAGCAAAAGCGCGCCGAGCAGCACGCTCATGCGCCCTCCCGCCAGGCGCGCCGGGCGCGCCGGATCTCGATCCAGGTCAGGGCCGTGAAGGCCAGGGGCATGGCGGCCGCGGCCAGGCCGGTGGGCACGCCCGCCAGCCGACCGCCGTAACGCCATTCGTCGAGCGCGAAGCGGCCCGTGTACCAGGCCAGCACGGCGCAGGCCAGGGCGGTGGCCAGGGCGGCGAGCAGTTGCACCCGCCGCCGCCAGGGCGGCGCCAGGGCGCGGGCCAGCACATCCACGGCCAACTGGCGGCCGTCGGCGCCCGCGGCCACCGCCGCGGCCAGCGCCAGCCAGAACAGCAGCAGGCGCTGGGCCGGTTCGGCCCACACCAGGCCGCTGTCGAACAGGTTGCGCAGCAGGATCTGCACCAGGCCGAGCAGCAACAGGGCGCCGAGCAGCACGGCCAGCAGCAGCCCTTCCAGGGTGCGCAGGCGGCGCATGCCGGTACTCAGGGTGCGCGGCGCGCCGCCGCCAGGGCGTCGAGAACCCGCTGCAAGCGCGCCGGGCTGTAGACCTTTTCCTCGGCCAGGGCCTGCCAGGCGCGCTCGGCCAAGGCCCGCCAGCGCGCGCGTTCGGCCGGACCGGGCGTCCAGAAACGCAGGCCGGCCGCCGCCAGGGCCTCGCGCGCGGCGGCGTCGTCACGGGCGTTGAGACGGTCGAGCTCGGCGAAGGCGTCGGCGACGGCCCGGCGCAGCAGCGCCTGATCGGCTTCCTCCAGCCGACCGAAGGCGCGGGCGTCGACCACCAGGAAACCGACCACGAAGGCCAGCGGTGCGTCGGTGAAATGCTCGAGCTGGCTGTGCCACTGGAAGGCGATCAGGCTGGTCGGCGTGGTGACCACGGCATCCAGCAGCCCCGTCTGCAATGCGGTGTAGACCTCCGGCAGGGGCAGCGGCACCGGGGTGATGCCGGCGACCTGGAACATCGCCGTGCCGACCCGGTCGCCCTGCGGCACCCAGACGCGCTGGCGCTTGAGGGCCTCGATGTCGGGGGCCGGTTCGCGGCTGGCGACGTAGGCGAAGCCGCCGCTGGACACGCCGAGCAACTCCAGGCCGGCGCGGCGGGCGTCGGCCTGGAGCAAGGGATCGAGGACGCGGCGCACCACGGCGGCCTCCTCCCAGGTCTCGAACAACAGCGGCAGGCCGTAAATCTGGGCGTCGGGCAGACGGTCGGCGAGCGCCCCGGCGGTCAGCGCGCCGCCGTGCAACTGGCCGACGCGCAGTTTGCGCAGCACCGCCTGGTCGTTGCCCATCACGCCGCCCGGGTAGAACTTCAGGCGCACCCGCCCGTCGCTCTCGCGCTCGACGCGGGCGGCGGCGGCGCGCAACTGCTTCATCCAGGCGGTGCCTTCCGGCGCCAGGGTGGCGATCTTCAGTTCCACGGCGCCGGCGGCCCAGGCCCCGAGCAGACCCAGGGCCGCGACGAGGGTGCGGCGGTCAAAAATACGCATCGGCTTCCTCCAACAAGCGGCGCGCCCGCTGCTGCGCCAAGCGGTTGGACAAGGTCAGGCCCGGCGCCTCGGCCTCGGCCGCCAGCACCTCCTCGAGCAGGCGTTCGTAGCGCGCCCGGTCGAACAGCAGGCGGGCGCAGTATTCTGCATACAACACCTTGGCCAGCAAATGACGGCCGTCGGACAGTTCGATGGCGCGCTCGAAATGGGCGACGCCACGCTCGGGCGCGCCGCCCAGGGCGGCCGGCCGCAGGCAGTCGAGCACGCCGAGGTAGAGATGGGCGGCGCCGTGATCGACGGTTTCGTCCAGCTCGACGACGCGCTCGAAGGTGGCCTGCACCTTGGGCAGATCGACCAGTGCCCGCCAGTCGTCGCGCTTGGCTTGCAGGTGGCCGGCCCAGGCCGCCCCCCACACCAGCAGCCACTCGGCGTCCTTCCGGCCCAGCGCCTTCAGGCGCGCGCGATACGCCGCGGGCGGCCCGGCCGCGGCGGCGCACAGGGGCGCGTCGCGGCGGCAGGCGGCGCGCCGCGCGTAATCCAGAGCCCGGCCGGCGAGCAGGACGCGGCGTTCGGGCGCCTCGACGAACTGGCCGTAGGCGTTGTACAGCTTCGCGCCGAGCAGCAAGCGCCCGGCGTCGTCCGGGTCGGCGGCGATCAGGCCGTCGGCGAGCAACAGGTAAGCCGGCAGGCCGGCACGCGCGGTTTCCGGGTCGGGCTGATCGAGCAGGGCCTGGGCCAGGCCGTCGGTCAGCCGCCCCATGCAACCGCTCAGACCGGCGGCGGCCAGGCACAGCCACAGGCACCAGCGTTTCGGGGTCATTGCAGCTTGGCCTCCTGTTCGACGTCCAGGGCGTGCACCACGCAGACCGCGGTCATGTTGACGATGCCACGCACCGTGGCGCTGGGGGTGAGGATGTGGGCCGGCCGGTTCAGGCCGACCAGGATCGGCCCGATGACCACCCCCTCGTCGACCGTCTTGAGCAGGTTGTAGGCGATGTTGGCGGCGTCGAGGTTCGGCATCATCAGCAGGTTGGCGGCGCCTTCGAGCTCGGCTTCGGGGAAGATCCGCCGGCGGATGGCCTCGTCGACGGCGGCGTCGGCCTGCATCTCCCCCTCGGTCTCGATCTCCGGCGCACGCTGCTGCAGGAGCGCCCGGGCGCGACGCATTTTCTCGGCCTGGGGGTGCTCGGAGGAACCGAAGCTCGAATGCGACAGGAAGGCCACCTTCGGCTTGAGGCCGAAGCGCCGCACGATGTCGGCCGCCAGGCGCGCGGTCTCCGCCAGGTGTTCGGCCGAGGGATCGTAGGTGACGTGGGTGTCGGCGATGAAGAAGTTGCCGCTCTTCAGGCTGATCAGGCTCACCGTCGAGCAGCCCGAGGCGCTGCGCCGCAGATCGAAAACCGCGCGCAGCTTGGCCAGGTGTTCGTCGAAGCGGCCGGCCAGGCCGCACAAGAGGCCGTCGGCGTCGCCCTGGCGCACCTTGAGCGCGGCGGCGACCGTCGGATGGGTGAGCACCAGGGTCTTGGCGTCGTCCGGGGTGATCCCCCGCCGGCGGTTGAGCGCGTGCAGCAGCCGCCAGTCGCGCTCGAAGTCGGGGTTGTCGGCCAGTTCCAGCACGTCGAAATCCTCGTCCATGCGCAGGCGCAGGCCGAGGTCTTCGAGCAGGGCGGCGATCACCGCCCGCCGCCCGACCAGGATCGGGCGGCACAGGCCGTCGTCCACCGCCACCTGGGCGGCACGCAACACCCGCCGCGACTCGCCGTCGACGTAGACGATGCGCCGCGGCGCGGCGGCGGCGCGCTCGAACACCGGGCGCATGACCATGGTGCTGCGGTAGATGAAGTGTTCCAGGCGGCGCTGGTAGGCGGCGAAGTCCTCGATCGGGCGGGTCGCCACACCGCTGTCCATGGCGGCCCGGGCGACGCGCGGCGGCAGCGTCGTCATCAACCGCGTATCGAAAGGCTTGGGGATCAAATAGTCGCGCCCGAAACGGAAACGCTTGCCGCCGTAGGCCACCGCCACCGAGTCGGCCGGCTCGCTCAGGGCCAGGTCGGCGAGCGCCTCGACGCAGGCGAGTTTCATCGCCGTGTTGATCGTGGTGGCACCGACATCCAGCGCCCCGCGGAACAGGAAAGGAAAGCACAACACGTTGTTGACCTGGTTCGGATAATCCGAGCGGCCGGTGGCGATGATCGCGTTCGGATTGCCGGCCAGCGCCTCCTCGGGCAGGATCTCGGGCACGGGGTTGGCGAGCGCCAGGATCAGCGGCGGGTCGGCCATGGCCGCCACGTGCTCGGCGCGCAACACCCCGGGCCCGGACAGGCCGAGGAACACGTCGGCGCCGCGCAGCGCTTCGTCCAGGCCGACCGCCGGCCCGTCCACCGCCCAGCGCGCTCGGTAGGGATCCAGGCCGGCACGGGCCTTGTGCACCAGGCCGCCGCGGTCGAACACGCGCACCTTGGCCGGGTCCAGCCCCATCTCCACGAGCAGGTCGAGGCACGCCAGGGCGGCGGCACCCGCCCCGGAGCAGACCAGGCGGATCTCGTCCAGCCGCTTGCCCAGCAGCCGCAGGCCGTTGCGCACGGCGGCGCCCACGCAGATCGCCGTGCCGTGCTGGTCGTCGTGGAACACCGGGATGCGCAGGCGCTCCCGCAGCCGCCGCTCGATCTCGAAGCATTCGGGCGCCTTGATGTCCTCGAGGTTGATGCCGCCGAAGGTCGGTTCCAGGGCGCAGACGATGTCGACGAAACGCTCGACGTCGGTCTCGGCGATTTCCAGGTCGAAGACGTCGATGTCGGCGAACTTCTTGAACAACACCGCCTTGCCTTCCATGACCGGCTTGGCGGCCAAGGGCCCGATGTCGCCGAGCCCCAGCACCGCGGTGCCGTTGCTGATCACCGCGACCAAGTTGGCGCGGGCGGTGAGCGCCGCGGCCTGGGCCGGGTCGGCGGCGATCGCGCGGCAGGCGGCGGCCACGCCGGGCGAGTAGGCCAGCGACAGGTCGCGCTGGTTGACCATCTTCTTGGTCGGCTGGATCTCCAGCTTGCCCGGCTTGGGATGGCGGTGGTAATCGAGGGCGGCTTCGTCGAGTTTCTCTTCGCTCACGGCAACGTCCGGCATTCCAGGGCGGTGTCCACGGGGCGGCAGCGGCAGGCCGGCTCGAGGGCGGCCCCGTCGAAGCGCAGCAGGCCGACGGCGCCCTCGTCTTCCTCGGGCACGGCCCACTCGAGCAGCCACAGTGCGCCGTCCCAGCGCAGCCAGGCCGGCGGCGGCGCGGCACAGGCGCGGCGGCCTTCGAAATAGGCGTCGAACACCGGTCCGGCGAGCAGCGTCCGGCCGGCCTCGCCGTCGTCCCGATAGACGGCCATGCGCAAACAGCCCTCGGCGTCGCGGCCCGTCAACCACCAATCGGCGCCGCCGTCGCCGTCCAGGTCCAGGCGGCGCCGCTCGAGGCGCCCGCCGGTTTCGCGCAGCAACAGCGCCAGGCTCGGCGTGGCGCCGGCGGCCGCCGCGAGCTCGGCGGTGTCGGCGCCGACGGCCTCGGCCGGTCCGGCGGCATCGAGCAGGCGCGCCAGCGCCGCGAGGTCGCCCAGATCCCAAGCCGCGAGCAGGCCGCACGGATCCCCGGCCTGCGGGTACAGCACGCGCCAGACCCGCGGCGGCGGCGGGGCCGGCGCGGCCAGCAGCCGTTCGATGTAGCGGCGGTAGGCCTTGACCTGGATCTCGCGGTCGCGGGCCGCGCCGCCCCGGGCGTGCCGCGCGCCGTACAGGTCGCCCAGTCCCAGGTACGCCTGCGGCAGCCCGGGATCGATCTCGATGGCGCGCTTGTAGGCGACGGCGGCGTCCTCGAAGCGGCCGTCGAGCCGCGCCAGGTAACCGGCATAGGCGGCCAGCGCCGCGGCGATCGCCCGCCGCTGGGCGGCCGGCGGCGGCGCGCCGCGCAGCCACAGGTCCACGCCGGCCTCCTCGAGCACCCGCGCCGCCCCGGCGGCGTCGCCGACGCGCTGCGCCACCCGCTCGGCGACGGCCAGCGCCTCGCGCAGGGCGGCCGCATCCGGCGGCGTGCGCGCAGCGGCGGCCGCACAGAACACGATCAGGGCGACGGCGCAAGCACTTCTCATCGGCGGCGGCCCGGCGCGAACGGCGCTGCGATCATAGCAAATTCCCTCCGGCCGGACCGCGCGACCGATCACGCCGCGGTTCAGCCCTGGCCGGCTTCCAGCGTTTCCTGCAGCATCGGCCGCTCCAGGCGCGAGCTCGGCTCGGCGATCAGATAACCCTGGATGAAATCGACGCCGAGCTCGTAGAGCACCGGCAACACCTCGGCGTTCTCCACCTGGCTGGCGACCACTTTCAAACCGTTGGCGCGCGCCTTCTCGACGATCCGTTTGACGCCTTCCTTGACGCGCGGATCGCGCGCCAGCGGCTGGACGACGCTGCGCGCGAGCTTGATGTAATCGAGGGAGATGTGCTTGAGATAATTGAGCTGGTTGTCGCTCGGCTCGTAATGGTCGAGGGCGAACTCGAGCTGCAGCTTCTTGACGTGCTGGTTGAGCGCCTTGACCTTCTGCAAGCGGGCGAGCACGGTCTTCTTGTCCACCTCGACGACGAAGCTGCCGGGCGGCAGCTTGGCCTGGACCATTTCGGTGACGATCTCGTTGAGGATCGCCGCCTCGACCAGCGAGTGCCCCGACAGGTTCACGAAGAACGTCAACCGGCGCGACTCGCCGCGCAGCTTGCGCACCTCACACTCGGCCTTGAAGCGCTTGACGGCGTTGCGCACCACCCAACGGTCGATGGCGGGCATCAAGCCGTACTGTTCGGCGGCCGGCAGGAACGCCCACGGCTCGCCGTACCGGTCGCCGCGGCGGATGCGCAGGAACAGTTCGTAGCGGTCCACGCCGTCGTCTTCGACGGCCAGGATCGGCTGGAACAACAACTCGAACTGGTTGTTGCGCAAGGCCTCGTCGATGAGCTTGACTTCGGCGGCCAGGTCCGGGCGCTCGGCGCGCGTCTCGAAGGCCGATTCGTCGACGATCTGGCTGGCCTTGATGCGCTCGATGGCCGCCTCGAGACTGCGCCGCAGACGGACCGAGGCGAGCTCACGGCGCACGACGAAGGCGAACTGGGCCGGCAGGCCGGCGTGGATCACGTCACTGGCCTGCCAGTTCGCCGCCTGCACGTAGTCGCGCGCGCCGGGCTGGTCGGCGACCAGCACCAGGACCGCCGGCGGATCGCGATCGGCCAGGGCCTCGACCACGACCTGCGGTTCGGGCACGCCGCGCTGGTGCCAGTACAGCACCAGGTCCACCGGCTGGGCCAACGCCGCGGTGAGCGCGGCGGCGTCGCTCACCGCCTCCCAGCGGATCTGCCCGCCGAGCTCGTCGAGCAGCCGGCCGAAGCGCCCGCAGTCGGCGGGCTTGTCGATCACCAGCAGCACCCGGGACGGCGTCTCGCCGGCCACCCTCAGCGCCTCACCAGCACGGTGACGCGGCGCTCCACGGCGTCGGGGAAAGCAAAGCCGCCGCGGCTGGCCACCGCGGTGATGCGGTACACGGTGTAACGCTGCGGCGTGCCTTCGTCGTAGGGACCGGCGACCGGCGCGCAGCTCACGGCGACCGTGTGGCCGGCGAGCGCCAGCGTGCCGCCGGCGCAGCCGGGCGGATTCTGCAACAGGCGGCGCACGCCCCAGGCGGCGCCGCCGCGGGCGGCGAAATAGGCGCGCGCCCCCTGCTCCGCCCACAGCCCGGCGACGCCGGCGTCGCCCGTCAAGCGCAGCAGGGTTGCGGCGAGCAGCGCGACGACCACCAGCAAAAACAGCGCCAGCACGATGCCGAAGCCGCGCTGGGGCACCTTGGGTATGAACGTTCGCGACCTCATGGCATGTTCAGCACGTGCACCTGGTAGACCAACCGCACCGTCTCACCCGCGTCCGTCAGCGACAGGTCGAGCGTCACCAGGCCGCGGCGCGCCGCCGGGCCGCCGTCCTGGTAGCTGAACGCGCAGCCGCTGACGCGGTCGGCGAGCAGCGCCCCCCCGCCCGGCGGCGGCAGGGGTTGCGGATCGGCGATCGCATAGCCGGCATAGCGGCGCAGGGTGCCCGCGGTTGAATCGCACACGTAGCTCACCGGCCCGCGCACGACGAAAAAGCGCTGTCCCTGGTCGGCCGGGATCGGGAACGGCCAGCTCCAGGGCGCGCCGTTGTCCAGGCTCATCACCCCCCCGGCGAAGGCGGTGATCGAGGCGACGTTGTCGCGCCGGTAGGCGGAAAAATGCCCGGGGCCGGTGCCGGTGTTGTAGATCACCAGGCAGTCGCCCCCGCCGGGGGTGCCGCAGGCGCCGGCCGGTCCCGGAACGGGCGCGGCGGCCAGGTCGCCCAGCACGTCGAAGCTGTCGGGCAACACCGGGGCGAGCGGATCGCCGCTGCCGTCGGATTCCGGCCGGGCGCGGTAGCGCCCGCCGGCGGTGGTCTGCAGGAATTCCAGCGCGACCAGGCCGCCAGAGGTGGCCACGCGCACGCTGTTGGGCAGGGCGTGGCGCAACTCGCGGCTGATCCGCCCGAGGGCCAGGTCGGCGACATCGACCAGGGCGGCGCGCCGCGCCTGGTCGCCGAAGGCCTGCACGGGCTTGAGCACCAGCAGCCCGCCGAGGGCGGCGAGCACCCCGACCAGCACCGCGACCAGCAACAGCTCGATGAGGGTGAAACCGGCCGCGCGCTTCATCGCCAGCCCTCCAGCACCACGCGCAGGTCGCCGCGGCGCACGGTCACGGTGATCCGCTGCATGCTCTCGCCGGCGACCGTCTCCGGCGCCACCGCCACGTCCACGCGGTAATCCCCCAGGCCGGGCATGGCGGCGCCGAACTGATCGGTGGGCGGCGCATCGACGATGCAGGCGTAATCGGCCACATCGTCGTAGGCGGCGCGCGCGGCCTCCTCGCAGCCGCTTTCCGGCCCGTCCGGGTCGGCCGGCGGCTGCAGCAGGATTTCCTCGAGATAGGCCTGGGCGATGGCCAGCGCCTGCATGCGCAGCATCGGGTCGACGCTGCGCAGCACGCCCGCGGCGAGCGCCCCGTACAGCCCGGCGGCGAGCAGCGCCACCACCACCAGGCCGATCAGCAACTCGATCAGCGTGAAGCCGCGTTCACTCGTGCACATAGCCGGTTTCGGCCTCGACGGTCAGCGTGCGCCCGTCGATGGTGGCGCTGCCGCCCGCATCCGGCCGGCCGGCGGCGTCGAATACCACCGCCAGGGGTCCGGTCACGTCCACGCCGGCGGGCGCCTGGCCGCCGAACACCCCGCCCCCCGGCCGGTTCAGCGGCCGGGTGAAGGGACCGGCGGCGGCGGCGCAGCCGGGCACGGCCGCGTCGCTGCGCAGGAACACATCGTAACGGTCGGCGGCGGCGTCGAGCCGCCACTGCACCTGGCAGCCGGAGAGCAGCGCGAACTTCTGGGCGCTGCGCGCCGCCTGCTTGGCCTCCTCGACGAAGGCCGCGCGGGCGAACGGCGCCACGTCGAGCCGCGCCAGCACGACCACGCCGAGGATGCCGAGCAACAGCAACACCACCACCAGCTCGACCAGGGTCACCCCCGGCGCGGGGCGCACAGAACGAAGGGGGCCGCGGCCCCCTTCGTGGATCGGCCCGCCGGGGCGGACCGGCGGGGCGCCGGCTGCGCCCGAAGACATCGCCTCAACCGGTGCAGTAGAGCGTCGCGGTGGCGTTCGTGGTCGTGCCGTCGGCATGGGTCACCGTGCAGGTACCGGTGGTGCCGGCGCCCGAACTGCAATTGACCGTGCCGGTGACGGTCACGTTCGCCGGCAAGGCACCGGTCTGAAGCAGGTTCGGCGCGACGGTCGCGCAGTCCACGGCGGCACCGCTGATCGTCACGGCCGGCGAACCACCGGCGGCGGCGACCGCGTAGTTGATCGCCGAGCCCGAGGTCAGCTCGGCGGCGACGCCTTGCTCGACCGCGTCGGCGGCCTGGGCGGCGAGGTTCTGGAAGCGCGCGGTGGCGACGGCGCCGAGAATGCCGAGCAGCACGATCACCACCACCAGTTCGATCAAGGTGAAACCACGGGCATTGCGCATGGGGACACACTCCTCTTGCGGTGAGGGGAACGATCCGGCGGGCGCACCCGCCTCGCGACGGCCTCCGGGCGCGGCTGCGACCGCCCCGACGTCCTCCGCCGCCGTCCCGCCGCGGCGGGACCGGCTGATTATAGCGGCAACGGCGCCGCGCGCTTGAACGCGCCGCGCTTCAACCCGCCCACAGCAGTGACAGGATCAGCACCGCGGCGGCCAGCACGATGGCGCCGAACAGCCGGGTGTGGGCGGCAACCCAGCGTTCCAGTATATCGCTCTCGCGGTCCAGCGCCGCGGTCGGCAGCTCGATCCAGCGGTTGGACCAGCGCTCCAGGGGCTTCAAGGCGCTCGGCCGCAGCAGCACGACCAGGCCGACGGTCAGGCCCAGCACCGCGGCCAGGGCGCCGCCGGCGAGCAGCGCCTCGCGCCAGCCGGCCGGCAGCGGCGCGCCGGGCAGGCGCCGGACCACGGCCCAGAGCAGATAAGCCCCGGCGGCGAGCAGCAGCGCCCCGGCCAGGCGGTTGCGACGGTACAACCAGCGTTCGACCCGAATTGGGCGGTCCAGCCAGTCCAGCGGCAACGACACTTTTTCGGCGCTGCGCCGGTTCCAACGCAGCAGGGCCGCCGGCCACAACAAGGCCACCAGGCCGACCCCGGCGAGCAGGGCCGCGATCGCGGCGAACAGTATGCGGCTGTCGATCATCCTCCCCCCTCCTCGAGCGCTTCCAAACGCAGATGCGGCGGGCCGGCCGGCCGAAAGACCAGCCGCCAGCGCCGCGGCGGCCGGCCGGCCGCCGGGCAGTACCACAGGGTCCCCTCCGCCGGTCGATAGTACCAGCGCCGCGGCGCCGGGCACACCGCCGCCTCGAGGCGGCCGGCGTAGTCGGCCGGCGGCGGGTCGAACAGCGCCATGGGATCGGCGCCGGCGAGCCCGGCCAGGGCCTCGACGCGGCCGGCGGCCACGGCGGTGAGCTCGGCCACCCGCAGCGCCGCGCCGATCTGGGCGAGGGTGTACTCCACCCGACGGTCCTCCACCGGCCGCGCCAGGCGCTCGACCCACAGGTAAAACATCGCCATGGCCAGACAGGCGATGAGGAAATACAACGCCGATTCGAACTGCCGCCGGCCGCCGCGATTGCGCATCGCGTCAACGCCCGACCAGCTCGGTGACGTTCCACATCGGCAGGAAAATGCCGAGCATGAGCAGCAGCACGACGCCGGCCAGGGCCACGGTGAGCAGCGGCTCGATGGCGGCGTTGAGGTTCTCGACGTCGTAATCGACCTCGCGCTCGTAGAAGCCGGCCACCTCGCCGAGCATCTCCTCGATGCGGCCGCTCTCTTCGCCCACGGCGATCATCTGCAACACGACCGGAGTGAACACGCCCTGCCGGGCGGCGGCGCGCAGCAGGCTTTCACCGCGCTCGATGTGCTCGCGCATGTCCTGGACTTTGCCGCCGAGAAAGACGTTGCCGAGCGCCTGGGCGGTGACGTGCACCGCCTGCAGCACCGGCACGCCGGCGCCCAGGGCCATGGCCAGGGTGCGGCAGAAGCGGGCCAGGGTGGCGCGCAAGGCGATGTCGCCGACGATGGGCAGGCGCAGCTTGTGCTCGTCCCACCACAACCGCCCTTGGGCGGTCTGCAGCCACTGCCGCCAGCCCAGGGCCGCGACGGCGGCGGCGCCGAGGATCAACCACCAGTAGGCGGCGCAGAAGCCGGCCACCGCCATGATGATGCGGGTCGGCAGCGGCAGGGTCAGGTGGTTGGCCTGGTAGAAGGCGGCGAACTTGGGGATGACGAAGGTCATCAGGATGAACACGGCGATGACGATCGCCGCCAGCACGAAGGCCGGATAACGGAACGCCGCCTTGATCTGCTTGCGCGTCTCGCGGTCGCGGCGCAGGTACTGGTAGAGGTGGGCGAAGGCCTCGTCCAGACGGCCGGAGGTTTCGCCCACCCGGACCATGTTGACGTACAAGGGACTGAACACGTCCGGGTGCCGGGCCAGGGCGACCGACAGTTCCAGACCGCTTTCCAGGTCGTCGCTGATCGCCTCGATGACGCGTGCGAAGACCGGGTCGCGCGAAGAATCGGCGAGCAGCCGCAAGCCGCGGATGATCGGCACACCGGCGCGCAGCAGGGCGTGGCACTGGCGGCTGAACAGGATCAGGGTGTCCGGGTGCGGCCTGTCGCGGCCGAACCAGGCGCGCACGCCGCCCCAGGGCCGATCTTCGGCGGCCTGCTCGTCGAGGGCGAGCGGAATCAGCCCGCCGTCGAGCAACTGGCCGGCGGCGGCGTCCAGGTCGGCGGCCTCGATCACGCCCTCGACGGGCGCGCCGTCGGCGCGGCGGGCGCGGTAGCGATAGCGCGGCATCACTCGTCCTCGACGCGCTGGGCGCTGATGCGCATGATTTCCTCGATCGTCGTGATCCCGGCGCGCACCCAGCCCAGGCCCTGGTGGTGCATCGGCTTGAAGCGGGTGTTGGCGCGCGCCGCGGCGGCGAAGGCCAGGGCGTCGCCGGCGCGCAAGGCGTCGATCATCGCTTCGTCCGGCTCGAGCAGTTCGTAGACGCCGATGCGGCCGCGGTAGCCGGTGTGGTTGCAGCGCGCGCAACCGGCCCCGCGGCGCTGTTCGATGTCGCGGGCGTCGACGCCGCAGACCGCCAGCGCCCAGGCGCGTTCGCGTTCACTGGCTTGGACCGGGCGCGCGCAACTCTCGCACACCCGCCGCACCAGGCGCTGCGCGACCACCGCCCGCAGGCTGGCGGCGATCAGAAAACCCTCGGCGCCCATGTCGAGCAGCCGGTCGGCGGTGTGCACGGCGTCGTTGGTGTGCAGGGTGGAGAGCACCAGGTGGCCGGTCATGGCCGCGCGCAGGCCGATTTCGACGGTTTCCCGGTCGCGCATTTCGCCCACGAGGATGATGTCCGGGTCCTGGCGCAAGGCGGCGCGCAGGATCTCGACGAAACCCAGGCCGATCTTGGGTTTGACCTGCACCTGGTTGATGCGCGGCAGGCGGTATTCCACCGGGTCCTCGGCGGTGATGATCTTCTTGTCCGGTTCGTTGAGCTCCTGCAGGGCGGCGTAAAGGGTGGTGGTCTTGCCGCTGCCGGTCGGCCCGGTGACCAGAATCAGCCCGTGCGGCGCGCGGATGATGCGGCGGAACGCCGCCAGCACGTCCGGCGGCATGCCCAGCCCGTCCAGGTCGAGCAGCCCGCCGGACTGGTCGAGCAGGCGCATCACCACCGATTCGCCGTGCTCGACGGGCATCGTCGACAGGCGCACGTCGATCTGCCGGCCGCGCACGCGGATGTTGAAACGGCCGTCCTGCGGCAGGCGCTTCTCGGCGATGTCCAGGCCGGCGGTGATCTTCAAGCGGAGCACCAGCGCCGGGGCGATCTGCTTCTCTTTCATCACCTGCTCGTGGAGCACACCGTCGACGCGCTGGCGGATGCGCAGCACGTCCTCGTCGGGCTCGATGTGGATGTCCGAGGCGCGCATCGCCACGGCGTCCTCGAAAATCGATTTGAGCAACCGCGCCACCGGCACGTCTTCGTCGGTGGTCACCTGCAGCAACTCGGCCAGGTCGTCGCCGGCCTCGCTGAGCGCCTGGCCGAGGGCCTCGGCCAGGTCCTGGATTTCGTCGGTGCGGCGGTAGACGCGGTCGAAGACCTCCAGCAGGTCCCCCTCGCGCACCACCGCCGGTTTCACCGGCCGGTTCAGCCGGCGGGCGAGATCGTCCAGGGCGAACAGATCGGTCGGGTCGGCCATGCCCACCAGGTAGCCCTCAGGGGTATCCTCGATGAGCACGGCGCGGTGCCGGCGGGCGACCGTTTCCGGCAGCCGCCGCACCAGTTCCGGGTCGAGTTCACGCTGGCGCAGATCCACCAGCGGCAGCTTGAGCTGCTCGGCGAGAATGCGCAGCAACCGGTCCTCGTCGATGTAACCGAGCGCGACCAGGGTCTGGCCGAGCTTGCGGCCGAGGCGGCGCTGCTGGGCCAGGGCCTGCTGCAACTGTTCGGCGCTGATCGCGCCTTGCGCGACGAGCAGGTCGCCGAGGCGGATGCGCCGCGGCGCGGCGGGGGTGGTGTCGCTCACGGGGTGTCCTCCAGGCTGCGCAGCCGGCCGGCGGCCCAGGTCCGCAGCTCGGCGGTCAGATCTTGGCACGCCAGGCCCTTGCGATAGGCTTCGGCGGCGGCCCGGCGACGCTGCAGCTGCTCCAGCGACCAGCCCAGCGCCAACCACCAGGCGCCGCGCGCCGGCTCGGCTTCGACGGCCAACAATTGATGGCGCACCGCCTCGGGCCATTCGCCGAGGCGCTGCAACACCGCGGCGTAATACGCGTGCAGGGCCGGGTCGGCCGACGCCATGACGCGCTCGAGCACGCGGCGCGCGGCGGCCGCGTCGCCGCGGTCGAGCTGCCACTGGGCGAGCAGCCGGGCATAGGGCAGATGATCCGGCGCCAGGGCCAGGCCCTCGTCGACCAGCCGTTCGGCCTCGGCGATCCGGCCGCGGCGCAGGGCCACCGCGATCAGGGCCTCGCGGGCGGCATGAAAATCCGGCTTGGCGGCCAGCGCCGCGGCCAGGTCCGCCGCGGCCGCCTGCTCGCGGCCGGCGGCCAGCGCCGCCTGGGCGCGGCGGTACAAGGTCTCGGGGCGCGGACGCGCCACCGCCGGCCGATCCTGGGCCGGAGCCGACGGGCGCACATCGTCCGCGGCGGTCTCCACAGCGCGTGGCCCGGACGTGCCGGAGACCTCGACCGAGGACTCGCGGGCGGCGGCCGCCCGTCGGGCTTCACCGCCCGCTGCCTGCGCGGCTTCGGGGGCGGCGTCCGGAGCGACGCCGGCATCCCCGGCCGTGGCGGCGGGCTTCGCGGCGGACGACGGCGCGGGGCCGTGGATCCCACCGCAGCGCCTTTCCGGACTTCCCCTGCGGCCGCCTGCGGCGCGCCGACCGCGCCCGCCGGACCTGCGTCGGGCGACGGGACGGAGGCAACGACGGCAGCCGATACCGGGCGCGGTGCTGCGGACGGTCTGCCGCCCTGGGAGGCCGGCAGACCGAGCCGCCACCAGTAAACCAGCCAGCCGAGCACGACGGCGCAGACGAGCAACCATGCCCAAGGGCCGGCCCGGCCGTCGCCGCCAGGCTCGACCGCCCGCCAGGCCGCCGCCGGCCGCCCGCCCGGGGTCTGGCGGCGCTGCAGGTCGCGCAGCATCTGGTTGATCACGCTCACAGCCGGCTCCACATCCACCACACGCCCAACACGGCGCCGGCCAAGCCCAGCGCCCAGCCGACGCGGCGCCACGGCCCCGCCGGCACCTCGACGCCCTCGGTGTCGGCGGCGGCCTGGCGGGCCAGCGCCGCATCCACCCGCCAGACGCCCTTGCCGTAGGCGAGCAGCAGGCTCTTGTTGGCGAGGATGTTCACCAGCCGCGGGATGCCGCCGCTGGCGCGATGGATGCATTCCACGGCGGCGGGCGTGAACAACGGTTCTCCGCGGTAACCGGCCACCCGCAGGCGGTGCTCGAGGTAGTGGCCGACCTGGCCCCGGTCCAACGGCGCCAGCCGGTAGGCGTGGACGATGCGCTGACGCAGTTGCCGGTTGCGCGGCCGGGCGAGTTTCTCGTCCAGCTCCGGCTGGCCGAACAAGACCAGGTGCAGCAGCTTGCCCTTCTCGGTTTCCAGGTTGGACAACAACCGCAGGGCCTCGAGGGTCTGGTCGGGCATGGCCTGGACCTCGTCGAGCAACACCACCACCGGCCGGCCGGCGGCGTTGAGCGCGATCAGCCGCTCGGTGAGCCGCTTGAGCAGGGCGTGCTCGTCTTGGCCGACCGAGTCGATGCCCAGTTCCTCGGCCAGGGCGCGGCGCAGGCCGGCCGGGCTGAGATAAGGATTCGGCAGGTAGGCGGTCTCATAGTCGGCCGCCAGGCGCTCGAGCAAGGCGCGGCACAGCAGGGTCTTGCCGGTGCCGACCTCGCCGGTGATCTTGACGAAGCCTTCACCCAGGGCGAGGGCCACCAGCACGACGTTCAGCGCTTCCTGCTGACCGCGGTGGCAGTACAGGTACGCCGGGTCCGGCGCCAGCGTGAAGGGCAGCTCGTCGAGGCCGAAATGCGCCTGATACACCGCCCCTCCCCGCCCTCAGGGCAAGCGCTCACCGATGCGACGCAGCGCCTCGCGCCACGGGGCGTCGTCGTCGGCCGGCACGACCGTCGGCTTGAGCAGGATGACCAGCTCGCTGCGGCGGTTGTTGCGCTGGGTCTGCTTGAACAAGCTGCCGAGCAGCGGAATGCGGCTCAGTCCCGGCAGACCGCCTCGAACGTCGCGACTCTGGTTCTGCATCAGCCCGCCGATGACGATCACCTGGCCGCTGCGCGCGCGGACGATGGCGTCGGCCTCGCGCACCGTGCTGAAGGCCAGCGGCAACGATTGCGCCTCGCCGCCGACCGTCAGCTCCTTGACCTGGTCGGTGACCTCGCTGATCGAAGGATGGATGTGCAACACCACCTCGCCCCGCTCGTTGATCTGCGGGGTGACGTCCAGGGCGATGCCGGAGAAGAACGGCGTGAGCACGATCTGCGGCGTGGTGGTGGTCGTGGTGCCGGTGGTGGTGGTGCTGGCGACCTCGGTGACGAAAAACTCGTCCGAGCCGACCTTGATCACCGCTTTCTGGTTGTTCACCGTGGACACCCGCGGACTCGACAACACCTTCACGTCGCCCTGGCGGTTGAGCAGCCGCAGGATGTAGGCGAAATCGTCGGTCACCGTGCCCAGCGCGAACAGGTTGCCGAAACCGCGCTGCAAGTCGGTGCCGGTCAGCCCCGAGACGGTGAAGCGCCCATCCGGACCGACCAGCTCCGAGCGCCCGTCGAACAGTTGCAGTTGCGCGCCGAAATCGCCCTCGCGGGCCGCCTCCTGGTTGAGCTTGGCCCAGTTGATGCCCGCCTGGAACTCGTCGTCCAGGCTCACCTCGATGACCTTGGCCTCGATGATCACCTGGCGGTTGAGGCTGGCCTCGGCGCGCTCGAGGAAGGCTTCCACGTCACGCAGCTCGCCGGGCATGGCGCGCACCACCACCAGTCCCGCCTGCGGGCTGACCACCACGCTGCGGCCCTCGCCCGGCCCGATGAGGGTTTCGACGGTGGTCTTCAGGTCCGCCCAGAAGTCCGCTTGCGCCTTGGTGACGATCTGGCTGGAGGCCAGCGCCTTGCGCTGGCCGCCGCGCGGATAGGTTTCGCCGGCCTGGCGCCCGGTTTCGGTGTCGGCGAGCTGCCCGGAGGTGACGCGCACGTTCGATTCGCCGCCGCGCGCGACGTTGAGATAAGAGACGTCGAAGATCCGCGACTGCAGGCGGGCCGGCAACACGTAGTAACCGGCGGCGGTCTTCTGGTACTCGTAACCGTAGACGTCGCGGGTGATGTTCAAGACGTCCTCGATGGTGACGTTCTTCAGGTCCAGGCTGATGCGCCCGGTGACCTCCGGGTGCACCACCAGGTTCACGGGCGTGTCGCGCACCAGGCTCATGAAGAAGGTGCGGGCGTCCATGCGGTGCACGTTGACGTCGAAGCGCTCCTCGGCCGCGGCCGGCGCCGCCGACGGCCGGTAGTCGGGCAGCAACGCCTTTTCCAGGGCCGGCGGCGGCGCGGCGGGTGCGGCCTCGGGGGCCTGGACGGCCTGCTGCAGCTCGTCCTGGATGCGCGCGAGGGTGTCGTCGTGGCGCGCCGGGCGCGGGCCGGCGCAGGCCGCCAACAACAGCGGCAAAGCCAAGACGGCGATCGTTTTCTTCATGCTCGTTCTCCTTGCCTTCGGCCCTCAACGGCGCACGGACTCGACGGTGCGCAAGACGATGCGGCGGCCGCCGCGCTCCAGCTCCACGGCCCGCTCGGCGATGCGAAGCAGGCGCGCGCCGGCGATGCGCTCGCCCTCGCGCAGCACCCGGCCGTTGATCACCGCCAGGCGCCGACCGGGCGACACCAGCACCGCCTGCAGGCGCAACGCTGCGGCGCCCGCGGCGGACGGCGCCGCGGCGCCGTCCGGCCGCATCGGATCGACCAGTGTCTCGGCCGCCGCAACGGTGGCGGACAACGCGGCGCTGAGCAGCAGAACGCCTCTTTTTTCAAACACCGAGCCATTCCTCCGCGACGCTCAGGGTCTCGAGGCGCAGGCGCACGCGCACGCGCGGCGCGCCGTCCTCCAGGGCATCGATCTGCAGGCTGTGCCAGCGGAATTTCCACGGCAGGCGCTCCAGGCGCCGCACGTATTCGAGCGCACCCAGATAATCCCCGTCGAACTCGAGCACCACCGGGTGCAGCCAGACGCCGGAGGGTTCGGCCGGCGGGCGCCCGCCCTCGGCGGGGGCGAGCGGATCGACCGGCGGCAGGCTCTCCAGCCGGCGCAGAACCAGGCCGTGGCGCTGCTCGAACATGCCCCCCAGCACCCGCAGCATCTCTTCGGGCGCGACGAAAGCGAGGGTCTGTTCGCCCAGCGCGCGCTCGACCTCGGCCAGTTCTCGCCGCCGTCGTTCGAGGCGCGCCTGCAAGGCGGCGTCCGGCGCCTCGGACAGCGCGCGCTCGAAGGCGTTGCGCTGCGCCTCGAGCGCGGTGATCTGGGCCTGCAAGGTGGCGTGTTGCGCCTCGGCGGCCCGCAGCCGCGACTGCAGCGGCCGCCAGAACACGGCGTCCCAGGCCGCCCACAGGGCGACGAACAGGGTGACGGTGAGGATCACCCGCTCGCGCCCGCTGAGCGCATCGAAACGCTCGGCGAGCCGCCGGAGGTGCTGCGCCGCTTTCATCGACGACCCGCCCCCGGCCGCCCGGCCGCGACCGGCTCGCCCAGCGTGGCGAGCACGAAGTCCAAGGGCCCTTCGGCCGCCTCGCTGTCCATGCTGACCCGACGGAAGCGCCGGCCGTCATAGGCCGGCTCCTCGCCCAGGCCGTTCAGCCAGCGCACCAACAGCGCCGGGTCGTGGGTGCGGCCGGCGAGCAGCAGTGCGGCACCGCCGTCCTCGATCCACAACTGGGTCAACCACAGCCCCCGCACCGGCCGGCGCGCCGGCCCGGCGAGCAACTCCGAGAACGGCGCCGCCGCCGGCGCACCGGCGGCGGCCACCCAGTCCAGCACCCGTTTGCGTGCCGCCAGCGCCCGCTCGGTGTCGGCCAAGGCCCGCTCCAGGGCCGGGTCGGGGCGGCGGTTCTCGACCCGCGGGCGCAAGGCATCCACCTCGGCCTGCAGCCGGTCACGGGCGGCCTGCGCGACCGCCGCCGCGGCCTCGGCGCGCCCGGCGCGCCAGCCTTGCAGCCCGGCCAGGAGGGCAAACAGCACCGCGGCGGCGAGCAGGGCCGGGAACACCCGCCGCGCCGGCCAGGACACCCGCCGCGGCCGGAACCGCGGATCGTACAGATCGACCACCTGCTTCATCGTCGCCCCGCCTCTCGGCGCGCGCGCAGCGCCGCGCCCACCGCATACAATCCGCGGCCGTCGGCCGCTTCTTCCACGTCGACGCGAACCTCGGGCAGGCGCTCGGGCAGCAACGGTTCGACGGCAAGGCTCAGTTGCGCGTTCAGGTACATCAAGGCTTCGCCGCTCAGCCGGTCCCCGGGATACACCAGCAAGCGCGCCGGCAGCGGCTGCAGGACGTGACGCTCGTAGTAGTCCAGGGAACGCTGCACTTCCAACACCACCCGGTCCCAGGTCGCCTCGTCGCCGTCGGCCAGCGCCGCCCAGCCCAGTTCCAGGCGGCGGGCGAGATAGAACCATTCCCCACGGTAGACGCCGAGCAGGCCGTCCTCGCCGTGCAGGGCGAGCACCGCCACCCCTTGCGCCTCGGCGTCGAACACCGCCGCCACCTCGCGCAAGGCGAGCTCGGCGATGTCGATGGCGACGAGGTCCAAGCCCGCATCGCGCACGGCCCGCACCAGACGGCCGACGTCGCCGGCGCGCGCCACCACCGCCCACAGCGCCCGTTCGCCGCCGCGCTGCGCCGCCTCGGGCAACTCGAACGCGTCCACCACCGCCTCGTCCAGCGGAAAATCGATCAGCTCGCGGACCTTGAAGCGCGCCGCTTCGCGCAGCTCCTCGGCCGGCAGCGGCGGCAGGTGCAAGGGAAAGAGCTGATAGCGCTCCGGCGGCATCACCAGCACCGCGGCGGCGCCCTCCAGCTTCTCGCGCTCGGCCAGGTCGGCGAGGGCCCGCTCGGCGCCGCCGCCGGCCGCGCGCAGGCGCAGCCGCCCGTCGGCGCCCCAGGCCGCGACCAAGACTTCGTCGCCTTCGATCTCGATGCCGACGCCCGGCCGGCGACGGCCGAACGCGGCGCCCAAACCCCCGAACATGTGTGCCCTCTTCCCGGCCTCGACGCCCCGACTCATCGGCCGCGCGAGGCGATTCTTGAAACGGTCCAAGTCGAAACCGCGCGACCCGGTTCAAAATGCCGTCGAATCCCCGACCGCGTCGCACACGACGATGCAACCGCCGCCGCGCCGTTTGGCTTCGGCCACCGCGTCGGTGGCGGCGGCGAGCAAGGCGTCCAGCGACACGCCTTCACCTTCGGCCGTCTTCACACCGATCGAGGCGGAAAACCGGATCTCCTCACCGCCGTATGCGACGACCGTCTCTTCGAGCGCATCGAGCAGGCGGCTGGCGAACGCCACCAGGTCGATCTTGTCCGATTCGGGCAGCAAGCACATGAACTCGGCGCCGCCCATGCGCGCGACGATGTCCATCGCCCGCAGCTCGTTCAGGCAGGTGTTGGCGACCGCCTGCAGGACGGCGTCGCCGGCGCGTTGGCCGTGCCGCTCGTTGATGTGCTTGAGCCCATCGACGGTGACCGCCACCAGCGCGAAGGGCGTGCCGTAACGCTGCGCCTTGGCCAACTCGCGCTCGGCCTGCTCGAGGAAGAACCTGCGGTTGTAGACATCCGTCAGGTCGTCGACGATGGACAAGGCACGCAGCTTCTCGGCCGCGCGGTCCTGGCGTCGCGCGCGCAGCAACAGCGCCGCCACGATGCCGGCCCCGAGCAGCGCGGCGAGCCCCGCCGCCAGCATCGGCGACGCGCCCGCCGCGGCGTACACCGCGGCGGCCAGGACGAGCGCCGTGAGCGGCACCGGCCAGAACCAGGCCCAGGCGCGGATGCGCAAACCGTCAGGCAAGCCGCTCATCGTCGCCTCGGATCCCCTTCGAAGTGTCCATGGCCGCGGCCGCGTCTTCCCCTTGCGCCAGATCGCGCAAGCTTAACCGAGACAGGCATTCGTGCAAACACTGATCGTAGCGTGCGCGCAATGCGCGCACGACCGCCGCTTCCGGCGCGCGCGCCGCGTGCACGGCGCGGTACAACTCGAGGGCGTCGTGCCGCTCGGGCGGTGACAGCGGCAGGAACACGCCCGGGGCCTCCACCCGCTCGTCCAGCCAACCCGTCCGGCTCAACAGGGCCAGCGCGTCCTCGACCTGCTGTTCATCCAGGTCCAGCTCCAGGGCCAGCACGGTGGCGGCCGCGCCGCCGCGGTCGGCGTACCAGGCGCGGGCGACGGCGGCGTACACCGCCAGCGCCGTCCATTCGTCCACCCAGACCGGCGCGGCGACCTGCGGCGGCCGCCGCAAGCGCCGCGGGTGTTGCACGAAGTAGGCGAACTGCGCGCCGATCAACAGGATCAACCAGTTGAGGTAGATCCACAGCATGCCGAGGATGAGCACGGCGAAGCCCGAATAGATGGCCGTGTAACGCCCCGCCTGGCCGACGAAGGTGGTGAACACCCAACCCGCACTCTGCCAGAGCAGGCCCGCGGCCAGACCGCCCGCCAGCGCGGCGCGCCAGCGCACCGCCGTGTTCGGCAAAAACACGTAGAGGAACGTGAACGCGGCGATCACCAGCAGGTAGGGCAGCAGGAACAGCAGGGTGCGGTAGAGGGCGCCGATCGGCGCCAGCGCCAACAGCCCCTCCGCCCCGGCGCCGCGCAAGCAGCGTCGCGCTCAGCCCCACGGCCGTGAACAGCAACACCGGGCCGACGAACAGCACGCTCAGATAATCGGCCATGCGCCGCAGCAAGGCGCGGCGGCGGCGCAGACGCCAGATGTCGTTGAACGCCGCTTCGATCTTCTGCAGCAAGGACAGGACGCCGTAGAACAGCAACAACACCCCGGCCGAGCCCAGCACGCCGACGCGCACGTTGTCGACGAAGGCGATGATGCGCCCGACCAGCGCTTCGCGCGCCTCGCCCAGCGGCGCCAGCCACTGCAGCAGCAACGGCCGCACCATGTCGTGCGCGCCCAGGCCCTTGAGCACCGAGAAGCTCACCGCGAGCAGCGGCACGATGGCCAGCAAGGTGGTGAAGGCCAGCCCGGCGGCGCGCAGCCCCAGGCCGCCGTGGCCGATTTCATGGCCCAGATGCACGGCGAGGCGCAAGGCCCCGAGCAGGCGCGGCCGGCGGCGCAGCGCCGGCGGCGGGCGTTCCCACAAGCCCTCGGTCAGCCCCACGCGCATCACCACGCGGCGCCGCGGCGCCGCAGGAAACGCCGCGCGACCCGACCGCTGTGTGCGCCGGCCAGGCGCGCGAAGTCGAGGGCCTGCCGGTGCAAGGCGTCCCGCGCCGCCTCGTCGGGCGCGGGCGCGAGGTGGTCGATCAGGGCCAGGTACTGACGCTGGCTGAACGGGTAGAAACCGAGACGCAGACCGAAACGGTCGGCCAGCGCCAGGCGGTCCTCGACGGCGTCGCCGGGGTGGATCTCGTCGTCCACGGTGCGCGGCGCGGCCCGGTTGTCGGCCATCGGCTCGGGCACGAGGTGGCGCCGGTTGCTGGTCGCGTAGAGCCGCACGTTGTCCGGGGCGCACTCGATGCCGCCCTCGAGCGCGCGCTTGAGGGCGCGCGCCGCCCGCTCCTCGCCGCCGAAGCCGATGTCGTCGCAGAAGACGATGAAGGCATGGGGGGCCTCGGCCAGGGCGTCGAACACTTCGGGCAGCATGTCCAGCGCCTCGTCGTCGATCTGCACCAGGCGCAAGGGGGTGTCGGCAAGGGCGTTGAACACCGCCTTGACCAGCGACGACTTGCCGGTGCCGCGCGCCCCCCAGAGCAACGCGTGCTCGGCCCCGCGACCCTCCAGCAAGCGGCGGGTATTGTCGAACAGGGCGTCGCGCTGCGCGTCGAGGCCGTACAGATCCGCCGGGCGCACCGGGTCGATGCGCGTCACGGGCCGCCACAGGCCGCTCCACGGACGCCACACCGCGGCGCGGTGGGCGGCCCAGTCGAACGCTTCGAGCGTCTTCACGCCGGACTCCATCGCACCGTTTCCCCGCGACCGATGCCCAGGCGGCGCGCCAGGTCGCCCTGGACCTCGGCCAGCTCCAGCATGCCGAAAGAATCGATCAGGGCCACCGCCTCGCCCGCGGCCGCCTCCCCGTAGGTGCGCACCCGGCGGAAGCTGCGTCCGGCGCAGCGCACCACCCCCTCGGGCGCCGGCGGCAGATCGGCCGCGCGCAGCGTGGTGATGCAATTGCCGAAACGGTCCACACTCACCACCCAGCCCTCGATCGCCTCGCCGAGCGCACGCCGCCAGGGCCGCCCCGGCGGCGGCAGCGGCCGCGCCTGCGGACCCAGGTCGGCGAAATCGAGCCGGCCCGCGGCCAAGGCCGCCGCCACCGGCGCGAACACGTCGCGGCCGTGGAAGGTGGCCGACGGCTCCGGTAAATCCAAAGCCCGCTGCAAGGCCGCCAGATCCAGGGTCCGGTAGACCGCCGCCCACCCATCCAGGGCCCGCGGCAACAAGCCGTTGTCCGGGGCGAGCAGGCAATGTGCGCCGCAGCGGGCGGCGAGGATGCGCCGCGCGGTACCGACGCCCGGATCGACGACGGCGGCGACCACCGCCCCCTCCGGCAAATACGGCAGGGCGGCTTGTAACCAGAACGCCCCTTCCTCGATGTCGAAGGGGGTCACGCCGTGGTGCACGTCGAGCACGCGCGCCTCGGGCGCGCGGCGCAGCACGACCGCTTTCATCACGCCCACGAACGGCGAGTCACTGCCGAAATCGGTCAGGAGTGCGACGCAGGGTGCGCTCATCGGCGAAAAGCCCTCGATGCGCAGCGAACATAGCCCATGGATCGGTCGCTCACAACACGCCGCGGTGCTCGAGCGCGGCCACGAGCGCTTCCGGGCCGGTGAAGTGCACGGTCTGGAAACCGAGCCGCGCCGCCGCCGCGACGTTCTCGGCCACATCGTCGATGAACAGGCAGGCCTCGGCCGGCTCGCCGAGCCGTGCCAGCAGGCGCCGATAAATGACCGGGTCGGGCTTGACGCACTTTTCCTCCCCGGACAGCACGATCGGATCGAGCCGAGCCAGGAAATCGTAGCGGGCGCGCGCGAGCGGGAAGGTCTGCGCCGACCAGTTGCTCAGCGCCGCGAGGCGCTGGCGGCCGCGCCGGGCCAACGCTTCGAGCACGGCGACCGTGCCCTCGATCGGCCCGCGCAACATGTCCCCCCAGCGCGTCCAATACGCCTCGATGGCGTCGGCGTAGTCGGGGAAGCGGGCGACGCGCTCGGCGACCGCGGTCGGGAAATCGGCCCCGGCGTCGAGCAGCCGGTTCCACTCCGGCGGGCAGACCACCGTCAGAAAACGTTCCAACTCGGCCGGGTCATCGAACCAGTCGCCGTACAAATAGCGCGGATCCCAGTCGAGCAACACCCCACCGAGGTCGAAGACGATCACGCGCGGGCGGTCCGCGGACATGGAAGGCCTCCAGGACAGGCGGCGCGCCACCCTAGCACAAAGCCGGGCTGGCTTTCATTTCGATATTTCGGGAAAATACGAAACATGATCGACAAAGCCGTCACCGCGCTCGGGGCGCTGGCCCACCCGCTGCGGCTGCAGGTGTTCCGCCTGCTCGCCCACCACGGTGCCGGCGGCCTGCCCGCCGGCGACATCGCCGCCCGGCTCGCCTGCCCCACCTCGACCCTGTCGGCGCATCTGGCCCGCCTGCAGACCGCCGGGCTGATCCGCAGCGAACGCCGCGGCCGCCAGATCCGCTACGCCGTCGATGCCGTCGGCACCCGCGCCCTGTTGCGGGTGTTGCTCCAGGACTGCTGCGGCGGCCGGCCCGAGCTGTGCGGCGCCACCTTCGTCCATTGCCCACCCCAGGAGTGTTCCACCGTGTACCACGTGCTCTTTCTCTGCACCGGCAACTCGGCGCGCAGCATCCTCGCCGAGGCCCTGCTCAACCACCTGGGCGAAGGCCGCTTCTGCGCCTACAGCGCCGGCAGCCACCCCAAAGGCGAAGTGCATCCCCAGGCCCTGGCGCTGCTCGAACGCAAGGGCCTGCCCACCGCCGGGCTGCGCTCCAAGTCCTGGGACGAATTCACCGCGCCGGGCGCACCGACCATGGATTTCATCTTCACCGTCTGCGACAACGCCGCCGGCGAGACCTGCCCGGTCTGGCCCGGGCGGCCGGTCACCGCCCACTGGGGGATCCCCGACCCGGCCGCCGCCGAAGGCGGGCCCGCCGAGCAGGCCCTGGCCTTCGCCCGCGCCTACGAACAGCTCCGCCGGCGCATCGAGGCCTTCATCAACCTGCCGATCGCGGCGCTCGACGAATTGGCCCTGCGCGAGCGGCTGACGGCGATCGCCCGCGAGGCCGAAGCCGAGGAGGCCGCGGCGCGATGAGCTTTTTCGAACGCCATCTGACGCTCTGGGTGCTGGCCTGCATGCTCGCCGGCGTCGTCCTCGGCCGACTCGCGCCCGGGCTCGTCGCAACCGTCGCCGCCTGGCAGATCGGCTCGGTGAACCTGGCGGTCGCCGTCCTCACCGGCCTCATGATCGGGCCGATGTTGCTGAAAGTCGATTTCACCGCGCTGGGCCGGCTGCGCCAGGCCAAACGCGGCATCGGCGTGACGCTGGCGGTGAACTGGCTGGTCAAGCCGTTCTCCATGGCCCTGTTCGCCTGGCTGTTCCTGCGCGAAGGGTTCGCGCCGTGGCTGCCGGCGGAACACATCGACGCCTACATCGCCGGGCTGATCCTGCTCGCCGCCGCGCCGTGCACGGCGATGGTGTTCGTCTGGAGCCACCTGGTGCGCGGCGACGCGCTGTTCACCCTCACCCAGGTGGCGCTCAACGACCTCATCATGCTGTTCGCCTTCGCACCGATCGTGGCCCTGCTGCTGGGCATGACCGATGTGCACGTGCCGTGGTCGGCCCTGCTCGCCTCGGTGCTGCTCTACCTGGTCGTGCCGCTGCTGGCCGCCCAAGCCCTGCGCGCCCGCGCCCTGCGGCGCGGCGGCCCGGCCGCGCTCGAGCGCCTGCAGGCCACCGCCCACCCGGTGTCGGTGGCCGCGCTGCTCGCCACCCTGGTGCTGCTGTTCGCCTTCCAGGGCGACGCCTTGCTCACCCAGCCCCTCGTCGTCGCGTTGCTCGCCGTGCCCATCCTGGTGCAAATCACCGTCAACGCCCTGCTCGCCTACCTCGCCAACCGGGCACTGGGCGAACGCCACGAGGTCGCCGGGCCGTCGGCGCTGATCGGCGCCAGCAACTTCTTCGAGCTGGCCGTCGCCACGGCCATCGCCCTGTTCGGTCTGGACTCGCCGGCGGCGCTGGCCACGGTCGTGGGCGTGCTCATCGAAGTGCCGGCGATGCTCGCCGTGGTCGCCTGGGTCAACCGCAGCCGCGGCTGGTACCTCGCGGCCGCGCGCGCTTGAACCAGCGGCCGAGCTGGCCGCCCCCGCACGCTTGTGGCAAGCTCGAAGCGCGCCCCGTGCGGGCCGCGCGCCGCCTACAGCCGGGCGCGCCGCCGCCGATCTCCCGCCCGGGGCATCCCGTTCCGGTGCAGAGGAGTCGCCACATGTCCGATTGGATCGTTCCCGGCCTGCTCGCCGCCCTGGCGGTGTACCTGGTCTACGTCTACAACCACCTGGTGACGCTGAAAAACCGCTACCGCAACGCCTTCGCCCAGATCGACGTCCAGCTCAAACGCCGGCACGACCTGATCCCCAACCTGATCGAGACGGCCAAGGCCTATCTGAAACACGAGCGCGAGACCCTCGAGCGGGTCACCGAAGCCCGCAACGCCGCCGCCGCGCAATTGCGCCGCGCCGAGGGCAACCCCGGCGCCGCCGCCGTGATGGCCGAGCTGGCCGGCGCCGAGGCCGCCCTCGGCGAGGCGCTCGGCCGCTTCCAGGTGGTCGTCGAGGCCTACCCCGAGCTCAAGGCCGACCAGAACATGCGCCAGCTCTTCGAAGAACTGACCAGCACCGAGAACCGCATCGCCTTCGCCCGCCAGGCCTACAACGACGCGGTCATGCTGTTCAACACCTTCCGGCAGAGTTTCCCGCCGGTGCTGTTCGCCGGGCTTTTCGGCTTCCGCGAAGACGCGGCGCCGCTGGAATTCGCCGACCGCGAAGCCATCCAGGCCGCTCCGCAAGTGCGCTTCTGAGGCGCCGCCGGCGTCCATGGACGTCTTCGCCCTGCAAGACCGGGCCCGGCGCTCCAGCCGGCTGCTGGTGGCGCTGTACCTGCTGCTGGTCGTGGCCCTGATCGCCGCCGTCGATCAGCTCCTGCGCCTCGCGATCGGCGTCGAGCCCGGCCCGGCGCTGCGCGGGGCGATCGCCGGCGGCCTCGCCCTGCTCATCCTCGGCGGCAGCCTCTGGCGGCTGCAACAGTTGCGGCGCTGGGGCGGCGCCGGCGTGCTCACCGCCCTGGGCGCGCGGCGCGTCACCGCCGCCGACCCCGACCCGCTGCTCAAACGCCTGCACAACGTCGTCGAGGAGATGGCCATCGCCGCCGGCCTGCCGGTGCCGGCCGTGTACCTCATCGACGACTCGGCCATCAACGCGCTGGCCGCCGGCTTCGGCCCGCAGGACGCCGCCATCGGCGTGACCCGCGGCGCCCTCGAACTGCTGGACCGCGACGAACTGCAGGGCGTGGTCGCCCACGAGTTCGCCCACATCCTCAACGGCGACATGCGCCTGAACCTGCGCCTGATCGGCCTGCAGCACGGCCTGCTCATGCTGCAACTGCTCGGCCGCCATCTCGCCCTCGCCGCGCCGCGGGCGCGCCGGCAAGCCGCCGGCCTGTACGCGCTCGGCTTTGCGCTGCAAACCCTCGGCCTGCTCGGGGCGATCGCCGGCGGCCTGCTGCGCGCCGCCGTCTCCCGCCAGCGCGAATTCCTGGCCGACGCCGCCGCCGTCCAGTTCACCCGCCAACCGCAAGGCATCGCCGGCGCGCTGAAGAAAATCGGCGGCTGGGTCGTCGGCTCCCGCCTCGGCGTCCCCGGCGCCCAGGCCCTCGCCCATTGCTTCATCGCCGAAGCGGTCGGGCGCTTGTCCAGCGGCCTGCTCGCCACCCATCCGCCCCTGTCCAGGCGCATCCGCCGCCTGGATCCGCACTGGGACGGCCGTTACCCCAGCGTCCAGCGCGAACCCCGTCGGGCCGCCGCGGCCCCCGCCGCCGGCCGCCGCCACGCCGCCCCGCCCGCGCCTGGAGGCGGTCGCCGCCGCCCTGGCCGGCGGCGCCTTCGGCGCCGAGCATCTGGACGCGGCGCGCCGACTGCTGGCGGCCTTGCCCGAAACGTTGCTCGCCGCCGCCCACGACCCCCTCGACGCCCGGGCGGTGATCCTGGCGCTGGCCGCCGGTCCCGGCGCCGCCGGCGGCGACCCGCTGGAACGCGCCGTCGCCACGCTCGAGCCCCGCCTGCGCCTGCCCTTGCTGGATCTCTGCCTGCATACGCTGCGCGATGCCGCGCCGGAAATCCGGGCCGCGCTGCTCGCCCGCGTCGCGGAACGGATCCGCGCCGACGGCCGCATCGAGCCCTGGGAATGGGCCCTGCACCGGCTCGTTGAACTCGCGGTGGACAAGCCCGCACCCCCCGCCGGGCCGCCGCTGCGGCTCGCCCGCTGCCGCGCGGCGGTGCAGGCCCTCGTCGCCGCCGTGGCGCTCGCGCCGCCGACCGACCCGCAAGCGGCCGCCGCCGCCCAGGCCGCCGCCTGCCGGCGGCTGGGCCTGGAACCGGGCCCGCTGACCGCGGACGCCGGGCGCTTCAAGGCGGCGCTGAACGCCCTGCGCCGGCTGCACCCGCTGGACAAGCCCCGCCTGCTGCACGCCCTGGCCACCGCCGCCGCGGGCCCCCGACGGCACGCTGGACTGGCGCAAGGCCGAACTGCTGCGCGCCATCGCCGAAACCCTGGACTGCCCGGCCCCGCCCCTCGGCTGAGCCGCGCACGGCCTAGAACGCCGCCAGGCAGGCCTCGAGCAAACCGCCCGGCCAGACCCCGAGCGCCAGCACGCCGGCGGCGTTGGCGGCGGCCAGCCAGCTCGCCGGGCGGTCGCGCGCCGCCGGCGCCGCGGCCGCCGCCGGCGGGTCGAAGACCATGCGCGCCACCACTTTGAGCGGGTAATAGGCGCCGATCGCCGAGAGCACCAGGGCGTACACCGCCAGCCCTGTCCAGCCCCGCTCGAGCAGCGCCTGGATCACCCACCACTTGCCGTGAAAACCGGCGAGCGGCGGCAGGCCCGCCAGCGACAGCAGGCACAGGCTCATCGCCGCCGCGGCCCCCGGCCGGGAGGCCGCCAGGCCCGCCCAGGCGTCGAGTGCGGCGGCCTCGCGGCCGTGCCGCGACACCGCCAGCAACACCGCCAAGGCCCCCAGGGTCGCCAGCGCATAGACGAGCACGTAGAACAAGGCCGCGGCCGGGGCGCCGGCGGCCAGGGCCAGCGCCGCGTAACCGAGCTGGGCGACGGCCGAATAGCCGAGCATGCGCTTGAGATCGTCCTGCCAGAGGGCGAGCAGATTGCCCACCGCCAGGGCAATCACCGCCAGCGCCACCAGCAGGCGCAGGGCGTCGGCGGCGAAGCCGCCCCCGCCCTCGACCAGCAGGCGCAGGGCGAGCAGCAGAGCCGCGACCTTCGGCGCGCCGGCCAGGAAGGCGGTCACCGGCGCCGGTGCGCCCTGGTAGGCGTCCGGCAGCCACCAGTGGAACGGCGCCAGGCCGAGCTTGAACGCGACCCCGGCGACGATCAGCGCCAGCCCCAGGTGCTGCAGGCCCAGGCCGTCCGGCGTCGCCGCGCCGGCGGCGAACGCCGTGAGATACAGGCCGCCGCTGGCGCCGTACCAGAGCGACAGGCCGTAGAGCAACAGGGCCGAGGCCAGCGCCCCCAGCACGAAGAATTTCATGGCCGCCTCGGCGGCGGCGACCGAGCCGCGCCGCAGCGCCACCAAGGCGTAGGCCGACACGCCGTAGACCTCCAGCGCCAGGTACAGCACCAGCACGTGCCCGGCCGAGCACAACACGCACAGGCCCAGCGTCGCCAACAGGCACAAGGCCCAGTAGGCGCCGCCCAGACCCGGCGCGCGGGCCGCGGCGCGGCGCGCATAGAGGAACACCGCGGCGGTGAACAGCAGCAACGCCGGCTTGGCCAGGCGCGCGGCGCCGTCGAGCAGGAACTGGCCGCCGAACGCCGTCGCGCCCGGCGGCGTCACCGCGACCGCCGCGGCGGCGGCCAGGACCGTGATCAGGGCGAGGTGGCCGAGCCAGGGCGCGTGGCGGCGGACGGAGAAGGCGTCGGCGAGCAGCACCGCGCAGGCGCCACCCAGCAACACCAACTCCGGCAGGACGAGCGGCCACAGCTCGGACCAAGGGGGCAGATTCATGGCGCGGACATCCCTTCGACGAGGCCGGACAAACTCGGGCCGATCAACGCGAGCAAGGGCTGCGGCCACAGGCCGAGGATCAGCACCGCCGCCGCCAGCGCCGCCAGCACCACCGTCTCGGCGCGGTCCAGCGGCGCGAGCGGCGCGGCCGCCGCGGGCACCGGCCCGAACACCACCCGGCGCAGCATCCACAAGGTGTAGGCCGCCGACAGCAGCAGGGTCGAACCGGCGATCGCCGCCCACCACGGCACCAGGCGCCAGCTGCCGAGCAGCACCAGGAATTCACCGACGAAACCGGAGGTGCCGGGCACCGCGGTGTTGGCCAGCGCGAATAGGGTGAACAGCGCCGCGAACAGCGGCAGCCGCGCCGCCAGGCCGCCGTAGGCGTCGATGGCGCGGCTGTGGGTGCGCCGGTACAGCACGCCGACCCCCACGAACAGCGCCGCCGACACCAGGCCGTGCGAGATCATCTGCACGAACGCCCCCTGCAGGCCGAGCAGGGCGGCCTGCGGATCCGGCGCGCCCGCCGCGGCGCTCGCCGGCCCGAGGAACAGGCCGAGGGTGACGAAGCCCATGTGGGCGATCGAGGAATAGGCGACGAGCTTTTTCAGGTCGCGCTGCACCAGGGCGAGCAGGCCGACGTAGACCACGGCCGCCAGCGACAGGGCCACCACGGGCACGGCGAACTCCGCGCAGGCCAGCGGCGTGATGGGCAGGGCGAAGCGCAAGAACCCCCAGGCGCCGATCTTCAGCGTGATCGCCGCCAGGATCACCGAGCCGCCGGTCGGCGCCTCGACGTGCGCCTCCGGCAGCCAGGTGTGCAAGGGCAGCATCGGCACCTTGACGGCGAAGGCGAGGAAGAAGGCGCCGAACAACCAGGCCTGCTCGATCGGGTCGAGCGCCACGGCGCCGAAAGCGGCCAGGTCGAAGCCCCCGGCACGGCGCGCCAGATACAACACCGCGGCCAGGAACAACACCGAGCCGGCGAAGGTGTAGAGGAAAAACTTCAAGGCCGCCCGGCGGCGCGCCGGTCCGCCCCACACGCCGATGATCACCAGCATCGGCAGCAGCATGGCCTCGAAAAAGGCGTAGAACAGCAACGCGTCCTGGGCGGCGAACACGCCGATGAGCAGCCCTTCGAGGACCAGGAAGGCGGCGAGATACGCCACCGTCCCGCCCAGCAGCACCACCACCAGGGTCATGGCCGCGGTCAGCAGGATCAAGGCCAGCGCCGGCCCGTCCACCGCCACGGCCCAGTGCACGCCGAAAGCCTCGATCCACGGCCGTCGCTCGGCCCACTGCAGGCCGGCCGCCGGGTCGAAGCCGGCCGCCAGCGGCCAGGCGGCGAGCAGCACCGTGGCGGCGGCGCACAGCACGGCGAGCGGCCCAGCGAGCCGGGCGCGCGCCTCGCCCAGGGCGAGCAACACGCCGCCGGCGGCCACCGGCAGGCCGATCAGGCAGGACAGCCACGGCCAGGGGGCGGTCACGACCACAGCCACAGCAGCAACACTCCGACGATCGTGCCGAGCGCATAGGCGTCCAGCCGCCCGGCGTGCCAGCGGCGCAGCCCGGCGCCCAGCCACAGCACCAGGCGCGCCGTGCCGTGCACCAGGGTCTCATCGATCACCGCCGCCTCCAGCCGCCGGGCCAGGCCGCGGCCGCAGGCCAACACCGCGCGCGGCACGAGGCGCTCGTAGAAGGCGTCGAAACCGTAACCGGCGCGCAACCAGGCGAGCCAGCGGGCGCGCTCGAAGGCCGCCGGGCCGGGCCGGCGCCCCCAGAGATAGAACGCCGCGACCGCGGCGGCGAGCATCGTCCACGGCGCCGGTGTCGCCAGGCCGTGGCGCAATGCCGCGGCGGCGCCGTGCATGCCTTCGGGCGCCGGCAGCGCCCACAGTGCGGACAAACCCGCGCCGATCGGCGCCACCGTCGAGGCCCCGACGAACAGCGACGGCACGGCCAGCACCAGCAAGGGCACCGTCACCACCGCGCCGGGCTCGGTCGCCGCCGCGGCCTGCGGACTGCGCGGCGCACCATGGAAGACGAGCAGGAACAGGCGCAGGCTGTACAGGGCGGTCACCGCCACGCCGAGCTGCAGGCAGGCCGCCGCGAAGCCGCCCGCCGCGCCGCCCGCGCCGCCCACCGCGGCGAGGATCGCCTCCTTGGAGAAATAGCCGGAGGTGCCCGGCACGCCCATCAGCGCCGCCACGCCGGCCAGGGCCGTCCAATAAGTGAGCGGCAGGCGGCGGCGCAGGCCGCCCATGGCGGCCAGGTCCTGGGCGTGGTGCATGGCGAGGATCACCGAACCGGCGGCGAGGAACAACAGGGCCTTGAAGAAGGCATGCGTGAACAGGTGGAAGATCGCCGCCGCGTAGGCCGAGGCGCCCAGCGCCGCGACCATATAGCCCAGTTGCGAGAGGGTCGAGAAGGCGATCACCCGCTTGATGTCGCGCTCGACCAGGCCGAGCAGGCCGGTGGCCAGCGCGGTGAGCGCACCGATCAGCAACAGCGCCGTGCGCACCGCCGGCGCCTGCTCGAACAGCGGGGCGAGCCGCGCCACCAGGTACACCCCGGCGGTGACCATGGTGGCCGCGTGGATCAGGGCCGAGATCGGCGTCGGGCCCTCCATGGAATCCGGCAACCAGGCGTGCAGCGGCATCTGCGCCGACTTGGCGGCCACGCCGAACAAAAACAGCGCGCAACCGACGGTGGCCGCCGACAGGCCGCCCACCGCCGGCGTCCCGCCCAGCCGTTCGGCGGCGGCGAACAGGCTCGGGTAATCCAGGGCGCCGGCCGCGGCGGCGAGCACGGCGATGCCCAGCACCATCCCGAGGTCGCCGACCCGATTGAGCAGGAAGGCCTTGAGCGCGGCGGCGCCGGCGCGCGGCCGCGTGAACCAGAAGCCGATCAACAGATACGACGCCAGGCCGACCCCTTCCCAGCCGACGAACAACAGCAGCAGGCCGTCGGCCAGAACCAGGGCGAGCATCGCCCAGGTGAAAAAGGCGATGTAGGCGAAAAAGCGGTTGTAACCCGGGTCGCCGCGCATGTAGCCGATGCTGTAGACGTGCACCAGCAGGGACACGCCGGTCACCGTGGCCGCCATCAGCGCGCTGAGCCGGTCGACCAACAGGCCGATGCGCAACACCAGGCCGTCGCTGGCCGCCCAGGTGTAGAGCGGATGGTGGAACACCCGGCCGGCGACCCAGGTGTCCCACACCGCCCACCAGGACAGCAGGCAGGAGACGCCCACCGCGGCGATGGTCACGCCGTGGGCCGCGGCCGGCGCCAACCGCCGGCATCCCAGCCCGGCGACCAGCGCGCCGGCCAGGGGCGCCGTCCACAGGGTCACGTGCCAGCCGAGCATCGCCTCACCCCTCGAGCCGGTCCAGGCGTTCGGCGTCGATCGCGCCGCGCCGCCGGAACACCACCACCAGGATGGCCAGCCCGACCGCCGACTCGGCCGCGGCCACCGTCAGGTTGAAGAACACGAACACCGCGCCGCCCGGGTCGTCCAGGAAGCGGGCGAACGCGACGAAGTTCGTGTTCACCGCGAGCAGCATCAGCTCGATGCTGATCAACACCACGATCAGGTTGCGCCGGTTCGCGATCAGGCCGAACACGCCGATGCCGAACAACAGCGCCGCCAGCGCCAGGTAATGCCCCAGGCCGACCGGCGTCATCGCCGCCGCTCCCCGCCAAGATCGCGCAGCAGGCGCAACCGCTCGGCCGGCCGCACCGCCGCCTGCGCCGCCGGATCCTGCCGCTTGACGTCGCGGCGGCGGTGGCGGGCGAGGGCGATGGCGGCGACGATCGCGACCAGCAACAGGACACCGGCCAACTCGAAGGCGAGCAGGTGCTCGCCGAAGAGGGCCTGGGCCAACGCCAGGGTGTCGCTGTAGGCGTCGCCGCGTGCCGGCGGCGCCGGCCACAGGGCCGCATCGAGCCGCCACGGGCCGACCCCGCGCAGCAACGGCCAGGCCACCAGCGCCGCCCCCAGCACCGCCAGCGGCAAGTGCCGCACGAACCCCCGGCGCAGGGCCGCGGCATCGACATCGAGCATCATCACCACGAACAGGAACAACACCACCACCGCGCCCACGTACACCAGCACCAGCACCAGGGCGAGGAACTCGGCTTCCAGGAGCAGCCACAGCCCGGCGCTGGCCACCAGGCAGGCGGCGAGATACAGCACCGCGTGCACCGGATGGCGGGTGCCGACCGCGCCGAGGGCCGTGACCAGCGCCAGCGCCGCGAGGGCGTAGAACAGGACGGCGGGGATGTGCATCGGCGGTTACCGGTAGGGGGCCTCGGCGGCGCGGTCGGCGGCGATCTCCTCTTCCAGGCGGTCACCCAGCGCGAGCAGCTGGGCCTTGTCGATCACCTGGTCGCCACGGCGTTCGAAATGGAACTCGTCGTAACGGGTCATGACGATCGCATCCACCGGGCAGGCCTCCTCGCAGAAACCGCAGTACACGCATTTGAACAGGTCGATGTCGTAACGGGTGGTGCGCCGGGTGCCGTCGGCGCGCGGCGCGGTGTCGATGGTGATCGCCAGCGCCGGGCACACCACCTCGCACAGCTTGCAGCCGATGCAGCGCTCCTCGCCGTTCGGGTAGCGGCGCAGGGCGTGCAGCCCGCGGTAGCGGCGCGATTTGGGCGTGCGCTCCTCCGGGTACTGCACCGTCACCTTGGCCGCGAGCATGCGCCGGAAGGTGAGCAGCAGGCCGCCCCACAACTCCCACAGCAGAACGTCTCTCAGGAAGCGCCGCATCGCCACCCCCTCAATCGAACCACGGCGGCAACCGCCACCATACCGCCGCCGCGATCAGCGGCAACCACAACAGCGTCAGCGGCAGGAACACCTTCCAGCCCAGGCGCATGATCTGGTCGTAACGGTAACGCGGAAAGGTGGCGCGGAACCAGAGGAAGGCGAACAACAACAGTGCCGTCTTCAGGTACAACCAGTGCGCGCCGTGGTCGAGCACGGCGCCGAGCAACGGCCACTCCAACCACGCCGCCGGCACGCCCTCGAAGGGCGAGCGCCAGCCGCCCATGAACAACAGCGCGTTGAGCAGGCTCACCAGGATCATGTTCGCGTACTCGGCGAGGAAGAACAGCGCGAACGCGATCCCCGAGTACTCGACGTGGAAACCGGCGACGATTTCCGACTCCCCCTCGGCGACGTCGAACGGCGCGCGGTTGGTCTCCATCACCCCCGACAGGAAGGCGACGACGGCCAGCGGCGCCATCGGCCACAGATACCAGCACCACGGCCCGCCCGCCTGCGCCTCGACGATGCGCGAAAGGTTCAGGCTGCCGGCGGCCATCAGCACCCCGACCAGCGCGAAACCCAGCGCCACCTCGTAGGCGATCATCTGCGCCGCGGCGCGCATCGCCCCGAGCAGGGCGTACTTGGAGTTGGCCGCCCAGCCGGCCAGGATCACGCCGTAGATGCCCAGGGCCGCCACCGCCAGCAAGTAGAGCAGGCCGGCGTCCGGCGCCGCGGCCGCACCGCCGGCGGACACCGGCACCACCGCCCACACGGCGAAGGCCGGCACCAGCACCAGCACCGGCGCGGCGAGGTACAGCGGCCGGTCGGCGCGCACCGGGACGATCACTTCCTTGAGCAGCAGCTTGATCACGTCGGCGAAGGGTTGCAGCAGGCCGCGCGGGCCGACCCGGTTCGGCCCGATGCGCGACTGGATCCAGCCGATGACCTTGCGCTCGGCCAGGGTCAGGAAGGCCACCGCCAGGATCAAGGGCAAGAACACCGCCAGCGCCGCCAGCACGGCCGGCAGCACCGCCGGCCACGGCGGCGGCAGCCCCTCGAGCCAGCGCGCCAGCGCCTCGCTCATCCGCCCGCCTCCAGCCGCACCGGCCCGACCGCGGGCCCGAGCGGCGGCCGCTCGTGCTCGCCCCAGCCGGTGACCACGCAACCCGGCGCCACGCGCGCATCGAGGCGCAGCTCGCCGCGCCAGGCGTGGCCGTCCTGCTCGAGGCGCACCCGGGCGCCGGCCTCCAGGCCGAGCTCGGCGGCGGTCTGCGGGTTGAGGTGGAAGGCCCGCGCCCAGCGCCCCTCGGCGGTGGCCTGCAAGGGCGCGGCGCGGCGCAGCACCGCGTCCCAGGCGTAGGGCGACGGTGCGGCGACACGCAGCAATCCGCCGGCCGCGGCCGCCGGCGCCGCGGCCGGCGGGGGCTCGCCGCCGGCCGGGGCCGTCGCCACCGCCGCCGCGGCGGCCGCGGCCAGATCCTCGAAACGCTCGAAGGCCAGCGCCGGGCGCTCCAGGCGCGCCGCCAGGGCCGCCAGCACCCGCCAGCCTTCGCGGGCCGCCCCGGGCGGCGGCGCGCCGGCCTCGGCGCGCGCCAGGCGGCCCTCGATGTTCAACCAACTGCCGGGCGTCTCGTAGGGCGCCGCGATCGGCAGGATGAGATCGGCGTAGCGCCGCATGGCCGGCCCGGCATAGGCCACGGCGGCGATCACCGTGTCGCTGCGGGCAAGGTGGTCGACGGCCCCGGCGGCGTCCCAGGCCTCGTACTCCGGCTCCACCCCCCACAGCCACACCAACCGCCGCGGTGCGGCCAGCGCCCGGCGCGCGTCCAGCCGCCCCGCCTCCGGCCGCAGGCCGGCCAGCCAGGCCCCGCGCGCGTTGCCGCCCGGGCCCAACACCGCCAGCGGGGCGTCCAGGCGCCGGGCGAGGCGGGCGAGCGCGGCGTGCAGCGCGCCGCGGTTCGGCCAGCCGACCGCCCCCGCGCCCAGCGCCAGCCACGGCCGCCGCGCCTCGGCCAGGCGCGCCGCCAGCTCGGCCAGCGGCGCCGGCAGGCGCTTCTTTTGTTGCCGCCGGCGAGGGCGGCCTCCACGGCGAGCAGATCGCGCAGCAGCGCGTCGGGCGCCGCCCAATGCCCCTGCCCCAAGGGCATGTGCCCATCGTCACCGCAGGCGTGCCAGGCGGCGACCCAGGCCCCGGCGCGGGCCGCGCGCCGCAAGCGCAGGGCGATCAGGGGTGCCTCCAGGCGCAGGCGGCCGCCGACCAGCCAGGCGAAATCCACCTTTTCGAGCTCGGCGAGCGTGCAGCCCAAACCCGGCGGCGGCGCCCAGGCGTCGTCGCTGAAATCGGCCTGCGCCAGGCGGTGATCCAGGCCCGCGGCATCGAGGGCCCGCGCCAGGGCGGAAAGCAGGTGCAGCCTCCTCGAGCGGCGCGGCCGGCGAACCGAGCACCACGGCCTCGCCGTGCGCCGCCGCCAGGGCCCGCGCCGCCTCGTCCAGGGCCGTCTCCCAGTCCAGCGGCCGCCAGCGCTCGCCGTCGCGGATCAGCGGCTCGGTGACCCGCTCGGCATGGGCCAGGCCGTGGCAGGCGTAACGGTCGCGGTCGGCCAGCCAGACCTCGTTCACCGCCTCGTTGCGCCGCGGCACGGCGCGCAGGATCTCACCGCGCAGGCTGTGCAGATACAAATGGGCGCCGGTGGCGTCGTGGGCCGACACCGCCGGCCGCGCCACCATCTCCCAGGCCCGCGCACGCATGCGGAACGGCTTGTTGTTCAGGGCGCCGACCGGGCAGACGTCGATGACGTTGCCGGACAACTCCGATTCGAGCGCCCGCCCGGCGAAGGTGCCGATGCGCAAGCGGTCGCCGCGGCCGGTCGCCCCGAGCTCGTGCACGCCGGCGATCTCGTCGAGCACCCGGATGCAGCGCGTGCAATGGATGCAGCGGGTCATGTCGGTCGACACCAGCGGCCCCAGATCCTCGTCGGCCACCGCGCGCTTGGCCTCCAGGTAATCGCCGGTGCCGGCGCCGTAGCACAGCGCCAGATCCTGCAGCTCGCACTCGCCGCCCTGGTCGCACACCGGGCAGTCCAGCGGATGGTTGATCAGCAAGAAGCGCATCACCCCCTGCTGGGCGCGGCGCGCCAGCGGCGAGCGGGTGTACACGCGCATGCCGTCGCTGACCGGCGTGGCGCAGGCCGGCAGGGGCTTGGGCGATTTCTCGACCTCGACCAGGCACATGCGGCAATTGGCGACCACCGACAGCTTCTCGTGGTAGCAGAACCGCGGGATGTACACACCGGCCGCGTCGGCGACCTGGATGATGGTCTGCCCCGGCGTCGCGCTCAGCGTCCGCCCGTCGATGATCACGCTCAGTCGATCGCTGGCCATCTGCCCTGCCCTCATGCCGGCTCGGCGGCGCCGTCCACCCGGCTGCGGCCGTGCTCGATGTAGTAGGCGAACTCGTCGCGGAAGTGCGCGAGGAAGCTCTGCACGGGCATGGCCGCGGCGTCGGCCAGCGCACAGATGGTGCGGCCGGCCATGTCGCCGGCGATGCGCTCCAGCCGCTCCAGGTCCTCGGGACGGCCGCGGCCGGCGCGGATGCGCTGCAAGGTCCGGTACAACCAGCCCGTGCCCTCGCGGCAGGGCGTGCACTGGCCGCAGCGACTCGTGCGCGGTAGAATGCGTCGCGATGCGCGAGCACGCGCACCATGCCGGTGTCTCGTCCATGACGATCACCGCGCCGGCCCAGCAGCGAGCCGGCCTCGGCCGAGCGACTGGCGTATCCATGCGCAGCGGCATGATCACCTCGGCGCGCAGACCGGCACCGTGGAGCCCGCCCGGGATCACGGCCTTGAGCTCGCCGCCCCGCCGACGCCGCCGGCCCGCGCTCAGCAGCTCGGCGAAGAGGGATCCCCGTCGGGCACTCGTAGTTGCCGGGCCGCTCGACGTGGCCCGATGACCGAGAACACCTTGGTGCCCCGGCGTCTTCTCGACGCCCATCGCCGCGTACCAGTCCGGGCCGCGGCGGACGATGGCCGGCATCGACGCCAGCGTCTCGACGTTGTTGATCGTGGTCGGGCAGCCGCCAGAGCCGCGCTGCGGCCGGGAACGGCGGCTTGAAGCGCGGGTAGGCCCGCTTGCCCTCCAGCGCTCTCCAGCAGCGCGGTCTCCTCGCCGCAGATGTAGGCGCCGGCGCCGTAGACGGCGTGGATGTCCAGATCGACGCCGCTGCCGAGCACGTCGCGGCCGAGCAGGCCGGCCTCGTAGGCTTCGGCGAGCGCCGCCTCGAAGCGTTCGCCGGGCTCGTGGCGGAACTCGCCACGCAGGTAACAGTAGGCCACCTGGGCGCCGATCGCGTAGGCCATCAGCGCCATGCCTTCGAGCACCGCGTGCGGGTTGAAGCGCAGCAGGTCGCGGTCCTTGCAGGTGCCCGGTTCGCTCTCGTCGGCGTTGCACACCAGGTAATTGGGCCGCGCGCCGTCGCGCGGCATGAAGCCGGCCTTGACGCCGGTCGGGAAACCCGCGCCGCCGCGGCCGCGCAGCTTCGAGGCCTTGAGCGCTTCGACCAGCGCCGCCGGGTCGCGGCGCTCGCCGAGCACCGTTTCCCAGGCCGTCCAGCCGCCGACGCGCCGGTAGCTGTCCAGCGACCACGGCGGATCGAGATCGAAGGTGGCGGTGACCACCCGCGGTGCGTCGCTCACCGGCCGGCCTCCCGTTCGATGTCGTCGAGGATGGCGTCGACCGCCTCGGGCGTGAGCCGCTCGTGATAGCGGTGGTCGATCTGCATCACCGGCGCCGCGCAGCAGGCGGCCAGGCACTCCTCTTCGCGCTTCAGGTACCAGAACCCGTCGGGCGTGCTCTGGCCGAGGCGCACCCCCAGCCGGCGCTCGAGGTGGGCGACGATCGCCTCGGCGCCGCGCAGCATGCACGACAGGTTGGTGCACACCGCGATGCAATGCCGACCGACCGGCTCGGTCTCCAGCATCGAATAGAAGCCCGCCACCTCGTACACCGCCACCGGCGGCATGCCGAGCACCTCGGCGACCGCGTCCATCAACGGCACCGTCAGATGCCCGCCGTTGTGCTCCTGGACGGCCGTCAAGGCTTCCAGCACCGCGCTCTGCCGCCAGCCCGGTGGAAACTTGGCGGCGGCGCGCTCGATGCGCTCGACCACCGCCGGCGGCAACGCCGCCTGCACGGTTTCAGATGCCATGCTCCACCCTCACCGGTCGATCTCGCCGAAAACGATGTCCAAGGTCGCGAGCACCGCCACCACGTCGGCCAGCATGTGGCCGCGCACCATTTCGTTCAGCGCCGCCAGGTGCGGGAAACCGGCGGCGCGCAGCTTCAGGCGGTACGGCTTGTTGGCGCCGTCCGACACCAGATACACGCCGAACTCGCCCTTGGGGTGCTCGATGGCCGCGTACACCTCCCCCTCGGGCAGGCAGTAACCCTCGCTGAACAGTTTGAAGTGGTGGATCAGCGACTCCATGTCCGCCTTCATGCGCTCGCGCGGCGGCGGCGTCACTTTCGGATCGTCGCAACGCACCGGCCCCGGGTTGGCGCGCAGCCACTGGACGCACTGCTTGACGATGCGCGCCGACTGGCGCATTTCGGCCACCCGCACCAGGTAGCGGTCGTAGCAGTCGCCGTTGCGGCCGATCGGAACCTCGAAATCGAGACGGTCGTAGACCGCGTAGGGCTGTGTCTTGCGCAGGTCCCAGGCGACCCCCGAGCCGCGCAGCATCGGGCCGCTGAAGCCCCAGGCCAGGGCCTGCTCCGGCGACACCACGCCGATGCCGACCGTGCGCTGCTTCCAGATGCGGTTGTCGGTGAGCAGCGTTTCGTATTCGTCCCACCTTGGAAGGGAAGTCGTCGATGAAGGCCTCGATGTAATCGAGCAGGCTGCCCGAGCGGGCCTCGTTCAAGCGATCGACTTCGGCCTGGCTCTTCCACTTGGACGGCGCGTACTTGGGCATCGACTCGGGCAGGTCGCGATAGACCCCGCCCGGCCGGTAATAGGTCGCGTGCATGCGCGCGCCGGAGACCGCCTCGTAGGCGTCGAAGATCGCCTCGCGCTCGCGGAAGCAGTACAGAAAGACGCTCATCGCCCCCAGGTCCAGCGCGTGGGCCCCCAGCCACAGCAAGTGGTTGAGGATGCGCGTGAGCTCGTCGAACATGACGCGGATGTACTGGGCGCGTAACGGCACCTCGATGCCGGCGAGTTTCTCGATCGCCAGCACGTAGGCGTGCTCGTTGCACATCATCGACACGTAGTCGAGCCGGTCCATGTAGCCGATGCTGTGGTTGTAGGGCTTGGACTCGGCGAGCTTTTCCGTGGCCCGGTGCAAAAGGCCGATGTGCGGGTCGGCGCGCAGCACGACCTCGCCGTCCATCTCCAGCACCAGGCGCAACACCCCGTGCGCCGAAGGGTGCTGCGGCCCGAAGTTGAGCGTGTAGTTGCGCAGCTCGGGCACCGCTCAGCCCTCCTCCCGCGACGCCGGACCGGGCAAGGGGAAATCCTCGCGGATCACCCGCGGCGCGAGCACCCGCGGTTCGATGTCCACCGGTTCGTGGACGATGCGCCGCTCGATCGGGTCGTAGCGCAGCGCCTCGCGCCCGACCAGCGGGAAGTCCTTGCGGAAGGGATGGCCGATGAAGCCGTAGTCGGTGAGGATGCGCCGCAGGTCCGGATGGCCTTCGAAGACGATGCCGAACAGGTCGAAGGCTTCGCGTTCGTACCAGTTCGCCGACGGCCACACCGGCACCAGCGAGTCCAGCCGCGGGTCGGCGTCGTCCTCGACCCAGGTCTTGAGCATCAAGCGCTGGTTGCGCGACACCGACAGCAACTGGCAGACCACCGCGAAGCGCCGCGGCACCGGCCGCGCAGGCGGCGGCGGTTCGCCGGTGAAGCGCGCGCCGGCGCGCGCGTCCACGCCGCGCGAGAAGCCGCCGGCGGTGGCCGCGTGGGTGGTCCACTCGGTCTGCCCGTAGTGCAGATGATCCACCGCCGCCAGGTCCATGAGCTGCTCGAAATCGAACGGCGCCTCGCGGCGCAGGGCCTCGGCGGTCGGCCGCCATTCGGCGGCCGGCACGGTCAGGCACCAGCCGGCGGCGTGCCGCGCCGGCTCGGCGTTCGGAAAGCGCGCGCGCAGGGCCTCGGCCAGGGTCATGCCGCCCCCCCCAGCGCGAAGCGCCCGAAGCGCGCCCGCCGCCGGCGGATCTTCTTCTGCAGTTGCAGCACGCCGTAGAGCAGTTGCTCGGCGGTCGGCGGGCAGCCGGGCACGTAGATGTCCACCGGAACGATGCGGTCACAGCCGCGCACCACCGAGTACGAATAATGGTAGTAGCCGCCGCCGTTGGCGCAGGAGCCCATGGAGATCACCCACTTGGGTTCGGGCATCTGGTCGTAGACCTTGCGCAGGGCGGGGGCCATTTTGTTGCACAAGGTCCCGGCCACGATCATCACGTCCGACTGGCGCGGGCTGGGCCGGAACACCACCCCGAAGCGGTCCAGGTCGTAGCGGCTCGCCCCGGCGTGCATCATTTCCACCGCGCAGCAGGCCAAGCCGAAGGTCACCGGCCACAAGGAGCCAGTGCGGGCCCAGTTGATCAGGGCATCGGCGGTGGTCGTCACCCAGCCGCGGTCGTAGAGCGCGTCGTCGAGCTCGACGCCCTCTTCGAGCCAGGGAAAGCGCACCGCTTCGCCGCTCAGTCCCATTCCAGCGCCCCCTTGCGCCACTCGTAGACGAAACCGACGCCGAGCACCGCCAGGAACAGGCCGGCGGCGACGAAGGCGGCGGCCGGCAGCTGCTTGGCCGCCACCGCCCAGGGAAAGAGGAAGGCGATCTCCAGATCGAAGACGATGAACAGGATGGCGACCAGGTAGTAGCGCACGTCGAACTTCAAGCGCGCGTCGCCGAAAGGTTCGAAGCCGCATTCGTAGGGCCCGTCCTTGGCCGGGTCGGGGCGGCGCGGCCCGAGCAGCAGGCCGGCGGCGAGCAGCCCCAGACCGAGCGCCGCGGCGACCAAGAGGAACACCAGGGCCGGCAAGTAAGCGTCGAGCATCGACCACCCCCCGACGGGATCGCGTCCTGCGCCTCGATGCACTCAATACTGGAGGAAAACCGCCGGGCAAGTCAAAACCCCGGCGGCGCGCAAAAAAGCGAACCCCGGCGCCGGGCCGGGGTTCGCTCTCGTTTTGGTGCCGATGGCCGGATTCGAACCGGCACGGCTTGCGCCACTGCCCCCTCAAGACAGCGTGTCTACCAATTCCACCACATCGGCATGCGGATTCAGGACGAAGGTTCGACGGGCGCCGCGCCCTCCGGTTCCCCCTCGGCACTCGGCGCGGTTGCGGCCGGCGCGGGCGGCGCCTCGCCGTCGGCCGGGGCCACCGGCGCTTCGGCGTCGGCCGCGGGCTCGGCCGGCGCGGCCGCGGCCTCCTGCTGGTAGGCGCGCTCGACCAGGCTCGGTTGCTCGGACTGGTGGGCCGAAAGATAGGCCAGGGCGAGGCTGTTGGCGAAGAAGGCGAAGGCCAGGCCCGTGGTCAGCTTGGTGAGGAAGCTCGCCGAACCGCGCGCACCGAACACGGTCGCGGAGGCCCCGCTGCCGAAGGCGGCCCCGGCGTCGGCGCCGCGGCCGTGCTGGATCAGCACCAGGCCGATCAGGGCCAGGGCGAGCAGGACGTGGATGGCGAGCAGGAACACGTGCATGGGCGCTGCCTCAAGCCGCCGCGCGGCAGATGGTGAGGAATTCCTCGGCCTTCAGGGAGGCCCCGCCGATCAGTCCGCCGTCGATGTCCGGCTGCGCGAACAGCTCGGCGGCGTTGGCGCCCTTGACGCTGCCGCCGTAGAGGATGCGCACGGCCTCGGCGACGGCGGCGCCGGCCCGCGCGCGCAGCCAGTCGCGGACGAAGGCGTGCACGGCCTGGGCCTGTTCGGGGCTGGCGGTCTTGCCGGTGCCGATCGCCCACACCGGCTCGTAGGCGATGACGCCCTCGGCGAACGCCGCGGCGCCGTTGTGCTCGGCCACCGCCGCCAGTTGCCGCTCGACGACCTGCTCGGTGCGGCCGGCCTCGCGCTCCTCGAGCGTTTCGCCGACGCACAGGATCGGCGTCAGGCCGGCGCGGCGGGCGGCGGCGAACTTGGCGGCCACCAGGGCGTCGCTCTCGGCGTAGTACTGGCGGCGCTCGGAATGGCCGACGATCACCCAGTTGCAACCGCTCTCGGCCAGCATCGGGCCGGAGACTTCGCCGGTGAAAGCGCCTTCGTCGCGGTCGCAGACGTCCTGCGCGCCCAGTCCGATCGGACCGCCGGCCAGCGCGGCGCGGACCTGGTCGAGGAACACGTAGGCGGGACAGACGACGACCTCGGCGGTCACGCCGTCGATGCCGGCCTTGATGCCATCGACGAGCGCGGCCACGCTGCTGCGCGTGCCGTTCATCTTCCAGTTGCCCGCGACCAAGGGCCGGCGCATCGGCGATCCTCCTCTGGCAGGTCCGTGAAAAGGCGGCAAATGGTACCTGCGGCCGGCCGCGAAATCAACGGCCGGCCGCGGCGGTCACGGCGCCGGGTCGAGCGCCAGGCGGTAAGCCATGGCCCAGACCAGGGCCGCGTTCCAGTTGATCGCCACCTCGTTGGTCGACCAAGAGCCGTGGTCGTCGATGAAACAGGTCTGCGGCCGGTCCACACAGTCGGCGAGCTCGGCCTGGGCGACCGGATCCTGCAGGCCGTTGTTGGCGCCGCCGGCGAGCGCCCCGGGCGGCGCCCAGGGATAACTCGGGTCGAGGGCGCCGGCCCAGTGCCGGTGGTGCGGTTGGGTCACGACTTGGTCGCCGTGGCCGGTGACATAGGAGAGGGACAAGGCGTTGCGCCCGAACAGGTAATCCAGGCCGCGCTCGAAGGCCGCCCGGTAGCGGTCCTCGCCGGTGAAATCGTGGGCCAGCGCGAACAGGCTCAAGCGGTGGATGAGGAAATTGTTCGACCCCCACGGAAAATCGCTCGACCCCAGCGGGATGTCGTAGCCGCTCGCCTCGGCCGCGGCCAAACGCTGGTCGGCGAGCGCGATCAGGCGCGTGCGCGCCGCCTCGCGCAGGGCGGCGGTGTGGTCGGCCGCGACGACGGCGAGGGAGATCGCGCCGGGGATTTCCGTGTCGGGCCAGGCGTAATCGCTGCGCGTGTAGGCATGCGCCGCGGCCTCGTCGCAGTACTCGGCCGCGGCGGTGGTCAGGCACAGCTCGGCGGCGGCCCAGAAGAACTCGTCGTCGACGTTCGAGTCGCCGTATCCGCCACCGCCGCTGTCGCACTGCAAGGCGTTGCCGTTCTCGTCCTGAAGCGCGGGACAGTTCGCGGGGTCGTGCAAACGGCTCGGGTTGGCCTTGGCGGCGTCCCAGGCGCGCTCGGCGGCGGCAAGACAGCGGTCGGCGAAGGCCGCGTCGAAATCGCGCCAGACGCGCGCGCACTGGGCGGCGGCCGCGGCGAGGTTCAAGGTCGCGGCGGTGGTCGGCGGAATCAGATAGCGCTGGCGCGGGTCTTCGTGCGGCGCGAGCGGCGCCCCGGTCCAGCGGTCGTCGTGCATCTTGTGGTGCGCCATGCCGGCCAGTGGCTGGCCCTCCGGCACCTGCATGGCGAGCAGGAATTCCAGTTCCCAGCGCGCCTCGTCGAGCAGGTCGGGCACGCCGTTGCCGCTCTCGGGCAGGTTGAGGTCGTCGGCGCCGAGGGCGCCGGCGGCGCCGTCGATGTGCACGGCGCGCTCGTAGGCGTTCAGCAGTTTCCATACCGAGATGCCGCCGTTGACCACGTATTTGCCGTGGTCGCCGGCGTCGTACCAGCCCTTGGGCACGTCCAGGATGTAATCGCACGTGCCGGGCCAGCACGGCACGTCGTTGTCGCCCCGGTTGGGCGGGACGTTGACGTGACCGGCCGGCCGCGCCCAGGCGGCATCCGGCGCGTAAGACCCTTTGCCGCCGCCGGTGTACTGTGTTTCGATCTCGATGCCGCTGCGGTTGTGATAGAAGTAGCGCAGGGCGTCGTAGTAGACCGGCGCCAGCAGCCCGCGGCCGATGGCGAAGGGGTGGCTGCGCCGCTCGCCCACGGCGAGCACGAAATCCTCGCCCTCGGTGGTGACGGCGGAAAAATCGATGCGGTGCACGGCCGCGCCGGCCGTGTCGTCGAAGCCGATCACCTCGGTCTGGCCGGAGGCGATCTCGTTCTCGCCTTGGTAGAGCACCCAGGTCAAGGGTTGGGCGTCGTCCGCACGCAGGGTGGCGAATTTCGGTCCTTCGACGCGGTAGCCGACCTGGTTGACGGCCGGATTGCCGGTCTCGGGCTGCGCCGCTTGCGAGGAGGAAGAAGACGCGCTCGAAGCGGCACCGCCGGACGAGGACGCACCGCCGCCGGACGAGCCGTTGCCGGCGCAGGCGACGAGCAAGGCCGCCATGAGCGACCAGGCGCAAGAACGCATCGGAACGAATGTCATCATGCCGTCTCCTGGGTCTCGGTTTCCGTCGCCGCCCGGGCGCGCTCGACGAGTTGCTCGGCGAGCGCGCCGAGGCGGTCTTCTTCTTCGCCTTCGAGCAGGATGCGCAGCACCGGCTCGGTGCCCGAGGGCCGCAGCAGCACCCGGCCGCGACCGGCCAGGGCCCGCTCGGTTTCGGCGACGGCGGCGGCCAGCTCGGGCAACCGCGCCGGATCGGTGCCGCGCGGCCAGGGCACGTTGCGCTGCACCTGCGGGCAGGGCGCCCAGTCGTGCAACAGCGCATGCAAGGCGCACCCGCTGCGCCGCATCACCTCCAGCACCTGCAGCGCGGCGACGATGCCGTCGCCGCAAGGGGCCTTGTCGCGCACGATCAAGTGGCCGGAGGTCTCGCCGCCGAGCATCCACCCGCGCCGTTTGAGTTCTTCCATCACGTGGCGGTCACCCACGGCGGTGCGCACGAAGGGGATGCCGAGCGCCGCCAGCGCCTGCTCCAGCGCCAGATTGCTCATCACCGTGCCGACCACGCCGCCGAGCGGCAAGCCGCGGGCCCGGCGGTCCCGGGCGAGCAGATACAGCAAGGCGTCGCCGTCGCGGATGCGCCCTTGGGCGTCGACCATGATCAAGCGGTCGCCGTCCCCGTCCAGGGCGATGCCGGCGTCGGCGCCGCAGGCCCGGACCCGCTCGGCCAGCGCCTGCGGCGCGGTGGCGCCGCAGCCGGCGTTGATGTTCAAACCGTTGGGCGCCACGCCGATGGCCTCGACCTCGGCGCCCAACTCGGCGAACACCGCCGGCGCGCAGTGATAGGCGGCGCCGTGGGCGCAATCCACCACCAGCTTCAGGCCGCGCAGGTCGAGATCGTCGGCGAAGCGGCTCTTGCACCACTCGATGTAGCGGCCGCGGGCGTCGACCAGGCGGCGCGCGCGCCCCAGCGCGTCGGCCGGCTGGCACACCAGCGGCGCATCGAGCAGGGCCTCGATGCGCGCTTCCATTTCGTCGGAGAGCTTGTCGCCGCCGGCGGCGAGGAACTTGATGCCGTTGTCGTAGTACGGATTGTGTGAAGCGCTGATCACGACACCGCCGCAGGCGCCCAGGGTGCGGGTGAGATAGGCGATGCCGGGGGTTGGCAGCGGGCCGAGCAACAGGATGTCCACGCCGGCGGCGCTCAGGCCGGCTTCCAGGGCCGATTCGAACAGGTAGCCGGAAATGCGCGTGTCCTTGCCGATCAGGACCGGACGCCCCCCGCAACGCTCGGCGAACACGCGGCCGGCCGCCCAGCCGAGCTTCAGGGCGAATTCGGGCGTGAGCAACGAGGCCCCGACGCGGCCCCGGACCCCGTCCGTGCCGAAATATTTCCGTGCCATGGTCTTCCCCTCAGCAGGTCCCGCTCGCAGATTCTACAGGCGTGCCGCCGGCCGGCGTCAACTCGGACAGCGCTTCGTAGAGCAACAGCGCCTGGCGCGTCTCGGCCGGATCGTGCACCCGCAGCAGGCGGGCGCCGGCCGTCGCGGCCAGCACCGCGGCGCCGAGGCTGGCCGCCAGGCGCGCCTCGGGCGGCGGCGCTTCGGCCAGGCCGAGGCGCGCCGCGGCCAGTTGGCCGAGCATCGACTTGCGCGACACGCCGACCAGCACCGGCAGGCCGGTGGCGACGAAACGCGGCAAGGCGGCGAACAGGGCCAAGTTGTGCGCCAACGTCTTGCCGAAACCGAAACCCGGATCGAGGATCAGGCGCGCACGCGGCAGGCCGGCGGCGACGGCGGCGGCGACCCGTTCCTGCAGAAAACCGAGCACTTCGCCCACCACGTCCCGGTACCGGGGTCGCTGCTGCATGGTCGCCGGTTCACCCTGCATGTGCATCAGGCACACCGGCACGCCCAAGGCCGCGGCGGTCTCGAGCGCGCCGGGCAGGCGCAGGGCGCGCACGTCGTTGATCATGCCGGCGCCGGCGGCGACGGCGGCCCGCATGACCGCGGGTTTGCTGGTGTCCACGGACAGGGGAACGGGCAGGCGCGGGGCGAGATGCTCGATGACCGGCACGACGCGGGCGATTTCCTCCTCGTCGGACACCGGCGCCGCCCCGGGCCTCGTCGATTCGCCGCCGACGTCGATGAGGTCGGCGCCGCCCTCGACCAGCGCCTCGGCGCGGGCCAGGGCGGCGTCCAGACGGTGATAACGCCCGCCGTCGTAGAACGAGTCCGGGGTGACGTTGAGGATCGCCATCACCCGCGGCCGGTCCAGGACCAGCCGCTTGCCGGCGCAATCCAGGACCGGTTCGGCCTCAGTGCAGGCTGGCCGGTCCACCCAGGGTGCCCCGCCCGGTTTCGTCCTCGTCCGCTTCGGCGGCGCGGCCGCCCGTGGCGCGCGGCGGCGGATCGTCGCCGCTGTCCCAGCCGGCCGGCGGCGGGACGGGCTTGCCGGCCATGATCGCCTCGATCTGCTCGGCGTCGAGCGTCTCGTACTTCGAGCAGCGCCTCGGCCATGCGCGATGCAGCTTTGTCCCGATGTTCTCCTCGAGCAACTGGCGGCGCGCGAGCGCGTAGTTGCGCGTCGACGATGCGCGCGCACCTCGGCGTCGATGCCGTGGGCATCGTTGCGTCCGAGACGTTGCTGGTGGCGTGGTCACGGCTGCGCCCGAGGAAAACCTCGCCCGTCCTCTTCGCCGTAGGCCAGCGGCCCCAGGGTGTCCGACAGGCCCCACTGGGTGACCATGTTGCGCGCGATGTCGGTGGCCACCTCGAATGTCGTTCGGCGCCCCCGGTGGTCATCCGCGTCCGGGCCGAAGATCATCTCCTCGGCCGACCCGCCCGCCGTACAGCGACCGCAGATGCGTGCTCTCCAGGCTGCCGTTCTTTGGCCTGGCTGTAGCGTGTCGCTCCTCCGGGCAAGCTGCATCGTCACCCCCAGCGCACGGCCGCGCGGGATGATCGTCACCTTGTGCACCGGGTCGTGGTCGGGCAGCAGCGTCCGACGATCGCGTGGCCGGCCTCGTGGTAGGCGGTGAGGCGCTTTTCCTCTTCGCTCATCACCATCGAGCGGCGCTCGGCCCCCATCATGATCTTGTCCTTCGCGCGCTCGAAGTCCTCCATGTCCACCTGGCGCTTGTTGGCGCGCGCGGCGAACAGCGCCGCCTCGTTGACCAGGTTGGCCAGGTCGGCGCCGGAGAAGCCCGGGCGCTGGCCGGCCAGGGCACGCCAGGTCGATGCCGGGGCGATCGGCTTGCCCTTGGCATGTGCACCTTGCAGGATCTGGGCTCCGGCCCTCGCGGTCGGGGCGGTCGACCACGATCTGCCGGTCGAAAGCGGCCCGGGCGCAGCAGCGCCGGGTCGAGCACGTCGGGCCGGTTGGTGGCGGCGATCAGGATGATGCCGCTCCTTGCCTCGAAGCCGTCCATCTCGACCAGCAGCTGGTTGAGGGTCTGCTCGCGCTCGTCGTGGCCGCCGCCCAGCCCGGCGCCGCGGTGCCGGCCGACGGCGTCGATCTCGTCCATGAAGATGATGCAGGGCGCAGTGCTTCTTGGCCTGCTCGAACATGTCGCGCACCCGCGAGGCGCCGACGCCGACGAACATCTCGACGAAGTCGGATCCGGAGATGCGAGAAGAACGGCACCTTCGCCTCGCCGGCGATCGCCTTGCGCCAGCAGGGTCTTGCCGGTGCCCGGCGAGCCCACCATCAGCACACCGCGCGGGATGGTGCCGCCCAGCCGCTGGAATTTGGCCGGGTCGCGCAGGAAATCGACCAGCTCGCGGACTTCCTCCTTGGCCTCGTCGACGCCGGCCACGTCGGCGAAAGTCACCTTGACCTGGTCTTCGCTCATCAGCTTGGCGCGGCTCTTGCCGAAAGACATGGCGCTGCGCCCGCCGCCGCCCTGCATCTGGCGCATGAAGTAGATCCACACGCCGATCAGGAGCAAAAACGGGAACCAGCTGATGAGGATCTGTCCGAACAGGCTCTGGCGCTCGGGTTCCCGGCCTTCGATGCGCACGCCGTGCTCGCGCAGGTCGCCGATCAAGGCCTTGTTGTCGGTTTCCGGGCTGTAGGTGACGAACACGTCGCCGCTCTTGAGGCGACCGGTGATCTCGCGGCCGCTGGCGTCGAAGACCACGCGTTCGACCTGGCCGGCCTCCACCTGGTCGAGGAAATCGGAATAGGCCATCGACCGCTCGCCGACCGCATGGCCGCCGAGGTTCTGGATGACCAGCATCAGGACCACCGCGATGACGGTCCACAACAACAGGTTTTTCATCAAGTCGTTCAAGGTACGCCCTCTTCGGCCGGCCGGCGCCGGCCCTTCCGTTACGTCTGCGACACCGCCCGCCGCCGGGCGGCCGTGGCCGCACCGGCCCCGCGCGGCGGCCAGGGATTAGACCACTCTAGCACATTCAGTTCCCGCCGCGGCGCCCCTCGGCCAGGACGTAGACCTCGCGGCTGCGGTCGCGCGAGGCCTCGGGCTTGAGCACGCGCACGCTCGCGAAGTCGGCCCGCAACGCAGCGAGAAAGGCGTCGCTGCCCGAGCCCTGGAACAGCTTGCACAGAAACGCGCCGCCCGGCCGCAGCACCCGCCGCGCCAGGTCGTGGGCCAGCTCGACCAGGTGCAGGGCGCGCGGGATGTCCACCGCGGCCACCCCCGACAGGTCGGGCGCCATGTCCGAAAGCACCACGTCCACCGGCCGGCCGGCGAGCGCCTCGAGCACGGCCGCGAGCACCGCCTCTTCCTGGAAATCGCCCTGGATGAAGGTCACGCCGGCGGGCGGCGTCATCGGCAGGCGGTCGCAGGCCACCACCCGTCCGCGCGCGCCGACCCGCTCGGCGGCGTACTGCGACCAGCCGCCCGGCGCCGCCCCGAGATCCACCACGCAGGCGCCCGGCCGCAACAGCTTGCGCCGGCGGTCGATCTCGGCCAGCTTGTAGACCGCCCGCGAACGGTAGCCCTCGCGGCGCGCCTGCTGCACGAAGCGATCGCGGCGGTGCTCGGCCAGCCAGCGCTTGGAACCGGCGCTGCGCGCCATCAGGCCGCCCCGCCGGGCAGGATGGTAGACTGGCCCGCCGTGGGGCCGGAGCGGCTCAGAGGAGGAAACGACATGGCCACGATTCACTTCAAAGGCACGCCGGTGCACACCCACGGCGAATTGCCGACGGTCGGCAGCCGGGCGCCCGATTTCCGCCTGGTGCGCAACGATCTCGCCGACGTGAGCTTGGCGGACTTCGCCGGCAAACGCAAGGTGCTGAGCATCTTCCCCAGCCTGGACACCTCCGTGTGCCTCGCCTCGGCGCGGCGCTTCAACGCCGAGGCGCAGGCCCACCCGGACGTGTGGGTGCTGCTGATCTCGGCCGATCTGCCCTTCGCCCAGCGGCGCGTCTGCCAGGCCGAGGGCCTGGACCGCGTGGTGCCGCTGTCGATGATGCGCTCGCGGCAGTTCGCCAAGGATTACGGCGTGCTGCTGGTGGACGGGCCGCTGGAGGGCATCACCGCGCGGGCGGTGCTGGTGCTGGACGAGACCGACACCGTGCGCCACGCCCAGCTGGTCGACGAGATCGCCGCCGAACCCGACTACGCGGCGGCCCTGGCGGCGCTGTGAGCGCCGCCCCGGACGCCGGCGCGGCCCTCACCCGCCGCGTCCTCCTGGCCCTGCTCGCCGGCCTGGTGGTGGGGCTGGCGCTGGCGCCGTTCGCCGGCGAGGGGGCCTTGCGCGAGCAGCTGGTGGACGGCGTGCTGCAAATCGGCGGCGCCCTGTTCGTCGCGGCGTTGAAGATGCTGGTGGTGCCGCTGGTGTTCGTCTCACTGGTGTGGGGGGTGAGCGGCCTGGGCGGCGGCGCGGCGCTGGGGCGGCTGGCGGCGCGCACCCTCGCCTTGTACCTGGCGACGACCGCCGTGGCCGTGACGCTGGCCTTGACCCTGGCCGCGGCCGTGCGCCCGGGCGCCGGCCTGGCGCGGCCGGAGTCGGTGGACTTCCAACCCCCCGAGGCCCCGCCGCTCGGGCGGGTGTTCCTCGACCTCGTCCCGGAAAACCCGCTCGCCGCCATGGTCGAGGGACAGATGCTGGGCGTGATCGTGTTCGCCTTGCTGTTCGGCCTGGCGATGAGCCGCGCGCCCGGCGGCGCGCCGAAACTCAAGGCGCTGTTCGACGAGCTCAACGAAACCCTGCTGCGCCTGGTGATGATGGTGATGGCGGCCGCGCCGCTGGGCGTGTTCTGCCTGATCGCCCGCACCTTCGCCGTGGAAGGCTTGGAAGCGTTGTGGGCGCTGGCGCGCTACGCCGGCACCGTGGCCGGCGCGCTGCTGCTGCACGTCGCCCTCGTCTACGGCGGCCTGGTCAAGGGGCTGGCGCGGCTGCCGGTGAGGCCGTTCTTCGCCAAGCTGCGCGCCGTGCAACTGTTCGCCTTCAGCACCTCGAGCAGCAACGCCACCCTGCCGGTGACGCTGCGCACGGTGCAGACGCGCCTGGGCGTCTCCGAGTCGGTCGCCGCCTTCACCCTGCCGCTGGGCGCGACGGTGAACATGGACGGCACCGCGATCATGCAGGGCGTGGCGGCGGTGTTCGTCGCCAACGTCTACGGCGTCGACCTCGGCCTCGGCCAGTTCCTGACCGTGATCCTCACCGCCACCCTGGCCTCGATCGGGGCCGCCGGCGTGCCCGGCATCGGCCTGATCACACTCACCCTGGTGCTCCAGCAAATCGGCCTGCCCCTGGAAGCGATCGGCCTGATCTGGGGGGTGGACCGCCTGCTGGACATGCTGCGCACGGCGGTGAACGTCACCGGCGACGCCGCCGTCACGGTGGTCGTGGCGCGCGCCGAAGGGCGCCTGGACGAGGCCCGTTACCGCGACCCGGCGGCCTGACGCGGCCGGCTCAGGGCGGCACGCGGCCGAGCTGCACCGCGGGCCGCCGTGACAAGCGCTCCAGGTTGCGCAGCACGGTGCGGGCGCGCTCGATCGCGGCCTGGAGCCGGGGGTCGTCCGGCGCCCAGGCGCTCGCCTCCAGCCACACCGCCAGCGCCGCCTCGATCCGCCCCTCGGCGTACAAGCGCCGCCCGGCCTCCAGCGCCGCCTCGGTCGCCGCCGCCAGTTCCGCCCGGGCGCGCTCGACCAGCCCCGGCTCGACGCCGGGCGGCAGGCGCATCAGGGCGCGGTGCAGCGCCGGCCGGTCGGCGGCGGCCAGGGCGCCGCGCAAAGCGGCGACCGGGTCGGCCGGCGGCGGCGCCGCCCGCCGCGGCGGGTGGCGGCCCGCGGCGGCCAGCTCCGCCTGCAGGGCGGCCGCCGCCGGATCCGGGTGCAGGCGCTGGGCGAGTTCCAGGCACCGCCAGGCCAGATCCAGATCGCCGCGCGCCCGCGCGGCGACGGCGTGTTTTTGCAGCGCACGGGCGCGACGCCGCTCCGCGGCCGCCCGCCGGCGGCGCTCGAGGCCGGCGAACCAGCCCCCGCGCACCGCCAGCAAGCGCTCGGCGGCATCGCGGGCGGCCAGCCAGCGGACGGCCTCGTGCACCGCCAGCTCCGCCTCCAACGCCGCGCGCCGTGCGGCCCGCCGCGCTTCGGCCTGGCGGCGGGCAGCGGCCAGCACGCGGCTCCCGGGAAGCGTCGCCAGCGCCACCTCGAGCTCGGCCTCGGCTTCGTCCCAGCGGTCCTCGGCCTGCAGGCGCACGGCGCGGCCGATCGCCTCGCGCTCGAAGCGCCAGATCTCGGCGGTGCCGCTCGGCGGCGGGGACGACGGCGCGGAGGCGCACGCCGCCAACCACAGCGCCAGGGCCGGTACGGCGCATCGTTCAAAGCTGTACGGCACGACACACCTCCTCGAGCTGCGCGGCCAACGCCGGGCGGTGGCGCGGCTGCACGTCGTCGACGACGTAAAGGACCGCCGGCCGGCGCCGCCCGCGCAGCGCCACGTGGCCGCGCGGGCGCGCGCGCAGCGCCCGCTCGCCGCCGGCCAGGCGGTACACGTCCTCGGTCACCACCACCTCGCCCGGCGCCGCCTGGTCGCACAAGCGCGACGCCAGGTTGACGGCGTCGCCGACCACGGTGAACTCCATGCGCTCGGCGGCGCCCAGATTGCCGAGCAACATCGGGCCGCTGTTGAGCCCCACCCGCAGCGCCAGCGGCGGCGGCCGCCGCGCCCCCAGCCAGGCCACCGCACGCTGGATCAGCAACGCGCAACACACGCCGTTGAGCGCGTGTTCCGAATCCTCACCGAGGGCACCGAACACCAGCATCGCCCCGTCGCCGATGAATTTGTCCACCAGCCCGCCGCGCTGCCGGCAGGCCGCGGTGACCAGCGCGAAGCAGCGGTTGAGCATGGCCGAGACGGCGTCCTCCGGCATCTGTTCGGCCAGCGCGGTGAAGCCGACGATGTCGGCGAACAACACCGTCGCCTCGATGCGCCGGCCGCCGAGCCGCACCTGGTCGAGGTCGGCGAGCAGCCGCTCGGCCACCGGCCGCGACAGGTAACGCTGCAGCACCGCCTCGACCTGCGCCCGGCGCAGCAGACCTTCGCCCAGCGCGTTGATCGATTCGATCAACTCGCCGATCTCGTCCCCGCGGCGCTCGGCCAGGCGCAGGTCCAGCCGCCCCTCACGGATCGCCCGGCCGGCCGCCGCCAGGCGGCGGATCGGCCGTGCCGCGCGGCGCGCCAGCCACGCCGCCGCGGCCGCCGCGAGCAGGACACCGGCCGCCGTGGTCCAGACGGTCAACCAGCGCGCCCGGTGCCGCGCCGCGTCCAGCGCCGCCGCCGACACCACCACCAGTGCCCGGCCCACCGGCTGGGCCTTGAAACGCACCGGCGCACCGTAACCCAGCCGCGGTGCGCCGTCGGCCGGCCGCCAGGTGTCGGCGGGCGGCACACGTGCCGGCACGTCGCCCCAGGACGCCAGCACGCTGCCGTCCAGGGCGTAGACCGCCGCCCCGCGCAGCGGCTCGCCGCCGCCGAACTCGGCGACCAGAAGCCGCAGGGCCAGCCGGTCCTCGGCCAGCAGCGGTTCGGCGGCCACCGCCGCCAATCGCTCGGCGAGCAGGCGCCCGAAAGCGGCCAGCTGCGTGTCCAGCAAACGCTCCTGCTGGAGGGCCAGAAAAGCGCCCAGGCCGCCCACCGCCGTCGCCGCCAGGGCGGCGAACAGGGCGCCGAGCTTGACCGCCACCGGCAGGCGCGCCAGCGGCGCGCCGGTGGCGCGGGCGGCGCGCGGGGGGACCGCGGACGGATTCATCGCGCCGTCGTTTTGCCGGGACACGGTCCGCGACTATAACAGTTCCCGCGCCGCGCCCCGATCGGGGTGAGCCCGAGCCCCGGTGCCCATCGCCGCGATCGTCGCGCCGAAGGGTCAAGTGCCCGCCGCCGTGGCCGATAAGCGCAGCGAAGGCGCCCCCGTGCGCAGGAGGCCATCCCGTGCGAACGAGCAGCGATTCGATCTACGACACCGCCGGCCGCGAACCGGACCGCCCCGCCGCCCCGCCCCGCTCGGCGGGCGGTGCGCCGGCTCGCGTGGAGATCCGGCCCGAGATGCTGCCGCTGGACCGCAGCGCCATCATCGAGCTGCTGCATCAGGTCGGCATTCTCCCCACCACCCAGCGGGTGCACATCGCCGAGGTGCTGTTCAGCCGTCCACAGCACCTGTCGGCCGAGCAAGTGCTGGAACGGCTCAGCGCCGCGGAGCGCAGCATCTCGCGCGCCACGGTCTACAACACTCTCAAGCTGTTCGCCGAGCACAACCTGGTGCGGCCGGTGATCATCGACCCCGAGCGGGTGCTCTACGACTCGCACACGGCGCACCATCACCACTTCCTCAACCGCGACAGCGGCGAACTGATCGACGTGGACGCCGCGGCCGTGCAACTGGCCGAGAGCCCCGAGTTGCCGGAAGGCACCGTGCTCGCCCGCTACCACGTGATTTTCGAGCTGCGCCAGGAAAAACGCCGCGGCAACGGCAACGGCGGCTGATCGGCCGGGGGGTTTCTGCTAGCATGCCCGGCCCGCGAGGAGGGCCGGGCATGGCGCATCCTTACGACACCCTCTACCGTCTGCTCCGACCGCTGCTGTTCCGCCTCGACCCGGAACGCGCCCACGCCTTGACCCTCGGCCTGCTGCGCCTGGCCGGCGGCGCCGCCGGCCTGGGCCTGCCGGCGCCCCGGCGGCCGGTGGAGGCCATGGGCCTGCGCTTCCCGAACCCGGTCGGGCTCGCCGCCGGCCTGGACAAGGACGGCCGCTGCCTGGCGGCGTGGACGGCGCTCGGCTTCGGTTTCATCGAAGTCGGCACGGTCACGCCGCGGCCGCAACCCGGCAACCCCCGCCCGCGGCTGTTCCGGATCCCGGCAGAACGCGCCCTGATCAACCGCATGGGCTTCAACAACGAAGGCGTGGACGCCCTGGCGGCGCGCCTGGAACGCTACCGCGCGCGGCGCCGCAGGGTGCCGGTGGGCGTCAACCTGGGCAAGAACCGCGACACGCCGGTCGATGCGGCCGCGGCGGACTACTGCACCGGGCTGGCCAAGGTCTACACCCTGTGCGATTACGTCACGATCAACGTCTCCTCGCCCAACACGCCGGGCCTACGCGGCCTGCAACACGGCGCCGCGCTCGCGGCCCTGCTCGACGCCGTGCTCGAGGAACGCGAGCGCCTGGCCGCCCGCCACGGCGTGCTCCGCCCGCTGGCCTTGAAGATCGCGCCCGACCTCGACGAGGCCGCCCTCGAGGCGCTGCTCGACACCGTCCTGGCGCGGCCGATCGAGGCCCTCATCGTCGCCAACACCACCCTGGCGCGGCCGGCCGGCAACAGCGGCCCCTGGGCGGAGGCCGGCGGACTGAGCGGCGCGCCGTTGTTCGACCCCGCCACCCGCCTGCTGCGCCGCGTGCGCGACCGCGTCGGCCGCCGCCTCGCCCTGATCGGCGTCGGCGGCATCGTCGAGCCCGCCGACGCGGTGGCCAAGCTGCGCGCCGGCGCCGACCTGGTGCAGTTGTACACCGGCCTCATCTATCGCGGCCCCGGCCTGGTCCACGCCATTTGCCGCGCCCTGGACGCCTGCCCACGGGCCGCGCCGCCGGCCTGAGGCCGACGACGGCCGCGGCGACGCCCCGCATCCACGCTCCCGCGCGCAGCCCCCCGGAACGCCCGAGCGGCGCCCGGGCCCGCTGCGGCCGAAGCGCGTTGCACCCAAGGCCGCGGGGCTTGGCCCGCGCCCCGCTAAGCGTCGGCCGGGCGATCGCGCCCGGCGCCGCCGTGGCGGCGCCGGTACTCGCTCGGCGACATGCCGGTGAACTTCTTGAAGAAGCGCTGGAACGCCGACTGGCTGTTGAAACCCGAAGACAGCGCGATCTCCAGGATGCCGCCGTCCTCCTCCAACAGTCGGCGCTTGACCGTCTCCACGCGGTGGTAATTGATGAACTCGAAAAAATTCTGCCCGTAACGGCTGTTGATCAGCCGCGAGACTTCGCGCGGGCGCAGGCCGCAGGCCTCGGCGAAGCGCGCGAGATTGATGTGCGGCTCCAGGTGCAAGCGTTGCTCGTGGATGCCGCGCTCGATCGCCGCCCGTTTGGGCGCCTCGTCCTTGACCGGCGCCTCGGGTTTGGGGTCGATCGGCAAGCGCCCGGCGAGTCGCCGCGCACCGTACACCGCGAAAGCCACCAGGGCGTTGATCGACACGACCGTGATGTAGTTGCTGGCCACGCCGATCAGATGGTTGATCCGCGTCGACAGCGCGTCACCCAGCCAATAACCGACGCAGGCCCAGAGCCAATGAAAGCTGAAACCGATGAGCAGAATCTGCGCGAAGCGCAGGCTCCACTCCGGCAGGCTGGAATACTGCGCTTCCAGCACGGCGCGGAAACGCCGGTAGGCGCGCCAGCACAGAACCACGTACAGCACCGGCTGGCATTTGTACAGGAACCAGACGAAACGCACCGCATACTGCCTGGACGGCTCCAACCGCGGCCAGTTCCGCGGGATCCAGGCATCCACGTTCAAGTCGAACGAGACCACCAGCAACAAGGCCAGGAACGCCGGCGCGCCGTGCAGCCACAGCGCCCGCCGCCAATCCGGCGCGGCGCCCGACATCGACATCAAGTACAAGTACAGCGCCGGCGCGTAAGCGAGCAGGCCGAATGCCAACACGGCGACCACCGCCGTGGACCAGAACGAGGTGCTGCCGACGAGATGACCGCTCCACACCACCAGCGTGCTCGACAGCACCAGGGCGACGAGGCACATGAAGACCGCCAGCCAGACGTGCTGGCTCTCGAGACGGCGCGGCAAACCCAGAACGAGGGCGGCCACCAGCAAGGCCTCCACCGCGGTCACCGCCCACACCAGATCGTTCAAGGTGAACAGCATTTCGTTCATGACACCGAACACGCCCGTTTCACCGTCGCCGCCACCCTGCCCCGCGGCGCCGCATCATAGCCCAATGCCGCTTGGCGAGTGACCCTCGCGGCGCATAGAGACTGCGTCCAGTTCGCGTTTGCAGCAAACCGACCACCCACCTTGCTCGCGCCGCGCAAAGTGACAAGACAGCAAGGCGCGGCCCCATGTCATAACACGATGAACATGTCATGACAAAACACCAGAGGAGGAGATGACATGATCGATCCCAAACCCATCGCGCGGCAGTGGGGGACGTGGCTGCTCGCCCTGGTCAGCCTCGGCGCGACGGCCGCGGTGAGGCCGATCAGCACCGACGGCAATCGGGTTCTGTTCGGCGGCAACCCCCGGCAGCGTCGCCGGACCCAGCCTGTTCTGGAGCAACACCGGCTGGGGCGGTGACAAATTCTACAACGCCCAGGCGGTCGCCCGCGCCCGGCAAGACTGGAACGCGCGCCTGATCCGTGCCGCCATGGGCGTCGACGAACCCGGCGGTTACCTCTCCGATCCGGCGGGCAACCTCGCCCGGGTCCGGGCCGTGGTCGAGGCGGCCATCGCCAACGACATGTATGTCATCATCGATTGGCACTCCCATCACGCCGAGCAACACACCCAGGCCGCCATCGACTTTTTCACCACCATGGCCCGGGACTACGGCGCCTACCCCAACGTCATCTACGAGATCTACAACGAACCGCTGCAAGTCTCCTGGAGCGGCACCATCAAGCCCTACGCCGAGCGGGTGATCGCGGCGATCCGGGCCATCGACCCGGACAACCTCATCGTCGTGGGCACCCCGACCTGGAGCCAGGACGTCGACCAGGCGGCCGATGACCCGATCCGCGGCCACGCCAACATCGCCTACACCCTGCACTTCTACGCCGGCACCCACGGCCAGTACCTGCGCGACAAGGCGCAGTACGCCCTGGACCGCGGCATCCCGCTGTTCGTCACCGAATGGGGCTCGGTGAACGCCAACGGCGACGGCGGCGTCAACCACGGCGAAACCGAGGCGTGGATGACGTTCCTGCGCGCCAACCGCATCAGCCACGCCAACTGGGCGCTCAACGACAAGGCCGAGGGCGCTTCGGCGCTGCGCCCCGGAGCGAGCCCGACCGGTCCCTGGGCGGACGGCGACCACACCGCCTCCGGCACCTTGGCGCGCGACATCGTGCGCAACTGGCCGGCGCTCGACGGCGGCGCCACGCCGGCGCCATCCTGCCCGCGCGTGGCGCTGCCCGGCCGGATCGAGGCCGAAGCCTATTGTGCGATGCAGGGGGTGCGGACGCAGCCGACCAGCGATGCCGGCGGCGGTTTGAACGTCGGCTGGATGGACGCCGGCGACTGGCTGAGCTATGACGTCCACCTGCCCGCGGCCGGCCGCTACACCGTCCGCTACCGCGTCGCCGCGGCCGCGCAGAGCGGCACCCTGCGCCTCGAGCAAGCCGGCGGCGCGCTCGCTTACGGCGAAGCGCATGTGCCGGTGACCGGCGGCTGGCAGAACTGGACGACCATCGAGCACGACGTCGAGCTGCCCGGCGGCGACCAGTCGCTCGGCCTGGCGGTGGTCAACGGCGGCTGGAACCTGAACTGGTTCGAGGTCACCGCCGCCGCGAGCGCGCCGGGGCCGGAATGCAACCGTCACCGCCTGCCCGGCAAGATCGAGGCCGAGGCCGCCTGCGTCCTGGACGGGGTGCAGACCGAAACCACCACGGACAGCGGCGGCGGGCTGAACGTCGGTTGGATCGACGCCGGCGACCGCCTGCTGTTCGACATCGACGTGGAAAGCGGGGGCGTCCACCGCTTCGAGTTCCGCGTCGCCTCGCTGGCCAACGGCGGTCGTTTCACGGTCGAACGCAACGGGGTCGAGCTGGGCACGGTGCATTTCCCGGCCACCGGCGGCTGGCAGAACTGGACCACCGTGGCGACCGACTTCGATCTGCCCGCCGGCCCCGCCACCCTGGTCCTGCGCAGCGTCAACGACGGCTGGAACATCAACTGGCTGTCGGCGGCGCCGAGCGGCGGCGGGAGCGGCGGCGGACCGGCGCCGGCCTGCGACGGCGCGCCCTCGCTGCAACACGGCGCCTCCGTCACCGTGCGCCAGGGCGATTGCCTGCGCTACCAGCACGGCTGGGGCGCGGTCCGTCTGGGCACCTGGAACGCGCCGGGGGAGGTGCGCTACGCGGTCACCAACTGCGCGGGCCAGACCCAGTCGGGCATCGTGCAGACGCCCAACGCCTTCACGGCCGTCGACACCGGCACCCAGAACTGCGAGCACCGCATCGTCGTCGAGCAGGCCGCCGGTCCTTACTCCTTGCAACTCGGCAGCTGGTGATCTCTCCTGTTGCGCTCAGCGCAGCTTGGAGCGGGCCGAGGCCCGCTCTTTTTTCGCCTAGCGGCGCGCGCCCGGACGGGCGGACCGCGCCGCGGCGCGCGGCACCGGCCGCGACGGCGCGGGCGTGGGCGTCGCACGGCGCAGCACCAGCAAGGCCTGCCACAACAGGGCCGCGGCCGCTTCGCACTCCTCGGCACCGAACGCCCGGTCGCGGCGCAACACCGTCACCACGCCGTCCAGGACGCCGCTCTTGAAGAAGGGCAGATCGAGGCGGTAGACGCGCCCGCCCGAGCCCGGCAAGAGATCCGGCGCGGCCGGCTCGGCGAGCGGCCGGCGGGCGGCGGCCAGCCGCGCGAGACGCTCGGCGGACCACAACAGCTTGATGCTGCGCTCGCCGTCCTCGCCGCCGGGGCGGCTGAGCCAGGCGGCCATGCGGGCGCCGCTGCATGCCCGGCCGAGCACCGCCGAGTCGGCCCTCAGATGGTCCAGCAGCGCGTCGAGCAAGGCCGTTTGCATCACCTCCTCGCCGCGGCCGGCGGCCGCCGTCACCGCCCGCCAGTGGCGCAGCCAACCGCCCAGACCGACGGCGGATTCCGCCAGTTGCGGCACGTCGGCCAGAGGCGGCTCGAGCAGGCAGAGCCGCAGTTGCCGCTCGCCGATGCAGGAAACCAGAAGCGCGAACAGGGCGGCGGCCGCGGCCGCGCCGCCGGCGGCCGTCCCGACGGCGGCCGCGGCCCCGGCGGCGACCGCCGTGGCGGCGAGCACGACCCGCAGCCGCGCCGGCGGCAAGGGCGCGAACACGGCCAACCAGAGGGGCGCGAGCACCGCCGGCAGCACCCCATGGCCGGCGGCGTCACGCAGACCGAGGACGACGGCGCCGGCGGCCAAGGCGACGGCGACCGCCCCGGCCGGGGCCGGCCGCCGCAGCGCCGGCAAGCGGCGGCCGAGCGAGAACGCCCCCAGCGCCGCCGTGCCCAGGATCAGGTACTCCACCGCGCTCTGCGCTGCCCCGGCGCGGTCGGCGGCCAGGGCGAGCGCGGCGGCGAGGATCACGAAGGCCCCGAGGCCGGCCGGCCAGGCCTCCTGTCGAACCCGGTCGAGAAAGCGCCGGAAACGCGCTTCCAGGGCGGGTTCGTCGAAACGCGGATCGAACACGCGGAACATGGCATCCTTGACCTGCGCCCGGAAAACCGCGGCAGTGTGGCGCCGCGCAGCGGCGGGCGGCAAGGGCCGGATCCCGGCTTTGCGAGATCGCTCACAAAGTGCTCAGGGGGCGAACGCCGCCGCCAGGCGCTCGACGACGAGACGGGCCAGATCCTCGGCCATGGCCCGTTCCAGGGCGACGCGCTCCTCGTCCACGGCGCTGACCGCCAGCGGGTCGTAGACGAGCTCGCGGCGCACCTCCAGGCTTTGCTCGGGAACCACCGTCTCGGCGCCGCGCCGCAACGCGAAGCGGGCGCGGTAGTAGACCTCGTACTCGCGGGCGCGGCCGTCCGGGCCGAGGGCCGCGACGCGCTGCCCGCGCTGGAGGGCGAGCGCCAGCGTGGCGGCGGCCGCGCCCGGCGGGGCCAGGGCGACCCCGGCGCCGCGCAACTGGCGCCGAACGGCCCGGGCGAGGTCGGCGGCGGACGGGTCGGCCTCCACCGCCAGGGGCGAAAGCCCCGGCGGCAGCGCCGGCGGTGCCCGCAACCGCCAACCGCAGGCGGCCAGCGCGGCGGCGAGCACGCACGACACGAACCGGCGCCGCGGGTTCATCAGCCGGCGACGATGTTCACCAGCCGCCCCGGCACGACGATGACCCGGCGCACGGTCCTGCCCTCGAGGTGGCGCTGCACGTTTTCGTCGGCCAGGGCCGCCCGCTCGCAGTCCTCGCGGGCGGCGTCGGCCGGCAGCGCGAGGCGGCCGCGCACGCGGCCGTTGACCTGCACGACCCATTCGATCGTCTCGGCGGCCAGTGCGGCCTGGTCCAGGACGGGCCAGCGCACCGGCTGTTCGCGACCCAAGGCGTCCCACAGGGCGTAGCCGATGTGCGGCACGATGGGATAGAGCAGGCCGACCACCGCCTCGAGCGCCTCCTGCCGGACGGCGCGGCCGGCCGCGCTGTCGTCTTCGAATTTGTACAGCGCGTTGACCAGCTCCATGACCGCGGCGATGGCGGTGTTGAAGGTGTAACGGCGGCCGATGTCGTCCTCGACCTTGGCGATGGTCTGGTGCAGCTTACGCCGCAAGGCCCGCTGGGCGTCGTCCAGGCTTCCGGGCAGCGGACCGCCGCCACCCGCCTCGACGTGGCGGTGCACCAGCCGCCACAGGCGCTTGAGGAAGCGATGGGCGCCGGCCACCCCCTCGTCGGACCACTCCAGGGCCTGCTCCGGCGGCGCCGCGAACATCATGAACAAGCGCACGGTGTCGGCGCCGTACCGTTCGATCAGGGGCTGCGGATCGACGGTGTTGCCCTTGGACTTGGACATCTTCGCGCCGTCCTTGAGCACCATCCCCTGCGTGAGCAGGTTGGCGAAGGGCTCGTCGCAATGCACCAGGCCGAAGTCGCGCAGCACCTTGTGGTAGAACCGCGCGTAGAGCAGGTGCAGGACGGCGTGCTCGATGCCGCCGACGTACTGGTCGACGGGCAGCCACTCGTCGACCCGCGCGTCGAGCATGGCCGAATCGTTGTCGTGGCACAGATAGCGCGCGTAGTACCAGCTCGATTCCATGAAGGTGTCGAAGGTGTCGGTCTCGCGCCGCGCCTCGCCGCCGCACTGCGGACAACGGGTGCGGTAGAACTCCGGCATGTCCTTGAGCGGCGAGGCCGCACCGCTGAACGTGACCTCGGTGGGCAGCACCACCGGCAACTGGTCCTCGGGCACCGGCACGTCGCCGCACTGCGGGCACTGGATCATCGGGATCGGCGCGCCCCAGTAGCGCTGGCGTGACACGCCCCAGTCGCGCAACCGGTAGTTGACCCGCCGGCGGCCGCGGCCGAGCGCCTCCAGGCGGTCGGCGATGGCGGCGAAGGCCTGCGCCGAATCCAGTCCGCTGAAGGGGCCGGCGTCGCGCAACACGCCGGGCTCGGTGTAGGCGGCGGCGGCAAAATCGTGCTCGGCGCCGTCCGGTGGGAACACCACCGGGCGGATCGGCAGGCCGTGGGCCAGGGCGAAAGCGTGGTCGCGCTCGTCGTGCGCCGGCACCGCCATCACCGCCCCCGAACCGTACTCGGCGAGCACGAAGTTGGCGATCCAGATGGGCACGGTCTCGCCGGTCAAGGGATGCTCGGCCATCAGGCCGGTGGGCACGCCGCGCTTGGGCAGGGTGGCCAGATCGGCTTCGGCCACGCGCGTGCGCCGGCAGCTTTCCACGAATTCGGCGATGCGCGCATCGCCGCGGGCGCATTCCAGCGCCAGGGGGTGCTCGGCGGCGATCGCCACGTAGGTGACGCCCATCAGCGTGTCGGGCCGGGTGGTGAAAACGGTCAATGTCTCTTCCCGGCCGGAGACGGAAAAATCGATCTCGACGCCTTCGGAGCGGCCGATCCAGTTGCGCTGCATGGTCTTGACCGCCTCGGGCCAGCCCTCCAAGCGGTCCAAGCCCTCGAGCAGCTCGTCGGCGTAGGCGGTGATCTTCAAGAACCACTGCGGGATCCGCCGCTGTTCCACCGGTGCACCGGAACGCCAGCCGCGGCCGTCGATGACCTGCTCGTTGGCCAGCACCGTCTGGTCCACCGGATCCCAGTTGACCAGCGCGGTCTTCTTGTAAGCCAGGCCGCGTTTGTACATCTGGATGAACAACCACTGCTCCCAGCGGTAGTACTCGGGCCGGCAGGTGGCGATCTCGTGGTCCCAGTCGTAGGCGAAACCGAGACGTTCGAGCTGGGCGCGCATCGCCTCGATGTTCTGCTCGGTCCAGCGCGCCGGCGGCACGCCGTGGGCGATGGCGGCGTTCTCGGCCGGCAGGCCGAAGGCGTCCCAACCCATCGGCTGGAACACCCGCTTGCCGCGCATCGCCTGGTAGCGGGTGATGACGTCGCCGATGGTGTAGTTGCGCACATGCCCCATGTGCAGCCGGCCGCTCGGGTAAGGGAACATCGACAGGCAATAGAACTTGGGTGCATCGGCGCGCGCCGGCGGCTTGCCGTGATCGCGCCAGGCGGCCTGCACCTCGGGCTCCAGGGTCTGCGGTCGGTAATCGGCGTGCATGGCGGCCTCTCTCGGTTCGGGACGCGGCGGAGGGTTCAACTTTCCTCTGGGAAGCGGCGCGCCTCGGGGCGGCCGGCCGCCTCCAGGGCGTCGACGACGTTCTTCACGGCCTCGGCGCGTGCGCGCGGCACCACCAGCACCGCGTCGGCGGTTTCGACCACCACCAGGTCGCGCAGGCCGACCGCGGCCAAAAGCCGCCCCTCGCTGCGCAGGTAGCAACCCTCGCTGTCGAGCGCGAGCACGTCGCCGCTGCGGGCGTTGCCGGCCTCGTCGTGCTCGGCCACCTCCCACAAGGCCTGGAAGCTGCCGAGGTCGTTCCAGCCGGCGTCCAGCGGCACGACCACGACGTGGTCGGCCTTTTCCATCACCGCGTAGTCGATCGAATCGCTGCGCACGGCGGCGAAGCGCTCCGGGTCGATCCACAGATCGGCGCCTTCGCGCCGCGACGCCGCCAGCGCCGCGCGACATCCTTGGAGGATGTCCGGGGCGTGGCGCGCCAGTGCGTCGAGCACGGCGCGGGCGCGGAACAAGAACATGCCGCTGTTCCAGTAGTAGCCGCCCTCGGCCAGGTAACGCTCCGCCACCTCGCGCGGCGGCTTCTCGGTGAACGCCGCCACCGCGGCGACACCGGGACCGGCGGCCTTGATGTAGCCGTAGCCGGTGGCCGGCTCGGTGGGCCGGATGCCGAAGGTGACCAGGGCGCCTTCGGCGAGGGCCGGTTGCGCGGCCTCCACGGCCGCCGCCAACGCGGCGACGTCGGCCAGGCGATGATCCGAGGGCAACACCAGCATGGCGGTCTCCGGGTCGGATTCGGCGAGGGCCAAAGCGGCCATGGCGATCGCCGGTGCGGTGTTGCGGCCCACCGGCTCGAACAGACAGGCGGCCTGCGGCAGCGGGATCGGTGCCAGGGTCTCGCGCAGCAGCGCAGCGTGGTCGCGATTGCACACCAACAGCGGCGGGCGGTCGCCGCACACCGCCGCCGCCCGCTGCAAGGTGTCTTCCAGCAGACTGCGGCCGCCGGCCAGGCGCAAGAACGGCTTCGGGCGCTCGGCCCGCGACAACGGCCACAAGCGGGTGCCGCCGCCGCCGCACAGGATCACCGGTACGGGCATGCGCACTCTCCTTTTCCCACGTCTCGGCGGGGCGGGCATTCTAGCAGCTCGGGCGACGCGGCGAACGCCGGGCCGCCGCCAGCAACAGCAGGCAGACCCCCAGCGCCGGCAAGGCGCCCCAGCGGACGAAGGGCGTGGCGCCGCGGCGCGGCTGGACGGTCGTCTCGAGCACTTCCGGTACGAACTGGCGGCTGCGGGCCCGCACCCGGCCGTCGGCGGCGACGGCGGCGCTGATGCCGTCGTTGGTCGCGCGCAACAGGTCGCGGCCGCTCTCCACCGCGCGCACGCGCGCGATCTCCAGGTGCTGGTGCGGCGCCAGCGAGTCGCCGAACCAGGCGTCGTTGGACACCGTCAGCAGGTATTCGGCCTCGGGCAACTGCGCCCGCCAGATCCACGGATACGCGGCCTCGTAACAGATGCCCATGGCCACCGGCCGGCCGCCCACCGGCACCGGCCCTTGCGGGCCGGGCGCCGGGCGCAGATCGGAACGCGGGATGTCGATCCAACGCTCGAACACGCGCAACCAATCGCGCAGGGGCAGGTACTCGCCGAAAGGCACGAGACGCTGCTTGTGGTAAAGGGCCCGCTCGGCGTCGCCCAGCACCAACAGGCTGTTGTGGAAAGCACCCGTGGCCCGGTCGTAACTGAAGATGCCGGTGACCAGGCGCCCGCCGGCGGCGCGCAGACGCTGCTCCACGAGGTCGAGGAAGGGTTCGACCTGGAAGGCGAAAGCCGGCACCGCCGTTTCCGGCCAGACCATCACGTCCGCCTGCCAGAAGCCCTCGCTGAGGCTCAGATAGCGGTCCAGGCTCGAGCCCAGGGCCTCCGGACGCAGTTTCCGGTCCTGGCCGATCGCCCCTTGCACCAGCACGGCGTAGATAGGCGCCCCCGCCGGCCGGGTCCACTCGATGCGGCCGAGCACCGCGCCGGCGGCCAACACGGCCGCAGCGAGGCCCAGCGCCGCCCAGCGCCCGCCGCCGCGCTCGCGCAAGGCGGCCAGCGCCGCCAGGCCGGCCAGGGCGGCGGCCAGGGACGCCCCCCAGACGCCGAACACCGGCAGATACCCGGCCAGCGGCGTGTCCAACTGCGCATAGCCCAGGTAGAGCCAGGGAAAACCCGAGAACAGCCAACCGCGCAGCCACTCGGCGAGCACCCAGGCGGCGGCGAACGCCGCCGCCGAGACCAGCGGCCGGCGGCCGGCGGCCGCCACCCGCCAGAGGGCCGCGGCGGCCACCGGGAAGGCGGCGCAGGCGAGCACCAGGCCGGCGGCCAGGGCCGCCGCGACCGCCCAGGGTGCGCCGCCGAACACGTACAGGCTGTGGTGCACCCAGGAGACGCCGACGCCGAAGGCGCCGACCCCGAACAGGCCGGCGCGCCACAGGCCGCGCCGGCCGGACGCGTCCAGAAGCAGCCACCACAGGGCGGCGAGCAGCAAGGGCGGCAGGGCGCGCCAGGCGAACGGCGCGAAACCGAGCGGATACAGCGCCCCGAGGGCGAGCGCCGCGGCGTCCCAGAGCGGGTGCGCGGCCGGCGGGATGCGGCGCGCCATGCTCAGGCCTTGGCGGCCAGGGCCTCGCGCTGTGGCATGACCAGCAGCCGGTGGATGCGCCGGCCGTCGGCGGCGAGCACGCGGATGCGGAAGCCGGCCAGTTCGAGCTCTTCGCCGCGCTTGGGCAGGCGGCCGAGCTGGCCGAGGATCAGGCCGCCGATGGTGTCGTACTCGCTGTCGTCGAGCTCGACGCCGAAGTATTCGTTGAAGGCCTCGATCTCGGTGACCGCGTCGACGATGTAATGGCCGTCGCCCTGCGGGCGGATGTGCGCGCCGCTCTCGGTGTCGTGCTCGTCGTCGATGTCGCCGACGATCAGCTCGATCACGTCCTCGATGGTCACCAGGCCGGACACGCCGCCGTACTCGTCCACCACCACCGCCATGTGATTGCGGGTGCTGCGGAACTCGCGCAGCAGGGTGATCAGGCGCTTGCTCTCCGGGATGAACACGGCCGGGCGCAGCAGTTCGCGCAGGTCGAAACGGGCCGGGTCGCGGGCGAATTGCAAAAGGTCCTTGGCGAGCAGGATGCCCACCACCTCGTCGCGCCCCTCGCCGATCACGGGGAAGCGCGAGTGGCCGGACTCGACGACGGTGGCGAGGATCTTGTCGAAGGAATCTTCCTGCTCGACGACCACCATCTGGGCGCGCGGCACCATGACGTCACGCACCTGCTCCTCGCTGACCGCGAACACCCCCTCGATCATGGCCAGCACGTAGGGGTCGAACAGATTGCGCTGCTGCGCCTGGCGCAGCATCTCCAGCCAATCGTCCTTGTCCTTGGGTTCCCCGCCCAGGGCCTGGGCGAGGCGCTCCCACCAGTTGCGCTCACCGGCGCCGGCCTTGGCACCGGCGCGGGGACTGGGCGGCTTGTCGTCAGACATGGGGATGGTTGCTCCAGTGGAAAAGAAACGGCGCGTTCAGGCGTAGGGATCCGGGAAGCCCAGGTCGGCGAGAATATGGCGTTCCAGGGCCTCCATTTCCAGGCGCTCGGCCTCTTCGATGTGGTCGTAACCCTGCAGGTGCAGCAGGCCGTGCACGACCATGTGGGCGAAATGCGCCTCGGCGGACTTGCCCTGCTCGGCCGCCTCGCGCAGCACGACCGGCACGCAGATCACCAGGTCGCCCATGCGCGGCAGGCCGAGCGCGTCCGGCGGGTCGAGCCCGAAGGCGAGCACGTTGGTCGGCCGGTCGCGGCCGCGGTAGCGGGCATTGAGCGCCTGCGATTCGGCCTCGCCGACCAGCTTGACGGCGACCTCGCCCGGCCGCGGATCGCGCCAGGCGGCGCGCGCCCAGCGCAGCAGGCGATGGCGCGGCGGCGCGGCCGGCAGGCCGCGCGCACGGCGCACCGCCAGCTGCAAGGGGCCGGGCCGGGTCATCCGTCGCGCTCACCGTCGTGGGCTTCGTAGGCGGAGACGATGCGCTGCACCAGCGGGTGGCGCACCACGTCGGCCGCGTCGAAATGCACGAACGCCACCTCTTCGACACCGTGCAGAACCTTGAGCACGTGCCGCAGGCCCGATTCGACCTGGCGCGGCAGGTCGATCTGCGTCACGTCGCCGGTGACCACCGCCGTCGATCCGAAACCGATGCGGGTGAGGAACATTTTCATCTGCTCGACGGTGGTGTTCTGCGCCTCGTCCATGATGATGAACGCCTCGTTGAGCGTGCGCCCACGCATATAGGCCAGCGGCGCCACCTCGATGACGTTGCGCTCGATCAGCTTCTGGACTTTTTCGAAGCCGAGCATCTCGTAGAGCGCGTCGTACATCGGCCGCAGGTAGGGATCCACCTTCTGGGCCAAATCGCCGGGCAGGAAACCCAGGCGTTCGCCGGCCTCGACCGCCGGGCGCACCAGCACCAGGCGCTGCACCTGGCCGCGCTCGAGCGCCTCGACCGCACAGGCCACCGCCAGGTAGGTCTTGCCCGTGCCCGCCGGGCCGACGCCGAAGGTCAAGGTGTGGGCACGGATGGCCTCGACGTAGGCGCGCTGGTGCGGCCCGTGGGTGCGCACCGCGCCGCGCCGCAGGCGCACCGCCGCCCCGCCCGGCGCCGGCGTCCGCCGCGCCGCCTCCTGCAGGTGCAGGTGGACGAGCTGCGGGGTGATCGCCTGGTGGGCGCTCAGGCTGTACAAGTCCTTGAGGATCTGGCAGGCGTCGTTGACCGCGTCCAGGCTGCCGCGCAGGCGGAAGGCGCCGCCGCGGTTGGAGATCTCGACGTTGAGGCGCTGCTCGATCTGGTGGAGGTGGGCGTCCCGTTGCCCGCAGAGATTCGCCAGGCGGTGCGCGTCCTCGGGCTGCAGCAGCAGATCCAGGGATTCGAGTTTCGAAACCAAGGTGTCAGCGGGTCGGCAAGCTCTCGCGCATACCCCGATTGTAAACCAAATCCGCGGCGCTGCAGCTTCAGGCGGCGACCCCGGTCCAGCGGCCGCGCAGGGAGTTGGGCAATGCCTCGCTGATCTGCACGTCGGCGAAGCGGCCGATCAGCTCGGCCGGACCCTGGAAATTGACCACCCGGTTGTTCGAGCAGCGCCCCGCCAGGACCTGCGGATCCTTGCGCGAAGGGCCTTCGACCAGCACCCGCTGCACCGTGCCGACCATGGCGCGGGCGATTTCGGCCGCCTGGGCTTCGAGCAGGGCCTGCAGTTCGGCGAGCCGGCGCTTCTTTTCCTCCGGCGGCACTTCGTCCGGCAGGGCGGCGGCGGGCGTGCCCGGCCGCGGGCTGTAGACGAAGCTGTAGGAATGGTCGAAGCCGACGCTGCGCACCAGCGCCAGCGTGGCCTCGAAATCCGCCTCGGTCTCGCCGGGAAAACCGACGATGAAATCCGAGGACAGGCTGATCTGCGGGCGCACCGCGCGCAGGCGGCGGACGATCGACTTGTACTCGAGGACGGTGTAACCGCGCTTCATGGCGGCGAGCACGCGGTCCGAGCCGCTCTGCACCGGCAGGTGCACGTGGTCGGCCAGTTGCGGCAGCTCGGCGTAGGCTTCGATCAGGGCGTCGCTGAATTCGACCGGGTGGGAGGTGGTGTAGCGGATCCGCTCGATGCCGTCGACCGCCGCCACGTGATGCAACAACAAGGCGAAATCGCACACGTCGCCGTCGGCCGTGGTCCCGCGATAGGCGTTGACGTTCTGCCCGAGCAGGGTGACCTCCCGCACCCCCTGGCGCGCCAGGGCGATGATCTCCGCGAGCACGTCCTCGAGCGGCCGGCTGATTTCCTCGCCGCGGGTGTAGGGCACGACGCAGAACGTGCAGTACTTGCTGCAGCCCTCCATGATCGACACGTAAGCGGTGGGCCCGTCCTTGCGCGGCGGCGGCAACCGGTCGAATTTCTCGATTTCCGGGAAGGACACGTCCACCACCGGCCGGCGGCGGCGCTCGACCTCGGCGATCATGTCCGGCAGGCGGTGCAGGGTCTGCGGCCCGAACACCAGGTCCACATGGGGTGCGCGTTCGAGGATCGCCTCGCCCTCCTGGCTGGCCACGCAACCGCCGACGCCGATGATCAGTCCGGGCCGCGCCCGCTTCAGCGGCTTGTAACGGCCCAGCTCCGAGAAGACCTTCTCCTGCGCCTTTTCCCGCACCGAGCAGGTGTTGAGCAACACCAGGTCGGCCTCCTCCGGGCGCTCGACCGGCACGAAGCCACCGCGCGCAGCGAGCAGATCCAGCATCTTGCCGGAATCGTACTCGTTCATCTGGCAGCCGTAGGTCTTGATGTAGACGCCGCGCGCCATCGTCATCCGGGCCGACGAAGGGGAAAGGGCGCGAATTTTAGCAGGAAACCGGCGCCGGGCTCAGCGCTCGGCGCCGGCGCGCCGCGGCAGGGGCACGACCCGGGCCGCCGGCCGCGGCGCCCGGTACTCGGGCACCAGGCGGTGCAGCAGGCCCAGCACGGCCGCCGCGTCGCCGGCGGCCACCGCCCGCTCCAGCTCGGCCAGGCTCCGGGCGAACGCGGCCGCGTCCAACGGCGGCGCCTGGGCCAGCAGCAGCTTCGGATGTCCGGTGCCGACCGGCGCCTCGTCGGCGTAGAACAGCTCTTCGTCGAGCTTCTCGCCGGGCCGCAGGCCGGTGTAGACGATCTCGATGTCCCGCCCCGGCTCGAGGCCGTGCAGGCGAATCATGTTCTCGGCCAGGCGACGGATCGGCACCGCCTCGCCCATGTCGAGCACGAAGATCTCACCGCCTGCGCCGCGCAGCGCCGCCTGCAGAATCAACGCGGCCGCCTCGTCCGGGGTCATGAAATAGCGGCGGATGTCGGGATGGGTGACGGTGACCGGGCCGCCGGCGGCGATCTGCCGCTCGAACAGGGGCACCACCGAGCCGGCCGAGCCGAGCACGTTGCCGAAGCGCACCGTGACGAAGCGCGTTGGCCCCTCGGCGGCCCGGCAATACAGCTCGGCGACGCGCTTGCTGGCGCCCAGCACGTTGGCCGGATTGACGGCCTTGTCGGTGGAAACCAACACGAAACGCTCGGCGCCGGCCGCGCGCGCCGCCTCGGCGGCGCGCACGGTGCCGAACACGTTGTTGCGCACCCCGGCCACGGGGTTGCGCTCGACGATCGGCACGTGTTTGTAGGCCGCCGCATGGAACACCCACTGCGGCCGCTGCTCTGCGAACAGCCGCGCCAGGGCCGGCCCGTCGCACACGTCGAGCAACACCGTGCGCAGCACCGGCCCGGCGGCGAGATCCTGCTCCAGGCGGTAGAGGTTGTATTCGCTGTGGTCGACCACGAGCAGGCGCGCCGGCCGGTGACGCAGCAACTGGCGGCACAACTCGCTGCCGATCGAACCGCCGCCGCCGGTGACCGCCACGCAGCGTCCCGCCAGGGCCTCGCCCAGCGCCGGATCGTCCAGGTGTACGGCGCCGCGACCGAGCAAGTCCTCGATGCGCAGGGGTCTGAGCTGCGGCGCGCCCGCGGCGCGGCCGCCGCCGAGCGGCGCCGGCAGGATGCGGCACACCAGGCCGCGCGCCGCGGCGGTGCGCAACACCGCGTCCAGGTCCGCCGCCGACAAGGCGCCCCCGGCGACCAGCAGGGCCTCGACGCCGAGCGTGTCGAGCAGAGCGGGCAACCGCTCCAGGCCGCCGAGCACCCGCACACCGCGCAACTCGCCGCCGACGTGACGGCCGTCCGGATCGACCACTCCAACCGGCAGATAGGGACCCTGCTCGGCGGCGCGCAGCACGACCTCGGCCTGCGACCCGTGGCCGACCACCAGGGCCGGGCGGCGTTCGGCGCGGTCCAGGCGCAAGCGGTGCGTGCGCCAGAGGCGGTAGCCCACTCGGGAAGCGGCCGTGCCCACGAACAACAGCAGGGGGTAGAGCGCCATCACCGTGCGCGGCACGCCGGCGAAGCGCGAGTACAGGAACAACACCGCGCCGGTGGCGACGGCGCCGACCGCCACCGCCTTGGCCAGGCGCAACAGGTCGGGCAGCGAGGCGAAACGCCACACGCCCCGGTAACAACCGAAAGTCCAGAACGCCAGGGCGTGCAACGGCAGGGCCAGCGCCAGCGTACGCCAGAAGGCGGCGCGGGCGGCCGGCGGCACCTCGCCCAGGTTGAAACGCAACCAGTAGGCCAGCGCCAGCGCGAGCGCCACCCAGCCCAGGTCGTGCAGGAAAACGATGCAACGCTTGATGGTCAGTCGGCCCGGCATGTCGGTCCCTGTTGTCCCGCTTCGATCCAGTCCACGGCGATAGCATAGCCGGGCGTCACCGCGCCGCGGTGACGCCCGTCACACCGGGCCGCGCGGGCTGCGGCCGGCCGCGACCCCGGCCGGGGTCAGAAGGGGATGTCGTCGTCGAAGTCGGCGCCGCCGGCGGCGGAGGCCGGCGCGGTGTTGCGTTCGACCGGTCCGTTGTCGGCCGCCGCCCCGCGGCCGCCGAGCATCTGCATGTCGGTGGCGATGATTTCGGTGGTGTAGCGGTCCTGCCCGTTCTTGTCCTGCCATTTGCGCGTCTGCAGGCGGCCCTCGATGTAGACCTGCGAGCCCTTGCGCAGATATTCACCCGCGATCTCGGCCAGGCGCGCGAACAGCACCACGCGGTGCCATTCGGTGCGCTCCTGGCGTTCGCCGGTCTGCCGGTCCTTCCAGCCTTCCGTGGTGGCGATGCTCAGATTGGCCACCGGCGAACCGCTGGGCATGTACTTGACCTCCGGGTCGGCCCCCAGATGGCCGATCAGGATGACCTTGTTGACACCTCTGGCCATGGCGGAATCCTCCGTTGCGTGCAGCGCCGCCGCGGGCGGCGCGGTCGTCAGCCCTGGAAACGGCGCACCACCCGTTCATCGAAACACCGCCGGTCGACCTCCAGGCCGACGGCGGCGAGCTCGTCCTGCCAGCGGGCCGCCAGCACACCCGGCACGGCGCGCAGTTCCGCCAGGACGCGGTCCGGCGGCGCGCCGTCGGCCGGCTCGAGCAGGTAGCGGCCCGGCCGGCGCGCCGTCCAGGCGCCGATGATAAGCCATGCGGCCGCCAACGCGATAGCCAAGGCCCAGACCCCCGCCGGGCCGGCCAAGTTCAACGCCCAGCCGGCGCCGGCGCCGCCGGCGAAGGCGCCCAGGAACTGGCAGGTGGAATACACGCCCAGGGCGGCGCCGCGCCAGCGCGCCGGCACCCGCCGCGACACCGCCGCCGGCAGGCTCGCCTCGAGCAGGTTGAAGGCGGTGAAGAAAGCCAGCAGGGCGATCAGCCAGGGCACGGGCTGCGGCCACCCCCACCAGACCAGCGGCGCGGCGCCCAGCACGGCCACCGCCGGCCGCCAGGGCACGGCGCGGTTGCGGCGCAGCAACGCCAGCACCGGCGGCAGGCTGGCGGCCATCACCGCCAGGTACACCGCGCCGTGGTAGGCCGGCGCCAGCCCGAGCACGTCGACCAGGGCCTGCGGCATGCGCACGAAGCAGGCGGTGAGCAGGGCGTGCAGGCAGAACACGCCCAGGCAGGGCTCGAACAAGCCGACCCAGCGCAAGGCCCGCCACGGCGCCGCGCCGGTTTCCGGGCGGGGCGGCGGCAGGGACGGCAACCCGCACCACAACGCGGCCAGGGCGATGAGCGCCAGCGCGCCCACCATCAGGAACAGGCCGCGCCCGCCGAGCAGGGCGTAGAGCGGCGGGCCGGCGACCATGGCGGCGACGAAAGCCAGGCCGATCACCGCACCCAGCAGGGCCATCACCCGCGCGCGCTGCTCGGGCCGGCTCAGGTCGGCGGCCAGCGCCAGCACGGCGCCGGAGACGGCGCCGGCGCCCTGCAACAGGCGCCCCAGCAGCAGACCGAAGACGTCTTCGGCGGCCGCGGCGAGCAGGCTGCCGGCGGCGAACAGCAACAGGCCGAAGGCGATCACCGGCCGGCGCCCGAAGCGATCCGAGGCGCGGCCGAAGGGGATCTGGAACAGCGCCTGGGTCAGCCCGTAGGCGCCCACCGCCAACCCCACCCACAGCGGCGTGGCGCCCGGCAGGGTGGCGGCCCACAGGGCGAGCACGGGCAACAGGGCGAACAGGCCGAACATGCGCGCCCCGTACACCGCACCGAGCACGGTCACGGCGCGCCGTTCGGCGGCGTTGAAACGGTCCAGACGGTTCAAAACGGACACCCGGGCTGGGGGCGCGCATTATCGCCCAGGGCGACCGCGCTGGCCAGACGCGCGCCGGCGGCGGGCGTATAATGCCGCTTTCCCCGATCCGCCTGCGCCGACCCGACCCCATGGACCAGATCCGCATCCGCGGCGCCCGCAGCCACAACCTCAAGAACATCGACCTGGACCTGCCCCGTGACCGGCTGATCCTGATCACCGGCCTGTCCGGCTCGGGCAAGTCTTCTCTGGCCTTCGACACCTTGTTCGCCGAAGGCCAGCGCCGCTACGTCGAATCCCTGTCCAGCTACGCGCGCCAGTTCCTGTCGGTGATGGAAAAGCCCGACGTGGACCACATCGAGGGCCTGTCGCCGGCGATCTCGATCGAACAGAAGGCGACTTCCCACAACCCGCGCTCGACGGTCGGCACGACCACGGAAATCCACGATTATCTGCGCCTGCTCTACGCCCGCGCCGGCACCCCGCACTGCCCGGACCACGACCTGCCGCTCGAGGGCCGGACGGTGAGCCAGATGGTGGACGCGATCCTCGCCCTGCCCGAAGGCAGCCGGCTGATGCTGCTCGCGCCGCTGGTCGAGGACCGCAAGGGCGGCCACGAAAAGCGCCTCGAGGCGCTGCGCGCCCAGGGCTTTTTGCGCGTGCGCATCGACGGCACGGTGCACGAGCTGGACGCCGTGCCGCGCCTGGACGCACGCCGCAAACACGTGATCGAACTGGTGGTCGACCGCTTCCGCGTGCGTCCCGAGCTGCGCCAGCGTCTCGCCGAGTCGCTGGAGACCGCGCTCGAGCTGGGCGGCGGCGTGGTGCGGCTGGCGCCCCTGGATGCCGACGGCGATCTGCCCGAAACCACCTTTTCGGCGCGTTTCGCCTGCCCCGAATGCGGTTACAGCCTGGCGGCGCTGGAACCGCGCCTGTTCTCGTTCAACAACCCGGCGGGCGCCTGCCCGGCCTGCGACGGCCTGGGCGTGGAAGGGGCGATCGACCCGGAACGGCTGCTGCGCCCGGCCCTGTCGCTGGCCGCCGGCGCCATCCCGGGCTGGGACCGGCGCATGCCCTACTACCACGAGCTGCTCGCCGCCCTGGCCCGGCACTATGGTTTCTCGCTGGACACCCCCTTCGCGAAACTGCCCAAGCGCATCCAGCGCATCGTGCTGTACGGCAGCGGCCGCGAAGCGATCGAGTTCCGCTTCGGCCGCAAGAAACGCCGCGCGCCCTTCGAGGGCGTCATCCCCATCCTCACCCGGCGTTACCAGGAAACCGACTCCGAAGCGGTGCGCGAAGAACTGGGGCGTTATTTCAGCCAGCGCCCCTGCACCGCCTGCGAAGGCACGCGGCTGAACCGCGACGCCCGCCACGTGCGCGTCGCCGACCTGACCCTGCCGGCGCTCTCGCGCCTGTCGATCGGCGAGGCCCTGCGCTGGTGCGAGTCGCTTCGATTGCCGGGCGCCAAGGGCACCATCGCCGCACGCATCCTCAACGAAATCCGCCAGCGCCTCGGCTTCCTGGTGGACGTCGGCCTGGACTACCTGAGCCTGGACCGTGCCGCCCACACGCTGTCCGGCGGCGAAGCCCAGCGCATCCGGCTTGCCAGCCAGATCGGCGCCGGCCTGGTCGGCGTGATGTACATCCTCGACGAACCCTCCATCGGGCTGCACCAGCGCGACAACGACCGGTTGCTCAAGACCCTGTTCCGGCTGCGCGACCTGGGCAACACGGTGATCGTCGTCGAACACGACGAAGACGCCATCCGCGCCGCCGACCACGTCGTCGACATCGGCCCCGGCGCCGGCGTGCACGGCGGCCGCGTCGTCGCCCAGGGGCCGCCGGCGGCCATCGAGGCCCATCCCGAATCGCTCACCGGCCAGTACTTGAGCGGACGGCGGCGCATCGAGACCCCGACCGAGCGGCGCCGCCCGGATCCCGAGCGCATGCTGCGCATCCGCGGCGCCTGCGGCAACAACCTGGCCGACATCGACGTCGAGATCCCCGTCGGGCTGTTCACCTGCGTCACCGGCGTGTCCGGCTCGGGCAAGTCCACGCTGATCAACGACACCCTGTACGCGCATCTGGCCAACCGCCTGCACGGCGCCCACCACCCGGCGATGCCCTGCCGGGACATCGAGGGCGCCGAATTTTTCGACAGCGTGGTGGACATCGACCAGAGCCCGATCGGCCGCACGCCGCGCTCCAACCCGGCCACCTACACCGGACTGTTCACGCCGATCCGCGAGCTGTTCGCCGCCACCCCCGAGGCCCGCTCCCGCGGCTACCGCCCCGGCCGCTTCAGCTTCAACGTCCGCGGCGGCCGCTGCGAAGCCTGCCAGGGCGACGGCGTGATCCGGGTCGAAATGCACTTCCTGCCGGACGTCTACGTCACCTGCGACGTCTGCCAGGGCCGCCGCTACAACCGCGAGACCCTCGACATCCGCTACAAGGGCCGCACCATCGACGAGGTGCTGAACATGACCGTGGAAGAAGCGGCCGACTTCTTCCACGCCATCCCGGTGCTCAAGCGCAAGCTCGGCATCCTCATGGAAGTCGGCCTGGGCTACATCACCCTCGGCCAGAACGCCGTCACCCTCTCCGGCGGCGAGGCCCAGCGCATCAAACTGGCCAAAGAACTGTCGCGCCGCGACACCGGCCGCAGCCTCTACATCCTCGACGAACCGACCACGGGGCTGCACTTCCACGACGTGGCACAGTTGCTGAAGGTGCTCCACCGCTTGCGTGACCATGGCAACACCGTGGTGGTCATCGAACACAACCTCGACGTGATCAAGACCGCCGACTGGATCATCGACCTCGGCCCGGAGGGCGGGGCCGGCGGCGGGCGGGTGGTGGTCGCCGGTCCGCCCGAGACGGTCGCCGCCCATCCCGCGTCCCACACCGGCCGCCACCTGCGCGACAAGCTCGGCGCCGTCGCGGCGCGGAGACGGGCATGAAGGGGAACCCGACCGATCCCGACCGCCGGCGCTGGCTCGCACGCGGCCTGTGGGCCCTGGGCGTGTTCGCCTGCGGCGGCGTGCTCGCCCGTCGCGGCGTCGCGCGCCGCGACGCCCTCGGGCCGCCCGACGCCAACGGCCTGCGCCTGCCGGCCGGTTTCCAGAGCCGGATCGTGGCGCGCAGCGGACAGCCGGTCGGCCCGCGCGGCCATCGCTGGCACGCCGCGCCCGACGGCGGCGCGGTGTTCGCCGCCGGCGACGGCGGTTGGGTCTACGTCTCCAACAGCGAGCTGGCCGACGGCGCCGGCGGCGTCGGCGCGCTGCGTTTCGACGCCCGGGGCGCCTTGGTCGACGCCTACCCCATCCTCACGGGCAGCGACCGCAACTGCGCCGGCGGCGCCACCCCCTGGGGCACCTGGCTGTCCTGCGAAGAGGTCGAGCGGGGCCGGGTCTTCGAGTGCGATCCCTTCGGCCGCCGACCCGCCGCGGCGGTGCCGGCGCTCGGCCGCTTCCTGCACGAGGCCGCCGCCGTCGACCCGCGCGACGGCTGCGTCTACCTGACCGAGGACGCGCCCGACGGCCTGCTCTATCGCTGGCGGCCGGCCCGCCCCGGGCCCGGGCGCCCCGACTGGGCCCGGGGCACGCTTCAAGCGGCCCGGGTCGACGACGACGGCCGGGTCACCTGGCTGGCCGTGCCGGATCCGGACGCCGCGGTGCTGCCCTGCCGCCGGCAACTGCCCGAGGCGCGGCGTTTCGCCGGCGGCGAAGGCATCGCCTGGTCCGACGGCAAGGTGTATTTCACCACCAAGCTCGACAACCGCGTCTGGGTGCTGGACCCGGCGCAGGGGCGGCTCGGCGTGCTCTACGACGACGATGCGTGGCCCGACCCGGTGCTGCGCGGGGTGGACAACGTCACGGTCTCGCCGGGCCGCTGGCTGTATGTGGCCGAGGACGGCGACGACATGCAGATCGTCGCCCTGCCGCCCGACGGCGGCCCGCCGCTGGCCGTGGTGCAGGTGGTCGGGCACGGCGGCTCCGAGGTCACCGGCCCCGCCTTCAGCCCCGACGGCCGCCGCCTGTATTTCTCCTCGCAACGCGGCGCCGGCGGGCGCAGCGAGGACGGCGTCACCTACGAGGTCCGCGGCCCGTTCCGCTGAGCCGCCTCCAGGCGCGCACGCGCCAGCGCCTCGGCCACCGCCAGCGGCGTGCGGCCCTCGGCGGCGGCCCGTTCGAGAATCCGCCGCACCGTGTCGCCGATCGCCTCGATGCGCCGCTGCACCCCGGCGGCGTCCAGACCCGCGGCCGCCGCCGCGATGTTGACGATGCCCCCGGCGTTGATCGCGAAATCCGGCACGAACACGATGCCGCGCGCCGCCAGGCGCTCGGCCACGTCCGCGTCCGTCAAGGGATTGTTCGCCGCCCCGGCGACGATGCGGCAGCGCAAGGTCTCGGCGGTCCGGGCATCGATCACGCCGCCCAGGGCGCAGGGCGCGAACACGTCCACCGGCACGGTGAAGATCGCCTCCGGCGCCACCACCTCGGCCCCCAGCCGCCGCGCCAGCACGGCGGCCCGCCGGGCGCGCCGGTCACACACCCACAGCCGCGCCCCGGCCCGGGCCAGATGCGCGGCCAACCGCGCCCCGACCTGGCCCAGGCCCTGCACCGCCACGCGGCGGCCACGCAGCGCCGGGTCGCCGTAGACCACCGCCAGCGCCGCCTCGATGCCCCGGAACACCCCCCAGGCGGTGGCCGGCGAGGGATCCGCATCCACCCAGCGCCCGGTCGGATCGCGCCGCCGCTCGATGCCGGCCGCCCAGCGGGTGGCGCGCGCCATCACGCGCACGTCCGCCACCCCGATCCCGGCGTCCTCGGCCACCCAGTAGCGCCCGCCCAGCCCCTCGACGAAACGCCCCATCGCCTCCAGGCGCGCCGGCGTCTTGTCGCGTGCCGGATCGCCGAGAATCACCGACTTGCCGCCCCCCAGGTCGAGGCCGGCGAGCGCCGCCTTGTAGGTCATCGCCCGCGCCAGGCGCAGCACGTCGCCCAGCGCCGCGGTCGGGTCCGGATACGGCTGCATGCGGCAACCGCCCAGGGCGGGACCCAAGCGCGTGTCGTGCACGGCGATGATCGCCTGCAGACCGCTGGCGCGGTCGTGGCAGAACAGCACTTCTTCGTGGCCGTCGAAATCCGGGTGATCGAAAGGGGTCACGGGCGGTCCTCGTAACGGTTGATGTTGGCGAACGCCCCCAGCGGGGCCGGCACCGGCACCGGCGCGGCACCGACCGCTTCCCAGAAGCCGAGCACCGAACGCCCGCCGCGGCGCAGGTAGGCGGCGAGGGACGCGGCGAGTTCGACGCGCAACAGGCAACACAGCGGTTGCGCCCGACCCTCGGCCACCGCGTAGGCGGCCGGCGCCTGCGCCAGCCCCTCGGCCAGCCGGCGCACCAGGTCGCGCGGCAGGCACGGCGTGTCGCAAGGCACACACGCCAGATAGGGACACGGCGACCAGGCCAGCCCCGCCAGCACCCCCGCCAACGGACCGAGGCCGCCCGGCGGCCCGAGGCGGCGAGGGTCGGCCAGCACCGGCAGGCCGAAAGCCCGGTTGCGCGGCGCGCGGCGGTTGGCGCTCAACGCCAGGGCCCGCACCTGCGGCGCCAGGCGCCGCAGCACGTGCAGCCACAGCGGCCGGCCGCGCCAGACGCACCAGGCCTTGTCGCGCCCGCCCAGGCGGCGGGCGCGGCCGCCGGCCAGGATCAAGCCGGCCGCCCGGACGCCGGCGACCCTTGCGGTGACTTTTGTGTACACGCTGCCCTACAATAGCCTGCCTGCGTCACGCCTGACAAACCCGTTCCGAGAACCGATGAACGCGCTGCCCCGACGCGACGACGATCGCGAACTCGCCGACGCCCTGCGGCTCGCCATGCGCCGCATGGCCGCCTCGGTCTGCGTGATCACCACCCGCGACGAGGCCGGGCGAGGCTGGGCGATGACGGCCACCGCGGTCACTTCGCTGTCCATGGATCCACCGACCATGCTCGCCTGCATCAACCACCGCTCGATGGTGCTGGCGCCCATCCGCGGCGGCGCCCCGTTCTGCATCAACGTCTTGGAAGCCGGCCAGCGCGCCATCGCCGAGCAGTGCAGCCGCGCCGAACTCAAGACGGAAGGCTTCCTCGATCGCGCGCCGTGGGTGCGCGGCGCCTTCGAGCTGCCTTACTTGCCCGAGGCGCAGGCCGCGATCTTCTGCCAGACCGAACGGACCATCGCTCACAGCACGCACGACATCGTCATCGGCCGCGTCGCCGCCGTGCAACGGCACGGCGAGGTGGCGCCGCTCGTCTACCTGGACAGCCGGTACATCGAGGGGGTGTGAATGGCTACGGCGGCACGCGGCGGGCGCAAGGCCCGCCCCGCAGGCACGGGCGGCGAGCTCGTGGCGCGCTTCGAGGTGCGTTACCTGCGCTTTCTCGACGAACGGGGCGAATGGGTCGCCGAGCCGCCCGCCGAACTGCTCGACCCCGAGTTGCAGCTGCGCAACTACCGCGACATGCTGCTGCTGCGGCGTTTCGACCACAAGGTGTTGATGCTGCACCGCACCGGTCGCATGGGCACCTATCCGGGGACGATGGGCCAGGAGGCGGTGGGCGTCGGAATGGCGCGCCCCCTCACCGAGCGAGACGTGTTGGTGCCCTACTACCGCAGCGCCACGGATCTGTACGTGCGCGGCGCGGCCCTGCATGAGATCCTGCTCTACTGGATGGGCGACGAGCGCGGCTCGGATTTCAAGGCGCCGCACATGAAGCACGACTTCCCGATCCCCATCTGCATCGGCTCGCAACTGCCGCAAGCGGCGGGCGTGGCGACCGCCATCAAGCTGCGCGGCGAGCAAGGCCGCGCCGTGCTCACCGCGGTCGGCGACGGCGGCACTTCGCAGGGCGACTTCTACGAGACGCTCAACGTCGCCGGCGCCTGGAACCTGCCGCTCGTGATCGTCATCAACAACAACCGCTGGGCGCTCACCGAACCGACCTGCGCGCAGACCGCGTGCCAGACGCTGGCGCAGAAAGCCGTCGCCGGCGGCTTCGAAGGGATCCAGGTGGACGGAAACGACATCTTCGCCGTGCAGGCCGCCGTGGCCGCCGCCCTGGACAAGGCCCGCCGCGGCCAAGGCCCGACGCTCATCGAGGCCCTCACCTACCGCCTGTGCGCCCACACCACCATCGACAACGCCGCGCGCTACGTGCCGAAGGAAGAACTGGAAGCGGCGAACGCCGCCGAACCGCTGGTGCGCCTGCGCCGCTGGCTGCAGAACCAAGGGATCCTGGACGACCGCCTGGAAGCCAAGCTCGAAAACGAAATCAAAGACGAGATCGAGCAGGAAGTGGAACTGGCCTTGAATACCCCGCTGCCGCCCCCCGAGGCGATGTTCGATTACTTGTACGCGGAACTGCCGGAGAAGCTCTGGCCGCAACGCGCCGAGGTGATCGCGCGCGAACGGGGGACGGGGGATGCCTGAACTGACCCTGGTCGAGGCCGTCAACCTGGCGCTCGCCCACGAACTCGCCCGCGATCCCGAGGTCGTGCTGCTCGGCCAGGACATCGGCAAGGCCGGCGGGGTCTTCCGCGCCACCGACGGGCTCTGGCAACGCTTCGGCGCCGAGCGCGTCATCGACACGCCCCTGGCCGAATCGACCATCGTCGGCGTGAGCGTGGGGATGGCCGCGCAGGGCATGCGCCCCGTGGCCGAGATCCAGTTCATGGGTTTCATCTTCCCCGCCTTCAACCAGATCGCCACGGCCGTGGCGCGGATGCGCAACCGCACCCGCGGCCGCATCACCTTGCCGCTGGTGATCCGCATGCCCTTCGGCGGGGGCATCCACGCCCCGGAGCACCACTCGGAGAGCACCGAGGCGCTGCTCGCCCATCTGCCGGGGCTGAAGGTCGTGATTCCGAGCACGCCGGCGCGCGCCTACGGGCTGCTCCTGGCGGCGATCCGCGATCCGGACCCGGTCATCTTCCTCGAGCCCAAGCGCATCTACCGCCAACAACGCGAGTACGTCGAAGACGACGGCGAAGCCTATCCGCTGGAAGCCTGCTTCGTGGAGCGCGAAGGCAGCGACGTGACGCTGGTCTCCTGGGGCGCGATGATGAAGGAAACCCGTGAGGCCGCCGAGCGCCTGGCGCAGGACGGCATCAGCTGCGAAGTGATCGACGTGGTCACGGTGGCGCCGCTGGACGTCGCCACCCTCGTCGAATCCGTGCAGAAGACCGGCCGCTGCGTCGTCGTCCAGGAAGCGCCGCGCAGCGGCGGCGTCGCCTCGGAAATCGCCGCGGAACTCGCCGAGAAGGCGATCCTGTCGCTCATCGCCCCGATCGAGCGCGTCACCGGCTACGACACCATCATGCCCTACCCGCGCACCGAGCACCGCTACATGCCGACCGTTTCGCGCATCGTCGAGGCGGTGCAGCGTGTCATGGAGTTTCACTGAGCGCCCGCCCCGTCGACCCCCGAGGAGGCATCGACATGTTCGTGTTCAACCTGCCGGACCTGGGTGAAGGCCTGCCGGATGCGGAAATCGTCCGCTGGTTCGTCAAGGAAGGCGATTTCGTCGAGGCCGACCAGCCGCTGGTGGAAATGGAAACCGCCAAGGCCGTGGTGGAAGTGCCGGCCCCTCAAGCCGGCCGGGTGCTCAAGCTGCACGGCGCGCCCGGTGACATCATCGAGACCGGCAAGCCCCTGGTGACCCTGGGCGAGGCCGAGGAGTACCGGCCCGAGGCCGCCGAGGACGCGCCGCCGGCCGAGCCGGCGCCGGAGGCGCCGGCTCCGGCGGCGACCGTCAAGGCCTCGGCCGCCGTGCGCGCCCTGGCCCGCAAGCTCGGCGTCGCGCTCGACACGATCGAGGGCACGGGACCCGACGGCGCCGTGACCCTGGCCGACGTGCGCCGCGCCGCCCGCCTCGCCGAGCGCGCGGCCAGGCCGCGCGCCGCCGCTTCCGGCCGCGTGCCGGCGGCGCCGAAGGTGCGGGCCTGGGCGGCCGAAGCCGGGGTGGACCTCGACGCCGTCGATCCCAGCGGGCATCGCGGCAACGTCACCCTCACCGACGTCAAGAGCAAGTGGAAACCCGGCGCCGATTCCGAGGCCTACCGCTACCCCGAACGCACCCAGGCCGTGACCGGACAGGCGCAACCGGTGCGCGGCGAGCGCCGGGCGATGGCGCTGGGCATGGCGCGCGCCCGCGACCTGATCGTCAACACCACCGTCACCGACCGCGCCTTCATCGACCACTGGCCGGCGGGCACCGACATCACGGTGCGCATCATCCGCGCGGTGATCGCCGCCTGCATGGTCGAGCCGGCGCTGAACGCCTGGTTCGACGGCGAGCGGATGGAGCGCACCCTGCACGCCGACGTCAACCTCGGCCTGGCCGTCGACTCGCCGCACGGCCTGTCCGTTCCGGTGATCCACGCCGCCCAGACGCTCGACCCCGCGGCCCTGCGCGCCCGCATCGACCACCTGCGCCGCGCCGTGCACGAGAAGAGCATCAAGCCGGAAGAGCTGCGCGGCGCCACCATCACCCTGTCCAATTTCGGGATGATCGCCGGCCTCTACGCCACCCCGATCGTCACGCCGCCACAGGTGGCCATTGTCGCCACCGGCCGCATCGACCGCACCCTGCGCCTGACCGAGCAGGGCATCGTCAACGCGCGCTACCTGCCCATCTCGCTCTCCTTCGACCACCGCGCCGTCACCGGCGGCGACGCCGTGCGCTTCCTCGCCGCCATGGTGGCCGACCTGAGCCTCGCCGCCTGATCGGGCCCGGCACCAAACGAAGAGACGGCCGCCGGCTTGCGCCGGCGGCCGTCCGTCACGCACATTGGAGGCGGCGGCGTCACCCGCCCGCTTCGTCCTCCGCGGCCGGCCGGTCGACCAGCTCCACGTAGGCCATCGGCGCGTTGTCGCCGGCCCTGAAACCGCACTTGAGCACCCGCAGGTAGCCGCCCGGACGCTCGCGGTAGCGCGGCCCGAGCTCGTTGAACAACTTCGCCACCGCTTCCTCGTCGCGCAGGCGGGCGAACGCCAGGCGGCGGCGCGCCACCCCGTCGGTCTTGGCCAGCGTGATCAGCGGCTCGGCGACGCGGCGCAGCGCCTTGGCCTTGGGCAGCGTCGTCTTGATCATCCCGTGCTTGAACAGGGACGCCGCCATATTCCGGAACATCGCCCGGCGGTGCGCACTCGTGCGATTCAGTTTCACTCCTGCTTTCAGATGACGCATGGCTCGTTACCCGTTGATCCGATATGGACGGCCGCGGGATCGCCGCGACCGCTTGGCCGTTTCGTCAAGCGCTCTGCTTTCGCTCCAGTCCCGGCGGCGGCCAGTTCTCCAGGCGCATCCCCAGCGACAGGCCGTGGTTGGCGAGCACGTCCTTGATCTCCGTCAGCGACTTCTTGCCGAGGTTGGGCGTGCGCAGCAACTCCACTTCCGTTTTCTGGATCAGGTCGCCGACGTAGTAGATGTTCTCCGCCTTCAAACAGTTGGCCGAACGCACCGTCAATTCCAAGTCGTCGATCGGCCGCAACAGGATCGGGTCGATCTCCGGCGCACGCTTGGCCGGCTCGGCGCTTTCCACGCCCTGCAGGTCGACGAAGACCGAGAGCTGCTGTTGCAGGATCGCCGCGGCCTGGCGCACCGCCTGTTCCGGGTCCACGGTGCCGTTGGTCTCGACGTCCAGGATCAGCTTGTCCAGGTCCGTGCGCTGCTCGACGCGGGCGCTCTCGACGCTGTAGGCCACGCGGCGCACGGGGCTGAAACTGGCGTCGAGCATCAAGGTGCCGATGGCGCGGGTTTCCAGCTCGTCGCCGCTGCGCCGGGTGACCGGCTGATAGCCGCGGCCCTTGCTGACCTTCAACGTCATATTGAGCGCGCCCTTTTCGCCGAGGTGCGCGATGACATGCTCGGGATTCTTGATCTCGACGTCGTGATCGAGCTGGATGTCCCCCGCGGTCACCACGCCGGGCCCCCTCTTGCTCAACCGCAACACCGCCTCCTCGCGGGCATGGAGCACCACCGCCAGGCCCTTGAGGTTGAGCAGGATGTCCAGGACGTCCTCCTCGACCCCCTCGATGGTGGTGTACTCGTGCAAGACGCCCTCGATCTCGGCCTCCGTCACGGCGAAACCGGGCAAGGATGACAACAGCACGCGCCGCAGGGCGTTGCCGAGGGTGTGGCCGAAGCCGCGCTCCAGCGGTTCGAGCACGATGCGCGCCCGGGTCTGGCCTTCGCGCTGGACTTCCACGGAACGGGGTTTGAGCAAATCCACGATGCCAGTCATAGCGTCTCCGTCTCTTGTTGGCGCCCGGCCGATCGGTGCGGCTTCACTTCGAGTACAACTCGACCACCAGCGACTCGTTGATTTCCGCCGGCAGGTCCGCGCGCTCCGGAACGCGCTTGAACACGCCCTTGAAGTGCTTCGGATCGACCTCGATCCACTCGTCGAAGCCGCGCTGCTGGGCGAGGGCCATCGCGTCGTTGACGCGGACCTGCTTCTTCGCCTTTTCCGTCAACTCGACGACGTCGCCGGCGCTCAGTTGATACGACGGGATGTTCACCACGCGACCGTTGACCCGGACCCCCTTGTGTCCGACGAGCTGCCGGGCCTCGGCCCGCGTCGAGGCGAAGCCCATGCGGTAGACCACGTTGTCCAGCCGGCACTCGAGCAACTGCAGCAGGATCTCGCCGGTGGAGCCCTTCTTCTGCGCGGCGCGCTTGTAGTAGTTCCGGAACTGGCGTTCGAGCACCCCGTAGATGCGCTTGAGCTTCTGCTTTTCGCGCAACTGCAGCCCGTAGTCGGACAAGCGCCCGCGCCGCGCGCCGTGCTGGCCGGGGGCCCGCTCCAGGTTGCACTTCGATTCCAGCGGTCGGGCGCCCGACTTGAGAAACAGGTCGGTCCCCTCGCGCCGGGCCAGTTTGCATTTCGGTCCGATGTATCTCGCCATGATGTCTCACCCGATGATCAGACGCGGCGGCGCTTCGGCGGCCGGCAGCCGTTGTGCGGCAGCGGCGTCACGTCCGCGATGCTGGTGATGCGCAGCCCGGCGGCGTGCAGCGCGCGAACCGCCGATTCGCGGCCCGGCCCGGGCCCTTTGACGCGCACGTCGATGCTCTTGAGTCCGTACTCCTTGGCCGCCTCCGCGGCGCGCGAAGCCGCCACCTGGGCCGCGAAGGGCGTGCTCTTGCGCGAGCCCCTGAAGCCGGACCCGCCGGCCGTCGCCCAGGCCAGCGTGTTGCCCTGGCGGTCGGTGATCGTGACGATCGTGTTGTTGAAAGAGGCGTAGACGTGCGCGATGCCGTCGGTGACGACGCGCTTGGCCTTCTTGCGTTTGCTGCTGCTCGGGGCTGCCATCGTTTTACCTTGGGTCGAGTTCCGTCACTTCTTGATCGGGCGGCGCGGGCCCTTGCGGGTGCGCGCGTTGGTGCGCGTCCGCTGGCCGCGGACGGGCAGGCCGCGGCGGTGACGCAAACCGCGGTAGCACCCCAAATCCATCAGGCGCTTGATGTTCATCGACACCTCGCGGCGAAGATCGCCCTCCACCGTGTACTTGCCGACCTCGGCACGCAAGGCCTCGATCTGGGTCTCATCGAGCTCGCGGACTTTGACATCGGGGCGAACACCGGCCGCCGCGCAGATCTCGCGGGCCCGGGTGCGGCCGATGCCGTAAATGGACGTCAGCGCCACCCAGGTGTGCTTGTTGACGGGGATGTTGATACCAGCAATACGGGCCATGAATCCGTTACTCCGATGTTGACCGTGGCGTCGGCTGCGCTCAGCCCTGACGCTGTTTGTGGCGCGGGTCGCTGCAGATCACCCGCACGGTGTTGCGGCGGCGGATGATCTTGCAGTTGCGGCAGATTTTCTTGACGGATGCTCGCACTTTCATTCGGCTTCCTCCTTACCGGCTCAACGCGCGCCGAAACCGCGCAGGTTGGCCTTGCGCATCAGGCTTTCGTACTGGTGGGACATGAGGTGGGTCTGGACCTGGGCCATGAAGTCCATCACCACCACCACGATGATCAACAGCGAGGTGCCCCCGAAATAGAACGGGACGGAGAACGACAAGATCAAGAACTCCGGCAGCAGGCACACCGCGGTGATGTACAGCGCGCCGACCAGGGTCAGGCGGGTCATGACGCCGTCGATGTAGCGCGCGGTCTGCTCCCCGGGGCGGATCCCCGGAATGAAGGCCCCGTGTTTCTTGAGGTTCTCGGCGGTCTCGCGCGCGTCGAAAACCAGGGCCGTGTAAAAGAAGCAGAAGAAGATGATCGCGGCCGCGTAAAGGGCGATGTAAATCGGCTGCCCCGGCGACAGCACACCGGTGATGTCGCGCAGCCAGGGCGCCGCGTCCGCCCCGAACCAGGAGCCGATGGTGGCCGGGAACAGGATGATGCTCGAGGCGAAGATCGGCGGGATCACACCGGCCATGTTCAGCTTCAGCGGCAGGTGTGAACTCTGCGCAGCGTACATGCGGCGGCCCTGCTGGCGCTTGGCGTAATTGACCGTGATGCGGCGCTGGCCGCGTTCGATGAACACGACGAGCGCCGTGACCGCCACGGCCATCGCGAAGATCATCAGCGCGGTGAGCGTCGACAGTTCGCCGTTGCGCACCATCTCCAGCGTGTTGGCGACCGCACCCGGCAGGCCCGCGACGATGCCGGCGAAGATGAGCAGCGAGATGCCGTTGCCGACGCCCCGCTCGGTGATCTGCTCGCCCAGCCACATCAGGAACAGGGTGCCGGTGACCAGGGTGATCGTGGCCGTGAACACGAAGCCCGGACCCGGATGGGGCACCAGGCCGGCGGCGAAGTTCGGCAGGTTCATCGAGATGGAAAAAGCCTGGACGGTGGCGAGCACCACGGTCAGGTAGCGCGTGTACTGGGTCAGCTTGCGCCGCCCGGACTCCCCCTCCTTGCGCAGTTGCTGCCAGGGCTCGTAGACGTGGCTGAGCATCTGCACGATGATCGAAGCCGAGATGTACGGCATGATGCCCAGGGCGAACAGTGACATGCGCTCGAGGGCGCCGCCCGAGAACATGTTCATCATGCCGACGAAGCCGCCGGCCTGGCGCGCGAACAGCTCGGCCATCACCGCCGCGTCGACGCCCGGGATGGTGATGTGCGTGCCCAGGCGGTAGATCGCGAGCGCCACGAGCACGAACACCAGGCGCTGGCGCAGTTCCGTGAACCGCGTCAGCCCGCCGAGGCCGCCGAGGTTGGCCGCCGGCGTGCTCATGCCTCCTCCACGCGCCCGCCCGCGGCCTCGATGGCGCCGCGCGCGCCCCGGGTCACCTTCACGCCCTTGATCACCACCGGCTTGTCGATGCCGCCGGCGAGGAAGATCCGGGCGCGCTTGGCCCCCTTGGACACCAGGCCGGCCGCCTTCAGGGCCGCCAGGTCGATCACTTCTGCATCGACCTTGGCGAGCTCGTGCAAGCGGACCGCCTCGGTCTTGAGCGAGACCTGGGAGCGGAAGCCGACCTTGGGCAGCCGGCGCTGCAAGGGCATCTGGCCGCCTTCGAAGCCCACCTTGTGGAAGCCGCCGGCGCGGGACTTCTGGCCCTTGTGGCCGCGGCCGGCCGTCTTGCCCAGGCCGCTGCCGATGCCGCGGCCCACGCGCAGCCGCTCGCGCTTCGCGCCGGGCGCCGGTTTCAGGGAGTTCAGGCGCATCGTCACAGCTCCTCGACCTTCAAGAGGTAATAGGCCTTGTTGATCATGCCCCGGATTTCGGGGGTGTCCGGCACGATGACGCTGTGCCGGATGCGGCGCAGTCCCAATCCGCGCAGGCAAGCCTGGTGGCTGCGCAGCCGCCCGTGGGCGCTCTTGATCTGCGTGACCTTCAACCGTCTGGCGGGCGTCTGGCTCATCTTCATCCTCCGCTCAGGACAGGATGTCTTCGACGCGCTTGCCGCGCTTGGCGGCCACCTGCTCGGGCGAGACCATCTCGGTCAGGCCCTTGAGGGTGGCGCGCACGACGTTGATCGGGTTGCTCGAGCCGATCACCTTGGCGAGCACGTTGCGCACACCGGCCGCCTCGAACACGGCGCGCATCGCCCCGCCGGCGATGACGCCCGTACCCTCCGACGCCGGCCGCATCACCACGCGCGATGCGCCGTGCCGCGATTCGATCGGGTGCTGCAAGGTGCCGTCCTTGACGGCCACGGCGCGCATCGACTTGCGCGCGCGCTCCATCGCCTTCTGGATGGCCTGGGGCACCTCGCGCGCCTTGCCGTAACCGAAGCCGACGCGGCCGTTGCCGTCGCCGACGACGGTCAGCGCGGTGAAGCCGAACTGCCGGCCGCCCTTGACGACCTTGGCGACGCGGTTCACCGCCACCAGCTTTTCGATCATGCCGTCGGCGGCGCTGTTGGATTCGAAACTTGCCATCGCTCGTTTACCCCGTTCTGATGGGCGGCCTTAGAACTTCAACCCGCCTTCGCGGGCCCCCTCGGCCAGGGCCTTGACCCGGCCATGATAGAGGAACCCGGAGCGGTCGAAGGCCACTTTCTCGATGCCGGCGGCGCGCGCCTTCTCGGCGATGGCCCGCCCGACCGCCCGAGCCGCCTCGACGTTGCCGGTGTAGCCGAGCTGGCCGCGCAGCTCCTTGCTGAGCGTCGAGACCGCCGCCAGCACGCGCGCATCCGGGCCGATGATTTGCGCATAGATGTGCCGCGGCGTGCGGTGCACGCACAGCCGGACGGCCTTGAGTTTGGCGATCCGCGCGCGGGTCTTGCGACTGCGGCGGAGACGAGCACGCTTCTTGTCCATCGCTGGGCCTCTGTCGGCGGTTACTTCTTCTTCGCTTCTTTACGCAGGATCTGTTCGTCGCTGTACCGAACGCCCTTGCCCTTGTACGGCTCCGGCGGCCGGAAGGCGCGGATCTCGGCCGCGACCTGCCCCACCTTCTGCTTGTCGGCGCCCGAGACCACGATCTCGGTCTGGCTGGGCGTTTCGATGCGGATCCCCTCTGGGATCTTGTATTCGATCGGGTGCGAATAGCCGAGCGCCAAGTTCAACACGTTGCCCTGCACCTGCGCGCGGTACCCGACGCCGACCAAGGTCAGGCGGCGCTCGAAGCCCCGGCTGACGCCCGTCACCATGTTGTTCGCCAGCGCCCGCATGGTTCCGGCGAGCGCCCGCGCGCGCTCGTGGCGCGCGGCGAAGTGCAGCGCGTGGCCGTCCTGCCGAACCTCGACGTCCGGATGCACGGACAATTCCAGGCTGCCCTTCGGGCCCTTCACGGCCAGCCGCGGCGGCGCCAGGGTGACCTCGACACCCTTCGGGACGCTGACCGGCATTTTCGCGATTCTGGACATCACTCACACCTCGCCTTTGGCTGGCCCCGCTCAGGCCACGAAGCAAACGACCTCACCGCCGCAACCTTCCGCCCGCGCGCGCCGGTCGCTCATCACCCCGCGCGAGGTGGACACGATGGCGATGCCCAGGCCGCCCTGGACGCGCGGCAGCTCGTCCTTGCCGGCGTAGCGGCGCAGCCCCGGGCGACTGACGCGCTGGATGAGGCTGATCACGGGCCGGCCCTCGTAGTACTTGAGCACCAGGGTCAGCGTCGGCTTGCCGTCGATGTCCTCGACGCGGTAGTCGTTGATGTAGCCTTCCTCTTTCAACACCGACGCGATGGCCGTCTTGAGCTTGGAGGCCGCCACGGACACCTCGATTTTGTGCGCCTTCTGCGCATTGCGGATGCGCGTCAGCATGTCGGCGATCGGATCTTGCATGCTCATCTTGCGTCCTCCTCGGGCCGGCTCACCAACTCGCCTTCACCAGGCCGGGAATGTGGCCCTGCATGGCGGTTTCGCGCAACTTGTTGCGGCCGAGGTGGAACTTGCGGTAGTAGCCGTGCGGCCGGCCGCTCAAGCCGCAGCGGTTACGCAGGCGGCAGGGGCTCGAATCGCGCGGCAGCTTCTGCAGGGCGATGACCGCCGCCTCGCGCTCCTCGTAGGACAACTCGGGGTTCTTGATCTTGGCCTTGAGCGCCTCGCGCTTGGCAGCGTACTTGGCCACCAACTTGGCGCGCTTGCGCTCGCGCTGCACCATCGAAACCTTCGCCATATCGCTCGTCCGCCGTCGGTTAATTCTTGAAGGGGAAATTGAACGCCTCGAGCAGCGCGCGGGCCTCTTCGTCCGTGCGCGCGGTCGTCGTGATCGTGATGTCCATACCCCGGAGCTGGTCGATCTTGTCGTAATCGATCTCCGGGAAGATGATCTGCTCGCGCACGCCCATGCTGTAGTTGCCGCGGCCGTCGAAGCTGCGCGGGCTCAAGCCCCTGAAGTCACGGATGCGCGGAATCGCCACGTTGATCAGCCGGTCCAGGAATTCGTACATCCGCTCCCGGCGCAGCGTCACCTTGCAGCCGATGGGCCAGCCCTCGCGGATCTTGAATCCGGCCACGGACTTGCGCGCCCGCGTGATCACGGGCTTCTGGCCGCTGATGCGCGCCATGTCGGCGGTGGCGTGCTCCAAGACCTTCTTGTCGGTCACCGCCTCGCCCAGCCCCATGTTCAGGGTGATCTTCACCAGCCGCGGGACCTGCATGACGTTCTCGTAACCGAAGCGCTCCATCAGCTGCTTGATGACGGTGCCGCGGTAGTGTTCCAGCAATCGGGCCATTGTCCGGATCCTGCTCTGCTCAGACGTCGATGACTTCACCGTCGGACTTGAAATAGCGCACGCGGCGGCCGTCCTCGAGGACCTTGATGCCGACCCGTTCGCCGCGCTTCGTCCGCGGGTTGTAATGAAGCACGTTGGAAACGTGCAGCGGCATTTCGCGCTCGATGATGCCGCCCGGCTCGTTCCGCGCCGGGTTCGGGCGCACATGGCACTTGGCCATGTTGACGTTCTCTACCACGACGCGTTCGCCTCCGTCGACGACACGGATGACGTGACCCGTCCGGCCCTTGTCTTTGCCGGCGATCACCATCACGAGGTCACCGCGTTTGATCTTTCTCATGTCCGCCGTCTCTCTAGTTTGGGCGCTCAGATCACTTCCGGCGCCAGCGAGATGATCTTCATGAAACGCGCCGTGCGCAGCTCGCGCGTGACCGGCCCGAAAATGCGGGTGCCGATCGGCTCGAGCTTGTTGTTCAGGAGCACCGCCGCATTGCCGTCGAAGCGGATCAGCGAGCCGTCGGGACGGCGCACGCCTTTGCGGGTGCGCACGACGAGCGCGTTGTAGACTTCGCCCTTCTTGACGCGACCGCGCGGAATGGCGTCCTTCACGCTCACCTTGATCACGTCGCCGATGTTGGCGTAGCGGCGCTTGGATCCGCCCAGCACTTTGATGCACATGACTTTCCGCGCACCGCTGTTGTCCGCCACATCGAGCAGGGTCTGCATCTGGATCATGGCTGTCTACTCCCTACCCGCTCAGGCGCTCTCGGCGCGGCTGACGACCCGGATGAGGCGCCAGGCCTTGGTCTTCGAAATCGGCCGGCACTCCTCGATTTCCACCTGGTCGCCGATGCGCGCGCTCTGCTCTTCGTCGTGCACGTGCAGCTTGGTGCTGCGCCGCACGTACTTGCCGTAAAGCGGGTGCTTGACCAGGCGCTCGACGACGACGGTGATGGTCTTCTGCATGCGGTCGCTGGTCACGCGCCCAATGAGCCGCCGGCGGCGGCCCTTCCCGCTCTGCGCCGGCCGGCTGTCCGGCTGTTCAGTGGCGACGTTTTCGCTCATCGTTTTCAACCTCGGGCCTGTAGACTGCGCTCGCGCAGGATCGTCTTGATGCGGGCGATGTCACGCCGAACCTGCTTGAACAGGTGCGGGCGCGGGATCTGTCCCGCCGCCTTCTGCACGCGCAGATTGAACTGTTCCTTGCGCAGAGCGAGCAACTCTTTGCGCAATTCTTCGTCGGTCTTGTTACGCAAGTCCGCCGCTTTCATCTCAGATCACCGTTCGGGTGACGAACACCGTTTTGACCGGCAGCTTGGCGGCCGCCAACCGGAACGCCTCGCGGGCCACCTCTTCGGGCACGCCTTCCATCTCGTACAGCACACGGCCTGGCTGGACCTTCGCGACCCAGTATTCGACGTTGCCCTTACCCTTGCCCATGCGCACCTCGACGGGCTTCTTGGTCACGGGCACGTCGGGGAAGATCCGGATCCAGATCTTGCCGCCGCGCTTGATGTGCCGGGTCATCGCACGGCGCGCCGCCTCGATCTGGCGGGCGGTGATCCGGGCCCGGCCGATCGCCTTCAGGCCGTATTCACCGAAGCTGACCCGGTTGCCGGCCTGGGCGGTGCCGCGGTTGCGGCCCTTCTGCTGCTTGCGAAACTTCGTTCGTTTGGGCTGGAGCATGGCTGCGATTCCCGTCGTATTTTCAGGGGCGAGCTCAGGCGGTCTGCGCCTTCTTGGCCGCGCCGCCGGCCTTCTCTTCGAGGTCGAACACTTCGCCCTTGTAGATCCACACCTTGACCCCGATCACCCCGTAGGTCGTCTTCGCCTCGGCGAAACCGTAGTCGATGTCGGCCCGCAGGGTGTGCAGCGGAACGCGTCCTTCGCGGTACCATTCGGTGCGGGCGATCTCCGCGCCGTTGAGGCGGCCGGCCACCGAGACCTTGATGCCCAGCGCGCCCAACCGCATCGTGTTGGTGACCGCACGCCGCATGGCCCGGCGGAACATGATCCGGCGCTCGAGCTGCTGGGCGATGCCCTCGGCGACCAGCTGGGCGTCGAGCTCCGGCTTGCGGATCTCCTCGATGTTCACCTTGACGTTCTGCCGCTCGATGGCGAGCAGCTCGGCGATCTCGCTGCGCAAACGCTCGATGTCCTCGCCCTTCTTGCCGATCACCATGCCGGGGCGGGCCGAGTGGATCGTGATCACCGCCTGCTTGGCCGGACGCTCGATCTGGATCCGGCTGATGGAGGCCTGCGGGAAACGCTTCTGGATGTGCTCGCGCACGCGCAGGTCCTCGTGCAGCGTCTTGGCGAACGCGCCGCGCTCCGCGTACCACTTCGAAGTCCAGTCGGCGGAGACGCCGAGCCGGAAGCCGATCGGATGTACCTTCTGACCCATTTCCAAACCCTCGCGCCGTCAGTCGCCGACCGCGACCAGGATGTGACTGGTGCGCTTCAAGATCCGCGCGCCGCGCCCCTTCGCGCGCGCCCGGTAACGCTTGAACATCGGGCCTTCGTCGACCTGGATCGCGGCGACGCGCAGCCGGTCGATGTCCGCCCCCTCGTTGTGCTCGGCGTTGGCGATGGCCGACTCGAGGACCTTCCGGATCAAGCCCGCCGCCTTCTTGTTGCTGAACTGCAGGATCTGCAGGGCCGCGGCGACCGGCTTGCCGCGCACCTGGTCCGCCACGAGGCGGGCCTTCTGCGGCGAGATGCGCGCGTATCGGTGTTTGGCGATGACTTTCATTTTTCCAGCGTCTCCGGGTTCGTTCCGCGCCCTTACTTGGTCTTCCGGTCCGCGGCGTGGCCTTTGAACGTGCGCGTCGGGGCGAACTCACCGAGCTTGTGGCCGACCATGTTCTCGCTGATCAACACCGGCACGTGCTGGCGGCCGTTGTGGACGGCGATGGTCAGGCCGACCATCTCGGGCACGATCATCGAACGACGGGACCAGGTCTTGATCGGGCGCCGGTCGTTGGCTTGCACGGCCTTCGTGACCTTGGCCAGAAGGTGATGATCTACGAACGGGCCTTTTTTCAGAGAGCGCGGCACGGCGTCACCTCACTTACTTCGCTTTCCGGGAGCGCACGATCATCTTCTGCGTGCGCTTGTTGCGGCGCGTTTTGTAACCCTTGGTCGGCACACCCCAAGGCGTACACGGGTGGCGCCCGCCCGAGGTGCGGCCCTCGCCCCCGCCGTGCGGGTGGTCGACGGGGTTCATGGCCACGCCGCGCACGGTGGGCCGGATCCCGCGCCAGCGTTTCGCGCCGGCCTTGCCCAGCGAGCGCAGATTGTGCTCGGCGTTGCCGACGCCACCGATGGTCGCACGACAATCGATGTGCACCTTGCGCATTTCGCCCGAGCGCATCCGCAACGTCGCGTGCGCCCCTTCGCGGGCGACGATCTGCACGGAGGTGCCGGCCGCGCGGGCGATCTGCGCACCACCGCCCGGCTTGAATTCCACGCAGTGGACCTCGGTGCCCACCGGGATGTTGCGCAGCGGCAGAGCATTGCCGACCTTGATCGGCGCGTCGGGGCCGGATTGCACCGTGTCACCCGCCTTCAGCCCGCGCGGCGCGATGATGTAGCGGCGCTCCCCGTCCGCGTAAAGCAGGAGCGCGATGTGCGCGGTGCGGTTCGGATCGTATTCGAGCCGCTCGACCTTGGCCGGGATGCCGTCCTTGTCACGCTTGAAGTCGATGATGCGATAGCGCTGCTTGTGGCCGCCGCCCTGGTGTCGGACCGTGATGCGACCCTGGTTGTTGCGGCCGCCCCGCTTGACCTTCTTTTCGACCAGCGGCGCATAAGGCTCGCCCCGGTGCAGGTCCGGGTTGACGACCTTGACGACGAAGCGGCGCCCCGGGGAGGTGGGCTTGGTCTTTACGATCGGCATGATCACTCTCCGCCTTCGTAGCTGATGTCATGTCCCTCGGCCAGGCGCACGTAGGCTTTCTTGTAGCCCGTCCGCCGACCGGGGCGACCCCGGAACGTCTTGCGCTTGCCCCGGACGTTGAGCACGCGCACCGATTCGACCTCGACGCCGAACAAGAGCTCGACGGCCCGCTTGATTTCGCGCTTGTCGGCGTCCGGACGCACGCGGAAGACGTGCTGGCGGGCGCTGTCGGCCAGGGCCGCGGCCTTTTCCGAGACGTGCGGCGCGATCAGAACTTGCAGAAGACGTTCCTCGTTCATACCAACCGCTCCTCGAGTCGGCGCGCGGACTCGACCGTCATCAAGACGTGGTCGTAACGCAGCAGGCTCACGGGATCCACCCCGACCGCGTCGGTGACCTCGACGTTGGGCAGGTTGCGGGCCGCCAGGTAGAGGTTGATGTCCTCGCTCTCCGTGACGATCAACGCGTTGTCGACATCGAGCGCCTTGAGACGCTCCACGAGCAAACGGGTCTTGGGGGCCTCAACGGCCAGCTCTTCGACCAACAGCAGGCGCTTCTGGCGCAGCAGCTCCGACAGGATGGCGCGCAACGCGCCGCGATACATCTTCTTGTTGACCTTCTGCGAATGGTCCTGCGGCTTGGCCGCGAAGGTCACGCCGCCACCCCGCCACAGCGGACTGCGGATGCTTCCGGCCCGGGCGCGGCCGGTGCCCTTCTGACGCCAAGGTTTGCGCCCGCCGCCGCGCACCTCGGCGCGGCTTTTCTGGGCGCGGGTGCCGGCGCGCGCGCCGGCGAGGTAGGCGACGACCACCTGGTGGACCAGAGGCTCGTTGAACTCCCGGGCGAACGCCTGCTCGGAAAGCTCGACCGTTTTATCCGCCTTGTGCAACGTCACTTGCATCTTGGCTCTCCCGATCAGGCGCTGCGCTTACGGACCGCCGGGCGGACGATCAGCGTCCCGCCGGGCGCGCCGGGCACGGCGCCCTTGACCAGCAACAGGTTTCGTTCGACGTCGACGCGCACGACCTCGAGGTTCTGGGTGGTCACGCGCTCGTCCCCCATGTGACCGGCCATGCGCTTGCCCTTGATGACGCGCCCCGGGGTCTGGTTCTGACCGGTGGACCCCGGCGCGCGGTGCGACAGCGAGTTGCCGTGGCTCGCGTCCTGGGAACTGAAGCCGTGGCGCTTGATGACGCCGGCGAAGCCCTTACCCTTGCTCCGGCCGGTGACGTCGACCCACTTGACGCCCTCGAAGACCGCGACCGTCAGCTCGGCGCCGGGCGCCAGGTCTGCACCCTCCTCCGGCCCGAGCCGGAATTCACGGAGCACGCGCGCGGTTTCGACACCGGCCTTGCGCAGATGGCCCGCCAGCGGCTTGGTGATGCGGCTGGCCTTGCGCTGCCCGGCCGCCAGCTGGACGGCCCGATAACCGTCCGCCTCCTCGGTCTTCAGCTGGGCGACCCGGTTCGGCGCCACCTCGATGACGGTCACGGGGATGGACCGCCCGTCCTCGGTGAATACGCGGGTCATCCCCGCCTTGCGACCGATCAAACCGATGCTCATCTCGTTCAGCCTCGATACACATCGCGGCGCCCGCCCTGCGGGCACCCAACAAAATGCGCCCGGCACGATCTTTTCGGTTTCGGGCGCATGGCATGCAGCCGCCGGGCGCCGCACGCCGGGCTTCGGGCCCGCAGCGCCGGGAAGCCGCGCATTCTACCACACTTTCGGTGGCTTTCCAGACCCCGGGCATGCGCCCCGCCGCCGGCCGCGGCCTTGGGGTCCGGGGGCGTTTCACCCCCGCAAACGGCGCCGGCCGGGCCGGCGCCCGGGAGGGGGTCAGCCCCCCTCCACCGCGACCCGGGTCAGCCGACCCGGATCTTCACGTCGACGCCGGCCGCCAGGTCGAGCTTCATCAGCGCGTCCATGGTCTTGTCGGTCGGGTCGATGATGTCGACCAGGCGCTTGTGCGTGCGGATCTCGTACTGGTCACGCGCGTCCTTGTCGACGTGCGGCGAGATCAGCACGGTGAAGCGCTCCTTTTTGGTCGGCAGCGGGATCGGCCCGTGCACGCGCGCGCCGGTCCGCTTGGCGGTCTCGACGATTTCGGAGGCCGAGCGGTCGATCAGCCTGTGATCGAAGCCCTTGAGCCGGATCCGGATGGTCTGTGCTTTCTTGCTGGCCATGTTCGATCCCGTTGCGTTCCGCGCCAGGCGCGATTACTCGATGATCTTGGTGACGACGCCGGCGCCGACGGTGCGGCCGCCTTCGCGGATCGCGAAGCGCAGACCTTCCTCCATCGCAATCGGCGCAATCAAATTCACCGTCATCTTCACGTTGTCCCCAGGCATCACCATCTCCGTGCCCTCGGGCAACTCCACCGCCCCGGTCACGTCCGTCGTCCGGAAGTAAAACTGCGGCCGATAACCGTTGAAAAACGGCGTGTGACGACCACCCTCCTCCTTCGCTCAGAACGTACACCTCCGCCTCGAACTTCGTGTGCGGCGTGATCGAGCCCGGCGCACACAGCACCTGACCACGCTCCACCTCGTCACGCTTCGTACCACGAAGCAAAATCCCGACGTTGTCGCCCGCCACACCTTCGTCCAACAGCTTGCGGAACATCTCGACCCCGGTGCAGGTGGTCTTCTGGGTCTCACGCAAACCCACGATCTCCACCTCGTCCCCCACCTTGATCTTGCCCCGCTCGATCCGGCCCGTCACCACCGTCCCTCGACCCGAAATCGAAAACACGTCCTCGATCGGCATCAAAAACGGCTGGTCGATCGGACGCTCCGGCTCCGGAATGTACTCGTCCATCGCCTCCAGCAGCTTCACCACCGAAGGCATACCAATCTCCGACTCGTCCCCCTCCAACGCCTTCAACGCCGAACCCACGATGATCGGCGTCTCGTCCCCAGGAAAATCGTAACTGCTCAGCAAATCCCGAACCTCCATCTCCACCAACTCCAGAAGCTCCGGATCGTCCACCATGTCCGCCTTGTTCAAATACACCACGATGTACGGCACCCCCACCTGACGCGCCAGCAGAATGTGCTCCCGCGTCTGCGGCATCGGACCGTCCGCCGCACTCACCACCAAAATCGCACCGTCCATCTGCGCCGCACCCGTGATCATGTTCTTCACGTAGTCCGCATGACCCGGGCAGTCCACGTGCGCATAGTGACGCTTCGCACTCTCGTACTCCACGTGCGACGTCGCAATCGTGATCCCGCGCGCACGCTCCTCCGGCGCCTTGTCGATCTGGTCGTAGGCCACAAACTGGCCCGAACCAAACTTCTCCGCCGAAACCTTCGTCAACGCCGCCGTCAACGTCGTCTTACCATGGTCCACGTGACCAATCGTCCCAACATTCACATGCGGCTTCTTGCGCTCGAACTTTTCTTTGGACATGGCCTTCACTCCGTGTTCAATTGCGAGGCAGCGCTCCGCTGGATACGGTGCCTCAGGACGCTTTCTTCATCACGGCCTCGGCGACACTGGCGGGCGCCTCGGCATAATGGGAAAACTGCATGACGTAGCTGGCGCGGCCCTGGGTCGCCGAACGCAGGTCGGTGGCGTAACCGAACATCTCGGCCAGGGGCACCTCGGCGCGCACGATCTTTCCGGACGGGGCGTCGTCCATGCCCTGGATCATGCCGCGGCGGCGGTTGAGGTCGCCCATCACGTCACCCATGTATTCCTCGGGCGTGACGACCTCGACCTTCATGATCGGCTCGAGCAGGACGGGGTCGGCCTTCGCGGCGCCTTCTTTGAACGCCATGGAGCCGGCGATTTTGAACGCCATTTCGCTGGAGTCGACGTCGTGGTAGGAACCGTCGTAGAGGGTCACCTTGACGTCGACCACGGGGTAACCCGCGACGACGCCGTTGGCCATGGCCTCCTGGACACCCTTGTCGACCGCGGGGATGTATTCCTTCGGGACGACGCCGCCGACGATCGCGTTGACGAACTCGTAACCGGCGCCGCGCTCCTGCGGCTCGAGGCGCAGCCAGACGTGGCCGTACTGGCCGCGACCGCCGGTCTGCCGGACGAACTTGCCTTCCTGCCTCGACGCTCTTGCGGATGGTCTCGCGGTAGGCGACCTGGGGCTTGCCGACATTGGCCTCGACGCCGAACTCGCGCTTGAGGCGGTCGACGATGATCTCGAGATGGAGCTCACCCATGCCGGAGATGATGGTCTGGCCGGACTCCTCGTCGGTGTGGACGCGGAAGGACGGGTCTTCCTGGGCGAGCTTGCCCAGAGCGATGCCCATCTTCTCCTGGTCGCTCTTGGTTTTGGGCTCCACGGCCACGGAGATCACCGGTTCAGGGAACTCCATCCGCTCGAGGACGATGATGTTGTTCGGATCGCAGAGGGTGTCGCCGGTGGTGACGTCCTTCAGACCCACGGCAGCGGCGATGTCGCCGGCGCGCACCTCCTTGATTTCGTCGCGATGGTTGGCGTGCATCTGCAGCAACCGCCCGATGCGCTCGCGCTTGCCCTTGACGGGGTTGTACACGGCGTCGCCGGAGCTGAGCACGCCGGAGTAGACGCGGATGTAGGTCAGCGAACCGACGTAGGGGTCCGAGGCGATCTTGAACGCCAGCGCAGCGAAGGGCTCGTCGTCGGACGTATGGCGCTCGGCCGGCGTGCCGTCCTCCAGCGTCCCCTTCACGGCGGGAATGTCGTCGGGCGCGGGCAGGTAGTAGATGACGGCGTCGAGCAGGGCCTGCACACCCTTGTTCTTGAAGGCCGAGCCGCACAGGGTCGGCACGATCTCATTGGCGATGGTGCGGGCGCGCAGGCCCTGCCGTATCTGCTCTTCGCTCAGATCGCCTTCCTCCAGGTAGGCGTTCATGAGCTCCTCGGAGGCTTCGGCGGCGGCCTCGACCATCTGCTCGCGCCACTCCTTGCAGGTTTCGAGCAGTTCGGCCGGGATGTCCTTGGCCTCGTAGGTCATGCCCTGGGTGGCGTCGTCCCAGTAGATGGCCTTCATGCGGATGAGGTCGACCACGCCCTTGAAGTTCTCTTCGGCGCCGATGGGCACCTGGACGGGAACCGGGTTGGCACCGAGGCGGGTCTTGATCTGCTTGACGACGCGGAAGAAGTCGGCGCCCGCACGGTCCATCTTGTTGACGAAAGCCAGACGCGGCACGCCGTACTTGTTGGCCTGACGCCAGACGGTCTCGGACTGCGGCTCGACCCCGCCGACGGCGCAGAACACCGCAACGGCGCCGTCCAGGACGCGCAGGGACCGCTCGACCTCGATGGTGAAGTCGACGTGACCCGGCGTGTCGATGATGTTGATGCGGTATTGAGGGAACTGGCGGTCCATGCCCTGCCAGAAACAGGTCGTGGCCGCGGAGGTGATGGTGATGCCGCGCTCCTGCTCCTGGACCATCCAGTCCATGGTGGCGGCACCGTCGTGGACCTCGCCGATCTTGTGCGAGACACCGGTGTAAAACAGGATGCGCTCGGTGGTCGTCGTCTTGCCGGCATCGATGTGCGCCATGATGCCGATGTTGCGGTAGCGACTCAGGGGGAACTTGCGGGCCACGGGTTTCTCGCCTCCGATCGGATGGGTGTCGCGCGGTTCACCAACGATAGTGCGCGAAGGCCTGGTTGGCCTCAGCCATGCGGTGGGTGTCCTCGCGCTTCTTGACCGCGGCGCCGCGCCCCTCGGCGGCGTCGGCGAGCTCACCGGCCAGCTTGTTGATCATCGATTTCTCGCCGCGGTTGCGGGCGGCGTCCACCAGCCAACGCATCGCCAGGGCCTGCCGCCGCGCCGGCCGGACCTCGACCGGCACCTGGTAGGTCGCGCCGCCGACCCGACGGGACTTGACCTCGACCATCGGGCTGACGTTCTCCAGGGCCTTTTCGAGCACGTCCAGCGGCTCGCTCTTGCGGCGGTCCGCGGCGAGCTCGAGCGCCTGGTAGACGATGCGCTCGGCGACGGATTTCTTGCCGTCGCGCATGACGACGTTGATGAACTTGGCCAGCTTCTGGCTGCCGAACTTGGGATCGGGCAGCACTTCGCGTTGGGCGACGACTCGTCTTCTGGGCATGCCTTGAAACTCCCGGTCCGGGCTTTACTTCTTGGGCCGCTTGACGCCGTACTTGGAGCGCCCCTGCTTGCGGTTCGCCACGCCCTGGCAGTCCAGGCTGCCGCGGACGATGTGGTAGCGCACACCGGGCAGGTCCTTCACACGGCCGCCGCGGATCAGCACGACCGAGTGCTCCTGGAGGTTGTGGCCCTCACCGCCGATGTAGGACGTGACCTCGTAACCGTTGGTCAGGCGCACGCGCGCCACCTTCCGCAGCGCCGAGTTGGGCTTCTTGGGCGTGGTGGTGTAGACGCGGGTGCACACCCCCCGCTTCTGCGGGCAGCCCTCCAGCGCCGGCACGGTGGTCTTGGCGCGGCGGCTCTTGCGCGGCTTGCGGACCAATTGGTTGATCGTGGTCATATCGTCACGTCTCGCTCGCTTCGACCGGCCCGAGGGCCGACCTCTCGACAAGAAAACGAACGACAGGGCCGAACCCCGTCGTTCGCCGGCTGTACGGGCGGCCCGCCGGCACTTGCGGGCGGGCCGCGGTCACAGGGGTGCGCAATTCTAGGGGCGCCCCCCGGCACTGTCAAGGCGCTGTCCTGGTTCAGTACATGTGAGACACCGAGACTTCTGGGACCTCATACCCGGCGGCACGAAGATACTCGGCCGGGGTACGCTGCTGCAATGCCTGATGGGGGCGCAGGAGGTTGTAGACCTGCTCCCACCACCGCACCAGGGGGCGCAGCTCCCGGATCGTGGTCGGCAGCGGGTAACTGGCATGGAACTCGTAGCGCCAGATGCCGTTGGCCCGCTCGACGCCCCCGTTGCGCTGGGGCCGTTTCGGCGGCAGCACATAGAGGGCGATGGCCGCCTCCTGACACGCCTGCTCGAAGTCGCCCTTGAATTCCGATCCCCCGTCGATCTGGATCGCCCGGATCGGAAACGGGCTGCGGGCCTGGATCTGTTCGAGAAAATCCGCCGCACAGCGGCTGCTCACCCGGCTGTACACCTGCCCCACGCTCCAGCGGGAAGCACTGTCCCAAGCGGTGAAGGGGTATACCGTCACCCCCGAAAACAGGTTCACGTGCAGGACGTCCACCTGCACCAGATCTCCGGGGGCCTCGCCCTTCATCCCGTAGGGCGCACGCCGTGCCCAGGGGCGCCGCCAGGGGCGGCCATGCCGGCGTGCCCGGCAAAAGGCCGGACCCTACGGCAAGCGCCCACGGGCCTTCAGCCAGCGCAGGATGCGCCCCACGGTGCTGTCCGACACGGCAAAGCCCCGAGCCCGCAGCAGCCGGCCCAGCTTCGCCTCGCCCCATGCCGGAAAACTCATGCGCACTCGCCGCACGGCCGCGGCCACTCGCCCGTCCCATTGCCGCCGTCGAACACGCCGCGGGCGGCAGGATCGGGATCTGAGGCCCTGGACGCCAGAGACCGACAGAAGGCGGCGCCAGCGGTACAGGGTGGCACGGCTCACCCCCAGAATCTCCGCCGCCTGACCCGCGCTCAGGCCATGCACCTTGCGCAGCTTTTCGAACCGCTCCAGCTGCCGGAGACGACAAACCACCTCGGGATCATCGAGGGCCTCGTCCGCCAGGCGGGCGGACCGCATGATTTCGCCTCGAAGGCCAAAAACCTTCATCTGGGGGCCTCCTCTGTCGGTTCATTGTCAAAACCCGAAGATGAGGCCCCTTTCTTGCCCCTTCAACGTCTCACATGTGTCTGAACCTGGTCAGGGGCCTGGCCTTCCCCGGCCTGATCACCGCCAGCGTTGCTCTCGGCCGAGGCGGCGGCCGCGCCGGCGGCCTCCATCGCGGCCATCTGCTCGGCGATCTCCCGCTCGATGCTCAGCCCCTTGCGGCGGCGGCGGCGCCGGTTCTCGTGGTAGGCGAGCCCGGTGCCGGCGGGGATCAGGCGGCCGACGATGACGTTCTCCTTCAAGCCGCGCAACTCGTCGCGGACGCCCCGCACCGAGGCCTCGGTGAGCACCCGGGTGGTCTCCTGGAACGACGCCGCGGATATGAAGGACTCGGTCACCAGCGAGGCCTTGGTGATGCCCAGCAGGATGTCGCGGTACTCGATGGGCCGCTTGCCGCTCTCCCTGAGGCGGTCGTTCTCGTCGAGCACCCGGGCCCGGTCGACCTGCTCGCCGACCAGGTACTTGCTGTCGCCCGGATCGACGATCTCGACCTTGCGCAGCATCTGCCGGCAGATCACTTCGATGTGCTTGTCGTTGATGCGCACGCCTTGCAGGCGGTAGACGTCCTGGATCTCCCGCACCAGGTACTCGGCCAGGCTGGTGATGCCCTTCAGGCGCAGGATGTCATGCGGGTTGAGCTCGCCGTCGGAGATGATCTCGCCCTTCTCGACCTGCTCGCCCTCGAAAACATTGAGGTGGCGCCACTTCGGGATGAGCTCTTCGTAGACCTCGTTGTTCTCGTCGGTGATCAACAGGCGGATCTTGCCCTTGGTCTCCTTGCCGAAGGAAACGACGCCGGAGCGCTCGGCGAGGATGGCGGGCTCCTTGGGCTCGCGCGCTTCGAACAGGTCGGCGACGCGCGGCAGACCGCCGGTGATGTCGCGGGTCTTGGAGGTCTCCTGCGGGATGCGCGCCAGCACGTCGCCGACGCCCACCCGCGCACCGTCGGTCAGGCTGACGATGGCGCCGGGCGGCAGGATGTACTGGGCCGGAACGCTGGTGCCGGCCAGGCACAGGTCGTTGCCGTCTTCGTCGACCAGCTTGATGGTCGGGCGCAGGTCCTTGCCGGCGGCGCTGCGCTGCTTCGGGTCGGTGATCACGATGCTGCTCAGCCCGGTGATCTCGTCGACCTGCCGCTGCACGGAGACGCCGTCGACGAAGTCGATGAACTGCACGCGGCCGGCGACCTCGGTGACCACGGGGTGGGTGTGCGGGTCCCAGCTCGCCACCTGCTGGCCGGCTTCGACGGCCTCGCCGTCCTGGACCGTGATGACGGCGCCATAGGGCACGCGGTAGCGTTCGCGCTCGCGGCCGTGCTCGTCGAGCACGCCGATCTCGCCGCTGCGCGACACTGCCACCAGGTTGCCGCTGGACTCGTGGCGGACGGTCTTGAGGTTGTGCAGCCGGATGGTGCCCTTGGCGCGCACCACGACGCTGTTGGCCGCCGCCGCACGCGAGGCGGCGCCGCCGATGTGGAAGGTGCGCATGGTCAGCTGCGTGCCGGGTTCGCCGATCGACTGGGCGGCGATGACGCCGACCGCCTCGCCGATGTTGACCAGGTGACCGCGCGCCAGGTCGCGCCCGTAGCACTTGGCGCAAACCCCGTAGCGGGTTTCACAGGTGATCACCGAGCGCACCAGCACCTCGTCGATGCTGTTCGCCTCGAGCAGGTCCACGCAACGCTCGTCGAGCAGCGTACCCGCGGGCAGCACGAGCTGGCCGTCGGGCCGGACGATGTCCACGGCCGCGACGCGCCCCAGCACGCGCTCGCGCAGCGGCTCGACCACGTCGCCGCCTTCGATCAAGGGCGTCATGCGAATGCCCTGCTCGGTGCCGCAATCCTCCTCGGTGACGACCAGGTCCTGCGCGACGTCCACCAGGCGGCGGGTCAGATAGCCGGAGTTGGCGGTCTTCAGCGCGGTGTCGGCCAAGCCCTTTCGGGCGCCGTGGGTGGAAATGAAGTACTGCAGGACGTTCAAGCCCTCGCGGAAGTTGGCCGTGATCGGCGTCTCGATGATCGAGCCGTCCGGCTTGGCCATCAGTCCGCGCATGCCGGCCAGCTGGCGGATCTGCGCCGCGGAACCGCGCGCGCCCGAGTCGGCCATCATGAAGATCGAGTTGAACGACGGCTGCGTGACGGTGTTGCCTTCGGCGTCGACCACCGTTTCGGTGCCGAGCTTGGCCATCATCGCCTTGGCGACCTGGTCGTTGGCGCGAGACCAGATGTCGACCACCTTGTTGTAACGCTCGCCGTTGGTCACCAGGCCCGAGGCGTACTGCCGCTCGATCTCCTTCACCTCGGCCTCCGCGGCCTCGATGATGCGCTGCTTCTCCTCGGGGATGACCATGTCGTCCACGCCGAAGGAGACGCCGGCCCGCGTGGCGTAGCGGAAGCCGGTGTACATCAGCTGGTCCGCGAAGATCACCGTGGCCTTCAGGCCGAGCTCGCGGTAGCAGACGTTGATGACCTGCGAAATCGCCTTCTTGGTCATGTCGCGGTCGATGAGCTCGAACGGCAGGCCGTCCGGCAGGATTTCGGCGAGCAGGGCCCGGCCGGCGGTGGTCTTCACGCGACGCATGACGCGGCGCTTCTCGCCGTTCTCGTCGATTTCCCAGTCGGGCACGCGCACGGTGATTTCGGCGTGCAGGTCGAGCACGCCGCTTTCCACCGCGCGGTGCACCTCCTTGATGTCGGCCAGGCGCATGCCCTCGCCCTTGGCGCCGATGCGCTTGCGGGTCATGTAGTAGATGCCGAGCACGATGTCCTGGGACGGGACGATGATCGGCTCGCCGTTGGCCGGCGACAGGATGTTGTTCGAGGACATCATCAGGGCGCGCGCTTCGAGCTGCGCCTCCAGGGACAGCGGAACGTGCACCGCCATCTGGTCCCCGTCGAAGTCCGCGTTGAAGGCGGCGCAGACCAGCGGGTGAAGCTGGATGGCCTTGCCCTCGATGAGCACCGGCTCGAAGGCCTGGATGCCCAGGCGGTGCAGGGTGGGCGCGCGGTTGAGCAGCACGGGGTGCTCGCGGATCACCTCTTCGAGGATGTCCCAGACCTCCGGCCCCTCGCGCTCGACGGCCTTCTTGGCGGCCTTGATCGTCGTCGCCAGGCCGCGCAGGTGCAACTTGCTGAAGATGAACGGCTTGAACAACTCCAGCGCCATCTTCTTGGGCAGGCCGCACTGGTGCAGCTTGAGCGTCGGACCGACCACGATCACCTGCGCCCCGAGTAGTCGACGCGCTTGCCCAGCAGGTTCTGGCGGAAGCGCCCCTGCTTGCCCTTGATCATGTCGGCCAGGGACTTGAGCGGGCGCTTGTTGGTGCCGGTGATGGCGCGGCCGCGGCGGCCGTTGTCCAGCAGCGCGTCGACGGCTTCCTGGAGCATGCGCTTCTCGTTGCGCACGATGATGTCCGGCGCGTTGAGCTCCAGCAACCGCTTGAGCCGGTTGTTGCGGTTGATCACCCGGCGGTACAGGTCGTTCAGGTCGGAGGTCGCGAAGCGGCCGCCGTCGAGCGGCACCAGCGGACGCAGGTCGGGCGGCAGCACCGGCAACACGGTCAGCACCATCCAGCCCGGCTTGTTGCCGGACTCGATGAAGGACTCGATGAGCTTCAGGCGCTTGGCCAGGCGCTTGCTCTTGGCGTCCGAGCGGGTGGCCGCGATTTCTTCGCGCAGGCGGATCGCCTCGCTCTCGAGGTTGATGCTGTTGAGCAACTCGAGAATCGCCTCGGCCCCCATGCGGGCGTCGAACTCGTCCCCCCAGCGCTCGATGGCCTCGAGATAGGCCTCGTCGCTGAGCAGTTGCCCGCGCTGCAGGTCGGTCATGCCCGGATCGATGACGACGAAGGCCTCGAAGTAGAGCACGCGCTCGATCTCGCGCAGGGTCATGTCGAGCAGCAGGCCGATGCGCGAGGGCAGCGACTTGAGGTACCAGATGTGCGCCACGGGGCTGGCCAGCTCGATGTGCCCCATGCGTTCGCGGCGCACGCGCGACAAGGTGACCTCCACGCCGCACTTCTCGCACACCACGCCCCGGTGCTTGAGCCGCTTGTACTTTCCGCACAAACACTCGTAGTCCTTGACCGGCCCGAAGATCTTGGCGCAGAACAGGCCGTCCCGCTCGGGCTTGAAGGTCCGGTAGTTGATGGTCTCGGGCTTCTTGACCTCGCCGTAGGACCAGGAGCGGATCATCTCCGGCGATGCCAGCCCGATGCGAATGGCGTCGAAGTCTTCGACCGTGTTCTGTTGCTTGAGCAGATTGAGCAGATCTTTCATGGTCGGGTCACCTGCTTGGACGTGCGCTCGTGGGGCGCGGCGCGAAGGCCGCCCGCGGCGTTCAGTCGTCGTGCTCCAGTTCGATGTTGATGCCCAAGGCGCGGATTTCCTTGAGCAGGACGTTGAAGGACTCCGGCATGCCGGCCTCCATCCGGTGGTCGCCGTCCACGATGTTCTTGTACATCTTGTTGCGACCGTTCACGTCGTCGCTCTTGACCGTGAGCATCTCCTGGAGCGTGTAGGCGGCGCCGTAGGCCTCGAGCGCCCACACCTCCATCTCACCGAAGCGCTGGCCGCCGAACTGCGCCTTACCGCCGAGCGGCTGCTGCGTGACCAGGCTGTACGGGCCGGTGGAGCGGGCGTGCATCTTGTCGTCCACCAGATGGTTGAGTTTGAGCATGTACATGTAGCCGACGGTCACGGGGCGCTCGAACGGCATGCCGGTGCGCCCGTCGTACAGGGTGGTCTGGCCCGACTCGGGCAGCCCGGCCAGGCGCAGCATCGCCTTGATCTCGTCTTCGGTGGCGCCGTCGAAGACCGGCGTGGCCATCGGCACACCTTCGCGCAGGTTCTCGGCCAACGCGACGATCTCGCCGTCGTCGAGCGAGGCCAGATCCTCGCGCCGGGCGGCGTCGCGATTGTAGATGTCCTCGAGGAAGGCGCGCAGCTCGGCGGCCTTGGCCTGCTTGTCGAGCATTTCGCCGAGACGCCGGCCGAGCCCCTTCGCCGCCCAGCCCAGGTGGGTTTCCAGGACCTGGCCGACGTTCATGCGGGAGGGCACGCCCAGGGGGTTGAGCACGATGTCGACGGGGGTGCCGTCGGCCATGAAGGGCATGTCTTCGACCGGCACGATGGTGGAGATGACGCCCTTGTTCCCGTGGCGGCCGGCCATCTTGTCACCCGGCTGGATGCGGCGCTTGACCGCCAGGTAGACCTTGACCATTTTCAGCACGCCGGGCGCCAGGTCGTCGCCGGCGGTGATCTTGGCCTTCTGCTGCGCGAAGCGTTCGTCGAGCGCCTTGCGGATCGCGTCGAGGCGCTCGGCGGCCTGCTCCAGGGCGCGGCTCGCCTCCTCGGAGCGCAGGCGGATCTCGAACCACTGCGGACGCGGCAGATCCTGCAGGTAGGCCTTGGTGATCTTGGCGCCCTTTTCCAGGCCGTTCGGGCCGCCGTCGGCGACCTTGCCGACGAGCAGCTTCTCGAGACGGGCGAACACGTCCGCCTCGATGATGCGGTACTGGTCGTCGAGGTCCTTGCGCACCTGGGCGAGCTCGGCCTCTTCGATCTGCTTGGCCCGCGCGTCCTTCTCGACGCCGTCGCGGGTGAAGACCCGCACGTCGATCACGGTGCCGTCCATGCCCGGCGGCACACGCAGCGAGGTGTCCTTCACGTCCGAGGCCTTCTCGCCGAAGATCGCCCGCAGCAGTTTTTCCTCCGGCGTCAACTGTGTCTCGCCCTTCGGGGTCACCTTGCCGACGAGGATGTCGTTGGCCCGGACTTCCGCGCCGATGTAGACGATGCCGGACTCGTCGAGCTTGGCGAGCAGGGCGTCGCTGACGTTGGGGATGTCTGCCGTGATCTCCTCGGGCCCCAGCTTGGTGTCCCGGGCGACGCAGGTGAGCTCCTCGATGTGGATCGAGGTATAGCGGTCTTCCTGGACGACGCGCTCGGAAATCAGGATCGAGTCTTCGAAGTTGTAGCCGTTCCACGGCATGAAAGCGACCAGCATGTTCTGGCCGAGCGCCAGTTCGCCGAGGTCCGTGCAGGGCCCGTCGGCGAGCACGTCGCCGCGCGCCACGACGTCGCCGGCCTTCACCAGCGGGCGCTGGTTGATGCAGGTGTTCTGGTTGGAGCGCGTGTACTTGATCAGGTTGTAGATGTCGACGCCGACGCCTTCGGCCTCGGTTTCCTCGTCGTGGACGCGCACCACGATGCGCGCGGCATCCACCGATTCGACCACGCCGCCGCGGCGCGCGACGACCGTCGCGCCGGAGTCACGGGCCACGGTCCGCTCGATGCCGGTGCCGACCAGCGGCTTCTCGGCGCGCAGGCAGGGCACGGCCTGGCGCTGCATGTTCGACCCCATCAGGGCGCGGTTGGCGTCGTCGTGCTCGAGGAACGGAATCAGGGCCGCAGCCACCGACACGATCTGCATGGGGGACACGTCCATGTACTGGATCTTGTCGGGCGTGGCCATGGTGAATTCGTTCAGGTGCCGACAGGACACCAGCTCGTCGACGAATTCGCCTTTCTCATTGAGCCGCGCGTTGGCCTGCGCGATCACGAAGTTGCCTTCTTCGATGGCCGAGAGGTATTCGATCTCATCGGTCACCTTGCCGTCGACGACCTTGCGATACGGCGTTTCCAGGAAGCCGTAGGCGTTGGTCCGCGCATAGACCGCCAGCGAGTTGATCAGACCGATGTTCGGACCTTCCGGCGTTTCGATGGGGCAGACGCGGCCGTAGTGGGTCGGGTGGACGTCGCGCACCTCGAAGCCGGCGCGCTCGCGCGTCAGGCCGCCGGGGCCGAGCGCCGACACGCGGCGCTTGTGGGTGACCTCCGAAAGCGGGTTGTTCTGGTCCATGAACTGCGACAGCTGGCTGGAGCCGAAGAACTCCTTGACCGCGGCCGCCACCGGCTTGGCGTTGATCAGGTCTTGCGGCATCGGGCCTTCCGACTCGACCAGGGACAGGCGTTCCTTGATGGCGCGTTCGACCCGCACCAGGCCCACGCGGAAGACGTTCTCGGCCATCTCGCCCACCGCGCGCACGCGGCGGTTGCCCAGGTGATCGATGTCGTCGACGTGCCCGCGCCCGTTGCGGATGTTGATGATCTCGTGCATCACCGCGAGGATGTCCTCGGTGGTCAGCACGTTCGGCCCGGTCAGCTCCTTGCGCCCCAGGCGGCGGTTGAACTTCATGCGGCCCACGGCCGACAGGTCGTAGCGTTCCTCGGAGAAGAACAGATTGTGGAACAGGCTTTGGGCCGCCTCCTTGGTCGGCGGCTCGCCGGGACGCATCATGCGGTAGATCTCGACCTGCGCCTCGAGCTCATTGCGTGTCGGGTCGATGTCGAGGGTGTGGCTGATGTACGGGCCCTGGTCGAGATCGTTGTAATAGATCAGTTCGAAGCTCTTGATGCCGAGCTTCTGGATCGCCTCCAGGCGCTCCTCGGTGAGCTCCTGGTTGGCGTCGATGACGGCTTCGCCGGTTTCCGGGTCGACGATGGCTTTGGCCAGGCGCTTTCCGACCAGGTACTCGGCGGGCACCTTTAGCTTCTTGACGCCGGCCTCTTCCAGTTCCCGGATGTGTCGCATGGTGATCCGGCGGCCCGCTTCGACGATGACCTTGTTGCGGACCTTGATGTCGAACGCGGCCTGCTCGCCCCGCAGCCGCTCGGGGATCAGGTCGATCTCGTAACCGTCCTTTTTGACGGTGACCGTGTAGCTGTCGAAGAATTCGGCGAGGATCTGCTCGGTGGTGTACCCCAGCGCGCGCAGGAGGATGGTCGCCGGCAGCTTGCGGCGCCGGTCGATGCGCATGAACAGCAGATCCTTGGGGTCGAACTCGAAGTCCAGCCAGGAACCGCGGTAAGGAATGATGCGCGCCGAATACAGCAGCTTGCCGGACGAGTGGGTCTTGCCGCGGTCGTGATCGAAGAAGACGCCGGGGGAGCGATGCAACTGCGAAACGATGACCCGCTCGGTGCCGTTCACGATGAACGTACCGGTCTCGGTCATCAGGGGGATTTCCCCCATGTACACTTCCTGCTCCTTGACTTCCTTGATCTTGTTGGTCTTGCCGACCGTCTCTTTTTCGTAGCTGACCAGGCGCATCTTCACACGCAGCGGCGCGGCATAGGTCAGCCCCCGGATCTTGCATTCCTTGACGTCGAAGGTCGGCTCTCCGAGCCGGTAGCTCACGTACTCGAGCGCGGTCGCGCCCGAGTAACTCTGGATCGGGAAGATCGACTTGAAAGCCGCGTGCAGGCCGACATCGCGCCGTTGCTCAGGGGGCACGTCCAGTTGCAGGAACTCCCGGTAGGATTCGATCTGCATGGACAACAAGAACGGCACCTCGAGAATGCTCGGGCGCTTGCCGAAGTCCTTGCGGATCCGCTTCTTTTCGGTGAACGAATAGCTCATTTAGCTCGCTCTCCTGAACAAGGTGCCACCCGTTATCCCGGCGGCGGGGACGCAAAGGCGCACCGGCGCGCCCCTTGCAGGGCTCGCCGGTGCGCGCCGTTCACGCCACGACACGGGCAATCGCCGATCGCTCGTTGATCGCAACTGCTGCGGCGACCCGTTTACTTGATTTCGACCTTGGCGCCGGCTTCTTCCAGCTGCTTCTTGATCTGCTCGGCTTCGTCCTTCTTCACGCCTTCCTTGACGGTCGAAGGCGCACCTTCCACCAGGTCCTTGGCTTCCTTGAGGCCGAGGCCGGTGATGGCGCGGATCACCTTGATCACGTTGACCTTGTTGTCGCCGAAGCTGGTGAGCACGACGTCGAACTCGTCCTTCTCTTCGGCCGCGGCGGCTTCACCGCCGCCGGCCGCCGCCGCGGCCGGCACCGCGGCCACCGCCGCGGCGGCCGTCACGCCGAACTTTTCTTCCATCGCGGCGATCAGGTCGACGATCTCCATGACCGTCATGTTGGAGATGGTTTCCAGGATCTCTTCTTTAGAAACAGCCATTGTTGAACTCCTCGTGCGTTGAGCGGCCCGGCGGGCGGGCCCGGGTTGGCCAGACGATCAGGCGGACTTGGCGTCGCGGACGGCCGCGAGCGTGCGCACCAGCTTGCCCGGCACCTCGTTGAGCGTGCGGGCGAACTTGTCCAACGGCGCGCGCATGGTGGCCATCAGGCGACTGATGGCCTCCTCGCGGGTGGGCAGATCCGCGACCCGGGCGAGGTCGCCCGGACCGAGCAGCTGGCCGCTGATCGCCACGAGCTTGGGGACCAGCTTTTCGAACTGCTTGGCGAAATCACGGATCACCCGCGCGGCCGCGCCCGGATCGTCCTGCGAGAACGCATAGACGAGCGGGCCGGTCATGCCTTCGCGCATGCACTCGAAGGCCGTTCCCTCGACCGCGCGCTTGGCGAGCGTGTTCTTGACGACCTTGAGATACACGCCCTTCTCGCGCGCCGCGCGACGCAGCTGCGTCATCTGCTCCACGGTCAGCCCGCGGTACTCGGCGGCGACCGCCGAGTGCGCGCTGGCTGCGACGCGGGCCACTTCCGCCACAACCGCCTTTTTCTGCTCCAGGTTCAGAGCCATTTCATGCTCTCCCTCGGCCGCCGGATCCGGCGGCATGTTGCGGTTGGCCTCGGAACCGACCGGAAAACCCGGGCGGCCCCACCTCAACGGTGGCCGCTCGATACGAGTCGGCGACACCGTCTGCGCAGGCGCGCCTGCCGGCGCCTTAAGCCGCGACCCGCTCGAGGCCGCGGCACCTGCGGTCTTCGACGGGCGTCACGGGGACGCGCCGCCGCCGACACCCGCCGCCGGCGGCGGCGGGCACCGTTCGTTCACGCCTAGACGCTGGCGTGGTCGATGGTGATCCCCGGCCCCATGGTGGTGGACAGGGTCACCTTGCGCATGTATACCCCCTTGGCCGCGGAGGGCTTGGCCCGCTCGAGATCGCCGAGCAAGGCCTTGAGGTTTTCGCGCAATGCCTGTTCTTCGAAGTCGATCTTGCCGATGCTGCAATGGACGATTCCGGCCTTGTCGGCGCGGTAGCGGACCTGGCCGGCCTTGGCGTTCCTGACCGCCGCGGCCACGTCCGGGGTCACCGTGCCGACCTTGGGGTTCGGCATCAGGCCGCGCGGACCGAGGATCTGGCCGAGACGGCCGACCACGGCCATCGCGTCCGGGGCGGCGATGACGACGTCGAAATCCAGCTCCCCGCCCTTGATGCGTTCGGCGAGGTCTTCCATGCCGACCAGGTCGGCGCCGGCGGCCTTGGCGGCCTCGGCGGCCTCACCCTGGGCGAAGACCGCGACCCGCACCGACTTGCCGGTGCCGTGCGGCAGCACGGTCGAACCGCGCACGACCTGGTCGGACTTGCGCGGGTCGATGCCGAGGTTGACGGCGACGTCCACCGATTCGCGGAACTTGGCCGTGGCGCACTCCTTGAGCAGGCGCAACGCCTCGTCGACGGGATAGATGCGACCCGGCTCGATCTTTTCGCGGATCGCCTTCATGCGTTTGCTCAAGCGCGCCATCAGTCGACCCCCTCCACTTCCAGACCCATGCTGCGGGCGCTGCCCGCGATGGTGCGGACCGCCGCCTCGAGGTCGGCGGCCGTCAGGTCGGGCTGCTTGATGCGCGCGATCTCCTCGAGCTGCGCCCGCGTGACCTTGCCCACCTTCTGCGTGTTGGGACGGCTCGAGCCCTTGTCGATGCCGGCCGCCTTCTTCAGCAGCACCGAAGCCGGCGGCGTCTTGGTGATGAAGGTGAAGCTGCGGTCCGAGTAGACCGTGATCACCACCGGGATCGGCAGATTCTTTTCGAGGTCCTGCGTCTGGGCGTTGAACGCCTTGCAGAACTCCATGATGTTGACGCCGTGCTGGCCCAGCGCCGGCCCGACCGGGGGGCTGGGGTTGGCGGCGCCGGCAGGCACCTGCAACTTGACGTATGCGACGACCTTCTTCGCCATGTTCGCCTCACTCGCTGTGGGTGGCTAACGCCCGGCGCCGAGGCCGGGCTCCCCTCGACCCGAGGTGGGCCCTCAGGCCTTCTCGACCTGCCCGAACTCCAGTTCGACCGGCGTCGAGCGACCGAAAATCGATACGGACACTTTCAAGCGGCTCTTCTCGAAATCGACTTCCTCGACCACGCCGCTGAAATCGTTGAACGGCCCGTCGATGACGCGCACGACCTCGCCCGGCTCGAAGAGCACCTTCGGCCTGGGCTTCTCGACCCCTTCGCGCATCCGGTCGAGGATCGCCTGCGCTTCCTTGGGGCTGATCGGCGCCGGCTTGTCACTCGATCCGCCGACGAAACCGAGCACCTTGGGCGCTTCCTTCACCAGATGCCAGGTCTGGTCGTCCATCTCCATCTCGACCAGCACGTAGCCGGGGAAGAATTTGCGCTCGCTGCGCCGCTTCTGACCCTCGCGCATCTCGACCACTTCTTCGGTCGGCACGAGGATCTGACCGAAACGGTCTTCCATCCCCATGCGCTTGACGCGCTCCTCGAGCGAGCGCTTGACCTGGTTCTCGAACCCGGAATAGGTTTGAACGACGTACCACCGCTTGGCCATCTGCCGACTCCGCGCCTTACAGCGCCAACAGGGACTGGATCAACCAGCCGAAGAAGAGGTCGAGAAGCCAAAGGTAGAGGCCCACCAGGAGCACGACCACGGCGACGACGATGGTGGTCTGCACGGTTTCCGTGCGCGTCGGCCAGACGACCTTCCGCAGCTCGGTGCGCGCTTCCTGGACGAACGCCCACAGCGCCCGCCCCCACACGGTCTGGTAGAACACCAGCGCCGCGGCGGCGACCACGACGAGCAAGCCGAGGACGCGCCAGATCAGCAGGTACTGGTTCTGCAGGTAGTGGAACGCCGCAACGCCCGCCACCAGCAAGCCCACCGCCAGGATGAGCTTGGGCACGTTGAAGCGCGGCTGCATGGTTTCGGTCGCCGACATCGGTTATCTCCGCCCCCGTGGGCAAACCTCGCAGATGGCAGGCCAGGAGGGACTCGAACCCCCAACCTGCGGTTTTGGAGACCGCTGCTCTGCCAATTGAGCTACTGGCCTGTGGCTGCGAACGGGATCTTACTCGATGATCTTGGTGACGACGCCGGCGCCGACGGTGCGGCCGCCTTCGCGGATCGCGAAGCGCAGACCCTCCTCCATCGCAATCGGCGCAATCAAGCTCACCGTCATCTTCACGTTGTCCCCAGGCATCACCATCTCCGTGCCCTCGGGCAACTCCACCGCCCCGGTCACGTCCGTCGTCCGGAAGTAAAACTGCGGCCGATAACCGTTGAAAAACGGCGTGTGACGACCACCCTCCTCCTTGCTCAGAACGTACACCTCCGCCTCGAACTTCGTGTGCGGCGTGATCGAGCCCGGCGCACACAGCACCTGACCACGCTCCACCTCGTCACGCTTCGTACCACGAAGCAAAATCCCGACGTTGTCGCCCGCCACACCTTCGTCCAACAGCTTGCGGAACATCTCGACCCCGGTGCAGGTGGTCTTCTGGGTCTCACGCAAACCCACGATCTCCACCTCGTCCCCCACCTTGATCTTGCCCCGCTCGATCCGGCCCGTCACCACCGTCCCTCGACCCGAAATCGAAAACACGTCCTCGATCGGCATCAAAAACGGCTGGTCGATCGGACGCTCCGGCTCCGGAATGTACTCGTCCATCGCCTCCAGCAGCTTCACCACCGAAGGCATACCAATCTCCGACTCGTCCCCCTCCAAAGCCTTCAACGCCGAACCCACGATGATCGGCGTGTCGTCCCCAGGAAAATCGTAACTGCTCAGCAAATCCCGAACCTCCATCTCCACCAGCTCCAGAAGCTCGGGATCGTCCACCATGTCCGCCTTGTTCAAATACACCACGATGTACGGCACCCCCACCTGACGCGCCAGCAGAATGTGCTCCCGCGTCTGCGGCATCGGACCGTCCGCCGCACTCACCACCAAAATCGCACCGTCCATCTGCGCCGCACCCGTGATCATGTTCTTCACGTAGTCCGCATGACCCGGGCAGTCCACGTGCGCATAGTGACGCTTCGCACTCTCGTACTCCACGTGCGACGTCGCAATCGTGATCCCGCGCGCACGCTCCTCCGGCGCCTTGTCGATCTGGTCGTAGGCCACAAACTGGCCCGAACCAAACTTCTCCGCCGAAACCTTCGTCAACGCCGCCGTCAACGTCGTCTTACCATGGTCCACGTGACCAATCGTCCCAACATTCACATGCGGCTTCTTGCGCTCGAACTTTTCTTTGGACATCGCTTGCCCCCGAGTGATGGTGTCGACGAACGATCTCAGCGAAGAGAGTACATGGAGCCCATAACCGGACTTGAACCGGTGACCTCTTCCTTACCAAGGAAGTGCTCTACCACCTGAGCTATATGGGCTCGGAACCAGCCGGGCCGACGGCCCGGACGCTTCGCGCCCGCCGGGACCGCGCCCGGCTTCGCGCTTGGAGCGGGTGATGGGAATCGAACCCACATCATCAGCTTGGAAGGCTGAGGTTCTACCATTGAACTACACCCGCGCGGCTGGCGGACCCGGTATCGCGGCCAGCCCCGCCGTCCGCCGCTCGCTCAAACAACAACCTGGTGGAGGGGGTAGGATTCGAACCTACGAAGGCAGAGCCGTCAGATTTACAGTCTGATCCCGTTGACCGCTTGGGTACCCCTCCGGCTGAAAAGCACGCGATTGTGCCCCGCGGCGCCGCGCGCGTCAAGACGCGCCGCCGGCCGCCGCGCCGGGGCGGCGATTTTAGCCCAAGCCGGCGGTGCGGCCAAGCACCCGTCCGAGCCCAATCATAGCGAAGCATCGAGGCGACGGGGCCCTCACAGCCGGCTCCCGCGGCCGCGGGGCGGGCCGCCGGCCGCGACCGGCCCCGGGGGCGTCCACGCTTCGGCAGGGAGTGACGAAACGCCCACGGGAGCGACCCGTCCGGGGACTTGCATATATTCAAAACTCGTTGAAATAAAAGAAACCTCATTCCCTGGCCCGGTTTTTGCTCGCTTCCGAACGCAAACGGATTTTCGGCGGAGCGGGACCATGATGATCTTTGCCATGCTGACGCTGATGATGGCCGGCGTGATCCTCCTCTCGGCGTCGCTGTTCTACCTCGGCGAGTCGCTGAACCGGCGGCAGACGGCGCCGTCGGTGAACCCCGAGTGGTTGGTGTTCGATGACGTTGAGCGTTCTCGCGAACGGGACGGCCGCGACTCGGCCGACGCGGCCGCCCGTGGCGAGATCGAGCCGATCGGGCACCGTCCGGCGAACGCCCTGCCGCTGCTGGGCATGCCGGACAAGGCGTACTACCACATCCATTGAATGAACACCATGGGCGGGCAAGACCGGGTCTCCCAGGACGCCTGAAACCGACGAGGGGCCGGCGTGGTCCTCCCTCCCGCCACCCCGGCCCTGGTTTCAGGTTTTGCGGTCGCCGGTGTTCCGCTTGCGGGACACCGGTCTTTTTTTGCCCGCTCAAACCGGCCCCGGCCAGCCCGAACGCCCGAGGGCGCCGTCCAGGCCGAGGCGCTGGGCCAGCGGCTTGGGCCGGCGATGGCGCAACTCGTAGACCTCCACGCCCTCTTCGCACAGACGCATCAGGTGATCGTCGGAAGTCTGCAGCGCATCGACCAGGCCGAGCTCGACGGCCTGGCGGCCGAACCAGGCCTCGCCGGTGGCAACGCGCTCGATGTCGAGCTGCGGCCGGTGTTCGGCCACGAAACGCTTGAACAGGCCGTGCAGCGCGTCGAGCTGGGCCTGGAACTTGGCCCGACCGCGGTCGGTGTTGCGACCGAACACGGTGACGGTGCGCTTGTGTTCGCCGGCGGTGAACAGCTCGTAGTCGATGTCGTGGCGCTCGAGCAGGCGGTGCACGTTCGGCAGGCCGGCGACCACGCCGATGGAGCCGGTCACGGCGAACGGCGCGGCGAGGATCCGGTCGGCGACGCAGGCCATGAGGTAGCCCCCGCTGGCGGCGATGCGGTCGATGCAAGCGGTGAGCGGCAGGCCGCGCTCGCGGATGCGCTGCAATTGGGCGGCGGCCAGGCCGTAGCCGTGCACCCAACCCCCGGCGCTGTCGATGACCGCCACCACGCGGTCACCCTCCCGGGCGAGGCTCAAGACGGCGCTGACCTCTTCGCGCAGGTCGTCGACGGCCGCGGCCCGCAGGTCGCCCTCGAACCGCAACACCCAGGCGTGCGGCGGGCGCGTCTTGCCGCGCCGGCGGCGCCTTTCCCGCGCCGCCTTGCCGCCGAGACTGCGACGGTAGGCGCGCAGCTTGGCGTTCCAGTGGCGCCATTCCAGTCGCCCGTCGGCGCCGGCGCCGCCGCGGCGGGCCGCCGCCAGCAACGCGAGGCCGCCGAGCAAGACGGCGGCGACGGTGACCAGCTTGGCGAAGAACAGGCCGTAATCGGCGAGCAAATCCATGGTGGGCCTCGAGGTCCGCGGATCGGCGCTCGCCAGTGTACCGCAGCCGGGGGCGCGCCGCGGTATCATGGCGGCCGGGAGCGACCCCTTTTCGGGACGGGCTGACATGGAACCGGAACGCCTCGACGCGCTGCTCGAGGCCCACGCCGCCGGCCGGATGGCGCGGGCCGAATTGGCCTCGGCGCTGCCCGCCGGGCTCGGCATCGCCGAACTGCTCGAGCACGCCCGCCGGCTGTTCGCCGCCGGCCGCATCGACGCCGACGGTTTCCGCCGCCTGGCCGAAACCCTCACCGACCTGGAACTCGCCCGCCTCGAAAACGCCACCGCCCGCACGCTGGTGATGCCGCACCCGCCCGGCGCGGGGGATCCGGAGGCGACCTTGATCCTGCGCGACGCGCCGGCGGCCGACCCGCCCGCACCGCGCCGCGGCCGCGGCGCGGTGCGGGTCGGCGACGTGCTCAAGGACCGCTTCGAGCTCGTGGAAGAAATCGGCCGCGGCGGCATGGGCGTGGTGTTCAAGGCCCGCGACCGGGTGCGCGCCCGGGCGCGCGACGCGCAACCCTTCGTGGCGGTCAAGGTGCTCTCCGAGGCCTTCCGCAAGCATCGCCGCTCGTTCATCGCCTTGCAGCGCGAAGCGAGCAAGACCCAGCGCCTGGCCCACCCCAACATCGCCACGGTGTACGACTTCGACCAGGACGGCGACCGCATCTACATGACGATGGAACTGCTCGAGGGCAAAACCCTCGACAAGCTGCTCGCCGCCCAGGGCCCCGACGGCTTGCCGCTGCCGGTGGTGCTGGATTACGTCGGCCAGCTCTGCCGCGGGCTGGCCCACGCCCATGCCCAAGGGCTGGTGCACTGCGACCTCAAGCCGGCGAACGTGTTCGTCTGCGACAACGGCACGGTGAAGCTGCTCGACTTCGGCATCACCCGCGCCGTGCACCGCTCGGCACTGGACGGCGGCGAGGAAACCCTCTTCGATCCCGCCTCGCTCAACGCCCTGACGCCGGCCTACGCCAGCCCGGAGCTGTTCCGGGGCGAGACGCCGGACCCGCGCGACGACATCTACGCGCTGGCCTGCATCACCTACGAGATGCTCGGCGGCCGCCACCCTTACGGGCGGCTGGCGGCGCCCAAGGCCCTGGAACTCAAGCTGACGCCCCCGCCGATCGCGGGCCTGGACGGCCGCCGCCAGCGGGCGCTGCGCGCCGCCCTGTCGCTCACGCGCGAGGCCCGTCCCGCCAGCGTGGAGGCCTTCCTGGCCGCCCTGGACGCGCGACCGCGGCGGCTCCGCCCCCTGCTGCTCGGCGCCGCGGCGGTGGTGCTGCTGCTCGGCGCGCTGCTCGCCAAACCCCTGCAGACCCAGTGGCGCGAAGAGCGGCAGCTGCAACGGATCCAGGCGGTGCAAAGCGGCGACACCGCGGCCCTCGAGGCGCTGCTCGCCGAGCTGCCCGCGGCGGACGCGAAGACGCGCGCCTACTTCACCAGCGTGTTGCGCCGCGAGATCATCGCCCACTACCAGGCGCGCATCAACGCCGCGATCGACGCCGGCGCGCGCCGCTACGACTTTCCCCGTGCCGCCGCGCTGCTCGCCGAGGTGCGGGCCTTGTACCCCGATTCGGCCTCACTGGCCGAGGCGGCCCGGCAGCTCGAAGCGCGGCGCAAGGCGCTGGTCGAACACCTGGTGAACCGCTACCGGGCGCTCGCCCAGAGCGGCGGCGACACCCGGCGCATCCTCGCCATTCTCGCCGAAGCCCAGCCCGACCATCCCCTGCTGCGCTCTTCAGCGGGGCCGGAGTGACACGTTCCAGAAGCCGCTCAGGAACCCCATCAGGCCCAGACCCAGGGCGCACACGTCCAGCACGCGCAGGGTGAACGGCCGCCCCTCGGCCCCCAGGCGGTCCGGGCGCCACACGGCCGGTCCGGCCGGGACGGTCGCTTGCGGCGGGCGCGGCAACGGCACGCGCAGGCCGAGGCCGAACGCCGTATAGGCGTCGTGGGGCGGCAGCCAGCGCCGCCAGGCCTCCGGCAGGGCCGCCCGCGGCCGTTCCACGTACAGGTGACGGCCGCTGACCACCGCCTGGCCGGGACCGGCGGCGAACGTCCAATCGAAGACGACGGCCGGGCCGTAGATCAGCACGAAGGCCAACCCGAACCCGGCCAGGCCGCGCAGGCTGCGCACCACCGCGGTCGGCACCCGGCGCACGCGGATCAACCACAACACCGCCGCCAGCACCAGCACGGCGCTCAGGCCGACCAGCCGCGGCGCGGTCTGGAGAACCAAAAGCGGGTTGAGGCACTGCAGAGCGACGGCCGGCGGCGCACCCCACTCCACGCACAAGAACCGGCCGTAGAGCCACCACAGCCCCCCGACGGTGAGCCCCCCGAGCACCATGCAGCCGGCCAGATCGCCCTTGTCGCGGGCCGCCAGGGGCACGTCCAGGTCCAGGCGCAGGGTTCGCGCCATGTCCTCGTACTCGTTCCAGCGGCAGCGGTAGACCGCGATCGCTTCGCGCTTGCCCTTGGGGATGAAATGTCCGGCCTTGTGGAAGGCGTGCTGTTTCTTGTCGCGCAGGCGCGCGACGGTGGCCTCCGACAGGAAGATCTCGTTCGCCCCCCCCGAAGGCCTCCACCCGCTTGGCGACGTTCACCGCGTCGCCGAACACGTCCTCTTCCTCGACCAGCGCCTCGCCGGTGTGCAGGCCGATGCGCACCTTGGCGCTGAAGCTCCGATCGGCCTCGCGCAGCTTGAGCAGGGCCTGTTGGATCGCCACCGCCGCGTTGAGCGCGTCCTGCGGGCGGCGGAAGATCGCCAGCAGGCCGTCGCCGATGGTCTTCACCACGCGGCCGCGGTAGCGCGCGACGATCGGGAAAACCAGCCGGTTGTGCCGGTCGAGCATCAGCCGGCCGGCCACGTCGCCCAGGCGGTCCCAGTGGCGGCTCGAATCGACGATGTCCGTGAACAGGATGGTGACTTCGCGGCGCGCCTTGCCGATGCTGCTCTTCAACTCGTGGTCCAGGACCGAAGCCATGCAGCGCGCCTCCTCCACCACCGGACCGGCGTGGTTCAGGGATTATACATAAGGGGTTCGACGCAACTTGCAGGGCGCGGGCCTTTGCGTTTAGCTGATCGACGATGAAAGGCAGCGTATTCTGGCTGATCGGCATGCTGCTGGCCGTCGCGCCCCAGGGCGCTCGAGCCAGCGACTGCGCCTACGAGATCGATCTGGCCAACGGCTGGCACGACGCCGCCGGGCTGCACCTGGCGGACGGCCGCCGGCTGGCCGCCGAGGGCCGCCACGAGGCGGCGGCCGAACGCTACCGGCTCGCCGTGGAACTGCTGGAACGGGTGGTGGAGCACTACCGCACCCTGCCCGAGCGGGTTTTCGATTGCGGCCCGGCCAATGCGGCCGTCATCGCCGCCAACGCGAAGCGTGCGGCCGAGACCCTCGAACAGGTCCGCGCCCTGCGCGATGGCCTGTCCTGCCTGCGCGATCTGGCGGCGGTGGATGCCGCCAGCGACGAGGCGGCCGTCGCCTACCACGAGCGGCAGGATCCCGAGACGGCGCTGGCGGCGGCCCGCCGCGCGGCGGCCCTGGCCGAGGCGCTGCGCGAACGCGGGCTGTGCCGGGGGCCCTATGCCGCCGAATGGCAAGACAGCGCCGAGCGCGCGCGGCTCACCCTCGAGCGGCTCGAGGCCCAGGCCGCGTGGACGCGCTGCCTCGAGGCCGACACCGAGGCCGACCGCGCCTGGCGCGGCGGGGATCGCGCGGCGGCGCGCGCCGCCCTCGAGGCGGCCCTCGCCCTGCCCGGCTGCGACGCGGCCTGGCGGGCGCGCTGGCGGGGGCGCCTCGAGCGCCTCGCCGACTGAAGGCGCGGCTCAGCCGCGAAAGCCGTCCTTCCAGCGGCGCAGCGCCGCGAACACCGCCACCGGATCGTCCAGCGGCCGGCCCGCCCAACGCTCGGCGGCGGCGCGCACGGCCGGTTCGGCGCAGCGCAGGAACGGGTTGGTGGCCCGCTCCAGGGCGAGTGTCGAGGGCAGGGTGGGCCGCCCGGCACGGCGCGCCGCGGCGGCCTGCTCCAGGCGCCCGCGCAGCGCCGGGTTGTCCGGCTCCACCGCCAGGGCGAAGCGCAGATTCGCGACCGTGTACTCGTGCGCGCAGTACACCCGCGTCTCGTCCGGCAGGCGGGCGAGCTTGTCCAGGGAAGCGTACAGCTGTTCGGGACGACCCTCGAACAGGCGGCCGCAGCCGGCCGCGAACAGGGTGTCGCCGCAGAACAACAGCGGCGCTCCGTCTGCGGGTGCGGCCCAGTAGGCGACGTGGCCGAGGGTGTGGCCCGGCACGTCGAGCACCGCGAAGCGCAAGGCCAAAGGCCCCGCCTCGACGGTCCCGGGTTCGGCCACGGGGATCGACACCCCGGCGATCGCCTCGCGCGCCGGCCCCCACACGCGCGGCGCATGGCCGCGGACCAACGCCGGCACGCCGCCGCAATGGTCGGCATGGTGGTGGGTGACGAGCACGCCCCACAGCCCGCCGCCTTCCTGCGCCAGCAGGCGCTCGACGCAGGCCGCATCGCCCGGGTCGACCACCAGCCACGGCCCGTCGCCGCGGCGCAGGCACCAGATGTAATTGTCTTGGAAGGCAGGCAGCGCACACACGCGCAGGGCGCCGCCGTGCTCGGTGAAGTCCGCGTACATGGTCCTTTCGAGCTTAACCCATCGCGCCGGCGGGCGACAGCGCGGCCGACCGCGGAACGGGCACGGGTCTTGCGAGCTCTAAAGCAAGCGCGGCCCGCCGGGTCGTGCGACCTGGCACGAGGAACGAGAAAGGTGGAACGACATGCCCGAGCATCCCGTGCTGAAACACCGCAATCTGCGCGCCTTCTTCCAGGAATCGCTGGAGCAGGCCATCGCGCACCAGCGCGTGGAGGTCACCGATCCGACACTGACCTACCTGGTCAACTTGTTGACCCATTTCGTCCACGCCGAGAACCTCTTCGAGCGCAGCGCCGAAGGGCTGTCTCTCAAGCCCTTGGCGCTGCACTACCGCGATGCGATCCAGGCACCGGACGCCCTGGCCCGCAGCGTCGCCCTCCAGCGGCTCGGCGACTGCGCCCTGTTCATCGCCGGCTTTTTCGCCGATTACCTGCGCCGGCGGCCGGTGGACCTGGATTACTACATCGGCATGGGCGGCACCGCCTATGCCAGTCTCGCCAACCTGCGCGACCGGCGCCTGGCCGACGCCGCGCTCGGGGAGATCTTCGCCGAGCTGGCCGAGAAGTTCGTGGCCTTCGTCGACCTCCTGGCCGAGATCGGCGAAGCCATGCCCGGCCGCGGCGACCGCGACCTGTTGCGCCTGTACGAAATCTGGCTGCGCACCGGCAGCGCCCGGGCGCGCCGGCGGCTGCTGGACGCCGGGGTGCCGCTGGGCGGGCGGGCCCAGGCGGACACCCGGCACTGATGGACGCCTCGGGCGCCTTCCTCGGCGAACTGCAGGCACGGCTCGCGCACTGGTACGAGATCGAGCCGCCCTGCCCGATCGCCCCCTTCGTGCTCAGCGACCGCACGCTGCTCGCCCGCCTGCTGCCGGCGGACGCCGGACCGGCGCGGCGCGAGCAATTGCTGGTGGCCGGCGACGGCGAACGGCTGGCCGTGTCGCTGTTCCTGGACGCCGAGCTGCTGCGCGCCGCCGAGGCGCTCGCGCGGCGCGCGCCCGCCCACGACGCCGACCTGGACGCGCTGTGGCTGCTGGTCGAAGGGGTCAGCCACTTTTTGCACCTGACCTGGCGGGCCACCACCCGGCGCCCGGTCAGCGCCCTGGAGCTGGAGCTGCACGGCGAGATCGACAAATTCCTCTACGCCCGCGAGCGGCTGCTCGAGGCCGGCGCCGCCGACGCCGTCGCGCTGTACCGGAAGCTGTTCGAGGACAGCGCCCTTCTGCCCGAGCTCGATGCGGCCGAGGCCGAGCGCTACCTGACCGCCAGCCGCTACGCGGCCCGGTTCTGCCGGCGCTACCTCGCCCCGCGGCCGCTGGGCGCCGCCGCGCTGCGCGAGCTGCGCCGCTTCTACCGCCTGCCCCTGCGCGCCAAGATGCGCCACATCGACGGCCTCCGGCACTGAAGCGCGGCGGCCCGCGCACTGCTGCTACAATCCCGGCGTCGACGACGGACAGCAAGGCAGGTGGGCCGCCATGATCGAAACACGCCTCATCGAGTACCGCCACGAGCAAACCGTCCTGGAAGGCTTCCTCGCTGCCCCCCGCGGGGTGCGCTCGGGCCCCACCGTGCTCGTCGCCCACATGTGGGGCGGCCGCGTGCCCTTCGTCTGCGAGAAGGCGCGGGCGCTGGCCGAACAGGGCTACACCGCCTTCGCACTCGACGTCTACGGCAAGGGCGTGTTCGGCCGCAGCCGCGAAGAATGCGCCGCGCTGATGAAACCGTTCGTGGACGACCGGCGTCGGCTGGTCGCCCGCCTGCAGGCCGCGCTGGACACCGCCCGCGCGCAGGCCGAGTGCGACCCCGAACGGGTGGCGATCATGGGCTACTGCTTCGGCGGGCTGTGCGCGCTCGATCTCGCGCGCAGCGGTGCGCCGCTGCGCGGGGCGGCGAGCGTGCACGGCCTGCTGCCGCCGGCGATCGAGCCGCTCGCGCCGGGCCGGGTGCAAGCCGCGGTGTTGCTGTTGCACGGCGAAAAGGATCCGACGGCGACCCTCGACGACCTGCGGCGCATCCAGGACGAGCTGAGCGGGGCCGGCGTGGACTGGCAAAGCGTGGTCTACGGCGGGGCCTACCATGCGTTCACCAACCCCGAGGCCAACGACCCGGATTTCGGCACCGTATACGACGCGCGCGCCGACCGGCGCAGTTGGCGGGCGCTGCTCGCCTTCCTCGACGAAGTGCTGGCCTGATGCGCCGCGGGCTGGCCGCGGCGCTGCTGCTCGCCGGCTGTGCCGCGCCGCCGGCGCCCGAACGGCCGGCACCGCCCCTGGCCGAGGGCCCGCCAGCGGGGTTCGCGGGCCGCGTTTTGGCGATCGATCCGGCCCGCTCCGTGCTGATCGCCGGCGTGCGCCGCGAGGGCACCCTGGCCGCCCTCGGCCACGACCACCTGTTGCGCTGCCGCTGCCTGTCCGGGCGGATCTACCGCGGCGACGACGGCACGGCCAGCGCGCGCCTGGCGATCGAGGTCGGCGCCTTCGAGGTCGACCCGCCCGATCTGCTCGCAGCGCGCCCCGACTGGGCGGCCCACGCCGCGCGCGGCGAGGCCGCCGCCGCCACCCGCGAAAATCTCCTCGGCCCGGCCCTGCTCGACGCCGCCCGCCATCCGCGCATCACCCTGCAGGTGGCGCTGGTCGAGGCGACCGGGCCGCAGGCGCGCCTGGAGGTGGACGCCCGCGTCAAGGGCCGCGCGCAACGTTTCACCACGGCCGTGGACATCGAGCGGCTGGAAGACGACGGCGAAGGACTCGTCCTGCGTCTGCGCGGCACCGTCCGTCACGGCGAGCTGGGGCTGACCCCGTTCAGCGTCATGGGCGGCGCCTTGCGCGTCGCCGATCCGATCGAGGTCGAAATCGAGCTCGTCAGCCGCGCGGTGCCCCGCTGAGCCCATCCAGCCGCAGGACCGGCGCGTACCGGTCGAGGCGCGCCCAGGCCGGCTCCGGCAACCCGGCCGCCGTCCCGCCCCGGCGGGCCTCGAGCAGGGACACCAGGTCCGGCATGGCGCCCTCGATGAACATCAGATTCAACAAGCGCCAGGTGGACTCGTAGTAGCTCTGGGCGACGTCGGCGGCGAGCAGCGCGGCGTGGGCGTCGCGCACGAACTCGGCGTACTGCGGGAACAGCGAAGCCGCCGCGGCGGCGGTGCCGTAGAACAAGGTCGCGTGGTACGCCCCCTCGCCGGTGGTTTTCGGGTGCGGCGTACCGTCCAGCAGGTAGCCGGAGACGATGTTCGGCACACCGAGGCGGGCGAAGAACCCCGCCACCCGCTCCACATAGGCGCGCGCCGCCGGGTCACCCCGCCAACAGGCGTACTGCGCCATCTGGAAGGGCACCCGCGCCGCGCCGAACTCGTAGTGTGTCGGCGCCTCGACCACCGTGCCGTCCGCCAGCGTGGTGGTGTAAGCGGGCGCGGCGCGGCCGTCGGTGAGGCTCCAGGTCGGCATCAAGCCGGTCTCGAGGTTGCCGTTGTCGGCGTTGAGCGTCGCCTGGAAAATCTCCCAATTTCGCGCCAGCACCTGGTTCCAGAACGTCGGGTCACCGCTGTACTCGCCGAAACGGCGGTAATACGCCGGCTTGAAATGCGACACGCTCAATGAATCGGTGCGCCCCCAACTGTCGCCGGGGCGGATGACCAAGGTCTCGTCGATGTCGTGGCGGCGGATGCGTTCGATCTGTCGTGCCGCCGCCTGGCGGTAGAAATCCCCCACCTGCTCGCCCCACTGGACATCGGCCAGGATCAGCGCATAGGCCATGTCCTGGTCGGCGTCCGAGGACGACCCGCAGTAGACCATGTCCGGGCAATAACCGCGCCCCTCCGGATCGATGTACCAGTGCATCAACCCGCTGCGCTTGTTGGCCCAGCGCCGCGCATAGGCATACAGGTCGTCGAACAGGGCGCGGTCGTCGAAATACGCCGCGAGCAGCATGCCGTAGGCGGTGGTGTGCGACAGCGAGGCGTTCGGCCGCAACCAGGTGTACTCCGGCGCCATGACGCGGCGGCGCCCGCCCGCGCCCTGCCTCGTCACCAGGTGCGCCTTCCAGCTCTCCCAGGCCGCATGCAGACGCGCCGGATCGCCGGCCACCGCCGCCGGGCAATCCGGCCCGTTGGCATCGGCGGCCGGGAAGGGGAAGCGGCCGGCGACGGCGGCATCCGTCGGCGGGGGCAGAGCCTCGGGCTCGATGCCGCGGGCATGGAACAGCGCCGCGGCGGTGAAACTGCCGGCCGCGAGCAACAAGACCACGACGACCAGCAGCTGCAAGCGGACTCCAACGGTCATGACGACTCCCTGTACCTCGTCCTGGGCGGTGAAAACCCCGCGCAAGACGCGCCGGGCGACGTGTCGACACCGGTTGTCGGGGAGCGCGCCGCGCGCCGTCGCGGCCCACCGACACCGGGAAACGGGCGCCCGCCCGTCCCTGCGCGTGCAGCCGAGGCGCGTCCAGAGAACGTTCGTTATCGTTTTCCCCTTAGTCTAGCCCGGATCGGGCGAACCTGTATAGCGCATGCGCAAAGCAGGGCGGGCAGGCGCCCGTGCAGGGCCTATAATCTAAGGGTATCCCCTTATGCAGCGCAGCCGGACGCGCGACGGCCCTCGCGGATCCGGGGCCGACGCCGGGGTCGGCACGCAGAGGCGGGGGCGGTGTAGAATCACCCGTTCGCATCGCCCGGACGGACCCTCGCGACGAGACGACACAGGCTGCGGTGAACCAGGTCCTCTTCAACTTCCACGACATGATCCACTTCGTCACGGCGGTGCTGGCCGGCCTGCTGGCGGTGCTGCTGTGCCTGTTCCCGGGCAACGAACGAAGGCTCAGTCACTATCTGCTCGGCGCCGTGCTGCTCATGTACGCGGTGATCGCGCTGGACAAGCTGGTCACCTATTCAGAAGAAGTGCGCTACGTCCTCCTGGAACACTCGACGAACTGGTTTTTGTGGGGCAACGCCGCACTGCTGCTGGAAGCGCCCCTGCTCTACGGCTACGTGCGCACGGTGGCGGACAAGCGTTTCCGGCTCGAGCCGAAGCACCTGCTGCACCTCGTCCCCTGCCTGCTGTACCTGGTCTACGTCTGGTTCCTGTACTACCGCTACGACGAGCTCACCGAGTACCGCCTGATGGTGGGACTCGGCGTCTACGACCACTGGACGTTCAAGTACTTCTACCTGATCCGCGATTCGCTGCGCGTGGCCTACGGCGTCGCCGGCATCTACGTGCTGTTCGAATACCAGCGGGCGATCCGCCAGCGCTTCTCGGAGATCGACAAGATCGACATGCAGTGGCTGGTGATCATCGTGGTGGGCTTCCTGCTCTACCGCGCCTGGATGTTCATCGAGTCGGTGTATTCGGCGGGCGTGTGGATCCTGATCGGCGAACCCACCCGCCAGTACCTGCACGTGATGGCCCTCTCCGGCCTGGTGTCGAGCTACATGGCGTTTTTCCTCGTCGTGATGCTGGTGTTTTTCGGCCTGCGCTATTCGCTGCTTCTGGAAGGCGTCGAACTGGTCAACGAGCAGAACGACGACGACCGACCCTTGTCGCTCGATTGGAAGGCGGCCAAGCGGGTCATCGAATTCATGCAGAACGAGCGCCCCTACCTGGAGCACAACATCACGATCGACGCGCTGGCCGGCCGCCTGGGCATGCCGACGCGCACCCTGTCGCTGCTGCTCAACCGCCATTTCGGCAAGAATTTCTTCGAGTACATCAACGGCTACCGGGTCGAACACGCCAAGGCGCTGCTGTGCGAACACCCGGAGATGTCGGTGGTGGACGTCATGCACGAGGCGGGCTTCAGCAGCAAGTCATCGTTCAACGACTGCTTCAAGAAACTCACCGGCATGACCCCGCGCGAGTACCGCAAGCGCTGCCCCGCCAAGGGCGCGGCGCCGACCGCGGAGACATCGCAGGCCTGAGGTTCAAGCGGGCACCGGCAAGCGGCCGACCCCGAGGTAATGGTCGGCGAGCAAGGCGGCGAACAGCGCGGCCAGGTAAACGATCGAGTAGCGGAAGGTGCGCATCGCCAGGCGGTCGTCGGCCCGGCGATAGAGCCGCCAGGCGAGTTGCAGGAAGCGCAGATCGAGCGCCGTGGCGACGAGCAGGTACGGCCAGCCGCTCATGCCGCTCAGCCACGGCAGCCAGCTCACCACCCACAGCAGGACGGCGTACAGCACAATGTGCAGGCGGGTCAACGCCGGCCCGTGGGTGACCGGGAGCATCGGGATGTCGGCACGCCGGTAGTCCTCGCGGCGCGCCACCGCCAGCGCCCAGAAATGCGGGGGCGTCCAGACGTAGATGATCAGGCACGGCAGCAGGGCGTGGGCGTCCACGCGGCCGCTGACCGCCGTCCAGCCGAGCAGCGGCGGCAGCGCCCCGGCCAGCCCGCCGATGACGATGTTCTGCGGCGTGGCCCGCTTCAGGTAAACCGTGTAGATGACGGCGTAGGCGATCAGGGTGGCGAAGGTGAGCACGGCGGTGAGCCCGTTGACACCGAGGGCCAGCACCGCCATGGAGGCCGCGCTGAGCGCCAGGGCGAAGAGCAGGGCGCCGCGCGTGTCGACCGCCCCGCGCGGCAGCGGTCGCCCGCAAGTGCGCGCCATGCGCGCATCGATGTTGCGCTCGATCAGGTGGTTGAAGGCGGCGGCGCCGGCGGCCGCCAGCCAGATGCCGAGCAAACCCAGCACCACGGGTCGCCAGGGCGGCAGCCCGGGCGTCGCCAGCAGCATGCCGACGAAGGCGGTGAACACGATCAGCACCACCACCCGCGGCTTGGTCAGCGCCCAGTAGGCGCGCCAGGCGCCGCTCATGGGCCGGCCCCGCGGCGCGGCGCCGCCAGCATCGCCACCAGCGCACACAGCAGCAGCGCGGCGACGGCATTGTGCGCGGTGGCGGCGGCGAGCGGCAGGGCGAAGGTGACGTTCACCACCCCGAGCGTGATCTGCGCCAGCAACAGCAGGACCGCGGCCACCGACCAGGCCCGCCAGACGCCGCCGGCGCGCCAGGCCCGCCAGGCCAGCGCCAGCCAGAGCACGGTGACGAGCACGGCGCCCAGGCGGTGGCTCATGTGGATGGCGATGCGCGCGGGATGGTCGAGCACGCCGCCCTCGTAGTCGATGCCCAGGCCACGCCAGAGCACGAAGGCTTCGGAAAAGTCCATCGGCGGCCACCAGCGACCGCTGCACTGGGGAAAACCGTAGCAGGCCAGGGCGGCGTAGTTGCTCGAGGTCCACCCCCCCAGGGCGATCTGCAGCAGCAGCGCCGCCAGCACCCACCACGCCAGCGCCCCGACCGGGCGTGCCGGCGGCGCCAGGCCCCAGGTCTTCAGCACCAGGTACCAGAGCAAGGCCAGCGTGGCGAAGCCGCCGAGCAGGTGGGCGGTCACGACCAAGGGCTTGAGCAGCCACGTGACCGTGAGCATGCCGAGCAGGGCCTGGCCGACGATCAGCGCCGCGAGCGCCAGCGCCACGCCCGCCGGGGCTTGCGGTCGGTTCCACCAGGCCAGCGCGGCGAGCGCGAAGACGAGCACGCCGAGCAGGCCCGCGGCGTAGCGGTGGACCATTTCCTTCCAGGCCTTGGGGGCGTCCAGGGGCCGATCCGGATGGGCGCGGGCCGCCGCCTCGAGCGCCGCGGGGTGATCGGGCACGACCAGGTGGCCGTAGCAGCCCGGCCAGTCGGGACAGCCGAGACCGGCGTGGGACAAGCGCACGTAAGCGCCGAGGACCACCACCGCGAAGGCCAGCAGGCAGGCGACCGCGGCGACCGGGCGGATGGACTTGGGCATCACGACATCACTCCTCATCCGATCTTCGAGGCCTTCAGCAAGCGCCGCAAATCCTGGAGCAAGCCCCGCGGATCGGCGGCCGGATCGAACACTTCCATCAGGTTGCCCAGCGGATCGACGATGCCGATCACCGGTTTGCCGCCACCGGCCTCGGCCAGCGGCCCGCGCAAGCGGCCCTCCGGGTCGAGCACGGCGCGGCTTCCGGGCTGCCGTTCCAGCCATGCCGATACGGCCGGCTCGGGCGGGCCTTCGAGCAGCAACCAGCGCCGCACCCGCGGCGCCTCGCGGCCCAGCGCCAGCCAGACCTGCTGGAGCAAGTGCAGCGTGGCCAGACAATCCTGTGTGCAGGGCGAGGGCACGGCCCACAGCAAGGTCCAGTGCCCGCGCAGATCGGCGGCGCCGACGGGGCTGCCGTCGGCGGCGGTCAGCTCGAACGCCTCGAGCGCACGCGGCGGCGTAACCAGGCGACCGTGGTTCACGGTGCCCCACAGCCGACCGCCGTGCTGCAGGTGGTCGAGCAGCCACCAGGCGCCGATCAGCGGCGCGGCGAAACCGGCCGCCAGCGCCAGCAGCAGCAGGCGACCGCGCCACGGCGAGGGCGGTCGGCGGCTCGGAGTGTCGTCGTTCGTCATCGGCTTCATCCGCTGTTGCGAAGCTTGCGCCAGGCGAACGCGCCTGCGATCAGCACCGTCGCAGCCAACGCGAACCACTGCACGGCATAGGCGCGGTGATGGGCGGGCCCGAGGCGCGGCGGCGCCGGCCGGTCCCGGCGCAGGTAGCCATCCGGCTGGTCCGGCGCCAGCGCCAGCACGCCTGGATACACAGACCGGTCGAGGCGCATCGCCAGAACGTCCATGTCCAGCGCCTGCACGCGGCACGGCCAGCCCGGCTCGTCCACCCGGCCGAGCACGAAACCACGCGCCGGCCGCTCCAGCCACCCCTCGATCTCGCGCGGCGCCGCGTCCACCGCCACCACCGGCAGGTGCGCCCGGGCGGCCGGCGCCGGCAGCCAACCGCGGTCCACCAGCAACAGGCTGCCGTCCGCTCGTTCGAACGGGGTCAGCACCCGGTAACCGGCCCGGCCCGCGTGCAACTGGTTGTCGAGCAGGAACTGCCGCTCGGGGCGGTAGCGCCCGGCGAGCCGCACCCGCAGCGGCAACGCCGCCGGCGCCGGCAGCGGCGCCGCGCGTAGGTCCAGGGCGGGGCGGGCGCGGGCCGCCTCGCGCGCGGCGAGCAAGGCCGCCTTGTCCGCCGCCCGCTCGAGTTGCCAGAAACCGGCCGCCAGGCAAGCCGCCGCCGCGCCGGCGAGCAGCAGCCAGAAGGCGACGGCGCGGACCCGGCTCATCGGCCGCGAATTGCGCTATGCTTGCCGCCCGCCATCCACCACGGCACGCGCATGTTCAAAATCGTCGTCCTCGTCTGGCTCGGCCTGATCCTCGCCAGCCTCGGCGCCGCACTGGTGTTCCTGGTCAAGGACCGCGGCCGCGGCACGCGCACCGTCAACGCCCTGAGCTGGCGCATCGGCCTGTCGGTCGGGCTGTTCGTGTTGCTGTGGATCGCCTACGCCGCCGGCTGGATCCGGCCGCACGGCATCGCGCCGTCACCGCCCCCGTCGGCTCACAGCCAGTAGACGAACACGAACAGGCCCAGCCACACCACGTCCACGAAGTGCCAGTACCAGGCCACGGCCTCGAACGCGAAATGGCGCTCGGGCGTGAAGTGGCCCTTGAGCGCGCGCAGCAGGATGACCGTGAGCATGACCACGCCCATGGTCACGTGGAAGCCGTGGAAGCCCGTGAGCATGAAGAACGTCGAGCCGTAGATGCCGGTGTCCAGGCGCAGGTTGAGTTCGTGGTAGGCGTGGATGTACTCATAGGCCTGCAGGCCGACGAAGGTGGCGCCCAGCAGCACGGTGGCGAGCAGGCCGAGGACGAGACCACCGCGGCGGCCCGCCTTGAGCGCGTGGTGCGCCCAGGTGATCGTCACGCCGCTGGTGAGCAGGATGGCGGTGTTCAGCGCCGGGATGCCCCAGGCGCCCATGGGCGTGAACTCGCCGCCCAGCCGCGCGGGGCCGTTGGACGGCCAGTGCGCCTCGAAATCGGGCCACAACAGCTCGTGGGTCCAGCCGCCGGCGCCCTCGCCGCCCAGCCACGGCAGGGCGTAGACGCGGGCGTAGTACAGGGCGCCGAAGAACGCCGCGAAAAACATCACCTCCGAGGCGATGAACCAGCCCATCGCCCAGCGGAAGGAACGGTCGACCTGCTCGTTGTACAGGCCGGCGAGATTCTCCTTGATCACCTGGCCGAACCAGCCGAACAGCATCACCAGGATGACGAGCAGGCCCAGGGCGAACAGCATCGGCCCAGCCCCGCCGCCATTGAACCACACCGCGGCGCCGCCGAGCGCCAGCGTCAAGCCGACCGAGCCGACGATGGGCCAGCCGTGGGTGTCGTGGGGAACGTAGTAACCGGGTTGCTGCGCGTGTGCCATGGCTCTGTTCACTCCGTCAGGATGACCCCTCGTCGGGCGTCACGTCGAAAAACGTGTAGGACAACACCAGCGTGTCGATGTGCTCGGGCAGGCGCCGGTCGACGACGAACCGCACCGGCAGCTCCCGGCGCTCGCCGGCGGCGAACGGCTGCCGGGTGAAGCAAAAACACTCGGTCTTCTTGAAATACAGCGAACCCTCGCGGGGCACCACGCTCGGCACCGCCTGGCCGACCACGGCGCGCGGGCGGGTGTTCTCGGCGACGAACACCGCCTGGTACACCCCGCCCGGGTGGACGGTCATGCTCGGCACCGCCGGCTCGAAACGCCACGCGCCGCCGGCGTTGACGCTGGTCACGAAGCGCACCGTCACGCTGCGGCTGGTGTCGGGCCCCTGCGCCTCGGCGGCGGCCTGTTCGATGCGGCCGGTCTTGCCGTTGAGCCCCGTGATGTCGCAGATGACGTCGTACAAGGGCACCAGCGCGTAGCCGAAACCGAACATCGCCGCCGTCATGGCCAGCAGCTTGAGCGCGGTGCGGACCGGCGCGCGCGGGTTCATCGGTTCAGCTGTGCGCCTCCGTGGTCATCAGGCGCGGATCCGGCGGCGTGCTGAACGTGTGGTAGGGCGCCGGCGAAGGCACGGTCCATTCCAGCCCGTGCGCGCCTTCCCAGACCTTGGCGTCGGCCTTTTCCTTGCTGAACCACACCGCGTGCACCACCACGCCCAGGAACACCAACTGGGCGAGGCCGAAGCCGAAGGCGCCGATGCTGGAGACCATGTTGAACTCGGCGAACTGCAGGGCGTAGTCCGGGATGCGCCGCGGCATGCCGGCCAGGCCGACGAAGTGCATCGGGAAGAAGGTCACGTTGAGAAAAACGAAAGACAACCAGAAGTGCACCTTGCCCCAGAACTCGCTGTAGCGGCGCCCGGTCCACTTCGGCAGCCAGTAGTAGACCCCGGCGATGATGCCGAAGATCGCGCCGGGCACCAGCACGTAGTGGAAATGGGCGACCACGAAATAGGTGTCGTGGTACTGGAAGTCGGCCGGCGTGATGGCGAGCATCAGACCGGAAAAACCGCCGATGGTGAACAGGATGACGAAGGCCACCGCGAACAACATCGGCGTTTCGAAGGTCATCGAACCGCGCCACATGGTCGCCACCCAGTTGAACACCTTCACGCCGGTGGGCACGGCGATCATCATCGTCGCCAGCATGAAGAACAGCTCGCCCGAGAGCGGCATGCCGACGGTGAACATGTGGTGCGCCCAAACGATGAACGACAGGAAGGCGATGGCGCAGCTCGCGTAGACCATCGAGGCATAACCGAACAGCGGCTTGCGGGCAAAGGTCGGGATGATCTGCGACATCACGCCGAAGGCCGGCAGGATGAGGATGTACACCTCGGGATGGCCGAAGAACCAGAAGATGTGCTGGTAGAGCACCGGGTCGCCGCCGCCGGCCGGGTTGAAGAAGGCCGTGCCCGCGTACTTGTCGGTGAGCAGCATGGTCACCGCGCCGGCGAGCACCGGAATCACGGCGATGAGCAAGAAGGCGGTGATCAACCAGGTCCAGACGAACAGCGGCATGCGCATCAAGGTCATGCCCGGCGCGCGCATATTGAGGATGGTGGCGATGACGTTGATCGCCCCCATCACCGAAGAGACGCCCATCAGGTGGATGGAGAAGATCAGGAAGGGGAAGGCGTCGCCGGTCTGCAGCACCAGCGGGGCGTACATGGTCCAGCCGGCGGCCGGCGCGCCGCCCGGCATGAACAGCGTCGAGAGCAGCAGGGCGAAGGCGAACGGCAGGATCCAGAAGCTCCAGTTGTTCAAGCGCGGCAGCGCCATGTCCGGCGCGCCGATCATCATCGGGATCATCCAGTTGGCCAGGCCGACGAAGGCCGGCATCACCGCGCCGAAGATCATGATCAGCGCGTGCATGGTGGTCATCGAGTTGAAGAACTGCGGATCCACCAGTTGCAGGCCCGGCTGGAACAGCTCGGTGCGGATGATGAGCGCCATGGTCCCGCCGATGAAGAACATCACCAGGCTGAACCACAAGTAGAGCGTGCCGATGTCCTTGTGATTGGTGGTGAACAGCCAGCGCTTGAGCCCGCGCGGCTTGTCGTGATGGTCGTCGTGCAACAGGTCTGCGGTGGTGCTGCTCATGGTGTTCCGCCCTCGCGCCGGGATTCAGGAGGAGTGATTCATTGCGCCGCGGCCAGGGCGGAAGAACGCCCGCCCTGCTCGGCGATCCATCGCTCGAAGTCCTCGCGGCTGACCGCTTCGACCACGATGGGCATGAAGCCGTGGTCCTTGCCGCACAACTCGGCGCACTGGCCGCGGTAGACGCCGGGCTCGTCGATCTTCACCCAGGTCTCGTTGACGAAACCCGGGATGGCGTCCTTTTTCACGCCCAGCTCCGGCACCCACCAGGCGTGGATGACGTCGCCGGCGGTGGTGAGCAGGCGGATCTTGGTGTCCGTCGGCAAGACCAGCGGCCGGTCGACCTCGAGCAGGTAGTTGGGCACCGTGGCCGGATCGACGCCGGAATCGAGCCGCCGGGCGGCGTTCGAGGCCGGATCCAGGCGGCTGTAGAAGCCCACGCCGTGGTCCAGGTAGTCGTAGTGCCACAGCCACTGGTAGCCGGTGATCTTGACGGTCATTTCGGCGCCGGAGGTGTCTTCCATCATCACCAGGGCGCGCGTGGCCGGCACGGCCATTCCGACCAGGATGAGGAAAGGGATCACGGTCCAGACGATCTCCACCGTCTGGCTCTCGTGGAAGGGCGCGGCCTTGGCGCCCCGCGACTTGCGGTGGCGGAGGATCGACCAGAGCATGGTGCCGAACACCACCACGCCGATCGCCACACAGATCCAGAAGATGGTCATGTGCAGCCGGTAGATCTCGCGCGAGACCTCGGTGACACCGCGCGGCAGATTGACCGCCCACTCGGCGTGGCCGGGGACGGCGGCGAGCGCAAGCATCCCGGACGAGACGGTGCGCAGGACGGCCCTGGCTCTGTGCATGTCGTTGGCTCCTCGCTGGCGCCGCCGCGGCGGCGGCTGGGTTGTTCGACGGACCGGATGCGGCCGGATCGGGTGGCGAATTATAAGCGACCGCCGCCCGCTTGACGATCGCCGCGGCGATCGCGCAGCGGCGCGTGCCCCGGATGGCGGCGCGCCACCAGGTACACCGCCTCGTAAGAGAGTCGCCAACGGCCGGCCGGGTCGCGGCGCCGCGCGCAGGCCGCCCGCAGCGCCGCCCAGCGGCGCTTGCCGGTCAGGCCGCGGCCGCGCCCGGCGACGGTGTTGGCGCCGAGCTCGCGCAGGGAGGCGAGCATCGCCTCGAAACTGCGGTAACCGAAGCGCAACCGGTCGCAGTCGAGCACCGGTTCGACGAAGCCCGCGGCGAGCAGCGCCGCACCCAGCCGCTCGGGGGGCGGGAAGCGGTTGACGTGCGCCCCGTCCGGATCGACCTCGGCCCAGGCCGCGCGCAATTCGGCCAGGCTCGCCGGGCCGAGCGTGCTGGCCACCAGCCAGCCGCCGGGCCGCAGCACGCGCCGCAACTCGGCGAACACCCGCTCCGGTTCCGGGCACCACTGCAGCATGAGGTTCGAATACACCAGGTCGACGCTGGCGTCGGCGAACGGCAAGGCGGCGGCGTCGGCGCACACCGCCGTGCGCGCCGGCGCCCACCAGGGACGGCGGGCGAGCATCGCCCAGGCGAAATCGACCTCGACCACTTGCGCGTCCGGCCAGCGACGGCGCAGCCGGCGCGCCTCCCGGCCGGTGCCGGCGCCGAGGTCGAGGATCCGCCGCGGCGCGAGCGTCAGATCGTCGAGGTGTTCGAACAGCCGCCGGCCGATCGACCGCTGCACGGTCGCGGCGCGGTCGTAGCGCGCGGCGGCGCGGGCGAAAGCCCGCCGCACCGCCGCCGACCAGTGCGCGCCGCTCATGCCGGCTGGCCCCACAAGGCGCGCAGATCCGCGTCGCGCAGCAGCAGTCCGGCGTGGCCGGCGCGCGGCCAGACGGTGACGCGCGCGCGCGGGTTGAGCCGCGTCAGGGCGGCGCGGGCGCTTTCGGCGTCGACGAGCGCATCGCCCGCCGCGAACACCGCCCGGAGCGGGCCGCGCCAGGCGGCGAGCACGGCCTCCAAGGCCAGGCTGGAGAGCAGCGCCAGGCCCTGCGCCAGGGCCGCCGGCGCGGGCGCCGGGCCGCGGCGCAGTTCGCGCAGCCGCGCGCGCAGCGCCGCGGCGTCCGCCTCGCCGCGCTGCAGCAGGGCGTCGAAGCGCGCCAGGGCGCGGGTCGGATCGGCACGCAGGGCGGCGCCGAAAGCCGCCCAGTCGGCGGGGTCCACGCCCGCCGGCCAGCTCGGCGCGGCCAGGAAGCGCGGCCCGACCTGCAACACGGTGAGCGCCGAGACCCGCTCCGGGGCCGCGGCCGCGGCGGCCAGGGCGAGCAGGCCGCCCAGCGACCAGCCGGCCCATTCGGCGCGCGGCGGTGCGGCGACCAACAGCGCGCCCAGCCAGTCGTCGGCGGTCGCGGCGGGCGCGCTCGCACCGTGTCCCGGCAGCTCCAAGACCCAGACGGCGCGGCCGGGCGGCGGGTTTTCGAGCAAGGGTTGCCAGACGCGCGCGTCGAAAGACCAACCGTGCAGCAGCACCAGCGGCGCGCCGGCACCGGCGCGATGCACCGCGACGGCTCGCCGCCCGCGGCCGCCTGCGTTAGTATGCGCGGCCGAAGACGGCCGCCGGGGGACGTTCGACATGCTGCAAGACGTTGCTTTCTGGGCCGCCGCGGCAGCCGCGCTGCTCGCGGCGTATCTGATCGGTTCGCTGTCCTGCGCGATCCTGAGCTGCCGCCTGCTCGGCCTGCCGGATCCGCGCGGCATCGGCTCGGGGAACCCCGGTGCGACCAACGTGCTGCGCACCGGCGATCGACGGGCGGCCATTATCACATTGCTCGGCGACGCCGGCAAAGGCGTGCTGGCCGTGCTGCTGGCGCGCGCCTGGCTGGGCGAGACGGTGGCGGCGCTGGCCGCGCTGGCGGCGGTGGCCGGCCACGTCTGGCCAGTCTACCACGGCTTCAAGGGCGGCAAGGGCGTGGCGACGGCGCTGGGTGCGCTGGCCGCCTTCGAACCGGCCGCCTTCCTCGCCGCCGGCGCCCTGTGGCTGGCGGTGGCCTGGCTGTGGCGCTACGCCTCGGCCGCCAGCCTGGCGGCGCTGGCCGGCACCGTGCCGCTGTTGTGGGGCCTGGGCCATGGGCCCGTGGTGCTGGCCGCCTTCTTCGCCGTGGCGGTGCTGGTGGCGTGGCGGCACCGCGACAATGTCCGGCGGCTCATCCGGGGCGAGGAACGCCGCATCGGGGAGAAGGCAGCATGAGCGCGGCGCGCGCCTGGGGGCGGATCTGGCGGCTGGCGGCGGCGCTGCTGCTGGCGGTCGCCGCCGCCCTGCAATGGAACGACCCCGACCCTTGGCTGTGGTTCGCGGTGTACGGTGGGGCGGCGGTCGTCGTCGGGACGGCGGCCTGGCGCCGCGTGCCGGTCGCGCTGTGGGCGGCGGCGCTGGCCCTGGCGCTGCTCACCCTGACGCTTGCCGGCGGCGGTTTCCTGGCCTGGCTCGCGCTCGAGCCGCGGCCCTCGCTGTGGGCCGGCATGCGCGCCGACCGGCCGGAGATCGAGGCGGCCCGCGAGTGGCTGGGCAGCGCGCTGGTCGTCGCGCTGCTGCTCGCCGCAAGGCCCTGGCGGCGCCCGCCCGTCTGAGCGCTCAGCCGGCGCCGTCGATCTCCAGCAGACGCAGCAACACATCGTGCACCGCCTCGGGCGGCAAACCGTCGCGGCGCGCCTCGGCGTCGAGCAGGCCGGCCTCGGAGCCGATCAGCAGCGCGCCGTCTTCGAGGCGCCGCGGCGGCGCGCCGTGCGAACCGCGCACCAGGCCCGCGTCCAGCGGGATGACGTCCAGCAGACCGCGAAAACCCAGCCTGGCGCGGGCCAACCGCCAGGCGACCGCCAGCCGCGGCCAGCGCAGGGCCGGATCGAGGAACAATTCCACCGGGTCGTAACCCGGCTTGCGATGGATGTCGACGGTGCGCGCGAAATCCGGGGCGCGGGCGTCGTCCAGCCAGTAGTAATACGTGAACCAGGCGTCCGGCTCGGCCACGGCGACCAGCTCGCCGCTGCGCGGGTGGTCGAGCCCCCAACGCCGCAGTCCGTCCGCGTCCAGCACCTCGGCCACCCCCGGCTGCGCCTCGAGGCAGGCGCGCACCGCGCCCTCGAGGCTGCGGTCCTGAAGGTAGACGTGCGCCACCTGATGGTCGGCGACGGCGAAGGCGGCGCTGGCCCCCGGGTCGAGCCATTCCATGCCGCTGGCGCTGCGCACCGCCAGCCAGCCGCGCTCGCGCAGCAGCCGGTTGAGGTGCACCGGCCGCCGCACCGGGCCGATGCCGTACTCCGAGAGCACGACGACCCGGTAACCGGCCTGCTGCGCCCGGTCGATCAGCGCCCCGGCGACGGCGTCGATCTCGGCCAGGGCGCGGCGCTCCGCATCGCCGCCCAGGCCGAATTTCTGCAGCGGATAGTCCAGGTGGGGCAGGTATACGGCCAAGAAGTCGGGCGCTTCGCGCGCCAGGCAGTCGGCGGCGGCGGCGGCGATCCAGCGCGAGGATTCGATGCCGGCCGCCGGCCCCCAGAAACGGAACAGCGGGAACGGACCGAGGCGGGCGTGGAGCTCGTCGCGCCAGGCGGCCGGGCGGGTGTAGATGTCGGGCCGCTTGCGGCCGTCGGCGAAATAGACCGGCCGGACCGTCAAGGTGAGGTCGGCCGGGCTGTACATATTGAACCACCAGAACAGATTGGCGCTCTTGGCCGCCGGCCGGCGCCGCTTCAGGCGCGTCCAGATCTGCTCGGCCTGGATCAGGGTGTTGGCCTGCTGCCAGAAGCGCACCTCGCAGGTGTCCCGGTAGTACCAGCCGTTGGCGACGATGCCGTGCTCGCGCGGCGACACGCCGGTCAGGTAGGTCGCCTGCACGGGGCAGGTCACCGCCGGCAGCACCGGGCGGATGGGCGCGGCGTCGCCGGCGGCGGCGAGCGCGCTGAGCCTGGGCGTGTCCGGGCCGAGATGGCGGGGGGACAGGCCGACGACGTCCAGCAGCAGCAGGCGCGGCGCGCTCACGCCTCGTCGACGCGCGGCGTCTGGCCGCGCAGCACCGAGTTGCCGGCGTAGAACAGGGTCTGGTCGACGCGCCGCTCGGCCCAGTCGGCCTCGGCGATGCGGCCGCTGCGGCCGTAGGCGGCCAGGGCGTTGCCGTAACAGATGGCCTCCACCTGCTCGGCCGGGATGCCGCGTTCGAGCATCAGGCGCGCGGTCTTGGGCACCGCCAACGGGTCCGACACGCCCCAGTCGGCGCTCGAATCGATGAAGATCCGCTCGGCGCCGTAACGCCGCGCGATCTCGACCATGCGCTCCGAGCCCATCTTGGTCTGCGGGTAGAGGGTGAAGGCCGCCCAGTAGCCGCGGTCGAGCACCGCCTGGACGGTGGTCTCGTTGTTGTGGTCGATCACCACCCAGGACGGATCCAGGCCGTGTTCCTCGCAGATGTCCATGGTGCGCAGGGTGCCGCGCAGCTTGTCGCGGTGCGGGGTGTGCACCATGACGGGCAGATCGAAGGTCTTGGCCAGCTCGAGCTGGGCGCGCAGGGCCGCCTCCTCGGCCTCGGTCTGTTCATCGAAACCGACCTCGCCGACCGCGACCACGCCCGCCTTGTCGAGGAACAGCGGCAGGATCGCCAGCACCCCTTCGGCCAGCGCCGGATCGTTGGCCTCCTTGGCGTTCAGGCCGATGGCGCAGTAGTGGCGGATGCCGAACTGCGAGGCACGGAAGCGTTCCCAGCCGACCAGGGTCGCCAGGTAATCGCGGTAGGTGTCCGGGGAAGTGCGCGGCTGCCCGACCCAGAAGGCCGGCTCGATGACCGCGACCACGCCGGCGTCGGCCATGGCCTGGTAGTCGTCCGTGGTGCGGGCGTTCATGTGGATGTGTGGATCGATGAAACGCATGGCGGACCTCGTCGGGTTCAGGACGCGCCGGCGGCGGCCGGCAGCGCTTCGGCGGCCTCGGCCAGCCGCGGCCAGCTCAGCGGCACCAGGGCGGCGACGTCGTCGCGGGTCATGAAGCGCCGGCCGAGCACACGGCTGGCCTCGGCGGCGTTCTCGAGCAGCGCCAGGGCGATGGCGGCGGCGGCGCGCCCGCGCTCCTGCTCGAACTGCTCGCTGAGGAAGGCACGCTCCTCGGGTCCGGCCAGCCAGCCGATGCAGGCCCACAGATCCCAAGGCAGATCGCGGCCGGCGGCGCGGCGCTCATCGACGTAGCGACGCAACATCTGGACCAACTCCGGGTTGTTGCGCTCGGCCAGGCCGGGGATGTTCCAGATCGGCTCGCCGAGGAAGGCCGCCTTGAGCACCAGCTGGTTCCAGGCGTTCTGGTCGAAGGCGCGGCGCGGCAGGTCGTTGTCGTGGGCGACGGCGCTGAACACCGGCGGCATGTTGGAGCGTGCGCAGGCGCGGGCGTGGTCGAGCTGGCGCAGCGGCTCGCGCAGGAAAGGCAGCGCCTGGGCGAGGAACACGGTCTCGGCGACGTCGGCGCTGGCGAACAGGGTGTCGAGCAGCGCGTCGAAGGCCGCGGCCTCCAGCCGCGCCTCGGCCCCGCGCAGCAGCTGCAGCCGGGCGCGGGCCGCGTCCGGCCAGCGCGCCAGCACGCCGTGGGGATCCAGCGCCGGCGGCACCGGCGCGGGACTGCGGCCGGGGAAGCGCCGCGGCGCGAGGGCGAAGGCGCGCAGCACGGCGGCCGGCTCCAGCCGGCCGTCGAGCAACGCCGCCTGTTCGGCGAACGCCGCCGGGTGCGCGGCGGCGAGCGTCTCGGCGAGGGCGTGGTCCAGGGCCTCGTGCATGGGTGGTGTCCTCCTCAGGTGGCGGCGATGCGCCGCTGCGCCAGGCGGGCCGCGGCGAAGGCCGCGGCCGCCGCCAGCGCCCAGTGCGGCCGGCCGAGCGCCAACAACCAGACCGCATCATACAGCGCCAGGCCGGCGAGCAAAGCCCCGACCGCCGCCCCCGGCCGGCCGCGGCGGGCCTGCCGCCAGGCCCCCAGGGTCCACAGGCCGGCGGCGAGCGCCGCCGCCGGCACGGTCCACGGCAGCGGCCCGGCGCCGGCGAAGACCACGACCAGCGGCGCGCACAACAGCGGCAGGGCCCAGACCGGCCCGGGCGCGCCGCGGTGCTCGCCCGCCGCCAGCACGGTGATGCCGGCGACCTGCGCGGCCAGGGCCGCCGCCGCGGCCCAGGGCGCGGGGCCGCCGAAAAGCGCCGCCGGCAGCAGGTACAAAACGCCGCGGCAGGCCCCCATCAGCGGCGGCGCCAGCGCCGGCACGCGCTTGTGCAGGGCGTCGTAGGCGACGATCAGCGCCGCCAGGACCGCGGCGGCGGCGAAAGCGCTCGGGGCGCGGCCGGGGGCGGCGACCGCCGGCGCGAGCAGCCCCGCGGCCAACCCCATGCCGAGCGCCCCGGCGAACACGGCGCCGGCGCCGATCTCACCGGCGGCCAGGGGCCGCTCGGGGCGGTGGCGACGGTCCCAACGACGGTCGAACCAATCGTTGGCCCACATGCCCGCGGTGTAGAACAAGGCGCCGATCAGCATCGCCCCGGCCAGCCGCGCGCCGTCCGGGGCGGCGCCGGCCAGGGCCGTGCCGACCAGCACGTTGCTGAGCACGGTGGGCAGATTGGCCGCACGCGACAGGCGCAGGAAGACGGTCGGTTTCATGCGAGGCGGGCCCGCACCCAGTCCAGCTCGGCGGCGAGGCTGGCGGCCACGCCGCCGGCGCGCAGCGGCTCGGGCAGGCGGTCGAAGGTGTAGGTCTCGACCTCGAGATGGCGGCAGGCGGCGCTGCGCCGCCAGTCGTCGAGCAGGGCCGCCACCTCGCCGGCGGTGGAGGCCAGCGGCGCGCCCGGGGCGGCGTGCAACGGCAGGTGGAAGTGGCTGCGCAGGGCCGCGCCGTCGGGTGCCTCGGCCAGCGCCTCGGGCAGATCGGGATGGAAGCGCCGCCGCCCGCCCGGCGGCAGCACGCTGCACTGGTGCAGCCACACCGGATCGCACCACTCGGCCAAGGCGCGGCGCGCGCCCGCATCGAGGCAGGAGACCTCCAGGGCGGCGGTCAACTGCAGCTTGAAAACGGGCACCCCGGCGCGCCGCAGCCGCTGCCAGGCGAGCCGCGGCGGCTCGTAGAGCACGGCGTGGTGGCAGGCGTCCAGGCACACCCCGAGGTGCTGCAGCAGCTCGGCCTCGCCGGCGCCGCGCAGGGCTGGCGGCAGGTGGCGGCGGAAGGCGGCCAGCGCCGGGGCGCTGCGCAGGCGCCGGAAGCCGTCGATCACCTCGGCGCTGCTTTCCCAGACGCAGCCCGGTTCGGGCTCCAGCGCGAGGGCGATGCGCGGCCCGCCGGCGGCGGCGCGTGCGTAGAGGGTCGCCGCGGCCGCCAGCAACTGCGCCTCGGCGGCGTCCAGGCGCTCGGGCCCGCTGAAGTCGGCGCGCCACCCGATCGGCACGGTGGAAATGCTGCCGTCCAACCCCGGCGGCAGCCACTCGGCGAGCAGCTCGGCCAGATCGAGGGTATAGGCCAGGCGTGCCGGATCGGCCCAGTCGGGACGGTACACGGCGGCTTTGACCGGCCCCTCGTGGAACTCGCCGTAGGGAAAACCGTTGACCGTGTAAACGTAGACGTTCTCGTCCTTCAGCCAGCGCCGGAACGCGGCGCGCGCCGCCGGCCGCTCGCGCAGCTCGGCGACCGCCGCCGCCCCCAGCCGCAGGCCGAGGCCGAGGGCCGCGCCGCCCAGCCGCAGGGCGCGCTTCACGGCCGGCACGTGCCGTTCGAGCGCCGCGAACACGGCCGCCCAGTCCTCGCCCGGGTGGATGTTGGAGCAGTAGCACAAATGGCTGTCGTAGCGGCTCAGGTGCATGCGCCAAGGCGGTCGGCGTGCTCGGCCAGAGCGCAGCGTGCCGCATGCAGGAGCGCGCGGTCAATGCGGTCCACCTCGACGGCCCGGCCGATGCCGGTGAGCAGGGTGATGCACAGCCGGCCGCCGAGGTGCTGGCGGAAGGCTTCCAGCCCCGCTTCCAGGGGGTCCGGGTCGGCCGGCGCCAGCAAGGGGTGCCAGAGCGCGAAGCCGAGGGCGGCGAGCAGGGCCAGCAGGCGTTCGAGGTCGGCGGCGGCCAGCAGGCCGGCGCGCGCCGCGTAGCAGGCGTCCAGGGCCATGCCCAGGGCCACCGCCTCGCCGTGCAGCAGGCGGTAACCGCTGAGCGATTCGAGCCGGTGCGCCGCCCAGTGGCCGTAATCCAGCGGCCGGGCGTTGCCGGTTTCGAAGGGATCGCCGCCGCGGGCGATCTGGCGCAGGTGCAGGGCCGCGCAGCGCCGCACCAGCGTCTCGGTGGCGGCCGGGTCACGGCGCACCAGGGCGGGCGCGGCCTGTTCCAGCCAGGCGAAGAACGCCCCGTCCCGGATCAGGGCGACTTTGACCGCCTCGGCGAAACCGGCCCGATAGGCGCGCTGCGGCAGGCTGTCGAGCCAGTCCAGGTCGTTGATCACCGCCCAGGGCGGCGCGAAGCAGCCGACCAAGTTCTTCTCGCCGTGGGCGTTGATGCCGTTCTTGACGCCGATCCCGGCGTCGTTCTGGGCGAGCACGGTGCTCGGCAGGCGCACCAGGCGCAGGCCGCGGTGGAAGGTGGCGGCGGCGAAACCGGCCGCGTCGAGCACCGCCCCGCCACCGGCGGCCACCAGGTAGGCCTGGCGATCCAGGCCGCGGGCGAGCAGCTCGGCATGCAACGCGGCCACCTGCTCGACGGTCTTGGCGGCCTCGCCCCCGGGCAGCAAGAACGGCGCTGCGCCGCAGTCCACCCCCCAGCGGCGGCAATAGGCCTGGGCCTGCACCCACAACTGCGGACGGGCGGCGAGCAGGCCCTGGTCGAAGACGAACAGGGCGCGTGCGCCGCGGCCGAGGGTGGCGGCGAGCCGCGGCTGGGCGGGGTCGAAGACCCCGCGCAGGAAATGCACCGGGTAGCGGTAGCGCTGCGTGAAGTCGACGTCGATCACCGCGCCGGCGGACACCGCCCGCCGCCCCTGCCAGAGCCGCCAGCCGGCCCAGCCCGCCAGCGGGACGGCCACCGCCGCCCCCAGCCCGAGGGCACCGCCGGCAGCCCGGCCGAAGGCCGCGTAGGCCGCGGCCAGGCCGAGGTTGGCCAGGCCGGTGGCGAGCATCGTCCGGCGCCAGGACAGGCCGAGCAGGCCGGCGGCGAACACCGAGCTTTCGGCGGCCACCGGCACGGCGCGCAGCACCACCAGCAGCCACGGCCCGTGGCGGGCGAGCGCGGCCCGCAAGGCCGGCGGCGCGTTCAGGTCGCCGAGCCGGCGGCCGGCCCGGCCCAGGGCGTCGGCCAGCAGGCAACCGCCGGTCAGGCCCAACCAGACGGCGCAGCCCCCCGCCGGGGGGCCGAGGTACCAGACGGCGCCGGCGGCCACCAGGCTGGACGGCACCGGCAGCAGCACGTCCGCGATCAAGAGGCCGACGGCGGCGGCGAAAGCCAGCGGGCCGCCGGCGGCCGGCCAGGCCGCGGCCGCCGGCACCTCGAGGCCGGCGAAGGCGGCGGCGAACAGCAGGCCGGCGCCGGCCGCGAGCACCAGGGTCCAGCGCAGCAGGCCGTTCACGGCGCGGCCTCGCGGACCAGCCACACGCCCTTGGCGCGGATGCGCTCGTCGTAGGTCTGGGCGCCCTCGCCGAAGTCGACGTACCAGCCGTAATGCGTGTAGAAGTGGTAAGGCGAGGCGCTCCACACCGGCAGTTCGCCGACGCCGGCGAAGCGCTCGGGGGCCAGCGCCGGGCGGCTGCACTGCAGCTCGACGAGGCTCGCCAGTTCGCGCACGTTCGGCAATCGCCAGCCGGGTTCGCCGCGCGCCGCCAGCGCCGCCGGCAGGCGCAAGGCCGCGGCCCAGTCGAGCCGCAGCGGCTCGCCTTCGCGGCAGGCCGGGCCGCGCAGGCCCTCCGGGCAGGCGCGCCAGATCAGGCCGGTGCGGCGGTCCTGGAGCGTGCCGTCGGCGCGCGGCGCGAAGCGCTCGGCGGGGGCGGTGGCCGGCGCCCGCTCGGTGTTGCACACCCCGGCCGGCGGCGCTTCCTCGGCCGCGGCCGCAGCGGACAGGGCCGCGAGCACGGCGAACACCCGCCGTCTCACGGCCGTCCCCCGCGCACCAGGCGCACCGGCCGCGGGTGGTCGCGCGGCACGGCGGCGGTGTAGCCGAATTCGAAATTCACCGCCCAGGCCACCGCGGCCAGGCGCGCGTGCGGGCTGTCGCTCCAGTAGAAGGTGTTGCGGGTGTGCGGGAACCAGGCGGTGTCCACCGCCGGGCGGGTGCGGCCGAAGTGCACCAGGCTGGCCAGCTCCGGCAGGCTCGGCAACCGCCAGTCGTGGTGGCCGCAAAGCCCGGCGCGGTTGACGCGGGCGACGAACTCGCCGGTGTTGCAGTAGGTCGCCGGCTGGCCGGGGGTGTAACCGGTGCACTGCGCGCGGTCCGCGTTCCAGTCGCCGATGGCGCCGCCGTTGCGGCGCGGTGCGGGATTGTACCAGGTGAACAGATCGTCGGCGTCGTGCAGGCCGCGGTTGCCGGGCACGCCGTCCGCCGGCTGCTTGACCTCCCACATCAGGCCGGTGACGGTGTCGAGCACGCAGGCCCATTCGGGCGCGTCGGCCGGCAGCGGGCGGCCGGCGGCATCGATCTTGCGGTAGCTGAAGCCGGCCGCGCCGTCGGCCGGATCGGGCCGCGTGCGGTCGCGGCCGTGGGCGCAGTCCTGGGCGGCGGCGAAGGCGGCCGCCGCGGCCGCATCGGCCCCGGCCAGCCGCGCCGTGCAGTCCGCGGCGTTGCCCTTGGGGTAATGGCCGCCCCAGGTGATGCCGGTGTCGTTGAGCCCCTCGGCCGCCGCGGCGGCCACCGCGGCGGCGAACAGGCCCGCGACGAGGCGACCGCGCTCAGGCCAGCAGGCCGGGGATGACGTCGCTGGCATAACCCTGGTAGAGCGGGTGCTGGTGGGCGTTGAGCGCCACCGCCGCGGTGTGGATCAGGTGCAACGGCGTGTAAGACGCCCCGCCGGCGTTGGACACGCCGCGGCGCACCGCGCTGCCGCCGCCGGCCATGATCAGCGGCACGTCGTTGCTGCTGTGGGCGTCGCCGTCGCCCATGTCGGTGACCTCGCAGACCACGGTCGAGTCGATCAGGCCCGTTTCCGTCAGCCGCTGGATCAGGTAGGCCGACAGGCTGCTCAGGTGGGCCCGCGTTTCGCTGAAGTGCGGGTAGCTGGGGTCGCCGTTGTTGCCGCCGTGGATGGACTGGTGATAGATGCCGGTGAAGTTCAGATACGGGAAGCTGAATTCCCCCTGGTGGTTGCCCAGGCCCAGCGAGCAGGACGCGGTGAGGTTGCACTGCAGGGCCAGCACGATGATGTCGGCCTGCAGCTTGGCCTGCTGTTCGAAGGTGTCGTAGGTCAGTTCGAACGGCGTCGGCGCCGGGCCCGTGGCGCACGCGCCGGCGCCGCCGGCGAGCGACTGCAGGCGTTGCTGCACCTGCTCGATGGCGGCCAGGTGGGCGTCCAGGCGCTGGCGCTCGAAAACACCCAGGCGCGGGCGCAGGGCGTCCAGCGCCGCCTTGTGCACGTCGATGACGTTGCCGCGCGGATCGCTCGCACCGCCCCCGCCGCCGTTGCCGAACAGGCGGTTGAAGGCGTTGAAAGGGTTGTCCTCGAAGGGCACTTCGACGCCGTTGTCCTTGGTCAGGGTGCCGTGACCGTTGCTGTGCACGCCCAGGTTGACGTACGAGAACGGCAGGCCCTCGCTGAGGATGCGGCCCATGTTGACGTCGAAGCTGTCGCCGCCCCAGCTGTTGTTGATGATCGTCGGCACCACGCCGTGGCCGCCGCGGTGATGGCCCATGTTGCGCAGGAAATGGCACTGCTGGCGCACCGCGGCGTAGGGCGCCGACATCACCGGGAAGCTGCTCAAATCGGCGCTCGGGTACCACAGATTGGGGATGGCGCCGTCCGGAACGTAGATGACGACCGATTTGTTCGGCCCGGTCTGCGCCTCGGCCCAGCGCGACACCAGCGTGCCGGCGACCAGCGGCGAGGCGCGCAGCAGACCCTGGCCGACGCCGGCCGCGGCGAAGACTTTCAGCAATTCCCGGCGGCGCCGGTCGAACACGTTCTTGTCACGTCGCTTCATGATCTCCCCCTCCATCAACGCGACCAGGGCTTGCGGTAGCGCACCGCTTGCATCACCGCCATGTCGCGCAGCATGGCCCGCGGACTCGTGCTCATCATGCGCTGGGTCAGGTCCTGGACCTCGCACAGATAGGCGTTGCGCTCCTGCGGATCGAGCTGCGGCCCTTGCGGGTTGGACGGATCGATGTTCTCGGGGCCGACGCCGTAGACGTAGCGGAACAGTTGCTCGGTCAGGCAGCTCTGGGCGGCCGGCAGGCCGGCGAGCACCTCGCCAAGACCGCGCGCGCCGGAAAAGTCGATCCAGGTGGCGCGGTCGTTGAGGTTTTCGGGCGCGTACAGGCGGCCGCTGGCGTCGATCGGGTTGCCGTTCAGATCCTGGCTGCGCCGCCGGCCGACGGCGTCGAAGTCTTCCATGCCGAAGCCCAGCGGGTTGATCCACTCGGCGTGGCAGTCCGAGCACGGCGAGGCGTCGGTGATCACCTCGTACTTGCGCCGGTTGGTGGTCGTCGGATCGTTCAGAATGGCGGCGTTCTCGGCCAGTTGCTGTTCGCGGCCAAGGGCGACGTTGGCCGGCGGCGCCGGCTGGTTCTGGCAGAGCATGCGCCGGCGCACGCGCACCGAGCGGCGGATCGGCGAGGACTCGACGTCCTCGGCCCAGCGCGCCATGAAGGCGCCGCTGGTGAGGATGCCGCCGCGGTCGGGGGTGGTGACGCGCTGGAAGGCCTCGCCGGTCACGCCGCCGATGCCGTAGTGCTGGGCCAGCGGGCCGTTGACGAAGGTGAAGTCGCCGGCGTAGAGCGACGCGAAGCGCTCGGTCTCGGTGAGCATCACGTAGGCGAACACTTCGCGGATCTCGCGCTCGAGGTGCGGGATGAGCTGCTCGAAACCGGGCCAGACGGTCGGATCCTTGGGCGCGTTCTCCAGGGCGTCGGTGTCCAGCCAGGCGCCGACGAAGTCGCCGAGCCGCTCGCGGGCGCGCGGCGTGGCGAGCAGGCGGTCGGCCTCGGCGCGGATCACCGCCGGGTCGCGCAACTCGTCGGCGGCGGCGCGCGCGAGCAGGGTGTCGTCGGGCGTCGAACCGGTGAAGGTGTAGGCCAGCCAGGTGGCCATCTCGTAGGAGGTCAGCTCGGTGGCGTCGGCGCCGAGTTCCGGGTTGGCCGGGTTGGGCTCGCCGATCTCGCTGCGGTAGAGGAACTGCGGCGAGGACAGGGCGGCGGCCAGCGCCAGCTCGATGCCGGCTTTCACGTCGCCGCCGGTGGCCGTGCCGTTGGCCAGGTTGCGGTAGGCGCCCTCTTCGGCCGCGTCCGGCGGACGCCGGAAGATGCGCGGCAGCACCTGGTCGAGGAAGCGTTCGGCGCAGGACTGGTCGTAGACGCCGTTGCAGTCGAGCGCCGGGGCGAAGTCGCGGGCCGCGGACCAGGCGGCGATCTCCTGCGCGACCGTCAGGTAACGGTCGTAGCTGGATTCGAGCACGGCGGTGTAGCTGTTGTTGTGGAAATAGCCCACGCGGGTGTCCGGCGCCAGGCCGTCGGCGGCCGCGTAATCGACACCGAGCAGATCCTCGACGCTGTTCTGGTACTCGCTGCGGGTGAGCAGCTTGAGCTGCTGGGCGCCGTAGCGCACGCCGCTGCACACCAGCGGCTCGGTCGGCGTCCAGAACGTGTCGGCGATGTAGTTCGCCACCGCCGCGGCGCAGTCGGCGCCGCAGGCCGCCGGATCCGTCATCGGCATGTTGGTTTCGATGTAGGCGGTCATCGCCGCCAGATCCTGCGGCTGATCGAGCGGCACGCCCACGGTGCCGCCGGCGCCGTCGAAGCCGTGGCAGGACGCGCAGTGCAGCCCGTAGAGGTTCTGGCCGTCGTTCAGACCGCCCGAGCTGCTCGAGCCGGCACTGGACGAGCTGCCGCTGGACGCGCCGCCGCCGCTGCTGCTGGAGCTCGCCGGCGGCTGGCCGCAGGGCGTGCCGTTCAAGGTGAACTCGGTGACCAGATCGGCGGGCGGCTGGCTGTTGTTGACCTGGAAGCCGAAGCTCACCGTGCCGCCGTTGGCCGCCAGGCGGCCGTTCCAGTGCCCGGCCGGGTTCGAGGCCGTCACCTGTGAACCGGAGGTGCCGAAGCTCGCGTTCCAACCGCCGGCGAAGCTTTCACCCGCGCCCAGATTCCAAACGAGGGTCCAGCCGTCGACCACCTGGTTGGACAGGTTGTGGATGGTCAGATTGACCTGGAAGCCGCTGCCCCAGTCGTTGGCGATGACGTAGTCCACGTCGCAGTAGGCCCCGGCACCCGGCGCGCTGCTCGACGAGGACGAGCTGCTCGGCGGCGGGGGGCTCGACGAGGACGAACTGCTCGATGGCGGGGGGCTGCTGCTCGAGGACGACGAGGGCGTGCTGCTCGACGACGAGGACGAAGACGAGGACAGGCCGCCCTGCGGCAGCAGGCGGTACAAGCCGCCGCCGAAATCGACCACGTACAGCTCGCCCTGGTTGGATTCGCCGAAGGAGGCGATGGCCAGGTTGGTGTCGAGCATCAAGTGGCGCTGGTAGTCGCCGGGCGTGGGCTGGGTGATGCCCCAGATGCGGCCGTTGGCGTAGTCGCCGAAAACGTAGATGCCGTCCAGACCGATGATGTCGCCGCCCCGGTAGACGTAGCCGCCGGTGATCGAGGCGCCCTCGCTGTGATCGTAAACGGCGATGGGATCGACGTAAGGGCCGCTGGTCGAGCAGGCGTTGCTGGTGACGGCGAACCCTTCGCGGCAACGCCAGCCGTAGTTGCCGCCGGCCTGGATGATGTCGATTTCCTCCCATGCGGCCTGGCCGACGTCGGCCACCCAAAGCTGGCCGCTCAAGCGGTCGAAGCTCCAGCGCCAGGGATTGCGCAGGCCGTAGGCGTAGATCTCGGGCAAGCCCCCGCCGCCGATGAAGGGGTTGTCGGGCGGGATGCCGTAGGGGCTGCCGGCGTCCACGTCGATGCGCAACATGGCACCGCGCCAGTTGCTGGTGTCCTGGGCGTCGTCCAGGGGGTCGTTGGCCGAGCCGCCGTCACCGAAGGCGATGTACAAATAGCCGTCCGGACCGAAGGTGATCTGTCCGCCGTTGTGGTTGGCGTAGGGCTGGTCCATGGTCAGGATGTCGCGCCGGCTGGCCAGGTCGAGGCGGGTGCGGTCGGCGGTCTCGGTGAACTCGGCGATCACCGAGGTCATCGCGGCGCTGTTGCTCGGCACCGTGAACGACAGGTAGACGCGGCGGTTGAGCGGATAATTGGGATGGAAAGCCATGCCGAGCACGCCGCCTTCGCTGTTGGCGTTGACCTGCCCGGAAAGGTCGATGTAGACGTTGCGGATGTTCGTCTGGTCGTTGCCGGCGTCGATCCAGTAGACGGTGCCGGGCTTTTCGAGCACATACCAGCGCGTGTCGTCCCCGGGCGCCTGCAACAAGCCCAGCGGCTGGTTGAAATTGAGGTTGGGGAACACCCGGCGCAGCTCGACGGCCGGCGGCACCGGCGCGGTGCTCCAGCCGCCCGGCGCGCTGCTCGAGGACGAGGACGGCGCGCTCGAGGAGGACGAGCTGCTCGGCGGCGGGCTGCTGCTCGAGGACGAGGACGGCGCGCTCGAGGAAGACGAGCTGCTCGGCGGCGGGCTGCTGCTCGAGGACGACGACGGCGCGCTGCTCGACCCGCCGCCGCACACCGAGCCGCTCACCGGCGGCACCGGCGCCGGCGCGTTCGGCGTGCCCTTGCTGCCCTGGATGCCGAATTCGACCGCCTGGCCGGGCTGGATCAGCCGGTTCCAGGACAGCGGCGTGGCCGTGTACGGGTTGTTGCCGGTGACCTCGGCGTTCCAACCGCTGGTGCGGCGGCTGCCGTCGCCGTAAGACCAGCTCACCGACCAGCCGTCGATCGGCGCCGTGCCGTCGTTGTGAATGCGGATGGCGGCGGTGAAGCCGGTGTTCCACTCGTTGGTGACGATGTACTCGCACTGCGCCGCGGCGGCGCCGAGCGAGCAGAGACAGAGCGCGCCGGCCAAGGCCAGGCGCTTCGGGCCGGATCGGTTCATGCGTCCCACACCCCGCATTGCCGTTTTTCCACCACACCGCCTCGCGGCGGCCCCCCCCGACGCGGCGGAGCGGGAACGCCATCGACCGCACGGGCGCGCCGTGCCCCTCCCCCACGCGTTCATCGGCGCCCGCCGCGGGCACATCCACCCCGGCGGGCGCGTTGTCGTTGTACGCGCCCCGACCTTAGGCGCTCCGGGGCACCGCCGTCGTCCGGATATCGCCGCCGGAATCCGGAAAACGGCCGGACGTCTCGCAGATGGGAGAGAAAAACGGCCCGCGCCCGACCCGACGGCCGTGCCCGACCACCACGCCCGCGACGCGGATCTCAGCGGGCGGCGCCCGGCGGCTCGAGGCTGTCGAGGGTCCAGCGGGCGCGGGCGCGGATCGCCTGCCCGGGCTCGGCGTCGGCCAGACGCAAGGCGCCGGCCAGGGCGATCATCGCACCGTTGTCGGTGCAGAACTCGATGCGCGGGTAGTAGACCTGGGCGCCGCGGGCGGCGGCCATCTCCGCCAGGCGCGCGCGCAGGCGGCGGTTGGCGCCCACGCCCCCGGCCACGACCAGGCGTCGGCGGCCGGTCTCGGCCAGGGCCCGTCGGCATTTTTCCACCAGCACGTCGACCACGGCCTCCTCGAAGGCACGGGCGATGTCGGCGCGGGTGGCCTCGTCGCCGTCGGCCCACTCGCGCTGCACGGTCAGCAGCACGTGGGTCTTCAGGCCGCTGAAGCTCATGTCCAGCCCCGGGCGGTCGAGCATGGGCCGCGGGAAGTCGAAGCGGTCCGGCCGGCCCTGCTCGGCCAGGCGGGCGACGGCCGGGCCGCCCGGATAGCCCAGCTCGAGCAATTGCGCGGTCTTGTCGAAGGCCTCGCCGGCGGCGTCGTCCAGGCTCTCGCCCAGGCGCCGGTAACGCCCGACGCCCTCGACGTCCACGATCAGGCTGTGGCCGCCGGAGACCAGCAGGGCGACGAAGGGGAAGTCCGGCGCCGGATCCTCGAGCATCGGCGCCAGCAGATGCCCTTCCATATGATGGACCGCCACCGCCGGGATGCCCCGCGCCCAGGCCAGCGCCCGGCCGAAGGCGGCGCCGGTCAGCAGCGCGCCCTGCAGGCCGGGGCCCGCCGTGTAGGCGACGGCGTCCACGGCCGCCAGGTCCAGACCGGTCTGCTCGAGCAGGCGCGCGAGCAGCGGCACCAGGCGGCGGACGTGGTCGCGCGAGGCCAGCTCCGGCACCACGCCGCCGTAATCGGCGTGCAGCCGCGCCTGGCTGTGCAGGACGTGGCCGAGCAGGCCGCGTTCGCTGTCGTAGATGGCCAGGCCGGTCTCGTCGCAGGAGGTTTCGATGCCCAGTACGCGCATGAGGTCGTCGCTCCAGGGGAGAGGCGTTGGAATCGGCGGGAGGGTTCATTATAATCGCGGCCCCTTCGATCGGAACGGACCCAAGATGCCTTCGGTACGCGTCAGAGAAAACGAGCCCTTCGAGGCGGCCATCCGCCGCTTCAAGCGCACCTGCGAAAAGGCCGGCATCCTCACCGAAACCCGCCGGCGCGAGTACTACGAAAAACCCACGGCGGCGCGCAAGCGCAAGCTGGCGGCGGCGATCAAGCGCCACCAGAAGCGCCTGCTCAAAGAAATGCAGCGACGCACCCGGCTGTACTGACCCCGCCCCATGGCCGAAAGCGCGCTCAAGACCCGCATCCTCGAGGACGTCAAGGCCGCCATGCGCGCCGGCGACAAGCCCCGCCTGGCCGCGCTGCGCCTGATCACCGCCGGCCTCAAACAGAAGGAAGTGGACGAGCGCATCGAACTGGACGACGCGCAGGTGATCGCGGTGCTGGAGAAAATGGCCAAGCAGCGCCGCGAGTCGATCGAGCAGTACCAGCGGGGCGGGCGCGAGGACCTGGTGGCCAAGGAACAGTTCGAGCTTTCGGTCATCCAAGGCTACTTGCCCGAGCCGCTCGGCGAGGCCGAACTGGAGGCCCTGATCGAGGAGGCGCTGGCGGCCACCGGCGCGAGCGGCATCAAGGACATGGGCAAGGTGATGGCCCACCTCAAACCGCGCGTCGCCGGCCGCGCCGACATGGCGCAGCTTTCCGCCCGCGTCAAAGCACGGCTCGCTTGAGCGGTTCCCGGTCGGAGGCAGGCCGCCGGTCGGCCGCGCCGCCGGCGACCTGGGCTGCGGCTGGGAGGTACGACCATGGCTAAGAAGAACGTCTTCCACTTCCTCGACGTCGGGCGCCAGGATCCGGACAAGGTTCCGGTCGAGCGGCGCATCCGTGAATTCAAGGAAATCTACGGCCAGTTCGACCCGGACACCGCCGCGTCCCAGGCGGAGCGCTGCCTGCACTGCGGCAACCCCTATTGCGAGTGGAAGTGCCCGGTCCACAACTACATTCCGAGCTGGCTGAAGCTGATCGCCGAGGGCAACCTGTTCCAGGCCGCCGAGCTGTCGCACAAGACCAATTCGCTGCCGGAGATCTGCGGCCGGGTGTGCCCGCAGGACCGGCTGTGCGAAGGGGCCTGCACCCTGAACGACGGTTTCGGCGCCGTCACCATCGGCGCCATCGAGAAATACATCACCGACGAGGCCTTCAAGCGCGGCTGGCGGCCGCGCCTGGACGGGGTGAAGCCGACCGGCAAGCGGGTGGCGGTGGTCGGCGCCGGGCCGGCCGGCCTGGCCTGCGCCGACGTGCTGATCCGCAACGGCGTGCAGCCGGTCGTCTTCGACCGCTACCCGGAGATCGGCGGCCTGCTCACCTTCGGCATCCCGCCGTTCAAGCTGGAGAAGGACGTGGTGCGCACGCGCCGGATGATCATGGAAGAAATGGGCGTGGAATTCCGGCTGAACACCGAGGTCGGCCGGGACGTGCCGCTGGGCCGGCTCATAGAGGAATACGACGCGGTGTTCCTCGGCATGGGCGCGTACACGGCGATGAAGGGCGGCTTTCCCGGCGAGGATCTGCCGGGCGTCTACGAGGCCCTGCCTTACCTGATCAGCAACGTCAACCGGCTGCTCGGCCTGAGCGAGAACCCGGACGATTTCATCGACATGGCCGGCCAGCGGGTGGTGGTGCTCGGCGGCGGGGACACGGCGATGGACTGCAACCGCACGGCGATCCGCCAGGGCGCGGCCAGCGTGGTCTGCGCCTACCGGCGCGACGAGCAGAACATGCCCGGCTCGCGCCGCGAGGTGCGCAACGCCAAGGAGGAAGGCGTGCGCTTCCTCTGGAACCGCCAACCCATCGAGATCGTCGGCCAAGACCGGGTCGAAGGCGTCAAGGTCGTGCAGACCCAGCTCGGCCGGCCGGACGCGCGCGGCCGGCGCAGCCCCGAACCCGTCCCCGGCACCGAGGAGATCATTCCCGCCGACCGGGTGATCATCGCCTTCGGCTTCCGGCCGAGCCCGGCGCCGTGGTTCGCCGAGCACGGCATCCAGACCGACGCGAGCGGCCGGGTGATCGCCCCCGCCGACGGCCGGCCGCCGTTCCAGACCAGCCACCCCAAGGTGTTCGCCGGCGGCGACATGGTGCGCGGCTCGGACCTGGTGGTCACCGCCGTGTTCGAGGGCCGGCGGGCGGCCGAAGGCATCCTCGAATTCCTCGAGGTATGAGCGCCGCCCCGCCGCCGCGCCGCCTGCGCAACGACCGTTTGCTGCGCGCCCTGGCCCGCCGGCCGGTGGACCGGGCGCCGGTGTGGATCATGCGCCAGGCCGGCCGCTACCTGCCCGAATACCGGCGGGTTCGGGCGGCGGCCGGCAGCTTCATGGCCTTGTGCACCGACCCCGAGCGCGCCTGCGAAGTGACCCTGCAGCCGCTGCGCCGTTTCGGCCTGGACGCGGCGATCCTGTTCTCGGACATCCTCACCATTCCCGACGCCATGGGCCTCGGCCTGTATTTCGTCGAGGGCGAGGGGCCGCGCTTCGAACGCCCGCTGCGCGACGCCGCGGCGATCACCGCGCTGCCGGTGCCCGACCCGGAGGATCGGCTGCGTTACGTCCTGGACGCCGTGCGCCTGATTCGCCGCGAACTGGGCGACGATCTGCCCCTGATCGGCTTCGCCGGAAGCCCGTGGACGCTGGCCACCTACATGGTCGAGGGCGGCGCCTCGCGCGACTTCGTGCACGCCAAGCGGCTGATTTACGACGCCCCGGGGCTGGCCCACACCCTGCTCGAGAAGCTCAGCGCGGCCCTGGTCGAGTACCTGGCCGCCCAGGCCGCCGCCGGCGCCGACGCCCTGATGCTCTTCGACACCTGGGGCGGCGTGCTCGACCCGGCCGCCTGGCGGGATTTCTCCCTGGCGTATCTGCGGCGGATCGCCCAAGCCCTGGCGACACGCGCACCCGGCGTGCCGCTGATCCTGTTCGGCAAGGGCGCCCACCCCGAGCAACTGGCCGAGCTGGCCGACACCGGTGCCGCCGCCTTGGGCGTGGACTGGACCGTGCCCCTGGATACGGCGCGGCGCGCCACCGGCGACCGCGTGGCCCTGCAGGGCAATCTCGACCCGGCCGTGCTGCACGCTTCGCCGGCGGTGATCGAGCAGGCGGTGGCCCGGGTGCTGGCCGACTACGGCCACGGCCACGGCCACGTCTTCAACCTCGGCCACGGCATCCAGCCGAGCGTCGATCCCGAGCACGTCTCGGTGATGGTCGAAGCGGTGCGACGGCTCAGCCCGACCTACAAGTCCGCGCCGCCCTCCCCGGACTGATCCGCGGCCAACAGCGCTTCCACCTCGACCGTCTTGGCGCGGGCCATCGGCCGCCCGTCGATCGGGCTGCGCGGCGCTTCGCGCAGGCCGAGCCGATCGAACACGGTCAACTCGACCGCCGTCTCCCCGGCGACGAAGCGGCACACCGTCGCCTCGCGCTCGCGGCCGTCGCGGTAAACCAGGCGGCGCGCGCTCAACTCGTGGGGGATGCCGCGGGCGGTGAGAAACTGCGACACCCGCTCCGGCGGCTCGGCGAAGACGTGCAGGCTGACGGGCGTGTGGCGCCCGGCGGTGCCGTCCAGCACCGCCCCCACCAGACGCGGCTCGAATTCGGCCAGAAAACGCATCGCCTGCACGGCGGTGCGCCGCAAGGCGTCGAGCAGGTCGCGCTGGCGGGCCCCCTCGAAGGTGCGCAGATAGCGGTCCAGCGCCGCCTGGATCTCCTCGTTGCGCGGCATCGCCGCCCGGCCGCTGAAGCCGAGCCGCGCGCAGGCCTTTTGCTTCGCCGCCTGGAAATCGCGCAACGCCTGCTCGTGCATGATGCGCGCCGCTTCCTGGGCGATGCGCTCGCGCGCGCGCTCCAACCGCGCCTTGTGCCTGGGCATGATCGCCTCCCGTCCGTCCGCGACTCGCTTCCCCGGCGCCCGCCTGCGTGCCGCTGGCGCCAAGGCCGCAACCACCCCGCTAGAACAAGGGCTCGCCGTCGGTCGCGCCCGGCGGCGGCGCGACCGGCGCTTGCGGCACGTGCTCGACCCGGAACCACTCGAACACCGCCGCCGGATCGTCGGCCGACGCCGGCAAGCCGGTTTCCGGATCGATGCGCACGCTCACCACGCCCGGCGGCACCGGCCGCGGCGCCGGGGGCACGCCGTCCAGGGCGCGGGCCATGAAATCCATCCAGATCGGCAGCGCCGCGCGGCCGCCCGGTTCCCGCCGGCCCAGCGGCGCCGGCTCGTCGAAACCGACCCACACCGAGGCGGTGAGCGTCGGGTGATAGCCGTTGAACCAGGCGTCGTGCTCGTCGTTGCTGGTGCCGGTCTTGCCGGCGATGTCGTCGCGACCCAGCGCCAGCGCAGCCCGCGCCGTACCGCGCCGGACCACGTCCTGGAGCATGGTGTGGAGGATGAAATTCACCCGCGGCTCCATGATCCGTTCGGCCTGCCGCCAGCGCGCACGCACGCCTTCGGCCGCGGGGGAAGCGGCCGCCTCGACCGCCGGCGCCGCCTCGCCGTCCGCGGCCGCGTCCGCCTCCGCTTCGACGGGCGGTGCGACGAGCTCGACGCGTGCCCGCGCCGCCCCGTCCAGCGCCTCGGCGGCGCAGGCCAGGCAGGCCAAGTGCTTCTCGGCGGCCCACAGCCAGCGCCCGTCGCGGTCCTCGATGTGGTCGATCACCCAGGGCCGGACACGGAAGCCGCCGTTGGCGAAGGCACCGAAGCCGGCCGCCATCTCCAGCGGCGTGACCACCCCCGAGCCCAGCGCCAGGGACAAATCGCGCGGCAGCGCATCCGGGCCGAAGCCGAAACGCGCCGCATACCGTCGGGCCGGCTCGATGCCGAGCGCCATCAACAAGCGGATCGACACCAGATTGCGCGAATGCACCAGGCCCTCGCGCAGCCGCGTCGGCCCGAAGAAGCGCCCGCTGTAATTCTCCGGCTTCCACTTCGCCTCGAGCGCCGGATCGTCGAACACCACCGGCGCATCGTTGAGAATGCTGGCGGCGGTGAAGCCGTTTTCCAGGGCGGCGGCGTAGATGAAGGGCTTGAAGCCGGAGCCGGGCTGGCGGCGCGCCTGGGTGACGCGGTTGAACTTGCTCTTGGCGAAATCGAAGCCACCGACCAGGGCCCGCACCGCGCCGTCGGCCGGGTCGAGGGCGACCAACGCCCCTTCCACCCGGGGCAGCTGCGCCAGCCGCCAGCGGGCCGGCAGATCCGGACCGGCCGGGGCCGTCTCGTCCGCCGGCTCGACCCACACCAGGTCTCCGGGGGCCACCACCTCGGCCAGCCGCTTGGGCGCCGGCCCGACGCGATTGACGTCCAGGTAGGGCGCGGCCCAGGCGGCCGAGGCCAGGTCGAACCAGCCGAACTGGCCGTCGCCGAGATAGATCCGCGCCACCTGCCGCCGCTGCGCCGCCGCTTCGTCCGTGCCCTCCGGCACCGGCAGGTTGACCACTTCCAGGACCAGGGCCGGGCGGAGCGGCCCGTAACGGCCCAGCGCCGCCAGGCGGCGCTCGATGGCGGCGCGGGCGCCGCCCGCCGCATCGTCCTCGCCGTCGGTCTCGGCATCCGGGGCATCGAGCCCGAGCGGGCGCTCGAGCACCGCCGCCGGCCCGCTCACGCCTTCGATGTGCCCGGCCGGCCCGCGCCAACCGTGGCGGCGCGTGTAGGCCAACAGGCCGCGCTGCAGGGCGCGGTCGGCAGCCGCCTGCAAGTGTGCGTCGATGCTGGTGTAGACCCGCAGGCCGGCGGTGTAGGCCATCTCCTCGCCGAAACGGGCCACGGCCTCGGCGCGCGCCCACTCGGCCACGTAGGGCGCCTCGACCTCCGCGACCGCCTCGTGCGTCCCCGCCGTGATCGGCGCCGCGGCGGCGGCCTGGTATGCGGCCTCGTCGATGAACCCCAGCGCCCGCATCTGGCGCAACACGTAGTTGCGCCGTTCCAGCGCCCGCAGCGGGTTGTTCACGGGGTTGTAGGCCGACGGGGCCTTGGGCAGGCCGGCGATCATCGCCATCTGCGCCAGGTCCAGCTCTGCGAGGGTCTTGCCGTAATAGACGCGGGCCGCCGCCGCCACGCCGTAGGCGCGCTTGCCCAGATAGATCTTGTTCAAATAGAGCTCGAGGATGCGGTCCTTGTCGAGCTCGCGCTCGATCTTCAACGCCAGGAAGATCTCGTTGAGCTTGCGGATGTAAGTCTTCTCGCGGCTGAGGAAGAAATTGCGCGCCACCTGCATGGTGATGGTGCTGCCGCCCTGGCTGCGGTCGCCGCGCAGCAACTCGTTGAGCGCCGCGCGCATCAGCCCCACCGGGTCGACGCCGCGGTGCTGGTAGAAGCGCTGGTCCTCGGCGGCGATGAACGCCTGGCGCAACAGCGGCGGCACCGCCTCGATCGGCACCGGCTCGCGACGCTGATCGCCGAACTCGGCGATCAGGCGCCCGTCGCGGCTGTAGACGCGCAGGGGCTCCTGGAACTCGACCCGCCGCAGGCTTTCGACGTCCGGCAGGCGGGGCGTGAAATACCAATAGGCCGCCCCGAAAGCGGCGAGCCCCAGCCAGGCGGCGGCGCACGCCAGGCTGTAGGCGCTCAGGCCCAGGATCCAGATCCAACGGCGGCGTGGTTTCATCGGCGCGTGCGGCGGGCGCCCTGCGGGGCGCCCCGGATTGACGGATGGCTAGTATTCTTATGCACTTAGTACTAGTATTTAAACCGCCTTTTCATGTAGGCTAGGTAACCGTATCAGTTTACAGGGAAAACGCCCGTGCTCTTCTTCGGCTCCAAGACCCCCCCGATGGTCGGCGTCGACATCAGTTCGACCGCCGTGAAGGTGCTCGAGTTTAGCAAAACCCGGGACGGATACCGAGTCGAAGCCTACGGGGTCGAACCCCTGCCGCCGAACGCGGTGGTCGAAAAGGTCATCCAGGAGTCGGAAATCGAGACCGTCGCCGAGGCCGTGCGCCGGGCGGTGAAAAAATCCGGCACCCGTGCCAAGCACGCCGTGCTGGCCGTGTCCGGTGCCTCGGTGATCACCAAGAAGATCCAGATGCCGGCGAACATGAAGGAGGACGAGCTGGAAACGGCCATCCGCGCCGAGGCCGACCAGTACATCCCCTATCCCCTGGAAGAAGTGTTCCTGGATTTCGACGTGCTCGGCGAGGTGCCGAACAACCCGGATTCGGTCGAGGTGCTGCTCGCCGCGGCGCGCAGCGAGACGGTGAGCACGCGCACCGCGGTGGCCGAACTCGCCGGCCTGGTGCCGAAAATCGTCGACATCGAAGCCTATGCCATGGAACACGCCTACGCCCTGATCACCGATCAACTGCCCGATTACGGCGTGGACAAGGTGACCGCGATCGTCGACATCGGCGCCACCATGACCAGTCTCAACGTCATCGAGGACGGCCGCCTGATCTACACCCGCGAGCAGCCTTTCGGCGGCAAGCAGCTCACCGAAGAGATCATGCGCCGCTACGGCCTGTCCTACGAGGACGCCGGCAGGGTCAAGAAGGAAGGCGGCCTGCCCGAGAACTACGAGCCCGAGGTGCTGCAGCCCTTCAAGCAGACCATGGCCCAGCAGGTCGGCCGCTTCCTGCAGTTCTTCTACTCCTCGACCGAGCACGAACACGTCGATTACATCGCGCTGGCCGGCGGCTGCGCCAACATTCCGGGGGTGGCGGCGCTGGTCGAGTCCAACCTCGGCATCCCCGCCGGCGTCGCCAACCCCTTCGCCCGCACCAAGGTCGCCGGCCGTGTCGCCCGCCAGCGCCTGCAGGCCGACGCCCCCGCCTTGATGATCGCCGCCGGACTGGCCCTGAGGGGGGTGAGCTGATGGCCAACATCAACCTGCTGCCCTGGCGCGAGGAACTGCGCCGCCGCAAGACCCAGGAATTCTGGGCCCTCGCCGGCCTGGTCGCGCTGGGCGCCGGACTGGTCGTCGGCGCGGGCTATCTTTACGCCCAATTCGTCGTCGACGCCCACCGCGCCCGCGTGCAATTCCTCAAGGCGCAGATCCAGGTCCTCGAGACCAAACTCCAGGAAATCAAGGATCTCGAGCAACGCAAGGCCGACCTGCTGGCGCGCATGAACGTCATCCAGGAACTGCAGCGCAGCCGGCCCGAGATCGTGCACCTGTTCGAGGAGCTGGCCAAGACCGTGCCGGACGGCCTGTGGCTGACCGCGGTCGAGCAGAAGGGCCGCACGCTCACCATCGAAGGGCAGGCCGAGTCCAACGCCCGCGTCTCGAGCTACATGCGCAACCTCGAAGCCTCGCCCTGGCTCAAGGATCCCAAACTGGTGGTCATCCAGGCCGACGAAAAGACCCGCCTGTCGACTTTCAAGCTGACGGTCCAGCAGGAAACGCCGGGGCAGGCCGAAGACGAGGAGAACGCCTCATGAGCATGACCGTCGAGGAATTCTTCGAGCAGCTGCGCGACCCCGAAACCCTGCGCCGCATCGGCGTCGCACCCAAGCCGGTGCGCATCGCCGTGCTCGTGCTCATCGTGCTCGCCATCCTCGGCCTGGGCTACTGGAAAGTCGTGATCCCGGCCCGCGAGGAGATCCAGCGCCTAAAGACCGAAGAGACCAAGCTGAAAAAGACCTTCGACGACTACAGCCGCAAGGCCGCCAACCTGAACGCCTACCGGGAGCAGCTCGCGGAAATGGAACGCTCCTTCGGTGCCATGCTGCGGCAACTGCCCGACAAGACCGAGGTCGACAAGCTGCTCGACGAGCTCTCGCAGACCAGCACCGCCAACAACGTCCGCGCCGACCTGATCAAGCCGCGCGGCGAAGTGCGCAAGGAATTCTACGCCGAGTACCCGATCGACATGCGCCTGTTCGGCCGCTTTCACGATCTGGCCAAGTTCGTCAGCGACGTCGCCGCCCTGCCGCGCATCGTCACCCTGCACGACATCAGCATCAAACGCACCAAGGAAGGTGAGCTCGAAATGAACCTGCTGGCCAAGACCTACTACTACCTGGACAGCGAATCATGATCCGCCGAGCCGCCCTGCGCCCGTTGCTCTTGACCACGCTCTGCGCCGGCGCCACGGCCTGTGCGCCGGGCCTGAGCGACCTGGAGCAATACGTGGAAAGCACGCGCAACAAGTACCAGGGCTCCGTCGAGCCCCTGCCGCTGATCGAACCGTACCAGAGTTACAAGTACGCGGCCCTGGACCGCCGCGACCCGTTCACCGAGCCGCAACGCGAGCAGGCCGCCCCGCCGGCGAGCGGGCCGCGCCCGGACATGCAGCGACGCAAGGAACCGCTCGAAGCCTTCCCCCTGGACAGCCTGCGGATGGTCGGCACCCTCGAGCGACAAGGCGAAGTCTGGGGCCTGGTGCGCGACCCCAACGGCACCATCCACCGGGTCAAACCGGGCAACCACATGGGCCAGAACTACGGCGAGATCGTCCGCATCACCGAAAGCCGCATCGAGCTGGTCGAGCTCGTGCCCGACGGGCTGGGCGGCTGGATGGAACGCAAGGCACAACTGAGCCTGACCGAGGAAAAATGACCGGAGCCACCGCCATGCACAGCGCAGCCGCACACCTGACCCTCTCGGACATCCCCCGCCGCAGCCGCGCCACGGCCTGGGCCCTGGCCCTGCTGGTGCTGGCGCTGGGGGCGACGGCGCGTGCCGAACGCGCCCTGGAGTCGGTCGATTTCACCGCCCTGCCGGGCAACCGCCTGCAAATCGCCCTGAAGCTGTCGGAACCCGCGCCCAAGCCGCTGGATTTCACCATCAGCGATCCGGCCCGGATCGTCCTCGACCTGCCCGACACCGCCAACCGGCTGGAACGGCGCACCGTGCCGATCGGGCTGGGGCTGGCCCGCTCGCTGACCACCGCCGAGGCCCGCGGCCGCACCCGCGTGGTGCTCAACCTGGCGGACCTGGTGCCCTACCGCACCGAGGTGCAGGGCGACACCGTGCTGCTCACCCTGGAAAGCCCGGGCGCCGTCGAGGGCGCCAAGGCGCTCGCCAGCGCCGGTGCCGGCGGCCGCGCCCTGACCGACATCGATTTCCGCCGCGGTCCGGGCGGTGAAGGCCGGGTGGTGGTGCGCCTGAGCGATCCCGGCATCCCGGTGGACGTCACGCAACAGGGCGACAAGGTCGTCGTCGATTTCATCGGCGCCGCCGTGCCCGAAAACCTGGTGCGGCGCCTCGACGTGCTCGACTTCGCCACGCCGGCCGCCACCATCGACACCTTCCCGGCCGGCGGCAACGCGCGCATGGTGGTCTCCCCCACCAGCCCCAACTACGAGCACCTGGCCTACCAGTCCGACGCCGTCTTCACCCTGGAACTCAAGCCCATCGCCGAAGAGGCGCGCCGCGAGCAGGCCAAGGAAAAATTCGGCTACACCGGCGAACGGCTGAGCCTGAACTTCCAGGACATCGAGGTGCGCTCGGTGCTGCAGCTCATCGCCGATTTCACGGGCCTGAACGTGGTCGTGTCCGACTCGGTCACCGGCAACCTGACGCTGCGCCTGAAGAACGTGCCCTGGGACCAGGCGCTGGACATCATCCTCGACGCCAAGGGCCTGGCCAAGCGCCAGTCCGGCAACGTGCTGCTCATCGCCCCCACCGAGGAGATCGCCGCCCGCGAAAAACTCGAGCTGGAAGCCCAGCAACAGGCCCGCACGCTGGCGCCGCTGCGCTCCGAGTTCATCCAGGTCAACTACGCCAAGGCCTCGGAACTGGCCGCGCTGCTGTCCGGCGGCGGCCAGGGCGGCCTGCTCTCCGACCGCGGCCGAGTGAGCGTCGACCAGCGCACCAACACCCTCCTCGTGCAGGACACCGCCGAACGCCTCGAAGAGATCCGCGCCCTGGTCAACCGCCTCGACGTGCCGGTGCAGCAGGTGCTCATCGAATCGCGGATCGTCATCGCCAGCGACGACTTCAACCGCGAACTGGGGGTGCGCTTCGGCACCGTGCGCGACACCGGCATCACCAGCACCGGCGAGGGCACCGCCGTCTCCGGCAGCCTCAACGCCACCACGCAGCTGATCAACGGCGACCAGATCGAGCTCAACGACCGCATGAACGTCAACCTGCCGGTCATCAACCCGGCCGGCAGCCTCGGGCTGGCGCTCGCGCGGCTGCCGTTCGGCACCCTGCTCGAACTGGAGCTGTCGGCCATGCAGGCCGAGGGCCGCGGCGAAATCATCTCCACCCCGCGGGTCATCACCGCCAACCAGAAGGAAGCCTTCATCGAGCAGGGCGTGGAAATCCCCTACCAGCAGGCCACCTCCAGCGGCGCCACCTCGGTGTCCTTCAAGAAGGCCGTGCTCAGCCTCAAGGTCACGCCGCAGATCACCCCCGACAACCGCATCATCCTCGACCTGACCGTCAACAAGGACAGCGTCGGCGAGGTGTTCGCCGGCGTGCCGAGCATCGACACCCGTGAAGTCAACACCCAGGTGCTGGTCAACGACGGCGAGACCGTCGTGCTCGGCGGCATCTTCGAACACACCAAGAGCGAGCAGGTGAACAAGGTGCCGTTCTTCGGCGACCTGCCCGGCATCGGCGCCCTGTTCCGCAGCCGCAGCAAGGTCGACGAAAAGTCCGAGCTGCTGATCTTCGTCACACCGAAGATCGTACGCGAGGGCCTGACCCTGCGCTGAGGGCCGGCGGGCGCGCGCTTGCGCCGCACCCGGCGCGCGCCTACCATTGTCCGCCCCTTTCCCGGGCGCGACGTGCCATGCAAACCCTCGAGGTGTCGCTCGGCGAGCGCAGTTATCCGATCCACATCGGCTCCGGCCTGCTGCGTGACCCCGAGCTGATCGGCCGCCATCTGGCCGGCCGCCAGGTGATGGTGGTCACCAACCCGACGGTGGCGGCCCTCTACCGCGCGCCGCTGGAGGCGGCGCTGGCCGCCCCCGGGCGGCGCGTGGTCTTCACCGTGCTGCCCGACGGCGAGCGCTACAAGACCCTGGCGAGCGCCGAGCGCGTCTACGACGCCCTGCTGGAAGCCGGTTTCGACCGCCGCTGCACCTTGGTCGCGCTCGGCGGCGGCGTCATCGGCGACCTGACCGGCTTCGTCGCCGCCACCTACCAGCGCGGTGTCGCCTTCCTGCAGTGCCCGACCACCCTGCTCGCCCAGGTGGACTCTTCGGTCGGCGGCAAGACCGCGGTGAACCACCCGCGCGGCAAGAACATGATCGGCGCCTTCCACCAGCCCAAGGCGGTGATCGCCGACCTGGACACCCTCGCCAGCCTGCCGGCGGTCGAATTCAGCGCCGGGCTGGCCGAAGTCATCAAGTACGGCCTGATCGACGACCCGGACTTTTTCGAGTGGCTCGAAGCCGAGCTGCCGGCCCTGCTCGACCGCCGGACCGACGCCCTGGCCTACGCCGTCGCCCGCGCCTGCGCCGACAAGGCGCGCATCGTCGCCGCCGACGAGCGCGAACAGGGGGCCCGGGCGCTGCTCAACCTCGGCCACACCTTCGGGCACGCCATCGAGACGCACATGGATTACCAGGGCTGGCTGCACGGCCAGGCGGTCGGGGCCGGCATGGTGCTGGCCGCCGGCTACTCCCGGCACCTGGGCTGGATCGATGACGAGACGGTCGCGCGCATCCGCCGCCTGATCGCCGCCGCCGGCCTGCCGACCGAGCCGCCGCCGGACATGCGTGCGGCCGATTTCATGCGCCGCTTCGTGCACGACAAGAAGGTGCTCGACGGCCGCCTGCGCCTGGTGCTGCTGCACGGCATCGGGCGGGCCGCCGTGCACGACGATTTCGACCCCGCGGACCTCGAAGCCTGGCTGCGCGCCGTCCTGGGAGGCTGACATGCCCACCGGTCCGACCGCCGCCTACGCCGCCGACGCCGCCCGTTCGCGTGGGCGCCGGATTCCGGAACCGACCCCGCCCTACCGCAGCGAATACCAGCGCGACCGTGACCGCATCGTCCACTGTTCGGCCTTCCGCCGCCTGGAGTACAAGACCCAGGTTTTCGTCAACCACGAAGGCGACCTGTTCCGCACCCGCCTCACCCATTCCATCGAGGTCGCGCAGATCGCCCGCTCCGCCGCCCGCGCCCTGGGCCTCGACGAAGACCTGGTCGAGGCCATTTCCCTGGCCCACGACTTGGGGCACACGCCCTTCGGCCACGCCGGCCAGGAAGCGCTCAACCGCTGCATGAAGCCTTTCGGCGGTTTCGAGCACAACCTGCAATCGCTGCGCGTGGTCGACGTGCTCGAGGAACGCTACGCCGAGTTCGACGGCTTGAACCTGATGTTCGAGACCCGTGAAGGCATCCTAAAGCACTGCGCACGGCCGATCGCCGAGGCCCTGGGCGAGGTCGGGCGGCGCTTCCTCGACGGCAGCCAGCCCAGCCTGGAGGCGCAGCTCGCCAACCTGTGCGACGAGATCGCCTACAACAACCACGACGTCGACGACGGCCTGCGCTCGCACCTGATCCACATCGAGCAACTGCTCGACGTCGAGCTGTTCCGTTTCGAATACGACGAGGTCAAGGACCGCCACCCGCAACTCGCCGGGCGCCGGCTGGTTCACGAGGTCATCCGGCGCATGATCAACCGGCAGGTGACCGACCTGATCGAGACCACCCGCGCCAACATCGAGGCCGCCGCGCCGCGGGACATCGACGCGGTGCGCGCCCAACCGCGCCCACTCGTCGCCTTCAGCGACACCATGCGCGAGCGCCACGAGGCGCTCAAGCGCTTCCTGCACCGGCACCTGTACCGCCACCACCGCGTGCACCGCATGACCGTCAAGGCGCAGCGGCTGATCCAGGACATGTTCGAGGCCTACATGGACGACCCGCGCCTGCTGCCCGAAAGCGTCCAGGCCAAGCTCACGCAACCCGACCCCTGGCCGTTCGTCGGCGGCGGCTTGGCGCGCCGCGCCCGCGTCGTGGCCGACTACATCGCCGGCATGACCGACCGTTACGCGATCGCCGAGCACGACCGCCTGTTCGACCCGAAGACCACCCACTGAACCATGGCCGGCGCCGTCGACCCCCGCCTGAGCCCGGACCGGCTGCGTGCGCTCGGTCTTTCCCGCGACCCCTTCGCCCCGCCCGAAGAAGCCGCGGCGCTGTTCCGCAACACCGCCCTGGACATGCTCTGCCGCGCCCTGTGGTCACGGATCGAGGCCGGCACCCGTCTGCAACTCGTCAAGGGCGAGCCCGGCAGCGGCAAAACCGCGTTCGCCCTGCGGCTGGCGCAAGAGGCGCCGGCCGGGGTGAGGCTCACCGCGCTGCGGGCGCGCCGCAACACCGGCATCGGCGTCCTGCTCGCCCGCCTGGCGGGGTTTTCGGCCGCGACCGAAGTGCACACGCTCGCCGTGCAGGCCGCCGCGGCCGTGTTCCGCACCTTGCGCCAAGGCCGGCAACCCGTGCTGCTCATCGACGACGCCGACCGCCTCGCCGACCCGGTGCTGCGCATGCTGCTGCGCTTCCAGCGCGCCGTCGCCGCCCAGGGGCGCGGCGAATTGTGCACCGTGCTGCTCGGCGAGAAGGCCCTGGAGGCGCGCCTGGCCGCCTTCGACCCCGCCCTGCTGCCCGCCGAGACCTTTTACAGCCACCAGTTGCGCCCCCTGTCCCGGCAGGACGCCCTGGACTACCTGGCCTTCCGCTACCGGTCCGCGGGCGGAGACCGCCTGCCCCTGTCGGCGCGGCGCCTGGCCCGCCTCGCCGAGCGCGCCGGCGGCCTGCCCGGCCGGCTCGACGCCTTGGCCCGCGAGGCCCTGGCCCGGCGCCGCTGGTGGGGTTGAGCCTGGCAAAGCCCCCGGCTTGGTGTAAAATCCGGCCGTTCGACATCCGTATCACGCGCCAGCGTCTCCCCCCGTCCCGCCGACGTGCCGGCCCCAGCGGCCCGGGGGAATGCTGCGCGCCGCGGCCAAGGTGACGACCATGAGCGACAGACAGCCTCCGCGCGGCGGCTTGTACCGCCCCGAATTCGAACGCGACGCCTGCGGCTTCGGCCTCATCGCCCACATGGACGGCGAGCCCAGCCACTGGCTGGTGCAGACCGCCATCGGCGCCCTGGCCCGCCTCACCCACCGCGGCGCGGTGGCCGCCGACGGCAAGACCGGGGACGGCTGCGGCTTGCTGCTCAAAAAGCCCGACGCCTTCCTGCGCCGGGCCGCCGCCGAGGCCGGCATCGAGCCGGGCGCGCTCTACGCCGCCGGCATGGTGTTCCTGAACCCCGACCCGGCGCGTGCCGCCGCGGGGCGCGAAGCGCTCGCCGGCGAGCTTGCGGCCCGCGGGCTGCGCGTGCTCGGCTGGCGCCGCGTGCCGACCGACCCGGCGGCCTGCGGCGAAGAGGCGCTCAAGACCCTGCCCGCCATCGAGCAGATCTTCGTCGACGCCCCGGCCGGCATGGACGAGGCCACTTTCGAGCGCCAGCTGTTCATCGCCCGGCGCTTGGCCGAACAACGCCTCGAGCCGGAAGACCCCTACTTCTACGTCGCCAGTCTTTCCTCGCGGCTGATCGCCTACAAGGGGCTGGTGATGCCGGCCAACCTGCCGCAGTTCTACCCGGACCTCAACGATCCGGCGCTGGCTTCCGCCCTTTGCGTCTTCCACCAGCGTTTTTCGACCAACACCTGGCCGCAATGGCGGCTCGCCCAGCCGTTCCGGTTGCTCGCTCACAACGGCGAGATCAACACCATCCAGGGCAACCGCAACTGGGCGCGCGCGCGGCGCAGCAAGTTCCACAGCCCCGACCTGCCCGAGCTGTCCGGGCTCGATCCGCTGGTCTCCATGACCGGCTCGGACTCCTGCTCGCTGGACAACATGCTCGAGGTGCTGCTCGCCGGCGGCATGGACATCTTCCGCGCCATGCGCCTGCTCATTCCGCCGGCCTGGCAGAACCAACCCGACATCGGCCCGGAGCTGCGCGCCTTCTACGAGCTCAACTCCATGCACATGGAGCCCTGGGACGGCCCGGCCGGCATCGTGCTCACCGACGGGCGCTACGCCGCCTGCGTCATGGACCGCAACGGCCTGCGCCCGGCACGCTGGGTGCTGACCCGCGACCGGCACATCACCCTGGCCTCGGAGATCGGCGTGTGGGACTACGCACCCGAGGACGTGGTCGCCAAGGGCCGGCTCGCGCCGGGCCAGATGATCGCCGCCGACACCGCCACCGGCCGCTTGCTCGAATCCGCCGACATCGACCGCATGCTCGTCGAGCGCGCCCCTTACAGCCAGTGGCACCGGCGCATCAAGCGGCTCGAATCGCGCCTCGAGGACCACACCCTGTGCGAGGCGCCGATGGACGAGGCCACCCTGGCGGTCTACGAAAAGCGCTTCCTCGTCACCTTCGAAGAGCGCGAGCAAGTGCTGCGCGTGCTCGCCGAGGCCGGCCAGGAGGCGGTCGGCTCGATGGGCGACGACACGCCCATGGCCGTGCTGTCCAAGACCGAGCGGTCCATCTACGACTATTTCCGCCAGCAGTTCGCCCAGGTGACCAACCCGCCGATCGACCCCTTGCGCGAGTCGATCGTCATGTCCCTGGAGACCTGCCTGGGCCGCGAACAAAACTTGTTCGAAGAGGACGAGCGTCTGGCCGACCGGCTGGTGCTGCGTTCGCCCGTCATCTCCGAGATCAAGTTCCGCAAGCTGCTCTCCATCGACGATCCGGCCTACGCGCACGCCTACATCCCGCTGCACTACGCACCCGGCGAGGGCCTGCGCGGGGCCATCGAGCGCGTGCGCGAGCAGGCCGCCGAAGCGGTGCGCGCCGGCAAGACGCTGATCGTCCTGTCGGACCGCGGCATCGAACGCGACCGCTGGACGATCCCGGCGCCGCTGGCGGTGGGCGCCGTGCACCATCACCTGGTCGACCTCGGCCTGCGTTGCGACGCGAACATCATCGTCGAAACCGCCACCGCGCGCGATCCGCATCATTTCGCCGTCCTCATCGGCTACGGCGCCACGGCCGTCTACCCCTACCTCGCCTACGAGTCGCTCAACGGCATGCTGCGCCGGGGCGAGATCGAAAGCGACTCGCTGCACTCGGTGGCCAAGAAATTCCGCCGCGGCATCGACAAGGGTCTGTACAAGATCATGTCGAAGATGGGCATCTCGACCATCGCCAGCTACCGCGGCGCGCAACTGTTCGAGATCGTCGGGCTGGCCGACGAGGTCGTGGAGTTGTGCTTCAAGGGCACCACCAGCCGCATCCAGGGCGCCGACTTCGAGGACCTGGAAAAAGACCAGTCGGTGCTGCACTGGGAAGCCTTCAACCCGCGCAAACCCCTGCGTCAGGGCGGTTTCATCAAGTACGTCCACGGCGGCGAGTACCACGCCTTCCACCCGGACGTCATCGCCGCCCTGCAACGCTGCGTGGAAAGCGGCGACTGGACCGACTACGAAACCTTCGCCAAGCTGGTCAACGAGCGCAGCCCGATGGTGCTGCGCGACCTGCTCGAGTTGCGCAGCGACCTCGAGCCGGTGCCGCTCGAAGAGGTCGAACCGGCCGAAGCGATCTTCCCGCGCTTCGACACCGCCGCCATGTCGCTGGGCGCGCTCTCGCCCGAGGCTCATGAAGATCTCGCCGTCGCCATGGCGCGGCTCGGCGGCCGCTCCAACTCCGGCGAAGGCGGCGAAGACCCGGAACGCTACGGCACCGAGCGCAACTCCAAGATCAAGCAGGTCGCCTCCGGCCGCTTCGGCGTCACCCCGCATTACCTGGTCAACGCCGAAGTCATCCAGATCAAGATCGCCCAGGGCGCCAAGCCCGGCGAGGGCGGGCAATTGCCCGGCGACAAAGTCAACCGATGATCGCGCGCCTGCGTTACTCGACGCCCGGCGTGTCCCTGATCTCGCCGCCGCCGCACCACGACATCTACTCGATCGAAGACCTCGCGCAGCTCATCTTCGACCTCAAGCAGGTCAACCCGGAGGCGCTGGTCTCGGTCAAGCTCGTCTCCGAACCCGGCGTGGGCACCATCGCCGCCGGCGTCGCCAAGGCCTACGCCGACCTGATCACCATCTCCGGCTACGACGGCGGCACCGGCGCCAGCCCGCTCACCTCCGTGCGCTACGCCGGCTCGCCGTGGGAACTCGGCTTGGCCGAAACCCACCAGACCCTGCGCGCCAACCGGCTGCGCGACAAGGTCCGTCTGCAGACCGACGGCGGGCTGAAGACCGGCCTGGACGTCGTCAAGGCGGCGATCCTCGGCGCCGAGAGCTTCGGTTTCGGCACCGCCCCCATGGTCGCGCTGGGCTGCAAGTACCTGCGCATCTGCCACCTCAACAACTGCGCCACCGGGGTCGCCACCCAGAACCGCGTCCTGCGCATGCGCCACTTCAAGGGGAACCCCGAGAAGGTCATGAACTACTTCCGGTTCATCGCCGAAGAGGTGCGGCGCATCATGGCGCGCCTGGGCGTGCGCAGCATGAACGAGCTGATCGGGCGCACCGACCTGCTGCGCATCCGCGAAGGCGAGACCGCCAAGCAGCGCAAGCTCGACCTCACGCCGCTGCTCTCCGACGGCGGCCTGTCGCGCGAGCTGCCGCAATACTGCACCACGCCGAGCAACCCGCCCTTCGACAAGGGGGAGCTGGCCGAGCAGATGGTGCGCGACATGCTGCCGGCGATCGAGAGCGGCGGCGGCGGTGAGTTCAGCTACACCGTGCGCAACAACAACCGCTCGATCGGCACCCGCGTCTCCGGGCTGATCGCCCGGCGCTGGGGCAACACCGACATGGAACGCGCGCCGATCGTCGTGCGCCTGCGCGGCACCGCCGGCCAGAGCTTCGGTGCCTTCAACGCCGGCGGCCTGCACCTGTACCTGGAAGGCGACGCCAACGACTACGTCGGCAAGGGCATGGCCGGCGGCAAGATCGTCCTGCGGCCGCCGGCCGGGGTCGAGTTCGAAACCCGCGACACGCCGATCATCGGCAACACCTGCCTGTACGGCGCCACCGGCGGCCGCCTGTACGCGGCCGGCACCGCCGGCGAGCGCTTCGCCGTGCGCAACTCCGGCGCCCACGCGGTCGTCGAGGGCGTGGGCGACCACGGCTGCGAATACATGACCGGCGGCGCGGTGGCCGTGCTCGGCCGCACCGGCGTCAACTTCGGCGCCGGCATGACCGGCGGCATGGCCTTCGTCCTCGACCTGGACGAGCGCTTCGTCGACCGCCTGAACAACGAGCTGGTCGACATCCACCGCATCAACACCCAGGACACCGAGGCCTACCGCGAATTCCTCCATGACATGATCCGCCAGCATGTCGCGGAGACCGACAGCGCCTGGGGGCGGGCCGTGCTCGAGGACTTCTACGCGCTCATGCACAAGTTCTGGCTGGTCAAGCCCAAGTCCTTCGAGCTCTCCAACCTGCTCGACACCCTCAAGCGCCAGGCCGCCTGAGGCCGCCGCCCGCCCCGGCCGACGGGGCGGGCGGTCTTTCGCAAAAGTGCGGGGAAACCGGCATGACACCGGTTCCCAACGGCGCTACCATCCCTCCCGGGCCTCGAGCCCGATACCACAAGCCACGGGAGGGAAACGACCATGTCCACTCGCCTCACGGCCCGCGTCCTGGGCCTCATGCTCGTCGCCGCCGCGGCGCAGGCGGCGCTCGAGTGCAACCTCAGCGCCGACACCTGGCCGGGCGGCTACGTGCTCAACGTCACCGTCGCCAATACCGGCCCCGCCGGTGTCTCGGGCTGGACCGTCCAGCTCGACTTCGACCAGACGGCCCTGATCGACAACGCCTGGAACGCCCAGGTCAGCGCCAGCGGCAACCGCGTCACCGCCGCCAACGTCGCCTACAACGGCCAGCTCGCCCCCGGCCAGGCCGCAAGCTTCGGCCTGCAGGGCCGCTACAGCGGCGCATTCACCCTGCCGCCGTGCACCCCCGCCGGCGGCGCGGCCAGCTCCAGCGTCTCTTCGTCGAGCAGCGCCTCCAGCAGCACACCGTCCTCCAGCAGTTCGAGCAGCGCCTCCTGGTCCAGCGCCAGCAGCGTCGCCTCGTCTTCGAGCAGCGCGCCGGCGCAGACGACGCTGGTGCTGCAGGAGAACCAGACGGGCTTCTGCGGCGTGGACGGCTCGGTGGATGCCAACAACGGCGGTTACACCGGCGCCGGCTTCGCCAACACCACCAACGCCGCAGGCACCGGCGTGTACTGGCAGGTGCAGGTGCCGGCGGCGGGCAATTACCTGCTGGAGTGGCGTTACGCCAACGGTTCGGCCAATGCGCGGCCGGGCGAGCTGCGGGTGAACGGCCAGGCGGCGGCGCAGGTGAACTTCCCGAGCACGGGTTCGTGGACGAGCTGGACGGTGGTGCAGGCCAACGTCTGGCTGCCGGCCGGCTCGGTGGCGCTGGCGCTGGTGGCGACCGGCGGCGAGGGCCTGGCCAACATCGATTCGCTGAGCCTGACCGGCAACGGCGCCAGCGCCGCGCCCTGCGGCGGCGGGGGTTCTTCCTCGTCCTCGTCGTCCTCTTCCTCGGCCGGCGGCGCCTGCGGCGCCGGCACGGCGGCGGTGCGCATCGGCGGCGGCCCGGGCGCCTACACCCTGAACGGCGCGCCGGCCGGCGGCGATCTCGCCCAAGTGCTCAACGACGCCCTCGCCCGCCTCACCCCCGGCCGCAGCTGGGCCGAGCGCATCGTGGTCGAGGCCGGCGGCAGCCTGGGCAGCAACAGCATCCGCCTGCCCTCGCACACCGTTCTCGAAGTCTGCGGCACGATCGACGTCGGCAACCGCGCCGGCCGCGGCGCCATCGAGGCGATCGGCGCCGAGAACGTGTCGATCCCCCACTTGACCATGACCGGCAGCCCGTACTTCGGCCTGCGCTTCGCCGACGTGCACGGCCTGCACCTGGGCCGCATCGAGCTGCGCCTGTCGGGCGGGCTGGGCATCCGCTTCGAACGCGACCTGCCGGGCAGCGACGACGTCACCATGGACGAGGTCTACGTTTCGGGCACCGGCAACCACGGCGTCGAGACCTGGAACGTCGACGGGCTCACCATCGGCAGCGTCGTCGCCCGCAACACCGCCTACTCCGGCCTGCTGCTGAACAACACCCGCAACGCCGTGATCGGCCTGGTGGACGGCGCCGACACCGCCACGGGCACCGGTTACGCCACCTTCCGCCTGGCCAACGAGGCCGGCCGCATCGGCGACGCCTGGCCGACCAACATCCACGTCGACCGCATCGTCTCGCGGCGCGGCGGACGCGGCTTCTTCTGCGTCTCCAACTCCGGCGGTGCGCGCATCGGCACCGTGGACCTGGCCGACAACGGCAACAACGCCATCCTCATCGAGAACTGCCACAACGTCACCATCGACGGCGGCCGCGTCGACGGCGGCGGCGAAGTGCGCATCGCCGCGCGCAGCGAGTTCCCGAACACCAGCGACGTGCTGATCCGCAATCTGCAGGTGTTCAATACCTCGGTGCGCGAAAGCCCTTGCGGCGACAACGTGCAGTGGGTGAACGTCACCGTCCAGAACGGCAGCTTCAACGTCTGCGACTGAACGGCACCGTCCGGGGCGGGGCCCAGCCCCGCCCCGGCGCGTTCAGCGCGACGCCTCGTCGAGCAGACGGCCCAGATCCGCATCCAGCGCCGCATCGCCGTGCGCATCCGGCCTCGCGGCGCTTTTTTCCGGGCGCCGGTGGGGGCTGGCCTCACCACCGGGGCGCAAAGGTCGCGGCGTAGCGGCCGGTGCGGTCGCGCGGGTTTGCGGGGCGACTCGCAGCTGGTCGCGGATCATGCCGCCCGGCCCGCCGCCGGTGCGGCATTTTCCGGTCTTCTTGGAACAGCCCAGCCAAGTTCCGTCGGTGCGCACGCAGGCCATCGCCCGCTCGTCTTCCAGCCAGCGCCCGCCCTTGGCGATGCAATCCCGGCAAGCCTCCCGAATGGACCACTCCGATTGTGCGCAGCCGCCCGCCTCGCGTACCTCGCGGCGCTTCGCCTCGGCGTTCGTCCCCAACGCGGCCGCGGCCAGCACACCGACCAGCAGCCACCCACCGATCGCACCCGTCTTCATATGATGTCTCCCCCCGGCCCGCGGCCGGCGCCTGTGATCCCGTATGGCGTTCGTCGCCCACAGCCGCCGTCCGGTTCGACTTGGTCCGGCCCCGGCCGCGGCGTATCATGGGCGCCCCGAACCGACCCGCAGAACGATCGCCTTGCGCCGCCTACTGCTCGTCGCGCTGTCGCTGGCTGCCCCCCTCGCCGCCGCCGAGGGCAAATCCGCCGCCGAGGTCTACCAATTGATCCTCCGGCACTGCGGCGCCTGCCACGGCGCCCCGGCCCCCGAGCTGCTGCCGCGCAAGGACTGGCCCTATGTCGTCGACCGCATGGTCGAACTGGCCGCCGAAGGCGGCCCGGCGACGGCCATCCCCGAACTCGACGCCAAGTACATCAAGGCCTACTACCTCACCGTCGCGCCCGAGACCCTGCCGAAACTGCCCTACTTCGAGCCGGCCGAACGGCCGCGCTTCGCCGCCCGGCCCGTCGGCGGCAGAAGCCGCCTGCCGCTCATCGGCTGCCTGCGCGCCTTTCCCGGGGCCGCCGGGCGAACGCTGCTCGCCTGCGACGATGCCCAGGGCGCCCTCGTGCAGATCGCCATCGAAGGCGGACGCTGGCAGGAAACCGTCCTCGCCCGGCTGCCGTGGCCGATCGCCGTCGACGGCGGCGACGTCGACGGCGACGGCGATCTCGACCTGGTCGTCGCCGCCCTGGGCGAATTCTTCCCGACGCTCGCCGCCGGGGTCGGCAAGCTGTTCCTGCTGCGCCGCGACGGCGACGCCTACCGCAGCGAAACCCTGCTCGACCGCATCGGCCGCGTGGCCGACGCCCGCCTCGGCGATTTCGACGGCGACAGTGATCTGGACATCGCCGTCGCCGTGTTCGGGCACGACGCCCCGGGGCGCGTGACCTGGCTGGAGAACCGCGACCACGGCAAGCGCTTCGTCGCGCACCCGCTGCTCGAACTCGAGGGCGCCATCAACGTCAGTCCCGTCGACCTCGACGACGACGGGCGCCTGGACATCGTCACCATGCTCACCCAGAACCACGAGCGCATGGTGCTGCTGCGCAACCGCGGCGGTGGGCGCTTCGAACCGGTCACCCTCTTCCAGGCCAGCCACCCCTTGGTGGGCGCCACGCGGGTCGAACTCGCGGACCTGGACCGCGACGGCGACCCCGACATCGTCTTCGCCACCGGCGATGCCAACGACCTGCAACACGACCCCAAGCCCTACCACGGCCTGCAGTGGCTGGAGAACCGCGGCGGACTGCGCTTCGAACTGCGCGAAATCGGCCGCTTCTACGGCGCCGCGGCGCTGCGCGTCGCCGACCTCGACGGCGACGGCGACCTCGACGTCGTCGCCGGCAGCTGGAACAACTTCTGGAACGACCCGCGTCGCCAGGCCCTGGTCTGGTTCGAGAACGACGGCCGGCAGAACTTCAGCGGCCACGCCCTGGCCACGCGGCCGGCCGGCGTGGTCGCCCTGGACGTGCTCGACCTCGACGGCGACGGCCGGCGCGACATCCTCGCCGGCGCCTTCGCCGTCGGCCCACTGGAAGACTACGTCGACCGCCTGCTGAAGGACCGCGCGGCCGCCAAACGCTTCCTCGCCGGGCGGCCCGAGCAGCCGCGCTTCGTCGTCCTGAGCCCATCCCCTCCCGAGACCGACTGACGCCGCTGTGCACGGCCGCGGCGGTGCCGCGCCGCTGCACCCCTTCACGTCGCCCGGTCTTCGGACGTCGGCGCCCTGCGGGGCGCGACACCGGCTATACTCGGGCACCGGAGTCGGCTACGGAGTCGAGCGATGGCGCGGGACCGAAGGCCGCTCACCATCGGTGCCCTGGCCCGCGCGGCCGGGGTCGGCGTCGAAACGGTGCGCTACTACCAGCGCCGCGGCCTGCTGCCCTGCCCGGCGCGACCGCCCGGCGGCACCCGCCGCTACGGCGCGACCGAGCTCGCCCGGCTGCGCTTCATCCGCCGGGCCAAGACGCTGGGGTTTTCTCTGGAAGAGATCGCCGAACTGCTGCGCCTGGAAGACGGCCTGAGCTGCAACGAAGCCAGCGCCGTCGCCCGGCGGCGGCTCACCGAGCTGCGCGGGCGCATCGCCGAACTCCAGCGCATCGAGGCCACCCTCGCTGCCCTGCTCCAACGGTGCAAACACACCGGCGGCACGCTGCGTTGCCCGCTGATCGAGCGGATCCGCACCGGACCATGACCCCGCTGCTGCGCGTCACCGCGCTGTTCGCCCTCACCGCCCTGGCCGAAATCCTCGGCTGTTACCTCGTATGGCTCATCGTCCGGGCCGGGAAACCGCTCTGGTTGCTCGCCCCCGCCGTGGCCGCCCTGCTCGCCTTCGCCGGCTTGCTCACCCTGCATCCACACGCCGCCGGCCGGACCTACGCGGCCTACGGCGGCATCTACATCGGCGTCGCCCTGCTCTGGCTGCGCTGGGTCGAAGGCGTCGCCCTGAGCCGCTGGGACGCGCTCGGCGCGGCCCTCGCCGGCGCCGGAATGGCGGTGATCGCGCTGCAACCGCCCTCGGCTTGAATGCCACTTGATGGGGATCAAGGCCGGCGCCGGCCGGCCGCGCCACGATGGCGGCACCTCATCCTCGAAGAACCGCCGCATGGAACTCGTCTGCCCCGCCGGTGGCCTGCCCGCGCTCCGTGCCGCCGTGGACAACGGCGCGGACGCCGTGTACATCGGTTTTCGCGACGACACCAATGCGCGCCACTTCCCCGGCCTGAACTTCGATCCGGAGCAGGCCGCCGCCGGCATCGCCTACGCCCGCGACCGCGGCGTGCGCGTCTACCTCGCCCTGAACACCTACCCCCAGGCGCACAACCTCGACCGGTGGCTGGGCGCGGTGGATCGCGCCGCCGAACTCGGCGTCGACGCGCTCATCTGCGCCGACATCGCCGTGCTCGATCATGCCCGGCGGCACCACCCCAAGCTGCCGCTGCATCTCTCGGTGCAGGCCTCGGCCACCACCTGGGCGGCGCTGCGCTTCTACCACGAACACTTCGGGGTGCGCCGCGCCGTGCTGCCGCGGGTGCTGTCGCTGGCGCAGATCGAGACGCTGGTGGCCAAGTCCCCGGTCGCGATCGAGGTGTTCGGCTTCGGCGGTCTGTGCGTCATGGTCGAGGGCCGTTGCAGCCTGTCCGCGCTCTTGAGCGGTGCCGCGCCGAACCTGTGCGGCGTCTGCTCCCCGGCCGAGGCGGTGCGCTTCGAGGACACGCCGGAGGGATTGGTCTCGCGCCTCGGCGGCTGGCTCATCGACCGCTTCGCCCCGGGCGAGCGCGCCGGCTACCCGACGGTGTGCAAAGGCCGTTACCGGCTCGGCGGGCACGTCTACTACGCCTTCGAGGAACCGACCAGCCTCAACACCCTCGACCTGCTGCCGGCGCTGGCGCGCGCCGGCGTGGCGGCGATCAAGATCGAGGGGCGGCAACGCAGCCCGGCCTATGTCGCGGCCGTGACGCGGATCTGGCGCGCGGCCCTGGACGCGCTGGCGGCCGAGGGCGGGGCCTTCGTCCCGCGGCCGGCCTGGCAGGCGGCGCTCACCGGGCTGTCCGAAGGCCGCCAGACGACCCTCGGCGCCTACCACCGCCCCTGGCGTTGAACCGCCATGCGTCTGACCCTCGGTCCCGTCCTCTACGCCTGGCCGCGCGAGCGCTTGCTCGCCTTCTACGAAGAAGCGGCGGACTGGCCCGTGGACACCGTCTGCCTCGGCGAGATCGTCTGCGAGAAGCGTCGCGTGCTGAACGGCAACGAGTGGCTGACGCTCGGCGAAAGGCTCGCCGCGGCCGGCAAGGAAGTGCTGTTGTCCACGCCGGTGCTCATCGAAAGCGAGGCCACGCTGCGCCGGCTGCGACGACTGTGCGAAAACGACCGCTTCCTGGTCGAAGCCAACGACATGAGCGCCGTCCACCTGCTCGCCGGCGGCGGCCGGCCGTTCGCCGGCGGGCCCGGCTTAAACGTCTACAACCCGCGCACCCTGGCCGTCCTCGCCGAGCGGGGCCTGTGCCGCTGGTCGGCGCCCCCGGAGCTCCCGCAGGCGGCGCTGGCCGCGGTCCATGCCCAACGCCCGCGGGGCGTGCACACCGAGGTGTTCGCCTTCGGACGCGTGCCGCTCGCCCACTCGGCGCGCTGTTTCACCGCCCGCGCCGAAAACCGGCAGAAAGACCGCTGCGGAAAAGCGTGCTTCGCCGACCCGGACGGCCGCCTCCTGCATACCCAGGACGGGCAGCCCGTGCTGGTCCTGAACGGCATCCAGACCCAGTCGGCCCACACGCTCGACCTCCTGCCGCAGCTCGAAGCGCTGCGCCGGCTGGGCGTCGAGCGGCTGCGCATCAGCCCGCAATCCACCCACACCGCCACCGTCGTCCGCGCCTTCCGTGCCGCCCTCGACGGCGCCGACCCGGGCGAGTGCGCCGCCCGCCTCAACGCCTGCATTCCCGTCGGGCCCTGCGACGGCTTCTGGCACGGTGCGCCGGGCGCCGGCTGCCGCGGCGCCGTCGACTGAGGGCCATCACGCCCCCGCCCGGCCGGGGGCGAGGTGCTCGGCCAGGCGCTGCAACAGGCCTTGCACCCCGCGCCAAGGCGGCGGCAGTTCGCCGACACCGTCGAGCACGTTGCGCAGCCGCATGCCCAGGGCGGTGTCGCCGAAGATCCGCAGCCGGCGCGCGAAAAACGCACTGTCGTAATCGAGCCGCCGCGCCGCCAGACCGATGAACGTCGCCGTCCCGGCGCAAACGGTGACCGCCGGCGAGGCCGCCGCCGGCGCCGCCGCAAAGCGCCCGCGGCGGTACACCAGCCGGCAGCTCAAGCCCGCGTCCTCCACCATCAGGGCGACCACCCGCCCCTCCAGGAAATCCAGCGCCCCGCCGGCCCGGAGGCTGCGCAGGGCGTCGTTCAACACGGCCGCCAGAACGGTCGAATGCACCGTCACCGGAACGGCGCGCAAGGGCGCTGCGAGCAGGCGCAGGCGTCGTTCCCACATGGGCCTTCTCCCGGCTTCGTCGTCCACGTGATTCTCGTCGCGGACCGCCGCGCGCCCTTGATCGAGATCAAGCGGCGCCCGAGCGCGACCGCTCAGGCCCCGCGTGGCGGCGGTTCGGGCGCGGCCCCACCCTCCAGCCCAGCTGCCGCGGCGCCGGACAACAGGCGCTCGAGGCGTTCGATGCGATGCCGGTGCAAGGTGGTGATGGCATAGAAATCCTCCCGCAGGGAAGCGGCCTGACCGACCCGCACGAGGCGCCCCGCACGCAACTCGTCCTGCACCACGACCTCGGGCAGCACCGCCAGCCAGCCGCTGTCGCGGGCGACCAGCCGCAGCATGGCCATGTCGTCGACCTCGGCGCGCACGCGCGGGCGCACGTCATGGCTCAGGCACAAGGCGTCGAACCGCGCCCGCAGGGCGTGGCGCGACCCGGGCACGGCGACCTCGAGGCCGTCGAGATCGGCCGGAATCCGCAGGCGCCGCCCGGCCCAGCGGTCCGCCGGGCCGACCACCGCAACGGCTTCGCTGCCGAGGAAGCGACAGTGCAGCGCCCGCTCCGGATCGCTGGGCACCGCTTCGTTGGCCAGCACCACGTCGAGTCGATGCTGCAGCAAGCGCGCCAGCAGCGCTTCCAGCCCACCGGACTCGAGGATCAACACGACCTCCGGGTCGGCCAGCAGCGGCCGCACCCAGTTTTCCAGATAGTTGCGCGACAAGGTGGCGACGCTGCCCACCCGCAGCCGGACCATGCCTTCGCTGCGCCCCGCCAGGCGGCCGAGCATCTCCTGGCCGAGACCGAAAATGTTCTCCGCGTAGGACAGCACCAGGCGGCCGGTGGCGGTCAGCGCCAAGCGGCGCCCCTCGCGCACGAACAGCGCTTCACCGAGGCGCGCTTCCAGTTGCCGGATCTGGGCGGACAAAGCGGACTGGGAGACGTGCAACTCGGCCGCGGTGCGGCTCAAGTGCCCGCTGCGGGCCACGCGCCAGAAGTAGAACAGGTGACGGAAATTGAGTCGCTCCAGGCTCAGCATTCTATTTAAACGAACAATAAATCAATAAATATGCATTTTACAGAACCACCGCGGATCCGCACCATGGCGCCGCCCCCATCGGACCGCCGAGATGCACGTTTTCGACCTCATCCACCCGGCAACGGCGCTCTTTCCGGCCTTCGCCATGGCGCTGCTGGCCTGTCTGACCCTGGCCGTCCCGACGCCGGCCGCGGTCGCATGGCGGCGCTTCGGCCTGCTGGCCGGTCTCACCCTGTTCTGCAGCGCGCTGGCCGCCCTGGCGTTCTGGCTCGGCAGCGCCCGCGGCGCCACGCCGCTGGCCTCGCTGCCCTGGCTCGCACCGGGCCCCCTGTCCGCCTGGATGGCGCTGCTCGTGCAGACCCTGGGGGTGGTGATCGGACACTTCTCGGCCCGCTACCTGGAGGGTGAACCGGGCCAGGGGCGCTACATCGCGGCCCTCGCCGCCGTGCTCGCCGCCGTGCATCTGCTGGTTCTGGCCGACCACTGGCTGCTTTTGATCGCCGCCTGGGCGGCCGTCGGCGTCGCTTTGCGACATCTGCTGTGCTTTTACGCCGAACGGCCCTTCGCCCAGCTGGCGGCGCACAAAAAACAGCTGGCGGATCGGCTCGCCGATCTGCTCCTGCTCGCGGCCGCCGTCCTGGCCTGGATCGATGTCGGCAGCGGCCGGCTCAGCGCCCTGTGGCCTCATCTCGCGCAACACGGCGCCGGAACGGCGCTCGCGGTCGGCGCCGTGTGCCTGGCCGCGGCGGTGATCCTGCGGACCGCCCTGCTGCCCGTGCACGGCTGGTTGATTCAAGTGATGGAAGCGCCGACGCCGGTCTCGGCGCTGCTGCACGCCGGTGTGGTCAACCTCGGCGGCTTCGTCCTGCTGCGCACCGCCCCCCTGCTCGAGGCCGTACCGGCGGCGCGCTGGCTGTTGATCGGTTTCGGGCTGGCCACCGCCGTCCTGGCCGGCCTGGCGATGCTCACCCGCATCAGCATCAAGGTGCGCCTGGCCTGGTCGACGGCCGCGCAAATGGGCTTCATGGTGCTCGAATGCGGCCTCGGGCTGTACACCATGGCGGCCCTGCACCTGATCGGCCACTCGCTCTACAAGGCTCACACCTTCCTGTCCGCCGCCAGCATCGTGCGGCAAAGCCGTTTGCTCGACCTGCAACCGCCGTCCCGGGTCTGCCCCCCGAGCCTGGCGCTCGCCCCGCTGCTGGCCGCCGTGCCGGTCGCCCTCCTGCCCGGCCTGCTGCCCTGGTCCGGCTGGCCGTGGTGGTGGTGCGGCGTGCTCGCGCTCGCCTGGGCGCCCCTGCTGTGGTGGCCCGCCGGCGAGCCGGCGGCGATCGCCCTGCTGCGTCTCGGCGGCGGCCTCCTGCTGGCGACGCTCCTGACCCTGGCGGCCCACCTGGCGCACGTGCTGCCGCTGGGTGTGCACGATGCACCGCAGCCGGCGGCGGGAGTCGCGGCCCTGATCGGCATGGCCGCGCTCTACCTGGTCCTGGCCGTGCTCCAGTGGCGGCCGCACGCGCTGGAGACCTGGCGACGCTGGAGCTACGCCGGGTTCTACGTCGACGAGTACTACACCCGGCTGGCCCTGTGGTTGTGGCCGGTGGACTGGGGCAAGGGGGCCGCCGCCGTGGCGACCCCCACCACCGAAATCACGCAAGTGCCGCGCTGAAGGTCTGCCGAGCGATGGATACCCGAGAACCCCCTTCGCACCACCACGAGCGCGACGCCGAGGCGGCCTTCCGCGCACGCGTCGATGCAGCCTGCGCCGCGGTCTGCCGAACGATCGCGCCGGCCTGGCCGCTGGACCGCGCCATCGCCGTCAATCCGCACTGGGGCCGCATCGACCGGCCGCTGCGCGAAGTCGCGGCCCGCATGGCGGTGCTCGGCCACATCCGGGTCTTCCCGCCGCGCAGTGCGTTGCTCCGGGCCTGGCGCGAAGGACGCATCGTCGCCGCCGACCTGGCCGCCGCGCTGCGACAGGTGGCGGCGGCCCGTGCCGCCGGCTTGACCGTGCAAGACTGCCTGGACGCGCTCGACCGGCCGGCCCGTCTCCCGAGCCTGCCGCTGCTGATCGATGAGCTGGACGACGATCCGCTCCGCCACACCCGCCTCTCTTGGCGCCAGGCCATCACCCACCAGGTGAGCCAAACCTGCGCGGCGTACTTCGACCGCCACCAGGCCGACTGGCAGCCGGAGCGCCGTGGCGGCCTGTTCGCCTTCTGGCGCGACACCCTGACCCACGACCACAGCATCGGCACGCTCATGGGCCTGCCGCAACTGGGCAAGGCCCTGCACGCCCTGCCCACCAGCCGCGAGGCCGCCGAATGCTGGGTTCTGCAACGACTGGGCTTGCCCGAAGCGGTCTGGGTCGATTACCTCGAAGCCGTTCTGCTCACCGTCAACGGCTGGGCCTCTTGGTGCGCCTATCTCGGCTGGCAGGCGCGACTGGCCGGCGCCAGCGACGAACACCTGCGGGAACTGCTGGCGATCCGCCTGGCCTGGGGGGCCATCCTGCTCGAATGCAAGGACGACGCCGCCCACCAGCGCGCTTTCGCCGCCGTCCAGGCCGCCTGGGGCCGGACGCCGCAAATCCTCAAGCAGGCACAAGACGCGCTGCTCGTCGACGAGGTCTGGCAAACCGCCCTGGAAATCGGCTACCAGCGCGACCTGGCCCGCCGGCTGCAATCGCTGCCGGCCGCGCCGCCGGCCGACGAGACACCCGAAGTGCAGGCGGTCTTCTGCATCGACGTGCGCAGCGAACCCATGCGTCGCGCCCTGGAGGCGAACTGGCCGGCGATCCAGACCCTGGGCTTCGCCGGCTTCTTCGGCCTGCCCCTGGCCTACACGCCGCTGGGCACCGCGCTTAGGCGCCCCCAGCTGCCCGGCCTGCTGCAAGCGACCATCGACGCCACCGACCGGATCGAGCCGCCCCCCCGAGCGGACGCCGCGACCGATCCCGCGCAGCGGACGGCGGCGGCCGCCCGGGCGCGGCGGCGCCGCTTCGCCTGGATGGCGCTTGGGGAGGCGACGAGCCGCTGGCCGGCGACCGCCTTCTCGTTCGTCGAAGCCGCCGGCCTGCGCTACCTCGCCAAGCTGCCGCAATGGCTGCGCGCCCCCCTGCAACCCCGCCCCCGGGACGACCTGGCGGGCCTGCCCGAGCACCATCGCGCGTTCTGCCGCCCCTTGCTGACCGGCCTCGACCTCGAGCAACGAACCACGCTCGCCGCGCAAGTGCTGCACGCCATGGGCCTGGCGCGCCGCCTGGCGCCGCTGGTGCTGCTGGTCGGCCACGGCAGCCAAAGCGCCAACAACGCCCATGCCGCCACCCTCGACTGCGGCGCCTGCGGCGGCCAAACGGGCGAAATCAACGCCCGTGTGCTGGCGCGCCTGCTCAACGACCGGGCGGTGCGCGACGGCCTGCGTGACCACGGCATCCGCATCCCGGAACAAACCCGGTTCCTCGCCTGCCTGCACAACACGACCACCGACGAGTTCGAGGTCTTCGATCTCGACCTGCTGCCGCCCGACGCCCAGGCGCGCTGGCGACGGCTGCAACCGATCCTCGCCCAAGCGGGCGACCAGGTGCGACGCGAACGGGCCGCGCGCCTCGGTTTGGATCCCACCGCCGACCACGACGAACTGCTCGATCGGTTCCGCCGCCGGGCCAACGACGGCGCCCAGACGCGGCCCGAATGGGGTCTTACCGGCAATGCGGCGCTCATCCTCGCCGGGCGCCGTCGCAGCCGCGGGGCGGTGCTCGACGGGCGCGTCTTTCTGCACGACTACGATCCCGGGGAGGATCCCGACGGCGGCCTCCTGGAACGCCTGATGACCGCACCGATGGTGGTCGCCCACTGGATCAACTGGCAATACCACGCTTCCACCTGCGACCCGGAACGCCTGGGCAGCGGCAACAAAGTGCTGCACAACGTCGTCGGCGGTCACATCGGCGTGTTCGAAGGCAACGGCGGCGACCTGCGCATCGGCCTGCCCCGCCAATCCCTGCACGACGGCCGCCGGTGGCGTCACGAACCCTTGCGCTTGACGGTGCTCATCGATGCCCCGCAAGAGGCCATCGAACGCGTCCTCGAGCGTCACCCCCCTCTGCGCCGGTTGGTCGAAAACGCCTGGCTGCACCTGTGGCGCTACGGCAACGACGGCCTCGAACGCCTCGACCAGGGCCGCTGGCGGCCGCTCGATCTCGACGGCGAACGGGCGGCGACGGACGCCGCGCCGAACCGAAACGGAGCGGCCCCGGGGCGCGCCTGACGGCAGCCGCTCGCGGCCGCGGGAGAACGGACCCGTTCGCCGGGAGCGAACGGGCGCGAGCGCAGCGAGCCCGCAGGGCGCGGCGCCAGGGACGCGCCGCGCAATCGAACCGCCGACGTCCAAAAAAGTGTTCGATTCCGTCGGCAGCGGGGATGAGGTTGAGCATGGTGGCCAGGGACGGACCCGTTCGCCGGGAGCGAACGGGCGCGAGCACAGCGAGCCCGCAGGGCGCGGCGCCAGGGATGCGCCGCGCAATCGAACCGCCGACGTCCAAAAAAGTGTTCGATTCCGTCGGCAGCGGGGATGAGGTTGAGCATGGTGGCCAGGGACGGACCCGTTCGCCGGGAGCGAACGGGCGCGAGCACAGCGAGCCCGCAGGGCGCGGCGCCAGGGATGCGCCGCGCAATCGAACCGCCGACGTCCAAAAAAGTGTTCGATTCCGTCGGCAGCGGGGATGAGGTTGAGCATGGTGGCCAGGGACGGATCCGTTCGCCGGGAGCGAACGGGCGCGAGCGCAGCGAGCCCGCAGGGCGCGGCGCCAGGGATGCGCCGCGCAATCGAACCGCCGACGTCCAAAAAAGTGTTCGATTCCGTCGGCAGCGGGGATGAGGTTGAGCATGGTGGTGCAGACGCGACCGGAATCCAACCCACTCTCTCAACGATTGAGCAATCCCGGGCAATCCTGCGGGTTGTTGTGGACGCAATGGCCCCGGCAATGAACGCCGGTCAGTCAGTGCAGGGCGGACTCTCACCTTGTGCGGCGCCGATTGACCGGTAGCGTCGCAGCCTACCATCGAGTGGTTAGCCCCAGCTATGACCGATGGCCCGCCAGCGCGTGTTGGTCAACGAGTTGGCCCGACATCCGCTGGCGTGCAGTTCACGAATTGAATCGAGTAGTCAATGGTTGGAATGACCCTTACGGAGAAGAAAATCGAGTCGAGCGACCTCGTTGCCGTTGGCTGTAATCTTCTGGCCATCGACCGTTTCGAGCGATTGCCCCTCTTTCAGGTGGATAGCCCGTCCGAACTTGTCTTCCAGCGCCATCTTGCCGTCCTCGAATACATACAGGGTTCCACCGTCCTTGAGGAGGAACATTTTCTTGGCGCTGGCCGCTGCCGCGTCACCAGCGAACGATGGGGTTACGATGGCGCTCAGCACGGTGGCGGCGACAACAGCGGTAATCCTGGCTTTCATCTCTACACTCCTTTCAATCAAACGTGAAGGCATTTCTGTCAATGCCTTGTGCGACTGCACAGTATGTATTCTGCGAAGCCACCGCTGACGGGAAGATGAGACGGCCGTTACATATATGTAAGATTCCATTCGGGATGGGATCGGGATTAATCGTGTGCCAATCTCAATGCATTCCTGCTCACCGAGGCGGGGCGCGGACTCATCGCCACATCGGTGCAAGTGCTTATGGCGATGCCGACTGGGCGCCAAGTGCGGTATCGGTGTGAGGCGGCTCAGGTGCCGTGGTCGAGAGCATTCCAGGCCTCGATAGGGATCAGGTGTCCAACGTCGGGTGGCAACCGATACGACAGACCCAGCGATCTGGGAGTGCAACCAGCACCCACCACGGCACGCGCGACGATCCTCGTGTTCAGACAAGACGGACGCCGCGCAAACGCAGCGCATTGCCGATCACCGATGCGGAGCTGAGACTCATCGCCAGGGCGGCGATCAACGGTGAAAGCAGCCAACCGGTGAGCGGATACAGCACGCCGGCCGCAATGGGAATGCCCAGTGCGTTGTAGAGAAAGGCGAACATCAGGTTCTGCTTCATGTTGCGGACCGTGGCCACTGACAAGGCGCGCGCCACCGCAATACCGCGCAGGTCACCCTTGACGAGCGTGATCTGTGCGCTGTTCATCGCCACGTCGGTGCCGGTGCCCATGGCGATACCGACGTCGGCCTTTGCCAAGGCCGGGGCATCATTGATGCCGTCACCAGCCATCGCAACGATACGCCCCTCGCGCTGCAGCCGCTCCACCAGTTGCAGTTTGTCGGCGGGCTTGACCTCGCCATGCACCTCATCGATGCCCAAGCGCGCCGCCACGGCCTTGGCCGTGGTCAGACCGTCGCCCGTGGCCATGACGACGCGCAAGCCCTCCGCGCGCAACGACGCCAGCGCTTGCGGTGTGGTCTTCTTCACCGGGTCGGCGACGGCCAGGACTGCGGCGAGCACGCCATCGACGGCCAGATGCATCACGCTGGCACCCTCACCGCGCAGCGCCTCCGCCCGCTCGGCCAATGGCCGCACGTCCACACCGAGCTGGTCCATCAGGGCCGTGTTGCCCAGTGCCACGGCATGTCCATCGACGCGCCCGCGCACGCCGATGCCTGAGTGCGAGTCGAACTCCTCGGCGCGTGAGAGCACCAGGCCCTGCTCGCGCGCGGCCGTGACGATGGCTTCCGCCAGCGGGTGCTCGCTGCCCTGGTCGAGGCTGGCAGCCAGTCGCAAGGCTTCGCCGGCGGTGAAGCCTTCGGCTGCGATCGTCGTCTGATAGCGCGGCCGGCCCTCGGTCAATGTGCCGGTCTTGTCGACGATCAGGGTATCGACCTGGCGCATTTTCTCGATCGCGGCGGCATCGCGAAACAGCACCCCCTGCGTAGCCCCTCGCCCGGTCGCCACCATGATCGACATGGGCGTGGCCAAGCCCAGCGCGCAGGGGCAGGCGATGATCAGCACAGCCACGGCGTTGATGAGGCCAAAAACCCAACGCGGTTCCGGCCCGAACAGGCCCCAGGCAAAAAAGGTCAGCACGGCGATGGACACCGCCGCGACCACGAAATAGCCCGCCACGACATCGGCCATGCGCTGCATCGGCGCCTTGGACCGCTGCGCCTGCGCCACCATCTGCACAATCTGGGACAGCATGGTCGCCGAGCCGACACGTTCGGCGACCATGACGAGCGCGCCACTGGTATTGAGCGTCGCACCGATGACCTTGTCGCCCACCCGCTTGGTCACGGGCAGGGACTCCCCCGTCAGCATCGATTCGTCCACAGCGCTGCTGCCCTCGATTACCGTACCATCTACCGGAACCTTTTCGCCGGGTCGAATGCGCAGCCGATCGCCGACATGGATGTGCGTCAGGGGCACGTCCTCTTCCGTGCCATCGTCGCGAAGGCGCCGGGCGGTCTTGGGGGTCAGTCCGAGCAAGGACTTGATGGCGGCCGAGGTCTGCGAACGCGCCTTGAGTTCCAGTACCTGCCCCAGCAGGGTCAGGGAAATGATCACCGCCGCCACCTCGAAGTACACCGCGACCCGTCCCATGGACACGAACGAGTCCGGGAACAGTTGTGGGGCCACGGTCGCCGCCACGCTGTAGACGAACGCCGCCCCGGTGCCCAGCCCGATCAGGGTCCACATGTTCGGGCTGCGATGGACCACGGACTGCCAGCCGCGCACGAAGAACGGCCGACCCGCCCACAGGACGATGGGCAGGGACAGAACGAGTTCGATCCAGGTCTGTGTGCGCGCCTCGAACCAATGCAACTGGTGGCCGAACATGGCAAGCACAGTGACCATGACGGTCAGCGGCAGGGTGCACCAGAAGCGGCGCTGGAAATCGCGCAGCTCGGGACTCTCTTCTCCTTCGAGATCCGGCAGCACCGGCTCCAGCGCCATGCCGCACTTCGGACAATAGCCGGGGTGATCCTGCCGGATCTCGGGGTGCATGGGGCAGGTGTAGATCGTGCCTGCCGCCAGCGCCGGCGCTTCGACAGACGAAGGCTCATGGCCGCTGTAGGCATAGCGCGCCGGCTCGGCGACGAACTTCGCCCGGCACTTGGCGCTGCAGAAGTAAAAGAGTCGGCCTGCGTGCTCGACGTGGTGCTCGGACTGCGCGGTCACGTCCATGCCGCAGACAGGGTCCTTCAGACCTTCGGCCCACTGCAGTGCGCTCGGGTGGTCGTGGGCGTGTCGGCGGTGTTCGTGGTCTGATCGCAGGTCCATGACTTCACGCCTCCCTGTTGGCGGGTTTGTCGGGCGGCGCACCATGCCCGCCATCGCCACCGTGGCCATGCAGCAGGTGCATCAGCGGGCACGCCAGCAGCAACAGGTACACCCAATTGCCTGCGACATGGATCCAGTGCTCGCGCAGCAGATAGAAGCCGCCGATGAGGGCAACCATCAGCAACGCGGTCCTCATGCGCCGATTCAGGCCGGACTGGCCGCGCGTGTCGTGGAGGTGTTCTTGGCCAGTCGCGTTCATCGCGGTGTTCCCTTCATCGAGGATCGGCGCGGTCGGCGCCGGCCTCCTGTTCCAGGTTGCAAGACCGCTGCTGCGCCTCATGGATCCAATCGGCACACGGTCAGTGCATGGTTTCTTCACGGATAAGAACCGAAAACTTGCGCTGCTCCGTCTTTCCCAACCAGCAAGACTTTGTAGGCATCACGGCGTCCTCCGTAGGCGACACCATCCATGCCGGGTGAACCAATGGGCATGCCCGGCACCGCCAAGCCCAGGGCTTGGGGCTTTTCCTTGAGCAGCCGCTGGATGTCCGTGGCGGGTACGTGGCCTTCGATCACATAGCCCTGCACCAGGGCCGTATGGCAGGAACCGAATTTCTGCGGCATCCCGAGGCGAGCGCGGGCTGCGCTGTTGCCCTGGTCGACGGCACTCACGCGGAATCCGCTTTTCTCCAGGTGGGCAATCCAGTCCTTGCAACACCCACAGTTCGGGTCCTTCCACACCTGCACGGCAAGCGTCTGCGGTGCGGCGGCTGGTGCCAGGGAGGGAAGACTCAGCGCAAGCACCGCCAGCAGCAGCCTGCGCCGCCGGGGGAACGGTTGATCAACGGTTTGGTGCATGACAAGGACTCCCGGTGACGCTGCTTATTCGACGACGATCTTGCCCACCATGCCCGCTTCCATATGGCCGGGGATGAGGCAGGCGAAGTCCACCGTACCGGGCTGATCGAACTGCCAAACCAGCCCGCCGCGCTGGCCAGGCTGGAGCGTCACCATGTTCGGCTCGGCATGCTGCATCTGGGGCATCTTGCGCATCATCTCGGCGTGCGTCTTGAGTTCCTTCATTGAGCCGATCACCATTTCGTGCGGCACCTTGCCCGTGTTCTTGACGAAAAAGCGGATGGTCTCGCCCTTCTTGACCGCGATGTTCGCCGGCGTGAACCGCATCGAGTCGTCCATGACCACCTCGATGGTGCGGTCGACCTTGGCGGGATCGCCTGGTTTGCCGACTTCGGAGGGTGATGTGTCCCCGTGCATCGAACCGTGCATGCCCTGCATGTCATGCCCGGCCATGTCATGGCCGCCCTGATGGCCCCCACCGGCCAGCGCCAACACAGGCAAGGCGGTCAGCATCAAAACGCTCAGGGTTTTCTTCATCATCGGTTTCTCCTTAGGGTTGGTGAATAAGATCGGAGTTGCGCGTGGCGGCTTCTAGAACCACAGCCGCACACCCGCCACATAACGCGTTTCCCGGGTACGCTGTCCTTCGGCGCGCGCAAAATCGGCGGTCTGTCCGAACTTGCCAGCCCATTCGACGCCGACGTAGGGCGCGAACTGGCGCGAGAACTCGTAACGCAGGCGCAGGCCTGCCGCCGCATCGGCCAGCCCACTTCCCAGGCCACGCGCTTCATCGCGCTGGCCATACAGATTGACTTCCATGCGGGGCTGCAGAATCAGGCGTTGGGTGAGCAGGAGCTCGTACTCGCCCTCCAGGCGCAGCGCCGTGCGTCCCGAGCTGCCGACGTAGGCGGTGGCATCGACCTCGAACCAATAGGGCGCTAACCCTTGAAAACCGAAAGCGAGCCAAGTCCGGTCAGGCCCCGTGCCGCTGTCCTGCCGTACCCCGAGTTGGGTGTCCCAGTATGCTGAGATCGCATGACCCCAAAGGAGCTCTGTGCTTGCCTCCTCCAGTTTGCCATTGGCGACGTCACCCTCGGCCTTGAGGACCAGGCGGTCGTAGGTGCCGCCGAACCAGGCTTGCGCGTCATAGGCGGTCGCGTTCCCGTCCTTCGTGTAAACGCGCTCCAGGCGATCGAGGAGCACGCTGCCGAACGCATGTTCATCGGACAGCCGAAGTTGCCGTGGCCCGGGGAGTGCGTAAGGGCCCGACTCCAAAGTCAAGCCATTGGAATAGGCGTGCGGATCACGGGCATCGGCGGGGGCGGGGCCGCCCTGCATGTTCATGCTACCGTGGTCCATGGTGGCGCTCGCCGGCGATTCGGCTCGCGTTGGGGCTGGAGCCGTGCCCGGGTGCCCGGCATGGCCGCCGCCTTCCATCGTTGTTTGCGCCCAGACGGGTGCCGCACCGAGCAACACCAGCGCCGCAGTGAAGAGAGAACAGGGTTTCATGGCGAATCTTCCTTTGATCAGTTTCATGACACGACCACCACGCGAAACATGCCCATGTCCATGTGCAACATCAAGTGGCAGTGCCAAGCCCAGCGCCCCAAGGCGTCGGCAGTCACAAGGAAGCTGACGCGCTGCGCAGGCTGCACCGGGATGGTGTGACGACGCACCAGGAACTGCCCATCGGGCGTTTCCACCTCGCTCCACAGCCCATGCAAATGCATCGGGTGGGTCATCATCGTGTCGTTGTGCAGGATGACGCGCACCCGCTCGCCGTACTTCAGGTGCACCGGCGTGCTCTTGCCGAACTCGAGGCCGTCGAGCGACCAGGTATAGCGCTCCATGTTGCCGGTAAGATGCAGCTCGATCTCGCGCTCGGCCCCGCGTGGGTCGAGAGGACCACCGATCGTCCTGAGATCCGCCAGCGTCAGCACGCGCCGGCCGTTGTTGCGCAGGCCAATGCCCGGATCGTCGAGATTGGTGCGCGGCATGTCCACCCGCATATCCGTGCTTGGGCCGTATTCCGTGCGTGCGTGACGGACCGTGGCGCTGGGCTTGGCCATCGCGCCGCCGGTCATGCCATGCATCGCGTGCTGGCCGTGATCCATGGCCATCGCGCCATGGTTCATGCCGGACATGTCGTGCTTCATGCCCGGCATGTCGTGGCCCATCGCGCCGTGGTCCATCGCGCCCATGGCCGAGCCGCCATGCCCCATCGCGCCGTGGTCCATCGCGCCCATCATGTCGGCCATGGTGAGCCATTCGACAGGGTCGAGTGCAGGAACCGGGGCTTCGAGTCCTTCGCGAACTGCGAGCGTGCCACGGGCAAATCCAGAACGATCCATCGCTTGCGCGAAGATCGTGTAGGCCTCGTCCTTTGGTGTTACCACGACGTCGTAGGTTTCGCCCGGCCCGAAGCGGAACTCATCGACGGTGACAGGTTCGACGTTCTGCCCGTCGCTTTGCACCACCGTCATCTTGAGCCCCGGGATGCGCACGTCGTAGAAGGTGTTGGCCGCGCCGTTGATGAACCGCAGACGCACGCGCTCGCCCGGCCGGAACAGGCCAGTCCAATTGCCGGCAGGGGTGACGCCGTTCATCAGGTAGGTCAATGTCGCCCCCGAGAGATCGGCCAGGTCGGTCGGGTTCATCCGCATCTGGTTCCACATCGCACGCTTGTCGAGTGCACGAGAAAGCCCCATCTCGGCGACGTCGCGAAAAAAGTCGATGGCCGTCGGCTGATTGAAGTTGTAGTAGTCGCTTTGCGCCTTGAGCTTGGCGAGCACCCGCATGGGGTCTTCGTCGGTCCAGTCGGACAGCAGCACGACATGGTCGCGGTCGGCGCGGATGGGGTCTGCCTCACGCGGCTCGACGATCAAGGCCCCGTACATGCCGGTCTGCTCCTGCATGCCGGAGTGCGAGTGATACCAGTAGGTGCCGGTTTGTTCGAGGCGAAACTGGTAGGTGAAGGTTTCGCCAGGGGCGATGCCCGGGAAACTGACCCCAGGCACCCCGTCCATCTGGTAGGGCAGGATGATCCCGTGCCAGTGGATCGAGGTGGCCTCGCGCAGGCGGTTGGTGACGCGGATGGTGACCGTGTCGCCTTCCCGAAGTTTGAGCGTTGGCGCCGGGATGGAGCCGTTGATCGTGGTCGCCATCCTTGGCCTGCCGGTGAAGTTGACCGGCGACTCGGCAACCACCAGGTCGATGTTCGTGCCGCTGAGCACGGGCGCCGCACCCGTGCGCGTGTCGGCCAGCCCCTGCGCCGCAGCACGCAGCCAGGGTGACAGGCCGATCATGACGCCGCCAGCGACCAAGCCGCGCACGAAACGCCGCCGAGCGGGCACCAACGGCAACGGTGAATGAAACGGTCTCAAGGGTGGCATGGGCTCCTCGCAATGAATTGCTGATTTCGTGGATGACATGCTAGAGGGCCACCCCTGTTAGGAAGCTGTCTGTCAGATTACATTTTTGTTATCATCGTGTCAGGTGCGCCCAAAATCGTCACACTAGCGGCTATTCGATATGGCGGAGCACCCTCATGAAAATACTGATCGTCGAAGATGAACCCAAAACGGGCGAGTACCTGCGTCAAGGCTTGAGCGAAGCGGGTTTCGTGGTCGATCTGGCGCAAGACGGCGCCGATGGTCTGCACCTGGCCTTGCAGGGCGAGTACGACCTGGTCATCCTGGATGTGATGCTGCCCGGCCTCGACGGCTGGCAGGTACTGCAGTCCTTGCGCCATCGCGGCCTGCAGATGCCGGTGCTGTTCCTGACCGCACGCGATCAGGTGGAAGACCGGGTCAAAGGCCTTGAACTCGGTGCGGACGACTATCTGGTCAAGCCTTTCTCCTTTGCCGAATTGCTGGCCCGCGTGCGCACGATCCTGCGTCGAGGGCGCAGCGGCAACGAGAGCACCGTGCTGCGCGTGGCCGACCTCGAACTGGACCTGCTGCGCCGACGCGTTTCACGCGGCGGGCGACGAATCAGCCTGACGGCCAAAGAGTTCGGCTTGCTGGAACTGCTGATGCGCCGTCATGGCGAGGTCCTGCCCCGCTCGCTGATCGCCTCGCAGGTCTGGGACATAAATTTCGACAGCGACACCAATGTGATCGAGGTGGCCATCTGGCGCTTGCGCGCGAAGATTGATGAGGGGCATGAGGTCAAGCTGATCCACACCGTACGTGGCATGGGTTACGTATTGGAAGCGCCGGAGGAGCACTGAATGTTTCGCTCCCTGTCACTGACGACCCGGCTCACCCTCTTCTTTACGTTGGCGGCTGCGGCTGTGGTGTTTGGATTGGCCTTGTTGGTCATCGCTGCATCCGAGCGGCATTTCATCGAGCTGGATCACATGGCGCTGCAGGACAAGCAGCACCTGATCGAGGATATTTTGGCGCGATCCAATTCGGCCGAGGACGCCAAGTGGCTGCTGCGTGAGGCATTGAGCCACCATCACGGGCTGTACGTCAGCGTCCATGATTCGAAAGGTGAAACGCTCTTCCAGTCCGAAGGATTTCGCCTCCCGCGCGAACTGTCACCGGCGGATGAAGGCAACGGCAACGACGCGCTGATCCATTGGGCCGACGAAGGGCAGGCGTTTCGCGGGATGCTTGTCCGGGTTATTCCAGCCTATGACGCAACGACGCGGCTGGACATCCTCGTTGCCATGGACACGGCGCATCACACACGGTTCATGCTGGAGTTGCGGCGCACCCTGATGACCTATGCCGTCGTGACGATCGTCATCTGTGGCTTGCTGAGCTGGTTTGCCGCGTACAAGGGGCTGGCGCCATTGCGTGCCATGAAATCCAGAGCCACCACGCTCACGAGCCAGCGGCTGCACCAGCGCATGCCCGTCGAGGCGGTACCCATCGAAATGGCCGATCTGGCTCACGAACTCAACAAGATGCTGGACCGGCTGGAAGACGCGTTCACGCGACTGTCGGAGTTCTCGTCGAATCTGGCGCATGAGCTGCGCACCCCCCTGAGCAACCTGCTGACCCAGACCCAGGTCGCGTTGGCTACCCGGCGGGATGCCGATACCTACCGGGAGATTCTGGCTTCCAATGCCGAGGAACTGCAGCGTCTGGGCCGCATGGTGTCCGATATGCTGCTCCTGGCCAAGGCCGAACGCGGGATGATGCTGCCGAACCGGGAACGTTTCTCGGCAGCCGAGGAAACGCACGCCCTGATCGAGTTCTATGAGGCGGTCGCCGAGGAGAAGGGCGTCAGACTGGCTCAGCGTGGTGAGGGCGAGATCGTCGGTGATCGCTTGATGTTCCGCCGTGCCCTGAGCAATCTGCTTTCGAACGCGCTGCGCCACACCCCGCCACATGGCGAGGTCACGATCGAGATCAGCCAGTCTTCCCAAGCCACCCGGGTGAGCGTCGAGAACACCGGCGAGGACATCGACCCGAGGGTACTGCCGCACCTGTTCGATCGGTTTTACCGTGCTGACCCATCGCGGTCACATCCGGAAACCGACGGCGCAGGGCTGGGATTGGCGATTACCCGCGCCATTATGCAAACCCATGGAGGATCGATCAGCGTGACGTCCGCGCAGGGCAGGACCCGGTTCTGCCTGGAGTTCCCAGGCGGAACCTGATGAGGTGAAGCAGTTGGGGCGAGCCAGCCCAAGTGCCTTTGGTCTGTGCGCTTTCGCAGAGGCAATGGCCCCGATCGCTGTTGAACCGACCGGGCTGACGGCTCCCGATCACGGATCAGCGTGAACGCTACGAAGAGTTTGAGAGAACTCGAGGGCGTGATCATGCGCCGGGGCCCGGTGCCATGGAGCGGCTTTGCCGTCATGTACCGAGGTGGCCTTGCTCTTGGCGATCCACGTCCTGACCGAGATCATGACTCGGACATGCGCTTTGCAACCACCTGCGCGCGAAAACCTCGGCCGGCTCCGGACGGGCGAAGTAATACCCCTGTGCTTCGTCGCAACCCAATGCCAGCAAGTGTTCCGCCTGCGCTGCCTCTTCCACACCTTCGGCCAGGGTCTTGAGGCCGAGGCTCTTCGCCATGGCAACGATGGCGGACACAATGGCGAGATCGTTGCGATCGGTCAGCATGTCCCGCACGAACGAGATGTCGATCTTCAGTTTATGAACGGGAAATCGCTTGAGGTAAGCCAGTGAGGAATACCCGGTGCCGAAATCATCGATGGACAGCGCAAACCCGGCCGAGGTCAGGGCGCGCGTGACCCTCCATCACCGAGATCGCGGCAGCCGAGAGCATTGACCGGGGGCATGCAAGTCGGATCGCGCAACTGACCCGGCTTGCACCTGACATCGTCGAGGCGTGCGTGGTGGAAAAGGCAGTCGGGCTTGTGCTGGAGCGCCTGATCCGGCGAGCCTTGCCATTGGATTGGGCAGCGCAGCGTGAAATTCCAGGGCGGGAATTCAGTCGTTGATATTGCCGGGGCGGCATGTCCCGCGCTCGCTGCTTCAGGCACCGAGGCGCAGGATGCGCCGCGCACCGTTCAATACCAGCAGCGCGATGAGCGAGCCAATCACCAAATCGGGGTAACGCGATCCTGTCCAGGCGACCAACGCCCCGGCCGCGATCACCCCCAGGTTTGCCAGCACGTCGTTCGTGGAGAAAATCCAGCTTGCCTTCATGTGAGCGCCGCCTTTTCGATGACTGGAGATCAAGACAAGGCAGGTAACGTTTGCAATGAGCGCAACGAGCGCGATCCCCATCATGAGCGGTGGCTCGGGCTCGCTACCAAAGACGAAGCGGCGCAGCACCTCGGACATTGCGCCGAGCGCGAGCAACAGTTGCAGCCAGCCTGACAACCGCGCCGCCTTCAGCTGGTGCCCGGTATGACGGCCGACGGCGTAGAGCGCGAGCCCGTAGACGGCGGCATCCGCGAACATGTCCAGTGAGTCAGCCATGAGCCCCGTGGACTGCGCAATCCACCCGGTCGTCACTTCGACGACAAACATGGCGGCGTTGATGGCAAGCAACCATTTGAGAGCGCGAGACTCTTGCTCGGAGGACGGCTGGCTGTCGCTTTGCCCATCGACAGTGTGCGGGCCATTCGATTCAGTTGACGCAATGAGACGGGCGCCCAAGCCGAGACTTTCAAGCTTGCTTGCAATGGGTTCGACGGGGCTGTCGTGAAAAACACGCAACTCGCGCTTGCCAAGATCGAACTCGAGTGCGGCCAGCCCGCTCGTATTCTCGAGCGCGAGCCGGATCATGCGCTCCTCCGAAGGGCAGTCCATCTTCGGCACCGAGAACAGACTCATCCTTCCCGTCCCGGTCGGCGTGGCACCCGTCATGGACTCCGCCTTCCGCTCGGACGCACATCCGCAGGATTTCTGGCATTCATCAGTCATAGTCATTGGTCCTTGATTCTTCTCGTTCCTGATCCGGCGAGGCTCTTGCAGAAACCAGCAAGCATCCGGAGGGTATTTTGAGATTTAACACTCTATAGCTACTATAGAGTCAAGTCGATGATAAAAAGGGGTTGCAGCTATGCAGATCGGAGCGCTTGCCCGGCAAACCGGGTGTCCGATTCAAACGATTCGCTTTTATGAGCAGGAAGGACTCCTGCCGCCCCCGTCCCGGAGCGCGGGCAATTTCCGCTTATATGGCGACGCGCACGTCGAACGCTTGCTTTTCATTCGCCGCTGTCGTTCGCTGGACATGACGCTCGACGAGATTCGTGTGCTGTTGCGCCTCAAGAACGTGCCAACCCAAGATTGCAGTGAGGTCAACCGTGTTCTTGAGGCACACATCGAGCAGGTCGCGGTGCGTATCCAGGAACTGAGCGCACTTGAGCAGCAGCTCAGATCCTTGAGGGAAATGTGTTCCGAAGGCAGAAGCGCCGAACAGTGCGGCATCCTGTGCGAACTGTCTCAACCAGTATCTGCCGCCGAGCTCGCCGTACCTTGATGCAAGACGAGGTGAGCAGTGCAGATTCGGTAACCAACGGCCGACCAATTCACAATCGCAACCCGGAAGCCGGAAACCCGCGCCAGTGCTGGCTCTGGCTCGGTGAACGCTCACGAGCCCAGCAGAGAAAAACGGCAGCAGAGAGGCGAGAAGTACTCCGAAACGGCGTCGTTTGGCGGTGCAGCGCTCACGAGGCAACGGGCCGGAACCGCGCCAACACTGGCGCTCAGGGCAAAAAAATCCCAACCGATAAGGGTTGGGATTTCACATGGGTATTGGTGGCGGAACGCGGAACCGAACCCGCGTCCGCTTTCAGAGACAGATAGTAACAGGTGGGTCTTGAGGGCACGGATTCGACCATTTGGCCGAGTCTGTTCACAGCAACGATATATCTTTGATCAGACGAGACCGGCGAGCCTGTCTTTTGACCTGATCATCAGAGTCGTCTGCCCACGCGTGAGACGAACTACCCCAAGACCAGTCTGTGCCAGTAATGCCCACCAAGCGAACCTCTCCTGCCATGCCGGAAATTGTTCGGTCAAACGACTTTCCGCCAGCACTGAAGGCGATTCGATGGCTGCCAGCCTTTACCCGTAGGCGGATCATTGAGTTCGGAACAGTTTCCATCGCAGTCCCGCCATTGACCGAAATATCCAGCGGATGGTGTCCATCACCCCAATAGCGAACTAGGTATACCGTAAGTGCCTCCGGGTTAGAGGGGAACTGCTTTGCTTCCTCATCCGGTAATCCCCCCGTAAAACAAACGTATTCAGAAGTAGAATTTTCTCGTTAGAGGGAGTTCTGCATGAAGAAATCGAAATTCAGTGACAGCCAGATCATCGAGACGTTGAAACGGGCTGAGCGTGGCGTTACGGTGCCGGAGTTGTGCCGTGAACTGGGGATCAGTTCGGCGACGTTTTATAAATGGCGATCGAAGTACGGTGGTATGGACGCCTCGCTCATGGCGCGGATGAAAGAGTTGGAGGCCGAGAATGCCCGGCTCAAGAAGATGTACATCGAAGAGAAGCTCAAAGCCGAAATCGTTGCGGAGGCCCTCGCAAAAAAATGGTGAAGCCATCTCGCCTGCGTGAGATGGCTAAAACCGCCGTGGATACACATGCTGTAAGCATTCGCCTGGCGTGTACCGCTTTTGGTATCAGCCAAACCTGCTATCGCTACCAGGCTGCTCTGTCAGCAGAGAATGAAGAGATTGCCGACCATCTGATTCGACTGACGCACAATCAGCGTAACTGGGGCTTTGGATTGTGCTTTCTGTATCTGCGCAATGTGAAGGGCTACCCATGGAACCACAAGCGGGTGTATCGGATTTACCGGGAGTTGGAACTTAACCTGCGCATCAAGCCGAAGAAGCGCATCGTGCGTGAGCGGCCAGAGCCCTTGGCCGTGCCCGGAGAAGTCAATGCCACGTGGTCGATGGATTTCATGCATGACCAATTGGCGGATGGGCGCAGCTACCGCCTGCTAAACGTGATCGACGACTTCAATCGCGAAGGACTGGCGATGGAGATTGATCTCTCGCTTCCTGCCGGGCGGGTGATCCGTACCCTGGAGCAGGTGATCGAGTGGCGGGGGCGACCCGCTGCCATTCGTTGCGACAACGGTCCGGAATATATCAGTGCAGCCTTGCTGAACTGGGCAGCACAGCAAGGGATTCGCATCGAGCATATCCAGCCCGGCAAGCCACAGCAGAATGCGTATGTTGAACGCTATAACCGGACGGTGCGCTACGACTGGCTTGGACAGTATCTGTTTGAATCCATACAGGAGGTGCAGGACTTCGCCACCCAATGGCTCTGGACTTACAATCACGAACGCCCAAACATGGCCTTGGGCGGATTCACACCCATTCAGCGGCTGGCCATGGCCGCTTAACCCCTACTTCTGACTCACGTTAAAAATGGGGGGATTACCATCCCTCTTAAGACTGGGCGCATTCTCTTTGGTGCAGTAGGCATTTCTGCCACGGTCCGTGTGGCAATAGGGCTTTTCGGCAAGTTGATCTACTGGGGTAGCACAACCCGCCAAGATAAATATGCTTGTTGATATCGCGAGACCTTTGAGGGGCAACATTCTCATAGCCAATCCTTCCAAAAAAGTGACGAAAAAATGGGAAAGCTGAGGCGTTTGCCCCAGCTTTCACTCACTTCAAAAGAAAACGTGCAGTCGCTGTCTTGCCGGCGGCATTCACCTGGGCGACGATCTTCGTGCCTGCTGTGACTTTGAAACTGCCCTTGGCTTCAAGCTTATCCCCCGATGGTTTCAACTCGACCTCTTGCTTGTCGGTACCGGCGAGCAAGGTAATCTTGGCCGTCGCCTTGCTGACGTCGACTGGTTTTCCGTGATCGCGCACGTACAACTGAAGTACATCGGGTTTGGCCACCAATTCGTAGTCCACATCCTTGATCTCGGTGACCAAGCCCCCGTGCAAGGGCTTGTCTTCATGGCCATGGTCGTGCTTGTCGGCCGCGAACACGGCACCCGACAACATCAGAGTCAAAGCAAGGGCAGTAGAGATTAGTTTCATAAAATTTCCTTTCAAAGTACGGGTTAAAAACTCAATGCTTGGGTGGCAGGGATCACGTTTGGTGCAAGGTGGTCGCATCTTGCGGATGCACCGGCTCAGCAGTGACATCCTCTTCTTGCTCGTCTGGTCGATGGGCCAGACGATAAAGAATGGGGAGTACGAGTAGCGTCAGTAATGTGGAAGACACGATGCCGCCGATCACCACAGTGGCCAAGGGCCGCTGAACTTCTGCGCCGGTTCCAGTGGCAATCGCCATCGGGATGAAACCCAAAGACGCCACCAGGGCCGTCATCAGCACGGGACGCAAACGGGTCAACGCGCCGTCCCGAATGGCCGCGTCCAGAGGCATTCCCTCCTCTCGCAGGGTGCGGATGTAGGAAATCATCACAAGGCCATTGAGTACGGCGACGCCTGAGAGCGCGATGAAGCCCACTGCCGCCGAGATCGACATGGGGATGTCGCGCAGCCACAGCGCCAGGATTCCACCCGTCAACGCGAACGGAATGCCGGTAAAAACCAGCAAACCATCCTTGGCGTTGCCGAACATCGCAAAGAGCAAGACGAACACCAGGAGCAGAGAGACTGGAACAACGATCTGCAGGCGTTGCGTTGCCGACTGCAGGTTCTCAAAAGTTCCGCCCCAACTCATCCAATACCCAGGAGGGATCTTGACCTGTGCCAGAGCTGCTTTTGCATCCGCGACGAACGAGCCCACGTCTCGACCACGAACGTTGGCACTTACAACGATGCGACGTTTTCCATTTTCCCTGCTGATCTGATTCGGGCCGGGTGCCAACTCCAAGCTCGCCACTTCACCCAGTTGAATGAAGTTGGTTCGGCCTTCAAGACCTCCCGTACCTGTTCCGCGCGGCAAAGGAATCGGCAAGCGCTTCATGGCTTCCAAGTCGTTGCGCAGGGATTCTGGCAACCGAACCACGATGGGGAATCGACGGTCGCCTTCAAACAGCGTCCCGGCCTCACGCCCTCCGATGGCCGTAGCCACGGTGTCCTGGATATCACCCACGTTCAGACCATAGCGGGCGGCCTTCTGACGATCAATGTTCACTGTCAGCATTGGCAATCCAGTGGTCTGTTCAACTTTGACCTCAGACGCACCGGGGATCTTCTGCAACATGGACGAGACTTCTTCGGCTGTCTTGTTCAATACGTCCATGTCGTCGCCGAAGATCTTCACCGCCACATCGCTGCGGACCCCTGAAATGAGTTCGTTGAAGCGCAATTGGATAGGCTGCGAGAACTCGTAGTTGTTGCCCGGCACCTTGCCCACGACATCCTGAATGGCCGCCAGCAATTCGTCGCGCGACTTGCGCGGCTCCGGCCACTCGGACACCGGCTTGAGCATGATGTAGCCGTCGGAAATGTTCGGCGGCATGGGGTCGGACGCGATTTCCGCCGTGCCGGTGCGCGCGAAAACGCGGTCGATCTCGGGGAACTTGGCTTTGAGCGTCGCCTCCAGTTGCTGCTGCATCGCAACCGATTGCGAAAGGCTGGTGCCCGGAATGCGCAGCGCCTGGATGGCGAAATCGCCTTCGTTCAGGCTGGGCACGAACTCGCTGCCCATTCGGGTGGCGATCAGGCCGCACAGCACCACTGCCACGGCTGCGGCAGCCAACACAACAGCCTTGGCTGCCATCACGCGCTCTAGCAGCGGGCCATACCAGCGCTTGGCTTGCACCATCAAGAAGTTTTCCTTTTCGCTGACACGGTTGCCAATGAACAGTGCGACCGCAGCCGGGATGAAAGTCACTGACAAAATCATCGCCCCAACCAGCGCAGCAACCACTGTGAACGCCATGGGATGGAACATCTTTCCTTCAACGCCGGTCAGGGCGAAGATGGGCAGGTACACCACCATGATGATGAGCTGACCAAACAAGAGCGGGCGGCGCGATTCCTTGGAGGCAAGAAATACCTCGTGAAAACGCTCCGAGCGCGTCAAAGGCCTGCCGTACTGAGCTTGTGCATGGGCGAGACGTCGCACACAGTTCTCGACGATCACAACCGCCCCGTCGATGATGATGCCGAAGTCCAGTGCCCCCAGACTCATCAAATTGGCGCTTACCTTGTTGGTCGCCATCCCCGTAAAGGTGAACAGCATCGACAAGGGGATCACGGCCGCCGTAATGATGGCCGCGCGAATGTTGCCCAGGAACAGGAATAGGATCACGATCACCAGGATCGCGCCTTCCAACAAGTTCTTCTTCACCGTGCTGATGACTTTGTCCACCAAGACAGTACGGTCGTAAACGGTCACCGCATGCACGCCTTCAGGCAGGCTGCGGTTGATTTCTTTCATTTTTTTGTCGACGGCCTGGGAAACCGTTCGGCTGTTTTGCCCGATGAGCATGAAGGCCGTGCCCAGCACCACTTCGCGCCCGTTGGCTGTGGCGGCACCCGTGCGCAGTTCACGCCCCAGCCCAACCTCGGCCACGTCACGCACCCGGATCGGCACACCACCGACGCTGCTGACGATCACGTTGCTGATGTCCTCCAAGGTTTTGACCTGACCGGGCGCTCGAATCAGATATTGCTCGCCACGCTTTTCGATATAGCCCGCGCCCACGTTGCCGTTGTTGCGCTCCAATGCCGTCACGATGTCCTGCAAGGTGACGCCCAGCGAGATGAGGCGCTCAGGATTAGGGGCGATCTGGTATTCCTTGGCAAAGCCGCCAATCGAGTTGATTTCTGTGACGCCGGGCACGTTGCGCAACTGCGGCTTGATGATCCAGTCCTGAATCTCGCGCAGATCGGTGGCCGTATAGGGTTGGCCATCAGGCTTCTTCGCACCATCCTTGGCTTCGACCGTCCACAGGTAGATCTCGCCCAAGCCGGTCGAAATCGGACCCATGGTCGGGGTAATTCCGGGGGGCAACTTGTCGCGCGCCTCCTGGAGGCGTTCGTTGACCAATTGGCGCGCAAAGTAGATGTCGGTGCCGTCCTTGAAGATCACGGTCACCTGTGACAGTCCATAGCGGGACAGGGAACGGGTTTGCTCCAGGTTGGGAAGGCCCGCCATCGCGGTCTCAATCGGGTAAGTCACCCGTTGCTCGGTCTCCAGCGGTGAGTACCCCGGTGCTTGGGTGTTGATCTGTACCTGGACGTTGGTGATGTCCGGCACGGCATCGATGGGGAGCTTCTGGTAGTTGAATACGCCGACGGCCGCCATACCGATGACTGCCAGCAACACCAACCATCGATGTTCGATGGCTGCTCGAATAAGTTTTTCAAACATGTGCGCGACTCCGGTATCAATGGGTGTGTTCGGCAGAGGCCTTGCCGAGCTCAGACTTCAGGACAAAACTTCCTGCTGCCGCGTAGGGAGCCCCCGGCTTGAGTCCTTGCACCACCTCGACCCGCTTGCCATCACTGCGGCCCAACTGCACGGGCTGGGCAATGAAGCCTCCGTTCACTTTCACGAACACCACGGGCTTGTCGCCCAAGGTCTGAATGGCGTCACTGGCCACAGTCACGGGTACTTCCGCCTCCGATGCAGTCACCTCCGCACTGACAAACAGACCAGGACGCCAAACGCCCTCGGGGTTGGACAAGACCACGCGGGCCTTGGCCATGCGAGTCTGTTCACCGATCAACGAACCCACAAAAGTTATGGTTCCGGTCGCGCTGGCATCGAAGGCCGTCGCTTTGATGGTGACCTTCTCGCCAACCCTGACCAGCGGCAAATCCTTCGCGGGCACGTTGATCTCGGCCCAGACCTGTCCCAGGTCAGACACGGTGAACACGACGGCGTCTTCCTTGACGGCTTCACCCAGGCTCAGATGCTTTTCAATCACCAAGCCGTCGAATGGCGCGCGCAGCTCGAAGCGATTGAGCCCCCCCGAAGATCCTGATGTCAGACCCAAGGCGGACAGCTTCTGCTGGGCGTTGGCCACGGCGACCTCTGCCTCGTGTAAGGCTTGCTTGGCTTGCAGGTAGTCCTGCTCGGCAGAGATCTTCTGCTCCCAGAGCCGCTTTTCACGCTCATACGTGGTCTTGGCCAAGGTCAATCGCTTTTGTGCTATCTGCAACTCGCTGCGCAGCTCTGATGCCGCCGGGCTGGCGATGACGGCCAAAACTTGGCCTCGTCTGACCGCCTGCCCCAGACTGACCTGCACACTCTCGACCACACCCGCAATGCGCGGAACAATGTGCGAAGTCCGGTCTTCATTCAGACGAATTTCGCCTGGCAATTGCAAAACAGACTTGATGCGCGCAGGACCTGCCGTGTCGATGCCAATGGATGCGGCCTTGATTTGTGCATCGCTAAGCTCGACCTTCCCTTCCTCTTGGTTCAGGACGAACATGAAGGACTCGGTGGCAGTCTGGGCAACGATGCTGATCTCGAACGCGTGTGGCTCGGGCACCACCTCACGGCTCACCAGGCTGTCCTTGTCAGGTGCAAAGTTGAGGGTCTGCGTCTCTCCGGTCAAGCGCGTGATGGTGGCGCTGACTTTGGCTGCATTGTTTGGAAGCGGCTTATCTTTGCTGAACAGCCAGATCCGCAGGCGTGGTTCGCCTCCGTCCTCGGCCAGCAAAGCCTCCAGCCCAAAATCTCCTTCCTTGAACAGCTTGCCGCCATGAGGCCCCTTGCTGGGGCCTTCGTGGTGCTCGCCGTCAGCGTGGCCTTTGTCATGATCGTGCCCATCGCCACTCGTCTTGCCGTGGTGCTCACCATCACTGTGCGCTTTCGCTTCAACGTGGCTGCCATGACCGTGGCCATCATCTTCCGCCGTCTTGCTTGTCTTGTTGCTCAGAATGGCGGTGCCAAGCACTACGCCAGTCACGGCAATTGCAGCGATGGCGACCAACTGCTTTTTGCTGATGTTCAGTTTTTTTGTGTCGATTTTCATATTCATTCCTGATTGGATGGCTTGTCGGCATTCGGGGTGGAGTCGCCGAGCACCCGGTCAATGTCCGCCGCCGCGCGATGCGCTTCGGCCAGTGCCTTGAGGTATTGGGACTTGGCGGCGAAGTAGGTGCGCTGCGCGTCTAGCACTTCTAGAAAGTTGAACTTGCCGTTCTCGAATCCGATGGTGGCTGCGTCGTAGACACTCTTAGCCCGGGGGAGTACGTCCCGTTGCAAGACCTCGACTTCCCTGCGAATGGCGTCCAGCCGCTCGCGGGCTTGCATCACTTCAGTGCGGACTCGCACGTTCAACGCCTGGAGTTCGTCCCGGGCTTTGTCTTCGCGCTTCAGCGCTTCCAGCAAGTTGCCCTGATTGCGATCAAACAACGGCAACGGCACGGAGACGCCGAACAGCAGCTGATCACGCTGCAGCTCATTGGAGCGCTGCACTCCCAGGCTGAAGGTGACATCGGGTACCCGCTTGCTGCGCTCCAAATCGACCAGTGATCTGCGGCGTTCCACCTCTAGCTGCGCACGACGCAAGATTGGCGAGACAGACAGGCGTTGCTGGACACTGTCGAAGCTTGGAACGGGCGGGAGCGCTTCAAGATTGCCCGCGACGAGGGTGAAGCGAGGTGGATTGGCACCCAGCAAGCTGGCAAGACGTTCCCGAGCGTTGCGCAGCTCGCTTTGCGCCTGGGCGAGTTCAACGCGCACCCCGGCCTCAGCCACCCGGGCCTTTGATTCTTCGACGGGAGAAACCTTACCCGCTGCCACGCGCTTGGCAACCGCGTCGGTCACTTTTCTCGCCAAATCGACACTGTCAAGAGCCAGTGCTACACGCTCCTGGGCTGCCAGCGTTTCGAAGAAGGCGGCGACCACAGCGGCGCGGATTTCGATGCGCCGCACATTCAGTTCTTCCACTGCGATGTCGCGCCCTCGCTCGGCGGCCGCGATACGGGCCGCGCGCTTGCCGCCCATTTCAACGGGAAGGTTGATCTGCACGCTTTGTGTACGGGTCTGTGCGCGCTGGTCTTCCAGTAAATAGGCAAGCTCTGGGTTAGGGCGCGCTTGCGCTTGAAGCACCTGACCTTCAGTAGCCTCAATTTCACGTTTTGCGACGGTAAGGTCTGGATTGCCGTCGAGCGCCAACGCGATGGCTCTCTGCAACGTCAGAGGCGTCGCCACATCGGCCTGCGACTCAGATTGGGCTGTGCGGTTGGCTTGGGCAGCAGGCAGCGATTGGGCAAAAGATACTCCTGCGGTGAGCGCAATGAGCAGGCCCGCTGCAGTTGCCTTTTTTGTAGCCCTATGAACGGCAAGTGACGCCCGTCGTTTTTGCTTGTGAATACTCTTCAACATCCGATCTCCAGTGATTTCAAAGACACGAGGAAATCGGCGGAGAGCGATCCAAATGATCGCCTGCTACATCGTCACGTCAGCGGCGCAAAGGCGGCTTTGTGCGGTCACGCACCAAGCGCGACTGCTTTAGTGACGACGAGGGAAGGAACGCGCTCCCCGCCGATCAGGCGAGGACACGCTACTGCGGGCGTTCTAAGCGTTCGAAAGGGGGCGACGTAAGATGCAGCCAGTAGTCCGCTATGTCTAGGGACGAGCTGAACATCGGCGGGAGAGTCACCTCCCCAGGCAGGGCTGATGAACACCCCGCATGGCAGGATGCGCAATCAGGGTCACCGCCACCGGTTTTGGCTGGATCGGGTGCTGTCTCTTTACCATCAGTAGCCTTGTGCTGATGGTCATGGTGACCGAAGTGTTTGGCTGCGGCCCCAGTTTCGTGCTGGCAATAGGATGCAATCGCTGCCCAACTGAGCTGCAGCGGCATCAATACCAGCAGAAAAATCATAAACAAGCGACGCATGGACAAGATTGTAGCAGCTATAGTGTTTTGGCGGAAGGGCCGGATTCGGCTCCGCTTAGCAGGCCGTTGAAAAAGTGGGCATCGAACGCATCAGGGACGCTGTTTTCGAAGAAACGAGTGGCCCAGACGCGTCTGCGCAGCGATTGCACCGGCCAATCTGGCCTGTTTGCAGGCCATCTCGCCCATTTCGGGCGCACGTATCCCCGGGCTCACGCATGATGCGCGTCCCACCAGCCGCCGATGCTGCCCATGCGCACCAGGTTGTAGGTGGCAAAGCACAGCAGCGCCTGACCCGTGAGCTTGGCCTGACCGATGAGCTTGGTCTTGGCCAGACCACCCACGGTCTTGATCCAGCCAAAGGCCTCCTCAATGCGCTTGCGCACCTTCTGACTGGTCTTGTAGCCCTCGTGTCGGGTGATCCGGGCATCCACCGCCGAGTGCTTGTCCTTGGCCGCTACGTGCGGCGTGACCTTGAGCTTTCGGCAGCCCTTGATGAAGGCCTTGCTGTCGTAGCCCTTGTCGGCCCCGACCGTAGCCCGCTTGTTCTTGTTGTCCCGACGCTTCAACATGGCCAGCGCCGCCTCGCGCTCGGCGGTGCCGCTGGCATGGGTGATCTCCACGTCCACGATCAACCCGTTGCGGTTTTCCATCAGGATGTGGCCCATGTGGCACAGGCGGGACTTGTCGCCCTGGCTCTTCTTGAACAGGCGGGCATCGGCGTCCGTGGTGCTGGCGTGGGTGTCGTTGCAGCGCTCCTGCCCTTTGAAGTCCACCTCGGGGTTGCGCCCGGGCGGGCTGGCGCTGTCGTCGTCCCGGCGCTTGAAGCTCTTGTGCGAGGCCCAGGCCTCGATCAGCGTGCCGTCCACGCTGAAGTGTTCGTCGCTGGTCAACTTCGCCCAATCGGCGGTGTGCTTGACCCGCTCGAAGAAGGCGCGGGCCAAGTCTTCGTTGAAGAGCCGCTCGCGGTTGGCGCTGAAGGTGGAGTGGTCCCAGACCTTGTCCTCGATGTTCAGGCCCACGAACCAGCGGTACAGCAGGTTGTAGTTGACCGCTTCGACCAACTGGCGCTCGCTGCGGATGGAGAACAGGATCTGCAGCAGCAGGGCCTTGAGCAGCATCTCCGGCGGCACCGAGGGGCGGCCCCGGCGGGCGTACACCGCGTCGAACTCGCGGTTCATCGTCGCCAGCAGCGCAACGACTGCGGCGCGCAGTTTGCGCAGCGGGTGTGTCTGCGGCACGCGCTCTTCAAGGCTGATGTAGCTGAACATCGCTTGCCTGGGAAGTCTTGGTTGCCTCTCATCGTCCTCGTCTGGGTTGTTCGCCGATGGCTTCAGATCGTACTGGCCGACGCCAGCGTCGACGGGGGATTTTTCAACGGCCTGCTAGCTCGGCACACCCGCGCACCCAGTCTCGGTCCATTGCGCCGAACTTCGGGCCTGGGAGGTCACGCAGCAGCGCGACGGTTGCACCAGTAGAAGGTTCACTCCGCGTCGCGGGCCTTCGTGCCGTTCGGGGCAAAGAGATGCGGGCATCCTATCCCCCCGCGTCAGAATACTTGTCGCCCCGATAGGACCAGAGCTGTGAGACTGGTTCATTGATGGTGGTGGGAGGCTGTGGAGCTTGTGGGCGAAGGCCGGCGCGGTGGGCAACGCGGATGCGTTGTCCACGGCAAGCTGGCCGGTGCGCGAAGCGCATCGTCCACAAATGCACAGCCTGTGCGGCGCCGAAGGCGCCGCCCCCCGCACACCATCGTTTCATCGACACGGGGGCGCGGATGAGAGAAGAAGTTGGCCCGATACGGACAAGCATTCAAGGACCGGGCGGTGGCACGCATGCTGCCGCCGGAGAGCGCCGCACCGCAGGTGGTGTCGCGCGAGATCGGAGTGGGCGTGGACACGCTGGAGCGCTGGCGCGCTGAGTCGTTGGCCAGGCCGGCGAAGGAGCGCGTGTGGACAGCTGCCGCGCGCCTGGAGGCGGTGATCACGACCGCGGCGATGGACGATGCCTCGCGCAGCGCCTGGTGCCGCGAGAACGGCGTGTACGCGCAGCAACTGCAGCAATGGCGAGACAACGCGGTGCGGGCACTGGCTGCACCCGAGCAAGTACGTGCCAGCCCCTCGCAGACCAAGGAGGATCGGCGCCGCATCAAAGAGCTCGAGCGAGAGGTACGCCGCAAGGACAAGGCCCTGGCCGAGGCGGCGGCGCTGCTGGTGCTGTCAAAAAAAGCCGAGGCGATCTTCAACAGGAACAAGGGCGAGGACGAATGATCGGCCTCGAAGATCGCCAGGAAATTGCCCGAGACATCGAAGCGGCTTGCGATGCCGGTGCGCGCCTGAAGCCAGCGTGCGAACTCATGGGGATCAGCGCGCGTACCTTGCAGCGCTGGAAGGCCGGCCAAGGCCTGGAATCGGGCGATGGCAGGCCGCAGGCCGTGCGGCCGGCGCCAGCCCATGCGCTGAGTGATCGCGAACGTGCGCAGATCGTCAGCGTGGCCAACGAGCCGCGCTTCGCCGATCTGCCGCCGGCGCGCATCGTGCCGACGCTGGCTGACGAGGGCGTCTACATCGCCAGCGAGTCCAGCTTCCGCCGCGTGCTGCGTGCGCAGGGGCAAATGAGTCACCGCGGGCGCGCCAAGGCACCACGCAAGGGCCGGCCACCGACCACTCACGTGGCCACCGCGCCGCGACAGCTGTGGTGCTGGGACATGACGTTCCTGCCAAGGGATGTCGCCGGACGCTGGTTCTTCCTGTACCTCATCATGGACGTGTACAGCCGCAAGATCGTGGGCTTCGAGGTGCACGAGGACGACGACTGCGACCACGCTGCGCGGCTCGTGCAGCGCACGGCGCTGGCCGAGGGCATTCACGCCATGCCGCGTGACGAGCGACCCGTACTGCACGGCGACAACGGCGCCACGCTGAAGGCCACCACCGTGCTGGCCATGCTGTGGTGGCTGGGCGTGAAACCGTCGTACTCACGGCCCCGCGTGAGCGACGACAACGCCTTCGTCGAAAGCCTGTTCCGCACGGCGAAGTACCGGCCGGAGTTCCCAGAAAAGGGCTTTACGGATCTGTGCGCCGCGCGCGAGTGGGCGCGCCAATTCGTGCATTGGTACAACCACGATCACAGGCACAGCGGCATCCGCTACGTCAGCCCGGCACAGCGCCATGAAGGCCACGACGTCGCGATCCTTGCGGCTCGGCACCAGGTCTACCTCCAGGCTCGCGAACGCAACCCCGCGCGCTGGTCACGCGGCACACGCGACTGGTCGCACATCCGGGCCGTTACCCTCAACCCTGAACGCGACTCTGTGGTCACAACGGCTGTGAGCCGAGGAGACATTCAGCCGATTGCTGCGTGACAGAGGCGACAAGTAGCTTGACGCGCGCCGGCGTGTCGTCGATTACCGGTGCGTGGGTCTGCACAGCGGCAGGCGAGCAATGCTTGGCACATCCGCGACTCTCCGACGTAGCAGAAATTTCATCAAGCTTGGTATTTTGGTTCATGAGGGCTCCTATTGTTCCGTCCATTAGAAACCATGTAGCAACTAAAGAGTCAAGAGAGTAAAATGCACGTCATCGATGCCCTCAGTACATCAAGTCAAGGGAAGTAAATGAAAATCGGTGAACTGGCCAAGGCCACCGGCACGCAAGTGGAAACCATCCGCTACTACGAGCGCGAAGGCCTTTTGCCTGAAACATCGCGCACCGACGGCAACTACCGCATTTATGGCGAGGCGCACGCGCAACGCCTGTCATTCATCCGCCACTGCCGGTCGCTGGACATGACGCTGGACGAAATCCGCGTACTGCTGCGTTTCAAGGATGCGCCGACCGAAAACTGCGGCGAGGTGAATGCATTGCTGGATGAACACATCGGCCATGTTGCCGTCCGCATTCGGGAATTGCGCTCGCTGGAGCGGCAACTTAAAGGGCTGCGGGATTTGTGTCAGGAAGCGCGGGATGCTGCCCACTGCGGCATCTTGAATGAGCTTGCTCGCCAAGGCTCCGAGGGCGGCTCCAGCGCGGCCGGACACGTGCATGGTGCGCACGGTCGTTCCGTTGAACGCAAGTCCATAAATGACAAGAGAAAATGAAATTGAACGACTCCGGCATCCCCGCCGCGCTGGCCGCTGCCGTACTTTTCGGCGCAGGCACGCCGCTGGCGAAACTGCTGCTTGAGCATGCTGGCCCCTGGTTGCTGGCTGCGTTGCTATACCTAGGCTCCGGTCTTGGGCTTTGGTTATTGCGCCAAGTACGGCAGTCGCCTACGACCCAACTCGCACGCGGCGATTGGCTCTGGCTGGCTGGAGCTGTTGCCACCGGTGGAGTGGCAGGTCCAGTGTTGCTGATGACGGGTCTAACAGCTATGCCAGCCTCGGGCGCGGCATTGTTGCTCAATGCAGAAGGAGTCTTCACGGCGCTCTTGGCGTGGTTCGTCTTCAAGGAGAACTTCGACCGGCGCATTGCACTGGGCATGATTGCCATCGTGGCCGGTGCAGTGGTATTGAGTTGGCCCGCCGAAGGGACGGTAGAGTTCGCGAGCCTTTGGCCTGCGCTAGCTGTGCTGGGCGCGTGTCTTGCGTGGGCCATCGACAACAACCTCACCCGCAAAGTGGCGCTGTCCGATGCTTCGTGGATCGCTATGGTCAAGGGGCTGGCAGCAGGTGCAACGAACCTCGTCGTGGCCGTAAGCTTAGGCGCAGCATGGCCGGGCGCAGCACCTGTACTCGGCGCGGCCTTGGTCGGCTTTTTTAGCTATGGAACCAGTCTCACGCTGTTCGTGGTCGCTCTGCGACATCTCGGTACTGCCCGCACCGGCGCTTATTTCTCCGGGGCACCTTTCTTCGGCGCGTTGATGGCTCTGGCACTGCTTCACGAGCCGGTTACCGTGGCATTGCTGCTGGGCGGCACTCTAATGGCCGTGGGCGTGGCACTGCACCTGACCGAGCGTCATGTGCATGAACATATGTGTAAAGCCCCCGAATTCCTGGACACGGTTTTTCACAAAATTCACGCGGCCTCCGCCACGGATGTGTACGCGGATCGCACCTGGGCCGGGGTGGCATAACGATGTCGCTGGAGCAGCCAGTGCCGGTTGAAGCGGTCCTTGAACTCGAGCAGCGCCTGCCGGAGTTCCTCGACCGTGTCGAAGGTCCGCACCCAGAGCAGCTGCTCCTTGAGGGTGCGGATGAAGCGCTCGGCCACTCCGTTGCCCTCCGGCGCCCGGACAAAGCTGGGGCTGGATTCGATGCCCAGGAAGGCAATCTCCTCCTGGAAGGCATGGCTCATGTACTGCGGGCCGTGGTCGTGGCGCAGCACCAGGCCGTCGGCGACGCCTTCTGCCAGCGGGCCGTAGTGGTCCCGGATACCCTGGTGGATCGGCTCCATCGCCTCGAAGCGTGTCCCGGGTCGGGCGGCATGAATGCCGACCACGTCACCGACGAAATGATCCACGGCCACGAACACCGTGGCCATGCCCTCCAGCCGAGTGGGGACCTGGGTGGCGTCGGTGCCCCACATCCGGTTCGGACCCTCCGGGATGATCGTCCCCTCATGCGTCTGCGGTCCCCGGTCGCTGCCCATGCGGTGCGGGGCCAGCAAGGCCATGCTCGCGCATCAGGCGCCGGATCCGCTCCTTCCAGACCGGGATACCCCGGAACCTGAGCCGCGCCCAGATCTTGCGGTAGCCCTCGCCCCGGAATCCCAGGGCCTCGGCCTCGCTCAGCACCTCACGGATCTTCTCCAGCAGGGCCTCGTCGGCCAGCCCCGGCTTGCGACCCCGGCGCTGCACCTGCACCGGTCGCTCGGCGGCCGCCTGCCGCGCATAGTGCGTGGAACGGGCCACGCCCCACAGCCGGCACACCCGGGCCTTGCCATAGACACGCCGCGCGGAGACCGAGCAGGCCCGGCTCACGGATTCGACCTCCGCTTCGGAAAAGGGAACTCGCCCTCATGCCGGGCGATGCGCATCTCCAGCAGTTCCTTGTCCATCATCAGATCCCCGACCAGGCGCTTGGCCCGCCGGAGCTCCCGCTCCAGGGCCGCCACCTTGGGGTCGTCCGTGCGGCGCTTCAGGGCCGCCACGCCGCCTTCCAGAAACTCATCCCGCCAGCCCGACAGCACCGCTGCCGGCTGGCCCGTCTCGCGGCTCAGCGCATCCAGGCTCTCGCCGCGCAACAGGCGCAGCACCACCTCCTGCTTGCGCTTCGCCGACCAGCGCTTCACCGATGACTTCTTGCTCATGGACACCTCCTGTCGCTCTCACTCTACGACCAAATGTGTGTCCAATTTATTCGAGGGGCAACCCACACCAGTAAAGGAGATGCAAATGAACACCAAGCAAAAACTCGTTGGCGCGCTTGCCGCGATGGCGCTTTTGGGAACCGTGGCCAGCGCTTCGGCTTAGCAAGGGCAACCGTACTACGGCTACGGCATGGGACCCGGCATGATGGGCGGATGGTGCCCGATGTGCGGCATGGGGCCGGGGATGATGGGCATGGGACCGGGCATGATGGGTCCCGGCATGATGGGCATGGGTCCCCGCGGGATGTGGGGGGATTGGGATGACTGGGACGACCGCTACATGGGCCCTGGCATGATGGGCCCTGGCATGATGGGCCCTGGCATGATGGGCCCCGGAATGATGGGCCCCGGAATGATGGGCCCCGGAATGATGGGCCCCGGAATGATGGGCCCCGGAATGATGGGCCCCGGAATGATGGGCGGATACGGCTATGGCCCGGCGCTCGACCTCACGGAGCAGCAGCAGGCCAAGATCGCACAGATCCAGGAGGACTTCCGCAAGAAGCAGGGGGACCTGGCGGCGAAGATGTATGCCGAGCAAGCCAAGCTCAACGAAATCTACTACTCCGGGAAGCGTGACCCCGCCGCGATCGACAACCAATACAAGAAGATTTGCGACCTGCGACGGCAGATGATCCAGATCCAGGTCGATGCGCAGAATCGCATGGACGCGGTGCTCACCCCCGAGCAGAAGGAGCGGCTGCGCGGTTACTACGGCGGGCGGGGCGGGATGATGCGGTAGCCGGCCACAGCCGGCCACGTTAACGGTGACTGGGCCGTGCTCGAGCCGGTCGACGCCGACTACCGGCCGACTCTACCGGGCACGCCGTCGCACACGGTCCTGCTGAGTAATCTCGCCAGCCGGGTACAGCCGATCCTGCGCTACGACCTCGGGGACAGCATCCTGCAGCGGCCCGATCCCTGTCCCTGCGGCAATCCACTGCCCGCGATCCGCGTGCAGGGCCGCTCCGCCGATGTGCTCTCATTTACGACAGAACGCGGCGAGCGTGTCTTTATCCCTCCGCTGGCGTTGGAGCTTGACCATATCTCTGGCGTCGAGCTGTCGCAGATCGTGCAGACTGCACCGATGCGTCTACGCGTGCGCCTGCGTCCCGCGCCCGGCGCCGACCCGGAGCGCATGTGGGGGAGGCTGTGCGTAGTGGGATCGCGTGCCTGCTCATCGAGCACCGGCTCGATCAGGTCGCGGTCGAGCGCGCCGAGGAGCCGCCTGCGCAATCCAGCGGCGGAAAGTACCGCACCGTCATTCCGCTACCTCCCGAGGGCGCCCCGACCACGCAGGGTTGAGGCTATGTCTGGTTTGGGTGAGCGATGCCGTCATCCAACAGCTTGAACGGTCAGCACGTAACTTATTGATATTTAATGGTGCCACGGACGGGCTTTGCGGACTTCGGCCCTTCATCGGGGAGCGAGGCCGGAGAGAAAAACGGCGCGGAGAGAGCGAAATGGGGCCCGAGGCGGACGAGACGGTCGGGGAAGGAAGTCCGCAGGAATCCGCAGGAGTCCCCGCGAACACGCGGGAGCGCGCAAAGAAAAAGGCCAACCGAGAACGGTTGACCTTTATATATTGGTGGCCAGGGAGGGAATCGAACCCGCGTCCGGAAGCACTCCACCTCCGGTCCTACATGCTTAGTCCACCTATTCTTTGACCGCCGGCTACCCGGTGGACGGGGAAAACCGGCGGCGAGCCCGGTTGGAGTTTAACAGGTCGGCGCCGGGCGCACCTTCCTGCGAGCTTGTGTTCGCGACGCCTGTGACCGGGCGCACAAGCACGGCCCGGGCAGACGGCACCCTACTGGGTTTTAAGCAGCGAGTGCGTAGTTGTCGTCGTTGGCAACTATTCTTTTGCAGCGGTTTTACGAGGTCACTGCACCTCGGCATGCACCGGTCGGTTTCGCTGCTCCCGTCGAAGCCAGGTCGCCCCCGGTTCGCGGTGATTGTAGCAACGGCCGCACTCGGCGGCCAGCCGTGGAGTTGGACGGCGCAACCCGGGGAGAGTTCCGGGTCGGCGGCGGCGCGCTTTGCGGCCGATGGGCGAGCCGATATCATACGCGGTCCGCCGCTTGGAGGATGCTTGGGTGCTGATTTCGAGGATCGCCGGAGGGCCGGCGCTGTCGGGGTTCCGCCTGGAGGGGTTGCTGGCCAGGGCGCGCCGCCTGTGCCCGGCGCTGCGCGGGATCGATGCCCGCCACTGGTATCTGGCTTTGTTGCGCGAACCTTTGCTGCCGGAGGCGGCGGCGCGGCTCGAGGCTTTGTTGAACGACGAGGCGCCGCAGGCGGCGGCGCCGGCGGCGGGCGTGGAGTTGGTGGTGGTGCCGCGGCCGGGGACGATTTCACCGTGGTCGTCGAAGGCGACGGACATCGTGCACCACTGCGGGCTGACGGCGGTGGAGCGGGTCGAGCGGGCGGTGGTGTACACGCTGGCGCTCGACGGCGCCGCCCCGCAGGGGGCGGCTTGGCGGGCGCTGACGGCGTTGTTCTACGACCGCATGACACAGGCGGTGCTGGATTCGCTGGAGTCGGCGGCGGTGCTGTTCGAGCACGGCACGCCGGCGCCGCTGGTGCGCATCCCGGTGCTGGGCGAGGGGCGGGCGGCACTGGAGCGGGCGAATCGGGCGATGGGGCTGGCCTTGTCGGAGGAGGAGATCGATTACCTGGTCTCGCATTTCCGGGACGGGCTGGGCCGGGATCCGACCGATGTCGAATTGATGATGTTCGCCCAGGTGAACTCGGAGCATTGCCGTCACAAGGTGTTCAACGCGCGCTGGACGGTCGACGGGGCGCCGCGGCGACGCAGTTTGTTCGAGCTGATCAAGCGTTCGCACCAGGCGACGCCGCAAGGGACGCTGGTGGCGTACAAGGACAACGCGGCGGTGCTGGAGGGTCCGGAGGCGAAGGTGTGGCGGATCGACCCGGATTCGCTGGTCTACGGGGCCGAAGAAGAACCGGCGCATTTGTTGCTGAAGGTGGAGACGCACAACCACCCGACGGCGATTTCGCCCTACCCGGGGGCGGCGACGGGGGCCGGCGGGGAAATCCGCGACGAGGCGGCGACGGGCCGGGGGGCGCGCAGCAAGGCGGGGGTCTGCGGGTTTTCGGTCTCGAACCTGCGCATCCCCGGCTTCGAGCAGCGCTGGGAGAAGGATTACGGACGGCCGGGGCATTTGGCCTCGGCGCTGCAGATCATGCTCGATGGTCCGATCGGGGCGGTGGCGTTCAACAACGAGTTCGGACGCCCCAATATCGCCGGTTATTTCCGCACCTTCGAGGATCGGGTGAACGGCGTGGGCGGCGAGCGGCTGCGCGGTTATCACAAGCCGATCATGCTGGCGGGCGGGATCGGCTCGATCCGCCCGATGCAGGTGAAAAAGAAGCGCACCCTGCCGGTGGGGTCGTACGTGGTGGTGATCGGCGGTCCGGCGATGTTGATCGGGCTTGGCGGCGGCGCGGCGTCGTCGGTCGGCGCCGGCACCGGCGACGAGCGGCTGGACTACGCCTCGGTGCAGCGCGAGAACCCGGAGATGCAACGCCGGGCGCAGGGGGTGATCGATCGCTGTGCGGCCTGGGGGCGGCGCAACCCGATCCTGTCCATCCACGACGTCGGTGCGGGGGGACTGTCGAACGCGATTCCGGAGCTGGTCTGGGGCGGCAAGCGCGGCGCGCGCCTGGAGCTGCGCGAGGTGCCGGTGGCCGAGCCGGGCCTGTCGCCGATGGAGATCTGGTGCAACGAGTCCCAGGAACGCTATGTGCTGGTGGTCAAGGAGAAGGCCCTCAGACGCTTTCTGGCCGCCTGCGAACGCGAGCGTTGCCCGGTCGCGGTGCTCGGCCAGGTGACCGAGGAGACCCGTCTGACGGTGACGGACCGCCTCTTCGACGAGCCGCCGGTGGACATGCCGCTGGAGGTGCTCCTGGCCGAGCCGCCGCGGATGCGCCGTGAGGCCGTGCACGTCTTGGGCGAGTTGCAGGAGTTCGAGCCGGATTACATCGACATCGGCGAGGCGGCGCGCCGCGTGCTGCGTTTGCCGGCGGTGGCCGGCAAGGGCTTTCTGGTGACCATCGCCGACCGCAGCGTCGGGGGTCTCGTGTCCCGCGATCAGATGGTCGGTCCCTGGCAGGTGCCGGTCGCGGATTGTGGGGTGACGCTGGCCGATTTCGAGGGCTACCGCGGCGAGGCGGTGGCCTTGGGCGAGCGCCCCGTGTTGGCGGTGATCGACCCGCCGGCCTCGGGGCGGATGGCGGTGGGTGAGGCCTTGACCAACCTGCTGGCCGCCGACGTGCGCCGCCTGGAGGATGTGAAGTTGTCGGCCAACTGGATGGTGGCCGCGGACATTCCCGGCGAGGACGCGGCGTTGTACGACACGGTGCAGGCCGTGGCCGAGGGGCTGTGCCCGGCGTTGGGCCTGTCGATCCCGGTCGGCAAGGACTCGGTTTCGATGTACACGCGCTGGCGACAGGCCGGTTGCCAGCGGGAGATGGTCGCGCCGCTCTCGCTGGTGGTGACGGCCGCGGCGCCGGTGGGCGACGTGCGGCGCAGCCTGACGCCGCAGTTGCGGCTGGACTGCGGCGAGACGCGGTTGCTGCTGATCGACCTCGGCGGGGGCAAGAACCGCATGGGCGGGTCGGCGCTGGCGCAGGTCTTCCGCCAAATGGGCCACGAGACCCCGGACCTGGACGACGTGCCCTTGTTCAAGCGCTTCGTGCGCTGGCTGACCGCGGTGCGCGATGCGGGCCTGTTGCTTGCCTACCACGACCGTTCCGACGGCGGTTTGTTCGTCACCCTGTGTGAGATGGCCTTCGCCGGCCGTTGCGGGGTCACGGTGGACCTGGACACCCTGGGGGCGGACGAGGTGGTGGCGGCCTTGTTCAACGAGGAGCTGGGCGCGGTCGTGCAGTACCGCCTGGCGGACGAGCCGGCGATCGAGGCGTCGATCAAGCGTCACGGCCTGGAGTCGGTCTGCCACGTCATCGGCCGACCGAACACGACCGACCAGGTGTTGCTGCGGGCCGACGGCGAAACGCTGTACGTCGAGGAGCGGGCGAAACTGCAGCGCCTGTGGGCGGAAACGTCCTATCGCATGCAGGCCTTGCGGGACAACCCCGCCTGCGCCGAATCCGAGTGGAACACGCACGTGGAGGCGGAAAACACCGGCCTGTACGCGCGTTTGAGTTTCGACCCGGCCGAGAATCCGGCGGCGCCCTACGTGAAGAAGGGTGTCCGGCCGAAGGTGGCGATCCTGCGCGAGCAGGGCGTGAACGGTCATTACGAGATGGCGGCGGCCTTCGACCGCGCCGGCTTCGAGGCCGTCGACGTGCACATGAGCGATTTGCTCGCCGGTCGGGTCGGGCTCGAGGATTTCAAGGGGCTGGCGGCCTGCGGCGGATTTTCCTACGGCGACGTGCTCGGCGCCGGCGGCGGCTGGGCGAAGACGATCCTGTACAACGCCGCGTTGCGTGATGCTTTCGCGGCGTTTTTCGCCCGCCAGGACACCTTCACGCTCGGGGTGTGCAACGGCTGCCAGATGCTGTCCCGCCTGCGCGAGCTGATCCCGGGCAGCGAAGGCTGGCCGCGTTTCGAGCGCAACCTGTCCGAGCAGTACGAGGCCCGCCTGGTCGAGGTGGAGGTCCTGCCCAGCCCGTCGATCCTGTTCGCCGGCATGGCCGGCAGCCACCTGCCGGTGGTGGTCTCACACGGCGAGGGCAGGGCGGTGTTCGAGGCCGGGCCGCCGGACGGGCGGGTGGTGTTACGCTACGTCGATCCCCAGGGCCGGCCCACCGAGCGTTACCCGTACAACCCCAACGGTTCGGCCGGCGGCGTGACCGGGCTGTGCAGCGCCGACGGCCGGGTGACGATCATGATGCCGCACCCGGAGCGCGTGTTCCGCAGCGTGCAACTGAGCTGGCGACCCGAGGAGTGGGGCGAGGACAGCCCCTGGCTGCGCCTGTTCCTCAACGCCCGCGCCTGGCTCGCCTGAGGGTGACGCCGGCCGGGCGCGGCATTACCATGGGACCGCCGGTCCCGGAGCACCGAAGATGAATCCCAATTACCTGGAATTCGAACAGCCGATCGCCGAACTCGAAGCCAAGATCCAGGAATTGCGCCATCTCGACGACGGCCGCGGCCTGGACATCCAGGGGGAGATCGCCCATCTGGAAAAGAAATGCCGGGCGTTGACCGAGCAGATCTTCGCGCGCCTGACCGATCACCAGGTGTCGCTGGTCGCCCGCCATCCGCTGCGGCCGTACACGCTGGACTATATCCCGCGCATCTTCTCGGAGTTCCATGAGCTGCACGGCGACCGCCTCTTCGGCGACGATCCGGCGATCGTCGGCGGGCTCGCCCGCCTGGAGGGGCGGCCGGTGATGGTCATCGGGCATCAGAAGGGCCGCGATACCAAGGAAAAGCTGCACCGCAACTTCGGCATGCCCAAGCCGGAAGGCTATCGCAAGGCCTTGCGGCTGATGCAGCTCGCCGAGCGTTTCGGCCTGCCGGTGCTGACGTTCATCGACACGCCCGGCGCCTACCCGGGCATCGACGCCGAGGAGCGCGGCCAGAGCGAGGCGATCGCGCGCAACCTGTTCGTGATGGCGCGGCTGCGCACCCCCATCGTGTGCACGGTGATCGGCGAAGGCGGGTCGGGCGGCGCGCTGGCGATCGGTGTCGGCGATTGCCTGTTGATGCTGCAATATTCGGTCTACTCCGTGATCTCGCCGGAAGGCTGTGCCTCCATTCTCTGGAAGAGCGCCGAAAAGGCGCCGGAGGCGGCCGCGGCGATGGGCATCACCGCCCAGCGCCTCGCCCAGCTGGGCCTGGTCGACGAGGTCTTGCCCGAGCCGCTCGGCGGCGCCCATCGCGACCCGGACGCGACGGCCGCCACCTTGAAGAAGGCCCTGCTGGCGCGCCTCGAACAGCTCAACGCCGTGCAGCCCGACCGCCTGGTCGAACAGCGCATGGCGCGCATCCTGCGCTACGGTGTGTTCAAGAGCGCCGACGTCTGAACGCACGGCCCTGCCCGGCCGGAGGGGGCGATGAATCCGGCCGCGGCACTGGACGCCTTGCTCGAGCGGGCGGGCGGGCAGCAGGGGATTCTCCTGGCCTACAGCGGCGGCCTGGATTCCAGCGTGTTGCTGCACGTGGCCGTCGAGCGCCTGGGGGCGGGCGCGGTCGAGGCCATCCACGTCGACCACGGCCTCCAGCCGGCCGCCGCCGATTGGGTGGCGCATTGCCGGGCGACCTGCGCCCGCCTCGGTGTCGCTTTGCACGTCGAGCGCGTGGACGCCCGCCCCGGGCCGCGCGAGAGTCCCGAGGCGGCGGCGCGCCGCGCCCGCCGCGCCGCGTTCCTGCGGCTGCTGCCACCCGGCGCTCTGCTGCTCACCGCCCAGCACCGCGACGACCAGGTCGAAACGCTGTTGTTGCAGTTGCTGCGCGGCGCCGGACCCGCCGGCCTGGCGGGCATGCCGGCGCTGGCGCCGTTCGGCGCCGGCCGCATCGGCCGACCGTTTCTCGGGCTGGGCCGCGAGGTGCTGCGCGCCTGGGCGCAGCGGCACGGCCTGCGTTGGGTCGAGGATCCGAGCAACGTCGATCCGGCGTTCGGCCGCGGTCGCCTGCGACGGCAACTGTTGCCGGTGCTGCGCCGCCACTGGCCGGCGGCGGACAAGACGCTCGCGCGCGCCGCCGAACTGCAGGCCGAAGCGGCGGCCTTGCTCGCCGAGCGGGCCGACGAGGATCTGCAGGCCGTCGGCGCCGAAGCGCGCCGCCTGCCGCTCGGTCCCTTGCGGACCCTCTCGGCCGCGCGGCGGCGCAACGCCCTGCGCCGCTGGTTGCAGCACGCCGGCCTGCGGCCGCCGCCGGCCGCGGTGTTGCGGCAGATCGAGGGCATGATCGCGGCGCGCGGCGATGCCGCACCGGCGGTGTGTTGGCGGGGAACGGCCCTGCGCCGCCACCGGGATGCCTTGTATCTGGTCGAGGACGAGCCGCGGCCGCCGGCCGCGGCCGCCCCCTTCGATCCGGCGCGCCCACTGAGCTTGCCGGGCGCGCTGGTGACGGTGGACGCGGCCGCGCTGGCGCGCGCCGGCCTGGACCCGGCCCGGCTGCCCCCGGACTTGACCCTGCGCCTGCGCCGCGGCGGCGAGCGCCTCGAGACCGCCGCCGGGCATCGGTCGCTGAAAAAACTGCTGCAGGAACGCGGAGTGCCGCCGTGGCTGCGCGGCCGCCTGCCCTTGCTGTTCGCCGGCGAGGAATTGATCGCCGTGTTCGGCCTCGACCCGCCCCTGGTGGCGGCGCGCTGGCGGCGCGGGCCGACGGAACCGGGTGCCTAGGCGGGTGAGCGCGCCCCGGGGCGGGTCAGGGCTCGCTGTCGCGATGGCGGGCGCGGAAAGCGCGCAGCTCGCGGTTGAAGGTGTCGGCGACCAGCTGGTCGGTTTCCAGCGCCTCGACGATCATCTCGTTGAGCACCTCGACCACCTTGGGATCGCCGGCCCGTTCGACGTCGCGCAGCGTGTCTTCCAGGCAAGCGCGGTAGCGCTCGCTCGCCGCCAGGAATTCGGTCACGCGCGCATGGGCCTCGCGCATGGCCTTCTCGTCGACGCGCCGGCCGTTGGGGATGGCCGGCGTCTCGGGGGCGACGCAGGTGGATTTTTCCGCCGTGCCGGCGGAGGCGGCCGGTGCGTCCGGCGCCTGTTCGGTCTGGGCGGACGCCGGCCCCGACAGGGCGAGCAGACCGCCGAGAACCAGGACTGGGATCGGGTTTGGCATGCGCATAGGATAACGAGCGCGCGCCAAGGTGCAAGCGCCACGTGCGGGCCGCCGCCCGCCCGCGTTCATTGAGCCGCCGCCGCCCTTCGGGTTACCATTGCGTCCGGCGCCGCCGGCGCCGCCCCTCCGACCGTGATCAGCGCATGACCCGATACATTTTCATCACCGGCGGTGTCGTTTCGTCCCTGGGCAAGGGCATCGCCTCGGCCTCGCTGGGCGCCATCCTCGAGGCCCGCCGCCTCAAGGTCGCGCTGCTCAAGCTCGACCCCTACATCAACGTCGATCCCGGGACGATGAGCCCCTTCCAGCACGGCGAGGTCTACGTCACCGACGACGGCGCCGAGACGGACCTCGACCTGGGGCACTACGAGCGCTTCGTGCGCAGCCGCACCAGCCAGAAGAACAATTTCACCACCGGCCGGGTGTACGCCAACGTGCTGCAGAAGGAGCGCCGCGGCGACTATCTCGGGGCGACGGTGCAGGTCATCCCGCACGTCACCGACGAGATCAAACGCCTGCTCAAGGAAGGCGCCGGCGACGCCGACGTCGCCCTGGTCGAGATCGGCGGCACGGTCGGCGACATCGAATCGCTGCCGTTCCTGGAGGCGATCCGCCAGATGGCGATCGAACTGGGCCGCGGCAACAGCCTGTTCATCCATCTGACCCTGGTGCCGTACATCGCCACCGCCGGCGAGATCAAGACCAAGCCGACCCAGCATTCGGTCAAGGAGCTGCGCTCGATCGGCATCCAGCCCGACATTCTGCTGTGCCGCGCCGAGCGCCCGCTGCGCGAGGAGGAGCGGCGCAAGATCGCCCTGTTCACCAACGTCGAGGAACGGGCGGTCATTTCCTGCGAGAACGCGCGCATCATCTACCAGATCCCGCGCCGCCTGCACGAACAGGGCCTGGACGACATCGTCGTCGAGCGACTCGGTCTGGAAGCGCCGCCGGCCGACCTGAGCGAGTGGGACCGGGTGGTGGAGGCCATCGAGCACCCCACCGCCGGCGAAGTCACCGTGGCCATGGTCGGCAAATACGTCGACCTGGTCGATTCCTACAAGTCGCTCAACGAGGCCCTGGTGCACGCCGGCATCCAGACGCGCAGCCGGGTGAGCGTGCGTTACATCGACTCGGAGCGCATCGAGCGCGAGGGGCCGCAGTTGCTCGCCGGCGCCGACGCCATCCTGGTGCCCGGGGGCTTCGGCAACCGCGGCATCGAGGGCAAGATCGCCGCGGCGCGCTGGGCGCGCGAGCACGGCGTGCCGTACCTGGGCATCTGCCTGGGCATGCAGGTCGCGGTGATCGAGTTCGCCCGCAACCGCGCCGGCCTGGAAGGGGCGAACAGCACCGAGTTCGATCCGAACACCCCGCACCCGGTGATCGCATTGATCACCGAGTGGCAGGACCGCGACGGCCGTCTCAAGCAGCAGCAGCCGGGCGGCGACCTGGGCGGCACCATGCGGCTGGGCGCCCAGCCCTGCCTGCTGGAGCCGGGCTCGCGGGTGGAACGCTTGTACGGCGCCACGCAGATCAGCGAGCGCCATCGCCACCGCTACGAGTTCAACAACCGCTACCTCGAACCGCTGACCGCCGCGGGGCTGCGCGTCTCGGGCTGGTCGGGCGACCGCAGCCTGGTGGAAGTGGTCGAGCTGCCGGACCATCCGTGGTTCGTCGGCTGCCAGTTCCACCCCGAATTCACCTCCACGCCCCGCGACGGCCACCCCTTGTTCACCGGCTTCATCCAGGCGGCGCTACAATACCGCGCCGCCGCTTCGGCCTCTTGAAGCCGACCGGCCGCCGCAGCGCGGCGTGATTCCCGATCAACGCAGCCTGACACCTGGAGCGAGCATGTCCGAGATCATCGAAATCAAGGCCCGCCAGATCATCGATTCGCGCGGGAACCCGACCGTGGAAGCCGAAGTGGCCAGCGCCGCCGGCGCCCGGGCCATCGCCATGGTGCCGTCCGGCGCCTCCACCGGCGAGCGTGAAGCCGTGGAATTGCGGGACGGCGACAAGCGCCGTTTCCTGGGCAAGGGCGTCACCAAGGCGGTGAACAACGTCAACACCGAGATCCGCCAGGCGCTGCTCGGCCACGAGGTGGCCGACCAGGCGGGCATCGACCGCAAGCTCATCGAGCTGGACGGCACCGAGAACAAGGGCCGCCTGGGCGCCAACGCGATCCTCGCCGTGTCGCTGGCCGCGGCGCGCTGTGCGGCGGTCGAGCGCGGCCTGCCGCTGTGGCGGCACCTGGCCGAGGGCGACGATCCTGTGCCTGCCGGTGCCGATGATGAACATCATCAACGGCGGCGCCCACGCCGACAACAGCGTGGACATGCAGGAGTTCATGATCCTGCCGGTGGGCGCCCCGACCTTCAGCGAGGCGATCCGCTACGGCGCCGAGGTCTTCCACACCCTCAAGTCGGTGCTCAAGAGCAAGGGCTTTTCCACCGCCGTCGGCGACGAGGGCGGTTTCGCGCCCGACCTGCGCTCCAACCAGGAAGCGCTGGACACCATCCTCGAGGCGATCGAGCGCGCCGGCTACAAGGCCGGCGAAGACATCGCCCTCGGCCTGGACGTCGCCAGCTCCGAGTTCTACGCCGACGGGGTCTACACCCTGGCCTCGGAGGGCAAGCGCTACGACTCGCAGCAGTTCGCCGACCAGCTCGCCGCCTGGGTGGACCAGTACCCGATCGTGAGCATCGAGGACGGCATGGACCAGAACGACTGGGACGGCTGGAAGTACCTCACCGACAAGCTCGGCGGCCGCATCCAGTTGGTCGGCGACGACCTGTTCGTGACCAACACCCGCATCCTCAAGGAGGGCATCGAGCGCGGCATCGCCAATGCCATCCTCATCAAGGTGAACCAGATCGGCACGCTGACCGAGACCCTGGACGCCATCCGCACCGCGCACGCGGCCGGCTACCGCGCGGTGATTTCGCACCGTTCCGGTGAAACCGAGGACACCACCATCGCGGATCTGGCCGTGGCCACCGCCACCGGCCAGATCAAGACCGGCTCCATGTCGCGTTCGGACCGCGTCGCCAAGTACAACCAGTTGCTGCGCATCGAAGAGGCGCTCGGCGACGCCGCCCGTTATCCCGGCTGGAGCGCACTGCGGCGCTGAGCGGCCGCGCCGCCGGCGTGCGTTGGTTGATCGCCCTGCTGCTGGTGCTGCTGCTGGCCTTGCAGTACACCCTGTGGTTCGGCAAGGGCGGTTACGCCGACGTGCGCCGGCTGCGCGCCGAGATCGAGCTGCAGCGCGCCGAGAACGCGCGCCTGGCGGCGCGCAACCGCGCCTTGCAGGCCGAGATCGACGACCTCAAGCAAGGTCTGGACGCGGTCGAAGGGCAGGCGCGCGAAGACCTCGGCATGCTGCGCGAGGGCGAAACCTTTTTCCGTGTCGTGCCCGCGCCGGCGCCCAAAGATGACTGAACGCGCCCGCCATTGGCTGGTGGTGCCGGCCGCCGGCCGCGGCCGGCGGCTCGGCGCCGAGCGCCCCAAGCAGCACCTGCCGCTGGCCGGCGACACGGTGCTCCACCATTGCCTGAGGCGTCTGTGCGCCGCGCTGCGCCCGCGGGGCGTGGTGGTGGTGCTCGCCGAGGACGACCCCTGGGCGCCGCCCCCGGACCTGGCGGCGGTGGAACGGGTCGCCGGCGGGGCCGAACGCGTCCATTCGGTGTACAACGCCGTGTGCGCGCTCGCCGGCCGTGCCGCCGACGAGGATTGGGTGTGGGTGCACGACGCGGCGCGCCCGGCGCTGCCGGCCGCGGCCGTGCAACGGCTGCTGGCCGCGCTCGAGGACGAACCGGTCGGTGCCTTGCTGGCGGTGCCCGTGCACGATACGCTCAAGCGCGCCGACGATGGCGGCCGGGTCGCGGCCACTGAGGACCGCCGCGGCCTGTGGCGGGCCCAGACCCCGCAGGTGTTCCGCCGGCGGCTCCTGCACGAGGCGCTGGCCGCGGCGCTGGCGGCCGGCGAGCTGGTCACGGACGAGGCCGCCGCCGTCGAGCGGCTCGGCCTGCGGCCGCGGCTGGTGCCGGGGGATCCGGCCAACCTGAAGATCACCACCGCCGAGGACTCTGGCCTTGGCCGAGTGGTACCTGACCCGGAGCGGGGCATGCGCCTGAGGATCGGACAGGGGTTCGACGTGCACGCCTTCACCGCCGGCGACGGCGTCGTCCTGGGCGGCGTGCGCATCCCCTTCGAGCGCGGCATCGCCGCCCACTCCGACGGCGACGTGGTGCTGCACGCCCTGTGCGACGCCTTGCTCGGGGCCGCCGCCCTCGGCGACATCGGCCGCCACTTCCCCGACGACGATCCGCGCTGGGCCGGCGCCGACAGCCGCCGCTTTCCTGCGCGCGGTGCGCGAGCGGCTGGCGGCCGCCGGCTGGCGGCCGCTGAACGTGGACGTGACCGTCATCGCCCAGGCGCCGCGGTTGGCGCCGCACGTCGAGGCGATGCGCGCCAACATCGCCGCGGACCTCGAGATCGAGCCCGGCGGCCGTCGGCGTCAAGGCCACCACCAGCGAGCGCCTGGGCGCCCTGGGGCGGGGTGAGGGCATCGCCGCCCTGGCCGTCGCGCTGCTCGGCGCGGGGGAGGGCTGACATGCCCCTCGGCCCCCTGATGATCGACCTGGCCGGGCCGGCGCTGTCGGCGACCGAGCGCGAGTGGCTGCGCCACCCGGCCGTCGGCGGCGTCATCCTGTTCGGCCGCAACTACGAATCCCCGGAACAGCTGACCGCGCTGTGCGCCGAGATCCACGCCCTGCGCAGCCCCAGGCTGCTGATCGCCGTCGACCAGGAGGGCGGCCGCGTGCAGCGGTTCCGCGACGGTTTCACGCCGCTGCCGCCGGCGGCGGCGTTCGGCGCGCTCTGTGAGCGCGCGCGCCGCGCGAGGCCCTGGCGGCCGCCGAGGCGGTCGGCTGGTTGATGGCCGCCGAGCTGCTCGCCTGCGGCGTGGACCTCAGCTTCGCCCCGGTGCTCGACCTCGGCCGCCGCCGCGCCGACGGCGGTCCGCTGTGCCCCGTCATCGGCGACCGCGCCTTCCACGAGGATCCGGAGGTGGTCACCCGCCTCGCCGGCGCCTACGTGCGCGGCATGCGCAGCGCCGGCATGGCCGCCACCGGCAAGCACTTCCCCGGCCACGGCTCGGTGGAAGGGGACAGTCACCGGGTACGGCCCGTCGATCCACGCCCGCCGCAACGCATCTGGGCCGAGGACATCGTCCCCTTCGCGCGCCTGATCCGCAGCGGGCTGCCGGCGGTGATGCCGGCCCACGTCGTCTACGAAAAGGTCGACGACGCGCCGGCCGGTTTCTCCCGGCGCTGGCTGCAGGCGGCCCTGCGCGGCCGGCTCGGCTTCCAGGGGGCGGTGTTCAGCGACGACCTGGCGATGGCCGCCGCCGAATGGGCCGGCGATCCGCCGGCGCGGGCGCGGCGCGCCCTGGAAGCCGGTTGCGACATGGTGCTGCTGTGCAACCGGCCCGAGGACGTGCCGGACGTGCTCGAGGCGCTGCGCGACCACCACGACCCGGTGTCACAGGCGCGGCTGGTGCGCATGCACGGCCGGCCGCAGCTCGACCGCGGCGCGCTCGAACGCGACGCCCGTCTCGCGGCCGCGCGGCAATGGGCCGAGCGCCTGAGCGCGTGAGGACCGATCCGATCGAACCCTTGCGGAGAACGTGATGAAAGAGTGGAGCGAGGCCCTGGCCGCGCAAATGGCGTTTCTCGAGCCCTGGATGATCCAGTCCTTCCTGGTGTTGCTGGCCTTCGCCGTGGCGAACTTCGTCCAGAAGCGCCTGCTCAACCGCCTGGCGCAGAAGGTCGCCTCGAGCGCCAATCTCTGGGACGACGCCGTGGTGTCGGCCCTGCGCAGCCCGCTGACCACCTTGTTGTGGGTGATCGGCGTGAGCCTCTCGGTGGACATCATCCAGGTCGAAGCGCGCGCGCCGGTGTTCGAGCTGGTCGACCCCCTGCGCAAGATCGGCGTCATCTTCTGCCTGATCTGGTTCGGCATCCGCCTGGTGCGCGAGCTGGAGCAGGCCTACATCCGCGAGCGGCGCCTGAGCGATTCGAGTGCGATCACCTCGGTGCAGGCCCTCGGCAAGCTGGCGCGGCTGAGCTTGTTCATCACCGGCGGCCTGATCACGTTGCAGACGCTGGGCATCAGCATTTCCGGTCTGCTCGCGTTCGGCGGCATCGGCGGGTTGGCCGCCGGCCTGGCCGCGCGCGACATGCTCGCCAATGTCTTCGGCGCGCTCACCCTCTACTGGGACCGGCCCTTCGAGGTCGGGCACTGGATCCGTTCCCCGGACCGCGAAATCGAGGGCGTGGTCGAAGACATCGGCTGGCGCTTGACGCGCATTAGAACCTTCGAAAAACGCGTGCTGTACGTGCCGAACTCCGTGTTCAGCAACATCGTCGTCGAGAACCCCTCGCGCATGAGCCACCGGCGCATCTACGAGACCATCGGCGTGCGCTACGACGACATCCGCGCCGTGCCGGCCATCGTCGCCGCCGTGCGCGCGATGCTCGAAAATCACCCCGGCATCGACCAGAGCCAGACCCTGATCGTCAATTTCAACGCCTTCGGTCCTTCGTCGCTCGATCTCATGGTGTACTGCTACACGCGCACCACGATCTGGGTCGAGTACCACGCCGTCAAAGAGGACGTGCTGCTGAAAATCGCCGACATCGTCGCCGCGCACGGCGCCGAGATCGCCTTCCCGACGCGCACCGTGCACGTCTCCGGTGCGCTGGCGCTGGAGCAGGCCCATGCTGACGCTCGCTGAAGCCCGCTCGGCGCTGGCGCGCGCCGAGTGCCTGTACGACGCCGCGGCGGTGGACCGCGCCGTCGCCGCCTGGGCGGCGCGCATCCGCGCCGACTACGCCGAGCGCAATCCCTTGGTGTTGTGCGTGCTCAAGGGCGGGGTATTCGCCTCGGCGCGGCTGCTCGCCCACCTGGACTTTCCGCTGGAATTCGACTGCCTGCAGGTCGGCCGCTACCGCAACCGCACCCGCGGCGGCGACCTGGACTGGCGCATCCATCCCGAGACGCCGCTGGCCGGGCGCGATCTTTTGATCGTCGACGACATCCTGGACGAGGGCGTCACCCTGGCGGCGGTGGCCGCCGCCTGCCGGGAAGAGGGCGCCGCCTCGGTGGCGCTGGCGGTGCTGGCGCGCAAGGCACGCCCGGTTCCGCCGGCGACCGAGGCCGACTACGTGGCCCTGACCGTGCCCGACCGGTACGTGTTCGGCTGCGGCATGGACTACCGCGGTTATTTCCGCAATCTCAACGCGATTTGGGCGATCGACGAATGAGCGACATTCCCTTGCCCCTGGGCATCATCGGCGGCACCGCCTTGCACGCTCTGCCGGGCCTGGAAGGACTCCAGGAACGCCGCCTCGACACCCCTTACGGCGCGCCGTCCTCGGCGCTCTACGGCGGGCGCCTGCACGGCCGGCCGGTTTGGTTCCTCGGCCGGCACGGCGAGCGCCACGACATCGCCCCGCACCGCATCAACTACCGGGCCAACGTCTGGGCGCTGCGCGAGGCCGGCGCGCGGGCGCTGATCGGCGTCGCGTCCTGCGGCGGGATCGGCCCGCAGATGGCACCGGGCGTGCTCGCCGCCCCGGCGCAGTTGATCGACTACACCTGGGGGCGCGCAGCGACGTTCTTCGACGAAGATTTCGCTTTCGACAAGCACATCGACTTCACCGAGCCCTACGACGCCGCCTTGCGCGGTGCCCTCGCCGCCGCCGCGCGCCGCGCCGGAGTGCGCTGGGCGGCCGGCGGCACCCTGGCGGTGACCCAGGGGCCGCGCCTGGAGACCGCGGCGGAAATCCGCAAGCTGGCGCAGGACGGCTGCGACCTGGTGAACATGACCGGCATGCCGGAAGCGGCCTTGGCGCGGGAAGCCGGCCTGCCTTACGCCTGCCTGGCGGTGGTGGTCAACTGGGCCGCCGGGGTGGGGGAAGCGCCGATCACGCTGGACGAGATCCGGGCGGCGGCGGGGGCCGGCCAGGCGGCGGTGGCGGCGGTGCTCGAGGCCCTGCTGGCGGCGGCCTGAGCGGCGCTCAGCCGTTCTCGGCTTCCACCAGGATCAGCACGCCCAGGAAGGGGTGGTCCAGGTAATGCAGCTCACCGCTGCGCAGCCGGCGGTGGGCCTGGATGCGCACGCCCAGCAGCCCGCCGTCCAGCTCGTCCGGCCCCGTGGCCGGCTCCAGCCGCCAGCGCGGCGCGGCGGTCGGCCCTGGATCCGCGCTCGGGCTCGGCACTGCCGTCGCGGCGGCCGGTTGGGGCGTCTGGACCACGCGCACCGGCACCCGCAACAGCGCGTCCAGATAGACGTGCAAAAACCGCCGCCGCTCCAGCCGCAACACGCCGTCGAAGGCGTTCACCACGGCCTGCGGATCGGGGCCGACACCGGCCGGCAGCGGCGTGTAGGGAACCGGCCGCAGCGGCTGGGTTGCGGGCAACAGGGGATCGGGCGGCAGGAACAGGCGCCCTTCGAGAATCGGCATGTCGCCGTCGGCCGCGAACGGCAGGTCGGCGCTGCGCCACCAGCGCGGACCGGCCGTCAGGCGCAGCCGCGGGGTCTCGTCCCGGCCCAGGGCCGGTTGCCGCCACAGCCGGTGCAGCAGCACCGTGTGGCCGGCTTCGGCGAGCCTGGCCGCGGCTTCGACCAACGTGCCCTGGTCGGGGTCGAGCCGGGTCACGCCCAGCGCCGCCAGCCCCGGGTCGTCGAAGGCACGGGCGCCGTCGAAATCCGGCAAGGACCAGTTCTCCGGCCAGTGTTCTTCGGCGAGCGCCGGACCGTCCGGATGGCGGAACACCAGCAGTTCCACGCGGTAGAGCGCTTGGGCCCCGGCCGGCGGCACGGCCGCCAGGGCGGCGAGCAGGGCGAGGACGGCGAACGGCAGGCGCATCGGGTGCTCGTGGAGGGGATTCAGGCGGCCGCTGCGGCCAGCTCGTCGAGCAGCAGAGTCTGCAGAAATTCACAGCGCTCGGCAAGCGTGCGCGCCGCAACGTGGAAGCGCAGCGTGCGCTTGCCGTCGAAACGATAGCGTTGCGGCGCACTCTGCAGCAAGCGCAGCAGGCGCGCCGGGTCGATGCGCGCGTCCTCGTCGAACTCGATGCTGCCGCCCTCGGGGCCGGCCTTGATGCGGCGCACGCCCAAGGGCGCGACGAGAAGCTTCAGCGCCGCCACCGCGAACAGGTTCTGCGCCGGCTCGGGCAGCAGCCCGAAGCGGTCGATCAGCTCGACCTTCAGCTCGCGCAAGGCGGCCTCCGATTCGGCCTGGGCGATGCGCTTGTACAGCACCAGTCGGGTGTCCACGTCGTGCACGTAGTCTTCGGGCAGCAAGGCCGGCACGCCCAGATCGATTTCCACCCCCCGGTGCAGCGGCCCGTCCAACAGCGGTTCCTCGCCCTGCTTGAGCGCCTGGATCGCGCGCTGCAACATCTCGGTGTACAGCGCGTAGCCGATCTGGGTGATCTGGCCGCTCTGTTCCTCGCCGAGCAGCTCGCCGGCGCCGCGGATCTCCAGGTCGTGGGTGGCGAGCAGGAAACCGGCGCCCAGCGATTCCACCGCCTCGATCGCCTCCAGGCGCTTGAGCGCATCGGCGCTCAGCGCCCGCCGCGGCGGCGTGATCAGGTAGGCGTAGGCGCGGTGGTGCGAGCGGCCGACCCGGCCGCGCAACTGGTGCAACTGGGCCAGGCCGAAACGGTCGGCGCGGTCGATGATGATCGTGTTCGCGGTCGGCACGTCCAGGCCGCTTTCGATGATCGTCGAACACACCAGCACGTTGTGGCGCTGGTGATAGAAATCGATCATCACCTGTTCGAGGGTCTCTTCCGGCATCTGCCCGTGGGCGACGGCGATCCGCGCCTGGGGCAGCAGGGCGCGCAACCGCTCGGCGGCGCGCTCGATGCTGCGCACCTCGTTGTGCACGAAGTACACCTGACCGCCGCGTTGCAGCTCGCGCCGGCAGGCCTCCTGGATGAGGTCGTCGCGCCACTCGCAGACCAGCGTCTTGACCGCCAGGCGGTGCTCGGGCGGCGTGGCGATGATCGACAGGTCGCGCAGTCCGGCGAGCGCCATGTTCAAGGTGCGCGGAATCGGCGTGGCCGTCAGCGTCAACACGTCCACCTCGGCGCGCAGCGCGCGCAGCCGCTCCTTGTGGCGCACACCGAAGCGGTGTTCCTCGTCGATGATCAACAGGCCCAGGTCGGCGAAGCGCACCTCACGCTGCAGTAACTGGTGGGTGCCGATGACGACGTCCACCTTGCCCGCGGCCAGATCGGCGAGCACCGCCTTCCGCTGCGCCGCACTCGACAGGCGCGAGATGCACTCGATGCGCAACGGCCAGTCGGCGAAGCGGTCGCGGAAGGTGCGCTCGTGCTGCTGGGCGAGCAGGGTGGTCGGCACCAACACGGCGACCTGCACGCCGTTCATGGCGGCGACGAAGGCGGCGCGCAGCGCCACCTCGGTCTTGCCGAAACCGACGTCGCCGCAGACCACCCGGTCCATCGGCGTGGGCTTGCGCAGGTCTTCGAGCACCGCCTCGATGGCCGCCGCCTGGTCCGGGGTTTCCTCGAAGGGGAAGCCGGCGGCGAAGCGCTCGAGCTGGGCGTGGTCGATCTCGAAGGCGCGCCCGGGGCGGGCCGCGCGCCGGGCGTACAGCTCGAGCAGTTCGGCGGCCGTGTCGCGGATCTTTTCGGCCGCCTTGCGCCGTGCCTTGGCCCATTGGTCGGTGCCCAGGCGGTGCAACGGCGCCGCCTCGTCGGCGGCCCCGGTGTAGCGGCTGATCAGCTCCAGGGAGGACACCGGCACGAACAGGGTGTCGCCGCCGGCGTACTCGAGCACCAGGCACTCGGTGGGCACGCCGCCGGCGTCCAGCGTCGTCAGGCCGCGGTAACGGCCGACACCGTAGTGCTCGTGCACCACCGGCGCCCCCGGCTTGAGCTCGCCCAGCGAGCGGATCAGGCTCTCGGGGTCGCGGCCGCGGCTGCGCCGCCGTTGCCGGCGGACGCGCCCGCCGAACAGGGCGTCCTCCGGGATCAGCGCGATGGGCCGGCCGCGGTGTTCGATCACCGCGCCGCCTTCCAACGGCGCCACGGCGAGCGCCCGCGGCGAGGCGTCCTCCAGGAAGGCGGCCCAGCCGGGGACCGTCTTCACGTCCAGGTCGCGCAGTTGCTCGAGCAGCACCTCGCGGCGGCCCGGGGATTCGGCGAGGAACAGGACCCGGCCGTCGAAAGCGGCCAGGAAGGCCTCGAGCGCCCGCCGCGGCCGTTCGCCCTGCGGTTGCAAGGCCACCGGTTCGAGGGGGCGCCAGGTGAAGCCCGGGGGCTGTGCCTGCGGATCCTCTTCGACGCGGCACAGCGGGCGGGCGGCGAGCTGCGCGGCGAGTTCCTGGGGGGACAGGTACAGCGCCGCCGGTTCGAGCAGCGGCCGTTCGATGTCGTGGCGCAGCCGTTCGTAGCGCTCGGCGACTTCGTCCGCGAAGGCGGCCGCGGCCGCCTCGGCCCCGTCCTCGAGGACGACCAGGGGGTCGGCGGGCAGGTAATCGAACAGCGTCTCGAGCCGATCGAAAAACAGCGGCAGATAGTGTTCGCAACCGGGCGCGGCGATGCCCTCGGAGACATCGCGGTAGATGCGGCAATTCTGCGGGTTGCCGGAAAAACGGGCGCGAAAACGCCGCCGGAAACCCTCGATGCCTTCCGGCGTGAGCGGAAATTCCCGCGCCGGCAGCAGGGTGAAGGCTTCGATTCTGTCCGTGGAGCGCTGGGTCAGCGGGTCGAAATGGCGCAGGCTGTCGATCTCCTGGTCGAGCAGCTCGATGCGCAGCGGCTGGGCCGCCCCCATCGGGAACACGTCGACGATGCCGCCGCGCACGGTGAATTCGCCGTGTTCCTCGACCGTGCCCACGGCGCGGTAACCGGCTTCGACCAGGCGCGCGGTGAAGGCCGCCGGATCCAGCGCCCCGCCCACCCGCAGGGCGAAACTGCGCCCGTGCACCCACTCGCGCGGCGGCAGCTTCTGCAGGGCGGTCTGCACCGCGGCGATCACCAGGCCGCGCCGCGGCCAGTCGGCGAGCAGCCGCAGGCGTTCGGACACCGCGTCCGGATGGGGCGAGTAGGCGTCGTAGGGCAGGGTCTCCCAGTCCGGGAACAAGGCCGGGGCCTCGGGCGCGAAGAACGCCGCGGTTTCGGCCAGCCGGGCGGCGCTTTGCAGATCGCGGGCGAGCACCAGCACCGGCCCCCGGTGGGCGGCGGCCGCCTCGGCGACGGCCAGGGCGAACAGATCACCGGGCGGGCGGCGCCAGCGGCGCACGGCGGGCGGGGTGTCGGCTTGGGACATGGGGGGCGCGATTATACCCCCGGCGGGGGCGTGGCGTTCACAGATAGCCGCTGAACAACCAGAAGACGGCGTCCCGCAGTTTCACCGCCAGCGGCCGCCGCTCCAGCTCTTCGAGGGTGAGCGGTCGGCAGCGGTCGCGCACTTCGGCGGCGTGCGCCGCCAGCCCGGCGACCGTGCCCTCGTCGTAGATCTCCACGCCGATTTCGAAGTTCAGCGCCAGGCTGCGCGGATCGAGGTTCGGCGAACCGATCAGGGCGTAGTGATCGTCCACCAGGTAGAGCTTGCTGTGTGCGAACGGCCCCGGCCGCAGGTAGACGCGCACGCCGCGGGCGAGCAGTTCCGGCAACAGCCGCCGACAGGCCCAGTCGACGAAGGGCAGGTTGCTGCGCTCGGGCAGGATCACTTCGACCCGAACCCCGCGCAGGGCGGCCACCTGGAGCGCCTCGAGCAGACCGCGCGGCGGCAAAAAGTAGGGGGTCATCAGCAGCACCCGGCGGCGGGCGGTGGAAATCACCCCTTCGAGGAGCATCGGCAGGGTGTCCAGATCCTCGTTGGGGCCGTCCACCACGGTGCGGCACAACGCCGGGCCGGCCGGGGGCGGTGGCGCCTCGAGCGCGAACGCGCGGCCGCCGGCGAAGCGCCAGTCTTCGGCGAACACCTGGCCCAACTCGGCGACCACCGGTCCTTCCAGGCGGAAATGCAGATCCTCCAGGCGCGGCGGGCAGGGGTGGCGCCGCCGCCCCTTGCAGACCAGGTTCATGCCGCCGGTGTAGGCGACTTTGCCGTCGACGATGAGCAGCTTGCGGTGGTTGCGCAGGTTCAGGTGCAGCTGCGGCGGCAGCAGGCGCGGCGGCAGGAAGCGCGCGACCTCGATTCCGGCCCGGGCGAGCAGGGGGCCGGCACGCGGGCAATGGTAGTGCTCGCCGACGCCATCGATCAGCACCCGCACCGCCACGCCGCGGCGCCGTGCCCGGGCCAGCGCGGCGATGAAGCGCCGCCCGCAGTGGTCGGTGCCGAACAGGTAGGTGGCCAGGAGGATGCTGCGCCGTGCCCCGGCGACCGCGGCGAGCATGTCGGGAAAGGCCTGTTCGAGTCCGAACAAGGGGGTGACGGCGTTGCCGGCGAGCAACGGCCGCCCGGTGAGCGCCGCGGACACCTGGGCGATCAACCGCGCCGGTGCCGGCAGGCGCGGTGCCAGCGGAACCGCCGCCGGCACGCGCGCGGCCGGCGGCAGGCCCAGTTTGCGCGCGCGGGTGCGGATGCGGTTGACGCCGAACAGCAGATAGAGGACCGCGCCGGCGAGCGGAAAGAGCAGGCAGGTGGCCAGCCAGCCGAAGGCGGACACCGGGTCGCGCTTGTGCAGCAGGATGTGCACGGCGCAGGCCAGCGCCAGCGCGCCGTGGAAGAGCAGGGTGAGCAGCGCCCACAGGGCGGCCGGCGACCAGGCGTCCAACGATCCGGCTCGGAGACGGGGGAGGGCCGATTATAGGCCGGATCGTCCGGCGGGGGCTGGACGGCGCTCGATAGCATGTATAAATATTCACTGATCGGGGCATGTATAAATATCCATATTACGGCGTGAAACCCGTTTTTTCGGGCGCGCACATGAGGCCGTCTTTTTCAATGAAAAACAATTCGTTGGAAGATCTTTTAAAAGCCACTTCTCATGTATCGAAAGGGCCGGCCGCGGCGTTCGGGCGGGTGCATTCCAGCGGCGTGCCCGCCTGGGACGCGCGGCTGCCCGGCGGCGGTTGGCCGGCCGGCCTGCTGTGGGTGTACCGCCCCGTCGCCGGCCTGGGGGAGATGCGCCTGTTCCTGCCCTTGTGTGCGCAACGGAGCGCGGCGGGCCGCCACGTGGTGCTGCTCGATCCGCCGTGGACGCCTTACCCGCCGGCCTGGGCGGCGGCCGGCGTGCGCCTGGAACGCTTGCATTGGCTGCAGCCGCCGGACGAGGCCGGGGTCCGCTGGGCGCTCGACGCCCTGGTCCGCTGTCCGGCTTGCGGGGTGCTCGGCTGCTGGCCGCGGCGCGGGCCGCCGCCGGCGGCGCTGCTGCAACGCCTGCAGCAAGCCGGCGCCGCCCAGGGCGCCGTGGTGCTGTGGTTCACGGACCGGAAGCGGCCGCCGCCCGGTTTCAAGCCGAGCCTGCACCTGGCCTTGTGGCGCGATGCGGCCGGGCGCTTGTGGCTGGCCGGCCGCAGCCGCCGCGGCACGGTGTTGCCGGCCTGCCCCTGGCCGGAAGCGGAGGCCGGGCCATGAGCCGGTCCGCCGTCCAACTGGATTTGCCATTCGATCCGCCGGCCCGGCCCCGGCCGTGCCTGCCGCGCCCGGCCACGGCGGCGGCCCCACGGCCGGCGGCGCGGCGGCGGCTTTGGCTGGCGGTGTACGTCGCCGATTTGCCCCTCGCCGCCCTGCCTGCGGCCCCGGGACCGCAGGCGGTGACGGAGGGGGAGGGGCAGGCGGCCAGGCTGGCGGCGGTCGACGAGACGGCGCGGAGGCACGGCGTCCGCGAGGGGATGGGGCTCACCGCGGCGTTGTTGCGCTGCCCGGCGCTGCGCCACCGGCCTCGCTCCCCCGAGGCCGAAGCGGCCCTGCTCGCCCGACTGGCGGACCGCGCCTACCGCTTTTCCGACACGGTGGCGCTCGCCGAGCGAGGCGTGGTCCTGGAGATCGGCGGCAGCCTGCGCTTGTTCGGCGGCCGGACGGCCTTGTTGCGAAGATGGACGGCGGCGTTGGCCGCGCTCGGGCTCGATGGCCGCTGGGCGGCGGCGCCGACCCGCCCGGCGGCCTGGTGGTTGGCGCGCTGGCGGCCCGGCCTCTGGCTGGAAGCGCTGGAGGGGTTACGGGCGGCCTTGCGCGATCTGCCGATCGAGGCGCTGGAACCGGCGCCGCGCGAGCGCTTGCGCCTGCGCGCCGCCGGCCTGCGCCGCCTGGGCGAATTGTGGCGTTTGCCGCCCGACGCTCTGGCCCGACGCTACGGCCGGGCCTTGCTCGAACGGCTCGACGCGGCCTTGTACGACGCGCCCGCGCCGCCGCTTTACCGGCCGCCCGCCGTGTTTCGCGAGCGCTGCGCCTTCGAACCCGAGGTGAACCGTTGGACGCAGATCGCGCCGGCCTTGGATGCGCTGGCCGGCCGGCTGGCGGCGTTCCTCGAGCAGCGCGTGCTGGCGGTGGAGGCGCTGGCATGGCGCCTGGAAACGGACCGCGGCCGGCGGGAAGGGCTTTTGCATTTCGCCCGACCCTGCCGCGAGGCGCGCCGCATCGCCCGCCGCCTGCGCGACGCCCTCCAGGCCGCCGGGGCGCACGGCGCGGTGCGCGCCGTCGAGTTGGAAACGACCTCTTGCCGCCCCGCGACCGCGGTCGCGGCATCGCTGTTCGAGGGCGCGGCCACCGCGGGGGAAAGTTGGGCGGCCTTGTGCGAACGCTTGCGCGACCGCTTCGGCCCACAGGCCTTGGTGACGGCCCGTTTGCGCGCCGATTGGCGCCCCGAGCGGGCCTTGCAGCCCTCGACGGTGGGCGCCGCGGCCCTCCCGGCGCTGCCGCCGCGGCCGTTGTGGTTGCTCGACCCGCCCCGGCCGGCACGGGAGCCGGCGCAGTGGCGGCTGGAAGAGGAGGTCGAGCGCATCGAGCAGGGTTGGTGGGACGGCCGGCCGGTGCGGCGTGACTACCGCTGGGCGCGCACGCCGGACGGCCGCCGCCTGTGGGTGTTCCGTGACCGCCGTGACGGGCGCTGGTGGGTGCAGGGCGTCGATGGTTGAGCGCGAGCCACCCGCCTATGCGGAGCTGCATTGCCGCTCCAATTTCAGCTTCCTGCAAGGGGCCTCGCACCCCGAGGAGCTGGTGGCGCAGGCCGCGGCCTATGGTTACCGGGCGCTGGCGCTCACCGATCTGTGCTCGGTGGCGGGCGTGGTGCGCGCCCACCGCGCCGCCCGCCGCCACGGCCTGAAGCTGATCGTCGGCGCCGAGTTCGCGCTGGCCGACCTGCCCCTGCGGTTCGTGTTGCTCGCGCCGGACCGCGCCGCCTACGGGCGCTTGTGCACCTTGATCAGCGCCGCCCGCCGCGCCGCGCCCAAAGGCACCTACCGTCTCGACCGGGCTTTGCTGCGCCGCCACCGTCCCGAGGGGTGCATCGCGTTGTGGCTGCCCGCGATCGAAGACGAGCCGGCCGCCGGCCGGTGCCTCGCCGAGCTGCTCGGGGAAACGCCCTGGGTGGCGGTGACGCGGCGCTGGGACGGCCGTGACCGGCGCCGTTTCGCCCAAGCCGAGCGGCTCGCGGCGCTGTGGGGCCGGACGCCGGTCGCGGTCGGCGGGGTGCGCATGCACCGGCCCGCCCGGCGGCGCCTGTTCGACGTGCTGTGCGCGGTGCACGCCGGCCGGCCGCTCGCCGAGCTGGGGCATGCGCTGGCGCGCAACGCCGCCGCCTGCCTGCAACCGCGCACGCGCCTGGCCCGCCTCTATCCGGCCGCCTGGCTGGACAACGCCGTGCAACTGGCCGAACGCTGCACCTTCACGCTGGACAGCCTGCGTTACGAGTATCCACGCGAGATCGTGCCGGCGGGCTACGACGCCGACGGCTGGCTGCGCGAGCAAGTGCGGCGCGGCGCCCGCCGCCGGTATCCCGACGGCGTGCCCCCCGCGGTGCACGCCCTGCTGGACAAGGAGCTGGCCCTGATCGCGGAGCTCGAGTTACGAGCCGTATTTCCTCACCGTCCACGACATGGTGCGCTTCGCCCGCAGCCGCGGCATCCTTTGCCAGGGGCGCGGCTCGGCGGCCAACTCGGCGGTGTGCTTACTGCCTGGGGCTCACCGCGGTGGACCCGGCGCGCATGCGAGTGTTGTTCGAACGGTTCGTCCCGCGCAGCGCAACGAGCCGCCCGACATCGACGTCGACTTCGAGCACGAGCGCCGCGAGGAGGTGATCGCAGTACCTTTATCGCCAAGTACGGCCGCGACCGGGCTGCGCTGGCCGCCACCGTCATCACCTACCGGCCGGGCAGCGCCGTGCGCGACGTCGGCAAGGCGCTGGGGCTCTCGCCCGGCGCAGTCGACGCGCTGGCCAGCGCTGGCTGGTGGGACGGCCGCGCGATGCTGCCGGAGCGCTGCCGCGACGCGGGCTTCGACCCCGCCACCCGCATGGTGCGGCGCTGTGCGCGCTGGTCGAGCACGCTGTGCGGCTTCCCGCGCCACCTGTCGCAGCACGTCGGCGGCTTCGTGATAGCCCGCGACCGCTGCTCGCGCATGGTGCCGATCGAGAACGCCGCCATGCCCGAGCGCACCGTGATCCAGTGGGACAAGGACGACCTCGACGCGCTGGGCTGCTGAAGGTGGACTGCCTGGCCTGGGCATGCTCACCGCCATCCGCCGCGCGCTGGACGCTGGTGGCCCGCCGCCGCGGCCGGCCGTTCGGCATGCCGACGTGCCCGCCGGAGGATCCCGGAGACCTACGCCATGATCCAGCGCGGCGACACGTGGGCGTCTTCCAGATCGAGTCCGCGCGCGCAGATGGCGATGCTGCCGCGCCTGCAGCCCGCCGCGTTTCTACGACCTCGTGATCGAGGTGGCGATCGTCCGCCCCGGCCCGATCCAGGGCGAGCATGGTGCATCCCTACCTGCGCCGGCGCCAGGGCTGGAACCGGTCACCTATCCCGCAGCGACGCGCCAGGTCCTTCGCGCACCCTCGGCGTGCCGATCTTCCAGGAGCAGGTGATGCAGCTCGCCGTGGTGGCAGCCGGCTTCTACGCCGGGCGAGGCCGACCGCCTGCGCCGCTCGATGGCGGCGTGGCGGCGCAAGGGCGGCCTGGAGACATTCGAGCCGCTGCTGATCGAGGGCATGCGCTCGCGCGGCTATTCGCCCGAGTTCGCCCAGGCCATCTACCGGCAGATCCTCGGCTTCGGCGAGTACGGCTTTCCCGAGTCCCACTCGGCCAGCTTCGCCCTGCTGGTCTACGTCTCCGCCTGGCTCAAGCGCCACGAGCCGGCGGCGTTCTGCTGCGCGCTGCTCAACTCGCAGCCGATGGGCTTCTACGCGCCGTCGCAGCTCGTGCAGGACGCCCGCCGCCACGGCGTCGAGGTGCGGCCGGTGGACGTCACCGCCAGCCAGTGGGCGTGCACCGGCTGGAAGGGGAGGGGGTGCGCCTGGGCTTGTGCATGGTGCGCGGCTTGCGCCGCGCCGACGCCGAGCGCCTGGTGGCGCGGGCGCGGTACGGCGGTGCCCAACGTGGCCGAGCTGGCGCGGCGCTGCGCCCTGGAACCGGCGGCGCTGGAGGCGCTGGCCGCGGCCGGCGCCTTGCGCAGCCTGGCCGGCGACCGGCACCGCGCCCACTGGGCGGTCGCCGCCGTGCCGCCGCGCTCGCAGGCGACCTTGCCGTTGTCCTGGAATGAGGCTGTCCCGCTGCTGCGGCGTCCGACACCGGCCGAAACGGTGGCCGCCGATTACGCGCATCTGGGCGTATCGCTGGCGGCCCATCCGCTGGCCTTGCTGCGTCCGCGGCTCGACGCCCGGCGGGTGCGCCGCGCCGCCGAGCTGGCCGCGTTGCGCGACGGCGCGCTGGTGCGCGTGGCCGGCCTGGTCACCCACCGCCAGCGCCCCGGCAGCGCCGGCGGCGTGGTGTTCGCCACGCTGGAAGACGAGACCGGCTTGATCAACCTGGTGGTCGCCCCGCCGACCTTCGCCGCCCAGCGCAGCGTGTTCCTGGAAAGCCGCATCCTGCTCGTGCACGGCGTGTTGCAGCGCCGCGACGGGGTGGTGCATATTAACGCCGGGCGCATCGAATGCGGCGACGCCCTGTTTCACGACCTCCACGCCCGCGCGCGGGATTTTCGCTAGTGCGCCCGATCGGCTTCCTGACGGTGTTGTGTTGTGTACTCGGCTGCACGCCGCCGGTCGCGGCCGAGACGGTGCGCGTCGCGGTGGCGGCGAATTTCGCCGCCACCTTCGCCGCGCTGGCCGCGGCCTTCGAGCAAGACACCGGCATCAGGGTCGAGTACAGCGCGGCCGCCAGCGGCCGCCTCTACGCGCAGATCGTCAACGGCGCCCCCTACGCGCTGTTCCTGGCCGCCGACGAGACCTTGCCGCAGCGCCTGGCGGCGGCCGGCCGGACCGTGCCGGGAACACTCCGGGTGTACGCGATCGGCGTGCTCGCCCTGTGGTCGCCGGGGCAGGTGGAGCCGCTGGCGCGCTTGCGCGCGGCCACGCCCTCCGATCGCTTGGTGTTGGCCAACCCCCGGCTGGCGCCCTACGGCGCGGCGGCACGGGAGGCGTTGGCGGCGCTCGGCCTGGACGGCGGCGGACCGCAGCGCCTGTACGCCGAAAACGCCCAGCAGGCCGTGCAATGGCTGGTCGCCGGCGGCGCCGAGCTGGGTTTCGTCCCGTGGCCGGCGGTGCAGACCCTGGGCGTGCCCGCCGCCGAGCTGTGGCGGGTGCCCGACGCGCTGCATCGACCGTTGCGGCAGGCGGCGGTGCTGCTCGAAGACACCCCCCCGGCGCGGGCCTTGTTCGAGCATTTGTGCAGCCCGCAAGCGCGCGCGCGCATCGCCGCCGACGGCTACCGCCCGGGACCGCCGTGCTGAACGCCGCCGATCTGCAGGCCCTGTGGCTGTCCCTGAAGCTGGCCGCCGCCAGCACCGCGGTGCTGCTGGTGCTCGCCGTCCCGCTCGCCTGGCACCTGGCCTACGGGCGCGGCCGCTGGCGCGCGGGCCTGGAGGCGGTCCTCGCCCTGCCGCTGGTGCTGCCGCCGACGGTGCTCGGCTTTTACCTGCTGCTGGCCCTGGGGCCCCAAGGGCCGGGCGGCGCGCTCGCCGCGCTGTGGGGAGGGCGTTCCCTGGCTTTCAGCTTCACCGGCCTGCTGATCGGCTCGGTGGTCTATTCCCTGCCGTTCGCCGTGCAACCGCTGTGCGACGGCTTCCGGGCGCTCGGCCGCGCGCCGCTGGAGGCGGCGGCGGTGCTCGGCGCCGGCCCGCTGGACCGCGTGTTCAGCGTCGCGCTGCCGGGCGCGCGCGACAGCCTGCTGACCGCCGCGGCGCTCAGCTTCGCCCACACCCTGGGCGAGTTCGGCGTGGTGCTGATGATCGGCGGCAACATCCCGGGGGAAACCCGCGTGGTGTCGATCGCCGTCTACGAGCACGTCGAGGCGCTCGACTGGGGCGCGGCGCACCGCCTGTCGGCGGTGCTGCTGGTGCTGTCCTTCCTGTTGCTGTGGCTGGTGTACCGCCGCCGGCCGCGGCCGGCGGCATGATGCTGGAACTGGATTTCGTCCTGGAACGCGGCGCCCACCGGCTCGCCGCGCGCACCACGCTGCCGCTCGAGGGCGTCACGGCCCTGGTGGGGCCGTCCGGTGCCGGCAAGACCGGCCTGCTGCGGGCGCTGGCCGGCCTGGAACGACCCGCCGGGCGGATCGTCTGTGACGGCGAGATCTGGCTGGACGGTGCCCGCGGCCTGTGCCTGCCGCCGGCGCGGCGGCGCCTGGGCCTGGTGTTCCAGGAACCGCGCCTGTTCGAGCACCTCGATGTCGCCGACAATCTGCGTTACGCGGCGCGCCGCAGCGGCCTCGACGCCGAGGCGCAGGCGGCGATCGTGGCCCGTTTCGAGCTGGCGCCGCTGCTTAAGCGGCGGCCCGCGGCACTGTCCGGCGGCGAGCGCCAGCGGGTGGCGCTGGCGCGGGCCTTGTGCGCCCGGCCACGCGCCTTGCTGCTCGACGAGCCGCTGGCGGCGCTGGACGCCGCACAGCGCCGGCGGCTGCTGCCGCACCTCCAAGCGCTGGCGCTGGACGGCGGCCTGCCGCTGATCTACGTCACCCACCACGCCGACGAGGTGCTGGCGCTGGCCGACCGCGTGCTGTGCATCGCCGACGGGACGCTGTCGGGCCCGGTGCCCCTCGAAGCGGCCCTGGCCGAACCCGAGCGGCACCACCTGGGTGCCGCCGGCTCGCCGGCGGCCCTGTGGCGGGTGCGGGTGCTCGAACAGCGCCCGGGCGACGGCCTGACGGTGGTCGGCGGGGAAGGGTTGCGCTTGTGTCTGCCGCAGATCGCCGCGGCGCCGGGGCAGACACTGGGCCTGCGCATCGACGCCGCCGACGTCAGCCTGTGCCTGAGCCCGCCGCAGGACAGCAGTATCGTCAACATCCTGCCGGCGCGCATCGCAGGAATCGCGCCGGCCGGTCAGCCGGGGGTGTGCCTGGTGACCCTGCAGGTCGCCGGCCGGCGCCTGTGGGCCCGCCTTCTGGAGGTCTCGTGCCGGCGGCTCGCCCTGGCGCCCGGCCGGGCGGTATGGGCGCAGGTCAAGGGCGCCGCCCTGCAGCGCCCGCCGGCCTGAGGGCCGGGTCAGCCGTTCTTTTCGATGAAGTCGCGGATCGCGACGCGGATCAGGTTGCCGACGGTGGTTTTCTTCTCGGCCGCCAGTTTTTTTCAGGATCGCCAGGTGGTCCTTGTCCACTTCCAGGGCGATCTTCTGCATCACCGGCTTGTCGACGTCCTCGATCTGCAACTGCTTCAGCTTCTCGGCCAGCCCCATGAAAGTGCGCGAGAAAAAGCCCTGGCCGATGCGCTTGATGTCGGAGTCCTCCGAGGCGCCGGCCTTGGCGGCCGCGGCCGGTTCGGCCTGTTCGCGCTTCCCGGCCTTGTCGGGCCCGTCTTTTTCCAGCTTGCGGGCCCAGTTGGCGCCGAAATTGATCGCCCAGCCGTCCGGCGAGACGATCTGCTTCTTCATCCGGTAGGCCTTGTAGGTGTTGGCCGCATGCTGGCTGCTGAGCAGCAGCTCGATGGTCTCGGCGGGGACGCGCTGGCGTTCCAGCCAGCGCCGCAGCTCGGCGGCTTGATCTTTACTTATTGCGGGTTTCATCGAGGCGTATCCCGTTTGGACGATCTGCTCCAGGAAGCTTAACGCATATGGTGTTCCCTTGCGCAGCCGTGCGTCCCGCAAAACCGCCCGCCCGCGCCTGCCAAAGCCGGGGTTTTCCAGTATCATTGCGCCCCCCCACCGCCCGCAACCCCAGGAGCCCGCATGTACCCAGGACAGCCCGACCTCAGCGCTTTCGACCCGGAACTGGCCGCCGCCATGGACGACGAGCGCCGCCGCCAGGAGGCCCACGTCGAGCTGATCGCCTCCGAGAACTACGCCAGCCCGCGCGTTCTGGCCGCGCAAGGCTCGGTGTTGACCAACAAGTACGCGGAAGGGTATCCCGGCAAGCGCTACTACGGCGGCTGCGAGCACGTGGACGTCGTCGAGCAGCTGGCCATCGACCGCGCCAAGGCAGCTGTTCGGCGCGGACTACGCCAACGTGCAGCCCCACTCGGGCTCGCAGGCCAATGCCGCGGCCTACCTCGCCCTGCTCGAGCCCGGCGACACCCTGCTCGGCATGAGCCTGGCCGACGGCGGCCACCTGACCCACGGCGCCAAGGTCAACTTCTCCGGCAAGCTGTTCAACGCCGTCACCTACGGCGTCGACCCCGAGACGGGCCTGATCGATTACGACGCAGGTCGAAGCGCTGGCGCTGGAACACCGCCCGCGCCTGATCGTCGGCGGCTTCTCGGCCTATTCGCGGGTGGTCGACTGGGCCAAGCTGCGCGAGCATCGCCGACCGGGTCGGCGCCTACCTTCTCGTCGACATGGCGCACGTGGCCGGGCTGGTGGCCGCCGGCCTGTACCCGAACCCGGTGCCGGTGGCGGACGTGGTCACCACCACCACCCACAAGACCCTGCGCGGCCCGCGCGGGGGCTTGATCCTGGCGCGCGCCAACCCCGAGCTGGACAAGAACGTCTCAACTCGCTGGTCTTCCCCGGCACCCAGGGCGGCCCGCTGATGCACGTGATCGCCGCCAAGGCGGTCGCCTTCAAGGAAGCCATGGCCCCGGAATTCCGCGACTACCAGGCCCGCGTGGTGGCCAACGCCCGGGCCATGGCGCAGACCTTCATCGACCGCGGTTACCGGGTGGTGTCCGGCGGCACGGACAACCATTTGTTCCTGGTCAGTCTGATCGACAAGGGCTTGACCGGCAAAGCGGCTGACGCCGCCCTCGGCCGGGCGAACATCACGGTCAACAAGAACGCCGTGCCCGGCGACCCGCAGCCGCCGTTCGTGACCAGCGGCATCCGCATCGGCACGCCGGCGGTCACCACCCGCGGCTTCGACGAGGAAGCCTGCCGCGCCCTGGCCGGCTGGATGTGCGACATCCTCGACGACCTGGAAAACGAAACGGTGATCGCGCGCGTCCGCGAACAGGTGGCGGAGTTGTGCCGCCGCCACCCGGTTTACGGCTGAGCGCGCGGGGAGGCGAGCGCCGGTGCGCTGTCCGTTCTGCGGCGCCCAGGACACCAAGGTCCGCGACTCGCGGCTGAGCGGCGAGGGCGACCAGGTGCGCCGGCGCCGCCAGTGCACCGAGTGCAAGGAACGCTTCACGACCTACGAGCAGGCCGAGCTGTCCCTGCCGCGGGTGATCAAGCGCAACGGCCGGCGCGAACCCTTCCTCGAAGACAAACTGCGTTCCGGCATGATGCGGGCGCTGGAAAAGCGGCCGGTCGGCATCGAGCGGATCGAAAGCGCGATCGACACCATCAAGCGCAAACTCCTCGCTTGCGGCGAGCGCGAAGTGGCCAGCCGCACGATCGGCGAGCTGGTGATGGCGGAGCTGCGCCGGCTCGACCAGGTGGCCTACATCCGCTTCGCCTCGGTCTATCTGAGCTTCGAGGACATCAACGCCTACCGGGAAGTGATCGAACACCTGGAGCGCGAACCGTCCCCCGAGCTGCACGAGCGTCAGTTGCGGCTGCTGGACGAGGAGTGACGGCGTGACGGCCGTAAACCGCCGCGAGGGGCCGGCTTTCGACGCCGCCGATCACGCCCACATGGCGCGCGCCCTGCAGCTCGCCGCGCGCGGGCTGTACGGCACCGATCCCAATCCCCGCGTCGGCTGCGTGCTGGTGCGCGACGGCCGCATCGTCGGCGAAGGCTGGCACGCGCGCGCCGGAGCGGCACACGCCGAGGCCGTCGCGTTGGCGGCGGCCGGGGAGGCCGCGCGCGGCGCCACCGCCTACGTCACGCTCGAACCTTGCGCCCACCACGGCCGGACGCCGCCGTGCTGCGCGGCCCTCGTCGCCGCCGGCGTGGCGCGGGTGGTGTGCGCCGTCCAGGACCCGGACCCGCGCGTGAACGGCCGGGGCATCGCCGCCCTGCGCGAGGCCGGCGTGCGCGTGGAGTCGGGCTTGCTCGCGGCCGAAGCGCGGGCGCTCAACCCCGGCTTCTTCTCGCGCCTCGAACGCGGCCGGCCGTGGCTGCGCATCAAGCTCGGCATGACCCTGGACGGGCGCACGGCGCTGGCGAACGGGGCCAGCCGCTGGATCACCGGCGAGCCGGCGCGCCGCGACGTGCAGCGCTGGCGGGCGCGCAGCAGCGCGATCGTGACCGGCGTCGGCACCGTGCTGGCCGACGACCCGGCGCTCACCGTGCGCGCCGAGCAATGGGCCGGGGCGGTGGACGAGGCGCCGCCCAGCGACCGTCAGCCGCTGCGCGTGGTGCTGGACAGCCGCTTGCGCACGCCGCCCACCGCGCGCCTGCTGCAGGGCCCGGGCGAGGCATTGATCGTCACCACGCGCGCCGATGCGGGGCGGGCCGCGGCGCTGCGCAGCGAGCGCGTCGAGGTCGTCACCCTGCCGGCCGACGCCGACGGCCGGCCGCGGCTGGCCGACCTGATGGCGGTGCTGGCCGAGGGCGGCATCAACGAGGTCCTGGTCGAAAGCGGTCCCACCCTGGCCGGCGCCTTCTGGCGGGCGGGCCTGGTGGACGAACTGCTGCTGTATGTCGCGCCGCGGTTGTTCGGCGACAGCGCGCGCGGTGCCTTCGACCTGCCGGCCTTCGCGGGCGTCGACGAGGCGCCGGCGTTAGAATATATCGACCTGCGGCCGGTCGGCCGCGACCTGCGCATCCTCGCCCGGCCGCTGCCGGGCGCCTGAGCCACGGGAACACACCATGTCCACCATCGTCGTCGTCCGCAAGGGCCGGCGGGCCTGCATCGCCGCCGACACCCTCACCACCTTGGGCGATCTGCGCCTGCGCGCCGCCTACGACCGCCATCACGACAAGATCCAGCGCTGCGGCGACAGCTTCATCGGCATCGTCGGCAGCGCCGTGCACAGCCTGGTTGTCGAGGACGCCTTCCGGCGCGGCGGTTTCGAGTATGATTTTTCTTCGCGGGACGGCATCTTCCGCACCTTCGTCGGCCTGCACGCGATCCTCAAGGAGCGCTACTACCTGCAGCCGACCAGCAAGAACGGCGAGGACGACCCTTACGAGACCTCGCACATCGATGCGGTGATCGCCAACCGTCACGGCATCTTCGCGGTCTACGCGCTGCGCGACACCAGCGAGTTCGAACGCTTCTGGGCGATCGGCTCGGGGGCGGCCTACGCCCTGGGCGCGATGCACGCCCTGTACGACCGCCTGGACGACGCCGAAGCGATCGCCCGCGCCGGCGTCGCGGCCGGCGCCGAGTTCGACACCGGCTCGGACCTGCCGATCACCAGCCGCGTCGTCGAGCTGGAGGGCTGAGGGTGTTCACGGGCATCGTGCTGGAAGTGGGGCGGGTGGAGGCCTTCGAGGCGCGGCCGGGCGGTGCGCGGCTCACGGTCGCCTACCGGACGCTGCCCCGCGAGCGGCTCGCCGTCGGCGACTCGGTGGCCGTCAACGGCGTCTGCCTGACCGTCGTCGAGAACGACGGCGCCCGCTTCGCCGCCGACCTGTCCGAGGAAACCTTGGCCCGCACCACCCTGGGCCGCCTGGCCCCCGGCGCGGCCGTCGACCTGGAGCCGGCCGCCACGCCGCAGACCGCACTGGGCGGCCACTGGGTGAGCGGGCACGTGGACGGCGTGGGCGAGGTGCTCGACATCGCGCCGGTCGGCGACAACCGCCGCCTGCGCATCCGTCTGCCGGCCGATCTCGTGCGTTACGTCGCCGTCAAGGGCTCGATCACCGTGGACGGCGTGAGCCTGACGGTGAACGCGGTCGAGGGCGAGGCCTTCGAGGTCATGATCATCCCCCACACACTGGCGCGGACGGTGATCGGCGGCTACCGCCCCGGCACCGCCGTGAACATCGAAGTGGACATCCTCGCCCGCTATCTCGAGCGGCTGCTGCAGGCCGGGGAGGGGGGCGCATGCCGTTGAACCGCATCGAAGAACTCATCGAAGCCCTGCGCCGCGGCGAAATGGTCATCGTCATGGACGACGAAGGCCGCGAGAACGAGGGCGACCTGGTGATGGCCGCCCAGTGCGTCACGCCCGAGGCGGTCAACTTCATGACCAAGCACGCCCGCGGCTTGATCTGCCTGACCCTCACCCGGGAGCACTGCGAGCGCCTGAAGCTGCCGCTGTTGCCCAAATACGGCCGCGCCGCACACAGCACCAACTTCACCGTCTCCATCGAGGCCGCCCAGGGCGTCACCACCGGCATCTCCGCCGCCGACCGGGCGACCACCATCCTCACCGCCGCGCGTCCCGACGCCAAGCCCAGCGACCTGGTGCAGCCGGGCCACATCTTCCCGGTGATGGCCGAGGACGGCGGGGTGCTGGTGCGCGCCGGCCACACCGAGGCCGGTTGCGATCTGGCGCGCCTGGCCGGCTTCGACCCGCCGGCGGCGGTGATCGTCGAAATCCTCAACGAGGACGGCACCATGGCCCGGCGCGCCGACCTGGAGGCGTTCGCCGCCCGCCACGGCCTGAAGATCGGCACCATCGAGGATCTCATCCGCTACCGGGTGACCAACGAGAAAACCGTGCGCCGCTGCGAACAGTGCCGCTTCACCAGCCGCTACGGCGAGTTCGAACTGATCGCCTATCACGACGACGTGCACCGCGTCAGCCACCTGGCGCTGGTCAAGGGGCCGATCGACCCGGCGCGGGTCACGCGGGTGCGGGTGCACGTGGAAAACCCGCTGCAAGACCTGTTCGGCGCCATTCCCTGCAGCGGCTGGCCGATCGAGGACGCCCTCGCGCGCATCGCCGAAGCCGAGCAAGGGGTGCTGGTCTACCTGACCCAGCCCCACGCCGGCATGACCCTGCGCGACCGGGTGCGCGAGTACCAGCACCTGGTCGAATCCGGCGGTCGGGCCGCACCCGGGCCCGCGGACTTCCGCAGCCACGGTGTGGGCGCGCAGATCCTCGCCGATCTCGGTGTGCGGCGGATGGAAGTCCTCTCGGCGCCCCGCACCTTCCACGGGCTGGGCGCCTTCGGTCTCGAAGTGGTCGGGTACCTTGCCGACGGGTCTTCCGATGAAAAAGAATCTACCTCAAAAAGTTAACGTAAGGCATTGATATGTCTGATTTCGTTCTTTACGACGGCACCGCCGATTTGCGTGCCGGGAACTGGCGCTACGGGCTCGTGGCGGCGCGCTTCAACGCGGCGGTGGTCGATCGTCTGCTCGAGGGGGCGCTGGACGCTTTGCGCCGCCACGGTGCCGCCGACCGGCAACTGACCGTGCTGCGGGTGCCGGGCGCCTTCGAACTGCCGCTCGCCAGCCTGCGTTTGGCCGAATCCGGCGCCGTGGACGCGGTGATCGCACTCGGCTGCGTGATCCGCGGCGACACGCCGCATTTCGACTACGTTTGCGCCGAGAGCGCCCGCGGCCTGATGGAGGCCGGCTTGCGCAGCGGCGTGCCGGTGATCTTCGGCGTATTGACCACCGACACCCTGGAACAGGCCGAGGCGCGGGCCGGCGGCGCCTGCGGCAACAAGGGCGCCGACGCCGCCTGCGCCGCCATGGAAATGCTCGCCGTGCTCCACGCCGCCCACCTGGATTGACCGTGTCGCTGTCCGCCGCCCGCCACAAGGCCCGCGTGCGCGCCCTGCAGGCCTGCTACCAGCAGCAGTTCAACCCGCAACGGCCCGAAGCGGTGATCGCCCAGTTCGAAGCCGGGCAGGACATGCGCGGTGCCGACCTGGCGTACTTCCGCGAGCTGGTCGAGCAAGTCTTCCTGGGAGAAGGGGAGCTGGACGCGCTCTACGCGCCGTTCCTGGACCTGCCGCCCGCCCGGCTCGACCCCACCGAGCGGGCCATCCTGCGCCTGGCGAGCTACGAGTTGCGCAGCCGGCTGGACGTGCCGCGTGCGGTGATCATCGACGAGGCCGTGCGCCTGGCGCGCAAATTCGGTGCCACCGACAGCCACAAATTCGTCAACGGCGTGCTCGATCGCCTGGCCGACCGCCTGCGCGCCGTGGAGAAGCGGCGGTGACCGAGTTCGAGCTCATCCGCCGCCTGCTCGAGCACATTCCCGGCGCCCGCACCGACGTCGTCCTGGGGGCCGGCGACGACGCCGCCTGCCTGCGCCCGCCGCCCGGCCGCGAGCTGGTCGTCAGCACCGACACCCTCGTCGCCGGCGTCCATTTCACTCCCGACGTCGATCCGCGCGCGCTCGGGCACAAGGCGCTGGCCGTGAACCTGAGCGACCTGGCGGCGATGGGCGCCGAGCCCGCCTGGGCGACCCTCGCGCTGACCCTGCCCGAGGCCGACCCGGCCTGGGTGGACGGCTTCGCCGCCGGCTTCGGCGCGCTGGCCGCCGAGCACGGCGTGGCGCTGGTCGGCGGCGACACCACCCGCGGGCCGCTCGCCGTCGGCGTGACCGTGATCGGCAGCATCGAACCGGGCCGCGCGCTGCGCCGCGACCGCGCCGTCCCCGGCGACTGGATCTGCGTTTCGGGCGCCCTCGGCGAGGCCGGCTGGTGGCTGACCGAAAGGCGCGCCGGGCGCGAGCCGCCGCCCGGCAATGCGCTCGACTGGCCGCAACCGCGCGTCGCCCTGGGGCGGGCGTTGGCCGGCCTGGCGCACGCCGCCATCGACGTCTCCGACGGCCTGATCGCCGACCTGGGGCACATCCTCGAAGCCAGCGGCGTCGGCGCGAGCGTCTACCTGGACGGCCTGCCGCTGGGCGCGCCGCTGCGCGCCCAGCCCGACCGCGCCGCCATGCTGCAATTGGCGCTCACCGCCGGCGACGACTACGAATTGTGTTTCACCGTCGCCGAGGTCGACATGGCGCGGCTGGACGCGCTGCAACGCCGGCTCGGCCTGCCGCTGTCGCCCATCGGCCGCATCGAGGCCAAGCCGGGCCTGCGCCTGCTCAGCGAGCACGCCGGTGCCTTGCGCATCGAGGCCGGCGGCTACGACCATTTCGGCCGGAGCGGATGAGCGCCGCGCCGCGCCCGTCCTACCGCGACCTGTTGCGCCGCCCGCACTGGTGGTTGGCTTTCGGCGGCGGCGTCGGGCTGGCGCCCCGGGCGCCGGGGACCGCCGGCACCCTGGTCGCCGTGCCGCTGTGGTGGTGGGCCGCCGCCTGGCCGCCCTGGGCCTACGGCCTGTTGCTGGTGGGGGTGATCGGCGCGGGGCCGTGGCTGTGCGGTCGCACCGCCGCCGAGCTCGGTTGCCACGACCATCCAGGCATCGTCTGGGACGAGATCGCCGGCTTCCTGCTCGCCATGACCGCCGTCGCACCCTCCTGGACGGCCTTGCTGGCCGGCTTCGCGTCGTTCCGCTTCTTCGACGCCGTCAAGCCCTGGCCGATCCGCTGGCTGGACCGCCGCCTCGGCGGCGGCTGGGGCATCATGGCGGACGACCTGGCCGCCGGTCTGGCGACCGCGGCCGTCTTGCACCTCGCCGCCTCACTCTGGGGCTGAGGCCAGGCGCGCGCGGGCCTCGGCCTGGGCCGCCTGCAGGGCCGCGTCCAGCCGGCGCGCCGCGCTCTCCAGCCCTTCGCCCGACGCCGGCGGCGGCAGGGGCGCGCCCACGACCATCTGCCAGCACCCGAGCGGCGCCGGCAGCCAGGCCCGGTCCCAGGAGCGCAAGCGCCGCGCCGGCCGATACGCCAGCCCGAGCGGGATCAGCGGCACGCCGCCGTGCCGCGCCAGAAACAGCGCGCCGGTCTTGGCGCGCTCTGCGGGGCCGCGCGGGCCGTCGGCCGCGAACACCGGGCTGCGGCCCTCGGCCAGGGCCTTGGCGAGGGCGCGCAACGCCGCCACCCCCGCGCGGCTGGAGGACCCGCGCACCACGCCGACGATGGGCGGCAACAAGCCGGCGGCCAGCGCCCCGTCGCGCGATGGACTGATCAGAACCACCGGCCGCAGGCCGTGCGCCCGCGCCAGCTCCGGCAGCCACAGCACCATCGGCAGCACGTGCTGGTGCCAGAAGCACAGCACGCAGGGCGCGCCCGCCAGGGCGGCCAGGTGTTCGCCGCCGGCCACCCGCCGCCGGCAGCCGTAGCGCGCCAGCCCCAGGTAGCCGCGCAGCACCGCCCGCGCCAGCGAACGCCGGGCGGCGCTCACCACCCGCCCTCGAGCAGCGCCGCGCCGTCCACGGCGCGGCAGTCCAGCGCCGCGATCGGCCGGTCCCAGGCCACCGCCGCCCGGTGCTCCGCGGGGGCGGGCAGGGGACGCCACCACCAGCGCAGCCCGGCGAAATCGGCGTGGTCGGGGAAAAGGCGCACCCGGGCGACGTCCCACACGCCGCTTTCCCCCTGGGCCTTGATCACGGCTTCTTTGGCCGTCCAAGCCTGGAAGAAGTCCCCCGCCGCGGCCACCTCCCCGGCGGACACATGCGCCGCGAACGCCGCCGGATCCAGATCCGCGCGCAGGCGCTCGACATCGACGCCGACACGCCCGGCCGCCGCCACCGCGCAGTACACCGCCGCACCCGCATGGCTGAGGCTGAAATCCGGCCCGTCCGGCCAGTACGGTTTGCCGGCGGCGTTTTCGGACAAGGCGGCGAGCGTGCAGTCGCTCCGGCCGAGGGCGGCCATCACCCGTTCCAGCAGCAGCAGGGCGAAGGCCGAGCGCCGGCGCGCCGCCTCCAGGCGCAGGCGCAACAGCCGCGCCCGCCGGGCGGGCGCGAGGCGTTCGAGCAGGACCGCCCAGGCCGAAGCCCAGCGCGGATCCCCGTCCAAGCCCTCGGGGCACAGGGTGAACCACACCTGCAAGAGGGTCTCCCGGGCCGCCACGTCAGGCCGCACGCAGCGGCGCCAGCCAACGCCCGTAGACCGCATCGGCGACGGCCTGCAGCGCCGCCAGCGCCGCCGTCTCCCGCTGCATCGCTTCCGGCCGCTGCACCGTCGGCGCCGGGTCGGCCAGGTCCTGGGGATAGCGGGCGCACCACTGCGGAATCTGCTCGGCGGTGACCTCCAGATGGAACTGGAAGGCCAGCGCGCTGCCGATCGAGAACGCCTGGTTGGCGCAGTCGCGGCTGCCGGCCAGGCGCACGGCCCCGGCGGGCAGGTCGAAGGTCTCGCCATGCCAGTGGAAGGCGGTGAATTGCGCCGGCAGGCCCCACGCCCGTCCCGCTGCGGTGGCGTACACCGGCCAGAAACCGATTTCCTTGACCGGGTTGGGGCGCACCGCCGCGCCCAGCGCCTTGGCGATCAGCTGCGCGCCCAGGCAGTGACCGAGCACCGGCAAGCCGGCGTCCAGAGCGGCGCGGATCAGCGCCAGCTCGGCGTCGATCCAGGGCAGGGGGTCGTTGACGCTCATCGGTCCGCCCAGCAACACCAGCGCCGCCGCGCCATCAAGGGTCGCCGGCACCGCCTCGCCGGCGTCCACCGCGATCAGGCGCCACGGCACGTGTTCGCGGGCCAACACCGTTTCCAGATGACCCGGGCCCTCGCAATCGATGTGCCGGAAGATCCAGATCTCCTTCATCGTCGTTCTCCTAGGTGTCGTCATTCAGGGCAGGGACACCCCCGCCGCCGCCAGCATGTCCGTGAGGCGGATCAAAGGCAGCCCTTCCAGGGCGGTCGGGTCGTCGCCGCGCAGGGCGCGGAACAGCGTGATGCCCAAGCCTTCCGCCTTGAAGCTGCCGGCCGCGTCGTAGGGCCGGTCGTGGCGCAGGTAGCGCTCGATTCCTTCGGCGTCCAGCGGGCGGAAGACCACCGTGAACGGCACGCAATCGACCTCGGCGCGGGCGGCGCGCGCATCGTACAGGCACACCCCCGTGTAAAACACCACCTCCCGGCCGCTGCAGCGCGCCAGTTGCGCGCGGGCGCGTTCGTGGTCGCCGGGCTTGCCGAGCACCTCGCCGTCCAGCACCGCCACCTGGTCCGAGCCGATGACCAGCGCGTCCGGGGGCAAACTGCCGAGCGCGGGCGCCGTCGCTTTGGCCTTCGCCAGGCGGCGCACCAAGGTCTCGGGCGCCTCGCCCGGCCGCGCCGTTTCGTCCACCGCCGGGTCGCGCCACTCGAAAGGCAGCGCGAGACGCCGCAGCAAGCGGCGCCGGTAGGGCGAACTGGAAGCCAGGATCAACGGGCGGGCGGTCTTCGGTGACATCGCTCGGCTCACTCGGGTCTCGCGAAGCGCGCATTGTCCGCGGCGCCGGCCGCCGCGTCCAGTCGCCGGCCCGCCGTTTGCTTTGACAGCCCCGCCGGCCGCCCCTAGAATGGCGCGCCTATGTCCGCGGTGCTGCCGTCGAGCATCGATCCGCGCCGGGCGCTGCGCGAAGGCGGCCGGCTGGACGGGCGCTGGCCGGCGGCACAATGCGGGCGGCTCGCAGCGGCCGTCGAGCGCGTGCTCGACGACATCGGCCTGAGCCTGACCCTGAATGCCCGCGGCCGGGCGATCGCGCTCGGCGGGCGGATCACCGCCCGGGTCGAGCTGATCTGCCAGCGGTGCCTGGCCCGCTTCGAGTGGCGGATCGACGACGAACTCGACTTGATCGTCTATCCCGACGGCGCGCCGGCGCGCGAGGAGGAGGGCGACGTGCTCGAGTTGGACGACGAGGGACGCATCGCCACCGGTGCCTGGCTGGAAGACGAGGTGCTGCTGCGCCTGCCGTTGATCGCGCGGCACGCCGAAGCCGCCGCCTGCGATCCAGGCATGATCGGCCTGGCCGACCGCCTGCGGGCCGAGGCGGAAGCCGCCCGGGCCGCGGCCAACCCCTTCGCCGTGCTGGCGCGGGGCGGCGGCCGCAACGACGACGTTTGACCGAATGCTTCGCACTGGAGACGACCGTGGCCGTTCAACAACGACGCAAAACCCCTTCCCGCCGCGGCATGCGCCGTTCGCACGACGCCCTGCCGTTCCCGACCCTGTCCCAGGATCCGACCACCGGTGAAGTCCACCGGCGCCACCACGTCGGCCCCGACGGCTTCTACCGCGGCCGGCAGGTGGTGGCGCGCAAGACCGCCGACGAGGACTGAGATCCGCGGCATGCTTGATTCCGTGCGATCCGCCCGCCTCCGGCGGGCGGCGGCGTGTTTTCGGGTGTCCGACCGATGAGCGACGCCGTGCAGATCGCTCTGGATGCGATGAGCGGCGACCGCGGCCCGGACGTGGTCGTGGACGCCGCCTTGCACGTCCTCGGCCGCCACTCCGATCTGGAGCTGGTCCTGGTCGGCGAGAGCCGCTTGCTCGAGACCCTCGTCGACGCCCGGCGCGTCGACCCGTCGCGGCGGGCGCGCCTGGCGATCGAACACGCCGCCGAAGTCGTCACCATGACCGATCCGCCGACCGCCGCATTGCGCAAGAAAAACGCCTCGATGCGGGTCGCCATCGACCTGGTCAAATCCGGCCGCTGCCATGCCGCGGTCAGCGCCGGCAACACCGGCGCCCTGATGGCGATCGGGCGCTTCGTGCTCAAGACGATCCCCGGCATCGAACGGCCCGCGATCTGCGCCGCCTTGCCGTCGCGGGCGGGGCGCACCTACGTGCTGGACTTGGGCGGCAACGTCAACTGCACCTCCGAGCACCTGTACCAGTTCGCCGCCATGGGTGCGGTGCTCGCCGAAGCCCTGCGCGGCGACGGTGAGCCGGCCCGGGTCGGCCTGCTGAACATCGGCGAAGAGGAAATCAAGGGCAACGACGTGGTCAAGCAGGCCCATGAGCTGCTGCGCCGGGCGCCCTTGAACTACGTCGGCTACGTCGAGGGTTACGACATCTTCGGCGACAAGGCGGACGTGGTCGTGACCGACGGCTTCGTCGGCAACGTCGCGCTCAAGACCATCGAAGGCGTGGCCAACTTCCTGCGCGACAACCTGCGCGCGGCCTTCTCGCGCAACCTGTTCACCCGCCTGGCCGGCCTGATCGCCTACCCGGTGTTGCGCGACTTCCGCCGCAAGGTCGACCCGCGCCGTTACAACGGCGCGGCGTTGTTGGGCCTGCAGAGCATCGTCGTCAAGAGCCACGGCGCTTCGGACCGCGTCGCCTTCGCGAACGCCATCGACATCGCCCGTTCGGCCGTGCGCTTCGACCTGCCCCGGGTCATCGAAACGCGCATCGGGCTGTACAATGGGAACTCCGCCGCCTGATTGACCCGCGGGAGACCGACCTTGCCCTACACACGCATCACCGGAACCGGATCCTATCTGCCCGAGCGCGTGCTGACCAACCACGATCTGGAAAAGTTCGTGGACACCTCCGACGCCTGGATCCGCGAGCGCACCGGCATCCGCGCGCGCCACATCGCGGCGGACGGCGAAACCGTCGCCGACATGGCCGAAGCGGCGCTGCGCCAGGCGCTGGACGCCGCCGGGCGGCGGCCGCAGGATCTGGATCTCATCGTCGTCGCGACGTGTACCGCCGAAGCCCGGTTCCCGGCGGTGGCCGCGCAACTGCAGCAACGCCTCGGCGTGGCCGGTTTCGCCGCCGTGGACGTGAATGCGGCCTGTTCCGGCTTCATCTATGCGCTGAGCCTGGTCGACGCCCTGATCCGGCAGGGCGCGCACCGCTGCGTGGCGGTGATCGGCGCCGAAAAAATGTCGTCGCTGATCGACTGGAGCGACCGCAGCACCTGCGTGCTGTTCGGTGACGGCGCGGGCGCCGTGATCGCCGAACCCGCCGAGCAACCGGGCGTGCTGTCCACGCACATCCACGCCGACGGTACGCAGGGCGAACTGCTCCACCACCGGCCGGACACCGGCCACATCGTCATGGAAGGCAACAAGGTCTTCCGTCTGGCGGTCAAGACCCTCGAGCGCATCGTCGACGAGACGCTGGAGGCCAACGGCCTGGACAAATCCGCCGTCGACTGGCTGATCCCCCACCAGGCCAATCTGCGGATCATGCTCGCCACCGCCCAGAAACTGGCCTTGCCCGAAGAACGGGTGATCGTCACGGTCGACGAGCACGGCAACACCTCCGCCGCATCCATCCCCCTGGCCTTCGATCACGGCGTGCGCAGCGGGCGCATCCGCCGCGGCGAATTGCTCCTCATGGAATCCTTCGGCGCCGGCTTCACCTGGGGCTCGGCGCTGCTGCGCTACTGAGGGGCGGCGCTTGCCAAGGCGGCGGGGGGCGGCTAGGCTAGCCTCTGGATCTGGCGCATTTGGCGTTTCCGGGGAGCGGCGATGATCCGTGTCTTGATCGTCGACGATCACGATCTGGTCCGCGCCGGCATCGTGCGCTTGCTGCAGGACGTGGCCGACATCGAAGTCGTGGGCGAGTGCGGCAGCGGCGAGGAGGCGCTGACCGCCTGCCAGACCCTGAATCCCGACATCGTCCTGCTCGACCTGCACATGCCGGGCATGGGCGGCATGGAGGCGGCCCGACGCATCGTCGACCGCTTCAGGAACACCAAGGTGATCGTCCTGACCGCCGAGTCCGAGGCGCCGATCTCGCGCCACACCCTCAAATGCGGGGTCGCCGGCTACGTCACCAAGGGCACCGGCATCGGTGAAATGGTCAAGGCCATCCGCACGGTGCGCGCCGGCCAGCGCTATCTGTCCCCCGTCGTCGCCCAGAAGCTCGCCCTGTCCGGCATCGACGGCGACACCTCGCCGCTCGACAAGCTCAGCAAGCGCGAGCTGGAAGTGCTGATCCGGATCAGCCGCGGCCAGAGCAACCGCGAGATCGCCGAGGCGCTGCACCTGAGCCCGAAGACCACCAGCACCTACCGCGCCCGCCTGCTCGAGAAACTCAACGCCTCCAACGACGTCGAATTGGCCCGGATCTGCCACGAGGCCGGTTTGCTGAACAACGTGCCCAGCGACGGCTGAGCACCGCCATGCCTTCCGATTCGCGCGACCCCGCCGGTTTCGACCCGGCCGCCGTGCTCGCCCGCGTCGGCGGCGGGCCGGGTGTCTACCGCCTGCTCGACGCCGGCGGCCAGGTGCTGTACGTGGGCAAGGCGCGCAACCTGCGCGCCCGCCTGGCCAGCCACTTCCGCGGCGCCAACCCCTCGCCGCGCATGCAGGTGATGCTCGCCAAGGTGCGCGACGTCGAGGTCACCCTGACCCGCACCGAGGGCGAGGCGCTGCTCCTGGAGGCGACCCTGATCAAGCGCCTCAAGCCGCGCTACAACGTCGTCCTGCGCGACGACAAGAGCTACCCCTACATCTTTCTTTCCACCGCCGACACCTACCCGCGGCTCGCCTTCGACCGCGGCCGCCGGCACGGGCCGGGCCGCTACTTCGGGCCCTATCCCAGCGCCGGCGCCGTGCGCGAAACCCTGGCGCAACTGCAGAAACTGTTCCGGCTGCGCAGCTGCGAGGACAGCGTGTTCCGCAACCGCAGCCGGCCCTGCCTCGAGCACCAGATCGGCCGCTGCAGCGCACCCTGCGTCGGCCTGGTCGATCCCGACACCTACCGCGCCGACGTGCGCCACGCCGAGTGGTTCCTGGAAGGCCGCAACGACGCCGTGATCGGTGCGCTGGTCGAGCGCATGGACGAGGCGGCGCGCAACCAGGCCTACGAGCTCGCCGCCCGCTACCGCGACGCCATCGCCGATTTGCAGCGCATCCGCGAGCAGCAGGCGGTCGACGGCGAACACGGCGATCTGGACGTGCTCGGCCTGGCCATGGCCGGCAAGCGGGCCTGCGTGCAGTGCCTGACCGTGCGCGGCGGCCGGCTGCTCGGCGGGCAGAGCTTTTTCCCGGATCTTCCGGAAAACGCCACCGCCGGCGACGTGCTCGCGGCCTTCCTGTCGCAGTACTACAGCCGCCGGGAACCGCCGCCCGAGATCCTCTTGCCGGAAAAACCCGCCGAGGCGGACGAGCTCGCCGGGGCGCTGGCGGAACGCGCCGGGCGGCGCGTGCGCCTCGTCGCCGGCCCGCGTGGGCGGCGCCGGCGCTTGCTCGAGATGGCCCGGCAGAACGCCGCCGCCCAGCTCGCGCTCAAGGTCGAGCAAGCCGGCCGGCTCAGCGCCCAGTTCGCCGCCCTGGCCGAGGCGCTCGGCCTGGCACGGCCGCTGCGGCGCATCGACTGCTTCGACGTCTCCCACGGCGCCGGCGAAGCGCCGATGGCCGCCTGCGTGGCCTTCGACGAAAACGGCCCGGTGAAACGCGAGTGGCGGCGCTACGCCTTGCGTGGGCTGCCGGCCGGGGACGACTACGCCGGCATCGAGCAGGCCGTCGCACGCCGCTACCGCCGGGTGCGCGCCGGCGAATTGTCGCAGCCGGACCTGGTCGTCATCGACGGCGGGGCGGGGCAGATGGCCCGTGCCCGGGCGGCCCTGGCCGCCGCCGACATCGACGCCGTGCTGCTCGGCATGGCCAAGGGTCCGGCGCGCACCCCCGGCCGCGAACGGTTGTTGCTCGAAGGCCGCGCCGAACCGCTGGACCTGCCGACGCACCATCCGGCGCGCCTGCTGCTCCAGCGCATCCGCGACGAAGCCCACCGCTACGCCTTGCTCGCCCACCGCCGGCGCCGCGCCGAAGCACGCAGCCGGTCGCCCCTGGAGGCGATCCCGGGGCTCGGGCCGAAACGGGCGGCCACCCTGCTCAAGCACTTCGGCGGCCTGCAGGGCCTGCTCGAAGCCGACGTCGAAGCCCTGTCCGCCACCCCCGGCATCAGCCGTCGCCTCGCCGAGCGGATCCACGCTACACTGCACGCCCCCCGGAGCTGACCGCCGCCATGACCCTGCCCAATGCCTTGACCCTGCTGCGCATCCTGCTCGTGCCGGTGCTGTTCGTGATCTTCTGGTGGCCCGAGCCCTGGGCGCGGCCGCTGTGCGCGCTCTTGTTCCTGGCCGCCGCCGTCACCGACTGGTTCGACGGCTATCTCGCCCGCGCGCTCGACCAGCAGTCGGCTTTCGGCGCCTTCCTCGATCCCGTCGCCGACAAGCTCGCCGTCGCCACGGCGCTGGTGCTGCTGGTCGCCGCGCATCCCGGCCCCTGGCTGGCGTTCGCCGCCGGCGTGATCATCGGCCGTGAGATCACGGTCTCGGCGCTGCGCGAATGGATGGCGGAACTCGGGCGGCGGGCGGCGGTCAAGGTGTCCTGGGTCGGCAAGGTCAAGACCGCCTTCCAGATGACCGCCATCGTGCTGATGCTCTGGCGCAACCCCATCGCCGGGTTGGACGTCTTCGGTCTCGGCGAGATCCTGTTGTTCGCCGCGGTGGCCTTGACGATTTTGTCCATGGCCCTATATTTGTACGCCGCCTGGCCGCACCTGACGGCCGGGCGGGGCGGTCGATCGACGTCTTGACGGTCGCCGCCGGCGGGTTAAAATACCCGCCGTCCTCCGCAAGGGAGGACTGCCGAGCGGGAATAGCTCAGTTGGTAGAGCACGACCTTGCCAAGGTCGGGGTCGCGAGTTCGAGTCTCGTTTCCCGCTCCAATTTCCCGTGAGCCTCGGTCGCAAACCGGGGCTTTTTCGTTCCGAGGGCCGCCCGCAGCGCGGCGGCCCCCGCGCCGCCGAGGCTGGGTGGCAGAGTGGTCATGCAGCGGCCTGCAAAGCCGTGTACGCCGGTTCGATTCCGACCCCAGCCTCCATCTTTTTCCCCGCCGCCTTGTCCGTTCGACCCCGGCCGTCGACAATGGCGCACACCCGCCCGGGTGGCGAAACGGTAGACGCAAGGGACTTAAAATCCCTCGGGAGCCCCTCCCATGCCGGTTCGAGTCCGGCCCCGGGCACCAGATGGCGGTCTTCTTCTGGCGTTGCCTTGCTCGAGCGCCTCATGGTATCGACGGGCGCGAGACCCATGGCACGGTAAACTGGAGTCGGTTCGCCACCCCACGCAGGGGGGGCATCGCCATCCATCCGCAGCGCGGAGACGACCACCATACCGAGCTCCGGGTTGCCCCCGCCACCCAAGCCCGGGAACGGAAGCGGCTGGCTGAGGGCGGTACCGCACCCGTTGTCCCGAGGCCGAACGAATGGACAGGACAGGGCAGGACAACACGCGCCCCGCCGGGCCCCGAGGCAAGGGTCATGCGGCGCGAGCGGTGAGCGCGGCCTCGGCTGGGGCCTGCAGTCGTGCCAGAGCGCTGTAGCGGCCACGAAAGCCGAGGCGCCAGTTTCCAGGGCCCACAGGGGCAGGGCGGGCCGTCCACGAAAACGGCGGCCAGGGCCGCCCAGAGGCGCTGCGGGGCAGGAGGCGACCCAACCCCATCGGCCCGCCGCGGGGTTTTCGAGACCCCGTCACCGGCATAGACGTCGGGACCGATCCAGGCTCACTGTTCCTCGAAGTCGGCGTGCTTGAACTTCAGCGCGCAGCAATTTTCCCTCACGATGCGCTCCACGTTTTCGGGAAGGCCGTCGGGAAAGCGAGCCTCGATCTCGAGGGATAGTCGGACCTCGGCGCGGTCGAGCGCGGCCAGATGAACGATCACTTCCTGGGCGATTTTGCCGGCGTCGGCGCCCGCACGAAGCGGATCGAGCGCCACGCTCGCGTGAAAGCGTCGCGGGCGCGGAGGGGGCTGAGGAACCGGTTCGGGCCGGTCGCCCACACCCGGCGATGCAGGCGCCCCAGAGCCCTCCGGAGCCGGCTGTCCTGGTGTCGGGGCGACGGGCTGGGCGACCTGCTTCTCCGCATCTAGTTGACGGCGTGCCACATCGGGCTTGACGACAAGCCCGGGGGCATCCACCTCGGGCAGCGCGATGTCCTGGCCTGCCCGAAGCCCGCGGTAGCGGCTCGCAGCCTCATCGAAGCTGTCCGCGTAAGCAAAGCTGTCCTTTTCCCAGCTCTGGAGGCGGACTCCATCCCGCACGGCCTCGGCCAGGACGGCCGGAGTTTTCAGGCGCGGGAGATAGAGATAGCGCGCGAAATCCTCCGCCAGTTGGCGGATCTCGACATGATCCCCGCGCCAAAGTGGGATGCGATCGAGCTCCATCCGCAACCGCGTTCCCGCTAGGCTTACAAGCAATAGCTCCTCGCTTCGAAGCTTCTTGCCCGCCCGTGCCGCCAGTCCACTGTTTCCCTGTAAGCGAATCGCTTGCCACGTGACCTCGGCGCTCGGATCCTTCTGCTCCGGGACGAGAAGCCATTGATAGCACTCGGGAATGCGCGCCTTTACGGTGCTCTCTGCCGTCTCCCGTTGGGTTTCGGCCTGCCGTACCTGCTGGCGGTCGAGGTTGAGTGCCTCATTCTCGGCCAATATGGAGTCCCAGGCGAGAAACCAGCGTACCGACTCCTCGAGATCCTGAAGCCGCACACGGTCTGGGGCGAGAAACACGAGGGCATTTCGGTAGAGGCGGGGGGCGCTACCGCGAGACTCGAGGATCGCGCGTGCGACGCTTTGCGCCGCATTGTCCGGATCTTTGCTATAGGGGTGGTCCGGGCCCAGGACGACCAGCCGGGCGTCCCGATCGTCGGGGACATCGGCGCCGGATCGCGGCAGCGGATGCACTCGGGAGAAATCTCCCGGGGCCCGCAAATCCGCCCGCAGGCGCCGCTCGATCTCCTGAACGACCTTGTCTCGGTCGCGCTCGAACTGCTGGGCGCGATCTTCCGCGAGCTTGGTGACGGTCGGCTGGGTGGAGTACCAGTAGCGCGGACCGTCTTGATAAAGATAGGTCGCGGTTCCCGCAAGGCGCCGCAGCGCATCGCCGAAGACGGCGGGCGGCTCCCCTGGCATCACGCAGCCGAGCTTGATGCGGCGGTCCTCGATCCCTCGGTGCGCGGCAGCGGCCGTCGGGGCCGAACCGAGGTAGATCGTGCGGGCAACGCGCCTCGTGGCCGAGAGCTTGCCGAGGTTCGGCAGATCGCGATCGATCTTGAGGGGCAGTGAGTCCGGGCCGTCCACGTCTCGCTCGATGATCGGCACCCAGTTGTCCGAGAGGTAGCGCGTGAGCTCGAACTGCACCTTGGGGTCATCGAGCGGGATGGTGGAGGGCAGGATCAGGGGGCTTCGATCCCCTTTTTCCCACAGGCAGTGGATCACCGCGGCCATCAGGCGCAGCACCCCGCGCGTGCGCTGGAACTTGATCAGCGTGGACCAGGCCCCGTAGAGCTGATCGAAGATCTCGGGGTGAATCGGGTAGGCCTCCTGGATGCGCCGCTCGTACTCCGTGCTGTTGCACTCGGGCGGGAACTCGGCCGATTGCGTGCGGTAGAGCTCGGAGAAGGCGCGCGCGGTGAGGTCGCGCTGCTTGTAGGCCTCGGGGCCCGCGAGGGGCTCGAAAAGCCGCCTGCGCACGATCTGAAAGCCCTCCTCGGCCGTCGCCGGGCGCCAGGAGGACTCGACGCGACCGACCACGTTTCGCAGCCGATCGAGCGCCTCTCGCCCACGAATGCCGCCCACCTCCACGTCATCGGCCTGGGCGTGGGGCGAGCCCGTCGTATCGGAAGCGGGAAGCGAGATGACCACCAGGCAATTCCCCGCAAGCTTCGCCGATTCGGTCAGGGCTTGGGCGAAGGTGAACTGCGTCTCGAAGCTTCCGGCGGGAAGGTCGGCGGCGTCGTGGAGCTGGCGCGCGTAGGCCACCCACTCGTCGATGAGCACGAGGCACGGCCCGTACGCCTTGAAGAGCTCGCGCAGGACATCCCCTGGGCTCGTCGCCCGCTCATCGTCGGCAGCCACCCGGGCGTAGGCTTTCTTGGCCTCCTTGGCGCCTCCTGCGGCGTAGCCGAGCTGCCAGGCGAGCTCGCCCCAAAGGGTGCGGACCACCGTCCCGTCGGGCTTTTTCACCGGGTTGCCGGGCGAGATGCGGTTGCCGACGAGCACCACGCGGTTCACCTTGGGAAGTTTCTTTACGCCCGCCTGGGCAAGGACCGCATCCACGCCGGGCAGCTCGGCAGGAGCGGCGCCCGAGAAGAGGTGGTAGAGCGCGAGCATCGAGTGCGTCTTGCCGCCCCCGAAGTTCGTTTGAAGCTGAACGACGGGATCACCGCCCGTGCCCGAGAGGCGCTCGACGGCACCTACGAGAAGGCGCTTGAGGCTCTCCGTGAGAAAGGTGCGGCGAAAGAACTCTTGCGGCACCCGGTACTCATCCGTGCCCTCGCCGAGATGCACCTGCCAGAGATCGGCGGCGAACTCGGCTTGCTGGTAGCGCCCGCTTGCGACATCGGGGTGCGGGGTCACCACCTCGCGCCAGGGCTTGAGCGCTGCCGTCGCCGCCACCTCGATGAGCGAGCCCCCGGCCTTGCGCTTCTCGGACCGGAGCTGCTCGGCATAGACTTGGCGCCTGAGCTCGAGCTTCATTCGGTTCACTTCATCGGCCTCGGGGGCGGAGACGGCCGCAAGGAGCCGCGCCATGGAGTCGAGGGCTCGATCGGCGTCGTCGCTCGAGAGCGGCTCCTGGTGCGCCCACTTGTTTCGCCAGTCGCGAAGCTCCTGCACGAGCGAGCGCTCGGCGCGCCCGAGCGTGCGCCCGAAAACCTCGTTCCAGGCATCCCACATGAGCTTGAGGAGCGCCGCCACGTCCCACTCGGTGATCGGCTTGTTGCCGAGCTTGGGGTCCTCGGCAAAGCGGCGAAGCGTCTCGGGGCGCATGGTGCCGGCCTCGATCCTGCTTCGCACCTCGCGCTCGACGAAGGGGGCAAGCCCCTGGCGCAGCACCTCGAGCGCCTTGCCGACTCGTTCCTGGTTGCTGATGGCCATGATCTACCCCGTCTATTGATGGAACAGGTCGCGCTCGACGGGCTCGGCGCGGGTTCTATCGCGCGCGAGCCGGACGATCTCCGGAAAGCTCTGCACGAGGGCATTGTAGGAGCGCCCCTCTTCGGCGCGCTTTTTGCGCTCACAGACCGTGTAAAGCCGGTAGGCGAGCTCGCGCGCTGTCTCGGCGCGGCTTCCGAGCTTGCGGGCAAGCTCCGCTGCGCCCGTCTCGCCGCCCTTGTCGAGGGCTCGGATCAAGTGATGGACGCTTTCCCAGACGGTGAGGCGAGAGTCCTCGGCAGGGTCCCACTCCTCGGGAAGCTCCTCGGGACGCAAAAGCCGCACCTTCCCTCGCCGCGACTCGAGAATCCCTGCCTCGACCATTCCGGCGACGCTCGTGTTCTTGGCTTTGGAGAGCGTCTCGGCGACACCGAACTCGCCCGACTCGAAGCCGTTCTGCTCGAACCAAGCGAGCGCCCAGCGCGTATCGGCGTCGAAGTCGCCTTCCTGTTCGGCGAGTGATTCGTCGAGCACCTGGTTGATGAGGGCGAGTGCTTCGCGCACCGAGACGGGCTTACCCTCCGCATCGAGCACCTTCGAGTATCGCGTGTACACGGCCATGCCGGGGCCGATCGCCGCTTGGGCCAGGTCCACCGGGGCGATGTTCGCCTTCTGGAGCTCGGCCAGGGCCCGTGGGAGTTCTTCTTTGAGCGCTGCGACGAATTCGCGCCGCGTGGTCGCCGGAGCGTTCTCGGGGCGCTTGCGGCAGACGAGGACGATGCTGGAGGCGAGGGCGTTCGTTCCGATGCTGATCGAGCGCGCTCCGCGTTCGGTCCGGATGGGCCAGGTCCCGCTGACGGCAAAACCGGCCTGAATGACGGCATCCAGGAATGTCTCCCATCCCGTACTCGACACGCCCGCCTCATCGTCGGTTTCGGTCTGCTTGAAGGCATAGTAGATCGTCAGCGGGAACCCTGGATGTGCCTGCTCGGCAAGGCGGCGCATGGCGCGGCACATGCCATCAAGAAAGAACGCCTCGGCCTTTTCCTTCGTACCATGACGGTAAGGTGTGGCCACCAGCTCTTCGGCCTTGGGAACGGCAACTGTAGCGAACAGCTCCGGGTAGACCCCGCGTAGGGACCGGCGCAGCCAGACGTAGAAAAAGTCCGAAAGGTCGGCGTAGCCGACGTTGTCGTAGTAGGGCGGGTCGGTTGAGATCAGCTTTGCCACACTTGTGACCTGGGACTGCGCATCCTCTTGGCACGCATGACCATCGTTCCCGGGTACCAAGGCTTCGACGACCCGCTCGACCCACTCTATACACGTGGTTAGCCAGTTACCGCCACTGTCCGAGAACGGATTCGACTCTCCAAAGTCCCATACCATCGGGATGGCTTGACGCCGGAACGCGTGAGCGACAAAGCCGCCGCCAGGTTCCCACGTTGCGATTGCGTTCCAATAGTCTGAGGACCGACCGATCCCGCACGCCAAATACACCCCCACCGCCTCGGCATAGGCCGTCGCGCCGGTGCCGCCGTCGCGAAGCGGGACGCCGTCGTCGGGGAGGCCGGCGCGCACGGCATCCTCGCGCACGCGCGCCATTGCCTCGCCCACGAGATCGGAAAAGGTCGTCAGCGCCACGAGCTGGCGGGGGGTGAAGAGATCGCCGTAAGTCGTGAGGCCGTAAGGCGGCGTCCACAGTGCTCGCAGGTCCGGTGCAATCGGTGTCTCCGGCTTCCATTCTGGCTCCGCCTCCGTCGCCGCCGCCTCGTGCTCTGGTGTCGGTGCGAGGTAGACGCGACCGCGCTCGCCCTCGGCCACAATCGCCATCAGCCGCGCGCCCATCCGTCCGGCCCTGCCCTCGGCCTTGATGTAGTCGCCCGAGATCGGCGTTCCGGACATCAAGCACTCGAAGTTCGCGCCACGCGAGAGCTTCGTGCCCCGCTTGGCACGTTCCGGATCCTTCGGCTTTCCCACCTTCACGGTGAAGCGATACCCGCGGCCCTCGATGACAGGCTCGACGTAGGCCTCCTTGCCCTTTTTTGTCGAAAGCATGAAGGTCGAGGCGAGCGGCACCTCGACATCGGCGAAGGCCGGGTTCGGGCTTCGCACCGTGCGCGCCCAGAGCCAGGCGATGACCGTGAGTTTCTTTCCGTCGTAAGGCTCGAGATCCGACCGCTCCTTAGCCATTTGGGCCGTGATCTCGATCTTCGGATAAAGGTGCCCGATGCGCTTTTCCGCCTCATCGCGCATCCACTTGCCGTAGTAGCGCACGTCTTCGGCCAGGCCCGTGGCCCCCTTCCAGCTCCCGCTGCTGGCGGCATCGGCGCGCGAGTCTGGATTGACGGGCGCAAGCCCCGCAAAGCGCGGCGGGATCTCGATCATCGCCTTGCAGATCAGCACCGCGACGGGGTTGAGATCCGATGCGTAGGCCTCGAGCCCGAGCCGCTGTGCCTCGAGCGGCAGCGAGCCCCCGCCGGCGAAGGGGTCGTGGAAGGCGGGAAGCCGCTCCGGATCGAAGAGCTCCTTGGCCCGTGGGTGGTCGGCGAAATCGCGGCAGGTGCGTCGCCAGCTCTTCCGGATCTCCTGCCGCGCCTGCTCGAGCACGGCCTCGTTCGTCGTGTTTTCCCACTTGACGAGCTCCTCGATGATCCGGAAAAGCCTTCGGCGCTCGGCCTCCTGCGCCTCTTCGGTCGGGAACTCCTCGGGGCAAGCCGAAGGATCGTCCACCATCTGGGCGAAGATCACAGCCCGCGCCGCCGCCAGCGGCCGGCGCGCCCACCACAGGTGCAGTGTACTGGGGTGGCCGTGGCGAATGGACTTCTCCCGCGCCGCCGCCGCGTTGACGGCGTCGAGCGGGAGGGCGACTTCGATGAGTTTCTTCCTGGTTTTCATACGTTCTTGCGCTCAGCTTTCTCGAGCGTTGACCAGGGGACGATACCGAGCGCGCTCCCGTCGGGAAACATGCTGATGACGCATTCTCCAAATTCGAGAGTTTGCATTTCGGTGGCTGGTAGTTCCTTCGCGCTTAAAGACGTTCTTTCCCGTGCCACGCGAGCTATGAGTTCTAGGCTCGACAAGCCGAGGCCACCGACGAGAATTGGTTGTTCAGCGGTAGAAGGAGTAGCGAGCAACAAGTCCGTAGGCGACATCCGCAAGACCGGTGAAATTCCCCGGAGGATCGGCGTAAGAGCTACGAACCCGATCGATTTCCCGCCGAATTCGGATACCCGAACCGTGCTCTCTGGTATGTCTTGTTTCACTTCGGGTTCAAGCAATCCTCGTGCAAGCGATGTAAGACCCAGGAAGTCCAGCCAAACACCGTAGTTACCTCGCGTCACGAGATCCTCTCGTGGATGCGTGGGTTTTGGAGGTTCCTCGGATGTGTTCCGAATTCGCGTCACAAAGCCCTCGGAATCGCGCGTGTCGTCGAGACCTCTCAACAAGGCTAACGTTGCGTATCCCTCAGCAACCTGCCCAGAGAGCTGTTTGAAGCCGGTCTCGAGCTGACCCTTGGCTTTTCTCAAGGCTGGTCGCACATTGGCCGATCTATGGGCGCTGGCAACCGTTCCCTTCGCTTCGAGGAGAGCCCTTAGGCAACCGCCCCGCTTTTCCAGTACGAAATCGGGCCCTTTACTTCGCGCCCGATTGTTTCCCGAAAGGAACTGAGAATAGTGGCTGATGTAGATGTACCCTTGGTCTTGGCAATACAGAAGAGCTAGGCCCTGCGCGACGCGTCCCGTGAGAGCAGTTTTTACGAAATCGGCATACTCGCTTGCATCGAAGCGCAGGTTTCCATGAGCAGAGGTTAAAGCTGCGCTCCATTCCATCAGAAATCCCAGTACACGCCGCACGACAGAAAAAGACGGCAGGTGACGCGCTGTGTCCGCCTTGACCGTCGCGTGTGCCAATTGCCATAGGGTAAAGCGTTGCGATGATGGTGACAGATCCCTGGGAGCGCGCCACCATGCCCTAAGCATGTCAAGCTCAGAAGGGGGCACAGCGTGCCAGGGCACTGCAAGCGTCCCGCGGGACCAACGCAGAAAGTCATGCACAATTTTTCTTAAAAAGTCAGAATCAATATCAGATACAACTTGTAATCTCATGTGTGGCTCTCCGCACGGACAAGCAGTTCGGCAAGATCGTAATTGACACTCGTCACCCCAAAATCCGGCTCCCGACGGAAGGGCTGGCGAACGTAGTGCGTGCGATGTTGCTCTCCGTCCAGGAACTCGACGATGGCCAGGATGTAATCTTCGGGCTTGTTGAGGGAGGTCAGGATCTCGTTTTTGGTCACCGTGATGGTCTCGGCCCCGGCGACCCTTCCTTTCACCTCGATGAAGCGCAGGCGGCCCGTACGGGGGTCGCGGCTTTCGATGTCGTAGCCGAGGTGATCGGCCTCGCGGTCCACGGGCTCGAAGCCGAGGCGGCGCTCGATCTCCATGACGATCGCGCGGGCGCGCGCGGCCGCGGCCTGGCGGTCCACGGCGCGCACGGGCTCGGGGGCTGGCTTGCCTGTGATCTTAGCGAGAAGCCCGAGCGGGCACCACGACCACCCGCCCAGCGACCACGGGCGGAAGCGGCGAGATCTGGGCCTCCTGGTCGAGCTGCTCCATGCGCTCTCTGAAGCCTCGCGGCGAGCTCATCGGCGCGCCTGCGCGCCTCCTGGGAATTGAGCCGGGCGTTGACCCGCCCGGCCTGCTCCTGCAGCTTGAGCTCCTCGGCCGGTGGTCCCAGTAGGCGATCTCCTTGGTCAGGCGGTCCTTGACCGCAGCGCGCGGTCTTTCGATCCACTCGAGCCGGCGCGTCTTGACCTCGCTCGAGTGCTCGGGGACGACCGTCCGCACGGCGTGCGCCGATGCGCGTCGTGCTCGAGCTCGCGCCGCGATCCAGGCGCACTCGGGCCGGGCGAGGATCGCCTCGATCCCGGGCTCATCCGCCCGCAGCGGCCGGTAGTCGAGATAGGGCGCGTAGTGCGCATGGCGAGAGGTTCCCGCGGCCATCCACCTCGACGAAGAGCATCCGGCGCGAGATCACCCGCCGCTCGCCGCCGCGGGTCGTGCTCGCGTCCTGGATCGCGTGCTCTAAGTAGAAAAGCACCCTCGGCTCCTCGCCCGGGTCCTGCTCGTCCACGAGCACGCTTCCCCGGCGCAGGAGCTCGCGGTGGCGCTCGAGCGTGAGGTCAATGACCGCATCGAGGAGCGGATGCCCCGGACAGACGAAGGCCGCCAGGGGCTGGCCGGGTGGGCGATCAGGGGCTTCTCGAAGGCGATGCGCTCGTAGCGCTTGAGCACGGGCTCGCCCGTGCCGATCTGGCGGTCTCGCGTGCGCACGAGGGCCGGCACGTGGGTGACCTCGTAGCGGCGGGGCTCGCGCTCGCGAACGCTTCCGCCCAGGCGCCGGAAGGCCTCGAGGAAAAACGCCTCTACATAGTGGGGCTGAAGGCGCCTCGCCTCGGCGCGCTCCATGTCCTCGCGAATGCGGGCCAGGCGTGTGGCGTCGATGACGTCGTGCACGAGCGCGCGCTCGGACATGAGGTCCTGGAGCTTTTGGAGATCCACGGCATCTGGAGATCGCCTGGGTGAGCCGTGCGCGCACCTCCGGGCGCTCGCCGTAGCGGATCGCCTCGATCATGAGGTCTCGCAGCGGGCGCCCGTCGAATTGGAGCTTGCCGAGCACATCGAACACCTGCCCGCCGAGGCGCTCTCGGGCGAGGGCGAGCTTCTCGAGAAGCGTGCGGTAGACATCGCCCTCGCGGGTCTCCTCGGCGACGAGATTCCAGAGGTGGCAGACCTCGGTCTGCCCGATGCGATGGATGCGCCCGAAGCGCTGCTCCATGCGATTCGGGTTCCAGGGCAGGTCGTAGTTCACCATGAGGTGCGCGCGCTGCAAATTGATGCCCTTCGCCTGCGGCGTCGGTGGCCACGAGCACCTGCACCTCGGGGTCGTGCAGGAAGGCCTCCTGGGCCTTGCGGCGCTCCTCGCGCCCCATCGCCCCGTGGATCGTGACCACGGCCTGGGGGCGGCCGAGCAGGGTCGAGATGCGCTCGGCGAGGTAGTTCAGCGTGTCGCGGTGCTCGGTGAAGATCACGAGCTTCTGCGCTCGGTGAGGCGACGCGGTTTGCGGAGCGCCGTAGGCTCGCGCTCGGGCTCGGAGACGCGCTCGGCGATCGCGGCCGGCGTGAAGATCTCGCAAAGCAGCCCGGCGAGCTCTCGCCACTTGCGATCCTCGCCCGCTTCGGCGCACCGCCTGGGCGAGCGCCTCGAGCCTGCTTGAGGGTCGCGATCTCGGCCTTGAGCTCCTCGATCGTGCGCGCGGCCGTTGCCTGGTCGAGGATCTCTTCCTCGCGCTCGGCGAGCTCCGTCGTCCGGGGCCGTCTTCCAGGTCCTCCAGCTCCTCGGTCATCGAGGGCGCCGGCGCAAGTGCGACGGCAGCGGCCGCGGCGGCCCCCCGGTGCAGGAGCTCCACCTCGCGCAGGCGGCTCTCGAGGCGCTCCCGGCGCCGTCTAAGCGACTGGTAGATGGCCTCGGGCGAGGAGGCGAGGCGCCGCTGCAGGATCGTGAGCGCGAAGCCGACGGTGCCCGCGCGCTTGTCGTTCTGGAGGGCGTCGGCGCGGTTGAACTCCTCGCGCACGTACTCGGTGACCTCCTTGTAGAGCCGCGCCTCGGCGTCGGAGAGCCGATAGGGCACCGTGTGGCGAGCCGCTCGGGAAAGAGCGGCGTCCCGTCGAACTTGAGGAGCGTCTCCTTGACCATGCGCCGCATGAGGTCCGAGACGTCCACCTGTGCACGCCGTCGCGAAAGCGGCCCTCGAAGCGGTCGCCATCGAGGAGCGCCAGGAAGAGCTGGAAGTCCTCCTCCTTCCCGTTGTGCGGCGTGGCGGTCAGCAGCAGGAAGTGCCGCGTGACGCTCGACAGGAGCTGGCCGAGCTTGTAGCGCTTGGTGTACTTGACCTCGCCGCCGAAGAAGCGTCGCCGACATCTTGTGCGCCTCGTCGCACGACGACCAGATCCCAGCGGCACTCGGGGGCGGCGAGCTTGGCCTGCACACGCTCGTCGCGCGCGACTTGTCGAGCCGCGCGATGACGAGGTTCGTTCTCGAGAACCAGTTGCCCGGTGCGCGCGGCTTCGAGCTTGTCGTTGGTCATGATCTCGAACGGGAGCTGGAACCGGCGGTAGAGCTCGTCCTGCCACTGCTCGACGAGGCTGCCGGGGCACACGACGAGACAGCGGTGCAGGTCGCCCGCGGAGCGACAGCTCCTTGATGAGGAGCCCCGCCATGATCGTCTTGCCCGCGCCGGGATCGTCGGCGAGCAGGAACCGGAGGGGCTGGCGCGGGAGCATCGCCTCGTAGACCGCGGTGATCTGGTGAGGGAGCGGCTCGACGAGCGACGTGTGGACCGCCAGCAGCGGGATCGAACAGGTGCGCGAGCTTGATGCGGCGCGCTTCGGAGACGAGGCGAAACAGAGCGCCGTCCCCATCGAGGCTCCAGGGGCGGCCCTGCTCGGCACGAGCTCCAGCCGCGACTCGTCGTCGCGATACAGGAGCACGTTTGCCGACGCCGCCCGCTCGGATCCTTGTAGACGAGCTCGAGCGCATCGGTCCCAGACCAGCGGACACTGACCACGGTTACAGCGGTGTCCGGCAGGACGCCTCGCACAATCGCATTCGGCTGAAGCTCCTCGAGCCTGATTGGCATAGGCTCCATGGGACACTGAGGCGGATGGATGAGGCCCGCAACCCTGGGATTCTAAAGAGCCCAGATCTCCTATGCAATAGCTGCCCACGCCCACGCCAAGGGGTCCAATCGCGCATGATGACCGCCGGAAAACGCAGCGAATGACGCGGCTGGCGTCGACATCGGAACCCAGACGGACTCGCACCCGGCGCGCTCGCACGAAGGGGTGCACCCCAAAACGCCGCGCTGGCAGCGAGAATCAAGGGCCCCCGGATCCGAGGCCACGCCCTTGGCCCGCTTACGTTGAGAACGTCGCCCGGCCTGGGCTCCATGACCCGTTGCGAATCGGGCCAGCCGTTGGCTTGCGGCGGCCCATCGACGGGTGTGTGGGATACGCCGGCGCAGGGATTGTTCCGGGTGGCTGGTGGCCGCGGCGGGCGCGGCGTTTTCACACGGACGTCGTGACGAACTCCACTCGTGCATGGCCTCGAAACGAGGGGCGACGGGGGCCAGCGGCCGCCTTCCAACGGCGTCGCCCCGCATCAGGGGGAGCGAAAGTAAATTCATTTGGATATCAATCTCTTACAGTCTCGACGCGGTGGCGCACGAACCATCCCGAACCGGTGATGGGCACCCACAGCGCGATTGCGTACATTCCGTGACTTGAACGGGCCGCACGCGCCTTGCTAAGTTCGCAGCAGGCCCGCCGTTCGCCTCCGCAGGCGAAGCCGGGCAGGGGCCACGCCCATCACCGCCAGGGGGTCGAGACATGAGCACCGTGTATCCGGTCAAGCCTGAAATCGCCGCGCGCGCCTGGGTGGACGAGGCACGCTACCGGGAATGGTACCGGCGGTCCATCGAGGATCCGGAGGGATTCTGGGCCGAACAGGGCCGCATCATCGATTGGATCCGGCCTTACACCCGCATCAAGGACGTCTCCTTCGACGCCGACGATCTACACATCCGCTGGTACGAAGACGGCACCTGAACGTCTGCGCCAACTGCCTGGACCGCCACCTGCCGGACCAGGCCGACCAGGTCGCGATCATCTGGGAAGGCGACGATCCCGGACACCGACGGCACATCACCTACCGCGAGCTGCACCGCCAGGTCTGCCGGTTCGCCAACGTGCTCGAAGCGCTGGGCGTCGGCCGCGGCGACCGGGTCAGCATCTACCTGCCGATGATCCCGGAGGCCGCGGTGGCGATGCTCGCCTGCGCGCGCATCGGCGCCGATCCATTCGGTGGTCTTCGGCGGCTTCTCCCCCGAGTCCCTGGCCAACCGCATCGCGGACTGCCGGCCGAAGCTGTGATCACCGCCGACGAGGGCGTGCGCGGCGGCAAGACCGTGCCGCTCAAGGCCAACGCCGACGAGGCGCTGCGCGCGCCCCGATGTGGCTCGGTGGCGAAGGTCCTGGTGGTGCGGCACACGGGCGCCGAGGTCGCCGTGGACGCCGGGGCGCGACGTCTGGTACCACGAAGCGGCACAGCAGGTGGACGAGCGATTGTCCGCCGCGAGGAATGGGCGCCGAGGATCCGCTGTTCATCCTCTACACCTCCGGCTCCACCGGCAAGCCCAAGGGCGTGCTGCACACCAGCGGCGGCTACCTCGTCTATGCCGCGCTCACCCACCAGCTACGTGTTCGACTACCACCCCGGCGACGTCTACTGGTGCACCGCCGACGTCGGCTGGGTCACCGGTCACACCTACCTCGTCTACGGCCCGCTGGCCAATGGCGCCACCACGCTGATGTTCGAGGGCGTGCCGACCCATCCGGGCCCGGAGCCGGTTCTGGCAGGTGGTGCGACAAGCACCAGGTCAACATCTTCTACACGGCGCCGACCGCGATCCGCGCCTTGATGCGCGCGGGCGACGAGCCGGTCAAGCGCAGCTCGCGCCGGAGTCTGCGCATCCTCGGCACGCGTCGGCGAGCCGATCAACCCGGAAGCCTGGAACTGGTACTACACGGTCGTCGGCGAGGAGCGCTGCCCGATCGTCGACACCTGGTGGCAGACCGAAACGGGCGGCATCCTGATCGCGCCGCTGCCCGGCGCCACCCGCTCAAGCCCGGTTCGGCCACGCGCCCCTTCTTCGGCGTCCGCCCGGGCCTGGTCGACCAGGACGGCCGCCTGCTCGAGAAGACCGAGGCGGAGGGCAACTCTGGTGCTGTTCGACAGTTGGCCGGGGCAGATGCGCACCGTCTGGGGCGACCACCGGCGCTTCGTCGAAACCTACTTCAGCCTGTTTCCGGGCAAGTATTTCACCGGCGACGGCGCGCGCCGCGACGCCGACGGCGATTACTGGATCACCGGGCGGGTGGACGACGTGTTGAACGTTTCGGGCCACCGCATGGGCACGGCCGAAATCGAAAGCGCCCTGGTCGCCCACCCGAAAGTGGCCGAGGCGGCCGTGGTCGGCTTCCCGCACGAGGTCAAGGGCCAGGGCATCTATGCCTACGTGACGCTGATGGCGGACGCGAGCCCAGCGAGGCGCTGCGCGAAGGAGCTCAAGCAGCTGGGTGCGGCAGCGAGATCGGACCGATCGCCACGCCGGACGTGATCCAATGGGCGCCGGCCTTGCCCAAGACCCGTTCGGGCAAGATCATGCGCCGCATCCTGCGCAAGATCGCCGCCGAGCGACGTGGGCGATCTCGGCGACACCTCGACGCTGGCCGAGCCGGCGGTGGTGGAGTCGTTGATTGCGAACCGCCCCCGGAAGTGAGGGCGGGGGGGTCAAGCGGACGGCGGGTTTTGCCCGTCGTCCGCCTCGTCGGCGTCGCCGGGCTCGTCCTGAGCCGCTTGCTCGGTTTCTTTCTTGATGCGCTCGATCTCTTCCTTGCTCAGAACGACCGTCTTTTCCTCGCTCATGGTCGACTCCGTGGATCGGGGTTCGGCTGGACGGCGGGCCGGTCATGCTTCGGTCGCCGGCCGGTCTCCACAGTATAGCGCCGGCGACGGTGTGAAAGCAGCCCGGCGGGCGTTCGCGGCATGGCGCGCTGGTTTTATCTGAGCCACCCGGCCTGCCGGCTGCACCGGCCGCCGGCGGGACACCCGGAGTCGCCGGCGCGGTTGGCGGCCGTCGAGACCGCGCTCGAGAAGGCCGGATTGCTCGCCCGGGCGAAACGACCACCGGTGCCCGCGGCGACGGCCGCCCAGCTCGCGCGCGTGCACGACCCGGACTACATCGCCGTGATTTTCGCCCAGGCCCGCAGCGAACGCTTGCGCCTGCTCGATCCGGACACCGCGCTCGGCCCGTTCAGCGTCGCCGCCGCGCGCCGCGCCGCCGGCGCGGCGCTGGCGGCCGTCGACCAGGTGCTGGCCGGCGGCGGTTTCGCGTTTTGCGCCGTGCGGCCGCCGGGGCATCACGCCGAGCGGTCACGGCCGATGGGGTTCTGCCTGTTCAACAATATCGCGGTGGCGGCGGCCCATGCGCTGGCCGAACACGGTTTGCGCCGGGTGGCCATCCTCGACTTCGATGTGCACCATGGCAACGGCACCCAGCACCTGCTCGGCGGTCGCACCGAGGTGCTGTTCTGCTCGACTCATCGCCATCCCTTCTACCCGTTCAGCGGGACGCCGGTGTCCGACCCGCGGGTGATCAACGTCCCCCTGCCGGCCGGTTCGGACGGCCGCGTGATGCGGCGCGCCGTCGAGCGCGAATGGTGGCCGGCCCTCGAGCGGTTCGCCCCGGAATTGATCCTGGTTTCGGCGGGCTTCGACGCCCACCGCCTGGATCCGCTCGGCGGGCTGGCCTGGGAGACCGAAGACTACGCCTGGCTGGGTGCCTGGATCGGTGTCCAGGCGGCGCGTCACACCGGCGGGCGGGTGGTGGCGGTGCTGGAGGGCGGCTATCACCTTGGGGCGCTCGGCGCCTCGGCGGCCGCCTTCGTCGCCGCGCTCGCCGGGACGTGATGATGGGCGGCGTGGCCCGCCGGGTGGTCGGGTTGCGCGCCCGGCCAGGCACCGAGGGCGGTCCACAGGCCGGCGGCCACGCAGAACAGGCCGGCGCCCCGACCCAAGCGCCCCAGGATCCGCCCGCACCAGAGGGGCAAGAGGGTCGCCGGCAGGGTGCCGACGGCGAAGGCCAGCATCACGCCCATCCCGGCGGCGGGCGAGCCGCTGCCGGCGGCGAGGGCGGCGGCGGCGTAGACCAGGCCGCAGGGCAGCAGCCCCCAGAACACGCCCAGGACCAGCCAGGCCGCGGGAGCGCCGCCGGCCGACCAGCGGCGGGCGCGCTGCAGCGCCGGGCCCAAAGCCCGCCAGAGCAATGCGGCGGGACGTTCCAGAACGGGCAGGGCACGGCGGCCCGCCAGCAGGGCCACTCCGAGAACGACGAGCAGACCGGCGGCGGCCAGGCGCAGCCCCCCGGCCGCGCCGTCCAAGACGGTCTCGAGTCCGGCGCCCAAGGCGCCGGCAGCGCCCCCCAGGGCCCCGTAGGCGACGAAACGGCCGGCGTGATAGGCCAGGGCGCGCGGCCAGATCGGCGGGACGGCCGCGGCGGGGGCGGTCGCCAGGCCGCCACACATCGCCAGGCAGTGGGCATGCCCGGAAAGCCCGAGCAGCGCGGCGGCGAGGGGCAAGGTCTCGTTCACGGCGCGCGCTCCTCCGGCGGTTCCTCGTCTTCCAGGATGCGCCACGCCGGCGTGTCGAGATCGTCGAACTGCCCGCGATCCACCGCCCAGAAGAAGGCCCACACGGCGACGGCGAGCAGCACGATGCTCAGCGGAATGAGCAGGAAGACGATGTTCACCGCAAGGCACCCATGTCGAGCGTGATCGCGGCCGCGGCGTGCGTCCCCGGCCCCGTCCCGCACCGCCGCCCCAATCGCAGTGCGTTGCACACGACCAGCAGCGAGCTCAAAGACATGCCCAACGCGGCCGCCCAGGCCGGCAGGCGGCCGCTCGCCGCCCAAGGCAGAGCGGCGGCGTTGTAGGCCAGGGCCCAGAAAACGTTTTGCCGGATCACCGCGAGCGTCCGGCGGCACACATCGATCGCCCAGGGCAGGCTCGCCAACCGCGCCGTTTCGATCAACACGTCGGCCGCGGCATGGCTGAGCGCAGGGCCGTGGCTGAGGGCGATGGAGACGTCGGCGGCGGCGAGCAGGGGCGCGTCGTTGATGCCGTCGCCGATCGCCAGCACCGGCCGGGCGGGCACCGCGCGCAGCCGCTCGAGCTTGGCCTGCGGCGTCAGGCGGGCGGCGGCCGGCAGACCGAGCGCCTCGGCCACGGCGCGCACCGGCGCCGGCGCGTCACCGCTGAGCAGCTCGAGCGTCAAGCCGCGCGCGCGCAAGCCGGCGCAGACGCTCGCGGCTTCGGGGCGCAGGGCGTCTTCGAACACCAGGCGCGCCAGCGGGCCGTTCGCGTCGGCCAGCCACACGCCGTCGGGCAAATCGGCTCGCTCCGGCAAGGCGAAACTGCGCCGGCCGAGACGCAGCCGCCGCCCCTCGATGCCCCCTTCCACGCCCTCGCCGGGCGCGAGCCGCCAATCCTCGACCGGGATGCCCCGATCGTAGGGGCGCAAGGCCAGCGCCAGCGGGTGGGCGCAGGGACGCTCCAGAGCGGCGGCCCAGGCCAGCGCCGTGGTGCGCGCCAGCGGCGCGTGGAGTTCGACGTTTTGCAGGACGGGGCGGCCCACGGTCAGGGTGCCGGTCTTGTCCAGCAAGACGTGGCGGGCCCGGGCGAGGTGTTCGACGGCGTCGGCCCGGGTGACCAGCACGCCGGCGCGGGCGAGGCGGCCGATGGCGACGGTCAGGGCGGCCGGGGTGGCCAGGGACAGCGCGCAGGGGCAACTCACCACGAGCACGGCGACGAAAGCCGCCAGCGCGCGCGCCGGGTCGACCGCCAGCCAGGCCAGGGCGCTGGCGGCGGCGGCGAACAACACGCCGGCGACGAAATGCCCCGCCCAGCGATCGGCCCACTGCGCCAGCGCCGGCTTGTGCGCCTGGGCGCGTTCGAGCAGGCGCTGCAGATGCGCCAAGGTGCTGGCGGCGGCGGGGCGATCCACGCGCATGACCAGCTCGCCGCCGACGTTGAGACTGCCGCCGACGAGCGCGTCGCCGGGGCCGCGGGGCAGCGGCGCGGATTCGCCGGTGAGCAGGGCTTCGTCCACCTCCGAGCGGCCGGCGATGACGGTGCCGTCGCAGGGCACGGCGTCGCCGGGGCGCAGCCGGACCCGGTCGCCGGGCGAGAGCGCCTCGCAAGGGACGATGTCTTCCCCGCCGTCGGCGGTCAGGCGCGCCGCCACCGGCGGCAGGCGTTCGGCGAAGGCGGCGGCGTGGCCGGCGGCGCGGTGTCGCGCGCGCATTTCCGCGTAACGGCCCAGGCTCAGGAAAAACACGAACATGGTCAGCGAGTCGAAGTAGACCGTACCGCCGCCTCGCCACGCCGCGATCAGGCCGGCGAGATAGGCCGTGATCAGGGCCAGCGCGATCGGCTGGTCCATGCCGAGACGGCGGGCGCGCAGCGCCCGCCACGCGCCGGCGAAAAACGGCGCGCCGCCGTAGAACAGCACCGGGGTGGCGACGAGCAGGCTCACCCAGGCCAGGAAGCGATCCATCGCCGGGGTCAGCTCGGCGCCCGCGTACAACGCCGCCGCATACATCATGGTCTGCATCGCACCGAACCCGGCAACGAGCAGGCGCTTGAGGGCCGCGCGGTTTTCCAACACCTGCGGGCTGACCCCCGGCCGCTCGGGCACCGCCGGCTGGCCGATGTCTTCCAGGGCCTCGATCAGCCGCCCCAAGGCCAGCCGGCTTGGATCGAAGCGCAGATGCACCCGCCGGCCGAGCGGCTCGACCACGACCCGGTCGACGCCGGGCAGGGCGGCCAGGGCCCGCTCCACGCTGAGCGCGCAGGCGCCGCACACCAGAGCGGGCAAATGCAGGCGCAGGATGCGCCGCTGCGGCGCCTCGGGGTCCGGCGGGCAGAGCCCATCCAGCACCGCCGGCCGGTCGTAACGCTGCAGGCGTTCGCGCCGGGCCGCGCGCCACGCTTGCGGTGCCGCGGCCCATTCGGCGGCGCGCCGGCAACCCTCGCAGCACACCGGCGCCAGGCCGTCCTCGCGGCAGGCCCACTGCCGCGGCGGGTCGGGCAGCGGCGCCGCGCAATGGGCGCAAGCCGGGCTCATCGCCCCACCGCCGCGGGCGGCCGGTCGGGATCGTGCGGCAGCACGACGTCGGCGTGGCGCACCGCCAGGTACACCGTCAGCAGGCCGCCGAGCACCGCCGCCAGCGGGGGCAACCACAGCAACGCGGGCCAGGGCCAGGCCGGCCGCGACCGCGCTCTCGTATCCGGATCCACCGACACGCCGTTCACCTCCCGGACGAAACCGGCCCCAGGAAGCGCACCTCGCGGCGCGCCACCTCCCGGCCGTCCTCTTCGAAGGAGAACACCACGGTGCTGCTCGGAGCGCGCACCGCGTCCCGCGGCGCGACCAGCCGCAAGGCGACCGACACGCGCTCGGCCGGCCCGAGCAGGAAGCTGCGCGGCCCGTCCAGCGCGAGCCCCGGCGGGCCGCCTTCCAGCCGCAACGTCAGTCGGCGCGGGGCGTCGGTCTTGTTGAGCAGATCGAGACGGTAACCGTTCTCGATCCGGTCGGCACCGACCATCCGATACAGCGTGTTGCGGTCGTGGATCAGGGCCGCGGCCAGGTCGGGCCGCCCCCACAAGGCCGCCAGCAATCCGCCGGCCAGCGCCGCCCAGAGCAGCGCGTAGATGGCGATGCGCGGGCGCAGGATCCGCAGCCGCCCCTCGCGGTCGCGGCGTTCGGTGGTGTAGCGAATCAGGCCGCGCGGATAACCGATCTTGTCCATCACGTCGTTGCAGGCGTCGATGCACGCGCCGCAGGCGATGCATTCGTACTGGAGCCCGTCGCGGATGTCGATGCCGGTCGGACAGACCTGGACGCAACGACTGCAATCGACGCAATCGCCGAGGCCGGCCGCGCGTGGATCGACCCCTTTCTTGCGCTTGCCGCGCGGTTCGCCGCGCCGTGTGTCGTAGGCGATGATCAACGTGTCCTCGTCGAACATGGCGCTCTGGAACCGCGCATAGGGACACATGTACTTGCACACCTGTTCGCGCAGGTAGCCGGCGTTGCCATACGTGGCCAGGGCATAGAACAACCACCAGAACACGGCCCACGGGCCGAGTTCACCGGCAAGCAGATGAGCGCCGATATCGCGGATCGGCGTGAAGTAACCGACGAAAGTGAACCCCGTCCACAACGCGAAGCCGATCCACAGCGCCTGCTTGAGGCCCTTGCGTAGGATTTTTCGCCAGGTCCGCGGCGCCCGGTCGAGCTTGATGCGGGCGTTGCGGTCGCCCTCGACCCAGCGCTCCATCCACAAATAGACCTCCGTCCACACGGTCTGCGGACAAGCGTAGCCGCACCACAGCCGGCCGGCGAGCGCAGTGGACAAGAACAGCGTCAGCGCGGCGAGGACCAACAACCAGGCGAGATAGAAGAAATCTTCCGGCCAGAAAATCAAGCCGAAGACGTAGAACCGGCGGGCCGGCAGATCGAACAACACCGCCTGCCGGTCACCCCACTGCAGCCAGGGCAGCGCGTAATAGAGGCCGAGCAAAAGATACACGGCCGCGGTGCGCAGGCTCTGGAAGCGCCCATGGATTTCGCGCGGATAGATTTTTTCATGGGCGGCGTAAAGCGATGCGAACGCGTCTTGGCTCATCCGTCGTTCCGCCCGGCGAGCAACCAGGTCAACGCGCTCGCGGTCCCCGCCAACAGCCAGAAAAAGAAGAAAAACACGGTGTAAGCCCAGCCGCGCGTCAGCACCACCGGCCAAGTCGCGTGGGCGAGCAGCTCGGCCGGATCGAACGCGGCGAAGAACGGCACGCTGGCGCCCGCGGCGGCCAGGAACGCCGGCCACAACACGGCGCCGGCGGCGTGCATTCGGCTTGCCTTGCTCATGGGTTGCGAAGCGACAGGATGTAAGCCGTCAACACGCGGATCCGGTCCTCACCCAGGCGGGCGCGGTGCGCCGGCATCCGCCCCTGGCGCCCCTGGGCGATCGTTTCGGCGAGGGTTTCGCGGGTCGGCGCCGTACAGCCACACATCGTTGCTCAGATCGGGGGCACCGACGGCGGGATTGCCGCGGCCGTCGGGGCCATGGCAGGCGGCGCAGAACATCGCGAACTTGGGTTGGGCGCGCGCCGCGGCGGCTGCATCGTGCGGCAGGCCGGCGAGGCGGCGCACCCAATGGACCATGTCCTGCACGCCGTCCTCACCCAGCGCCGCGGACCAGGCCGGCATGACGCCGGTGCGGCCGTCGGCGATGCTCCGGAAAATCGCCTCCGGCGTGCCGCCCCACAACCACTCCTCGTCGGTCAGGTTCGGAAAGCCGGGCGCCCCGCGCGCATCGGAGCCGTGGCAGGCGGCGCATTCGTTCAAGAACAGCCGGCGCCCGGTTTCGACGGCCTGCGGGTCGGCGGCGAGCTGGGCCCAATCGAGCCCACGGAAACGGGCGTAGTAGTCCTCGACCCTGGATTCCCAGGCGCGCCGTTCGTCCTCGTAGCGCTTTTCCTGGCTCCAGCCGAGCAGGCCGGGCCAGCCACCCAGCCCCGGGTAGAGCACGAGGTACACCAGCGAGAACACCAGCGTGCCGTAGAACAACCACATCCACCAACGCGGCAGCGGGTTGTTGTACTCACGCAGATCCTCGTCCCAGACGTGGCCGGTGGTTTCGGGGCCGGCGGCATCCCGGTTCGTGCCCCGCAGAGACGAATAACGCCACAGCAGCCAGCCGCTGCCGAAAATCGTGCCGAGCGTGATCAGGGCGATGAAGATCGTCCAGCCGCTACTCATGGTCGTGTTCTCCGTCGAGCAAGGGCAGTTGCGCCGCGGCACGGTACGTTTCTTTCCGGCGCGGGCTGTAGGCCCACAAACAGATGGCGATGAAGGCCAGCATCAGCAGGAGGGTGAACAACCCGAGCAGGGTGCCCAGACTCATCGCCGTCCCTCCGGGGCCTTCAGGCCCTGCAGGTAGGCGACCAGCGCATCGAGCTCGGTTTTGCCACGCACGGCCGCTTCCACGCCGGCGAAGTCCGCCTCGCCGTAGGGCACGCCGATGGCCGCCAGCGCGCGCATGCGGCGTTCGACGTCGGCGGGATCGAGCGTGCGCTCGGCCAACCAGGGGTAGGCCGGCATGTTGGACTCGGGCACGACCGCGCGCGGGTCGAGCAGATGGACCCGGTGCCAGTCGTCGCTGTAGCGCCCGCCGACCCGGGCGAGATCCGGTCCGGTGCGCTTGGAGCCCCACTGGAAGGGATGGTCGTAGGCCGACTCCCCGGCCGTCGAATACGCGCCGTAGCGCAAGGTCTCGGCGTAAAGCGGCCGGACCATCTGCGAATGGCACACATAGCAGCCTTCGCGGACGTAGACGTCGCGGCCGGCCAGGCGCAGCGGGTCGTAGGGCCGCACGCCGGGGTCGGGCTGGGTGACCCGGGCCTGGGCCATCAACGGCAGGATTTCGACCACGGTGCCCAGGCTGATGACGATGGCGATGAAGATGCCGAGGCGGACCGCATTCTTTTCGAGCAGATCGTGGTTCATCGCTCAGGCCTCCGCAGGCGCGGCGACGGCCGGCGCGCCGCGCCATGTCTTGTAGACGTTGTACGCCATGACGAGCATGCCGGCGAGGAACAGGCCGCCGCCCGCCACCCTGACCAGGTAGTAGGGGTGGGTGGCGGCGACGCTTTCGATGAAGCTGTACGTCAGCGTGCCGTCCTCGTTGACGGCGCGCCACATCAGCCCCTGCATGACACCGGCGATCCACATCGAGGCGATGTACAACACCACGCCGATGGTGGAAATCCAGAAAGTGCACGTCGATCAGGCGCGTGCTGTACATGGCCCGGCGGCCGAGCAGGCGCGGCAGGAGGGCGTAGAGCATGCCGAGGGTGATGAAGGACACCCAGCCGAGCGCGCCGGAATGGACATGGCCGATCGTCCAATCGGTGTAGTGCGACAGGGCGTTGACGGTCTTGATCGACATCATCGGCCCTTCGAAAGTGGACATGCCGTAGAACGACAGCGAGACGATCATGAATTTGCAGGATCGGATCGTCGCGCAGCTTGTGCCAGGCGCCGGACAAGGTCATGATGCCGTTGATCATGCCGCCCCAGGACGGCGCCAGCAGAATCAGGGAGAAGATCATGCCCAGGGTTTGCGCCCAGTCGGGCAGGGCGGTGTAATGCAAGTGATGCGGACCTGCCCACATGTAGATGGCGATCAACGCCCAGAAATGCACCACCGACAGCCGGTAGGAGTACACCGGCCGCCCGGCCTGCTTGGGCACGAAGTAATACATGATGCCCAGGAAGCCGGCGGTGAGGAAAAAGCCGACGGCGTTGTGGCCGTACCACCATTGAACCACCGCGTCCACGGCCCCGGCGTAGACCACGTAGGACTTGGTCCAATCGACGGGGATGGCGATGTTGTTGACGACGTGCAGCACCGCCACCGTGATGATGAAGGCGGCGTAGAACCAGTTGGCGACGTAGATGTGCTGGATGCGGCGCCGGGCCAGGGTACCGAAGAAAACCACGGCGTAGGCGATCCAGACCAGCGCGATGAGGATGTCGATCCACCACTCCGGCTCGGCATACTCCTTGCTCTGGGTGATGCCGAGCGGCAGGGTGACGGCCACCGCCAGGATGACCGCCTGCCAGCCCCAAAACGTGAACGCCGCCAGGCGCGGAAACGCCAGCGGCACCTGGCAGGTGCGCTGTACGACGTAGTACGAGCTGGCGAACAGCGCACAACCGCCGAAAGCGAAGATCACCGCGTTGGTGTGCAACGGCCGCAGGCGGCTGTAGGTCAGCCAGGGTATGTCGAAGTTCAACTGCGGCCAGGCGAGCTGCGCGGCGATGAAGACGCCGACGGCCATGCCGACGATGCCCCACACGAGGGTCGCCAACGCGAAGGCGCGCACCACGTCATCGCGATAGGCGACGGCGGTCGTCACGGGAGATTGGGTCATCGCACTCGATCCGTAGCAAACAAGCCCGCGCGCAGCATGCCAAAGAAGGCCGCGGCGGGCGATTCGCAGCGTCGGCTAACGGTCTCTCGGAAAATCCGTATGGCGAGCCGCCCGGGCGGATGCCGGTTTCAGGGCCGCAGGTCGGCGTCGGGGCATTGGGCCGCCCGCAGGGGGCGGAGCTGGCGCAGGATCTGGCTGTCGGAGAAGGGGGCCTCGAGGTAATCCAGGGCGCCGGCGCGGATGGCGCGCACGGCGCTGGCCACGTCGCCCTGCTCGGTCAGCAGCAGGGCCGGCGGCAGGATGCCGCGGCGGGCGGCCTCCTCGAGCAAGGACACGCCGTCGAGGCGCGGCGGCGCGTGTTCGACGAGCAGGGCCAGGAAGCGGGCGCCGCCCAGCGCGGCGAGGGCCTCATCGGCGCCGCCGAGCACGCGCGCGCAGAGCCCCTCGCGGTCGGCCAGGCGGGCGAGACGCGCGCGCAGAGCCGGGTCGTGGACGACCAGCAGCAAGGGCGGCGCGCCGCGGCGGGCGGGGCGGGGAGGGGGTTCGCGGCCCACCGCGGCACCCGGGTGGGGGGGGTGTCGCGACATGGTGCGAGCGTAGCCGCCCCCACCGCGGCGCGGCCATAAGGGATTTCCACGGGTTCAGTCGGCCGGGGTCTCGCCGAGGTCGCCGGCCAGCATCACCTGGCGCACCAGTTCGGCCAGCGAACGGGTCTGCATTTTTTCCATGACGTGGGCGCGATGGATTTCGACGGTGCGCTGGCTCAGGCCGAGGTCGAAGGCGATCACCTTGTTCGCCTTGCCTTGCACGATCAGCTCCATGACCTGGCGTTCGCGCGGCGTGAGGCTGGCGATGCGCGCGCGGATCGCGTCGATCTCGGCCCGCTCGGCACGGCGGCGCGCGTCGGTTTCCAGGGCGCGGTTGATGCAATCGAGCAAGGCCTGTTCCCGGAACGGCTTTTGGATGAACTCGGCCGCGCCCCGTTTCATCGCTTCCACCGCCATCGGCACGTCGCCGTGGCCGGTGATGAAGATCACCGGCATCTCCACCCCCATCTCGATCAGGCGTTCGTGCAGTTCCATGCCGCTCATGCCGGGCATGCGGATGTCGAGCACCACGCAACCGTGGGTGTTCCGGAAGTCCGATTCGAGGAAGGCACGGGCGTTCGGGTAGGTGCGGCTGCGGATGCCGACCGAGTCGAGCAGCAGGGCCAGCGATTCGCGGACGGCCTCGTCGTCGTCGACGATGTGGACCATGGGCGTGCTTGTGGTCGAAGTCACGGCGTTCGTCCTCGCTCGATGTCGTCTTCCAAGGAGGCGGGCAGGGTGAAGCGGAACACCGTCATGCCGTCGCGGTGCTCGTGGACGAGCCGGCCGCCGTGGGCGCGGACGATCGATTCGCTGATCGGCAGGCCCATGCCCATGCCATCACGCTTGGTGGTGAAAAACGGGTCGAACAGGTGGGCGGCGACGTCTTCGGGGATGCCCGGTCCGGAGTCGATGACCTCGACCGCCACGCGGTCGCCGCCCTCCCGCCGGCTGACGATGCGCAAGGCCGCGCCCGGCTGGTCGGCCACGGCGTCCAGCGCGTTGCGCAGTAAATTGATCAGCACCTGTTGGATCTGAACTTCGTCGACGACCACCGAAGGCAGATCCTCCGCCAGGACGAGTTCGACCGGGTGGTCGAGGCAACGGGTGTCGCTGCGGTTGAGCGCCACCGCGTCGCGGATCACCTCGTTGAGGTCCGCCGGCCGGCGCTCGCCGCCGCGACGCTTGAAGAACAGGCGCAGACGCTGGATGATCTCACCGGCCCGCTGGGCCTGCTCGGCGATGCGCAGCAGGGCCTGGCGGGCCTGCTCCACGGCCGGCGGCTCGCGTTCGAGCAGGCGGCGCGCCGCCTCCGCGTAGTTCACGAGCGCGGCGAGGGGCTGGTTGATTTCGTGGGCGATGCCAGAGGCGGTTTCGCCCATGGTGTGCAGCCGCGAGACATGGGCGAGTCGCTCGCGCATTTCCGCCGCCTCCCGCTCGGCGGCGAGCTTCTCCCGCAGGTCGCGCATGATGCCGACGTACCTGCGCCCCGCGGCGCTGCGCGCCTCGCCGACCGACAGCTCCACAGGGAAGACGGTGCCGTCGGCATGCTTGGCCTGCACCTGACGTCCGATACCGATGATGCGCGCCTCGCCGGTGCGCTGGTAGCGTTCGAGGTACTCGTCGTGGCGGCTGGCGTGGGGCTCGGGCATCAGCAGGCTGATGTTGCGCCCGAGCACCTCGGCGGCACGGTAGCCGAACAGGCGTTCGGCGGCGCTGTTGAACGCCTCGATGCAGGCCGCGGTCGTCGATGATGACGATCGCGTCCACGGCCGCCTGCATCAGCGCGTCGAGCTGGGCGCGGGCGGCGTCGCCGCCGCGGGACGGCGGTGCAGCGGCGTCGGCGGCGGCCTTGCGTGGATCGGTCATCGGCGGTCCCCGGGCATCCTTGGGGCATTTTAAGCCCCCCTCGGATCCTGTCCAGCCGCCGGCGCTGCTACAATGGGCCGCTTTCCCACGCGCCCCCGTGCCCCATGACCACCTTGTTCGTCGAACATCTGACGGTTTTGGACTCGAGCCACCTGGACGCCGAGCGCGGCCTGGTCGGCGAGAGCTGGATCGTGGACGTGGAGCTCGACGCCCCGCTCGACGAAGACGGCATGGTGCTGGACTTCGGCGTCGCCAAGCCCGCCCTGAAGCAGGCTTTCGACGCGCTGGCCGACCACCGCCTGATCGTGCCGCGCCGGGCGCCGGCGCTGCGCCGCTGCGAGTGCGATGAAGCGGGGCGATGGGCCCTGTCGTTCGAAAGCGACCGCGGCCCGATCGACTACCAAGCCCCGGCCGAGGCCCTGTGCCTGCTCGACGCCGAGACGGTGAACGAGGCCGCTTTGCGCCAGCGGCTCGAGGCCGCCGCCCGGGCGGTCTTGCCGGGCCGCATCCGGGGCCTGCGGGTCGACTTGCGCCACGAGGCGATCGCCGGCGCCTGGTATCGTTACACCCACGGCCTGCGCCGCCACCGCGGCAACTGCCAACGGCTCTGCCACGGCCACCGCTCGCGCCTGGAGATCCTGCGCGACGGAGAGCGCGATGAAACGCTGGAAGCGCAGTGGGCGCGACGCTGGCGAGACATCGTCCTGGTGACGCGCAGCGACCTCCTGGAGGCCGCCGGCGGGCGATGGCACGTCGGTTACACGGCCGCCCAGGGGCGCTTCGATCTGTGGCTGCCGGAGACCCACTGCGAGCTGCTCGAACACGAGACCACGGTCGAGCACATCGCCGAGCACATCGCCGACACCCTCAAACAGCAGGCGCCCGCGCGCCGCTTCGAGGTGCGCGCCTACGAGGGGCTGCACAAGGGCGCGATCGCGCGACGCTGAGGTGCGCTCCTCAGCCGGTGTTGCGCATGCCCGTGGCGATGGCGTTGATGCTACGCAGCAGCGGATCGAGCCAGCGTTGCCGTTCGGCTTCGGGCAGGGCCTCGTTGCGGAAGCGGCGCAGCAGGATCGGCTGCAACTGGTTGAGCGGATCCAGGTAAGGCTCACGGCGCGACAGCGACAGCGCCAGCTCCGGCGTCTCGGCGAGCAGATGGGGCAGGGCGGCCACCGTGAGCACGCGGTCCACCGTGAGCGCGTATTCCTCGGCGATGTCGCGCCAGATCCGTTCCGCCAGGTTTTTGTCCTGGCACAGCCCGGCGTAACTGCGCGCGATCTGCATGTCGGCCTTGAACAAGGACAACTGCGTGTTGCTGAGCAGGGCGCGGAAGAACGGCCATTCCCGGTACATGCTCTTGAGGGTTTCCAGGCGCCCGGGGTCGCTGCCGGCCCACTCGGACAGCGCCGTGCCGATGCCGTACCAGGCCGGCAGGGTGTGACGCGACTGCGCCCAGCCGAACACCCAGGGAATGGCGCGCAGCGAGGTCTTGTCCCGCACCGTTTTCTTGCGGTGGCTGGGCCGCGAACCGATGTTGAGCAGGCCGATTTCGCTGACCGGCGTCGCCTCGTAGAAATAATCGTAGAAGCCGGGCGTGTGGTCGGTGAGCGCCCGGTACTTGCGTTCGCCGATGTCGGCGAGCGCCTGCATGATTTCGAGGAACGATTCGCGTTCCGGTTCCGGTTTCTTGATCAGGCAACGGCTGGCCTTGAGCAGGCCGGTGATGCCCATGGTCAGCTCGTAAACCGCCGTTTCCAGGTTGCTGTACTTGTTCGACAGCACCTCGCCCTGTTCGGTGAACTTGATCTCGCCGCGCACCGTGCCCGGCGGCTGGGCGAGGATCGCCTCGTGGGTCGGGCCGCCGCCGCGGCCGATGGTGCCCCCGCGGCCGTGGAACAAGCGCACGTGCACGCCGTGCCGGTCGGCCAGCGCGGTGATGCGCTTCTGGGCCTGGTAGAGGTTCCAGGCCGAGGCGAGGATGCCCCCGTCCTTGCAACTGTCGGAGTAGCCCAGCATGATCTCCTGGGTGTTGCCCGAGGCGGCGAGCAGGGCGCCGTACACCGGGTCCGCGAACAAGCGGCCCATGACCGGCTCGATGTGCTTGAGATCCTCGACGGTCTCGAACAGGGGCGAGATCGACAACTCGCTGTACCACTCGCCGTTCTCGCGCCGCCCGACCAGCCCGACCAGCCAGCCGAGAAACAACACGTTGAGCACGTCGCTGGCGTGATGCGTCATGGAGACGACGTAACAGCCGATGGCCTGCGGGCTGATCTCCCGACGCATGTCCGCAATCATGCGCACCGTTTCGACGGTCTCACGGGTGCCCTCGGCAAGCTCGGCCAGGGACAGGGCGGGGGGTTGCGTGCCGAGCAGGCCGGTGATCAGCTCGATGCGCGCCTCCTCGTCCAGCGCGGTGTAATCGACGCCGCGCAGGTGGCGCAGGATGTCGGCCACCGCCGCGGTGTGCACGGACGATTCCTGGCGCACGTCCAGCCGGGCCAGGTAGAAACCGCAGCCCTCGGCCAGGCGGATCAGGTCCTTGAGCTCGCCCTCGGCGACCTCCGCGTCCCCGTGGGCGCAGAGCGAATCTCGGATCAGATACAGGTCTTCGAGGAAAACCGTCTCGCTCGGATAGGCGTTCGCCTCGGCGGCCGCCAGGGCCGCCGGGCTCGGGTTTCCGGCCAGATGCAAATCCAGGCGGCGCAGGTTGGCGGCCAGGCGCAGGCGGATCAGCAAAAGCTTGCGCCGGTAGGGCTCGTCGCCGTAGCGCAGCAGGGTGTTTTCGTCCTCGCTGCTGCGTTTGACTTCGGTCTCGTCCCGGGCCAAGGAGGCGAGAAAGGCTTCGGAAGGCGCGCACCACTTGATCGACTGCGTCAGCCGGTGTGCCAGATCGTCCACGCGCCGCAGGTACTCGCGCAGGATCTCGCGCGATTGCAGACGCAAGGTGGTCGCGGTCGTTTCCGGCTTGACGTTCGGGTTGCCGTCACGGTCGCCGCCGATCCAGGAACCGAAACGGATGAAGCTCGGAACACGTACCACGCCCCGGCCGTAAAGCAGGTTCAAGTGCCGCTCGAGGTTGCGGTAGGCCTGGGGGATGGCCTTGAACAGGCTCTCCCGGAAGTAGTACAGGCCGTTTTCGACTTCATCGAGCACCTGCGGGCGCCGGCTGCGGACCTCGTCCGTTTTGAACAGCACTTGCACTTCGCGCCGAAGCTGCGCGATCACCTCGTCGCGCTGCACCCGGCTCAGGCGGGTCGCGTCGAGCTGCTCGCTGAGCACGAACAGGCGGCGCAAAGCCTCGAGGATCGTGCGCCGCTTGGCCTCGGTGGGGTGGGCGGTGATCACCGGCATGTACATCAGCCGGTCGAACAAGGTTTGCAGTTGCCTGGCTTTGACGCCTTCTTCGCGCAACTCCTTGAGCACCCGTCCGAAAGATCCGACCCAAGTGGGCCCGTGGCGCGCCAGCTCCAGGCGCCGCAGGCGGTGCTGGTAGGCTTCTTCGGCGACGTTGACCAGGTTGAAATAGTTGCCGAAGGCGCGGATCACGTGCACCGCCGTTTCCGGGTCCAGGCTCTCGGCGAAGGCCAGCAGCCGCCGGCGCTTCCAGGCCGATTCCTGTTTGCGCAGGCTGATGTGGCCCTTGCGCAGCGTTTCCACCGCGTTGAACACCGCCTTGCCGGCGTGTTCCCGCAGCACCTGGCCGAGAATGTCGCCGAACAGGCGCACGCGGGCACGCAGGCGTTTGTCCCGCAACGTCAGGGGCGGGGGTTGCTTGTATCCAGGCGGAAGCGGCGGCAGAGAGTCGCTGGTCATGGACGATCCGGGGTGGCTGGGCCCGAGGGGGCGCCATTATACCCGAGTCGCCCCCGGCTCGGCGGGGGCTTGTAAAGCCCCCCGGCCGCACCCACATATTTGCCCGCGGCGGGGCCGCGCATTCTCGATACGATGACAGCAACGGAGGTGGGGCATGAAAATCTGGGTTCTGGTCGCCGACGGTCACCGCGCGCGGTTCTTCGAAACCGACAAACCGCGCGGCGCGCTCAAGGAATTCGACGATGCGCTCGAACCGCGTGCCGTCCTGCCGGAGAACCGCCTGGATCGCGACGAGCCGGGCCAGAGCTTCGACCGCAAGGGCCAGGGGCGCCACGTGGTCGAGCCGAAAACCGACCCGAAGAAGGCCGTGAAGGATGCGTTTGCGCGCGAACTCGCCGAGCGCCTGGAAAAAGCCCACGCCACGGGCCGTTTCGACAAGCTGGTTCTGGTGTGCCCGCCGCCGTTTCTCGGCCTGCTGCGCGCCCACCTGAGCGAGACCGTCAAGCGGGTCGTCAGCCTGGAGGTCGACAAGGATCTGACCACCTTGAACGCCCAAGACCTGCGGGCGCACCTGCCCGACAAACTGGCGCCCGCCGTCGAGCCCGCCCAATGAGGGCGGGCCGACCGCCACCGGGCGAGAGATGACTTCAACTTGTCAAACCAACCTTTTGTTTTCAAATGATTTTCTGATCCAGTCGTCCAGCGACACCCAGCGCCCGCCGCCGGTGAAAAACAAGGACAGCAGCATCAGGAAATACGTCGCGGCGAATTCCACGCCGTTCTTGAGCACGGTGAAGCGGCCGGCTTCGGTCAGCCAGGCGTAATCGCCGTGGGCCTTCAGGATGCGCCGCGCGGCGGCCAGTCTTTCCTGCGCGGCTTCGATCAGGTCCGGGCGCCATTCCCAGGGCACCGTCAGGGTGCTTTCGGGCAAGGCGTGCCAGCCGTAACGCCAGTGCGCCGTGACCGCCGCAACCGCCATCACCGCCATCAGCGGCACGGCCACCACCCGCACGCCCAGGCCGAGCAGCAAGGCGAGGCCGCCGACGAACTCCGTGCCGCCGGCCAGCACGGCCATCAGCGCGGGCATCGGCAAACCGAGATGCTGGCCGAACCACGACGCCGTGGCCTCCAGGTGCTGCAATTTGTTCCAACCCGCGAGGATGAAAATCGGCGCCAGGTAGACCCGGAACAGCAAGGGCGCGAGAAAATCGGCCGCGCGGGTCGCATCCAGGATCTGGATGAACCGGGCGGCAACAGAACGGCGTTCGTCCAACATCGCGTCGTCTCCTCGAATCGCAGGAATCTGGCGGGGATGGCGCGGTTTTCACGCGAAAACGTGCGCATCCCCATGGTCGGCGCCGAAAGGCCGACCATTACAACCGTTCCGTAGGCCGGCCGGATGGGCGCTGCGGGTCCAGCGCAAGACCGGTGCGTGAGAGCAGGCCGGAGTCAGGCGAAGCTTGCGGACGGTCCGTGTCGGGGCGGCGGCCGGCCGAGCCATTATTTGACATAATATACATTATGCGTACAGATAGATGCGGCCCGTGCCGGACCGCCCCCGGCAAGGATCGCGGCGTCTTGTCGCCCCGCCGGCATCGCGATCGAGGCGTCGCGATCAGAATTTCAACGGCCATGGATGCCGCCGGCCGCGGCCGTCGGCCGCCGTGGGCCTTGGCCCCGAGGCCTGTCCGCAAAGGCCGAGGCGGAACGGCGGTGGGCGCCGCGCGCCGAGTCCCGATCCGCGCCGCCTCAATGTGTGCAGACGGCGGCCGATAAGCCCGGGGCGTGATGCCGGCCGGGCCGTCGGGATCGATCGGACCGCCGCCGAGGGATGCCCACGCCGCCGCCCACGACGGCGGCTTGCACGGAGGACTTCGCATGTTCGAGCCGATTCTGCGCCTCGCCCCGTTTCTCGCGGCGCTGCCGGGGCTCGCCGCCCACGCCGCCGACCACCAGGTGCGCCAGCACGACAAACGCTTCGAACCGCCGCAGCTCAGGGCGAAAGTCGGCGACGTGGTGCATTTTCTCAACGACGACCCGTTCTATCACAATATTTACAGCCTGTCGGAAACCCAGCCCTTCGACCTGGGCTCGTACCCGCAAGGGGAGTCGCGCCCACTCAAGCTCGAGCGCCCCGGTGTGATCGAGGTCGAGTGCGCCCTGCACCCGCGCATGCGCATGACCATCGTGGTCGAGGAGTGAATCCATGTCCCCCCGCATCCTCCCGGCCATCACCCTCGTGGCCAGCGTCGCCTTTGCCGAGAGCGGGCCACCCCCGTGGAGCGAACGCTACGACCTGCCGCCCCCGATGCCGATCCCGGAGGGCAACGAGCCGACGCCGGCCCGCATCGAACTCGGCCGCGCCCTGTTCTTGTTCTTCGATCCACGGCTGTCGGGGCCGGACTGGATCAGTTGCGCGAGCTGTCACAACCCGGCCCTGGGCTGGAGCGACGGGCTGCCGGTGGCGTTCGGCACACGGCCGGGTGAGCCCCCTCGGGCCACCCCGACGCTGTTCAACGTGGGCTACGCGACCGTATTGATGTGGGACGGGCGCCGCCGCGACCTGGAACACGAGGCGTTGACTTCACGCAACTTCGAGGTGGCCGACGTCGTCCGGCGCGTGGCCGCCATCGAAGGGTACGCGCCCCTGTTCGAGGCGGCCTACCCGGGTGAAGGCATCACCAGGCAGACCATCGCCAAGGCGATCGCCGCCTTCGAACGCAGCATCGTCTCGCACGACACGCCCTTCGATCGCTGGCAGCGCGGCGAGGCCGACGCGGTGAGCGCCGCAGCCAAACGCGGGTTCGCCCTCTTCCGCGGCAAGGCAAACTGCGACGCCTGCCATCACGGCTACAACTTCACCGACGACGGCTTCCATAACATCGGCCTGATCACGCCCGAGAGATTTCCGCAAGATCCCGGCCGTGGGAAATGGGTTCCGATCGCGAGCCAGGCCGGCGCTTTCCGGACCCCGACCCTGCGTGAGATCGGCCGGACGGCACCCTATATGCACAACGGCATCTACGCGACGCTCGAGGAAGTCGTCGAACACTACGATCGCGGCGGCGACGTCCATCCGCCGCGGCACCCGAACATCCGTCCTCTCGGCCTGACCGATCGGGAAAAGGCCGATCTGCTCGCCTTCCTGCACAGCCTGACGACGCCCGACCACGAACCGTTTTCCTTGCCGAACTTGCCACGTTGACGCGCATGCGCAGGACATGGGTCATCCTGGGTCTTTTCCCCTTTTTCGCCGCGGCCGCGCAGACCGCTGCCCCGCCCTCGCCCGTGCTGCGGGGCGCGCAGATTTATCTCGAGCGCTGCGCCTTGTGCCACGGCAACTACGGACTGGGCGAGGGCATGCTCGCGGTACGGGTGCCCGACTATCCGGACACCCGCCTGGTGCACGACGAGGACGGTTATGCGACACCTCCGGATCGGATCGAGGAGATCATCCGGCGTGGCGGCATGCTTCCGGACGTCGATGCGCGGATGCCGCCCTTCGAATACGAACTCGGCACCGCCGAGCTCGAAGCGATCACCCACTTCGTGGTGCTCTTGCAGGTCAACCGCAAGCGCGCCTATGATCGTCTCAACCGCGCCGCCGCTGCGTTGCCCGCCGACCTGCAACAGGGCCGGCGGGTGTTCGAGACACGTTGCGCGGCCTGTCATGGCCGCGAGGGCCGTGGCGACGGCCCGCGGGCGTTCTTGTTCCGGGATGCCCCGCCGGCGGACCTGACCGCCAGCCGCCTCGACCGCGACGCCGTGCTTTCGATCGTCCGGGAAGGCGGGGCCGTGGTGGGGCGCTCGCCGCACATGCCGGCCTGGAAGACCGAGCTGACCGATTTCGAACTGCGCTCCGTCGTCGACTGGGTGATGACACGGCGACAACGAACCGAAGGAGGCAGAGATGGCTGAAACGTCCCTGCAACGCCGTGCGCCGCGCAACCCACCGGCCGGTGAAACCAAGGTGCGGCTTTCTCCCGAGGCGCTCATCGAGCGCTTCCGTGAACTGCATCGTCTGAGCCTGCACGCACAAGAGCGCGCGCCCGACCAGTTGTTCGACGACTACCTCGCCTCCGGCTTGCGGCTGCTCGGCCTCGAGTTCGCCTTGCTGAGCCGGATCCAGGGCCGCCATTATTCCATCGTCGCCGCCAAAGCCAGGGACGGCGAGTCGCCATTGACGCCCGGCGATACGTTCCCGCTGTCGGAAACGTATTGCAGCCTCGTCGTGGCCACCGGCAAAACCGTGGCCATCGACGCCGTCGGCGCATCGCCCGAGCTTAGCGGACATCCGGCGTACGAACGCTGGCAACTCGAAGCCTACATCGCCGCACCGATCTGGGTCGGCGGGACCCTTTGGGGTACGCTCAACTTCACCGCCGCCGCGCCCTATCCCCGCCCCTTCCACAGCGAAGACACCGAGCTCCTCGAGCTCATGGCCCAGAGCTTGGCCCACGTGATCGAACGCGACCTCATCGAGCGGCGGCGCACCCAGGATCTTCAGAAGCTGCACGAGACCACCGAGCTGTTCGAGAACGCCTTCCACTACGCACCGATCGGCATCGCCCTGGTGGCACCGGACGGGCGCTGGTTGCGCGTGAATCCGGCGCTCTGCCAGATCGTCGGCTACACCGAGCAGGAGCTGCTCGTCCATCGACTTCCAGACCATCACCCACCCCGACGACCTGGACACGGACCTGGCCCTGGTCCAGGAGATGCTGGAGGGCAAACGCAACACCTACCAAATGGAGAAACGTTATTTCCACAAGGACGGCCACGTGGTGTGGGTGCTGCTCAGCGTGTCGTTGGCGCGCAACGAAGACGGCTCGCCGCGCTATTTCATCTCCCAGATCCACGACATCACCGAGCAGAAGCGCCTCGTCGAAGAGCTGTACCGCGAGCGCAGCCGCTTGCAGATCGCGAACCGGAACCTGCAGCGGCTGGCCGGGCGGGACGCGCTCACCCAGGTCATGAACCGCCTCGCTTTCGACGAGCGGCTCAAGGAGGAGTTGTCGCGGGCGCGACGGGAAGGCACGCCCCTGTCGCTGCTGATGGTGGACGTCGACCACTTCAAGCGCTTCAACGACGAGCACGGCCACGCCGAGGGCGACCGCGCCTTGCAGGCGGTGGCGCGCACCCTGGTCTCCGGCAGTCGGGAGCACGACGTGGTCGCCCGCTACGGCGGCGAGGAGTTCGTCGTGTTGCTTCCGGCCACGGACGCCGTCGGCGCCCGGGTCGCGGCCGAGCGCCTGCGCCGCGCCGTCGAAGAGATCGATGGGCTGGCCCGGCGCGTGACGATCAGCGTCGGCTGCGCCACCCTGCTGGCGGACGCCGAATCCCGCCGGCGCGGCGACCCGTCGGCGCTGCTCGCCGCCGCCGACCAGGCGCTCTACGCCGCCAAAAACGCCGGGCGCAACTGCGTGCGCAGCGCCGAGCTCCAGACCTGAAGCCGCGGTCAGGAGCCCTGCCCTTCCCCGCCGCGCACCAGCGTGACCGCCAACGGTCGGCTCGCCTCGCCCCAATAGAGGCTGCGGTGCGGGTACGGGATTTCCACCCCGGCTTCGTCGAAGGCTTTTTTCAGCCGCCGCCGATATTCGCGCGCCACGGCCCATTGCTGCATGGGCTTGGTTTTGTAGCGGGCGCGGATGACGACGGCGCTGTCGGCGAACGCTTCCACCCCGGCGATTTCCAGCGGTTCGAGGATCAACGGCCCGAACGTGGGATCCTGCTCCAGTTCCTCGGCCACACGACGCATGATTGCCATGACACGGTCGACGTCCTCCTTGTACGCCACGCCGATGTCCAGGACCGCCGCGGACCATTCGTGCGTCATGTTGGCCAGGGTGTCGATCTTGCCGTTCTGGATGACATGGACCACGCCGGAAAAATCGCGCAGGATGATCGTGCGCAGGCCGATCTTCTCGACCAAACCGCCGGTGCCGTTGATCACGGCGACGTCACCGGTGCGCAACTGGTTCTCGAGCAGGATGAAAAAGCCGGAAATGACGTCCCGGACCAGCTCCTGGGCGCCGAAGCCGACGGCCAGGCCGACGATCCCGGCGCCGGCGAGGATCGGCCCGATCTCGATGCCCATCGTGCGCAGCACCACCATGGCGGCGACCGTCCACACGCCGATCCTGAGCGCCGCATGGAGGATGCCGGCCAGGGTGTTGATGCGTTTCTCCGCTTCCCCCGCCGCATCGGCCGGCGCGTCTTGCCGGGCCGCCTCCAGCCGGAAGCGCCGGAAGCGCTCGACCAGCAGGCCGGAAAAACGCAGCGCGACCCAGGTGGCGATCATCACCACGACGATCGCCGGCACGGTGCGCAACGCCCATTGCAGCAGCGCGTCGAGGGCCTCGCTCCAGAAGGCTGCGTTGGTGAGCTTTTCCATCAGACGGTCTCCTCTGCCGGGGGGAAGCGATGGCAGCGCCTCGGCGCTGCGCCGGGGCGCATCAAATGTCCAGGACGACCTCTGCGAACCAGCCTTCCGGGCGGCGCTCGCAGCGGTAGCGGTGCAAGGTCACCGCCTTGACGTCGGCGTTCACCGGGTGGCGCCGCGGATCAACGGCTTCGCCCATCATCCGGGCGTCGAGCCGGAACGGCGCGCCCTCCTCCGCCGTCAACGCCACCGGCCGCAGCAACAGGCGCTCGGTGTCCTTGATGAACACCAGTTCTTCCAGGAAATCGTAGAGCAGCCACTCGGCGCTGTCGCGCTCGAGGCGGATGCGTCGCTCCACGCGCGGATGCACGGCGAGCGGATCCTCGATCATCACCTCGAGCAGGGCCAGCGCCGCCTCGCGACACAAGCCCGCGAGGTCCGGCGCCCAGGCCTGGAAAGCGACGTCGGCGATCGCGACGTCTTCCAGGAAGCGGTGTCCAGGCTGGTCAGGCATGGTCCCCCGGGACATCGAGCGGGGCACGCAAGGCGTCGGCCTGCGCGCGCAAGTCGCGGCCGATGCACACCAGAACCGGTTCGACCCGGGCCGCCTCGCCGGCTTCGTAGTCGATGCGGTAGCGGCCGGCCACGTAATCGAAGTGCGCCGGTCGGCCGTCCAGGATCAGCCGACCCTTGGCCCGGAACACCGCCTGCGGCCAGCGCCGCAGGGCGCGTTCGAAGTCGGCCCGCCGCAGCGGCGGCGGGCTGAAATGCACCGCCTCCAGGCCGTGATCGCGCGCCTCGGGTGCGCGGCGCGGCGCCGGCCGACGCCGTGCAGCCCGGGGCGGCAGGCCCGGCCGCAACCAGTCCGGGTCGACCCGGGCGAAACGGGTCTGGAGCCGGTGGGCGCGCGGGTTGCGCTGCGCCAGGCGCGCGTCCAGGCCGATGCGGGTCGCCTCGTCGACCAGGTCGCATTTGTTCAACACCAGCAGGTCGGCCGCTTCGATCTGGGATGCCTCGGCGTGGCCGAATTCGGGGAACCGAGCCGCGACGTCGGCGTCCACCAGGACCACGAAGGGATCCACGCGCACCTGCGGCAGCGCATCCTCGATGTCCAGCAGCAGCGCATCGGCCTCGGCCACGCCGGTGGTCTCCACGGCGATCGCGTCGGGCCGCACGCGTTCGATCAGCTCGCCGACCGCCGCCTCGAACTCGCCGGCCAGGCTGCAACAGACGCAACCGCCGTCCAGCTCGACGAGCTCGATGTGGCGCCCGCGCGCGACCCGTTCACCGTCGAGCCCGACCTCGCCGAATTCGTTGACGATCACCGCCAGGCGGCCGAGGTCGGCGCGCAGCAACCGCCGCAGCAAGGTGGTCTTGCCGCTGCCCAGGGCGCCGCCGATCAGGATCAGGGGTGTGCTCATCCCTTGACGTTGCCGACCGGCCGGAAGCGCACCACCGGCCGGCTGATGCCCGCTTCGGTGGTCGCGCGCACCACCTCGTCGATGTCCTTGTAGGCGCCGCCGGCCTCCTCGGCCAGCCCCGCCCAGCCGGCCGCCCGCACGTAGATGCCGCGGGCCGCCATCTGTCCGCCTGCAGCGTGCGTCCCTGCCAGCGGCGGCGCGCCTGGCGGCGGCTCATCGTCCGGCCGCTGCCGTGCGCGGTCGAGAAAAAGGTCAGCGCCCCGCCCGGCGTGCCGAGCAGCAGATAGGATCCGGTCTCCATGCTGCCGCCGATGATCACCGGCTGACCGAGATCCTCGATGCCGGCCGGCAGGCCGGCCATGCCGGGGGCGAATGCCCGCGTCGCACCCTTGCGGTGCACGAGCAGGCGCCGCCTCACGCCGCCGATCTCGTGGGTTTCCAGCTTGGCGGTGTTGTGCGCCACGTCGTAGACCTGCTGCAAGCCGAGCGCCCGCGCATCGGCGCCGAACACCTCGGCGAACACTTCGCGGATGCGGTGCAGGATCACCTGCCGGTTGGCGTAGGACAAGTTGATGGCGCACTGCATCGCCCGGTAATAGGCCTGGCCCTCGGGCGAGTCGAAAGGCGCCGCGGCCAGTTCCCGGTCGACCACGCGGATGCCATAGCGCTTGTCCATCACCTGCAGGAACACGCGCAGATAATCGGTCGCGACCTGGTGGCCGAAACCGCGACTGCCGCAGTGAAACATCACCACGACCTGGCCGGGCCGGTCGATGCCCAGCCGGCGCGCCGCTTCCGGGTCCGCGATGTCCTCGGCGCGGACGATCTGGATCTCCAGATAATGGTTGCCCGAACCGAGCGTGCCGATCTGGCTCAGGCCGCGCTCGACGGCGCGTTCGCTGACCGCGTCGGGGTCGGCGCCGGGCATGCAGCCCCCCTCTTCGGTCCGTTCCAGGTCTTCCGGCCAGGCGTAGCCCTCTTCCAGGCACCAGCGCGCGCCTTCGGCGAGCACCCGGCGGAACTCGCGGCGCGAGAGCCGGATGAAACCCTGGCTGCCGACGCCGGCGGGCACCCGCTCGAACAGCCGGTCCACCAGCCGTTTCAGGTGGGGTTGTACGTCGTCCCAGTGCAGGTCGGAACGCACCAGGCGCATGCCGCAATTGATGTCGAAACCGATGCCGCCGGGCGAGATCACGCCCCCCTCGTCCACGTCCATGGCCGCCACCCCCGCCTATCGGAAAACCATAGCCCCAGTGGGCGTCCGGCATGCAATAGACGGCCTCGACCACGCCCGGCAGCATGGCGACGTTGCCGATCTGCTCGAACACCCCTTCGTCCAGGGTATCGAGCAGGCTTTCGGTGGCGACGATCCGCGCCGGCACGCGCATGCCCGGCTTGTGCTCGGGCCCGAGCTCCCACAGGGCCGGGCCCAAGCGCCGCAGGGCGGGCGGGCGGCGGCCGCCGCCCGTGCTCTCCGCGTTCATCGCCACCCCGGTCACCATCGCAAGGCGACGAAACGCTGGCCGTTCTCGTCGCGGACCAGCAACAGCACCCGCTTCTCCTTGGCCGCCTCGGCCATGGCTTTCTTGAAATCGCCGACCGAACGCACCGGCTCGCGGTTGACCTGGACGATCACCATGCCGGGCTGCAACCCGGCGCGGGCGGCCACCGAACCGGCCTCGACCGCCTGCACCAACACCCCTTCGCCCGCTTCCAGATCCAGCAAGGCGGCCGTGTCTTCATCGAGCGGCGCCACGGTCAAACCGAGCGCGTCGACTTGGGCGCGCCCGCCGCCCGCCGTCGCCACCGCCTCGTCCAGGCGACCGATCGTCACCGTCAACTCGCGGCGCTTGCCGTCGCGCAGCACGGTCACCCGCGCTTTGGTGCCCGGCGGGGTGAGCGAGACGGCGTTGCGCAATTGGCCGACATCGCGCACCGGTCGGCCCTGGTAGGCGACGATGATGTCCCCCTGCTTGAGCCCCGCCTTGGCCGCCGGCGAATCCTCCGAGACGTCGGCCACCACCACGCCTTCGCCCGGCTTCACGCCGAAGGATTCGGCCAGATCGGACGTCAGCGGCTGGATCAACACGCCCAGCCAGCCGCGGACCACCTCGCCCTTCTCGACCAGTTGCCGGGCGATCGCGGCCGCGAGATTCGACGGGATCGCGAAGCCGATCCCCATGTAACCGCCGCTGCGGGTGAAAATCGCCGTGTTCACCCCGATCACCTCGCCGTCGAGGTTGACCAGCGGACCGCCGGAATTGCCGGGGTTGATCGCCGCGTCGGTCTGGATGAAATCCTCGTAGTCGTTGATGCCGACCGTGGTGCGCCCCTTGGCCGACACCACCCCCACGGTGAGGGTGTGCTGCAGGCCGAAAGGATTGCCCAGCGCGATGACCCACTCGCCCACCTCGATCTTCTCCGAGTCGCCGAAGCGCAGCAATTTGACGGCGTCGGCGGGGATCTCCAGAACGGCGACATCCGATTGCGGATCACGCCCCTTGATCTCGGCGTCGACCTCGCGGCCGTCCGGGAAGCTGACGCGGATTTTCTCGGCGTCCTCGATGACGTGGTTGTTGGTGATGACGTAGGCCTTGCCGCGCGGCGGCGCCACGCCCAGATCGACCACGAAACCGGAGCCCTGCCCCATCATCGGCGCCCGCTCCCGCGGTTGGGGGCGCGGCAGGCGCGGTCCCGGCATGCCGAAAAAGCGCTCGAAGAAGTCCTCGCCGAACGGCCAGCCGGGCGGCATCTGGGCGACCGGCCGACTGCCCTCGACCTTGATCAACACCACGGCGGGAGAGACGCGCTTGGCGACGGCGGCAAAGGCTTTTCCGGTCTCACGCAGGCTTTCGACACCGTCGTCGGCGCCGGCGACGCCGGCAACGAGAAACATCAGGAACACGAGGCACGACTTGCGAAACATGGTGGGCTCCTTGGGCAATCTCGGACGGGATGAACGCAGCGCCCCCGTGCCGGGGGCGCCTCCAATCGACCGCTCAGCGCCGCCCGGGTTCCGGCGCGGGCCGCAACGGCCGCTCGGCGACCGCCGTGAACCCCGCCTGCTCGAGCCGCGCGCGCAGGAAGGCGTTGCCCTGGGCCAACCAGGTTTCCACCGTGGCGACGTCGCTGCGCAGCACCGCGGCCACGGTGTCGATCGGCAGCGACTCGAGCTCATGCAACCACAAGGCGCGCCGCCAGCGGGCCGGCAACTGCTCGAGCAACCGCAGGCCGCCGAACCGCGGTGTGTCCACGGCCAGAGCCGGATCCAACGCCGTCTCGTCCGGGATCACGTCTTCCAGGCGCAGCACCTCGTCCGGCTGATGGAACTCGTAGAACTCCTCTTCGACCATCTGCTCGGCCTGCGCCTCCGCGTCCGGCGGCGGCGTCTCCTCCAAGGAAGAGAGTTCGACCGGAAAGCGCTCGGCGGTCGCGCGCCGGTCGAGCACGTCGTAAACCGCCTGGAGCAGATCGCGGCGCAGGCGCTCGTCGTCCACATCGCCCACCGGCCGCCGCGCCTTGACCTGCACCACCGCTTCGTCGACCACGTCGGCGACGGTCAAGGACGGGTCGTTCAGCTCACCGCTGGCACGCAAATACGCCAGCTCGCTGCGGGCCACGCGCTCGACTTGCGGCAGCAGGCGTTCGAGGCGGGCGTTGATGCCCACCGCCGCCCATTCCGCGGCCGTCTCCGCCGCCTGCCGGCGCAGCGTTTCCATCTCGGCGCGCCGCGCTTTGCGTTCCCGCCAGTACTGGCCGCGCAGTTGTTCGATGGCCCGCTTGGTCTGCCGATGCAAACGGTCGAGCGCCTCGCCGAGCACCGCGGCCAGATCGTAACCTTGCGCATGGGCCACCTCGATGCGGCGCTTGGGCAGGTGAAGATAAGCGCGCACGAGATAGCCGCTGCCTTCCACGCCCTTGCCGGCGATCACCCGCAAGCGCTCGTCGGCCGAAGCCACGCCGGCGAGCAACGGCGCCAGATGCCGCTCCTCCCAGGCGGCGATGCGCCGCTCGAGATCGTCCTGCACCGCCGCGGACAAACCTTTGCATTGCACTTCGACGCGCATATCGATGTCTCCTCTACTGTGGATGCCCACCGGCTCCCGCGGGCGCACTGGATATGGGGGCGGGACGGGACCGACTCAAGCCGTTGAACCGGGACAGGGGCTGTCCTCGGTCTCGATTTCGAGCGTCACGTGGGCGATGCGGTAGCGTTCGGCGAGCAGGCGCTTGAGGCGGCCCTTGATCGCCTCGATGTCGTTCAGATCGGCTCGGCGCACCACCACGTGTGCCTCGAGCGCGTCGCGCTGCTCGTCCAGGCGCCACAGGTGCAGATGATGCACCGAAGCCACCTGCGGTTCGGCGGCCAGGGCCGCGGCGATGTCGTCCACATCCAGATGATCGGGGGCGCCGTTCATCAGAATGTGGATGGTCTCGGGCAGGTGCCGCCAGGCGTGATAAGCCACCCACACACCGATGGCCATACCCAGCCAAGCGTCCACCGCCGCCCGGCCCGTCAGGGCGATCGCCGCGCCACCGGCGAGCACACCCAGCGAGCTGAGCGCATCGGCGGCGTTGTGCAGCATCGCGGCACGCAGATTCAAGCTGCGGCGGCTGCCCTGCCACAGCACCGCCACCGTCGCCAAGTCGACCGCCAGGGCGAGCGCACCCAGGATCATCATCCAATCGCCGGCGACGGGCTCCGGGCGCAACAGCCGCCAGACCGCTTCGTAGAACAGGCCGGCGCCGACCAACAGCAGGACGACGAGGTTGATCAGCGCGGCGACCGTCTCGGCGCGCCGGTAACCGAAAGTGCGGCGGCGGTCGGCCGGGCGACGTGCCAGGCGCAAGGCGTAGAACGCGATCGCCAAAGCCGCGGCGTCGGCGCCGTTGTGCAGGGCGTCCGCGATCAGCGCCAGGCTGTTCGCCCACCAGCCGCCGGCCAACTGCACGAGACTCAGAAGGCCGTTGACGGCCAGCGCCCAGCCCAGGCGCCTTGCGTCCCATTCGCGGTTCGAATCGGCTTGCGGTCGGTGCATACCGGCTCCCCGACGCGCGATTATGCCGACCGGGGGCACGGACCACAAGGCATGAACCGACGCCCCCCACGCTTCGACTCACGGTCACGTTCCGCATCCACCCAGGGAGGCCACAGGCATGACCCATGAAACACCACCCCTGCAAACGCTGCGCCAAGCGCTTTCGGCGCTGATATTGGCCGGCGCGCTGGTCGGCGCCTCGGCGCAAAGCACCTATACACCCGATGAAATGCTGGTGAAAACGCCGAGCGACGAGCGTGCACCCGGCAAGGCGGGTGCGGCGCGGGCGCCGGCGATCGTCACCATACCGTCGGGGCCGTCGGGGCTGGATTGCTCACCGGCGGCCCTGCGGCAGGCGGTCGAGGCCGGCGCGAGGCGAACGTCACCAGAGGAAGGCGATGAGGGCGGCGCCCTCCCCGCCCGGGGCGGTCGCTCCGCCCATCGCGACAACAGCGGCCGACCCGTGCTTTCCCTGCTGGTCTTCGGTGACGCCGAAGCCGCCCAAGCCTCGGCCGCCTGCCGGCGCTTCGTCGAACTCGAGCGGCGAGCGGCGGCGACGGGAAAAACCGCCGGCACCGACCTCGCCGCCCCGCCCCGCCGGGAAGGGATCTGGTGCGGAAAGAAGCATTGCCTGTGCTGGAAAGGCAATCTCTATGACGGCTGCGTGCACACCGAGAAACTCTGCGCGGGCGACCTGGTCTGCACCGGGCGGATCTGCCATTGCCATGCCAAGGGCGATTGAGCCCGCCGCCCCGGGGGCGGTGCCCCCGGGGCTTTTGCTCACAGCAACCCGAGGGTCGCGCCGCCGTCGACCAGCAGGGTCGCCAGGGTGATGTGCGCCGCCGCGGGCGACAACAGGAACAACACCGCCGCCGCCACCTCCTCCGGCTGGGCGATCCGGCCGAGCGGGATGCCCAGGCGGAAGGCCGCCGGATCACCGGCGATCACCTGCTCCGCCCCCGCGCCGTCACGCCACAGCGCGCGCTGCATCGGCGTGTCGGTGGAGCCCGGCGCGACGATGTTGGCGCGCACGCCGTGGCGGGCGCACTCCAGCCCCAGGCAACGGAACATCTGCTCGGCCGCCGCCTTGGCGGCGCAATAGGCTCCGAGGCCGAGGCGCGGCGTGTGCGCGGCGTTGGAGCCGATCAGCACCATCGCCCCGCCCCCGCTTTCGCACAGCCAGCGGGCGGCGCGCCGGCAGCAGAGAAAGGCGCCGCCGGCGTCGATGCGCAGGGTCCGCCACCAGTCGCGCTCGTCCTGATCCAGCAGGGCGCCCGGGTGCAGCACGGCGGCGGCGTGCACGAAGCCGTCCAACCGCGGCCAGCGGGCCCGCAGCGCAGCGAAGCAGGCGTCCAGCGCACGGCCGTCGGCGACATCCACGGCCCAGCAGTCCTCCTGCAGCGGACGGTCGCGGTAGGACAGATCCAGGCGGACCACTTCGGCCCCCGCCGAGGCCAGCGCATCCGCCACGGCGCGACCGATGCCGCTGGCCGCGCCGGTGACGATCATATGCGTCCCGCGAAAGACCGACCGATCGATTCCCGGCATCATGGCTCGCTGTCCATCACCGCGTGGCGTTCGTCGTGGTAGCGCTCCTCGTCGGCGCCGATGCGCCAGTAGGGGACGGCGTAACACAGCGCCTTGGGCAGCCCCCACTCGACGCGCAACAGCCGCCGCAAGGCCAGCACCGCGGCGTTCTCGCCGGCGACCAGCGCGGAAAAGCGCGGCCCGGGCGGGCCGGCGGCCGCCACGGCCTCCGGCAAGGGCGAAGCGTCCCCCGGCCGGCGGCACAGCCAGCGGCAATCGACCGCCGCGGCGCTCGGCAAGGCGATGCGCTCGGCGTCCGTTTCGATCTCCAGGAACACGCGGGCCTCGACACCGGCCGGCAGGGCTTCCAGCACCGCGGCGATCGCCGGCAAGGCGGACAGGTCGCCGGCCAACAGATGGGCCGGCGCGGGGGCGAGCAAGGGCCGTGGACCGCCCGGGCCGGCCAGACCGATGCGCGCCCCGGGGCGTGCCGCCGCCGCCCAGGCCGAGGCCGGCCCGGCGGGTTGGTGCAACACCATTTCGACGGCGATCAGATCGCGCACCGGATCGTGGGCGCGCAGGCTGTAGCTGCGGGCCACCGGGCGCCGTTCCGGCGCCGGCCAGACGACCCCGGTCGCCTCGCGCCGGGGCAGCTCGAAGCGCGGCCGGCCGGGCCGGGGGAAGAACAGCTTGATGTGCGCCCCCGGCCAGACCGCGGCCGCATCCAGCGCCGCGCCGCGGAACCACAGCCGCACCAGGCGCGGGCCGAGGGGCTCGCGCTCGACCAGCTCGATCCAGCGCGGCCCGGCGGGCGGCGCCGGGCGAAGTTCAGGAGACGACATCGCGGCCCTCCTCTGCTTGCAGGCGCCGCCACCATCCGGCGAGGGGCACCGCGTCGGGTTGCGGCCAGACCAAGCCCAGGCGCGCCAGCAACGCCTCGCTGCGCTCGGTGGCGACCCGCGCCGGCGGGGGCGCGGCGCGATCCAACAGGCGCTCGATCAGGGCGGCCAGGGCCCGTTCCTCGGCGTCGCCTTCGGCGGCCAGGCGCGCGCACCAGGTGGCCGGTGCGAGCCGCTGCACCGCCGCCTCGCGCGCCAGCCGGGCGCCGATTTCGGCCCAGCTCGACGGCCGCGGCGGGCACAGGTTGTAGACGCCTTCCTCGGCGCCGTCGGCGGGCGAGACCGCCGCAACCAGCAGGTGGGCGGTCCAGTCGACCGGGGTCAGCGGTTCGCGCCAGGGCAGGTCCGGGAACACGCCGTGCCGGGAGGCGGCCCGCAGCAACTGGGCGAGCAGGTCGCGCCGGTTCACATGCCGCAGGGTCGCATCCGGGCCGATGCGTCCCAAGCGCCACACCCGCACCGCGAGACCGGCCGCCGCGGCGCGCTGCACCAGCGCTTCGGCGACCCATTTGCTCTGCTGGTAGCCGTCCCGCAGACCCTCGTGGCGGGCCACGAAATCCTCGGGCAGCGTCCGCCCGGGCGGTGCCACGGCCAGGGTCGAGACGTGATGGAAAACGCTGCCGCAGCGCAGGGCGAAGGCGAGCAGCGCCCGCGTCGCCGCCACGTTCGCGCCCCGCAGCGAGGCGTAATCGCGCAGCAGGTGGGTGGCGGCGGCCAGATGCAAGACCACCGCGGGCCGGCACGGCAGGGCGGCCAGCCGCGCCTCGGCCTCCGGCGCCGCGAGGTCCACGCACCAGAGCCGCAAGCGGCCGTCGGCCAGCGCGGCCGGGGCCCCGGCGACGTCCGCCAGCCGGCGCCGCGCCGTTTCCGGATCGGGCGCGCGGACCAGCGCATGGACGGTCCAGCCCGCCGCCAGGGCCGCTTCCACGACCGCCCGGCCGAGAAAGCCACCCGCCCCGCTGAGCAACAGCGGGCCGCCCGGCGCCGGCCGGGGCGCCGCAGCGGGCCAGCTCACGGCCAGATCGGCGCCCATGGGGTCGTCCTGCGCGGTGGCGCCGGGCGCCTCCCCCTCTTCGGCCAGCCGCGCCGCCAGCCGGCACGGCGTGCTGTGCTCGTAGAACCAAGCGAGCGGCACGTCCCGCCCGTACAGGCGGCCGATGCGGTTGGCCGCCTGCAACACCTGCAGGGATTGTGCGCCCAGCGTGAACCAGTCCTCGTCGGGGCGCGGCCGGCGGCCGAGCAGCTCCGCCCAGACGGCGGCGATCCGTTCGACGGCGGAGGTTTCGACCGCCGCGCCGGCGGCGCTTGCCGCCTCGCCCGTCTCGACCAGGGCGGCCGCCAGGGCGCGACGATCGATCTTGCCGCTGGCGTTGCGCGGCAGGCGCGTCAGGCGCCGCAGCACGCTGGGCCGCATCGCCGCAGGCAAATGCGTTTCGAGCCGCTCGCGCAGCCGCCGCTCTTCCGGCACCGCCGGTCCGGCGGCGAAGGCGGCCAGGCGCGGCCCCGCCGGCGTCTCGGCGGCCACCACCGCCGCCTCGGCGACCCCTTCGACCGCCAGCAGACAGGCTTCGATCTCGGCCGGCTCGATGCGCTGGCCGGCGATCTTGATCTGGTCGTCCAGGCGGCCGAGGAACTCGATCCGCCCGTCCGGGTGCATGCGCACCCGGTCACCCGTGCGATACGCGCGCCGCGGCGCGCCGCGCGGCACCGCGAGGGTGACGAAACGCTCCGCGGTCTGCGCCGCCGCGGCCCCGACGTAGCCCTCGGCGAGCGCCGCGTCCGCGATCGCCAGCTCCCCGGGCACGCCGCGTGGCACGATCCGCCCCCCCGCGTCGATCACGGCCACCGCCCGACCGGGCAGCGGCGTGCCGATGTGCACCGCCTCCCCCGGCCGCAGGGCCGCACAGGTGGCGACGACCGTGGCCTCACTGGGCCCGTAAGTGTTGAGCAACCGCACCCGCCCCCGGTGCAGACGATGCCATTGGCGGAGGCGCTCGGCACGCAAGGCCTCGCCGCCGACGATCACCGTGTGCAAACCCGGCGGCCAGTCGAGGTCCAGACGGCTGCAGGCCCACACCAGTTCGTGCCAGTAAGCGGTCGGCAGATCGAGCACGCCGATGCGTTCACGGCGGCAAAACGCCAGCAGCTCGGCCGGCGACGGCAACGCCCCCGGCGGCCGCAGCACCAGCGTCAGGCCGCAGTACAGACCCAGGTACAGCTCCTCGACGCTGGTGTCGAAATGCAAGGGGGCGAATTGCAGCATGCGGTCGCCGCGACGCAGCCCGTAGGCCCGGGCCGCGGCGGCGACGAAGTGCGCCAGCGCACGCCGGCCGATGCGCATCCCCTTGGGACGCCCGCTCGAACCGGAGGTGTAGATCAGATAGGCCGGCTTGTCCGGGTCGCGGCACGGCCCGGGCGCGGGCTCCACCGCGGGCGGATCCGCCAGGCTCACGCCGAGGGCGCCAGCCCACGGCGGCGGGTCGTCCCCGTCGCACAACACCGCGGCCGCGCCGCAGTCCGCCAGCACCGTGGCGGCGCGTTGCTCGGGGGTGTCCGGATCGAGCACCAGGTACGGCCGGCCGGCGTGGAAGGCCGCCAGCACCGTGAGCAGCGCCTCGCGGCGCGAGCGCAGGGCGATCGCCAGCACCCCCTCTTCCGGCGTCGCCGCCGCCAACGCCGCGGCGCGTCGCCGGACCGCGTCCAGCAGCGCCGCCCGCGACAGGCGCAGCGTCCCGTCGACCAGGGCCTCCGCGCGGGGCCGCCGGGCCAAGCGCGCCCACAGGGTTTCGCCCAGATCCGGCGGCGCCGGCAGCGCCGGCCCGCGCGACCAGGACGGGGCACGGGCCGGCAAGCGGCCCCGCCCCCAGGCCCGCAACTGCTCGACGAAACCGTCGGCGAACGCCGCCTGCGCCTCGGCCGGATACCGCGCGGGGTCGGCGTCGAACACCAGTTCCAAGCCGCCGACGCCGTCCGGCAGCGCATGCAGGGCGATGTCCAACACCGGCCCGGCGGCCAGGGAACGGTGTTCCACCGTCAGATCGCCCCAACGGCGCGGCCGTTCGAAAGGCAGCACGTTGATCACCGCGCCGAACACGGCAGCCTCCTCGCCGCCGAGCTCGCGGCGCAGGCGCTCGTGCCGGTGGCGTTGATGCGGGCGCAGCGCCCGCAGCTCGGCGGCGATGGCCTCCAGGCGCCGGCCGAGCGCCTCGCGCGGGCGATGCACGCACCGCAACGGCACGATGTTCATCGCCATCGCCGGCACCCGCAGGGCCGCGGCCTCGAGGCGGGCCGTGACCGGCAACCCCAGGCGGAACCGCTCGGCGCCGCTCGCGCGGTGGACGGCCGCGGCGGCGTTGTCCAGCAAGGCCTGCAGCCAATGCCCGCCGGCGCGCCGGGCGCGCTCGCTGAGCGCCGTGAATTCCGCGGCCGCAAGGCGCCGCCGCAGGCGCACCGGCTGCGCGCACAACCGGCCCGAGGCGGGCCGTCCGTCCAGCGCCAGCGCCGGCCAGTCGCCCTGCAGGCGCGCCGTCCAGAAGGCGCGGTCGCGCTCGGCCTCGGCGGACGCCGGATAGGCCAGCTCGGAATCGAGCCAGCGCCCATAGTCGCCCAGAGGCGTGCCGCCCCGGCCCAGGTAATGTTCCGCCACCCGCCGCTGCAGCAGGGCGAAACCATAGCCGTCGCAGGCGATGTGATGCACCGCCAGTGACCAGACGTGCAGCTCGGGCGCGAGGCGCATCAACACGCTGCGCACGGGCGGGCCCGGATCGAGCGACAGCGGCGCCTGCGGCGCGGCCGCCTGCGCCTCCGCGGCGACCCAGGGATCCTCGGCCTCGGCAAGATCGAGGTACGACAGGGGCACCGGCTCGCCGGCGGCTTCCTGCCACACCGCCCCGTCGTGCTCGAAGAAGCGCCGCCGCAGCCCCGCGGCCTCCAGCAAGGTGGCCCGGACCGCGCGCTGGAAGCGCTCGGCGTCGAGTGCGCCGCGCAGCACCAGCCACTCGGCGGTGTCGTAGAGGGGCAGGCCGGGATGCAGCCGCTGGCCGAGCCAGATCCCCAGTTGCCCCTCGGTCAACGGCCGGGGCGCGCTCATCCGTCGCACGCCGCCTCACCGGCGCCCGTGAGCAGGGCGCGCCAGTCCGCCAGGGTCGGGCGTTCGAGCATCGCCGTGACGCTTACCTCGCGTCCGGGCGCCTGCCAGCGTTCGGCGAGCATCATCAGGCGGATGGAGTCCAGGCCCAGGGCGAGCAGGTCGTCAGCCTCGCCGATCGCCTCGGGCGCGCAACCCAGCAGCGCGGCGACTTCGTGACGCAAAGGGTCGTCGCCCAGCGCCGTCAGAAAGTCCTCCGCCGGCCGCACGCAGGCGCAGCAGGCGGCGAGTTGGCGCAGGGCGCGCTCGTGGTCGGCGGCCGAGAAATCGGCCACGGCGTCGCTCGGCACGAAGACCTCGATGTCGCGCATGAACGCGTCCAGCGCGGTGGCGCAGACGCCGATGTGGGCGTACACCCCGCACAGCAACAACTGGTCGCGGCCGGCCGCGCGCAAACGCGCCTCGAGCGCGGTGTCGAAAAACGCGCTGTAGCGGCGTTTTTCGATGACGCTTTCGCCAGGCAGGGGCGCCAACGCGGGTTGGATGCGCGCCGCGTCTTCCCGGTCCGGCAGACCGTCGCCCCAGAAGCGTTGCAACAGGCCGCGTTCGGCCCCACCCAGCCCGCCCGGCTGACCGCTGAAGAACACCGGCAGGCCGGCGCGGCGGGCGGCGGCGAGCAGCGCCGCGATGCGTTCGAGCACGAGGGCCAGAGGCGGCAGCTCTGGATCGTAGAAGGACAAGAAGTACGCCTGCATGTCGTGGATCAGCAAGGCGGCGCGATCGGCCTCGAACCGCCAGTCGGCGGCGCGGCCCGGGAAAGGCCCGGCGGGCGGAACATAGGGGGCGATGCGTTGCAGGCTCATGCGTTTCATCCCGTCCGGTCGGTTCCGCGGGCGAGCAACGCCCGCAAGGCGTTCTTGTCGATCTTGCCGACGCCGGTGGTCGGCAGGGTTTCGAGCAGCACCAGGCGGTCCGGCAGCTTGTAGGGAGCCCAGCCCTGCTCGAGCATGAAGCGGCGCAGCGTACCCAGGTCGAGACGCGCCCCCTCGCGCGGCACGACGAAGGCGCAGCTTCGTTCGCCCAGGTAGGGGTCGTTCTGGGCGACGACCGCGGCGTCGAACACCTGCGGGTGGGCGCGCAGCGCCGCCTCCACTTCGGCCGCGGCGATCTTCTCGCCGCCGCGGTTGATCTGTTCCTTGACCCGCCCTTCCACCACCAGGTCGCCCTCGGGGGTGAGCCGCACGCGGTCGCCGGTGCGGTAGAAGCCATCGGCGGTGAAGGCCTCGCGATTGTGCGCGGCGGCGCGGTAATAACCGCGGATGGTGTAGGGGCCGCGGGTGAGCAGCAGGCCGGTCGCGCCCGGTGGCACGGGGCGGTCCTGCTCGTCGACGATGCGGATCTCGTCGTCGGCCGACAGCGGCCGCCCCTGGCAGGCGGCGATCCGTTCGGGCGGGTCGTCGAGCCGGGTGTAATTGATCAGGCCCTCGGCCATGCCGAACACCTGCTGGAGCACGGCGGGGGCGAAAGCCGCCTGCAGCGCGCGGGCGCCGTCCGGGTCGAGCTTGGCGCCGCCGACCTGCAGCAGCCGCAACCGGCCGCCGAGCGCCCGCCGGCGGCGGGCCTGCAGCCAGGCCAGGGCCAGCGCCGGCACCAGGGCGGTGACCGTGACGCCGTGGGCTTCGATCAGGTCGAAGGCGCGGTCCGGAACACCGTCGGGCGCCAGGACCACCGTGCCGCCGGCCCACAAGGTGCCGAGCACCCCCGGCGAGGTCAGGGGAAAATTGTGCGCCACCGGCAGCACCGCCAGGTACACGTCCGCGGTGCTCAGGCGGCAGAGTTCCGCGCTCGCGCGCACGCTGTAGTAGTAGTCCTCGTGGCTGCGCGGGATCAGCTTGGGCACGGCGGTGGTGCCGCCGGACAGTTGCAGCACGGCCATGCCGGCCGGGTCGACCGGCGGCAAGGGCGCCGCTTCGGCATCCAGGTCGGCGAGCGCCAGATGCGGGCCGCCCTCGCCGGCCACCACCACCCGGTCGATGACGCCGGCCGCCTGCAGACGGCCGGCGAGCTCCCGGTGCGCGAAGCCGGCATGGCGCTCGGCGGTGAACAACCAGCGGGCGCCGGTCATCCGGCAGAAGGCCGCGAGCTCGCGCTCGCGGTGCGCCGGCAGGGCGAGGACCGGCACCACGCCCAGGCGCAGCAGGGCGAAGAACAATTCGAAGAAGGCGATGCCGTTGGGCAACTGCAGCACCACCTTGTCACCGGCACGCAGGCCGCGGCCGGCGAGCGCCGCCGCCAGGCGGTCGGCGCGACGGTCGAGCTCGGCGTAGCGGCAGCAGCGCTCGCCCTCGATCAAGGCCACCGCATCGGGTTGCTGCCGCGCCCGCTCGCGCAGCAGGTGGTCCAGGGGTCGCCCGATCCAGTAACCGCGCGCCCGGTAACGTTCCGCGAGCTCGGGCGGCCAGGGGGTGAATTCCGGCCCCTCGGCGACGCGCTCGCTCATGTTTCCACCCCCAGGGCGTCGAGCAAGGTGCGGAATTTCGCCGCGGTTTCCGCCAGCTCCTGTTGCGGGTCGGATCCGGCCACCACCCCCGCCCCGGCATACAGCTGCAACCGGCGACCCTCGGCCCGGGCGCAACGGATGGTCACGGCCCATTGGCCGTCCCCCGAGGCGTCGCACCAGCCCACCAGGCCGGCGAACAGGCCGCGGTCCATGCCCTCGAGTTCGCCGATCAACGCCCGCGCGGCCGCCCTGGGCGTGCCGCACACCGCCGGCGTCGGGTGCAAGCGCAAGGCCAGCTCGAGACTGCTCGGTGCCGGCTCGGCGAGCTCGCCCTCGATGAACGTGCCCAGATGCCAGAGCGCGGCGGTGCGGCTGAGCGACGGCCGATCGGGCACCTCCAGCCGCGTGCACAAGGGCTCGAGCACCGCCGCGATGGCCTCGACGACCAGGGCGTGTTCGCGCCGGTCCTTGTCGGAGGCGAGCAGCGCCTCGGCCATGGCCGCGTCGCGTTGCGGATCCGCCGAGCGCGGCCGCGAGCCGGCCAGGGGATGCAAACGCACACGCCGGCCGCGGCGCTCGACGAGCAATTCGGGGCTGGCGCCGAGCAGCACGCCGCCGCCCAGCGCCGGCGGGATGTCGATCGCATAGGTGTAGGCCTGGGCGTCGGCCGCCTGCAGATTGGCCAGCACCGCCTGCAGGTCGGGCGCCTCGGGCAGCGTCACTTCGAGGGCGCGGGCCAGCACGATCTTCTGCAACTCGCCGCGGCGGATCCGATGCAGGGCGCGCCACACCGCCTCCAGGTAGCGCTCGGGCGCCGGCGTCGCCTCCAGCCGCGCCCGGCCCGCCGCCGGGCGGCGCGGTTCGGCCGCGCCGCCGCGCGGCCCGCGGCGCACACCGGCGGCCACCCACAGCGCCGCCGGCCGCCGCGTATCGAACGGCACCGCACCGACGACCACGGGGTCGGCGACGCCCAGTTCCCGGGCCAGGCGCAAGGCCTCGGCGGCTTCCTGGGCGGGCGTGCGACCGGCCAGGGCGGCGCGCGGGCCGTCGGCGAGCAGCGCCGTTTCGGGCGAGGCGAAATAGAGGCTGCGGCCGGGGCGGTAGGCGGCCACCGCCGGCGCGGCGCCGGACGCGGCGCTGTCGGGCGCCGGCATGCCGCGCGTGTTCGTGTCGTGATTCATTCGGGTTGCACCTCCACGGTGACGAACAGCGCACGCCTTTCCACATCGACGTCGGCGTCGGGCCCGGCGGTCTGCGCGTGTTCCACTTCGATCAGCCAACGGCCGGCGCGGGGCCATTCGATACAGGCCCGGCCGTGCGCATCGGTCTCGAGCGCCACGGCGGCGCGCGCATTGCGCGCCCGCGTGCCTTCCGGCGTCGCCAGCAGGCCGACACCCGGCAGGGGACGCGCATCGAAAAGCACGGTCAGGCAAGTGCGTTCGCCGACGAAGGCCTGGTTGGGGTGATCCAGCCACTCGACGGCGAGCCCCTCGCGGTCCACCGGCGGCGGGCTGAAGCCGTCGATGGACACGTACGCTTCGGCCGCGGCCCGGTAGCGGAAGGTCTCCAGGCGCTCGGCCCCTTCGGGCAACGCCGCACGCCCCGGCGGGCCGAACACGCGGCCGGTGCGGCCGTCGGCGCCCCGATAGCGCTGGATCACCACGGGGGCCTGCTCCAGGCGCACGCGGTGCGTGCCGGCCTCGGTCAAGGGCACGTCGGCGATGCTGCGCCTCGCGGTCTGCCACAGCACCACCGGCTCGGGCGCCCCTTCGGGGGGATCGACCCGCAGGTGCACCTGCGGGCCGGGGCGCGCGGCGCTTTCGGGCAGCGGCCGGCCGCCGAAGGGCAGGTCGGGGTAGAACAACTCGTTGGATATGCTGGCATCGACGCTCACCACCTGGGGCAAGCCGCCCGACAACACGCTGTGGCTGAGCAGCACCCAACGGGCGTGCCCCCACACCGGCGGGACGACGGCCGCCGCCGCGAGCAGCATGAGGATGCGCTTGCACGAGCGCGGTGTGTTCATGGTTCGTTCTCCTCGACGCGGCGCAGGCGGACGTGCCCCAGTTCACCGCCGACCTGCGTCTCGATGGGTTCGGGTTCGGGCGGCCGGGGTCGAAACGACCGCGCCACAGGCTCCGACCGCCCTCCTCCCGGGCGACCTCGAGGTAGACGGTGACCGGTGCCGGCGGGAGCGGGGCGATGCGCAGGCGGTGGCGGCCCGGCGGCCGGGTGGCGCCGCTGTAGCCGTCGGCTTCCTTGGCGCGCCCGGCCACGGCGCGCCACCAGCGACGCAGGTCCTTGAGCCAGGTGGGGTCGTCGTACCAGACCGCCACGGTGCGGGCCCGGCCTTCGGCGTCCTCCAGCCAGACCGCGACGAAGGGACGGTGGTAAGGATCGACGTCCAGGGCGGGCAGTTCGAACTCGAGCTCGAGCGCGTCGGCGGCGGCGGGCCGCGCCAGCACGAGCGCAAGCAGGATCGCGAGCCGTTTGTTCATCCGCCCGCCTCCACGCCGCCCAGCCGCGGCACCCAGCACAACCAGATCACGAGCGGCGTGAGCAGGCCGGCGGCCGAGGCCCACAGCGCGCTGCGCAACTGGCTGCGGCTTTGGAAAACCAGCACCGCCCCGGCGAGCGAAAACACCAGCATGCCGACGGCGGACAGGTCGATCAGCCAGGCCCAGGCGCGGCCGCTGTCGCGTCCCTGGTGCAGCGCGGCGAGCTGGGCGAGCGCCCCGCCCCGCCGGCCGAGCACCTCGACCCGCCCGGCGGCGGCGTCCAGGCGCACGGAGAGATAGCCGGCCGGCGCCTTGTAATCGAACGCCGCCTCGCGCAGCGCCTCGTCGATGCGGACCTCGCGCGGGGCGCGCAGGTCGAGCCGTGCCTCGAGCCAGCGCGCCGCCTGGCCCAGCGCCGGCGCGCCGCTCAGGCGCGGTGCGGCGGCGAGCTCGGCGGCGAGCGGCGGGGGCAGCGGCCACTCGGCCTCGATGCGTTCGCCCCGCCCCAGCCAGTCGCGGTGATTGAGCAACAGGCCGGTCGCGGCGAAGAACGCGGTCGAGGCGAAGAGCAGCATGGCGCTGTACCAGTGCAACCAGCGCGCGCCGGCGAAAAAGCGCCGGCGCCAACGCCGCTGCGGGCGGGGCAAGCCCGCCCGCAGCGCGGCCGCGCCGTCTCGAACGACGCCGGCCATGATCAGAAGCGACAGGCCACGGTCGCCTTGACGTTGCGACCGGGCTCGTAGTCGAGCAGGTACAGCGGTCCGAACACCGGGTGGAACGAGGTGCCGGTGCGCGAGGACTGCGAGGCGTAGAACTCGTCGAAGACGTTGTCCACGCCGAAGGTCAGCGTCAGATCCTCGAAGGCCGACGGCGTCCAGCGCAGGGACAGGTTGTGCACCGTGTAACCCGGCTTGGCGTTGTCGAGCGTCGCACCGTCGAGTTCGAGGCCCGCCGGCAGATCCTCGACGTGGAGCGCGTCCCATTGCAGAACCAGCTCGCTGCCGAAACGCCAGTCGAACTGCGCGCTGTAGGTGTCGCCCTGCTGCCGGTCGCCGCGCGCGCCGTCCAGCGCGACATACTCGGCGAACGCATCGAGGGTGTTCTCGGCGCGCGAGGCGGTCAGCAACAACGTCCACGGCCCGCCGCCGAATTCGACGTAGGCCTCGAAGCCGTCGACCGTCATGTCGCCGACGTTGTCGCGCCAGGTGCCGCCGCCGGGCCGCGGCGCGTAGTCGTACACGTAGTTTTCGACGACCGTGCTGAACAGCGTCACCCCGGCGCTGGCCGGCCCTTGCATCCAGGCCACCGCCAGCTCGCGGTTGAGGCCCGTTTCGGCTTCCAAATCCGGGTTGGGGCTGTCGTACAGGCCGGCGCCCATGAACACCTCGGACAACTCCGGCCCCTTGAACAGCCGGGTCGCGCCCAGGCTCACCAGCCACCGGTCGTTCGGGCGCCATTCGGCGGCCAGGCCCCAGGTCGTCTCGTCGTAATCCGCCGCCACCGTCGCGCCGTCGAGGTCATAGCGGTTCAAGCGCAGGCCGGGCGTGAGCGTGAACCGGCTGCCCAAGGCGATGCGGTCCTGGATGAACACGGCCGCGTCCCGCGCCGATTCGCCGCTCGAGCGTTCCCCGTCCACGCGATAAGCGGTGGTCATGTCGATCACGTCCAGCCCCCAGGCCAGGGTGTGGCGGCCGAGCCGTTGTTCGGCGAGCAGGTTGACGCCCTCGTTGCGCGCCTCGCCCTCGTTGATCGTCGCGAGCGGCGGCCGCCAGCTCGCCAGGGCGCGCTCGTCGCGCCACAGCTCGCTCTCGTTGCCGTAGACGGTGGCGTACAGTTCGAGCGCTTCGCCCCGGTAGCGGTAGTTCACCGTCACCGTGTCGCGCCCGAAGCGCGTCGGATAGGTCAGCGGAATGTTCAGGCTTTCGGCGATGGCGATGTCGGTCGCCAGGCCCATGTCCGGGCGGTAACTGTAGTCGCCCTCGTCCCGGTAACGTTCGTGCCCGACGTGCACGCTGTGCCCGTCGCCGAAGGTCCAGCCGAATTTGAGCAGGGTGTCTTCCAGGACACCCGCATGGCCGCGGACGCGGCCGTCGGTGCCCGGAATCACCTCGCCGTTCTGGTCGAGGATCTCGCCACCGCCGACGCGGAAGTCGCCGCGCTCGACGCGGTTGTGGTAGAGCAGCCAATCGCCGCCCTCGCCGGCCAGGCCGTAGAGGCTCAAGGCGGCGCCCTGGGCGTCGTTGTCGGCATGGGACAGGTTCACGCGGGCGCCGAAGCGCGCGCCCGGTTCGAGCAACTGCGCGGCGCTGCGGGTGTAGAAACGCACCGCGCCGCCGAGCCCCCCGTCGATCACCGAATGGGAGCCGACCTCGATGTCCACCGCCTCGAGAATGTCGGCGTGGATCTGCAGGTTGCCCATGTGGTGGTACATGTTGGTGTTCTGGTTGGCGCCGTCGACGCTGATGCGCAGGTCCTTGTCGTTGAAGCTGCGCAGGGTGACGCGCTGGTTGAGGCTGTGTGCACCGCCGACGTCCACGCCCGGCAAGGGCCGCAACAGGTCGCTGATGTGGTCGGCCTGGCGCAGGCCGATGCCGTCCTCGTCCAGCGTGAGGGTCGAACTGCGCACCCGGGTCGCCCAGACGTCGACCGCTTCCATGGGGCGCGCCTCGCTCGCTGGGGCGCCGTCCCCTTGGGCGAACACGCCGGCGGGAATAATGGCGCTCAAAATCAATAGCTTTACGCATGTGTCACGCACTCCGCAGGTCATCGATGAGCAATGCAAATGCGAATGATTCGCGAGTGCGATAGTATATGTCCAGCGTTGGACAAGGGAAGGCGTAACGACAATGAACATCGAACGGGGTGTGTTGAAAACCGATCCACGGCGCTGGTCCGCGGCGGCGCTGCGCGCCGCGGCGGCCTCTTGCGGTGTTCAACCGGTCTACCGGAGCGGTCCGGGCGCGTTGCTGGACGGGACGATGGCGGTCGACGGCGCCGCCGGCCTGACCTGGCAGCACATGGACGCCCGGCTGCTGGCCGACGCCGAATTGCGCTTCGCCATGCCTCCGGGCTTGACCTGTATCCTGGTGGACACCGGGACGCTGCCCCTCTGCCTGGACGGCGAACGGCCGCTCGTGCTCGGTCCCGGCGAAGCGCTGCTGGTGCACAACCGCGACCCGTGGCCGCTGCGCCGGGTGCTCGAGGCGGGCGTGATGCTGCGCAAGGCCGTGTTGCGCGCCGAACCGGGCGCGCTGCGGGCGCTGCTGGGCGATCAGCCGCGTGCGGCGCCGCTACTGGCGCGCACGGCCCTGCTCGGCCCGTGGCAGGCGAGCGCAGCCTTGCGCCGCAGACTCGCCGCCTTCCTGGAACCGACCGACGGGCCTTGCCGGCGCGTGCGGGCGCTCGCTGCGGCTTGGGGGCTCCTGGCCGAAGCCCTGGACGAAGCCCTCCGGCGACCGGCGGCCGAGGTGGTCGTTCCCCTGCACGCCCCCGCGTTGCGCGGCGTCGCCGCCCGGCTGCGCGCCGAGATCGAGCGCGCACTGGCCGCCGCCGGGCCGGTCACGGTGGAACGGGTGGCCCAGGCGGTGGGCGTCAGCGCGGTCACCGCGCGCAGGGTCTTCGCGCGCACGCACGGCATCGCGCTGGGCGAATATCTGCGCCGGCGGCGCCTGGAAGGCGCGCGCCAGGCGCTGCTGGAGGGGGCCACGGTCGGCGAGGCGGCCCGGCGCGCCGGTTACCGGCACAGCGCCAATTTCATCGCCGCGTTCCGGCGGACCTTCGGGCTCACCCCAGAGCAGTGGCGGGCCCGGCACGCCGGGGGTGGCGCGGGCGGGGGAATCAGTACCAGAGGCCGTTGAGTCGCCAACGGGGTGGATCCGGCGGCGGCCCGCCCCGCCAGGCCGGTTCCTCGTCGACCATCGGCGACGATTCGGGCAGCACGCGGGCCACCTCGAGGATGCGGCGGATGCGCGCTTCGGTGGGCGGATGGGTGCGCAACCAGGCCGGTTCCGGCAGGCGGGGGCCGGGCAACAGCAGGCGCTCCCACAACGCGTTGCCGGCGTGTTCGATCTTCTCCAGAGCACGCACCAGGGCCAGCGGATCGCGGGTGAGCCACACGGCGTTCAGGTCGGCGTGGTATTCGCGCACCCGCGACAGGCCCAGTTGGGCCAACAGGCTCAAGGTCGGCGAGAAAATCAGCAAGGCCACCGCCAAGGGGTTGGGCAGGCCGGCGCCGAGCAACACCGCCGGGAGGCTGAAGAAGAGCAGCATGACGCCGAAACCGCTCATCGCCGCCGTCAGGCGTCCGAACAGGTCCGCCAGCCCCATGACCCACAGGTCGTTGTTCCGGATGTGACTCACTTCGTGGGCGAGCACGGCGGTCAGTTCACGCAGGTTCAGGCGGCGCAACAAGCCGTCCGTCAGGGCGATCGCGCTGTTGCCGGGGTGCCCGACGGCGAAGGCGTTGACCAGGCGGCTCGGCAGGTAATAGAGCCGCGGGCGCGAGGGCAGGCCGGCGCGCGCGCACAGCTCGTCGAGCGCCGCATACAACGCGGGCGCTTCGGCCGGCTCGATCGGCCGCGCCCGGTACCAGCGCATGACCCAGCGCGGGCTGATGCGCGGATTGAACACGAGGACGAGGGCGAGCCCGAGCACGAGGCCCCAGGCGCCGTCGGGGCCGAACAGCAACACCCCGACGGCAAGGACGATGCCGAACATCACCGCCAGCAACAGCAACGATTGCAGGCGGTTGAGCCAGGCGTGTTGGGCCCAGTCCGGAAGGCTCACCATCGTCCGGCGACGCGGCGCAGGCGCTGCACTTCTTCGATCAAATCGACGACCAGCGCGAGCGCCGTGACGTTCAGCTCGAAATCACGCTGCAGCCGCCGCGCCAACCTGGCACGGCGCAGCGCATGAGCGTCGAAACGCCAGTTCAGCGGCCCCTCCCCGCTGGGTTGCAGCACCCCTTCCTCGACCAATTCGCTCACCCAAGCGGCGTCGACGCGGCACAGTCGGCACAGGGCACGCATCGACACACTCGGCCGATCGTCGATCAGTTCGGCGGCAAGCACCGGCGGTTTCATCGCTCACACTCCCAGGGCGGCACGGGGGTTGAAATTCAGCTCGCGGGCCATGCGCTCGTAGAATGTGCGGGCCCGCGGATCGTCGGCCGGCGGCAACACCACCTGCAATTCGACGTACAAGTCCCCGGGGGGCCTGGCCGGGATGCCCTTGCCGCGCAGGCGCAGCTTGCGCCCGGAGGCCGAATTGGGCGGGATGGTCAGCTCCACGGGGCCATCGGGCGTGGGCACCCGGACCTTGGCGCCCAACGCCGCTTCCCACGGGGCGACGGGCAACTTGAGATGCACGTCGCGCCCCTGCACAGTGTAGAGAGGGTGGGGCTTGAAGGCCACCTCCAGGTAGAGGTCACCGGGCGGCCCGCCGCCCACGCCCGGCGCGCCTTGGCCGGCCAGGCGGATCTGCTGGCCTTCCAGGATGCCGCGCGGGATGTTGACCTGCAAGGTGCGCGTCTCGGTCGTCGGGCGGCCGTCGCGCAGCACCGGCACGCGGATCGTGACCAGCTTGTTGCCGCCGCGGTAGGCGTCCTCCAGGTCGATGTCGAGCCGCGCGTAATGGTCGGCGCCCCGCCAGGCGAAGCCGCTGCGCGCGCCGGCGGTACGTCCGCGTTCGCGGCCGGCGAACCCCCCGAAGATCTCCTCGAACAGCTCGGAGAAATCTGCGCCCGTCCGAAAACCGCCTCCCCAACCCGGCGGGGCCTGGAAGTCCTCGGCGCCGGCCTGTCCGAAGCGGTCGTAGGCCGCCCGCTTTTCGGGGTCCTTGAGCACCTCGTAGGCCTCGCCGATTTCCTTGAAGCGCGCTTCGGCGTCCGGTTCCTTGCTCACGTCCGGGTGGTATTTGCGCGCCAGGCGCCGGTAGGCGCGCTTGATGTCCTCCTGCGAGGCATCGCGCGGCACGCCGAGGATTTCGTAATAGTCTTTCTTGGCCATTCAACTCACCCCATCGGGAACCGGACGTCGAGGGCGGTCAGGCGGCACGCACCCGAACGCGGCGGCGGCGCTCGGCCACCTTCGGCAGCACGACCTGCAGCACACCGTTGCGATAACGGGCCTCGGCCCTGCCGGCATCGACCGGGTCGGGCAGCGGGATGACGCGCTCGAAACGCCCGTAGACGCACTCGCGCACCCAATAATCGCCCGCTTCGCGGGTCGACTCGGCACGCTTCTCACCCCGCACGACCAGGTGATCGTCCTCGACCAGGATCTCGAAATCGTCACGCTCCAAGCCGGGGACCTCCAGACGCACGCGGATGCGCTCGCCCTCGTCCACCACCTCGGCGGGCAGCACCGCCCAGCCGACGACGGTCGCGGCACCGGGCTCATCCGACTCCCGGCGTTTGAACCGGGTCAGGGCGCGCCCCGCCCGCTCGCCGAACGTGCGCAGCCGCTCGCGCCATTGCGCCAGGACCCGGCCCGGCCGTTCCAGCCAAGTCTGCCTGTTCATCGCTCACCACCTCCCTTTTCCGCTTGGAACACCGAACGTCTTCGGCGACCCCATGATGGGGGCGGCGGCGGGCGTTTCAAAGGCGGCCGCTCAGCGGAACAACATGGCGACGCCGACCCGCTCGATGAGCAGGCGTCGGTAATGCTCGGCCTTGGCGCGCTGCAGGCTTTCCAGCGGGTTGTAGTCGTCGGTGATCAGCACGCCGCCGGCGCCGGACACGCCCCGCTCGTGCCCACGCAACCAGGCGGCGGCCGCCGGCGGGAGGGCGCCGTCCCGAAGCACCAGCGGCCGATCCGAAACCACGAACACGAAATCGTTGAACGCCGCTTGCGGCGCCGAAACGAAGCTGCGCCGGTGGGGGAACACGCTGTCGAGGGTGCGGGCCACGGCGGCCACCGGCTTGGCGTCCCGCTCGACGGTGAAACCGACCACGTTCAGCACGAGCACGCCGCCCGGCGCGAGCAGGCGTTCGAGCTCGAGGAGCATCTCGCGGCTGAGCATGTGGATGGGCTCGGCCCCGCCCGTGAAACAATCGTGCACGATCAGGTCGTAAGGCCCCTCCAGGCGCCGCACCTGGTAGCGGGCGTCCCCGACGATCAGGCGTCCGGAGACCCGCAGGTCGAAAAAGTCGCGCGCGGCCTCGACCACGGCCGGATCGATCTCGATGGCGTCGCTGACCATGCCGCGGGCATCGAAGGCGCGCAGCAGGTGCCCGGCGCCCAGCCCGATGAGCAAGGCGCGGCGCGGCGCCGGGTGGAACGCCGGTGTCAGGGCGACGATCTGCTGGTATGCCAGCAAAGAGCGCCCGTCGGCGAGCGAAGCGGCGCCGATCGTCGACGCGTCGGCGAGCAGCCAGCGGATGCCGCGGGCCGGCTGGTCGACCACCCGCACCCAGCCGTAGGGGCTGTCCCTTTCGAACAGGACCACGTGATCGGCCGCCCGCGGCCGTGCATCCCAGCGCGCCAAGGCCACGACCACCACGGCGGTGGCGGCCGCCGCCGCGGCCCAGCGCCACCCGCGCCGCCGCGAACCACCCTCCCCCCAGGCCGCGAGCGGCGCCGACAGGGCGAGCAGCACCAGGCTCGTTGCCAGCAGCACGGTCCGCAAGCCGAAAGCCGGCAACAGAAAGAACCCCAGCAGCAGGGTGCCGGCGACGCTGCCCACCGTGCTGACGGCGAACACATTGCCCGCGACGCGGCCGACCGCCTCGAGCCGGCGCGCCAGGGCGCGGACGACGAAGGGACCGGCCATGCCCAGACACATCAGCGGTGGGAAGAACAGCACCAGGGCGCTGATCAAGGCCCCGGCGCGCAGCCCGAAGCGGTCCGCCCACAGTTGCACGGGGGCGTCGAAGACGATCAGCAGCCCGATCCAGGCCCCGGCGCAGAACACCGCTTGCGGCAGGCCGAAAGGCGCCCCGCGGTCGGCAAGCCGGCCGCCGGCCGCATATCCGGCCGCCAGGGCCAGCAGGGCCACGGACAGCAGTGAAGACCACACCACCAAGCTGACGCCGAAAAACGGCCCGATGATGCGGGTGCCGAGCAGCTCCACCATCATCACCGCCGCCCCCGTCAGGGTCACGGCCGCGTACAGGAACAGGCGGCGGACGGCGGGCGTTTCCTGGCGCATCGTTCCCCTCCGGGTGCACACGAGGTCCGGCAGTATAGCCGAACGCAGATCCGCGCCGATCGGCGCGGGCGCCGGCGAGTTCCGGATTTGTGCACGTGGGTTCGGACGACGTCCATACCCGCAACCCTCTACGCTGCACCCCTCACCACGACAACGACGGTGGAGGGTCTCTCAGTCATGCATCCGTACGCATCTTGTATGAAACGCGGCACGCTCGGCCTCGCGCTGCTGCTCGCCGCCGGCGCCCTGTGGGCCCACGGCCTGGTGGTCGACCCGCCGGCACGCAACGCCTTCTGCGGCTTGCTCACCAAGCCCGACGAGGTGGCCAACGGCACCGCCGCATATCCGGTCTGCGGCGACGCCTTCGAGTTCGACTGGACCGGAAGCTACAATTTCATGAGCGTGCTCACCCACACCGAGGGCCGCAAGGTGCTCGGTCCGGTGACCAACAACGTCTGCGGCTTCGACGCCGAGACCTGGAACGGCGGCGCCACGCCCTGGGACCAGCCGATCGACTGGCCGACCAACTCCATCGGCGCCGGCACGCGGACGTTCGTCTGGAACATCAGCTGGGGGCCGCATTTCTCCGACACGCACGATTTCCGCTACTGGATCACGCGCCCCGGCTTCAATTACCAGGTGGGCGTGCCCCTGAGCTGGAGCGATTTCGAAGACCAACCTTTCTGCGAACTGATCTACGATCCCAACAACCCGTCCGCGAACCCCAACATCGTCGCCGACGAGGGCGCCGCACTCTTCTATACCACCTGTAACGTGCCGGCCCGCTCGGGGCGCCACGTGATCTACGCCGAATGGGGCCGCGACCCGGCGACCTACGAGCGTTTCCACGGCTGCATCGACGTGGTCTTCGGCGGCGGCGGTGGCTCCAGCAGCAGCGCGTCCTCGAGTTCCAGCGTCTCCTCGAGCAGCAGCGTGTCCTCGTCGTCGAGCAGCTCCTCGAGCAGCTCCAGCGTCTCGTCCAGCAGCAGCTCTTCGAGCAGTGTCTCGTCGAGCAGCTCGAGCAGCAGTTCTTCGAGCAGCACTGGCGGCAGCGGCGCTTGCGCGGTCGACTACGTGATCGCCAACGATTGGGGCGGCGGCTTCCAGGTCAACGTCACCGTCCGCAACCTGTCGAGCCAGCCGATCGACGGCTGGACGCTGACCTGGAACCTGGGCGCCGGCGAGAGCTTCGCCGGCGGCTGGAACGCCAGCTTCAGCACCTCGGGTTCACAGGTGACGGCCTCGAACCCGGCCGGGCACTGGAACGGTCGCCTGGCGGCCAACGGCGGCACGGCGAGCTTCGGCTTCCAGGCCAACAACAGCCAGCCGCCGGCGAACGTGGCGACGGCCTTCACCCTGAACGGCGTGGCCTGCGGCGGGGCCGCTTCGAGCAGCAGCTCCTCCAGCTCCAGCAGCTCGTCCTCGTCGAGCAGCAGCTCGAGCAGCACCAGCAGCTCGTCCTCGTCGAGCAGCAGTTCTTCGAACAGCTCGAGCTCGAGCAGCACGGGCGCGTCGCTGAGCTGCACGGTGGGCAACGTGGACACCTGGAACAGCGGCGTGGTGGTGAACGGCGTGACCGTCACCAACAACGGCGCCCCGATCAGCGGCTGGACGGCGACCGTGAACTTCAACACGCCGGTGACGGTGACCAACCACTGGAACGCCAACAACCCGACCAGCAGCGGCAACAGCGTCCGCTTCTCCAACGCCGCTTACAACGGGAACCTGGGCACCGGCGCCAGCGCGAGCTTCGGCTTCCAGGGCACGCACGGCGGCGGCCTCGAGGTACTCGGTTGCACGGCCACCGCGCAATGATTTGACCTGCCCGTTCGACAAGGACGTTGAGCCATCCGGAGGGGCCCGCGCAAGCGGGCCTGTAAAGCCCCCGAATTCCTGGACACGGTTTTTCACAAAATTCACGCGGCCTCCGCCACGGATGTGTACGCGGATCGCACCTGGGCCGGGGTGGCATAACGATGTCGCTGGAGCAGCCAGTGCCGGTTGAAGCGGTCCTTGAACTCGAGCAGCGCCTGCCGGAGTTCCTCGACCGTGTCGAAGGTCCGCACCCAGAGCAGCTGCTCCTTGAGGGTGCGGATGAAGCGCTCGGCCACTCCGTTGCCCTCCGGCGCCCGGACAAAGCTGGGGCTGGATTCGATGCCCAGGAAGGCAATCTCCTCCTGGAAGGCATGGCTCATGTACTGCGGGCCGTGGTCGTGGCGCAGCACCAGGCCGTCGGCGACGCCTTCTGCCAGCGGGCCGTAGTGGTCCCGGATACCCTGGTGGATCGGCTCCATCGCCTCGAAGCGTGTCCCGGGTCGGGCGGCATGAATGCCGACCACGTCACCGACGAAATGATCCACGGCCACGAACACCGTGGCCATGCCCTCCAGCCGAGTGGGGACCTGGGTGGCGTCGGTGCCCCACATCCGGTTCGGACCCTCCGGGATGATCGTCCCCTCATGCGTCTGCGGTCCCCGGTCGCTGCCCATGCGGTGCGGGGCCAGAAGGCCATGCTCGCGCATCAGGCGCCGGATCCGCTCCTTCCAGACCGGGATACCCCGGAACCTGAGCCGCGCCCAGATCTTGCGGTAGCCCTCGCCCCGGAATCCCAGGGCCTCGGCCTCGCTCAGCACCTCACGGATCTTCTCCAGCAGGGCCTCGTCGGCCAGCCCCGGCTTGCGACCCCGGCGCTGCACCTGCACCGGTCGCTCGGCGGCCGCCTGCCGCGCATAGTGCGTGGAACGGGCCACGCCCCACAGCCGGCACACCCGGGCCTTGCCATAGACACGCCGCGCGGAGACCGAGCAGGCCCGGCTCACGGATTCGACCTCCGCTTCGGAAAAGGGAACTCGCCCTCATGCCGGGCGATGCGCATCTCCAGCAGTTCCTTGTCCATCATCAGATCCCCGACCAGGCGCTTGGCCCGCCGGAGCTCCCGCTCCAGGGCCGCCACCTTGGGGTCGTCCGTGCGGCGCTTCAGGGCCGCCACGCCGCCTTCCAGAAACTCATCCCGCCAGCCCGACAGCACCGCTGCCGGCTGGCCCGTCTCGCGGCTCAGCGCATCCAGGCTCTCGCCGCGCAACAGGCGCAGCACCACCTCCTGCTTGCGCTTCGCCGACCAGCGCTTCACCGATGACTTCTTGCTCATGGACACCTCCTGTCGCTCTCACTCTACGACCAAATGTGTGTCCAATTTATTCGAGGGGCAACCCAAGCCCTCCTTTTTTCCTGCGGGCTTCGCGACCGGCTGCTTCGGCACGGTCCCGGTGGTGAACTCAGAAGTTCGTCGCCTTGCGGTCGCAGAACACCCGTTCTTCGAAGCGCTCGGCCGGCATCGGCTTGTACAAATAAAAGCCTTGCACCCAGTCGCAACCGCGGCTCTTGAGGAAGGCGAGCTGCTCGGCGGTTTCCACGCCCTCGGCGATCAGCCGCAGGCGCAGCGCCTTGGCCAGGGCGATGATCGAATCGACGAAGATCGGATCGCCGTCCTCGGCGCCGATGTCGTTGACGAAACTGCGGTCGATCTTGAGCGTGGTGATCGGGAAGCGGCGCAGGTAGTTGAGCGAAGCGTGCCCCGTCCCGAAATCGTCCACCGCCAGGCCGATGCGGTGCCGGCGCAGGGTCTGGAGCAGGGGGATCACCGCCTCGGGGTTCTTCATGATGGCGCTTTCGGTGATCTCCAGCTCCAACTGTTCCGGCGGCAGGCCGGTTTTCTGTAAGACGCCGAGAACGACATAAGGGAAATCGGGGTCCTCGAGCTGCCGGCCGGAAATGTTCACGGACAGCACCAGGCGCGGCAATCCCTTGCGGTTCCACTCGGCCACTTGCCGGCAGGCTTCGTTCAACACCCACTCGCCGAGGCGGACGATGAGACCGGTTTCCTCGGCGACCGGAATGAACTCGGCGGGCGACACCATGCCCCTTTGGGGATGGATCCAACGCACCAGCGCCTCCACGCCGACCACGTCGCCCTCTTCCAACGACACCTGGGGCTGGAAATGCAGCGAGAACTCGCCGCGATCGAGGGCCGAGCGCAGTTCGGCGTCGAGCTGCATGCGCCGGATCATGCGCGCTTCCATGGTCGGCTCATAGAAGCAGAAGCTGTTGCGCTTTTCCTTGGCCTGGAACATCGCGGTGTCGGCGTAGCGCAACAGCGTGTCCGCATCGCGGGCGTCGTGCGGCGCCAGCGCGATGCCGATGCTGGCGGTGACCCAGACCTGCTGTCCCTCGAGCTCATAGGGTCTGGCCAAGGCCTGGCCCAGTTTCACGGCCACGCGGGCGACGGCCTCGGTTCCGGGCATGTCGGTGAGCAGAACGGTGAACTCGTCGCCGCCGAGCCGCGCGATCAGATCGCCGGCGCGCAGCGCGCCGCGCAGGCGCTGCGCGACGGCCTGGATCAACAGGTCACCGGCCGCATGGCCCATGCCGTCGTTGACCAGTTTGAAGCGGTCGAGGTCGACGAACAGCACGGCGGTCAGCGCGCCGTCGTCCGCGGTGGCGAGCGCTTCGCTCAGGGCTTCCATGAAATGCCGCCGGTTGGGCAAACCGGTCAGGGTGTCGTGGTAAGCCAAGTGGCGGATGTGCTTCTCCGCCCAGCCGGCCTCGAGCAGGCGCGCGATGCGTTGGCGAAGCACGGCCAGGTTCAAGGGCTTGGGAATGAAGTCGCTGGCGCCGGACGAGAACGCCTGGTCGATGGCGGCCTCGTCGTCCAGGGCGGTGATCATGAGGATCGGCAGATGCTTGATGTCCGCCCGTTCGCGCAGCCGGCGGCAGACGGCGAAGCCGTCCAGGCCGGGCAAGAGCGCGTCCAGCAGGATCAGGTCCGGGGTCCGCTCGGCGCAGGCGGCCAGGGCCGCCTCGCCGTCGGCGCACTCGACGACCCGGTAGCCGTCCTGCTCGAGCACGCTGCGCAAGCCGATCCGCGTGCTGCGATCGTCGTCCACCACCAGCACGGTGGCCTCTTGACCCCAGGGCGTACCGGCGGCGCCGGCGGCGTGCCTCTGCAGACGGCGCAGCTCCGCCTCGAGCAAGGGCCGTGTTGCGGCGGCGGCGCGTTCGACCGCCCCCAGCCGTTCGCCCACGTCGCCGCCGTTCTCGCTCTCGCGCTCGAGCGCCTCGCAGGCCCAGGCGAGGGCGACGGCGCCGAAGTGGCGGCTGGCCCCGCGCAGGGTGTGCGCCGTGCGGCGCAACAAGGGCCCATCGCCGCGCTCGGCGGCGTGGCGCAAGGCCTGCAGGTGGAGCTGCAGGTCTTCCAGGTAGACTTCGATCATCTGCGCGCAGGCGGCGGCGCCGACTTCGGCGCCCAAGGCCTCCAGCACGGCTCGATCGAACGCGACGTCCCCGGAATCCGTCCCGGCGGCGCTCGCCTCCCCCGCCGCCTCCGCGTCGAGGGCGTACCACCGCGCCAGCGTCCGCGCCAGTTCGGCCCGCTTGAAGGGCTTGCACAACACCGCGTCCATGCCCGCCGCCAGGCAGCGTTCGACGTCCTCGGGGCGGTTGTTGGCGGTGATCGCGATCAAGGGCGTACGGCGGCCGGCGCCTTCCCGGGCCCGCCACTCGGCGGCCACCCGGTAGCCGTCCATGCCGGGCATCTGGATGTCCAGCAACACGGCGTCATAGCGGCGGTCGCCAAAGCGCGCCAGGGCCTGCGCGCCGGACTCGGCGAGCTCCACGCGGCAACCGAGTTTTTCGAGCAATCCCTTGGTCACCAGGCGGTTGGTGGCGTTGTCGTCGACGACGAGCACCGCGAGGCCGTCGCGCAGGACAGGTTCCGGGGCGGGGGCGTCGGCGACGGCGTCCACCGGCGCGCGGCCGGCCTCGAACGGCAGCTCGAACCAGAAGCAACTGCCCTGCCCCGGCCGGCTCTCGACCCCGATCACTCCGCCCATGCTTTCGACCAGCTGGCGGCTGATCGCCAGCCCGAGGCCGGTGCCGCCGAAGCGTCGGGCGGTGGAGTTGTCGGCCTGGGTGAATGGCTGGAAGATGCGCTCGCAATTGGCGGCGTCGATGCCGATGCCGGTGTCGCGCACCTCGAAGCGCAGGCGCAGGACCGCGTCGGCGACCGGCACGACGCGCAGCTCGACGCGCCCGCGTTCGGTGAACTTGATGGCGTTGCCGACGAGGTTGAACAGCACCTGGCGCAGGCGCACCGCATCCCCCCGCAGCCAAGCGGGCGCCGCCGGGTCCACGGCCAGATCCAGGCGGATGCCCTTGGCCTCCGCGCGCGGCGCGAGCAAGGCGGCCACGTCGTCGAGCAAGGCGGCCAGATCGAAATCGACGCGTTCCGGCGCCTGCTTGCCCGACTCGAACTTGGAGAAGTCGAGAATGTCGCCGATCAGCCCCAGCAAATCTTCCGCGGAGCGCTGCGCGACGCGCAGGTAATGGCGCTGGCGGTCGTCGAGCTCGGGGCCGTCGAGCAGCTCGAGCACGCCGAGGATACCGTTGAGTGGTGTGCGCAACTCGTGCGTGACATTGGCGGCGAACTGGCCCTTGAGCCGTGCCGCTTCCAGCGCCTGGTCCCGCGCTTCGCGCAAGGCCTGGGCTCGGGCGGCGAGCACGTCCATCATGGCGTTGAAAGCGGCGCTCATTTCGACGATGTCACGCGGCCCGGCGAGCGGTGCGCGCACGCTTTCGTCGCCCTGCCTGGCACGGTGCATGATGTCCGCGAGCTCGCCCAGCGGGCGGGTCAGCCGACGGGTGATGAGCACCAGCGCGGTGAGCAGCAGGACGGCGAGCGCCGTCGCGATCGCCAGATTGCCCCACAGGAAGGCCGCGGCCATCCGGCGCAGCCCGGACTTGCTCAACCACAGCGCCACGTAGCCCAGGTGTTGCGGCGTGGCTGCCGAACCGAAATCGCCCTCGGCCGGTTCGCTGTACACCGCCATCAGGTAGCGCCAATGGCGCTCACCCTGCTCCAGCAGCACCGCGCCGGGACCGGGCGGCGGCCGCGGCGGCTCGAGCGCCTCGGTTTCGCCGTCGACGAGCAGCGGCCGGCCGTCCTGCAGGTACAGGGCGACGCCGAGCACGTCGGGCGTATCACGCAGCCACTCGAGCGTGTCGCGGGCGTTCTCGGCGCTCCCGTAGAGCAAGGCCAGAACGCTCTGCCGCGCCAGCGCCCGGGTCAGTTGCTGTCCCTCTTCGACCAGCCGGGCCTCGATGCGGGCGCTGCCGAAGCTGTAGGTGGCGTAGGCGATGCCGCCGGCCAGGGCGAGCATGCCCAGGGCGAAAGCGATGACCAACTGCGCCCGGAAACCCAGGGCGGCGAAGCGCTTCAGCGGTCGGCTCAGCAAGGCGATGTCGATCGTTTTCATGCGGCGGTCCTTGCCGGGATCCTGCGCCCTCATCGCTGCGGAAACACCAGATCGAAGCTTTCCCGACGACGGGCGAGGTCCAGCCCCAGATGGTCGGCACTGCGCAGATTGACGGCCACCAGCACGTCGCTTAGCGGCTGCACGCCGACGGGCTTTACCCCGCCCTGGGCCTCCAGCGCCTCGCGGGCCAAGCGGCCCAAGCGCCGGCCCATGGCCCGGTAGTCCGGATACAAGGCGAACAGCGCACCGCGCTGCACATGTGACGGCACCGAGGAGAACAGCACGAAGTTCTGCCGCCAGGCCGCCTTGAGCAGTTCGGCGAGCAGCGTGCTCTCGGCCGCCACCGGGTCCTGCGGCACCCACACCGCGTCTTCCGGACCCAGCGGCCGGTCGAGCCATTCACGGTAGCGCTCGGCGGCCCGGTAGAGATCCTCGGCGGCCTCGACGTGCAAGGCCAAGCCGTGCGCCGCGGCCGCACGGCGCGCAAACGGCATCAGCCAACCGCTCACCGCCGGCCGGTGCAGGACCCAAACCCGCTTCACCCCGGGCGCCAGTTCGCGCAACAAGGCGAACAACCGATCCGGGTCCGGCGCCAAGGCGACGCCGCCGAACACGCGGCATTCCAAGCCTTCCGGGCTGAGCACCGCGCCGACGATGAAGTGCACCCCCGGCGCGGTCCCGCACAGGCCGCCGTCCCCGCCGAGCGCGACCACCACTTTCGGCAGCGCCCGACGCAAAGCCTCGCGCAGGTCCCCGGCCTCGTCCGAACCCTGCACCAAGCGCAAGGCCGGTTCGGGCAAGGCGCCGTCGATCCCTTCGAGGATTTGTTCGAAGGCGTCGAGGTAGGCGCCTCGCACCGCGGGATGGACGACGACGACCCCCCCGGCCGCCGAGGTTTCGGCGGCCAGTGCCAGAGCGAACATCGCCGCGTTGAACAGACGGCGCATCGGTGGCCCTCCCCTTCCCTGGGCGGCGGCTTTACCAGCGCTTGTCGATGCCCACGCGCAACCAGCGACCATGCAAGGGCAGGTCACCGGGAATCTGGCCGGGCGCCGGCGACGGCTCGAGCTGGCGGCGGTCGAAGAGATTCTGGATCGACACGATCAGCGTCAGCCCGCCGGAAAGCGGCTTGCGCAAGGCCAGGTCCACGTCGCTGTAATCCGGCACCGGCGGCCGCGGATCGTCCGGCGCCCGCCGGCGGTCGGCGACGTGGTTGAGCTGGACGTCGAGCTCCACGCCCGAGGCGAAGCGCCCGTCGAAGCGCAGGTAGAACTGCCAGCCGGGCGCATCGGCGACCTGCGCCCCGGTAAAGGCGTCTTCGCTGTTTTGCCAGGCGACGTTGGCGCGCAAGCGCCACGACTCGCTCACGCGCCAGCTCACCTCGGCCTCCAAGCCGTGGCCGTCGATCCGGCCGGCGTTCTGGGCGGTCTGGGTGAACGCCGGCGGCGGATCCTGGACGAACCGGATCACGTCGCGCATGCGGTAACCGAACGCATTGACGCTGCCTTGCCAGCGACCGTCGGGCGCGACATGGTGATAAGCGAGTTCGAGGGTGTCGATGGTCTCCGGTTCCAGGTCGGGATTGCCGACCACCACGGGGTTGTTCATGTTGTAGAGCTCGACGAAGGACGGGGCACGGAACGCCCGCCCATACAGCAACTTCACCGTACCGGCGTGCGTGGCCTGCCAGACCAGCGCCAGGCGAGGGTTGACGGTGTCGCCGAAATCGGAGTAGCGGTCGTAACGCAGCCCGGCGGTCAAATCCCAGTCCGGCGCCAGGTTCCACTCGTCCTGCAGGTAGGCATAGGCCAAGCGCCGCTCGACATCGGGCAGAAACACATAGGGCGTGCCGGTCACCACGGTCAGGCGACCGTCGACCACCGCCTCGCTGCCGTCCAAGATCCCCGGGCCGAAATTCTTTCGTTCACTGGCGGTGAGCTCCAACTGCTCGCCGCCCGCGCCGAGGGTCACGACATGGCGCCCGCCTTCGTAAACCCATTGGGCGCGCAGGCGCCGGTGGTTCTCGGCCACGCCGGGGGCGCCGATCACGCCGTCCGTGAACCACACCAGGCCGCCTCCGGGTGTCCCGATGTTGCCGTCGGCGCCGACGGGCAGCACGCTGTCCGGAGGGAACAACCACAAGCGTGTTTGGTGCTCGACGTCGAACACGCTGGCGTCCACGCGCAACCGCCCGGCGGCCCAGCGGCGTTCGCTGTCGTAACCCGCCTGGAGGGTGACGCGCCGGGCGCGCCCTTCCCCGAAGGGATCCAGGGCCTGCGCTGCGCCCGCGCCGGTGCCGACGTCCTCGCGCCCCTGGAAACCCGCCCGCAGGCGCCAGTGCGGGCGTTCCAGAACCAGCCGCAATTCCTGCGAACGCCCGTCCAGACGCACCCGACCCGGCGCCTGCGACGCGTTGGTGCCGAGCAACTCGTCGAACAGGCTCTGCGCGTCCCGGGCGATGCGCTCGCGCGTGCCGTCCGACTCCAGGTATTCCAGGCTCAGGCGCCCTCGCCAGGCGCCCACCTGGAAGCCCTCGCCCAGGGCGGCGTAACGGGTGTCGAACCCGCCGGCCCAAAGCGACACGCCGTCGCGGCCGTCTTCCGCGGCGGACACGGTGTGCACATGGATCACCCCGGCGAAGGCATCGGCGCCGTACAGGGCCGAACCGGGGCCGCGGATGATCTCGATGCGTTCGATCGCCGCCACCGGCATGCGGCCCCACACTTGCCCACGGTCCCCGACGTAGGCATGCGTGACCGGTTCTCCATCCACCAACAGCAAAACCTGAGGATTGAAGCGGGTGCGGATGCCACGAAACAAATAAATCGGCCCGTACCCTGCTGCGGAGATCGAGGCGTGCAAACCGGGGACCGTTTCGAGCGCTTCCTCGAGCGTCAACACCCCCATCGCCGTGAGGTCGTCTCGGGTGAGCACCGTGGCCACCGCCGGCGCCGCGGCCACGGCCTGGCGGCGGCCGGTCGCGATCGACACGAATTCCTCGTCGCCGAAGCCCAGGTCCAAGCCGAGGTCCGCGAGCGACAAACCGGGTTGCGCCGCGGCCGGCACCGCGCCGGCGACGAAAACCACCCAGGCGAAGGCGAGCGCATGAAGCACAATGCGCATAAACGACGTCCTGTCCTGCTCCCAGGGTGGGTTATATCGGTCATCCGTTTTGTTTCTTGACAAGCGGATCTGCGGGATATATCCACGGGCATCGCGAACCATCCGGGGAAACGCACGATGGAATCGCCCGTTTCCGAACGACGAGAAGCCGCCGAACCCTGGGCGCCGTGGGAGTCGCGGCTGTGCTGGCTCAGCGTGGCGATCGGGCTGGCCGGCCTGGTGATCCTGGGCGCCCTGGTCAACCTGTTCCTGCTGTGATCGTCACGCTGCACCACGACGGCGAGGCCTGGTGGGTCGAGGTGGCCGGCACACGCCTGGCGGCCGCAGAGCTCGACGCCCTCGACCGCCTGATCCTCGAGCATCTGCGCCGCCTGCCGGCCGAGCGACGCCCGCGCAGCGTGGTGCTGCGCGCCGGGGCGGGCTTCCTGCCGCGGCGGCTGCGCCAATACGCCGACCACTATATGGAGCGAAGACTGGAGCCAGTGTAGAGGGGAGGCAGCCGTATGCACACGCCTGAAGCCTCGACCGAGGGCCCGAAGGCGGGCCCCGCCTGGTTGCGCAGCGAAGACTGGTGGGCCTTGTGGCTGGGGCTCGCCCTGCTGCTGCTCGCACTCGTCGCCGCCTTCGGCTGGAATCCCTATGCCTGGGCCGTACGGCCGCGCATCTGGACCTGGGGCAGCTTCTCTTGGCAGACGGCCTTGGCGGTGCGCGGCGAAGGCTGGCACCCGCTGGCCGCGCTCGCCGTGAACTACGCCGTGCTGACCGCCTTGCTCGGCGCCGGCGCGGCCTGCATGGGCTACCGTCTCGGCCGCTTCCTCGCCGCGTGGACGGCGATCTTCCTGCTGACCTGGAGCTGCTGGATCCTCGGGCACGAAGCGCACCTGGCCGCGCACGTGAACGAGTTCGAACGTTACGGCATCGAATTCGGCCTGTCGCTGGGGGGCGGCGCCGCCTACCTGCTCGCCCTGCTGGTCGGCCTGCTCATCGGCAACGCCGTGCGCCCCCTGGCCGCGTTCCTGCGCGAGGCGGCCAAGCCCGAGTGGTTCATCAAGGCGGCGATCGTCTGCCTGGGGGTGAAGATCGGTCTGCAGTCCATCGAGGCCGCCGGCTTCGCCTTCGAACTGGCGCTGGCCGGGGCCTGCGCGACCTTCGTCGCCTACCTGCTGTTCTGGCCGCTGATCTACGCCCTGGCGCGGCGCGTGTTCGGCTTTCGCCGCGACGCCTCGGCGGTGCTCGCCTCCGGGCTGTCGATCTGCGGCGTGTCGGCGGCGATCGCCACCGCCGGCGCCATCCGCGCCCGGCCCAGCTTGCCGGTGGTGGTGTCGGTGCTGGTGGTGGTGTTCGCCATGATCGAGCTGATCGTCCTGCCGCCGCTCTACGCCCATCTGGCGCCCGATGCGCCGATCGTCAACGGCGCGGCGATGGGCATGACGGTGAAGACCGACGGCGCGGATGCCGCGGCCGGTGCCATTCTCGACGAGTTGATGCGCAGTCGAGCCGCCGAGCGCGGCATCCACTGGCAGGAAGGCTGGATCCTGACCGCGGCGGTGATGACCAAGATCTGGATCGACATGTTCATCGGCGTATGGGCCTTCGTGCTCGCCTGGTTGTGGCTGCGGCACGTCGAAGGCAGCCCATACGAGCAACGCATCCCCTTGCGGGAAATCTGGAACCGCTTTCCCAAGTTCGTGCTCGGCTACTTTCTCGCCTGGGGGGTGTACCTGGCCATCGGCCAGTCCGACAGCGCCTGGTCGGCCGCCGCCCAGGCCGGCGCCGCGCCGGTCGCCGGCGAGTTGCGCAAGTTCCTGTTCATGGCGACCTTCCTCGGCATCGGCCTGATCACCGACTTCCGGGAGTTGCGCGGCATGGGGCGCATGGCCTTGTTGTACGCCACCGGGCTGGTGTTCATCGTCGCGCCCATCGCCTACGCCGTCGCCTGGGTGTTCCATCGCGGCATGCTGCCACCGGCGGCGACCGGCTGAGGGCGCCGCTTCAGTACCGCCAGAGCATGGCGATGTAGTGCGCCCCGGTCGCCGGCGCGAACAGCAACAGGATGTCGCCCCGGGCGATGGTGCCATTGGCGACGTACTCGTGCAGGGTGACCGGGATGTTGGCGATGCTCATGTTCGCGTAGCGAGGGAAGGTGTGCAGCAGCGCCTCGCGCGGCAGGCGCAGGCGGCGGCGCCAGAGTTCGAGCATCGACACCCCGGCCTGGTGGGCGATGAACCAGCGCGGCCGCCACTGCGGATGGGCGGCGAGCAGCCGCCGCGCCACGTCGATCGGCGCGGCCACCTGCTCGGCGACCATGTCGATCGCCGCATCCTGCCGGATCTCGAAATACTCGGGGCGGCCGGTGACCAGCGGCGAGCGCATGCGCATGGTGTGAAAGACGCGGTAGTCGCAGGTTTCCTCCAGCGCCAGCAGCCCTTCCCCGCCGCATTCCAGCACCACCGCGCCGGCACCGTCGCCCGCGAACCAGTTCTCCTCGATGCGCGGCCGCCCGTAGCGCACCCAGTTCGCAGCGGTCACGACCAGGGCGCGCTGCCTTTCGCCGCTGCGCAGCATCAAGTCCGCCAGGCGCAACGCCGACAGGAACGCCGAGCAGGCGGTGTTCACCGGGATGCACACGCTGTTCCGGCAACCGGCTTCATGCGCCACCAAAAACAAGTCGTCGGGGTAGAGATACTGGTTGGGCTGCATCAAGCCCACCACGAGATCGATGTCGGCGGGGTCGACGTCGGCCGCCTCGAGCGCGCGTCGCGCCGCCCGGGCCCCCATGTACAGGGCGGTTTCATGGTCGGCGGCGTGGCGGCGTTCCTTAAGCCCCGTCATGAATTGCACGATCGGCGGCGCCCGGCCGTCTACCGCCGGCGGCGGGGTGGTGACGACATTGTCGGGAAGGTAGATCCCGGTTCCGATGATTCGACTCATCGATCTGTCGGCTTCTGCAAGCTGCGCAACCGCAAACCCAATGGAGGAGATTCTTCGGGATCGATGCGGGCATCGATGAGGATCGGGGTACCACCGGAGCAGAAAGCTTCTACATCGATCGAAAAGAAATCCTCCGGCGATTCGATCACATAACCTGCTATGCCCAGTGACCGGGCCATGGCGGCGTAGTCCACGCGCGGCAGTTTCCAACCGATGGATTCGGCCCCATTTGCTCTCTGTCCGTGGCGTACCATTCCGAGCGCAGCGTCATTCAAAACCACATACAGGATCGGCAAACCCTGCTCCGCTGCAACCGTGATCTCCTGACCGTTCATCAGCCAGCTCCCATCCCCCGTGATGCACACCACGGGTTGCCCGCGCCGCCCCAGTGCCACGCCGACGGCGGCGCCGATCGCCCAGCCCATGGGGGCAAAATCGAAGCAAGCGCGGAACATCCCGACATCCCGACCACGAGGGCCGGTGATTCGCCTGTCGTAAGGGTGCAAATAGTGTGTTGCCCAGGCAAAGCTGTTGCCCACGTCCGCCAACCAGATCGTCTGCGGAGGAAACCGACGCGCCAATTCGACCATCAACCGCTGGGGTTTGATCGGGGCGCCTTCCGCGCGCATCGATTCGGGATCGTCGGTCAGGAAAGGAAAGGCCTCGCCGTCCGCACCCACCGTCTTGAGCGTGGGCGCGGGCCGCGCGGTGAGCCGCCCTTGGGCCTCCAGGGCCGCCAGGACGCGCTCGAAGATCCGCTCGGGGGGGCCGAGCACGTGCAGCGAGGCGGCCGGTGAACGGGCGAAATGCCGCGGATGCACATCGACATGCACCAGGCGGTCGCCGAGGCGCGCCCGGTCGTCCCAGCAATCGGCGGTCCACTCGCTCAGGCCGGTGCCCACCGCGACCACCAGGTCCAGCTCCGGGTTTTCCAGGGCGGCCAAGGCGCTGCGGTGGCCGGCGAAACCGATCACACCGCGGAAACAAGGATGAAAGGGACTGATCATGCCCTTGCCGTGAGGGGTGGTGACCACCTCGGCCGGCAGGCGCCAGGCCAGCGTGGCGAGCAGGCCCGCGGCCGGCGCACTGCCCTCGCCGAGCACGAACAACACCCGCCGGGCCGCGCCCAGGCGCGCGGCCAGGGCCTGCACGCCCGCCTCGTCCACCCCGTGCGGCACCGCCCGCAGGCCGGCGACGTCCAGGCGCGGCCCCTGCGGGCAGGGGGCGCGCAACACGTCCATGGGCAGGCTCAGGTGCGCCGGAGCGCCGCTGTCGAAGGCGGTGAGCACCGCCGCGTAGAGTTTGCATTCGAGCTGTGCCGGGTGCGAGACCAGGGTGTTGTAGCGGGTGCAGTGTTGGAACAAGCCGAGGGTGTTGATCCCGGTGTCCGACGAATCCTGGAACGCGCCGCGGCCGAAACTGCCCAGCGGGGTTTGCGCCGTGAGCACCAGCAGCGGAATGTCGTTGTCGTACGCCGCCGCCACCCCGGTGATGGCGTTGGTGGCACCCGGCCCGGTCGTGGCGCAACACACCCCCCAGCCGGCCGGTCGCCAGGGCATAGCCCTGGGCCATGAAGGCGGCGCCGCTCTCGTGGCGGGCGACCACCACCCGTGGCCCGCCGCGCCGCTCGCCACGGGCCAGGGCGTCGAACAAGGGTTCGATGGCCCCGCCGGGCACACCGAAGACGTATTCCACGCCCAGCGCCGCCAGGTGGTGGACGACGAGGTCGGCCTGGTCGGCGACCGGAATGGCGGGCGCCGCCGTCGTCCGGGGGCGCGCGGTCGTTTCGAGGAACGGGGTCGACATGGGCGCCTCCTTGCAGCAGCGATCCGTATCCATCCGGACGCCGATGAGCTTAGTCCACTGGTGGCGGCCAGACAAGCGTTTTTGCCGACATGAGACAAAGAAAAATCAATTCATATCAGACACTTAACTTGCATACCTGAAGCCTATTTTAGAAGACGTCCAGGCGACCCCGAATCCGAGAATTTACATCAACAATATTCTCTAACATATTCTTTAAAAAGTATATTGAATTCCAGAATATCCTCGATATGGGCGTTCCCGGCGGCATTCTGCATAATAGCCGCCCCGCTCCGCCATCACGGAAAGTCCATGAGCCAGTACGTCTACACGCTGTCGGGCGTCGGCAAGGTCGTGCCGCCGCAACGCGAGATCCTCAAGAACATTTCCCTCAATTTCTTCCCCGGCGCGAAGATCGGCGTCATCGGCTACAACGGCGCCGGCAAGTCCACGCTGTTGCGCATCATGGCCGGGGTCGATCGGGAACATCTGGGCGAAGCCCGCCCCGCCCCCGGTCTGAAAATCGGTTACCTGCCCCAGGAGCCGCAACTGGATCCGGACAAGGACGTGCGCGGCAACGTCGAGGAGGGCATCGCGGAGCTCAAGCGCTTGCTGGACGAGTTCAACGCCCTGAGCATGAAATTCGCCGAGCCGCTCGACGAGGAGGAGATGAACGCCCTGCTCGAGCGCCAGGCGAAGTTGCAGGACCGCATCGACGCCGCCGACGCCTGGGATCTGGACCGCAAGTTGGAGATCGCCGCCGAGGCCCTGCGGCTGCCGCCCTGGGACGCCGACGTCCGCCACCTGTCCGGCGGCGAGCGCCGCCGGGTGGCGCTGTGCCGCTTGCTGTTGTCCAACCCCGACATGCTGATCCTCGACGAGCCGACCAACCACCTGGACGCCGAGTCGGTGGCCTGGCTGGAGCGCTATCTCAAGGAATACAAGGGCACCGTCGTGGCGGTGACCCACGACCGTTATTTCCTGGACAACGTGGCCGGCTGGATCCTGGAGCTCGACCGCGGGCAGGGCATCCCCTGGGAAGGCAATTACAGCTCCTGGCTCGAACAGAAGGAAAAGCGGCTCGCCCTGGAGGAAAAACGCGAGGCGGCGCGGCGCAAGGCGATCGCCGCGGAGCTCGAGTGGGTGCGCAGCCCGCCCAAGGGCCGCCAGGCCAAGAGCAAGGCGCGCCTGAAGCGCTTCAACGAGCTGGCCGAGGCGCAGGTGCAAAAACGCAGCGAAACCGACAGCCTGTACATCCCGCCGGGACCGCGCCTGGGCGACAAGGTGATCGTCTTCGAAGGCGTGCGCAAGGCCTACGGCGACAAGCTGCTGTACGAGGATTTGAGCTTCATCGTGCCCCCGGGCGCGATCGTCGGCATCATCGGTCCCAACGGCGCCGGCAAGACCACCCTCTTCCGCCTGATCACCGGCCAGGAAAAACCCGACGCCGGCCGCATCGAGATCGGCGAGACCGTGAAACTGGCCTATGTCGACCAGAGCCGCGACGCGCTGGATCCGAACAAGACGGTGTGGGAAGAGATCGCCGACGGCCAGGACGTGATCCGCGTGGACAAGTACGAAACGCCGTCACGGGCCTACGTGGGGCGTTTCAACTTCAAGGGCGCCGACCAGCAAAAGCGCGTCGGCGAGCTCTCGGGCGGAGAGCGCAACCGGGTGCACCTGGCGAAGGTGTTGCGCAGCGGCGGCAACGTCCTGCTCCTGGACGAGCCGACCAACGACCTGGACGTGGAAACGCTGCGCGCCCTCGAAGAGGCGCTGCTCGAGTTCCCCGGCTGCGCGCTGGTGACCTCGCACGACCGCTGGTTCCTGGACCGCATCGCGACCCACATCCTGGCCTTCGAGGGTGACAGCCAAGTGGTGTGGTTCGAGGGCAATTACAGCGACTACGCCGAGGATTACCGGCGGCGCAAGGGGGAGGACGCCGAGCGGCCGCGGCGCATCCGTTACAAGCCCTTGCACGCCTGAAGTCGGGCGCCGCCGGCTCCGACGTCAGTAGACGACGCGGACCGCCGCCTCGCCGAGCAGTTTGCGCAGCCGCTCGATCAGCGCATCGCGCGGTTGCACTTTCCACGCCTCGCCGAGGCGCAACCGCGCCTCGGCGGCCGGCGAACGGAAGCGGACCCAGACGGGCAGGCTGCCGGGCCGGTGCGTGCCCAGGCAGTCCGACAGGTGCTCGAGCAGCCCGTTGGCGCCCTGTTCCGAGCTCAATTCCAGTTCGAGCCCGCGCCCGAACGCGGCACGTGCGGTTTCCATGTCGTAGATCTTGCGGGCGCGCAATCGCCACCCGCCGCTGAAATCGTCCGGCGCGAGCTGGCCTTCGACGACGAGGATGCGGTCGAGCTCGAGCAGGGGCGCGAAGTTCTCGTAGTCCTCGGGACGGATCAGCATTTCCACGCGGCCGCTGCCGTCGTCGAGCTCGGCGAAGGCCAGCTTGCCGCTGCGGGTGCGCTTGCTGCGCAGGCTCATGAGCAGGCCGCCGAGGCGCACGGTGTCGTCGTTGCGGCGGCTTTCGGTGCCTTCGAGGGCGGCCAGGTGGGCGGCGATGCTGCGCCCGCAGATCGCCTGCAGTTCCGCGCGATAGCGGTCCACCGGGTGGCCGGTCAAATACAGGCCCAGGGTTTCCTTCTCGGCGAGCAGGCGGTGCTCTTCGCTCCACTCGGGGTGTTCCGTCCACTGCACGGCGACCGGCGCGGCGCCGGCGGCGCCGAAGATGTCGGCCTGGCCGCTGGCGCGGTTGGCCCGCTCCTGCTCGGCCGATTTGAGCACCTGTGGCAGGTTGGCGACGAGCGACGCCCGGTTGGCGCCCAGGCTGTCGCAGGCTCCGGCGCGGATCAACGCCTCGAGGGCGCGGCGGTTGAGTTTGTGCGGGTCGCAACGCAGGCACAGGTCGTACAGGTCGCGAAACGGCCCGCCCCGTTCGCGCTCGGCGAGCAGCACCTCGACCGCCGAGGCGCCGACGCCCTTGATGGCACCCAGCCCGTAGACGATGCGCCCCGCGTCGTCGACCACGAACGGGTGGTCGGAGAGATTCACGTCGGGCGGCAGCACTTCGAGGCCGAGGTTGCGGCATTCGTCGATGAGGCGGACGATCTTGTCGGTGTGGTCCATGTCCGCCGAGAGCACCGCAGCCATGAACTCCGCCGGATGGTGGGCCTTGAGCCAGGCCGTCTGGTAGGCCAGCAAGGCATAGGCGGCCGAATGCGATTTGTTGAAACCGTAACCCGCGAACTTCTCCATCAAGTCGAAGATGTGCGTCGCGGTCGCCTCGTCGACACCGTTTTCGACCGCCCCTTTCAGGAACACGGCCCGCTGGCGCGCCATTTCCTCGGGCTTCTTTTTGCCCATGGCGCGGCGCAGCAAGTCGGCGCCCCCGAGACTGTAGCCGGCCAACACTTGCGCGATCTGCATGACCTGTTCCTGGTACAGGATCACGCCGTAGGTCGGCTTCAGGATCGGTTCGAGCGCCGGGTGCGGATAGTGGATCGGCGCCTGGCCGTGCTTGCGGGCGATGAAGTCGTCCACCATGCCGGACTGCAAGGGCCCGGGGCGGAACAAGGCCACCAGCGCGACGATGTCCTCGAAGCAGTCCGGCTGCAGGCGCTTGATCAGCTCGCGCATGCCGTGCGATTCGAGCTGGAAGACGGCGGTGGTGGCTTGCGCCTTGAGCAATTCGAAGGCCCGCGCGTCGTCGAGCGGAATGCGCGCGATGTCGAGCGGCGGTTCCCCCAGGCGGGCGCGACGCGCGTTGACGGTGCGCACGGCGCGGTCGATGATGGTCAAGGTGCGCAGGCCCAGGAAGTCGAACTTGACCAGCCCGATGGCCTCGATGTCGTCCTTGTCGAGCTGGGTGACCACGCCCTCCCCGTCCGGCTCGCAATACAGCGGCGTGAACTCGGTCAGCGGCGCGGGCGCGATGACCACGCCGCCGGCGTGCTTGCCGACATTCCGCGCCAGCCCTTCCAGGGCACGCGCCCGCTCGATCAAGGCCGCGACTTCTTCATCCTGCTCGCAGGCGCGGCGGAGCTCCTCGCTGGTCTCCAGCGCCTTTTCCAGGGTCATGCCCAGCTCGAAGGGCACGAGCTTGGCGATGTTGTCCACGAACCCGTAGGCATGGCCGAGCACGCGGCCCACGTCGCGCACCACCGCCCGCGCCGCCATGGTGCCGTGGGTGATGATCTGCGACACCCGTTCGCGACCGTAACGCTCGGCGACGTATTCGATGACCCGGTCCCGCCCCTCCATGCAGAAATCGATGTCGAAGTCCGGCAAGGAGACGCGCTCCGGGTTGAGAAAGCGCTCGAACAGGAGGTCGTACTGGATGGGATCGAGGTCGGTGATGGTCAACGCGTAGGCGACCAGCGAGCCGGCGCCCGAACCGCGACCGGGGCCGACCGGCACGCCGTTCTCGCGCGCCCAGCGGATGAAATCGGCGACGATGAGGAAGTAGCCGGCAAAACCCATCTCCCGGATGACGCCGATTTCGTGCTCCAGGCGCTGCCGGTAACGCGCCAGGCGTTCGGCCGGCCAGGGCCCATCGGCCTGCAGCTTTGCGAGGCGCCCGCTCGAGGCCCTCGCGGGCCTGCTCGGCGAAAAAGTCGTCCAGGGTCTTGCCGGCCGGCACCGGAAAAGCGGGCAGATGCGCGCCCTCGAACTCGAGCCGGAAGTTGCAGCGCTTGGCCAGCTCGAGGGTGTTGTCCAGCGCCTCGGGCAGATCGGCGAAGAGCTCGGCCATCTCTTCGGAGCTGCGCAAATGCTGCTGCGGCGTGTACTCGCGCGGCCGGCGAGGATCGTCGAGGGTGCGCCCCTCGTGGATGCAGACCCGGATCTCGTGCGCCTCGAAATCGTCGGGGCTCAGGAAACGCACGTCGTTGGTGGCGACCAGCGGCACGCCGTGGCGCGCCGCCAACGGACACAGCGCGGCGATGTAGTCCTCTTCGTGCTCGCGGCCGATGCGCTGCACCTCGAGATAGAAGCGGTCCTTGAACACCGCCAGATGGCGCGCCACCACCGCCTCGGCCAGTGCCTCGTTCTGGGTGACGAGGGCGTGTCCGAGTTCGCCCTGCACGCCGCCGGACAGGGCGATCAGGCCGTCGCTCGCCTCTTGCAGCCACTCGAAGCGCAATTGGGGCCGCCCGCCCTGCTGGCCCTCACGGTAGGCGCGGGTGAGCAGCACGGAGAGCTGCCGGTAGCCTTCGCGGTTTCGGCACAACAGGCGCAGGCGATGCGCGCGCCCGGGCGTCTCGCCCTGGACCCAGACGTCGGCCCCGATCAGCGGCTTGACGCCGGCGGCCAACGCCGCGCGGTAGAACTTCACCAGGGCGAACAGATTGCTTTCGTCGGTGAGGGCGACCGCCGGCATGCCGGCATCGCGCACGGCGGCGACCAGTTGCGGGATGCGGATGACGCTGTCGGCCAGCGAATACTCGCTGTGCACGCTCAAATGAACGAACGGTCGGCTCATGCCTTCTCACGGATCGAATCGAGCACGGCGGCCACCGGCGCGAAGCTGCGCCGATGCACCGGGCTGGCGCCCAGGCGGCGCAAGGCGGCGAGGTGTTCGGCGGTGGGATAGCCCTTGTGACGCTCGAAGCCGTATCCCGGGTAGCGTGCGGCGAGCGCCCGCATGTGCGCGTCCCGCGCCGTCTTGGCGAGGATCGAGGCCGCGCCGATTTCGGGCACGCTGGCGTCACCGCCCACGACGGTCTCGACGGGGCAATCCAGCGGCGGGGCGTGCAGGCCGTCCACCCGCACGCGGCTCGGCGCCGGTTGCAACGCGGCGACGGCGCGGCGCATGGCCAGCAACGCGGCCTGCAGGATGTTCAAGCGGTCGATCTCTTCGACCTCGGCCCAGCCCAGGGCCCAGGCCCGGGCTTCGCGCCGGATGCGCTCGGCGAGCGCCGCCCGGCGGCGCGGCGAGAGGGTTTTGGAGTCGGCCAGGCCGTCGATGGGGCGTGCCGGGTCGAGCACCACGGCCGCGGCGACCACCGGTCCCGCCAGGGGGCCGCGCCCCGCCTCGTCCACGCCTGCGATCACCACCCTGCCCCCGTCTCACCTCGATCGCTGTCCCGGCGCGCTCTCGCCAGCACCGGACGGCGGCGTATATACTTCGCCGCCGTGGCATTGTACCCCATCCACCGGCGGCCGCGGACCGGCGGCGCCGCCCGAGGAGACCCCCGCATGACGGTGCGCACGGCGGTGATCGGCGCCGGCTATCTCGGCCGCTTCCACGCCCAGAAGTACGCCGCTTTGCCGGGCGTCGAGCTGGTCGGCGTGGTGGACATCGACCCGGCGCGCGCCGCGGCGGTGGCGGAGGAAGTGGGCAGCCGCGCGTACACCGACCCGGAGGCGGTGCTGGACCGCGTCGACGCGGTGAGCGTGGTGACACCGACCGTGACCCATGCCGAGGTCGCCGCGACGTGCTTGGACCGGGGCGTGCACGTGTTGCTGGAAAAGCCGATGACCACCACCCTGGCCGAGGCGGACCGCTTGATCGAGCTGGCGGAGCGCCGCGGACTGGTGTTGCAGATCGGCCACCTGGAGCGCTTCAACCCGGCGGTGCAGGCGGTGGCCGGCGCCCTGGACCGGCCGCTGTTCATCGAAAGCACGCGGCTGGCGCCGTTCAAGCCGCGGGCCACCGACGTGGACGTGGTCCTGGACCTGATGATCCACGACATCGACCTGATCCTGGCCCTGGTCGGCGGCGAAATCGAGCACATCGAGGCGGCCGGCGCGCGTGTCCTGTCCGAGCACATCGACATCGCCAACGCCCGGCTGCATTTTCGCGGCGGCTGCGTGGCGAACGTGACCGCCAGCCGGGTGAGCCTGAAATCCGAACGCCGCATGCGCATCTTCCAGCCCGGCGCCTGCCTGGTGGTGGACGGCCTGAACCACACCCTCGCCGTCCACCGCAAGGAAGGCGGCGACGGCTCGGGCGCGCCGCGGATCGCCTCCGAGGAGCGGCGGTTCGAGGCCAGCGACCCGCTGTATGCCGAGCTGGCCGCCTTCGTCGCCGCCGTGCGCGAGGGCCGTCCCCCGGCGGTCGGCGGCGCGGACGGCCGGCGGGCCCTGGACGCGGCGCTGCGCATCCGCGCCGCGCTCGGCACGGGGCCAGCGGCGTGAGCGGCCGGACCGTATTCATCGTCGCCGGCGAGGCCTCCGGCGACCGCTACGGTGCCCAAATCGCCGAGCGCCTGCGCGAGCGCGACCCGGACCTGCGGCTGCTGGGCATGGGCGGCGGGCGCATGCGGGCGGCCGGCGTCGAGACCCTGGTCGACGCCGAACCGCTCGGCGTGGTCGGCCTGGTCGAGGTGCTGCGTCACCTGCCGGCGCTGCGGGCGGCCCTGAGACGCCTCGACGACGCCTTGCGGCAGAGCCGGCCGGACCTGGTGATCCTGATCGACTACCAGGAATTCAACCTCGCCCTGGCGCGCCGCGCGCGCGCCGCCGGTTTGCGCACGCTGTTCTACATCGCCCCCCAGGCCTGGGCCTGGCGGCCGCGACGCTTGCGGCGTTACCGCGGGGCGGTGGACCGCATGGCGGTGATCTTCCCGTTCGAAGTCGAACTGTGCCGGGCCGCCGGCATTGCCGCCGAATACGTCGGCCACCCGCTGTGCGGCCGGGTCGCCGCGCGCCGGCCGCCCGCCGAAACCCGCGCCCGGCTGGGCCTCGCCGACTGTCGGGCGGTGGTTGCGTTGTTGCCGGGCAGCCGCCGCGGTGAAATCCGCCGCCTGCTGCCGCTCATGCTGGACGCGGCCCAACGCCTGGAGGCCCGCTGCGGGCCCGGCCTCGGCTTCGTGCTGCCCGTCGCCCACGCCCGCGCCGGCGCCCAGATCGAGGCCGTGCTGGCGCGGCGCCCGCCGCGGGATTTGCGCCTGCTGCGGATCACCGAAGACCACTACGACGCCGTCGCCGCGGCCGACTGCGCGGCCGTCGCCTCGGGCACGGCGACGCTGGAAACCGCCCTGCTCGGCGTGCCGCTGGCGATCGTCTACCGCGTCTCCCCCCTCAGCCACGCCCTGCTCAGGCCGCTGCTGCGCGTCGAGCGCGTGGGACTGCCGAACATCATCGCCGGCCGCGAGGTGGCGCCGGAACTGATCCAGGGCGACGCGCGGCCCGACCGGCTGGCCGCGCGACTGGCGCAATGGCTCGAAGACCCGGCGGCGCGCGCGGCGGCGCGGGCGGACCTGGAAACGGTGAAGGCGCGGCTGGGCGAACGCGACGGCCTGTCCGGCGTGAGCGAACTCGCCTGGCGGATGCTGAACGAAACGAGGTGAACGGGCCGCTCAGGGCCCCGCCCACAACCCTTTGGGCAGCAGCGCCCGGGCCGCCTCGGGCCCGCGCAAGCGGACTTGGTACAACACCGGCCAATTCTTGCCGGTGACGAGCAGACCGTGAACCTGCGGATCCCAGGCCAGACCGTTGAGCACGTCGGCCTGCGGGTCGCCGGCGTGGCGGGCGACCAGCGCCGAAAAGTCGATCTCGGCCCGCACGCGACCGTCGGCCGGATCGATCACGACCACCCACGGCGTGCGCCACACATTGGCCCAGACATAGCCGGCGATGCATTCGAGCTCGTTCAAGGCCCCCAGCGGCTCACCGGCCCGGCGCACCGTCACCGCGCCCCGTTCCGCGAAGTCCGCCGGGTCGAGGAAGCGCAGGCGCGGCGTGCCGTCGCTCATCACCAGGCGCCGCCCGTCGTAACACAGTCCCCAGCCCTCGCCGAGGTAACGCCGGCGCCCCGCCGGTTCCAGGTCCGCCCGCCGCCAGACGAGCGCCTCGCCCTCCCGCCAGGTGAGCTGGTAGAGCTTCGACCCGACCGCCGCCAGGCCTTCACCGAAATAACGCTCGGCCAGCGGGCGTCGAGCGACCGGCCGCAGGCGGTCGAACCCCACTCGATGGACGAGCAGCGCCGAGCGGCCGTACAGGCCGCTGCTTTCGTAGAGGAGGCCGTCGGCGAACACCAGGCCCTGGGTGAACACCCGTTCGGGGCGGGCGATCTGCCGCTCGATCGACGGCGACAAGCGCCAGGGCGGGGATTCGGCCGCGGCCAGTCCGGCCGCGGCCAGAAGACACAGGAGCCAGCGTGCGTTCACGTGCTCTCGGCGCGCACCACGCCGCGCCGGCTTTCCTCGACGAAGCGCACAAACTCGGCCACTTCCGGGTAGGCTTCGATGATCGGCTTGAGCCGCTCGATCGCCTGCTCGCGCTTCTGCCGCGACTTGATCAACTCCATGTAGGCGCGGTGCAGCGCGCGGATGACCTTCTCCTCGAAGCCGCGGCGCCGCAACCCCTCCTTGTTGATGCCGTAGGCCGAGGCGTAGTTTCCGGCGACGGTGACATAGGGCGGCACGTCGCGGTTGATGGCCGTGCCCATGCCGGAGAAAGCGTGCTTGCCGATGCGCACGAACTGGTGGACGAGCGTGAAGCCGCCCAGCACCGCCCAGTCGCCGACCTCGACGTGCCCGGCGATGGACGCGCCGTTGGAGAAAATGACGTGGTCGCCGAGGATGCAATCGTGGGCGACATGGGTGTAGGCCATCAGCAGGCAATCGTTGCCCACCGTGGTCAGGCCGCGGTGGCGGGCCGAGCCGCGGTTCAACGTGGCGTATTCGCGGATCGTGTTCCGATCGCCGATTTCCAGGGCGCCCTGCTCGGGATCCTCCCCGAGCGCCTGGGTGGCCTCGCCGATCGAGGCGAACTGGAAAATGCGGTTCTCGCGGCCGATGCGCGTCGGCCCCTTGATCACGGCGTGGGGGCCGATCCAACTGCCCTCGCCAATTTCCACGTCCGGCCCGATCACGGCGTAAGCCTCCACGCGCACGCTCGGATGCAGGCGCGCGCCGGGATCGACGATCGCCGTCGGGTGGATGCGGTCAGGCATTCTTGGCGAACGCCCCGAAGATCTCGACGGTGCAAGCCACCGCGTCGTCCACCCGGGCGACGACGTCGAACTTCATCATGTTGCGGCTGCGCTTGGTCACCTCGGCGCGCATCCGCAACACGTCGCCCGGCACCACCTGGCGCTTGAAGCGCGCGCGGTCGACGCCGACCAGCATGAACACGGTGTCGTCATCGATCTGCCCTCCGACGATCTCGAAGGCCAGAATCCCGGTCGACTGCGCCATGGCCTCGACGATCAACACCCCGGGGAACACCGGGATCCCCGGAAAGTGCCCCATGAAACAGGGTTCGTTGAACGTGATGTTCTTCTGGGTTTCGATATAGCTTCGGCCGTCGCCGTCGACCACGCGATCGACGAGCAGGAACGGATAGCGGTGCGGCAGGCGCCGCATGATGTCTTTGATGCCGAGTTTCATTTCCCTTTGGGCTCCCCTTTGCGGTCCGCCTCGAGCGCCGCCACCCGCTGCAGCAGGGCTTTGATCTGGCGGGCCATGGCGTCGAGGCTCTTGAAGCGCGCCCAGTTGCGCCGCCACTGCTCGACGGGCTGCAAGGGCGTGCCCGACGCGTAACAGCCGGGCGCGTCGATCGAGTGCGTGACCGTCGCGAACGCGTTGAGGCGCGTACCCGGCGCGATGCGCAAGTGGCCGAGAATGCCGACCGCGCCGCCGATCGCGCAGCGCTCGCCGATCACGGTGCTGCCGGCCACCGCCGACGTGCCGGCCATCACGGTGTGCGCGCCGATCACGACGTTGTGAGCGATGTGAACGTGGTTGTCCAGCTTCACGCCCTCGCCGATCACCGTGTCGCGCAGGGCGCCCCGGTCGATGGTCACGCAGGCGCCGATCTCGACGTCGTCGCCGATCTCGACCGCGCCGAGCTGCGGGATTTTCAACCAGCGGCCGTCGTCGTCCCGCGCCAGACCGAAACCGTCGGCGCCGATGACGCTGCCGGCATGGATCGACACCCGCTGCCCGATGCGGCAGCCGCGGTAGACGGTCACCTGCGCGGCGAGCGTGCTGTCCGCGCCGATCTCGACCCCTTCGCCGATCACGCAGGCCGGACCGATATAGGCCCGGGGGCCGATCACCGCGCCGGCACCGATCACCGCATGGGCCTGCACCCAGGCGCTCGGATCGATCCGCGCGCCGGGCTCGACGACCGCCGTCGGATGCACGCCGGGCGGACCGGCCCGCAGCGGGTCCGGGTGCAAGGCCTGGGCGATGCGCGCGAACACCGCCGCCGGATTGGCGGCCACCAGCGCGGCCGCCGGACAGTCGGCCAGATCCGCCTCGCGCAGCACCACCGCCGCGGCGCGGGTTCCGCGCAGCGCGCCGCGCAGCTTCGGATCGACGAAATACGCCAGTGCGTCGGGGCCGGCCGCCTCGAGCGCGGCGACCCGCGCCACCCGCACGTCCGGATCGCCGTGCAGCCGAGCGCCGAAGCGCGCGGCCAGTTCACCGAGGGTGACGCCGGGCCCGCTCACCGCCGATCACTTCTTCTTGAGAACCTCGAGCACGCGGTCGGTGATGTTGACCGCCTTCGAGGCATAGACCACGCCGTCGGTGAGGATCAGGTCGTAACCTTCATCCTTGGCGAGGCTGTAGATGGCCTCGATCAGGTCATTCTGGACCTGGTTGAGCACCTGATTGCGGCGGATCTTCAGATCCTCGTCGTAGATCTGCTGTTCCCAGCGGAACTCACGGTCCTTGCGCAACAGCTCGCTTTCCAGCTCGGCGCGCTTCTTGTCACTCATGGTCAAGCCTTCCTTGCCGAGCCGCTCGCGCAACGCCAGGATCTCCTGCTGCAGCTTCTTGATTTTCTCTTGCCGCTTGGTGAACTCCTCCTGGATGGTCTTCTCCGCCTCGCGCGTCTGCGGCGCGTTTTCGAACACCTGCTTGATGTTCACGTACGCGATCTTGACGTCCGCCGCATGGACCGAGGCCAGCGGCAGCAGCATGGACAAGCACAGAAACCCTTTCTTGACGATTGCGTTCATGTCGAACCTCCCGAAGTGAACCCTGGCCCGGCGGGCCGAAAAACGCCGGCGCACCGCTCAAAACTGCCCGCCGACGGAAAACTGGAACCGCTCGATCTCGTCACCCGGCTCGCGGCGCAGCGGCTCGGCGTAGCTGAACGTCATCAAACCCACGGGGGCCAACCACGTCAAGCCGATGCCGAAGGAGCTGCGCATCTGGTTGAGATCGAAGTCCTCGCGGCGCGCGAACACGTTGCCCCAGTCGTAGAACAAGGCCACGCGGGCGCCGCCCTTGCCCTCACCGCCCAGCGGCGGCAGGATGAACTCGAAACTGCCCACGGTCATGAAATCGCCGCCCACGTAACGGAACGGGATCGGCTGGCCGGTGGTGCGGGAGGTCGCGCGCGGGCCGATGCTGCGGGCCTCGAAGCCGCGCAAACGGTACACGCCGCCGCTGATGTATTTTTCGTAGAACGGCAGCCCGTCCAGGCCGTTGAAACCCTGCCCCCAAGCGATGTCGTAATCGATGTGGAAAGCGGTTTTCCATCGGAACGGGAGATAATACTCGGCGTTGTAGCGGAACTTGGCATACTCGAGATCGCTGCCGGGCAGCATCCATTCCACGCTGAGCGTCTGGCGCGTGCCCCGGTCGGGGAAGAGGATGCGGTTGCGCGTGTCGTACACGTAACCGAGCGACAACTCCAGCTCGTCGAACTGGTTGCCATGGGCGTCGACCAGGTCGAAGATCTCGCGCGTCTGGATGCCCAACTGTTCCTTGATGTTCATGCTCGACAATCCGCCGCCGATCTGCAGGCGGCTGTACTCGGAAACGGGTACCCCGTAGGTGACGTTCGCCGTCAGCGTGTCGAGCACGTATTCCGTGAGCAGGGTGCCCGAAGTGTCGTAGCGCCGCGCACCGAAGCCGAGGGTGCGCGCCACACCGTCCCGGCTGTAGTACGGATCGCCGAAACTCAGGTTGAACGACTTGACGAACTCGTTGCTGTTGAGGGCGACACTCAGGGCGTTGCCGGTCCCGAGAATGTTGTTGTGGGTGAGCGAGGCGGTGAACTGCGTTCCGAAATCGGCGGAATAGCCGGCGCCGATGTTGAACGCGCCTGAAAACTGCTCCGTGATGTCGTAGAGCACGTCCACCTGGTCATCGGTCCCGGGCACCCGCGGGGTGTCGACCTCGACCTCTTCGACGAAGGCGAGGCGTTGCAGCCGGACCTTGGAGCGTTCGATGAGGTTCTTGGCGTACCAGCTGCCCTCGATCTGCCGCAGCTCGCGCCGGTAGACATGATCCATCGTGTTGTCGTTGCCCTCGAACAGGATGCGCCGCACGTAGGTGCGCTTTCCGGGCTGAACGACGAACGTCACGTTCACCACGCCCTTGCTCTCATCGACGTCCGTCTGAACGGCGGTCTCGGCGAACGCGAAACCGACGTTCGCAAGCAGCCCGTCGATGTACTCCTTGGTCCGCGTGATCTTGCGGTCGGAATAGTACTCGCCCGTTTGATTCACCAGCCGCGCGACGGTTTCGAGGCGTTCGCGGTTGAGCGGCATGCGCCCGGACACCCGCACGTCGCCGATGGTGTAGCGGTCGCCTTCGTGGATGTTCAGGGTGATGTAGATGTCTTTCCGGTCCGGCGAAATGGTGACCTGGACGGATTCGAGCTGATAATCGAGGTGACCGCGGTCCAGGTAGAACGCGCGCAGCTTTTCGATGTCCCCGGACAGCTTGTTCTTGGCGTACTCGTCCTTGTTGCTGAAAAACGCCCACCAGGCGGGGATGCCGAGCTCGAATTGCTCAGTGAGCTCTTCGTCGCTGTAGCGTTCGTTGCCGACCACGTTGATCCACCGGATCTTGGCCGGCACCCCTTCCTTGATCTCGATGTCGATCTTGACGCGGTTGCGCGGCAGAGGGGTGACCTGGCTCGTGATCTTGACCCCGTAGCGGCCGACGCTGTAGTAGAGCCGCTCGAGCTCGCGTTGCATGGTCTCGAGCACCTGCTCGTTGTAGATCCGCCCCTCGACCAGATCCATGTCCTCGAAGGCGCGTTCGATGTCCTCGTCCTTGAGTTTTCGATTGCCCTCGACGTTGATTTCGGCGATCGCCGGCCGCTCACGCACTTCGATGCGCAGCACGTCGCCGCGCCGCGCCAGGCGCACATCGTAGAAGAAACCCGTGGCATAAAGGGCCTTGAGGATGTCCCGGGCGCGCCGCTCGTCGATGCGCTCGCCGGGTGTGAGCGGGACGTACTCGAGCACCGTGTCCAGGGTGACCCGCCGCGCGCCGACCAGCTCGACGTCGCTCATCACGAAGGGCGTGAAGGCCCAAGCGGCGAAACTCCACAACAGGCAGCAGGCGCACAGCAGGGCTTGGGCGCGGTTCGGTCTCATCGGGGATTCATCCAAGCAGGCGACTCAGGTCGTTGTAGAGCGCGAGGGCGATCAGCGCCGCGATGATCATCAGGCCCAGGCGCTGTCCGGCGAGTTCGACGCTTTCCGGCAGCGGCCGCCCGCGGATCAACTCGGCGGCGTAGTATAACAGATGCCCCCCGTCGAGCAGGGGGATGGGCAGCAGGTTGAGCACCGCGAGGCTGACGCTGATGAAGGCGAGGAAATACAGGAAATAGCCGAGATCGATGCGCGCCGAACGGCCGGCGTACTCGGCGATGCTGATCGGCCCGCTGATGTTGCGCATCGAGGCCTCGCCGGTGATCAAGCGCCCGATCATGGCGAAGCTCAAGCGGGTGGTTTCCCAGGTCTTCTCCACGCCCGCCCACAGCGCCCGGTGCGGCGGCAGGCGCACCGTGACGCGCAGCGCTTCCCAAGCGTCTTCCGGAACCCGCACCATCACGCCGGCGAAGCCCTCCTCTTCACCCGCATCGTTGCGCCGCACGCCGGGCACGAGCGTCGTCTCGAAACGCACGCCGTCGCGCTCGACCTCGAGCCGGAGCGGCCGCCCGGGATGGGCGCGCACCCGCTCGACCCAGCTTTGCAGACTCTGGATGGGTTCGCCGTCGACCGTCAGCAGGCGATCGCCCGCCCGCAAACCCGCGGCGTCGGCCGCGCCGCCCGGCTGCACCTCGACGATCTCGGGCTCGATTGGCGGCCACCAGGGCCCAAGACCGAGATTGGCCACGAGGTCGCCGTCGTCCTTGAGAACCCGCAGCGTGTCGGCGCCGAAGCGGCGCAACGCTTCGGCGCCGGCGGCGGTGCGCACGCGCACCTCGAACGGTTCGCCGTCGATCACGGCGTCGAGCAGGCGGGTGCGCGCATCCTGCCAGCTCGACACCGGCACGCCGTCCACCGCCAACAGCTCGTCACGAGGTGCAAAACCGGCCGCGGCGGCCGGCGAATCCGGGACGACCTCGCCGACGATCGGCCGGATGCCGTCCACGCCCGCCAGGTAGACCAAGGCGAACAAAACCACGGCGAGCAGCAGGTTCGCCAACGGGCCGGCGGCGGCGACCGCGATGCGCGTCCAAACCGGTTGCCGGTTGAAGGCCTGGTCGCGCCATTCGGACGGCACCGGGCCCTCGCGCTCGTCCAGCATCTTGACGTAGCCGCCGAGCGGGATCGCGGCGACGACGTACTCGACCGGGTCGCCCCGGCGCCGCCAACGCAGCAGCGGCCGGCCGAAGCCGATCGAAAACCGCAATACACGCACACCGAGCCGCCGGGCCACCCAGAAGTGCCCGTATTCGTGCACCGTGACCAGCAGGCCGAGGGCGACGATGAAAGCGACGAAGCTGTGCAGGATCGTTTCCATGCTTCACACCCGGCCGTGGCGGCGCAATTGTTCTTCGGCGACGACGCGCGCCGCCCGATCGCATTCGAGCACCGCCGCGAGCGCCTCGACCGCGCCGCCCGGCGCCCGCTCCAGGGTCGCTTCGACCACCGCGGCGATGCGGTCGAAACGCAGGCGCGATTCCAGAAACGCCGCCACCGCGACTTCGTTCGCGGCGTTCAAGACCACGGGGGCGCTGCCCCCGGCGCGGGCCGCCGCCACGGCCAGGCCGAGACAGGGGAAACGGCGCGGGTCCGGGGCGGCGAAATCCAGGCTTGCGACCGCGCACAGGTCCAGGGGTTCCGCACCGGACTCGATGCGCTCGGGGTGTCCCAGCGCGTGGGCGATCGGCACCCGCATGTCGGGCTGGGCGAGCTGGGCGAGCATCGAGCCGTCCCGGTACTCGACCAGCGAATGCACGATGCTTTGCGGGTGCAGCAGCACGTCGATCCGCTCCGGCGGGAGGCCGAACAACCAACAGGCTTCGATCAGCTCCAGCCCTTTGTTCATCATGGTCGCCGAATCGACGGAGATCTTCCGCCCCATGCGCCAGTTGGGATGCGCGCAGGCCTGCTCCGGGGTGACGTCGGCGAGGCGCGCCAGCGGCCAGTCGCGCAAGGGACCGCCGGAGGCCGTCAGGAGGATGCGGCGCACGCCGCGGGTGTCGACGCCGTCGGTGGCGGCCGGCAGGCACTGCCAGATGGCGTTGTGCTCGCTGTCCAGGGGCAGCACCCGCGCGCCGGCCTCGGCGGCGACCCGCATGAACAAGGCCCCGGCCATCACCAGCACTTCCTTGTTCGCGAGCAGGATGCGCTTGCCGGCGCGGGCCGCCGCCAGCGTGGGAAGCAGGCCGGCGGCGCCGACGATGCCGGCGACCACGGTGTCCGCCTCCGGGGCCGCCGCCGCCTCGACCAGGGCCGCCTCGCCGGCGGCGACCTCGATGTCGTCCAGGCCCGCCTCGCGCAAGCGCCGCCGCAGCCGCTCGGCGGCGGCCTCTTCGAGCAACACGGCCCGCGCCGGCCGGTGACGGCGGCACAATTCGAACAAACCGGTGTCGTCCCGCCGCGCCGCCAGCGCCCAGGCGCGGAAGCGCTCGGGATGCCGGCCGATGACATCCAGGGTGTTCAGGCCGATGCTGCCTGTGGCGCCGAGGACGGTGACCGCACGCATGCTCATGACCAGAAGCAACGCAGACCGACATAGAACAAGGGCGCGGCGGCGTTCAGGCTGTCGATGCGGTCGAGCAGGCCACCGTGGCCGGGCAACAGGCGGCCGCTGTCTTTCACGCCGGCGCGACGCTTGAGCACGCTGATGTACAGATCGCCGACCACCGAGACGGCGGCGCACAGCAGCGTCAAGCCGAGCAAGACCGGCCGGGCGGGCGCCGACGCCGGCAGCCACGCCGGGCCGCTCCACGCCAGGAGCCCGGCGGCCGCGAGCCCGCCGGCGAAACCGACCCAGGTCTTGCCGGGGCTGATGGCCGGCGCCAGGCGCCGGCGTCCCCAGGCGCGCCCGCACACGTAGGCGCCGATGTCCGCGGCCCACACCAGGCCGAGCGCGTACAACGCCCAGCGCGGATCCAGCGCCTGCAGGCCCGCCAGGGCGGCGGCCGCGGGCACCAGGGTCGGCACGGCCGCCGCCATGGTGAGCCCCACGGGCGCGGGCCCGCCCGGGCCGCGGCGGGCCGCCTGGACCACGCGCAGCGTCAACCACATCCACCAGGCGGCCGCCGCCGCCCACAACCACAGGCCCGGCCCACAGGGCGGCACGGTGGCGAGCGCCCAGCACAGCACGGCGATGCCGGCGGCGAAGGCGGCGACGGCGGGCCGCCGCCGGCAGCCCGCCAGATGCGCCCACTCCACCGCCGCCAAGGCCCAGCACGCAGCGACCAGGACCACGAAGGCCGGCGGCGGACTGAGCCAGACGGCCGCCAGGCACAGCGGCGCCGCGACCAGGATGGTCAACACGCGCCGTTTAAGCATGCTCGCCGCCTTGCGCCGCAACCTGCTCCGGCGTGCGCCCGAAACGCCGTTGCCGGCCCGCGTACCACTCGAGCGCCGCGGCCAGGGCGTTTTCATCGAAGTCCGGCCACAGGCAATCGCAGAAATAGAGCTCGGCGTAAGCCAATTGCCAGATGAGGAAATTGCTGATCCGCGACTCCCCGCCCGTGCGGATGAGCAAATCGGGATCCGGCTGACCGGCCAGGGCCAGCTCGCCCGCGAGCGCCGCCTCGTCGATGGCCGCCGGGTCCAGCTCGCCGCGGGCGACTTTTTCCGCCAGGCGCCGGGCGCCGCGGGCCAGATCCCAGCGCCCGCCGTAGTTGACGGCGATGTTGAGGAACAAAACGTCGTTGCCGGCGCTGACCTGCTCGGCGGTTTCGATCATGCGCCGCAGCCGCGGCTCGAAGCGCGCAAGATCGCCGGCGAATCGCAGGCGCACACCCTGTTCCACCAGTTTGTCCAGTTCCCGGCCGAGCGCGCCGGCGAACAGCTCCTGGAGAAAGCGCACCTCGGGGGCCGGCCGCCGCCAGTTCTCGCTGCTGAACGCGAACAGCGTCAAATGCCGGATGCCGAACCGCGGGCAGGCCGACACGACGCGGCGCACTGCCTCCACGCCCGCGCGATGGCCGGCGCTGCGCGCCTGGCCGCGGCGACGTGCCCAGCGGCCGTTGCCGTCCATGATGATGGCGAGGTGCTTCAGGGGCGCGGCCATGGCGCCGGTCCGCGGCGGCTCAGACCGCCAGCAGGTCCTGTTCCTTCTGCGCCAGGACCTGATCGACCTGCTCGATGTATTTGTCGGTCAGCGCCTGGATGTCGTGTTCGGCGCGACGCTCCTCGTCCTCGCCGATGGCCTTGTCCTTGAGCAGGGCCTTCACCCGCGACATGGCGTCGCGGCGCACGTTGCGGATCGCGACCCGCGCCGATTCGGCCTCTTGCCGGACCAGCCGCACCAGCTCGCGCCGCCGCTCCTCGGTCAGGGGCGGCAACGGCACCCGGATGACCGTGCCCGCCGTCACCGGGTTGAGGCCCAGCCCGGCGTTGAGGATCGCTTTCTCGATCGCCGGCACCAGGCTCTTGTCCCAGGGCGTCACGCTCAGCGTGCGGGCGTCCTCGGCGGTGATGTTCGCCACCTGCTTGAGCGGCGTGGCATTGCCGTAGTACTCGACTTCGACGGCCTCGATGAGGCTCGGATGCGCCCGCCCGGTGCGCATGCGCGCCAGCTCCTGGCGCAGCGCCTCGACCGCGCCGCGCATGCGCCCTTCCGCGTCTTTCTTGATGTCCTGGATCATCGCCGTTCACCTCACCGTCGTGCCGATCGGCGCGCCCTTGACGATCTCGACCAGGGCGCCCGGCCGGTGGATGTTGAACACCTTGATCGGGATGCCGTGATCACGGCACAGCACCAGCGCGGTGGCGTCCATGACGCCGAGCTTGGAGCCGATCGCCTCGTCGTAGCTGAGCTCGGCGTAGCGCTTGGCGGTGGGATCCCGCATCGGATCGCGGTCGTAGACCCCGTCGACCTTGGTCGCCTTGAGCATCACGTCCGCGCCGATCTCCACGGCGCGCAGGGCCGCGGCCGAATCGGTCGTAAAGAACGGGTTGCCGGTTCCCGCGGCGAACACCACCACCCGGCCCTTTTCGAGGTGGCGCACGGCCCGGCGCCGGATGTAATCCTCGCAGATCTGGTTGACCTTGATCGCGGACATCACCCGGCAATACAGCCCGCGCCGCTCGAGCGCGTCCTGCAGGGCCAGCGCATTGATGATCGTGGCGAGCATGCCCATATGGTCGGCGGTCACGCGGTCCATGCCCGCCGCGGCCAAACCGGCACCGCGGAAAATATTGCCGCCGCCGATCACCAGCGCGACCTGCACATCGAGGGCGACCAGTTCGCCGATCTCGCCGGCGATGCGCCCGATCACCGCCGGGTCGATGCCGTAGGCGCAATCGCCCATCAGCGCCTCGCCGCTGAGCTTGAGCAGGATGCGCCGGTAAGGTCTGTCGTCGTCGCTCACGCGCCGTGCCCCCAATGCGGCGGCGCGGCCTGACGCCGCGCCGTCCTCGTTCAGCCGGCCTTGACCTGGGCCATCACCTCTTGGGCGAAATCGCCCTGTTTCTTTTCGATGCCTTCGCCGACCTCCATGCGTGCGAAACCGTGCACGGTCGCGCCGGCGGCCTTGAGCAGCTTGGCGACGGTCTGGTCGGGGTCCTTGACGAACGGCTGGCCGAGCAAGGTGACCTCGGACAGGTATTTCTTCAGGCGCCCCTCGACCATCTTCTGGACGATGTCCTCGGGCTTGCCGCTCTGGCGGGCCTGCTCGGTGAGGATTTCACGTTCCTTTTCGAGCACCTCGGCGGGCACGTCCGCCTCGGTCACGCACAGCGGCCGGCTGGCGGCGATGTGCATCGCCAGATCCTTGGCCAAGGCCTCGTCCCCGCCTTCCACATCGACCAGGACGCCGATGCGTCCGCCGTGCGAATACGCCCCGAGTCGCCCCTTGGCCTCCAGGCGCACCCAGCGCCGCACCTGGATGTTCTCGCCGAGCTTGGCGACCAGCGCCTTGCGCGTCTCTTCCACGGTCGCGCCGTCCAGCGGCAGCGCCCCGAGCGTTTCGGCATCGGCCGGGGCGTGCGCCTGGATCGCCCGCGCCACCGCTTCGGCGAAAGACTGGAAGTCCGCACCGCGGCCGACGAAATCGGTCTCGCAGTTGACCTCGACCAGGCAGCCGCACCGCCCGCCGTCGGCCATCTGGACCACGACCACGCCCTCGGCCGCGACCCTGGAGGCCTTTTTGTCGGCCTTCGCCAGGCCGTTCTTGCGCATCCACTCGATCGCCTTTTCGATGTCCCCGCCGACCTCGGTCAGCGCCTTCTTGCATTCCATCATCCCCGCGCCGGTCAACTCGCGCAGTTCCTTGACCATTGCCGCCGTGATCTGCATGGCTTCACACCTCGTGATATTCGGTTCTCCAGGGGGCTTCCAAGCGCCGTTCAGGCCGACTTCTCGCCCTCGGCCGCCGCTTCGGCCGGCGGCTCGGCCGCCGGCTCACCGGCCGGCGCCTCGGGCTCGGCCGCTTCGGACTCCGCGGCGGCGCGCTTGCCGCCGCGCCGCTTCACAGCGGCCTTCGGCTTGGCCTCGGCGCCGTCCTCCGCGGCGGGTTCGGACGCCGCCGCCTGAGCGGCGGCCGCGGCGGCGCTCTGCCGCCCTTCGAGGATGGCGTCGGCCGCCGAGCTGACATACAACTCGATCGCCCGGATCGCGTCGTCGTTGCCGGGGATCACGTAGTCGATGCCGTCCACCGGGTTGTTGGTGTCCACCACGGCGACGATCGGGATGCCGAGCTTGACCGCTTCGCGCACCGCGATCCGCTCGTGACCGACGTCGATCACGAACAACACGTCCGGCAGGCGCTCCATGTCCTTGATGCCGCCCAGGCTGCGCTCGAGCTTCTCGGCCTCCCGGCGCAGGCCGAGGGCTTCTTTCTTGCTCAAGCGGTCCACCGAGCCGTCGGCGAGCATCTGCTCGAGCTCCTTGAGACGCTTGATCGACTGGCGCACGGTCTTGAAGTTGGTCAGCATGCCGCCCAACCAGCGGTGATTGACGTACGGCATGCCGCAGCGCTCGGCGTGCTGCTTGATCAGGTCGCGCGCGGCACGCTTGGTGCCGACGAACAGGATGACCCCGTTGCGCGCCGCCATCCGCGACAGGAAGTTCATCGCGTCGTTGAACAGCGGCAGCGTCTTTTCCAGGTTGATGATGTGGATCTTGTTGCGCTCGCCGTAGATATAGGCCCGCATCTGCGGGTTCCAGTAGCGGGTCTGGTGGCCGAAATGCACGCCGGCCTCCAGCATCTGGCGCATGGTGACGTTCGCCATGGAAGGACACTCCTCGGTTGTCGGGAACGGCCGGCGGAGCCGGCCCGTTCCGGTCGGGTTGAGCCTCCATGTACCCCATGCGGCGACCCGGGGCGGCCGCGGCGCCGCCCGAGAGGGCACCCCACCGCATGTGCCGGTACATGTGCGGAATCCACCGCCCCGGCGGGGCGGCGCAAGGCGCGCTTTATAGCACAAAGGCCAGCGCCGCTCAACGAAACGCCCCGCGGTCCGGCCGGGAACCGGCCCGGGGCCGGGGGTGTCTCAGCGCCCGGCCGCCGCCCGCGGCCCGGCGGCCGCTTTCTGCTATAGTTCCGCTTTGGCCGCACGCCCCACCGCCATGACCGTCACGATCAAGACCCCCGAGGAAATCGAAAAGATGCGCGTGGCCGGCCGCCTGGCCGCGGCCACGCTCGAGATGATTGCGCCGCATGTCCGCCCCGGCGTCACGACCGGCGAACTGGACGAGCTCTGCCACCGCTACATCGTCGAGGAGCTCGACGCCGTCCCGGCGCCGCTCAACTACCGGGGCTTCCCGAAATCCATCTGCACCTCGGTCAACCACCAGGTCTGCCACGGCATCCCCGGCGACCGGGTGCTGAAGAGCGGCGACATCGTGAACATCGATGTCACCGTCATCAAGGACGGCTACCACGGCGACACCAGCCGCATGTTCCTCGTCGGCGAGGTCTCCCGCCAGGCCGAGCGGCTGTGCCGGGTGGCCCGCGAGTGCATGCTCGAAGGGATCCGCCTGGTGCGCCCGGGCACCCGCCTGGGCGACATCGGCCATGCGATCCAGCGCCACGCCGAGAAACACGGCTACTCCGTCGTGCGCGAGTACTGCGGTCACGGCATCGGCCGCGGCTTCCACGAAGACCCCCAGGTGCTGCACTACGGTGAACCGGGCCGCGGCCTCGAGCTGCGCCCCGGCATGACCTTCACCATCGAGCCGATGATCAACGCCGGCAAGCGCCACGTCCGCCTGCTGGCCGACAACTGGACGGTGGTCACCAAGGACCACAGCCTGTCCGCCCAGTGGGAACACACCGTGCTGGTCACCGAGGACGGCGTGGAAGTCCTCACCCGCCGCCGTGACGAAGACGACCTCCCCGGCTGACACGCTGCACGACCTCGCCCGCCGGCACCGGGAACGGCTGGCGGCGCAGCAGCGCGCGCAGCTCGCCGCCTTCGAGGCCGGCGCCCCGGTCGAAACCCTGGTGCGCGAGCGCGCCGCCGCGGTCGACGAGGCGCTGCGCGCGCTCTGGTCGGCGTGTTTCGCGGGCGAGGAGACGCGCTGCGCCCTGATCGCGGTCGGGGGCTACGGCCGGGGCGAGCTGCACCCCCACTCCGACGTGGACCTGGCGCTGCTCGTCGAGGACGACGCCTTGGACGCCTTGCGCGACCGGATCGAGCGTTTCGTCGGCCTGCTCTGGGACCTGCGCCTGGAGATCGGCCACAGCGTGCGCACCATCGCCCAATGCGGCGAGGAAGCCTCGCGCGACGTCACCGTGGTCACCAACCTGATGGAAGCGCGGCCCCTGGCGGGCAGCACGGCCCTGTTCGAGCGCATGCAGGCCGCCATCGCCGAGAGCCGCATCTGGTCGCGGGCCGACTTCTTCAAGGCCAAGCTCGCCGAGCAGCAACGCCGGCACGCCAAGTTCGGCGACACCGCCTACCGCCTCGAGCCGAACCTCAAGGAGGGCCCGGGCGGACTGCGCGACATCCAGACGGTGTTCTGGGTCGCGCGCCGCTACTTCGGCGCCGACCGGCTGGAAGACCTCACCCGCCTGGGCTTCCTCACCGACGAGGAGCTCGAGGCGTTGCTCGAGGGCCGGCGGTTGCTGTGGCGCATCCGCTTCCTCCTCCACCACATCGCCGGGCGGCGCGAAGACCGGCTGCTGTTCGACCATCAACGCGAACTCGCCGAGCGTTTCGGTCACAGGGGTGACGAGGCGAACCTGGCCGTCGAACAGTTCATGCAGCAGTACTTCCGCACCGTCACGGAGCTCGAGCGGCTCAACGAGCTGCTCTTGCAACTGCTCCAGGAAGCGATCGAGTACCCCGAACCGGATCCCGCGCCGGTCGAGCTGAACAAGCGCTTCATCGCCGTCCACGGCTACCTGCAGGCCCGCTCCCCGCGCGTGTTCGCCGATTACCCGCCCGCCCTGCTCGAGGTGTTTTTGCTGCTCCAGCGCAACCCGTGGCTCAAGGGCGTGCGCGCCGAGACGATCCGCGCCATCCGCCGCCACCGGCACCTGATCGACGAGAAGTTCCGCGACGATCCGATCTGCCGCAGCCTGTTCATGTCGATCCTGCGCGAACCGCACGGCGTGAGCCACGAGCTGCGGCGCATGAACCGCTACGGCGTGCTCGCCGCCTACCTGCCCGAATTCGGCCACATCGTCGGGCGCATGCAGTACGACCTGTTCCACATCTACACGGTGGACGTGCACACCCTGTTCGTGTTGCGCAACGTGCGCCGCTTCTCGGTCCCCGAGCACGCCGACTGGCAGCCGATCTGCAGCCGCATCTTCCCCACCCTGGAACACCCCGAAGTGTTGTACATCGCCGCCCTGTTCCACGACATCGCCAAGGGCCGCGGCGGCGACCATTCCGAGCTCGGCGCCATCGACGCCGAGCGTTTCTGCCGGCGCCATGGGCTGTCGCGCGACCAGACGCGCCTGGTCGTGTGGCTGGTGCGCAACCACCTGCTCATGTCCATGACCGCCCAGCGCCAGGACATCAGCGACCCGGCGGTGGTCAACGCCTTCGCCCTCAAGGTCGGCGACCTCAAGACGCTCGAATCACCTCTACCTGCTGACCGTCGCCGACATCAGCGCCACCAACCCGGACCTGCTCACCAGTTGGCGCTCGCGCCTGCTCGAGGAGCTCTACCTGCGCGCCAAGTACGTCTTCCGGCACGGGCTCGCCAAACCCATCGACGCCAAGGTGCGCGTCCGCGAGCGCCTGCAGGACGCCGCGGCGCTGCTCGGCGCCCGCGGCATCGACCCGGAACGCTGCCGGCAACTGTGGGCCGACTTCTCCGACGATTACGTCCTGCGCCACACCTCCGAGGAGATCGCCTGGCACACCCAGGCGATCCTCGAAGCCGACCCGGCGTCGCTGCCGCGCGTGGTCATCAGCGAGCGGGTCACCCGCGGCACCACGCCGATCTTCATCTACGCCCGCGGCAACGACGGCTTCTTCGCCGCCGTGACCAGCGTGCTCACCCGTCTCGGCCTGAACATCGTCGACGCGCGCATCATCACCTCCAAGAGCGGCCACACGCTGGACACCTACCTCGTCCTCGACGAGCACAACCGGCCGATCCAGGATCCGGCGCGGATCGCCGAGATGCGCGAACAGATCGAGCGCGGCATCCGCGCACCGCGCGAGCTGCCGCCGCCGCCCCGCCGGCCGCTGCCGCGCCAGCTCCGGCACTTCAAGGTGCCCACCCGCATCACCACCGAGCGCGCGGCCGACGGCCGGTACACCCTCATGGAGCTGATCGCCGGCGACCGCCCCGGCCTGCTCGCCGACGTCGCCCGCACGCTCTACGAATTCGGCCTGCGCGTGCACGACGCGAAAATCAGCACCCTCGGGGAAACCGCCGAGAACATCTTTTTGATCAGCGACCGCGACGACCGCCCGGTGGAAGACCCCGCCGTCCTCGAGCCGCTGCTCGCCACCCTGAAGGAACGCATCGAAAGCGGCCGCTGAGCGGGCCGCCCGCGGGCCGTTTCTCAAGTCCCGCGGCGGGCGGACGCTAAGGGGCGCGTCACGACCGCGGAGTGGCCCGATGAACCCTTCCCGGAACACCCTTCTCCTGGTTTGCGCCGCCTTGCTCGCCGCCGGCCCGGCCGGGGCCGACTGGGACCTGCGGGGCTTCGGCACCCTCGCCGCCGTGCGCAGCGACGAGCCGCGCGCCGCCTTCAAGCCGGACCTGCTGGTCACCGAGGGCGCCGAGGACGGCGAGCTCGACTGGGGCATGTACTCCAACCTCGGCGTCCAGCTCAGCTGGCGGGCGCAACGGTGGGCGCTGACGGGCCAGGCCGTGGCCCGCCGCCGCGGCGACGCCGACTTCGAGCCCGACGTGGATTGGCTTTACCTCAAGTGGCAACCCCAAGACGCCGTCGACCTCAAGCTCGGGCGCCTGGTGATGCCCGAGTTCATGATCTCGGACTACCGCTTCGTCGGCTACGCCCTGCCGACCATCGGCCCGCCGGCGCAGGCCTATGTGTACAGCGCCCTGACCCGCTTCGACGGCGGACAGCTCGGCCTGCAGCACGATTTCGGCGAGGTCCGGCTCGGCGTACAGGCCTCGGCGGGAAAGACCGACGCGGACTTCGGCTTCATGGGCTTCGACTACACCATCGACGTCACCGACATCCGCAGCCTCAACGCCACGCTCGAATACCGCGATCTGCTGCTGCGTGCGGCCCACCTGGAAGCACATTTCCACGTCTTCGATACCCAGGGCAACCTCGCCTTCATGCAGGACGCCGAGTTCGACGCCCTCGGCGCCCGTTACGACGACGGCCGCTGGCTCGTCCAGGGCGAGTGGATCGACCGCAAGGATCTGGCGGAAGTGTACTACCTGCAGCTCGGGCGGCGCTTCGGCGCCTTCCAGCTCACCGGCACCTACACGCAGGCGGACATCCGCGGCTTCGACCTGCCGGACCAGCGTGATGTCGGGGGGCCGGCCTTGAGCCTGCGCTACGATCTCGGCAGCACGTTCGCGATCAAAGCCCAATGGGAGCGCGTGCCGACCAACGCCATCTGGTTGTGGCACAGCAACGACCTGATGTTCTACCTGCAACCGGCCCAGGACCGCGACATCTACAGCGTGGCCCTGGATTTCCTGTTCTGAGGAGGCGGCCATGCGCATGCCCGCATCCCAAAGCTGGATCGCCCTCCTGGTCGGCGCGCTGCTCGCCGCCGCCCCGGCGCTCGCCGCCGAACGCATCGCCGTCATCGCCAACCCGGCGCTCGAGGACACGCTGTCGCGCGAAGAGATCGCGCGCCTCTTTCTCGGCCGAAACGGGAGCTACCGGGTTTACGACCTGCCCGACCGTTCGCCGCTCAAGGCGCGCTTCTACGAAAAGCTGCTCGGAAAGACCCTCGCCCAGGTCAACGCCGAGCGGGCGCGGCTGGCGTTCAGCGGCCGCGGCACGCCGCCCGAGGAACTGATCAGCGCCAAGGCGGTGAAGAGCGCGGTGGCCTCCGACCCGCGCGCGATCGGCTACATCGACGGCCGCGAGGTGGACGAGACCGTCAAGGTGCTTCTCTGGCTGGAGTGAGCCCGGCGCGGCCCGTCGCTCAAGCCGAAAACAGCGGCGGCTCGCCCGCGACCGTCTGGTCGATCGGGCCGCTGCCCGCCGGGTTGAGCACCGGGTCGGCGGTGAGCACTTCCGGGTTGAGCACGCCGAAGGCGCGATAGATCGTCGCCGCCACCGCCGCCGGTTCGAACTCGTAGCTGTCCGGCGCCGGCACCTGCACCTGGTTGTTGGTGCCCGGCGTGCCGCTGCGCCGCGTGCGGCCGACCACCTTGCCGAGCGCGCCGGCGGGGCGCACCGCCGCGCCCATCAGGGTGAACAGGTTCTGCAGATTGCCGTGGTCCCAGCCGCAGGAACCGTTCAGGTTGCAACGCCGGCCGAACTCACCGTAGACGTTGATGAGGATGTTGCCGGTGCTGCGCGCCACCCCACCCGGCGTCGTGCCGTCCGCGTAGCGGATGTGCTTGCAGGCCACGCGCAACGTCTCGAACAGATCCTGCATCCGTTCCGCGTAGCGGTCACAGCCGTTGTTGTGGTCGTCCCAGCCGCCCAGGCCGACGTTGCCCGCCGAGATGAACAAGGTGTCGGGATTCTCGACCGCCAGCGTCACCGCGGCGCGGATCTGCTCGGCGAAGCGGTTGTTCGGGTACTGCAGCGTCACGGTCCCGTCGCCGTTGTCCTGGAAGTCCTCGGCCAGATCCTCCGGATCGATCGCGGCCTGCGAAAACACCAGCGGCGCCTCGAAACGCGCGCCGATGTCGCCGATCTGCGCGGCCAGCTGGGCGCGTGCCTCCAGCGCCAGCTTGACCCGCGAAAAGCGCCCCTGGGTGCCGTTCACCGCCTCGACCAGCTGGTCGAAGATCGGCTCCATGCGGCGCGCGAAGGGGTTTTCGAGGTCGGTGCCGAGGGTCTGGTAGCGCAGGCCGAGGTCCAGCTCGGCACCGGGATCCGGGGCGAAAAAGGTCGTCTCCCCCTCCAGCGACACGAAAGGCAGGATCAACTCGCCAAGAGAGCCCTTGCCCAGGGCCGCCAGGTACTGCCCGGCGTTGCGGCTGAGCAACTGCGCCAGCACCGTGCCGATGCCCGGCCGCCCTTCGACGTCGGTCGTGCCCTTCTGGGCCTGGAAGATGCTCTCGCGGTGCGAACGCGAGTCGTTCACCCGCTTGACCATCGTGCGGTAGACGGTCATGTAGCCGCGGTTCACCAGGAATTCCATGGCCTGCCCCCCGGCGTCGCGCCAGAAGCCGCGCGGCGTGATCTGGCCGTCTTCCGGGTCGTCGGCGGTGGTCGCCAGGATGCCGCGGATGTTGTTGGCGTAGGAGCTCTGCGAGGCGGCCGCGATGTCCTCGATCTGGGTCAGGTTGCCGGACAGTTCCGACGGCCCGCCATAGAGAAAGATGTTGATCACCTGCGGCAGCGGCGCGGTCACGCTGACCTCGGCCGCGTCGTAATCCGGGCTCGCCGCCCAACTGCGCTGCAGCAGGGCGTCGAGCGTGAACGTCGCCGGCACGTACAAGGCCGTGCCGCCCAATCCCGCAAACTTGAGGAAATCCCGACGGTTCATGGCCACCCCCTTACTCGCCGATGCGGCGCAGGTAATACGCTTCCGGCAGGCGCGAGATGTAATCGAACGTCGCGCGCGCCATGTCGTCCCAGGCCCAATCGTTCACCCTCGGCCGCCCGTTCTCGTCGTAACGCCAGTACCAGCGGTTCACCGGCACCTGTTCGGTCGTGTCACCGTCCTCGTCGACGTCGTTGACGTCCGGCGCCAGCACCTCTTCCGGCCCGAACAAGGCCAGCAGCGCCTCGCGCTCGTCGCTCTGCGCACGGCGCTGCAAGGCGGTCAGGAACAGGAAGTCCAGGTATTCGGACGGCGACAGCGCGGCGAGCTCCGGACGCAGATGCGCGTCGGGCTCGTCGTCCTCGTCGGCGGCCGGCGCCACCGCTTCGTCCGAGACGAACAGCAGGCCGTCGATGAACACGGGCTCGCCGTCGATGTCGCGCCGCCGCCCGGCCCAGGCGTTGCTGTTGAAGAACACCGAATCCCGCAGGGCGTTGTGGTAGCTGACGAAACTCAGCGGGTCGGTGGGCACCTCGGGCAAACGGCCGATCTTGTAGGTCATGGTCGCCCAGCCCATGTTCCCCATGTAGAGGCGATTGAAGCGGTTGCTGGCCATGTTGCGCCAGATGCGCTCGTCGAGGCTGCCGGCGTCGGCGCGCACGTCCCAGCGCAAGGCGTCGAGCAGCGGCAGGAGGTACTCGTCGAAACCCCGCACCCGTTCGGTGCCGAGCAGGTATTCGCGCGAGAAGATCACGCCCTTGAACAGATCCTCGAAGGTTTCCATGCCCGCGGCGATGAGCGAGTCGCACAAGGCGAGACGGTCGGCGGGATCACGCTCGGCGAGATAGTAGTTGGTCACCACCTCGCAGACCCGCGGCAGCAACAGCGGATGGCCGGCCACCACGTTGTAGAAATCCTCGCAGGTGGTGATGTAGTAACCGCCGCTGTCGCCCACGCCGTCGCCGTCGGTGTCCTCCTGGAGGATCACCTGCGGCTCGGTGTTCGGGAAATTGGTCTGGCTCAATTCGTAGTTCTGGTCCTCGGGGAGCAGGATGATGTCCTGGCAGGCGACGCCCACCTTGTCGGCGTCTTCGGCCCGGTCGAACAGGCCGAGGAACTCCTCCAGCCCCTCGACCCCGACGTTCTGCCCGGACCGGCCGATGCGCCAGTTCATGATGCTCGGCAGGTAACCGCGCACGATCGAGCGGATCGACTGGCCGGCGCCGATCGAAGACACCAGGTAAACGTAAGTCTTCTGGCAGTCGTTCATGCTGGTGCTCTCCATCTCCTCGGCGCAGCTGAAGAGGATGGTGTTGGAGAGCATGAGCGCGATGGCGTTGACGAAGGCGTTGCGCGACAGGGGATAATCGTGGATCAGCGCATAGGGCTCTTCCTTGGGTCGCGCCTCGGCGCTGAAGTTGTACTTGCGCAGATCCTCTTGCGGGTTGCCGGCCTCGTCCAGGCCGTAGATCGCCGCGCGCACCTCGCGGACGGTTTCGGTATCGAGGTCGCGGGCGACGGCGGCGCGGAAGGTGCCGTAGTAGTTCTCCCCGAAATCGGTCGTCCGCGGGTTGTTAAGGCCGCGCGACAGGTCGAAGAAGTCCTGGACCGGGATCCCCTTGTAGACGGCGGCGGCGAGCTTGGTGGCGACCTGGTACTTGGCGACCGCGTCCAGGGCCCGGTAATCGGCTTCGCTCAGCGACTGGCCGTAACCGCTCGGGACCGAGAAATCCTCCGGCGCCGGGTCGCTGGGCACGTCGGCGTCGCAGCCGCCCAGGGCCGCCACGGCCAGGAGCACGATCGAAGCCACTCGCTGCATGACACTCCCCTTCGGGTGCGGGCTCACCGAGGCCGCCAGCATGCCGCAGGGACGCGGTGGCGGCTGCGACGCCCTTCACATTTCCCCCCGTAACAACCCCTAGCCACGGCCGGCGGCGCCGTCCGTGACAGCCAGGGGGGGCTTGGGTAAGATCGCCGCCCATGAGCGAAGTCCTGGCGCTGGCCCGTGAACTGATCCGCCGCCCGTCGGTGACGCCGGAGGACGCCGGCTGCCAGGCCCTGATCGGCGCCCGGCTGGCCCGGGCCGGCTTCCGGGTCGAATCGCTGCCCTTCGGGGCGGTTCAGAACTTGTGGGCGGTCTACGGCGAACACGGCCCCTTGCTGGTGTTCGCCGGCCACACCGACGTGGTGCCGCCCGGCCCTCGCGAGCGCTGGGACGGCGACCCCTTCGAACCGCGCATCGTGGACGGCTGGCTGTACGGCCGCGGGGCGGCGGACATGAAAGCGTCGCTGGCGGCGATGGTCTGCGCCGCGGAGCGTTTCCTGGCCGAAACGCAGGGGCGCTTCACCGGCCGCATCGGCTTTCTCGTCACCAGCGACGAGGAAGGCGACGCGGTCGACGGCACGGCGCGGGTGGTGGACACCCTGGTCGCGCGCGGCGAGCGCATCGACTGGTGCCTGGTGGGCGAGCCGAGCAGCGAGACGGCGCTCGGCGACGTGATCAAGCACGGCCGCCGCGGTTCCCTGTCCGGCCGCCTGACCGTGTTCGGCCGCCAGGGACACGTCGCCTACCCGCAGCGCGCCGACAACCCGATCCATCGCGCGGCGCCGTTGCTGGCCGAGCTGTGCGCCGCGCGTTTCGACGACGGCGACGCCGATTTCCCGCCGACCGGCTTCCAGATTTCCAACATCCACGCCGGCACCGGCGCCGGCAACGTGATTCCGGGCGAGTTGACGATCGACTTCAATTTCCGCTATTCACCCAACACCCGCGCCGAGGATCTCCAGACCTGGGTGGCCGAGCGGGTCGCCGGCCACGGCTTGCGCCACACGCTCGACTGGCAGCACGGCGCCCGGCCGTTCATCACCCGCGGCGGCGCGCTGCTCGAAGCGCTGCAGGCGGCGGTCGCCGAGGTCACCGGCCGCAAGCCGCGCCTGTCCACCGCCGGCGGCACTTCCGACGGCCGCTTCATCGCGCCGACCGGCGCGCAGGTCGTCGAGATCGGGCCGGTGAACGCGACCATCCACCAGGTCAACGAGCGGGTCGCGGTGGCCGACCTCGAGCCGCTCGCCGCCATCCACCAGGCCGTCCTGCGGCGGCTGTTTCCGGTCGAACGAGGGTCTCGAAAATGAACCGCGATCCGATCCGCTTGCCGCTGTACCTCGCACTGCTCGCCCTGGCCGCCTGCCGCGGCGCGCCGCCGACGGCGCCGCCCGAACCGTCCCCCGCCGCCCCGCCGCCCGCCGAACCGGCCCAAGCGCCGGCCGATCCCCAGGCGGCCGCCTATGCGGCGCGCTGCAAGGAGGAGATCGCCGCGGCGCGGGCCGCCTTCGAGGCGCTCGCCGGCGGCCGCGGCGGCGAAGCCCTGACGGTCCTGGAGGAGTTCAACGCGCTGCAGATGCAGCTCGACCGCACCGGCGGGCTGGCCAGCCTGTACCGCAACGTGCACCCCAACCCGGCGCTGCGCGAGGCGGCCGACCGCTGCCAGCAGGAACTGAGCGCGCTGGCCACCGAGATCGGCCTGTCGCGCCCCCTCTACGAGCGCCTCTGGCGGCCCTGGACCCGAGCGGCCTGGACGCGGCCGCCCGGCGCCTGCTCACGCGGACGCTGGACGATTTCCGCCGCGCCGGCGTCAATCTCGACGCGGCCGGCCGCGCCCGCGTCCAGGCGCTCAACGCCGAGCTGGTCGAGCTGGGCCAGCGGTTCAACCGCAACATCCGCGAGGACGTGCGCCACATCGAACTCGAGTCGGCCGACCGCCTCGAGGGGCTGCCGCAAGACTACATCGACCGCCACCCGCCCGGCCCGGACGGCCGCATCCGCATCACCACGGACTACCCGGATTACTTCCCGTTCATGCAGTACGCCGCCGACGACGCCGCCCGCCTCGCCCTCTACAAGGCCTTCATGAACCGCGGCTGGCCGGCCAACCGCGAAGTGCTGGCACAGATCCTCGCCAAGCGCCACGCCCTGGCGCGCCTGCTCGGCTACCCGAGCTACGCCCACCTGGTGACCGAAGACAAGATGATCCGCAGCCCGGAGCGCGCCCAGGCGTTCATCAACAAGGTCAACACCCTGGCGATGGCGCGGGCCGAACAGGACTACCGCATCCTGCTCGAACGGCTGCGGCGCATCGATCCGGGCGCCACGGCGGTCGGCGACTGGCAGAAGATGTACCTCGAAGAACAGGTCAAACGCGAGCGCTACGGCCTGGATGCGCAGGTGCTGCGCCCCTACTTCGCCTACGCGCGCGTGCGCGACGGCATCTTCCGCCTGGTCGAAGACCTGTTCGCCGTCGAGATCCGCCCCTGGACGCCCGGCCCCGAGGACCCGCCGCTGTGGCATCCGAGCGTGACCGCCTGGGAAGTGGTCGACGGCGGGCGCGTGTTGGGACGCTTTTATCTCGACATGCACCCGCGCGAAGGCAAGTACAAGCACGCGGCCCATTTCACCATCCAGACCGGCGTCGCCGGCCGGCGCCTGCCGATGGCGGCACTGGTGTGCAACTTCCCGGATCCAGAGGCCGGCCCGGCCTATCTCGAGCACCGTGAGGTGGAAACCTTCCTGCACGAGTTCGGCCACCTGCTGCACGGCATCTTCGCCGGCCACCAGCGCTGGGTCGCCCAGTCCGGCATCGCCACCGAATGGGATTTCGTGGAAGCCCCGTCCCAACTGCTCGAAGAGTGGATCTGGGACGCCGAGAGCCTGCGCCGGTTCGCGGTGGACGACGCCGGCCGGCCGATCCCCGACGCGCTGGTCGAACGCATGAACGCCGCGCGCCGCTTCGGCCGCGGCCTGTTCGCCCGCCACCAGATGTTCTACGCCGCGCTGTCGCTCAACTACCACAACCGCGATCCGGCGCAGATCGATCTGGACGGCTTGATGATCCGCCTGCGCGCGCAGTATTCGCCGTTCCCGCACGTGCCCGGGACCCATTTCTACGCCAGTTTCGGACACCTGGTGGGCTACTCGGCGCTGTATTACACCTACATGTGGTCGCTGGCCATCGCCCAGGACATGCTCAGCGTGTTCCGCGACAACGGCATGCTCGACCGGGCGACGGCGCTGCGATACCGGAAGACCGTGCTCGAGCCGGGCGGCAGTCGGGACGCCGAGGCACTGGTGCAGGATTTTCTCGGCCGACCGTTCGACTTCGCCGCCTTCGCCGCCTGGCTGAACCGCGAGGACTGAACTCGGCCTGCAACGAGGAGCGACCATGCGACACCTCATCGCCGCCGGTTTGCTGATCGGCCTGGGCCTGCTGGGCGGCTGCTCGGGGGGGCAGGATCTGCCCGCGGGCGTGCTGCGCATCGGCAACGGCACCGAACCGCAGGACTTGGACCCGCACGTCACCACGGGGCTGCCGGAGTACCGCATCCAGTTGGCCCTTTTCGAAGGCCTGGTCGCCAAGGATCCGCGCACCCTGGAACCGGTGCCGGCGGTGGCGCGGCACTGGACCGTTTCCGACGACGGCCTGCGTTACACCTTCGAGTTGCGCCCCGAGGCCCGCTGGTCGAACGGCGATGCGGTCACCGCCGACGATTTCGTGTTCAGCTTCCGGCGCCTGCTCACGCCGGCGCTGGGCGGCGAATACGCCTACATGCTCTACCCCATCGTCAACGCCCGCGCCTACCATCTCGGGCAGATCGACGATTTCGCCGCGGTCGGCGTGCGCGCCCCCGATCCGCACACGCTCGTCATCGAGCTCGAGCACCCCGTGCCCTATTTTCTGCAATTGCTCGACCACCACAGCGCCTACCCCGTGCACCGGCCGACCATCGAAGCCTTCGGCGCCCAGGCGCGGCGCGGCACCGCCTGGACGCGACCCGGCAACCTCGTCGGCAACGGCCCCTTCGTCCTGCGCGAGTGGAGCGTGAACCGGCGCATCGTCGTCGAGCCGAACCCGCACTACTGGAACGCCGGCGCGGTCCATCTGCCGGCGATCGCCTTTTTGCCCGTGGAAGACGCCAACACCCAGGAGCGGATGTTCCGCGGCGGCCAGTTGGACATCGTGCTCGGCGGCCTCAACCCGGACAAAATCGAGTACTACCGGCGCGAGCGCCCGCAGGCGCTGCGCGTCTCGCCCGCCTACGCGACCTATTACTACGAGTTCAACACCCGGCGGCCGCCGTTCGACGACCCGCGGGTGCGCCGCGCCCTGGCCATGGCCATCGACCGCGAGGCGATCGTCGAGCGCGTCACCCGCGGCGGCCAGCGCCCCGCCGCGGCCCTCACCCCGCCCGATCCCTACGGCTACCGGCCGCCCGAGGCGCTGCGCTTCGACCCCGAGGCCGCCCGCGCCCTGCTCGCCGAGGCCGGCTACCCCGACGGGCGCGGTTTCCCGCCGTTCGAAGTGCTCTACAACACCGCGGAGATGCACCAACGCATCGCCGTCGCCATCCAGCAGATGTGGAAGCGCCACCTGAACATCGAGGCGCGCTTGACCAACATGGAATGGAAGGTCTACCTGGCGGCCCGCAACGACGGCGAATTCGACGTCGCCCGCGCCGGCTGGGTGGGCGATTTCCTCGACCCGATCAATTTCCTCGAGTTGCTGTCCGGGTACAGCGGCAACAACCACAGCGGCTGGTCCGACCCGCGCTTCGACGCGCTGCTCGAGCAATCCAACCGGGAGCGCGACCGCGCGCGCCGCTACGCCTTGCTGCAGGAAGCCGAGCGCCTGGCGATGGAAGCGATGCCGGTGATCCCCATCTATTACTATTCGAACGTGCAACTGGTCTCCGAGCGGGTGCAGGGCTGGCACGACAACCTGCTCGATTACCACCCCTACCTCGGCGTGCGCCTGGACCGGGCGGCCGACTGAGCCGATGCTGCGCTTCATCGCCGGCCGGCTGCTGCAGGCCATCCCCGTGCTGTGGGTGATCGTCACCCTCACTTTCTTCCTGGTGCGCCTGGCGCCGGGCGGCCCCTTCGACACCGAGCGCGCCGTCAGCCCCGAGGTGCGCGCCGCGCTCGAAGCGCATTACGGCCTCGACGCCCCGTTGTGGCGCCAGTACCTGGACTACCTGGCCGGCGTCCTGCGCGGCGACTTCGGCCCGTCGTTCAAATACGCCAACCGCAGCGTCACCGAACTGATCGCCGCCGGCTTCCCGGTCACGGCCGAGCTCGGCCTTTGGGCCCTGTCGATCGCCGTGCTGCTGGGCGTGGGCGCCGGCCTGATCGCCGCGCTGCGCCCCCGGCGTTGGCCGGATCACCTGGCCATGAGCGCCGCCATGCTCGGCATCTGCCTGCCCTCCTTCGTGCTCGGCCCCCTGCTCGCCCTGCTGTTCGGCATCGTCCTCGGCTGGCTGCCGGTCTCCGGCTGGGGGCTGACACCCGGCGACAAGATCCTGCCGGCGCTGACCCTGGGGGCGGGCTATGCGGCCTACCTCGCCCGCCTGACGCGCGGCGGCCTGCTGGAAATGCTCAGCCAGGACTTCGTCCGCACCGCCCGCGCCAAGGGCGCCGGCGAACTGCGGGTGCTGCTCGTCCACGCCCTGCGCGGCGGCCTGGTGCCGGTGGTCGCCTTCCTGGGACCGGCCGCCGCCGGCCTGCTCGCCGGCTCCTTCGTCGTCGAGACGGTGTTCCAGATCCCCGGCCTGGGCCGCTTCTTCGTGCAGGCCGCCTTCAACCGCGACTACACCATGGTCATGGGCATGACCGTGTTCTTCTCCACCCTGATCGTGCTGTTCAACCTGCTCGCGGACATCGCGCTGGTGTGGCTGGATCCCCGGCTGCGCGGCGCGGCCGGCCAGGGAGGCGGCCGATGAGCCCCGGCCGCGGACAGTGGCGCGATGCCTGGCGGCGCTTGCGCCGGCACCGGCCGGCGATGGCCGCCCTCGTCTATCTCGCCGTGCTCGGCGCCGCCGCGCTGCTCGCGCCCCATCTGGCGCCCTATGCCTACGACGCCCAGGATCTCGCCCTGGGCGCGACCCCGCCCTCGGCCGCGCACTGGTTCGGCACCGACGTGTTCGGCCGGGACCTGTTCACGCGCGTGCTCTACGGCGCGCGCGTCTCGCTGCTGGTCGGTCTGGTCGCCACCGCCGTGGCGCTGTGCATCGGCGTGCTGTGGGGCACGGTGGCCGGCTACCTCGGCGGCCGGGTGGACGCGGTGATGATGCGCATCGTCGACATTCTCTACGGCCTGCCCTTCATCCTCTTCGTCATCCTGCTGCTCGTCGTCTTCGGCCGGCACCTCGTGCTGCTGTTTTTGGCGATCGGCGCGGTCGAGTGGCTGACCATGGCGCGCATCGTCCGCGCCCAGGTGATGTCGCTGCGCCACCAGGAATTCGTGCTCGCGGCCCGGAGCATGGGGTTTTCCACCCCGCGGATCCTGTTCCGGCACATCGTGCCCAACACCTGGGGACCGGTGATCGTCTACACCACGCTCACCATCCCCAACGTCATCCTCCTCGAGTCCTTCCTGAGCTTCCTCGGGCTCGGCGTGCAACCACCGGCCGCCTCCTGGGGGCTGCTGATCAGCCACGGCGTCGAGAGCATGGAGGCCTATCCGTGGCTGCTGCTGTTTCCGGCCCTGGCGTTGTTCACCACCCTGCTCGCCCTCAACACCCTCGGCGACGGCCTGCGCGACGCCCTCGACCCCAAGACCGCGGGGGATGCACCGTGACACTGCTGGCCGTCGAAGACCTGCGCATCGCTTTTCCGGGCGCCGAGGGCCCGGCCGTGGACGGCGTCGGTTTCACCCTCGAGCGGGGCGAGACGCTGGCCCTGGTCGGCGAATCCGGTTCGGGCAAATCGCTCACCTGCTTGAGCCTGCTCGACCTACTGCCGCCCGGCGCCCGCCTGCTCTCCGGTCGCGCCCGCCTCGACGGCCGCGAATTGCTCGGGGGCGGCGCACGGCGGCTGCGCGGCCGCGACATCGGCGTGGTGTTCCAGGATCCGATGACCGCGCTGAACCCGTTCTTGACCATCGGCCGGCAACTGGAGGAGCCCCTGCGCCTGCACGCCCGCCTCGGCCGTCGCGAGGCGCGCCGCCGCGCCTGCGCGGCCCTCGAAGAAGTCGGCATCGACCGGCCCGCGGAACGCCTCGCCCAATATCCGCACGAGTTCTCCGGCGGCATGCGCCAGCGCGTCATGATCGCCATGGCCCTGATCAACCGGCCGCGCCTGCTCATCGCCGACGAACCGACCACCGCCCTGGACGTGACCATCCAGGCGCAGATCCTCGAGCTCATCGCCCGCCTGCAACGCGAGCACCGACCTGGCCGTCCTGTTCGTCACCCACGACCTGGCGGTGGCGGCGCAGGTGGCCCGGCGGGTGCTGGTCATGCACCGCGGACGCATCGTCGAGGCCGGCGAAGTGGCGCGCGTGTTCACCGCCCCCGAGGCCGACTACACCCGGCGGCTGATCGAAGCCATCCCCAGCCGCTCGAAGCCGTACCCCAGCCGCGCCGACGGGCGGGCCTTGCTCGAAGTGGAAGACCTGCGCGTCGACTACGACACCGCCGCTGGGGCGTTCGAGCGCCGGCGGCGGTTCACCGCCGTGGACGGCGTCAGCCTGCGCATCGAGGGCGGCGAAGTGCTCGGCCTGGTGGGCGAATCCGGCTCCGGCAAATCCACCCTCGCCCGGGCCGTGATGCGCCTGCTGCGCCCCGAGGCGGGCCGCATCCGCCTGGCCGGCAACGACATCACCACGCTGGGCGAACGCGCCCTGCGTCCGCTGCGCCGGCGCTGGCAGATGGTCTTCCAGGATCCCTACGCTTCGCTCAACCCGCGCCTGTCGGTCGCCGAAGCCCTGTGCGAACCGCTGCGCGTGCACGGTCTGGTCGAGACGGCCGGCGCGGCGCGCAAGCGCGCCGCCCGCCTGCTCGAAGAAGTCGGCCTGCCGGCCGCCGCCCTCGATCGCTACCCCCACGAGTTCTCCGGCGGTCAGCGCCAGCGCCTGGCGATCGCGCGCGCCCTGGCCCTGGAACCGGCGCTGCTGGTGGCCGACGAACCGGTCTCGGCCCTCGACGTCACCGTCCAGGCGCAAATCCTCGAATTGCTGCAGCGGCTCAACCGCGAACGCGGTCTGAGCCTGCTGTTCATCTCCCACGACCTGGCCGTGGTGCGCTTCCTCGCCGACCGCGTCGCCGTCATGCACCGTGGGCGCCTCGTCGAGCAGGGCCCCACCGAACGCGTCTACGACCGCCCCGAACACCCCTACACCCGTCGCCTGCTGGCCAGCGTCCCGCGGCCGCCGGTGTCCGGTCACGGTCCGGCACCGCCATGAGTGGCACGCCGTGGCGGCGGCCTGCGCCGCTGGTGTATCATCGCGCGGCCCGCGTCCGCGGCTTTCACGAATCCGAACCACGAGGACGGCTGCAATGGGATTTCTCAACGGCAAACGCGCCTTGATCGTCGGTGTCGCCAGCAACCGCTCGATCGCCTGGGGCATCGCCCAGGCCATGCACCGTGAAGGCGCCGAACTCGCCTTCACCTACCAGGGCGACCGACTCAAAGACCGCGTCGTGGAACTGGCCTCCGGCCTCGGCAGCGACATCGTCCTGCCGCTGGACGTCACCGACGACGCGCAGATCGACGCCGTTTTCGCCGCCCTGAAGGAACGCTGGGGGCGCCTGGACATCCTCGTCCACTCGGTCGCCTACGCACCGGCCGACCAGGTGCGCGGCGACTTCCTGGAGAACATCACCCGCGAAGGCTTTCACATCGCCCACGACATCAGCGCCTACAGCTTCGCCGCACTCGCCAAGGCCGCCAAGCCGCTGCTCGAGGCCAGCGGCCGCTCGGCGCTGCTCACCTTGACCTACCTGGGCTCGCAGCGCGCGATCCCGAACTACAACACCATGGGCGTGGCCAAGGCGGCCCTGGAGGCCACCACCCGCTACCTCGCGCGTTCCCTGGGGCCGATCGGCGGCCGCGTGAACGCCATCTCGGCGGGCCCGATCAAAACCCTGGCGGCCTCCGGCATCGGCAACTTCCGCAAGATCCTCGACCACGTGGCCCAGGTCGCGCCGCTGGGCCGCAACATCACCCAGGAAGAAGTGGGCAACGCCGCCGCCTTCCTCTGCTCGGACCTCGCCTCGGGCATCACCGGCGAGATCCTCTACGTCGACGGCGGCTACAACATCACCGGCATGGCGCTGCCCGGCGTCGACTGAAGCGGGCCGGCCGGCGCGACGAAAAAGGCCGCGGCGCGCCGCGGCCTTTTCGCTGGCTTCGGGACCCGACTCAGTCCCACCAATGCGGGTAGTGCCGCGCCACCAGTTCGCGCAAGGCCGTCTCGAAGGCCTCGGGCGCCAGATCCCGCTGCAACAAGGCGTGCAGCTCGGATTCCACCGCGCTGCGCCCGGCATAGACGAAATCCGCATCCGAGGGGGCGAGCGGTTCGATGACCATGCCCGCCCCGACCGTGGCGTTGCTCAAGCGGTCGATGACGATGAAGGCGCCCGTGGCCCGGTGTTCGGCATAAGGGTCGATCACGGTGTGCTGGTTGAGCACCACGTCGACCACGCCGATGTCGTTCAAGCCGAGGGTTTCGGCCTCGCTGAGGGCCTGGGTGTTGACGTCGATGCGGTGATGGATCTGCGTCACCCGGCCCGGCGCGGTCTTGCAAGCGAGTTTCACCAGGTACTCCCGTCCGGTCTCCAGCACCTTCTCGTGCATCCACACCAGGTGCGCCTTGAAATGATTGGTGACGCCGACCGGATCCTCGTCGCGGACGATCACGTCCCCGCGCGAGACGTCGATCTCGTCCTCGAGGACCAGGGTGACGGCCTGGCCGGCGAAGGCCGAGGGCAGATCGCCGTCATACGTGACGATCCGCGCGACCCGGCTGCGCGTCCCGGAGGGCAACACCCGGATCGGGTCGCCCACCGCCACGCGCCCGGACCCCACCGTGCCGGAAAAACCGCGGAAATCCGCGTGCGGCCGGTTGACGAACTGGACCGGGAAACGCAGCGGCGCCGACACCGGTGCGCCGTCGATCTCGATCGTCTCGAGCAAGCGCAGCAGGGTCGGGCCGTCGTACCAGGGCATCCGCGCGCTCGGCTCGACCACGTTGTCGCCCTTGAGCGCGCTCAGCGGCACGAAGTGCACCGCCTCGAAGCCGAGCCGGTCGGCGAAAGCCAGGTAATCGGCGCGGATCCGATCGAACACCGCCGGGTCGTAACCGACCAGGTCCATCTTGTTGATCGCCACGATGACACGCCGGATGCCGAGCAGCGACACGATGTAACTGTGACGGCGGGTCTGCGTGAGCACCCCGTTGCGCGCATCGATGAGGATCACCGCCACATCGCAGTTCGACGCGCCGGTGGCCATGTTGCGCGTGTACTGCTCGTGTCCGGGCGTGTCGGCGATGATGAACTTGCGCTTGTCGGTCGAAAAATAGCGGTAGGCGACGTCGATGGTGATGCCCTGCTCGCGCTCGGCCTGCAAGCCGTCCACCAGCAAGGAAAAGTCGATCTCTTCGCCGGCTCCGCGCTTGCGGCTGTCGGCCTTGACCGAGGCCAACTGGTCCTCGTAGACCGTCTTCGAGTCGTGCAGCAGCCGCCCGATGAGGGTGCTCTTGCCGTCGTCGACGCTGCCGCAGGTCAAAAACCGCAGCAAGGCCTTGTTCTGGTGCTGTTCCAGGTAGCGCTCGATGTCGATCGGCGCCGGTTTCGCTTCGGTCGTCGCTTCGGTCATGGTGTTCTTCGCTCGGCGGGCGATCAGAAATACCCTTCCTGCTTCTTCTTCTCCATGGAGGCCGCCGTGTCGTGGTCGATCAGGCGGCCCTGCCGCTCGGAGCTGCGGGTGAGCAGCATTTCACGGATGATCTCGGGCAGGGTCGTCGCGGTCGACTCGATGGCGCCCGTCAACGGATAGCAACCCAGGGTGCGGAAACGCACCATCTTGTACTCGATTTTCTCGTCGGGCCGCAGCCGCGCCTTCATCCGGTCGTCGTCGACCATGATCAGCATGCCGTCGCGCCGCACCACGGGCCGCTCCTTGGCGAAGTACAGGGGCACGATCGGAATGTTCTCCAGGTAGATGTATTGCCAGACGTCGAGCTCCGTCCAGTTGGACAGCGGGAACACGCGGATGCTCTCGCCCTTGTTGATCCGGCCGTTGTACAGGTTCCACAGCTCGGGGCGCTGGTTTTTCGGGTCCCAGCGGTGGAAACGGTCGCGGAAGGAATAGACGCGCTCCTTGGCGCGCGACTTTTCCTCGTCGCGCCGCGCGCCGCCGAAAGCCGCGTCGAATCCGTAGCGCGTCAAAGCCTGCTTGAGCGCCTCGGTTTTCATGATGTGCGTGTGCTTTTCGCTGCCGTGATCGAAGGGGTTGATGCCCATGCGCAACCCCTCTTCGTTCACGTGCACGATCAGCTCCATGCCCATTTCCTTGGCCCGGCGGTCCCGGAACTCGATCATTTCCCGGAACTTCCACGTCGTGTCGATGTGCATCAACGGGAAAGGCGGCTTGCCGGGATAGAACGCCTTCAAGGCGAGATGGGTCATCACCGCCGAATCCTTGCCGATCGAGTAGAGCATCACCGGGTTTTCGAACTCGGCGGCGACCTCGCGGATGATGTGGATGGATTCGGCTTCGAGCTGTCGAAGATGGGTCAGGCGTTCGCGGTCGACGGGCATGATCGGGCTGCACGGTTCGTTTGGCGCGCGCATTATAACGGAACCGGCGCGACGCCCGTCCGCGCCACCCAGACGAGACGCGCATATCGTTATGCGTCCGCGTCGCCGGCGACCACGATGCGGTTGCGGCCGTCGGCCTTGGCGCGGTACAAGGCCCGGTCGGCGGCGCGCAACACGGCCTGCGGGCCGGGCCGGCGGCCGCGCCCGGCGGCCAGGCCGATGCTGACGGTCACCGCCAGCGCCTCGCGACCGTTGCGCCCGCCCCGCCGCCGGCGCCCTTCGGCGGCCGAGCGAGGGCGGTCGGGCGCGCGCAGCACCAAGCGGTGGGCGGCGATCTCGGCGCGCAAGGTCTCCAACCGCGCCGCCACCCACTCGGCGCCGCGCCCGCCGAAGACCAGGCAGAATTCCTCGCCGCCGTAGCGGTAGGCTTGCCCTCCGCGCAGGCGCGCCAACTTGGCGCCGACCATGCGCAGCACCTGGTCGCCGATGTCGTGGCCGTAACGGTCGTTGACGCGCTTGAAGTGGTCCACATCGAGCATCGCCAACCAGTAGCGCCCGCCGAGCTGCTCGAGGCGGTCCTCCAGGGCGCGCCGCGCCGGCAGGCCGGTCAGCTCGTCGCGATAGGCCAGATCGCGGGCGCCCTGCAACAGCGCGACGAGCAGCGCCAGACCGGCGGCACTCTGCATCACCAGCGACTGGCCGGGGCGGGCCAGTTCCGCCAGTGTCCAGCCGGTGGCGGCGAGCGCCGCCAGTCCGGCGGCGGCGCCCGGCGCGCCCCGGATCAGGCGCCAGACACACAGCAGACCGCCGGCCGCGAACAGGGCGAGCGCGGCCGGCGCCAGGGTACGCTCGGGCGGCTGCACCACCCACCAGGGATGGGCGGCGAGCGCCCCGAGGGCCGCCGGAACCGGCATCCCGGTCCACCACCATCCCGCACCGGCGGCGGCCAACGCCGCCAGGTACGCCCACAACGGCCAGGCGGCGGGGGCGCGCAGGGCGGCGCGCGGCCAGCAGGCCGCCAGGGTGATCGACACCGGCACGGCGATCCCCAAAACGGCGAGCACCGCGCGCGGCAGCGGCAAGGACAGGCGCGTCTGCAGGGTCAGGTCCACCACCGCGTAGAAGCCCGCCAGCAGCAAGGCCAGAACGCAAATGTGCAGGCGGTTGTAATAGGCGGCCAGCGCCGCCGCCAGCGCGGCCAAGGCATAAGGCAACCAGGGCCACGCCCCGAGTTCGCGCCACAACGCCTCCTGCCAGTACCCCGCGGCGGCCAGCAGCCCCAGGGGCGCGACCAGTTGTCGCCAGTGCACGGTTCCCCCCTCATGCGCGAACGAAACGGAAAGCGCTCGCCCGAGCGCGGGCGGGCGCGCGCCGATCCTACCATCACGGATGTGAAAATACCGCCGGGGCGAACCCGCAGACGTGACGAAACGGTTGCAAGGAAAACGTGGAATCACTATATTCTGGCGACCCGGGAATGTCGCTCCCTGTGTTCCCGGTACGGGTGGGGGAAGGGATATTCGCCCTCCTGCGACCCTGCTGTCGCACTCGATATCCCAAAAGTCTTAGCCCGGACTTCTCCCCCACCCACCTTTGCTTTCTTCGGCCGCCACGCCCACCGGTTCCACCGGCAGGCGCCGCGGATCCGCCGAAGGCAACACCACCAACACCACCCGGCGATTGCGCGCCCGCGCCCGCGCGTCGCGGTTGGGCACCGCCGGCCGTTGATCGCCGTGGGCCACGGCCGCCAGTCGCGCCGGCGCCACGCCCCGTTCGACCAGCAGGCGCAACACGGCGGTGGCGCGGGCGGCCGACAATTCCCAGTTGGATGGATAGCGCGGGCCGGCGATCGGGCGGTCGTCGGTGAAACCTTCGACCAGCACGGCGTTGTCGAAAGGCACGAGCGTGTCGGCCAGGGCCTCGATCAGGGGGCGGGCGCGCGGCTCGAGCTCGGCGCTGCCGCTGGCGTAGAGCATGCCGGCTTCGAGCTCGATCTCCAGGCGCAGCGGCCGGCGCGTCACCCGGATCCGTCCCTGCTCGAGCCAAGGCGACAGCGCCGCCTGCAGGCGCGCGTCGATCTCGCCGATGCGCCAGGCCTGCTCGACGGCGGGGGTCGGGGCGGCGTCGGTGTCGCCGCCCGCGGGGTCACGGGCCGGGGTGGACCAAGCGCCGGCATAGAGCAGGACGAACAGGGCGAAGAGCAAGGTCATCCAGTCGGCGTAGCACACCAACCAACGGTCGTGGCTGCGCCGCCGCTCTGTGCCGACCCCGTTCATGGGTCAAGCGGCGGCCTGGGCCCGGCAGTAGCCGGTCAGGCGCTCGCGGATGCGATGCGGGTTGTCCCCTTCGGCGATCGCGACCACCCCCTCCAGAACCAGGCGCCGCGCCTGCAAGGTGTCCTGGACGATCCCCCGCAGACGTTCGGCGACCGGCAGACAGAACAGGTTCGCCAGCGCCAGGCCGTAGACGGTCGCGACGAAGGCCGCGGCGATGGCCGGCCCGAGCCGGGCCGGGTCGGCCAGCGCCGAGGTGGCGCGGATCAGGCCGAGCACGGCGCCGAGCATGCCGAAGATGGGCGCGTAGCCGCCGAGGCTTTCGTAGACGCCGACGGCGCGCTGCAGGCGCCGCGCCTCGGCTTCGAGCTCGACTTCCATGCTGCGCCGGATGGCCTCGGCGCTGCGCCCGTCCACGAGCAGTTGCAGCGCCTTGGCGACGAAGGGGTCGCGCTGGCGCGCGGTTTCGGCATCCAGAGCCAGGATGCCCTCCCGCCGCGCCACCCAGCTCCAGCGCAGCACGATGTCCAGTTGCGCCCGCGGCGTCAAGGCCGGTGTCGCGAAAACCCAACGGAGCAAAGCCGCCGCCAGGCGCAGGCCAGACACGGGGGTTTCGACCAGCACCGCGGCCAGAGCGCCGCCGACCACCACGGCCAGCGCCGCCGGTTGCCAGAGCCGCTCCAGCGCCAGGCCGTCGGCGGCGCCCGCCCCGCAGATCAACGCCAGGCCGCCCGCGAGCCCCAGCCAGGCGCCCCATTGCAACCGCGCCGCCCGCGCCATCCGCTCGGCTCCGCATCACCCGGCCAGCGCCAGCGCGTCGGCGCCGACCAGGCGTTCCAGGAAAAACTGCACGTGCCCGCTGGCCTGCTCCAGCAGCGGCCAGCCGTCGACGGTCGCCGCGAGGCGCCGGAACGCCTCGCTGGCGCGCGCCCGCGGATAGGCTTCCACCACGGCGCTGCGCGCCTGCACCGCCTTGCGCAACTGCTCGTCGAACGGCACCATGCCGGCATAATCCAGCGTCACGTCGAGAAAGCGGGTCACCACCGACAACAGGCGCGCGAACACGGCACGGGCCTGCGCCTCCGAAGCGGCCATGTTCACCACCACCCGGCAGCGTCCGACGCCGTAATCGCGTCCCAGAACCTTGATCAGGGCGTAGGCGTCGGCCAGCGCGGTGGGCTCGTCGCAGACCACGACCATCACGTGTTGCGCCGCCCGGCAGAACGACAGGACATGCGGCCCGATGCCCGCCGCGGTGTCCACGAGCAACGTGTCGAGCGGGAAGCGCACCTGGCTGAAACCGTAGATCAACCCGGCCAGTTCGCGCTCGTTCATGCGCGTCAAGCGGTGCACGCCCGAGGCCGCCGGCACGATCCGCACCCCGGCCGGCCCTTCGATGAGGATGTCGTCGAGCGTGCACGCCCCGTCGATCACGTGGCGGATGTCGCGCGGCGGCTTCAAGCCGAGCAGCACATCCACGTTGGCCAGGCCGAGGTCGGCGTCGAGCAGCATCACCTTGCGCCCGCGGCGCGCCATCGCCACCGCCAAGTTCACGGCGACGTTGGTCTTGCCGACGCCGCCCTTTCCGCCGCTGACCGCGATCACCTGCACGGGCCGGGGCCCGGACCGATCCAATGCCGTTACCGTTTGCATGGCCGTCTCCTTGTGCCGATCAAACCGCCGCTTTCAATCCGAAACGCCCGTGACGCAGGGCGAGCAAGGTCTCGTCGTCGCCGGATGCGTGGCGCCGCGCCAGCGCCACCGCCTTGCCGAGCAACAGCGAAACGCGGGCCGGCTGCAGGTCCTCCGGCACGCGCGGGCCGTGGCTCACGAAAGCCAAAGGCAGCTTGTAGCGCACCGCCACGGTGAGCACACCGCCCAGGCTGCCGGCCTCGTCGAGCTTGGTGAGCACGCAACCGGCGAGCGACGTCTCGGAATACGCCCGCGCCGTCTCATCCAGGCTGCGCAACTGGGTGGCGGCGCTGAGCACGAGAACCCGCCGGATCGGCAAGCGCGCATCGAGCAGCACGCCCTTGGGCCGGCGCCGCCAGTCGGCCGCCTGCATCCCCGCGGTGTCGATCAGGATCAAGCGCTTGTTGCGCACCGCGGCCAACACGTCGCGCAGATCCCGTTCGTCGGCCGCGCACACGACGCCGATGCCGAGCGCGCGCCCGAGGCTGAGCAACTGTTCGTGCGCGCCGATGCGCCGGTCGTCGTTGGCGATCATCAGCACGCTCTGGCGGCCGTGGCGGGCGGCGAAACGCGCCGCCAGCTTCGCCGCCGTGGTCGTCTTGCCGACACCGGTCGGCCCCAGCAAGGTGACGATGCCGCCGCGGTCGAAAGCGGCCGCATCGACCACGCGCAGCCGCGCCGCCCACACCGCCAGGGCGCGCCGCCAGGCGCGTTCCATGTCCGGCTCGGCGCCGACCTGGGCGACGATCTGGCGGCACAGGCCGCTGCCCAGCCCGACCGCCGTCAGACGCCGCAGCAACTGCACCTTGAGCGGTGAAAGGTGGCACATCTGCTGCCAGCCGAGCAGGTCCATCTGGTCCTGCATCAGGCGGCTCATCGCGCCCAGTTCGCGGCGCACCTGTTCGATCATGCGCTGCTCCATGCGCACGATTTCGGCGCCGCCGGCGCCTGCGCCCGCGGCCGCTGCCGGGCGCGCCGTCGGCGCCGGCTCGGACCGCTGGGCGCGCTCGGCCAGCCACTGCGCGGTGGTCAATTCCGTCTGCGCGGCGCCGGCCCGCCCCGCCGTCCAGGACTCCACCTGCCCGGCGTCGTAGCCGACCCCGACGATCAATTCCACGCCGTCGGCCGTCCGGCGGTTGCTGAGGATGACCGCCTCCTCACCGAAGCGCTCCCGCACGGCGCGCATGGCACCGCGCACATCCGCTGCACGTACCCGCTTGATCTTCATGCCGATCTCCCCGGCGCCGTCGCGCCTTGACGCCACCGCCCGTCATTCCCGGCCGGCCGGAAAAGGCCGTCCCTGGCCTTCCCCGCCGCAACGCCGCGGGCCGGGACGGCCGACTGCGACCCTGTCCCCGCCGTCGCCGGTCCGCGACGCCCTCGCGCGCGGGCGACCCTTTCCCCGACCGCCCGTCTTCCCTGCCCCGCGCGATGACGGCCTCCTGCCGTCGTCGCGCGATCTCGACGGCACCGGCGGCTTCCCGCCGCCTCGACGACGCCATCCCGGCGCCGCCCCACGCCTGCCTGCCCGAACGCGGCGGGCCGCACTCCCGCCGGCGCCACCGCGTTCACTCGTGCCGTCCGATCCCAGACCATGCCCCAACCCTCCTCAAGCCGCCGCCGCGGGTCCGGGCAGCGCGCCGCCGATCGTGCCCAGCACGCGCAGCCGCCGGTCCTCGGCGACCTCGTTGTAGGCCAGGACGTGCAGGTTCGCGACGGTGCGCCCGAACAACCGCGCCAACAGCGCGCGCAACTTCGGGTGCACCAACAACACCGCCGGCTGTCCCTGCCGTTCAAGGCGCTTGCTCCACTCCGACAAGGCCTGATGCAATTTGTCCATCATCGTCGGCTCCAGAACCATGTTGTCCAAGCCCTTCGCTGTAGACTGAAGCAACAAGCGTTCCAACTCGGAGTCGAGCGTGAGCACCGCCAGCTCGCCCTGAAAACCCGCGATGCGCTGCGTGATCAGGCGCCGCAGGGCGACGCGCACCGCCGCCGTGAGCGCGTCGGGATCTTGACTTTGCGGCGCATGCTCCGCCAGCGTCTCGGCGATGGTGCGCAGATTGGTGAGCGGGATGCCCTCTTCGAGCAGGTTCTGCATCACGCGCACCACCGTCGCCATCGGCAAGGTCTTGGGCACGAGCTCCTCGACCAGACGCGGCGCGCTGCGGGCCAGTTTGTCCAACAACTGCTGCGCCTCGGGGTAACCGAAAAGCTCGTGCGCATGCGCCTGCAACACGGCGCTCAGGTGCGTGACCACCACCGTCGCCGGATCGACCACCGTGTAGCCGAGCGTCTGCGCCTGGTCGCGCAGGGCCGGGTCGATCCACTTGGCCGGCATGCCGAAGGCCGGATCCTTCGTGTCCACCCCGTCGAGTTTGCCGAACACCCGCCCCGAATCGATCGCCAACAACTTGTCGGGCGCCACATCCCCTTCGGCTTCCGGCACGCCGAGCAGGATGATCCGGTAATGCGTCGGCGGCAGGTCCAGGTTGTCGCGCACGTGCACGGGCGGCACCAGGAAACCCAGGTCCTGAGACAACTTGCGGCGCACCCCCTTGATGCGGTTCAGCAACGCGCCGCCGCGCTCGGGGTCCACGAGCGGGATCAGCCGGTAACCGACTTCCAGCTCGATGACGTCCACCGGCTTGACGTCGTCCCAGCTCAACTCCGCCGGCTTGGGCGGCGCCTGCGCCGGCTTCTCTTCGGCCGCGGCGGCGGTTTCCTTCACGCGCGTGAGGCGCAAGGCCAGCCAACCCAACCCGCCGCTGATCAAGAGAAAGGTGGCGTTCGGCATGCCCGGCACCAGGCCGAGCGCGCCGATCACCGCCGCCGTCACGCCCAGCGCCCGCGGATTGGACAACAGCTGCAGCTGCACCTGCTCGCCCATGTCGTGAGCCGTGGACACGCGGGTGACGATGATCGCCGTGGCCGTCGACAAGAGCAGCGACGGGATCTGCGCCACCAGCCCGTCTCCGACCGTCAACAAGGTGTAATTGCGCACGGCGGCGGCGAGCGACAAGCCGTGCTGCCCCATGCCCACGGCCAGCCCGCCGATGATGTTGATGAACAGAATCAGGATGCCCGCAATCGCGTCGCCCCGCACGAACTTGCTTGCGCCGTCCATCGCGCCGTAGAAGTCCGCCTCCTGCATGATCTCCGCGCGCCGCGCCTTGGCCTCCTCCTGGCTGATCACGCCGGCGTTCAAGTCCGCGTCGATGGCCATCTGCTTGCCGGGCATCGCGTCGAGGGTGAAGCGGGCGCTCACCTCCGAAACGCGCCCGGCCCCCTTGGTGACGACCACGAAGTTGATGATCACCAGGATCGCGAAAACGACCAGGCCCACCGCGTAGTTCCCGCCGATGACGAACGCACCGAAGGCCTCGATCACGGCGCCGGCGGCGTCCGTGCCGGTATGGCCGTTGAGCAGAACGACGCGCGTCGAGGCGATGTTCAAGGCCAGCCGCAACATCGTCGCCACCAGAAGCACCGTCGGAAACAGCGAGAAATCCAACGGCCGCATGGCGTAGACCGTCAGCAACAGGATGACCAGCGACAGCGCGATGTTGAAGGTGAACAAGAAATCGAGCGCGAGCGGCGGCAGCGGCAGCACCACCATCGCCAGCGTCACGAGCACCAGCAGCGGCGCGCCCAGGCCGTCTCGGATCAGCGCCTTGGAAAGTACCGGTACACGATCCCACTGCATGCTCTGCCCCTCAAACGCGGCGGCCGCGCCGCGGCCGCGTCAGCTCCTCCGGAACCTCCAGCCGGGCCGGCGGCGCGGGCGGCCGTCTCCCCTGGCGGCGGGCGTTGGCGACCTCGTAGACGTAGGCCAACACCTGTGCCACCGCCACGTAAAGCGCCCGCGGGATGCGCCGCCCGACCTCGGTCGTGTAATACAGCGCCCTGGCCAAGGGCGGCGCCTCGAACACCGGCACGCCGGCGCCGCGCGCGATGCGCAGGATGTGCAGCGCCGTCTGGTCTTGTCCCTTGGCGAGCACCACCGGCGCGCTGTCCTGTTCGCGCCGGTAGCGCAGCGCCACCGCGAAATGCGTCGGATTGCTCACCACCACGTCGGCTTTCGGAACCTGCTGCATCATGCGCTGGCTGGCGAGCTTCTGCTGAACCGCGCGGACCTTCGCCCGCAGCTCCGGATCGCCCTCGCTCTGGCGCAATTCGTCACGCAACTCCTGTCGGGTCATGCGCAACCGCCGGCGGTGGTTCCACAACTGGAACGGGGCATCCACGGCGGCGATCACCAGCAAGGCCGCGCACAAGGCCAGCGCGGGCGCGAGCAGCGCCGCCATGCTGTCGCGCAAGGCACGCGCCGCACCGCCCTCGCCCAGCGTCACGAGCCGCGGGCCGAGCCACCACAGCGCCGCCGCGGCCGCCGCCGACAACAAGGCGAACTTGAGCAGCGACTTGCCGAGCTCCACCCAACCTTGCAGACCGAACACCCGCTTCAAACCGCGCACGGGGTCGAGCCGCTTCCAATCCGGCGTCAAGGCCTTGCCGGTGAACACCCAACCGCCCAGCAACGCCGGCGCCGCCGCCCCGACCGCCAGCACCACCAGCGCCCATGGCGCGACGGCGCGCAATGCCCCCTCGATCGCCCCGATCAGCAAGCGGGGCGGGGCCGCCGGATCGAGCAACACCGCGCGCGGCGACGACCACACGGACGCCGACAGCCCGCCCAGCGCGTTCACCGTCCGTTCACCGAGCATCGTGAAAGCGAGCAGCGCGCCGCAGGCGACCACGGCCGTCGTCAACTCGCGCGAGCGCGGCAATTGCCCCTGCTCGCGCGCGTCCTGCAAGCGCTTCGGCGTCGGCTGCTCGGTTTTTTCGCCGGCGGCTTCGTTCTCGTCCATCACCACACCCCGGAAACCAACCGAGCCGCCGCGCCGGCCTCGTCCAGCAGGGCGGTGAACACCGCCTGCAGCGCCGGCAGCGCCGCGAGCATGAACACGAAACCGACGATCAGGCCGACCGGGAAGCCGACGGCGAACAGGTTCAACTGCGGCGCCGAGCGCGTCATCACGCCCAGGGTCAGGTTCACGATCAGCAAGCCCGTGACCACCGGGATCGCGATGACCAGCGCCCCATCGAACAACACCTTGGAAAAATCGAGCAGCGCCGGCACGGACAGGCCCGCATCGAGCCGTACGAAGCTCTCCGCCAACAACGACAGCAACGCCAGATGACCGTCCAGCGCCAGGAACAGCAAGGTCGCCGCGATCAGGTAGAACTGGCTGACGACCGGCACGTTGACGCCGTTCTGCGGATCGACCATCTGCGCGAAGCCCAGCCCCATCGACATGGCGACCACCTCACCGGCCAGGGTCGCCGCGTTGAACACGAGCTGCAAAAGGAATCCGAGGCCGAGACCGATACCGATCTGCAGGGCGATCAAACCGACACCGACGGGCGACAAGGGATCGTAGGACACCTGAGGAACCTGCGGGAGAAGTATGCCGGTGACGGCCAGTGCACAAGCCACCCGCACCCGCATGGGCACGAGCCGGCTGCCGAGCACAGGCGCCATCGAGAACACCGCCGCCACCCGCGCGAACACCAGCAACCCCTGCTCGACCCATTCGCGCCAAGCGCCCACCGCCAGCGTCAGCGGCTCGATTCCGCTCATCCGATCCACCCCGGAATCTCCATGAACAAGCGCCGGCTGAAATCGATCATCGACTGCAGCAACCACGGCCCCGCGACGAGCAGCATCAGGAAAACGACGACGATCTTCGGAATGAAACTCAGGGTCATCTCATTGATCTGGGTCGCCGCCTGGAACATGCCGACGAGCAGGCCGACGAACAGGGCGGAGAGGAGCAGCGGCGCCGACACCAGCAGCAACATCCACAGCGCCTGGCGCATCAATTCGATCGCGTCTTCCGGCGTCATCCCAGCCTCCTCAAGCGGCATCGAAACTCGCGACCAGGGTTCCCAGGATCAGCGTCCAGCCGTCCACCATCACGAACAACATCAACTTGAACGGCAAGGAGATGATCAGCGGCGAAAGCATCATCATGCCCATCGACATCAAGACACTGGCCACCGCCAGGTCGATGATCAGGAACGGGATGAACAACATGAAGCCGATCTGGAAAGCGGTTTTGAGTTCGCTGGTGACGAACGCCGGCAGCAGCACCGAATAGGGCACGTCGGAGGGGGTCAGCCGCTCGTCGATTCCGGCAAGGTCGGAAAAGAACTGCAGCTCCGTCTCGCGCGTCTGCGTGAGCATGAAATCGCGCAACGGCGCGCCGGCTCGAACCAAGGCCGTTTTCGGATCGATCTCGCCGGCGAGATACGGCTCCACGGCCTCGCTCTGAATCCGCCCGAACACCGGCGCCATCACGAAGAAGGTCAGGAACAAGGCCAGCCCGATCAGCACCTGGTTCGACGGCGTCTGGGCCGTGCCGATCGCCTGGCGCAGGATCGCCAGTACGACGACGATGCGCGTGAACGCGGTCATCATCAGCAGGATCGCCGGCAGCACGCTGAGCAGCGTCATCAACACCAGCGCCTGCAACGTCAGCGACCAGGTCTGGCCGTCGGCGGTCTGCTGCACCGTCAAGGCCGTCAAACCCGGTTGCGCCGCGGCGACCGGCGCCCAGGTCAGGATCGACAACGCCAGCCACCTCATTCCCGACCCTCCCTGCGCAGCCGCGCCGCCAACAACCGGGCGAAAGAGACCTCGCCCTCCAAAGGCGGCGGCGGCCAATCCTCGCTGCCGAGCGCCGCCAGACGCACGATGCCCGCCGGGGAGACGCCGAGCAGCAGGCGCCGCTGTCCTGCACGCACCACCAGCAGGCGCTCGCGCGAACCGATCGCCAGGCTGGCCTCGATGCGCAGGCCGCCTCCCCCGCCTCCCTGCAAGCCGGTGACGCGCCGCCACAACCACGCGCCCAAGAGCAGCATCGCGAGCACCATGAACAGGGCCGCCGCCACCCGGCCGAGGGACGACGCCGCCTCGGCGGCCCACGCCGGGGCCGGGAAAAAAACCGATCCAGAAAAGCCGGCGGCGCCACCGGATCACCTTTGAATCCCCTACTTCAAGGGCTTGACGCGCTCGATCGGGCCGACCACGTCCGTGAGGCGGATGCCGAACTTGTCGTCCACGACGACCACCTCGCCCCGCGCGACCAAGGTGCCGTTCACCAGGACGTCCATCGGCTCATCGACCATGCGATCGAGCTCGATCACCGAGCCCTGGCTGAGCTGCAACAGATCCCGGATCGTCATCTGCGTGCGCCCGAGCTCCATGGACACCGTCACCTCGATGTCCTGTATCACGTCCAGATTGGCGGATGGAGCAGAACCGTTGTCTTCAGCCATCCCGTTCACCCTCGCTCAGTCGTGTTCCCAGCGTTCGAACTGCAAGGCCGCGCGCTTGCCCGCCGCCGCCGCCGTCGCCCGAAACAGCGGCCTCGACCCGCTGTAGACCAGCGCCTGCGGCTTGACCGAGACCGGCAGCCAATCGCCCTTCTTGAAGGCGAGCACCCGCGACAAGGGCATGCGTTGCTCCACCAGAACGGCCTGCAACGGCACCGGCACGCTCTCGAGACGGGCGCGCAAGGCCCGCCGCCAGCCGTCGGCCCCGGGGCCCTGTTCGCGACGCCCCCCGGCCGTCAGGACCGGTCGCAAGGGCTCGAGGTTGGCATGCGGCAACATGAAAACCAGAAATCCGCCGTAATCGCCCAGCGTCAGACCGAAGCGGCACACCACCATGATCTCCGACGCCTCGGTCGAATCGTTCGCCTGCACGCGGGTTTCCAAGCGCTCGAATTCGAACTTGACCGGGCGCACCGCCGCCCAGCAGGCCGACCAGGTTTCCAGGGCGGTTTTCACCAGGCGCTCGGCAAAACGGCGCTCCATGTCGGTGAGCACGTAATCGTCGGGCAAATCGGCCACCGCGCCGCGGCCGCCGAAGTAGCAGTCGACCAACGCGTTGAGCAGCGGCGTGTCCACCGCGACCAAGAGGCTCGCGCCCGGCTCGAGCATGCGCGCCCGCGCCAAGGTGGCATGGGCGGGCAAGGCGCCGACCGCGTCGGCGAACTTTTTCATAGACAACGCTTCGGCTTCGACCTTCACGAGCCGCCCGACCCAGGAAAACAAGGCGCGCTGCAAATCCTCCGCGAAGCGCTCGTCGATCTGCTCCAGCGCCGGAAGCCGTGCCTTGAGCAGATGCGCCGGCTGGTGGAAGTCGTAGAGCTCGACGCGGCGACCGGTGTTTTTTCCACCGTCGACCGCGACGGCGCCGCGCTCGACGCCTTCGGCGAGCGCCTCGAGTTCCTCTTCGCTCAATACACGCTGCGCTTCGGCCATGTCACTGGATCACGAACTTGTTGAAATAGACGTCCTCGACCATCGGTTCACCGGTCTTCTCGATCATCACCTTGCGGATCGTTTCCAAGGCAGCCTGCCGGAGTGCCTCCTTGCCCTCGGCGGTCCGCAAGGGCGCCACCTCCTGCGAACTGAACAGGATGTTCAGGTGGTGACGCAACGCGGGCGCATGCTCCTTGACGGCATCGACGGCCTTTTGCGAGCGGGCCATGACCGCGACGTCCACCTGCAAGTAACGACCCCGCCCGTCGTCGTCCACATTGACGACGAAAGGCGGATGCAGCTCGTGGTAAAAGGCCGCGGCCGGCAGTTCGGCCGGCGCGGCTTCGGTTCCGGCGTCGCCCGCCGGCGCAGCAGCATCCGGCGCACCCGTGGCGGCGGCCGCGGCCGGCTGGCGCATCTGTACGATCAGGAGCGCGCTGACGACGCCGATCAGCGCGAGCAGCGCCACCAGAATGCCGATGAGCAGGATCTTGTTGTTCATGGTTTGGGCCACCTCCTCTCCTGCGCTGGGATGTGCAATCCACGTGCCAGGTCGCCGACGCGCTGCAGCGGCGCCTCGCGCCAAGCTTTTGGCGCCGGTCGCCCCGATCCGCACCGCAAGGCGTCGGCATGCCGACGCCGCACCGGGTCACAGCGGCGTCACGAGAACCCGCGACACTGGGCGCCATACCCAAGCCGCGCATCGCGGGATGTTTGCCACGGCGCCGCCTCCACGGTGCGAAACGCGGTCGCACGCGGGTCTCGACGCGACGACCATCGTGCGAGCGTCGTGCATCGAAACCGCTTCATTTGAAATTCACGCTGCACGCCGATATAATTGCGCCACATGAATTCACGCACGCACCCCGGCCCTGACGGGCGTCGTGAATATCCCTTCGCGCCACGCGGCGCGCGCTCCCTTGATCCTGAATCCTGCCTCCGGCCGCGATTTCGGCGGCGTCATCTGCTTTGCGACCCCCGCTTCCAAACCAATGACTGAAACGACGATTTATCGCGCCTACACCCTCCGTCGACCCCGTCCCGAAGATGCCCATGCCGTTCATCGCCTGATCGCACGTTGTCCGCCGCTCGACGGCAATTCGCTCTATTGCAACCTGCTGCAATGCACGCATTTCGCCGACACCTGCACGATCGCGCTCGACGCGGACGATGAGCCGGCCGGTTTCGTGTCGGCGTACCGCCCGCCGACCGCGCCCGAGACTTTGTTCGTCTGGCAGATCGCCGTCGACGGCCGCCACCGCGGCCAGGGCCTCGCGGCCGAGCTGGTCCTGAACGTGTTGCGCCGCCCGGCCGCGCGCGGCGTGCGTTACCTGGAATGCACCATCACACCGGACAACGCGGCCTCCTGGGCGTTGTTCGACGCCATCGCCGGGCGGCTCGGCGGCGAGTGTCGCCGCACGCCCTTCTTCGATCGCGACCGCCATTTTCGCGGAAGCCACGCCTCCGAGGATCTGGTGCACATCGGCCCCTTCACGCGCATCCCCTGATCCATACGCCACCCACTCCTCAGAAAAGGGAGGACATGCCATGAGCATCTTCGACGCCCTCGAATCCAACGTGCAGTGCTATGCACGCCATTTCCCCGTCGTTTTCGAACGGGCCGCCGGCTGGTGCCTGTACGACAGCGACGGTCGCGCCTACCTGGATTTCCTCGCCGGCGCCGGCAGCTTGAACTACGGGCACAACCACCCCGTGCCGAAGCAGGCGCTGCTGGACTACATCGCCGCCGACGGCATCACCCACAGCCTGGACCTGCACACCGAGGCCAAGGCGGCGTTCCTGGAAGCGTTCCGGGAGCACATTCTCGCGCCGCGCGGCCTCGACTACGTCCTGCAATTCACGGGACCCACGGGCGCCAACGCCGTCGAAGCCGCCTTGAAGATCGCGCGCAAGGTGACCGGGCGCCACACGGTGGTCGCCTTCACCAACGGCTTCCACGGGGTCACCATGGGCGCCGCGGCGGCGACCGGCAACCGCCACCACCGCGACGGTTGCGCCTTGCCCTTGATCGGCGTCGCGCGGGCGCCGTTCTGCGGCTACCTCGGCGACGACGTCGACACCCTGGCCCTGCTCGACAAGATGATCGAGGACCCCAGCAGCGGCCTGGACCATCCCGCCGCCGTCATCGTCGAAACGGTGCAGGGGGAAGGCGGCCTGAACACGGCCAGCACCCCGTGGTTGCGCCGCCTGCAGGCCTTGTGCCGCAAGCACGGCATGCTGCTGATCGTCGACGACATTCAAGCCGGCTGCGGCCGCACGGGCCGCTTCTTCAGCTTCGAAGCGGCCGGCATCGAACCGGACATCGTCACCCTGTCCAAGTCGCTGAGCGGCTTCGGCCTGCCCTTCGCCGTGACCCTCATCAAGCCCGAACACGACTGCTGGGCGCCCGGCGAGCACAACGGCACCTTCCGCGGCAACAACCACGCCTTCGTGACCGCACGGGCCTGCATCGAGCACTTCTGGCGGGACGACCGCTTCGAGCGCGAGGTCCGCGACAAGGCGCGGCACCTGAACGAGCGCCTGCGTTCGATCTGCCGGCGTGCGCCGGAGCGCCTCGAGCCCGTAGGCCGCGGCATGATGCAGGGCATCGACTGCGGCGACGGCGCGCTCGCCGAACGAATCTGCCGGCATGCCTTCGAGCAGGGCTTGATCGTCGAAACGAGCGGCTCGCGAGGCCAGGTGGTCAAATGCCTCGCCCCGCTCACCATCGAGGACGAGGCGCTCGACGAAGGCTTGTCGATCCTCGCACGCAGCGTCGAACGGGCCCTGGACCGCGGACTGCGCCAGGCGTCCTGACCCCGACCGGAGGACAACGGAAGATGATCGTCCGCACCCTGCAAGAGGCACGCGCCGGACGGCGGCGCGTGTGTGCCGAGAACTGGGAGAGCGTCCGCCTCGTCCTGCGCGAGGACGGCATGGGCTTCTCCTTCCACATCACCACCATCCGCGAGGGCACGCGCACGCCGATCTGGTACAAGCACCACCTCGAGGCGGTGTATTGCATCGACGGCGAGGGCGAGATCGAGGACCTGGACACCGGCCTGCGCCACCCGATCCGTCCCGGAACACTTTACGCCCTCGACCGGCACGACCGGCACGTCCTGCATTGCCGTCGAACGCTGCAGCTCGCCTGTGTCTTCAACCCGGCTTTGCGCGGCGACGAGGTGCACGACGCCGACGGGGCCTACCCACCCGCCGAAGACCAGGAGGCGAATGCCGCCGCGGCACCGTGAGCGCCGCCGCTTTCGAACCAAGACGACGACACGGGAGGAACACGCCATGTCATCCCCTCACGCCTTGGACGAGCGCGATCTTAGAGAAGACCCCTATCCGACCCGCATCGCGACCCGGCCGAAACGGCTGCCGAGGACCGAGGGATGCCGGACGCGCTCATTCAGGAAGGGGGCATCGAAATGTCGACGGGCGCGGCGGGATTGACGGTCTTTTTCGACCGCAACGTGCTGCATGGTTCCTGCGGCAACATCGCGCCGTTTTCACGGAACAACGTGTTCATCGTCTACAACAGCATCGAAAACACGCTGCGGGAACCCTATTGCGGGCGACCGCCGCGGCCGGCCTTCCTGGCCGAACGCCGGCCCCGCCCGCTCACGCCCAGCGGCGAATCGCTGGCGGCCGCCTGCCTGCGCGGCGGTGTCTGATCCGGCGTGGAGCCGCGCCCGCCGGGCGCGGCCTTCACGGCGCCTCGTCGTCGGCCGCCGCCTGCTCGGCGAGGCGCCGTCGCTGCGTTTCCTGGATGTGCTTGACCAAGAGTTCGCGGTCCGCCTCGTGGATGTAGTCGAAGTCGACGGCGACCGCGTACCGCTCTTCGGGCGGCGCATGCGGGTCGTCGACGCACCACACCACGCCGCCGATCACCAGCACGCAACGCCGATCCGGCAGTACGATCTGGAGCTCGACGTAGTCCTCTTCGCCGTAAGGCTTGGGCGAATAGAAGCGCAGCCCCTGGGCGCTGATGTTCACCCTTTGCTTGGGCCCGTAGGTCAGCCCGACGTGCTCGGCGACGTGCTTGGCGACCGCGTCGATGCGCTTCTCCAGGTACAGGAGATAGTCCGCCACCTGCGGGTGGCGCTCGCGCAACAGGCACCAGGCCGGCAACTGCTCCTCGCGGGCCAGATCCAGGTCGTTGAGAAAGCAGTACCGGGCGCGCTTTTCGTCGAGCCGTGCGATCGCCTCGTCGAGGTGTTCCGACGCCACCCGCCGGTGGGTCAGGTAGACCTCCTCGTCGATCCGATAGTACCGGCGCCGTTCGGCGCCGCTTGCGGTGCGCTCAACCATCGTTCGTCACCTCCCGGGCTTCGTGGAGGGTTTCGTTGTCGACCTCGAGCAGGGCGCCGTACTCGATCGCGATCTCGACGCGACGGTTGCGCGCCCGACCGGACTCGCTGTCGTTGTCGGCCACCGGCCGGTACTCGGCGTAGGCGCGGATCTCGATCCGGTCGCCGGGCACGCCCGCGTAGCGGGTCAAATGGTGCACGACCGTGGCGGCCCGTGCCGCCGACAGCACCCAGTTCGACGGGAACTGCGGCGTGTTGATCGGCACATCGTCGGTGTGACCGGACACGATCACGGTGCCGGGCGAATCGCGCAACACCCGTCCGATCTTGAGCAGGATGGGAATGAAACGCGCCTCGAGCTCGGCGCTGCCCGAGGCGAACGAACCTTTTTCCAAAAGGCGGATGACGATCTGTTCGCCCTCGGCATTGACCTCGATGCGTCCGGCGCGGATCTCCTCCTCCAGCAGCTCGCGCAGCTTGGCGAGTTCCTGCTCGAGCAGGCGCTTGAGGTGCTCCCGAAGCCGCGCCTTGAGCTCTTCGAGCTCGAGCTGTTCGTCGACGAGCTCGCGCGGCACCATGTCGCCCAGGTCGAGGTTTTCCCGGGACTCGTCGGTGGTCTGCTGGCGCAGCTCGACGATCGGCGTCGGCTCGGGCCGCCCGGGGCTGAACTCCTGGGCGATGATGCTGGTCCCCTTGGGCGTCTCCTTGACCTTGATCTCCCGCTGCACGCCGAACGCTTCCTTGAGGCTGCCGGCGAGCTGCTTGAACTTGAGCACGTCCATCTCGGAAAAGGCGAGCAGGAGCACGAAGAAGCTCATCAACAAGGACATCAGGTCGGCGTAGGTCATCAGCCAGCCCTGGCTGACGCCTTCTTCGCCGCCGCCTTCGAGGTCGTCTTCTTCGTTCATCGCCGCCTCGGGATCAGTCTTTCTTGCCGGGCACCTTCCGCTGGCTGCTCGGCAGGAAGGTGAGAAGGAGCTGCTCGAGCACCTTGGGGTTGACGCCGTTCTGGATGGCGGTCACCGATTCGAGGATCAGGCGCTTGTTGAGCCGCTCGGCCTGGCTGACGCGCTTGAGTTTCTTTGCGATCGGGATGGCGAAGGCGTTGGCGATCACCGCGCCGTAGAGTGTCGTCAGCAAGGCGATGGCCATGGCCGGGCCGATCTTCTTCGGGTCGTCCATGGTCGAGAGCATCTGCACCAGGCCGATCAGCGTGCCGATCATGCCCATCGCCGGAGCCGCCTCGGCGATCGCCTTGAAGATTTCCATGCCCTGCTCGTGGCGCTCGATGGTCATCACGATGTCCTTGTTGAGCATCTTGTAGACGACCTCGGGCGCATAGCCGTCGATGCACATGCCGATGCCCTTCTTGAGGAAGGGATCGCGGATTTCGCGGTTTTCCAGCGCCAGCATCCCCTCCTTGCGCGCCACCTGGGCGAGTTCCACGGCCTCGGCGATGAGCTGGGTCTGCGGCGGGATCTTGTTCAGGAACGCCTTGAGGGCGATCCGGAAAGCCCCGAAAAATTGCTTGAGGGACACCTGGCTCAAGGTGACCATCACCGTGCCGCCGACCACCACCGCCAGAGAGGGGGCGTTGACGAAGGTGTCCGCGCTGCCACCGATGATGATCGCCACCGCGATCACCGCGATGGCACCGGCCAACCCCAGAAGCGTCGCCAGGTCCATAGTCCCCGCCCGTATCCTCGCCCCGTCTGCGACCCGAATCACCCGCCTCCAGCGAGGTCCGGGCTGCGCGGGTCGCCCGCCTTATATCGTTCGCGCGCGATGTCCCTTGAATTCAGGCGTAGACGTCGAGCAGACCCCGGCGCGGTGCGCCGCAGGCCGGCGCGGGCCCGCTTTCGTCGTCAGAGCGGAACGCCTCGGACGGGTCCGCGGCGGGCGTCCCGCCGTGCGCGTATGCCTGCTGGTCGCCGGCGCCGCGTTGTTCGAACTGCACGCTCACCAGTTGCAGGCCCTGGCCGGCGAGGACGTCCCGCAGCCGCGTCAGGCCGGCCTCGAGCCCGTCGCGCGCCGCGGCGTCCGCGACGACCAGGTGGATCTGCACCCGATCACCGTCGGTGTGCACGCCGACGTCGACCGTGCCCAGCGCCGGCGGATCCAGGCGCAACTGGGCGTGCTGCCGGCCGCCGGCCTGCGCCAACCATTGCACCTGCTTGACGAAAGCGTCCTGCGGCTCGTGCCCATGGCCGGCGGCGCCGACCCGCACGTCTCCCCGCGCGCCGGCCGCCGTCTCGTCCGCGACCGGGCCCGCCGCGGCGACGACGGCCGCCGCGGGCGATGCGGCGGGCGGTGCCGCCACCCCGGCCCGTGCCGCCCCTGCGGTCGGCGTCTCGCCGGCGTCGTGGGCGCGATCGGCACGCGCGGCGGCCTCGAAAAACGACGCGTCCTCGATGGCCGGGAACACCCTACTGGGGTCGCCTCCCGCAGGCGTAGGCGGTTGCGATCCGGCCGCCCGTTCCGCCGCGGATGGCCCGATGTCGGGGGTCGGCGTGCCACCCTGGGGCGGTGTATCGGCACGCCGGACGGCCGGCGGTACACCGTTCGGCCACGCATCGGGCACGGTTTCCGCCGGCATCCCGCCCGCCGCCGGGAAGGGCGAGGCGGGAGAGAGGTCTTTCGCTGCGCCTTCCGGACGCGGATTCGGCCCCCCGGCCATGGCGAACGACGGCACCTGCGCGGCGGCAGCGGAAGCGGCGGACGGAAGCGCGGCGGGCACCCTCTCATCGGCCGGCGCCGCCGCGGCTGGGCGCGCATCCGCGACGTCGGCGAAGGGCGGCATGGCCGGAGCCGACGCCCCGGAAACGACATCCCCGCCGATCGCGGCGCCGAACCGTTGCGCGGCGACGGCTTGCACCGCCGCGGCCCGCGGCAAACCGTTGCCGGCCGGCGGCAACACCCTGCCGCCGGCCGGCGACACCACTTCCGGTCCGGCCGGCGCGCCGGCGGCACCGTCGAGCAAGGGCGCACTCGCCCGCTCCAGCAGCGCCGCGAACACCGGCGCGAGCAAGGCGGCGACGGCCGGCTCGGGCCGGCCGCCCGCTGTCGACAGATCCAGGAGCGGCGCCGCGGACACGTCCATGCGGCGGCTTCAAACGACGGAGTGACGGCGTTGCGCCAGGCTGTCGTCCTGCTCGCGCTGTTCGCGGCGCGCGGCCAGGCGGCGCTGTTCGTCGCGATGGCGCGCGAGCAGCTCGTCGAGCAGGCGCTGGTCGACGTGGGCGCGCCGCCAGGCGGCGATCAGCTCGTCCACGGCGGCGATGTGTTCGGCGACCCGTTGCTGCTGCACGGCCACCGCCTGGTTCAGTTGCTCCAGGAAACGGCGCGCGTTGAGCAGATCCGCCGGCCGCGCCTGTCCCTGGGCGTAGCGTTGGCGCAACGCGTGCTCATACTGACGCCGGTAGGCGATCAGTTCGGTGAGGGTCTCTTCGGCCTGGTGCTTGGCCCGCAGGGCCTCGACCAGGCGCGCCGCCGCCTCGCGTTCGCGGGCGCGCGACAGCTTGCGGACCGATTCGAGTTTTTGTCCTTGTTTCATGAGTCATCATCCTCTGCCGCCGGACGAAGCGTCCCGGTCGTGTTCTTGAAAAATCCGTGCCAGCTCCTGGATCGACGCCTCGAGCCCGACCGCCTGGCGCATGTGCTGGGCGAGATAGGCCGACAGGCGCGGATACAGCGCGATGGCCTCGTCGATTTCCGCGTCGCTGCCCGGCTTGTAGACGCCGAGGCGGATCAAATCGCGGTTTTCGTTGTAGCGGGCCCACAAGCGCCGGAAGCGCTGCACCCGCTGCTGATGCGTCTCGTCGGTGACGGCCGCCGCCAAGCGGCTGACGGAAGCCTCCACGTCGATCGCCGGATAGCGACCGCCCTCGGCGACCTGGCGGGACAAGACGATGTGGCCGTCGAGCACCGCCCGCGCCGCGTCCGCGACGGGATCGTTGGGGTCGTCGCCTTCGGTCAGGACCGTGTAGAAGGCGGTGATCGCACCCTCCCCGCCGCCCGGCCCGGCCCGTTCCACCAGCTGCGGCAAGCGCGCGAACACCGACGGCGGATAGCCCTTGGTGGCCGGCGGCTCGCCGATGGCCAGGGCGATCTCGCGCAGGGCCTGGGCGTAGCGCGTCAGGGAATCCATGAGCAGCAAGACCTGCAGGCCGCGGTCGCGGAAAAACTCGGCCACCGCGGTGGCGAGCAGCGCGCCGTGGGCCCGCAGCAACGGCGGCTGGTCGGCGGGCACGGCGACCACCACGGCGCGGCGGCGGCCGTTCTCGCCCAGGATGTTCTGCACGAACTCATTGACTTCGCGGCCGCGTTCGCCGATCAGAGCCCACCACCGTGACGTCGGCCTGCGTGTAACGGGTCATCATGCCCAGCAACACGCTCTTGCCCACGCCGCTGCCGGCGAACAAGCCCATGCGCTGCCCGCGTCCCACCGTGAACAGGCCGTTGATGGCGCGCACCCCCACGTCCAGGGGGGTGTCGATCGGGCGGCGCGCCAGGGGATTGATGGGATCGGCGTAGAGCGGCCGGCGCGCTTCGGCGCGCCACGCGCCGCGACCGTCGAGCGGGCGGCCGCGGCCGTCGATCACCCGGCCGAGCATGTCCTCGCCGACGGGCAGCTCGTAGCGATGCTGCCCCGGCCGCACCCGCGCGCCCGGCAACAGGCCATAAAGATCGTCGATGGGCATGAGAAAGGTCCGTTCGGCGTCGAAACCGACCACCTCGGCTTCGACGGGCTGACCGCCGCCGCCGTACAAACGACACCGTCCGCCCAGGGGCACGTTGCAGCCGACCGCCTCCAGGGTGAGGCCGACGATGCGGGTCAGCCGGCCTTCCACCGGCGGCGGCGAACGCTCGGCGATGACCGCACAGCGCCGCAGGCCCTCGGCCAGGGCCGCCTGCAAGCGGTGGCGCGGCGCGGTCGCCTCAGCGGGCATCCTCACCCTCTTGCGTGAACCGATCGAACCACTCGGCCAGATGCTCGAGCTCGGCGTCCAGGCCGAGATCGACGCTCATCGCGCCGCCTTCGATGCGCAGCTCGCCGCGCCGCAACGGCGGCGCGGCGACGAACTCGATCGCGCGCCCGGCGAACGCCTCGCGCAAGGTTTCCCCGATGCACTCGAGATCCTGCGGCGCCAGTTGCACACGCAAGGGCTGGTCGGCCGGCAGATGGGCCAGGGCCGCTTCGATCACCGCCGCCAGATCGCGCCGCCCGGCCTCGAGCTCGCGGCGCAGGATGCGACGCGCGATCGCCAACAGCAGCTCGAGCAGCGCCTCGCGCAGGCTTTCCTGCAGCTCGGCGAACGGCGCCTCGAAGGCGGCGAGCAGCGCGTCCAGCGTCTCGATGCGCGCCTGCCATTGCGCCTGCGCCTCCCGCCGCCCGCGTTCGAGACCCTCGGCGTAGCCCCGCGCCTCGGCCTCCTCCCGCAGCCGCGCCGCCGCCTCGGGCGAGGGCCAGTCGCGGCACACCGCCGGCAGCCCGGCCGCCGTCGGCGGCCGCGGCGGCGCGCTGCCCAGGGGAGGCGGCGACCAGCGGCGCTCGTGATCAGACATATTCCTCCCCGCCGCCGCCCAGGCTGATCTTGCCGTCCTCGGCGAGCTTGCGCGCCGCCTCGAGGATCGCTTTCTGCGCCTCTTCGACCTCCTTGAGCTTGACGGGGCCGCGCGCTTCCAGGTCGTCGCGGAGCATTTCGGCCGCGCGGCTCGACATGTTGCGGAACACCTTGTTCTGCATCTCCGGGCTCGCCCCCTTGAGCGCCACCACCAACTGGTCGGTGTTCACCTCGCGCAACAGGGTCTGCATGTCCCGATCCGAAAGCTCGAGCAGGTTCTCGAAAACGAACATCTGCTCTTCGAGCTGCGTGCCCAGCGACTCGTCGCGCTGGCGGATCGCATCCAGAAGCGCCTGGGCGTTCTGGCCGCCCAGGGCGTTGAGCAGCTCGGCGGCGCTGCGCGCGCCGCCGACGTTGCGGATCTTGCCGACCGCCCCGCCGCTGGCGAACCGTTGCTCCATGATCGCGTCGAGCTCGGCGAGCGCCTCGGGATGAATGCTGTCCATGGTCGCGATGCGCATCAGGATCTCGGCGCGCCGGTTTTCGTCGAACGCAGCCAAGACGCGCGCCGCCTGCCCTTTTTCGAGGTAAACCAGGACGATGGCGATGATCTGCGGATGCTCGTCGCGGATCAGCTCGTAGATCGTCTGCGGATCGAGCCACTTGAGCATTTCCAACCCCTTGGACTGGCTGCCCAACGAAATCCTGGACAACACCGCCTCGGCCTTTTCGCGGCCGAGCGCCTTGCGCAGCACGCTCTTGAGGTACTCCTCCGCGCCCATGCCCAGGGACGACTGTTTGCCGACGCGGGCGATGAATTCGTCGAGCACCGCCGCGATCTGGTCCTGCGTCACGTCGCGCAAGCCGCGCATCGTCGCGCCGATCGCTTCCACTTCGTTGGGCTCCAGATGCTTGAGCACCTCGGCCGCCGCGTTCTCGCCCAGCGCCATCAGCAGCAGCGCCGCGCGCTGCGATGCGCTCAGTTGCGCCCCGTTCCCTTCCGCCTCAACCGCCATCGCCCACCCAATCCTTGATCACCTTGGCGACCCGCTTGGGGTCCTCCCGAGCCAACTCGCGCGCCAGCAACAAGATGTCCCCGTACACCTTCGGCGGCGCCGGCAAGGCGCCCTGGGCCCCCTTCGCCGGCAGGCGGGGCGCCCCGCCGTCGTCTCCCTCCGGCTTGGCGCCGCCGCCCTTCGGTTGCCGCAGGGCCGGGCGGATGACGCCGAAGACCAGGAACAAGACCAAGGCGCCGGCGGCCAACTGCCGCAACAGGTTCGACCAGTCGATGTTCGACCAGAACGGCGGCTCGGTTTCGGCCGCCTCTTCTTCGGGAGACTGGAAGGCGCCGGCGAACACCGTCACGCTGTCGCCGCGCTGGGCGTCGAAACCGATCGCTTCCTTGACCAGGGCTTCGAACCGCGCCAGCTGCTCCGCGCCGTAAGGCTCGCCGCTGGCCGGGTCGGTGCCGTCGACGACCACCGCCGCCGACAAGCGCAGGATGCGCCCGCGCCCGCCTTCGACGCGCCGGACCGTCTTGTCGAGCTCGTAGTTGCGCAACACGCTGCGTTCGCTCGGCCCGGCCGCCGCGCCCTCGCCGGCCTGCGGCGCACCCTCCGCTTCACCGGGTGCCGCCAGGGTCGCGGCCGGCGGCGGCTGGTTGCTCAGCGCGCCCGGCACCCCGCCGGCGGCCGCCGAGGGGCCGCGGCGTTCCTCGATCTGCTCGCTGCGCAACTGCGCCGGATCCGGCTCGTAGCGTTCCTCGACCCGCTCCTCGCGCGAGAAATCCAACTGCGCCGTGACCTGGGCGCGCACCCGGCCGAAACCGACCACCGGCGTGAGCAGCGCTTCGATGCGTTCGGCCAGATCCTGCTCCAGGCGCCGGGTGTACGCCAACTGCTCCTGGCCGATGCGCAGCGCCGGATCGGCCAAGCGCGCCGACAACAAGCGCCCGAACTGGTCCACGACGGTGATGCGCTCCTCGTCCAGGTTCGGCACCGAGGTCGCCACCAGGTGGACGATCGAGGCCACCTGTTCCTCCGACAAAGCGCGCCCGGGCCGCAGTTGCACCATCACGGACGCCGACGCCGGCTGACGCCGGCGCACGAAACCGGTCTGCGGCGGCAAGGCCAGATGAACCCGCGCCGACTCCACGCTCCGCATCGCCGAGATGGTCCGCGCCAACTCGCTCTCGAGCATGCGGTGGTAACGCGCGCTCTGCATGAACTGGCTGCTGCCCAAACCCGAATCCTCCAGCCACTCGCGGGCGGCGTCGCCGCTCAGGCCGGCGCCGAACAAGGCGCTGCGCGCGCGCCCGAGATCGGCCTGCGGCACCAGCACCAGACCGCTGTCCGGGTCGATGCGGAAGGGGATGCCCTCGGACTGCAAAACCGCGCTCACCTCGTCCACCGGCGGCCGGTCCGGCCCGCTGGCCAGCGGCACATACACCGGTTGCATCGCCCACAGGATCAAACCCACCGCCAGGGCGGCGGCGGCGAGCAAGGCGAGCACGGTGCGCAACTGCGCCCACGACACATTCAGCCTGCCGCCGGCCGCAGCCTCGATCACCTGTCCGCCGGTCGCCGTCTCGCTCATACCCGGCCCCTCAGATCGGCATGTTCATGATGTCGCGGTAAGCGTCGATGAGCTTGTTGCGCACCTGCGTGAGCGCCTCGAACGACACCCGCGCCTTCTGCATCTCGATCATCACCTGCGCCAGGCTGACCTCGGCCTCGCCGCGCTGCAACTCCTCGGCCAATGCCCCGGCCTTCTGTTGCTGCGCGTTGACCGCCTCCAAAGAACGTTCCAGCAAGTCGGCGAACCGGGCCGCGTCCGGGGCCGCCGGCGCCGTGCCGCCGGCCTCGATCCGCGCCTGCGCCTCACGGATGTGGCGCAGCAGATCGTCGATCTTCAGCTCACTCATCACGGGCCTCCTGCGCTCAAGCGCGGCAGATCCCCGGAATGTCCACGCCCTGGGCGCGCAAGCGCGACAACTTGTAGCGCAAGGTGCGCGGGCTGATGCCCAGCACCTGCGCGGCGCGCTTGCGGCTGCCGTTGCCGTCCTTGAGCGCCTGCAGGATCAAATCGACCTCGCGGCGCTTGAGATCGTCGTCCAGCGATGCCGGCACGGGCGCCGGCGCGTCCTCGAATTCGAGCAGCAGGTGCTCGGGGCGGATTTCCGCACCGCCGCAGACCACCAGCGCGCGCTGCACCACGTTTTCCAGCTCGCGCACGTTGCCCGGCCACGCATAGGCGGCCAGCTTCTGCGCCGCCGCCTCCGACAACGCCGGCGCCCGGCCGGCCGCGTGCTTGCGGATCAAGGCCTCGGCCAGCGGCACGATGTCGCCGCGCCGCGCCCGCAAGGGCGGCAGATGGAGGGGGAACACGTTCAAGCGGTAGAACAGATCCTCGCGGAACCGGCCCTCGCGCACCGCCTCGCGCAGGTCGCGGTTGGTGGTGGCGAGCACCCGCACGTCGAGCGCGATCGGCTGGCGGCCGCCGAGCCGCTCCACCTCGCGCTCCTGCAGCACGCGCAGCAACTTCGCCTGAAGATTCAGGGCCATTTCCGAAATCTCGTCCAGCAGCAGCGTGCCGCCGTTGGCCAGCTCGAACTTGCCGGGGGTGCGCTGCTGCGCGCCGGTGAACGCGCCCTTCTCGTAACCGAACAACACCGCCTCGAGCATGCTCTCGGGGATGGCGGCGCAATTGATCGCGACGAACGGCCCCTTCGCCCGCGGCGAATGCCGGTGGATGTAGCGGCTCAACACCTCCTTGCCGCAACCGCTCTCGCCCTGGATCAAGACCGACACGTCGCTGTCCGCCACCCGCTTGGCCAGGGCGTACAGCCGCCGGGTGGCGGGATCGGCCATCACCACCTCGGCCGCGTCCGGCGCGTAGCGCCCGATGATGCGCTCGACCGTCTCCAGCAGGGCCTCCATGTCGAACGGCTTGACGAGGTAATCGGCCGCGCCCTCCCGCATCGCCGCCACCGCCTGCTCGATCGTGCCGTAGGCCGTCATCAGCACCACCGGGACCGGCACCAGTGCCGCCTGCGCGCGCTCGAGCAAGGCCCGCCCGTCCAGCTCCGGCAACTGCACATCGGCGAGCAACAATTCGAAGCGGCGGGCCTCCAGCAGGCGCGCCGCCGCGCCGCCGTCGGCGGCGGCGGTCACCGCGTATCCCGCCTCGCTGAGGATCTCCACCAGGGCCTCGCGCAACCCGGCGTCGTCCTCCACCAACAGAATGCGTCGTTCACTCATCGTGTCGCGCCTCCGGCTCGCTGCAATGGGGTCGCGCTCGGCAGCAGCACCGGCGGTTCGGCCGGCCAGGGCAACTCGAGCTCGAAACACGCCCCGCCCCCGCCCGGCGCGCACAAGCGCACCCGGCCGCCGTGCATCTCCACCACCGAACGCACGATCGCCAGGCCCAACCCGGTGCCGCCGGGCCGGGTGGTGTAGAACGCCTCGAAGATCCGCTCCGCCGCCGCCGGCGCCACCCCGGCCCGTCGTCCGCGACCTGCAGAATCAGCCTCGCCCCGTCGTCCCTGGCGCGGATCCAGACCCGCCGCGCGCCGGCCTGCCAGGCATTGCCGAGCAGATTGAGCAGGGCGCCTTCCAGAGAGGTGCGGTCCATCGCCAGCGCCCGCCGCCGCAGCCGGCCCTCGACCGCCAACGTCACCCGCAAGGTCGGGTAGGCGCTCTGCGCCGCCCGCAGCACGGCACACAGCAGGCCGCCCAGGCGCCCTTCGGCCAGCACCGGGGGCGTGCCCCGGGCATAACACAACAGGTCGTCGAGGTTGCGCCGCATCGCCTGCAGGCCGTCCAGCGCCGCCTGCAAGGCCCGCAGCGCGCGCGCATCGCCCCCCGCCCAGCGCAGCCGCAGGCGGCCGAGCTGCAACAGCGCCCCGGCCAGCGGCGTGGCGCAACTGGTGGGCCAGGCGCGCGAGCATGGCGCCCAGCTCCTGCAGGCGCTCGCGCTGCTGCCAGCCCTCGAGCAGGGCCCGCGACGCCGTCACGTCACTGAGCAACACCACCCGTCCGCGCCCCTCCGGCATCGCCTGGATCGCCAGGTTCACCTTGCGCCCGTCGGCGAGCTGCACCTCGCCGTTGCGCAGCACCCCGCGCGCCAGGCAACGCTGCGCGATCGAACGCCAGTCGCTGCCCGCGAGCGGCCCGCCGAGCAGGGATTCGGCGGCGGCGTTGAACTCCACCAGGCGGTCCTCGGCGTCGAACACCAGCACCCCGCCCGGCAGCGCCGCCAGAATCCCCACCAGGCGATCGGCCAGGCGCTCCTTCTCCTTGAGCTCGCGCAGGCGGGCGTCCTGCGCGCGGCGCAGCTCGCGGGTGAGCGCCGCCACCCGCCGCTCCAGCGCCCGGTAATGCCCGATCAGATGGTCCGAGGCCGAATTGAACGCCGCGAACGCTGCCGCCAGCCGTTCGCGCTCCGCCGCCGCATCGTCCATGCCGCTCTCCGCAGGCAACACCACACGCCCCGGCTGCAGCAATATGCGTGCCCAGCCCCGGAGCGCGCCACGGCGCGGCGTTCCGCCTCCCCGAGTCAAAAACCCGTCACGGCCGCGCCGCCGCCCGCGCCGGCCGACCGACGCCCGACGACGGCCGTCCGAAACTGACAAAAGCCGTCCCCGGGGCGCCCGCCCGACGGCGGCCTATACCAAGAAAATCAATGATTTTGATGGTGTGGCATGAAAGGTGCTTTCTTTGGGACCAGGCTCCCAGCCACCCTGTCCCTTGTGTCTTTTGGAGGTTCGAACATGAAACGCACCCAGCAAGGCTTCACGCTCATCGAACTGATGATCGTCGTCGCCATCATCGGCATCCTCGCGGCGATCGCCATCCCCGCCTACCAGGATTACACCGTGCGCTCGAAGGTCAGCGAAGGCCTGGTGCTCGCCTCGTCGGCGAAAGTGGCCGTCAACGAAGCCTACCAGACCAACGGGGCTGAACGGCGTGTCCGCCGTCGCCACCGACTGGAACAACAACTTCACCCCGACCAAGTACGTTTCCGACATCACGATCAGCGGCGCCAACGGCGAAATCACGATCACCTACGACACCAACGAGATCCCGCAGCTCAACAGCGGGAACCTCGTGGTCCTGACGCCGTCGATCAACGGCAGTGACCTTCCCACGGCCGCGGCGGCGGGCACCGCCGGCAACATCGACTGGGCCTGCGCCGGCGCCGACGGCAACACGGCGACCAACCGCGGCCTGCCCGTCACCACCGGCACGGTGTTGGCGCGTTACCTGCCCTCCGAGTGCAAGTAAGCGGCCGCTTCGGCCCACCGACACGCGCCGCCGTGACCACGGCGGCGCGTTTTTTTGTAAGCCAAGCGGGGCGCGCCGCCCGCGCTTCAGTCTTCCCTGTCCGCCGCCCCACGCACGTAGCGCCGGGCCGCGCGGCCGAGCAGATCGAGTTGCCGGCCGAAACGACGGCAGCCGCTGCACAGGGCCAGATGCAGGCGCAAGGCCAGGCGTTGACGCCATCCGAGGCGGCGTTCCCGCGCCTCGGAGAGCAAGCGGCTGGTTTCTTCACAGCTGAGCACGATCGCCCTCCCCGGCACGGAACCAGTGGGTTTCCAGGCAGGCGCGCAGGCGCAGGCGCGCGCGGTGCAGCATGACGTTCAAATGGTTGGCGGTGATGTCCAGTTGCGCACAGATGTCGGCGGTGGACCAACCCAGGCCTTCGCGCAGCAGGAAGGCCTGGGCCTGGCGCGGCGGCAGGCCGTCCAGGCAACGCTGGAAAACCTGCCAGAACTGGGCCTGGCCGAAGGCGCGCTCGGGATCCTGCCAGGGGGCGGGACGGACTTCGGGACGCCAGCGGCCGTCGGCGTCGAAGGGCGAGTCCAGGGCCTCTTGGCCGACCTGCTCGGGCTCCGCCCCTCGCCGGCGCAGCGCATCGGCGAGCTTGTGGCGCAGGATGGCGAACACCCAACTGCGCAGCGCCGCCCGGCCGACGAACTGGTGGCGGTTGGCCAGTGCGCCGGCCAGGGCCTCCTGCACCACGTCCTCGGCCAGCGCCGCCTCGCCCAGGCGCGCCTGCGCGTAGCGCAGCATCTGCGCGCGCAACTCGGCAAGGAACCCCGGATCGTCGAGTTGGGCGGAGGACGCCGACACGGCCTCAGGCGAACGCCACGGCGATCAGGCCGGCGCCGATCAGGCCGACCAGGCCGACCAGGGTTTCCAGCGTGGTCCAGGCGAACAGCGTCTGACGCGCGTCCAGGCCGAGCAGTTGCTTGACCAGCCAGAAACCGGAGTCGTTGACGTGGGAGAGCACGGTCGCGCCGCCGGCGATGGCGATCACCGTGCAAGCGCGCAACACCGGCGCGGCGTCGGCCGCGGCGACGATGGGCGCCAGCAGGCCGGCGGTGGTGACCATGGCGACGGTGGCCGAACCCTGGGCCACGCGCAGCAGGGCGGCGACCAGGAAGGCGAACAGCAGCACCGGCAAGCCGCTGCCGTCCAGCGCCCGGACCAGGGCGTCGCCCACGCCGGCCTTGACCAGCACCTTGCCGAACGCGCCGCCCGCGCCGGTGAGCAGGATGATCATGCCCACCGGCCGCATCGCCCGATCGGCGACCGCTTGCAGTTCGGCGCGGCCGAAACCGCGCCGCGCGCCGAGCCACCATAGGGCCAGCGCCGCGGCGGCAAGCAAGGCGCTGAACGGGTGGCCGATCAGGGCCAGCCAGGCCGCCGCCGGGTGCGCCTCGCCGAGCCACAGCTTGCCGACGGTGTTGGCCAGGATCAGCACAAGGGGCAGCAACACGACCATCAGGGCGGCGCCGAAGGGGGCATCCTGGGCCGGCGCCCGCGCCTCCTCCTCGAGCACGGTGTCCGGCACACCCTCGGGCAGGCGCGAACCGGCCCAGCGGCCGAACCACACCCCGGCCACCAGCGCCGCGGGCAGGCCGGCGGCCAGGCCGACGGCGATCACCAGGCCGAGGTCGGCCTCGAGCATCGCCGCCACCGCCACCGGGCCGGGCGTGGGCGGCACGAAAGCGTGGCCGACGGCGATGCCCGCCGCGAGCGGCAGACCATAGTAGGCGGCGCTGCGGCCGCTGCGCCGCGCCAGGCTGTAGACCAGCGGGATGAACAGCAACAACGCCACCTCGAAGAACACCGGCACGGCGACCAGCACCCCGAGCAGCGTCAAGGCCCACGGCGCACCGCGGGGACCGGCCCAGGCCAGCAAACCGTCCGCGAGGCGGCGCGCCCCGCCCGAAGCGACGAGCATTTCGCCGAGGATGGCGCCCAGGCCGATGACCAGGGCGATGTAACCGAGGGTCGCGCCCATGCCCGCCTGCACCACGCCGGCGATCTCCCCGACCGGGATGCCGGCGGCGAGCGCGGTGAGCAAGGACACGGCGGTCAGTGCCAGGAAGGCATTGACCCGCAACACACCGATCAGCACGACCAGGACCGCGATGGCACCGGCCGTGACGACGAGCAGTTGTGGCTCGGACATCTTCCCCCCTTCCGCGGCCCCGGACCGCGCGCGCCCCGATTGTCCCGGCGGCGGGGGCCGCGGTCAACCGCGCGAGCGGGTCGCCCGCCCGGGCGCACCGCTCAGACCAGCACGGCGCGGGCGAGGAAGGCTTTCAGATAGCGGGTTTCGGGGATCGCCGGGTGGACCGGGTGATCGACGTCCTGGCCGCCGGCGGCGAGGATTTCGACGTGCCGGTCCAGGTGGCGGCCGGCGGCGCGCAGGATGTCGGCGAGGTTTTCCGCGGGCAGATGCATGGAACAGGAGGCCGAGACCAGCAGCCCGTCCTTGCCGAGCAGGCGCAGCGCCGCCTCGTTCAGGCGCCGGTAGGCGGCCAGGCCCGCGCGGGCGTCCTTCTTGCGCTTGATGAACGCCGGCGGATCGACCACCACCAGGTCGAAGCGCGCCCCGTCGGCCTTGAGCCGGGCGAGGACTTCGAAGGCGTCGCCCTGGTGGACGGTGAGGCGGTCGGCGAAGCCGTTGCGCGCGAAATTCTCCCGCAGCGCCTCGACCGCGACCGGCGAGGATTCGACGCAATGGACTTCGGCCGCGCCGCCGGCGGCGGCGTGCACGCCGAAGCCACCCGCGTAGCTGAACACGTCGAGCACCCGCGCCCCCCGGGCCCAGCGCAGCAACCAGGCGCGCACGGCACGCATGTCGTAGTACCAGCCGGTCTTCTGGCCGGATGCGGGCGCGACGAAATCGAGGCCGTTTTCGCGCAGGGCGAAGCGCGCCGGCACCTCACCGTGGACCGTTTCGACCGTCTCGGGCAATCCCTCCAGCGCCCGCACCGGCGCATCGTTGCGCAACAGGATGCTGCGCGGGCGCAGCACCTTGTGCAGCGCGTCCAGCACCGCTTCGCGCAGGCGCTCCATGCCGGCGGTGTTGAGCTGCACCACCAGATCGTCGCCGTAGCGGTCCACCACCAGGCCCGGCAGCAAATCCGCCTCGCCGTGCACCAGGCGGTAACACGGCACGTCGAAGGCCCGCCGGCGCAGGCCGAGCGCGATCTTCAGGCGGTGGACCACGTCGCTGGACGTGAACGGCGCCCCGCGCCGGGCGAGCAGGCGCGCGCAGATCAGGCTGTGCGGATTGACGTAAGCGACGCCGAGCGTTTCGCCGCGCGCCGTCTCGACCCGCACCTGTTCACCGGGCTCGAAACCGTCGAGCGGCGTGACCGCCGTGTCCACCTCGTTGCTGAAGATCCACAGGTGGCCGGCGCGCAGGCGGCGCTCTTCGTTCTTTTTGAGGCGCAGGACGGGCAGCGACATGGCTTCGGGCGGCCAGGCGGGAGGGCGCGCATCATACCCGCAAGGCCGCGCCCGGCCAAGGGCCACGCGGGGCGGTGTTCAGGCGCCGGCGCGGCGGCGCCGGCAATCGGCGACGGCGGCGCGCAGCGCGTCCTCGACCAGCACCGAGCAATGCATCTTCACCGCCGGCAAGGCCAGGGCCTCGGCGATCTCGCGGCTGTCCAGGGCCTCGGCCTCGTCGAGCGTCAGGCCCTCGATGCGTTCGCTCAACCACGAACCGGCGGCGATCGCGGCGGCGCAGCCGTAGGTCTTGAAGCGCGTTTCGACGATGCGGTCCTCGGCGTCCACGCGGATCTGCAGCTTGACCACGTCGCCGGCCTGCGGCGAGCCCACCAAGCCGGTGCCGACCCCCGGCGCCTCCGGGTCCAGCGCGCCGACGTTGCGCGGCCGCTCGTAGTGTTCGAGAACGGCGGGGCTGTACAGCTCGAAGTCGATCATGGTCCGGTCTTCAGTGGGTGGCCCAATGATAGCGCGCCGGATCGATGCCCTGCTCGACCATTTCCCACAACGGCGACAGCGCCCGCAGGCGCTCGACGGTGGCGCGCACGCGCGCCACGGCGAAATCGATGTCCGCCTCGCGGGTGAAGCGGCCGAAGGAGAAGCGCAGCGAACTGTGCGCGAGGGGGTTGTCCCGCCCCAGCGCGCGCAACACGTAGCTCGGTTCCAGGCTGGCGCTGGTGCAGGCCGAACCCGACGACACCGCCAGCGGCCGCACGCCGAGCAACAGGCTTTCGCCCTCGACGTAATCGAAACTGAGGTTGACGATGCCCGGCAGGCAGCGCTCGGGATGACCGTTGAGGTACACGCCCGGCAGCTCGGCGAACCCCCCGAGCAAGCGCCGGCGCAGGGCGCGCGCATGCGCCAGGTCGCGCTCCATCTCGGCGCCCGCCAGCGCAAAGGCGGCGCCCATGCCGACGATCTGGTGCGTCGGCAGGGTGCCCGAACGCATGCCGCGCTCGTGACCGCCGCCGTGGATCTGCGCCTCCAGGCGCACCCGCGGCTTGCGCCGCACGTACAAGGCCCCCACGCCCTTGGGGCCGTAAACCTTGTGCGCCGAGAACGACATCAGGTCCACCGGCAAGGCGTCGAGATCGATGGGCAGCTTGCCGGCGCTCTGCGCGGCGTCCACGTGGAACAGCACGCCGTGCTCGTGGCAGACCGCGCCCAGCGCAGCGATGTCCTGGATCACGCCGATCTCGTTGTTCACGTGCATGATCGAGACCAGCACGGTGTCCGGCCTCAGGGCCGCCCGCAGCGCCTCCGGGTCGACCAGGCCGTCCGGTTGCGGCGCGAGGTAGGTGACCCGGTAACCCTCGCGCTCGAGCTGGCGCATGCTGTCCAGCACCGCCTTGTGCTCGGTTTTCACGGTGACCAGGTGGCGCCCCTTGTTCCGGTAGAAATGCGCCGCGCCCTTGATCGCCAGGTTGTCTGACTCGGTGGCGCCGCTGGTCCAGATGATTTCGCGCGGATCGGCGCCGACCAGCGCCGCCACCTGCTCGCGGGCGGTTTCCACCTTTTCCAGGGCGCGCCGGCCGTACTCGTGCGAGCGCGAAGCCGGGTTCCCGAAGACGCCGTCGCCGGTCAGGCAGGCGCACATCGCCTCGGCCACGCGCGGATCGACCGGGGTGGTGGCCGCGTAATCCAGGTAAACGCCGGGGCCGTCGTTCATGCGGGGGTCTCCTGGGCGCAGCGGGTCGCGGTGATCTCGGCCAGGGCGGCGAGCAGCCGATCGACGTCCTCGGCGCGGTTGCGCGGGCTGAAGCTCACCCGCACCGCGGTGAGCGCCAGCTCCGGCGCCACGCCCATGGCGAGCAGCACGTGGCTGGGCTGGTTGACGCCGCTGTGGCAGGCCGAGCCCGAGGACACCGCGATGCCGGCCCGGTCGAGTTGCAAAAGCACCGTCTCGCCGTGGCAACCGCGCAGACCGAACTGCACCGTGTTCGGCAGCCGCTCGGCCCCGTCACCGAAAATCACCGCGCCCGGCAGCCGGCGCAGCCCCGCTTCGAAGCGTTCGCGCAGGGCCGCCATGCGGGCCGCTCGCTCGGCCAGCTCGGCCACGGCCAGCTCGGCGGCGGCGCCGAAGCCGACGATGCCGGCGACGTTCTCCGTGCCGGGACGCAGGCCGCGCTCGTGCCGCCCGCCGTAGAGCAGCGGCCGCAGCACGGCGCCCTGGCTGACGACCAGGGCGCCGACGCCTTGCGGGCCGTGCAGCTTGTGCGCCGAGAGGGTCATCAGTTGCACGCCCCAGCCGCCGAAATCGACCGGCACCTTGCCCAAGGCCTGGGCGGCGTCGCAATGCACGGGCACGCCGAGAGGGCGCCACAAGGCGGCGGCCTCGGCCACCGGCTGCAGCACGCCGTTTTCGTTGTTCGCCGCCATCACGCTGACCAGCGCCGGTGCCGGCCCGCATGCCGGGTCCACCGCGTCCAGGCGCAGCCGCCCCTCCCCGTCCACCGGCCATTCCTCCACCCGCCAGCCGCGCCGCGCCAGGGCGTGGGCCGGTTCACGCAGCGAAGCGTGCTCGACGGCGCTGATCAAGAGGCGCCCGGGCCCCGGGGCGGCGGCGGCGACGCCGAGCACGGCCAGATTGTTCGACTCGGTGCCGCCGCTGGTGAAGATCACCTGGTCGGGATGGGCGTTGACCGCGCGCGCCACCTGTTCGCGGGCGCGTTCCACCGCGCTGCGCATCACCCGGCCGTGGCGGTGCAGACTGGAGGCGTTGCCCCACAGCGGGCCGGCCAGGTAAGGACGCATCGCCTCCAGCACCCGCTCGTCGAGCACGGTGCTGGCGTTGTTGTCGAGGTAGACGGTCACGTCCGGCTCACCACCGCATCGGCGGCCGGCCGGGGACGGCGCCGCAACACGCGCTCGCGCCCGACACGCCCGTTCACCACGTCGGCGAGGCTGATCTGGCCGAGGAACTCCTCGATGCGCCGGCTCAGGTCGGCCCACAGTTCGTGGCTCAAGCAGGGCTGCTCGCCCCCCTGGCAATTGCGCTGTCCGCCGCAGGCCGTGGCGTCGACGGTCTCGTCCACGGCGCGGATGACCTCCGCGACGCTGATCTGGGCGGACGGCCGCGCCAGGCTGTAGCCGCCGCCCGGCCCGCGCGTCGAGCACACGAGGCCGTTGCGGCGCAACTTGGCGAACAGTTGCTCGAGGTACGACAAGGAAATGCCCTGGCGGCGGGAAATGTCGGCCAGCGCGATCGGATCGCCGCCGGCGTGCACGGCCAGGTCGAGCATGGCGGTGACCGCGTAACGCCCTTTGGTGGTCAATCGCACGGCTGACGATCCTCGGACTGGCGGCGTCGCCCGCGGCCCGCGGCCGCCGGCGACGTGGTCTGATTATTCAATTTCCGAGTGGAACAGTCAAGTATTCGTCCTGCACCGCCGCGGCGCAGCGGGCGCCACGGCGGGGCGCGACGCCACGGGCGTCGGGCGCGAAACGGCCGCGCCGGCGGCCTGCGGCCGGCGGCATGGATCGTGCAACGCCGCGGCCGGCCGCCACGATCGCACCGGAGGACCCCCCATGACCACATCGCCCGTCTCGACCCGCGCCGAGCTCACCGCCCGCATCCTGGCCGCCAAGCGCCGCAAGGGGCTGAGCTGGAAGGCCATCGCCGAACGGTTCGGGCGCAGCCCGGAGTGGACGACCGCCGCCCTGCTCGGCCAGATGGCGCTCGATGCCGAGCAGGCGCGCCTGGCGGTCGAGCTGTTCGACCTGCCCGAGGAGGCCCCGGCGCTGCTCCAGGAAGTGCCGTACAAGGGCGCCCTGCCGGCGCTGCCGCCCAGCGATCCCTTGATCTACCGCCTGTACGAGATCGTGCTGGTCTACGGCACGACCATCAAGGCCTTGATCCACGAGGAATTCGGCGACGGGATCATGAGCGCCATCGACTTCGACATGAAAATCGAACGCCAGAGCGACCCGAAGGGCGACCGCGTGCGGATCACCATGAGCGGCAAGTTCCTGCCCTACAAGGCCTACTGATCGTCTTCCGGCGCCGCCGGCCGTCGCGGCGGCGCCGCTTCGACGGCGCGCAGGATGCCGCGCAGGATGTTGATGTCCACCCGGCTCGGCCGGCTGCGGTAGAACAAGCGCCGCAGGCGGCGCAACAGCGTCTGGCGGGGGTGGTCGGCCTTGAGCACGCCGATGTGCTCCAGGGCGTGCTCGAGGTGTCCCATGAAGCCTTCGAATTCGGCCTGGGTGGCCGGCGGCTCCGCGGCCGCTTCCGGCCGCACCCCGCCCCGCCACTGGCGGCGCAGCTCGTAGCAGAACACCTGCACCGCCGCGGCGAGGTTCAAGGCGCGGTAGTCCGGATCGGTGTCGAGCGTCACCAGGGCGTGGCAGCGCGCCAGCTCGGCGTTGTCCAGGCCCGAGGCCTCGCGGCCGAACACCAACGCCACCGGACCGTGCGCGGCGGCGGCCAGGAGGCGCTGCGCGGCGGCTTCCGGTCCCAGCGGCGACCAGTCCAGGCGCCGGCGACGTGCACTGGTGCCGACCACGTACACACAGTCGGCCAGCGCCGCGTCCAGCTCGTCCACGCAGCGCGCGCGGGCGAGCAGATCGTCGGCGCCCGAGGCGCGCGCCGTCGCTTCGGCGTTGGGGTAGTCCTGCGGGCGCACCAGCACCAGCTCGCGCAGGCCCATGGTCTTCATCGCCCGCGCGGCGGCGCCGATGTTGCCCGGGTGGCTGGTTTCCACCAGGACGATGCGCACCCGGCGCAAAGGTTCGGGGTCGGTCGCGTTCATGGCGGGCAAGGATACCCCAGCCGGACCGATCGCGCTGCGGTTGGCGCCTTGCGGGCGCCTTGCTATCCTACGCGCCCCTCGCGAGCGACCGCCGTTCCCACTCATGCACCCATACGTCACCATCGCCGTCCGCGCCGCACGCGCCGCCGGCAACATCCAGCTTCGCCATCTCGACCGCCTGGACACCTTGACCGTCTCCGCCAAACAGGCGCGCGATTTCGTCTCGGAAGTGGACCAGGCCGCCGAGGCGGAGATCGTGCGCGTCATCCGCCGCGCCTACCCGGACCATGCCATCCTCGGCGAGGAGACGGGTCGGCATGGCGAGGCCGAGGTCGAATGGGTGGTCGATCCGCTGGACGGCACGACCAATTACCTGCATGGCTTTCCGCAGTTCGCCGTGTCGATCGCGGTGCGCCGGCGCGGGCGCCTGGAAGTCGGCGTGGTCTACCACCCGGTGCTGCAGGAGTTGTTCGTGGCGGTGCGCGGCTCGGGCGCGACCCTCAACGACCGGCGCATCCGGGTGAGCCGCCGCACGCACCTCGAAGAAGCGTTGATCGGCACCGGCCTGCCCTACCTGCCGCACCACGATTTCGACGGCTATCTAAAGGCGCTGCGCGAGGTGATGCGCCACACCGCCGGCGTGCGCCGCGCCGGCGCGGCGGCCCTCGATCTGGCCTACGTCGCCGCCGGCCGCCTGGACGGGTTCTGGGAATACGGCCTGAAGGCCTGGGACATCGCCGCCGGCGTGCTGCTGATCCAGGAAGCGGGGGGACTGGTCTCGGATCCCGCCGGGGCCGACGGTTACATGGACAGCGGCGACGTGGTCTGCGGCAACCCGAAAATCCAACCCCAGTTGCTCGAGCTGATCCGGCGCGGACGCGCGGCTTGAGCGCCGCTCAGGCGCCGCGCGTCGCCTGCCACCAGCGCGGCAGATCGGCGACGCTGTCGAGCACCGCCGCCGGCCGCAGACCGCCCGAAAGATCCGCCTCGCGGAACTTGCCGGTGCGGACCAGGACGCCGGCGATGCCGAGCCGCTGCGCGCCTTCGATGTCGCTGCGGATGTCGTCGCCCACCATCACCGCTTCCTCCGGCGCCGCGCCGAGCCGCGCCAGCGCGGCGCGGTAGAACCCCTCCGCCGGCTTGCCGAGCACCACCGGTTCGACGCCGCTGGCGTGCTGCAAGGCGACCACGAAGGGCGCGACGTCCAGGCGCAGGCCGTCGGGCGCCTTCCAGTAGCGGGTCATGCCCAGCGCCACCAGCGGCGGATGGTTGGGGGCCATCAACAGGCGGAAGGCGGTGTTGAGGGTGGCGTAGTCCCAGGCCTCGCCGAGGTCGCCGATCACCACCGCACCGGCCGGCCCCGAGCCGCGCCAGAGCTTGAGGCCGGCGAACTCGCCCCGGCAGCCTTCGGGGACGAACAAGGCCACCGGGCCTTCGACGTGGCGGCGCAGCCAATCCGCGGCGGCGACCGGCGGCGTGAGGATGCGGTCGGGCCCGGTTTCGATGCCCAGCGCGGCGAGCTTGGCGACCAGCGCGGCGCGGTCGCGCGAGGTGGTGTTGGTCAGGAACAGGTGGGGAATACCGCGCTCGTGCAGCCAGCGGGCGGTTTCGGCGGCGCCCGGAATCGGGCGCTCGCCCTCGTAGAACACGCCGTCCAGGTCGAGCAGGATGCCGCCGGCCATGGCCGCCTTCGCGCGCCGCTAGGGCCGCCCGTCGGCCTCGCTGTCCTTGGGCACCACCAGGTCGGCGCGGGTCAGTCCCAAGGCCAGCACCAGGGCGCTGGCGACGAAGATCGAGGAATAGGTGCCGACCACGATGCCGACGATGAGCGCCGTCGAGAATCCGCGCACGATCTCGCCGCCCAGGAAGAACAGCGAGCCCAAGACCAGCAGCGTCGTGCCCGACGTGATCAGGGTGCGGCTCAAGGTCTGGTTGATCGAGACGTTGGTCACCTCCACCGGGCCGGCGCGACGCATGCGCCGGAAGTTCTCGCGGATGCGGTCGTAGACGACGATGGTGTCGTTGAGCGAGTAGCCGATGACCGCCAGCAGGGCCGCCAACACGGTCAGGTCGAACTCGAGCTGCAGCAGGCTGAACACGCCCAGGGTGATGAGGACGTCGTGGGCCAAGGCCAGCACGGCACCGTAGGCGAAGCGCTTCTCGAAACGCAGCGCGACGTAGACCATGATCGCCAGCAGCGCCAGCAGCAGGGCCAGGCCGCCCTCGTTCTTGAGCTCGTCACCGACCTGGGGGCCGACGAACTCCACCCGGCGCATCTCCACCCGCGGGTCGAGCCCGCGCAGGATCTCCAGGATGCGGTCGCTGACCTTGGCCGAGCTTTCCGCGCCCAGGGCGTCTCCGCCGCCCGGCGGCAGGCGCACGAGCACGTCGCGGGCGGTGCCGAAGTGCTGCACGATGGCCCCCTCGACGCCGTGGTCGGCGAGCGCCTTGCGGATCGGCTCGAGCTCGACCGCTTCGGGGTAGCCGACCTCGATCAGGTAACCGCCGGTGAAGTCGATGCCGTAGTTGAGGCCGCGCACGGCGAGCATCGCGACGGCGGCGACGACGAGCAGCGTGGACAGGATCATGGCCGGCTTGCGCAAGGCCATGAAATCGATGCGGGTCTCTCCGATCAGGCGCATGGCGTGTCCCCGTGCAGGATCAGATGGGCAGGGTCTTCAAGCGGCGCGCGCCGAAAAAGGCGTTGACCAGGGCGCGCGTGCCCATGATGCCGGTGAACATCGACGTCAGGATGCCGATGGTCAAGGTCACGGCGAAGCCCTTGACCGGTCCGCTGCCCAGGGCGAACAGGATCACCGCCGCGATCAGGGTGGTGATGTTGGCGTCGGCGATGGTCGAGAAGGCCTTTTCGTAGCCGGCGTGGATGCTCGCCTGGACGCTGTTGCCGTTGGCCAGCTCCTCGCGGATGCGCTCGAAGATGAGCACGTTGGCGTCCACCGCCATGCCGACGGTGAGCACGATGCCGGCGATGCCGGGCATGGTGAGGGTCGCCTGCAGCAGCGACAGCACGGCGACGATCAGCACCAGGTTGGCGAACAGGGCCACATCGGCGATCAGGCCGAAGACGCGGTAATAGACGGCCATGAACAGCGCGACCAGGGCAAGCCCGACGAGCACGGCACGGAAGCCCTGCGCGATGTTGTCGCGCCCCAGGCTGGGCCCGACGGTGCGCTCCTCGACGATCGCCATCGGTGCGCTCAAGGCGCCGGCGCGCAGCAGCAAGGCGAGTTCGCGGGCCTCTTCGAGTTCCAGGCCGGTGGTCTGGAAACGCTTGCCGAGCTGGTCGCGGATGGTGGCGACGCTGATGACCTCCTCGGTGGTGCGCCGCACGGTCTCGACGCGGCCGTCGACCTCGCGGGTGTCGAGCTTGGTTTCGATGAACACCACCGCCATCGGCTGGCCGATGTTTTCGCCCGAGACCTTGGCCATGCGCGCGGCGCCCTCGTTGTCGAGGGTGACGAACACGGCCGGCATGTTGCTGCGCTGATCGTAGCCCGCCGTGGCGTTGACGATGTTCTCGCCCGAGACGATCACCGAGCGCTTGAGCAGGATGGGCGAGCCGTCGCGGCGGTGGTACAAGCGCGCCTCGGGCGGCACGCGGCCGGTCGACTCGGCGGCATACCAGTCGCTGGGCGAGCCGTGCACCAGGCGGTATTCGAGCGTGGCGGTGGCCTGCAGGATTTCCTTGGCCTTGGCGGTGTCCTGGACGCCGGGCAGTTGCACGACGATGCGGTCCTCGCCCTGGCGCTGGATGATCGGCTCGGCCACGCCGAGCTGGTTGACGCGGTTGCGCAGCGTGACGATGTTCTGCACCAGGGCGTTGCGCCGCTCTTCTTCGAGAACGGCGGGCCGCAGGCGCGCACGGATCAAGGCCTTGTCCTGGTCTTCGTCGGTGTCGACCTCGAGTTCGGCGAACTCGCGGCGCAGCAGCTCGTAGGCCTGGTCGCGCACCGCGGACTCGTCGAAGCGCAGCACCAGCTCGCGGCCGGCCACGGCGATGCTGTGATAGCGCAGTTTCTCTTCGCGCAGGCGGCGGCGCAACTCGTCGCGCAGGCCTTCCAGCTTCTTGTCGATGACCGATTCCATGTCGACCTGCAGCAGGAAATGCACGCCGCCGCGCAGGTCCAGGCCGAGGTACATGGGCTTGGCGTTCAAGGCCCGCAGCCAGTCGGGCGTGGCCGGCGCCAGGTTGAGGGCGACGGTGTAGCCGTCGCCGAGCTCGGCGCGCACCGCCTCGGCGGCGGCGAGCTGGGTTTCGGTGTCGGCAAAGCGCACCAGCAGGCCGTTTTCCTGGGTCTCGACGGCCTTGGGGGTCAAGCCGGCCTCGGTGAGCGCCTTTTCCACGCGGTCGGCGAGATCGGCCGGCACCTCGCCGCGCTCCGGCGAGATCTGGACCGCCGGATCCTCGCCGTACAGATTGGGCGCGGCGTAGATCGCCGCCAGGGCCACGACGACCACGATCAGCAGGTTTTTCCACCAGGGGTATCGGTTCAGGATCACGGTCGCGGCCCCCTGGCTTCAAGCGGCGTTCTTCAAACTGCCCTTGGGCAGCACCGCGGCGACGGCGTTGCGCTGCAGCTTGACGTGCACGTTTTCGGCCAGCTCCAGCGTGACGTACTGCTCGCCCAGTTCCGTGATGCGGCCGAGCAGACCGCCGTTGGTGAGCACCTCGTCGCCGACCTTGAGCGAGGCGATCAGGTTACGGTGTTCCTTGAGACGCTTCTGCTGGGGGCGGATGAGGATGAAATAGAAGACGACGAACATCCCCACCAGCAGCAGGATGTTGGCCATCGGGCTCGGGCCGGCGGCGGGTGCGGCGCCGGACTGGGCGTAAGCCTGGGCGATCAAACCGTCCATCGTTCCACCTGCAAGGGACGGGGCGGCTGCCCCGGAAAGGGGCGTATTATGCCACAGCGCTTGGCCTTGAAAAGCGCGCCGCCTTCAGGCGGCGCGCTCCTTGGGCGGGAAGCGCGCCTGAACCCAGGCGAGGGCTTCGGCCAGGCGGCCGGCGGCGATGGCCTCGCGCAGGCGACGCATCAGGCGCTGGTAGAAGTGCAGGTTGTGCAAGGTGTTCAAGCGCGCGCCGAGGATTTCGTTGCAGCGGTCCAGGTGACGCAGATAAGCGCGGCTGTAGTGACGGCAGGTGTAGCAATCGCACTCGGGGTCGGGCGGGCGCACGTCGTCGGCGTGCACGGCGTTGCGGATGCGCAACACGCCCTCGCTGGTATAAAGGAATCCGTTGCGCGCGTTGCGCGTCGGGATGACACAATCGAACAGGTCGATGCCGCGCGCGACCGCCTCGGCGATGTCCAGCGGCGTGCCCACGCCCATCAAATAGCGCGGACGGTCGTCGGGCATCTTCGGCACGACGGCGTCGAGCACCGCCAGGCGCTCGGCGCGCGGCTCGCCGACCGACAGCCCGCCGAGCGCATAGCCGTCGAAGCCGATGTCGACGAGCCCGGCGAGCGAGGCTTCGCGCAAGGCCGGGTACATGCCGCCCTGGACGATGCCGAACAGGGCCGCGGGGTGGTCGCCGTGCGCCCAGCGGCTGCGCTCGGCCCAATGCAAGGAGCGCTCCATGGAGGCCCGCGCGACGCCCTCGTCGGCCGGATAAGGCGTGCACTCGTCGAAGATCATCACCACGTCGGAGCCGAGCGCGTGCTGCACGCGCACGGCGGTTTCCGGGTCGAGGAACACCCGCTCGCCGTTCACGGGTGACTGGAACCACACGCCTTTGCGGTCGATCTTGCGCAACCGGGCGAGGCTGTAGACCTGGAAACCGCCCGAATCGGTGAGGATCGGCCCGGACCAGTTCATGAAACCGTGCAGGCCGCCGTGCCGGCGGATGATCTCGGTGCCCGGCCGCAGCATGAGATGGAAGGTGTTGCCGAGGATCATCTGCGTGCCCAGGGCGCGCAGCTCCTCGGGCGTCATGGCCTTGACCGTGCCGTAGGTGCCGACCGGCATGAAGGCCGGGGTTTCGACCTCGCCGCGCGCGAAGACCAGCCGGCCGCGGCGCGCGGCGCCGTCGCGGTGCTCGACGACGAAGCGCATCTCAGCGCCGCTCCAGGAACATGGCGTCACCGTAACTGAAGAAGCGGTAGCGGTGCTCGACGGCGTGGCGGTAGGCCGCCAGCACGCGCTCGCGGCCGCCGAAAGCGCACACCAGCATGAGCAAGGTCGAGCGCGGCAGGTGGAAATTGGTGATCAAGGCGTCCACCACCCGGAATTCGTGGCCCGGCACGATGAACAGATCGGTCTCGCCACGAAACGGCCGCAGGCGGCCGCCGGCCGCGGCGCTCTCCAGGGTGCGCACGACGGTGGTGCCGACGGCGACGACCCGGCCGCCGCGCGCGCGCACCGCCTCGATGGCCGCGACGGTCTCGGCGGTGATTTCGGCCTGTTCGCTGTGCAGGCGGTGTTCCTCGATGCGCTCGCCGCGCACCGGCTGGAAGGTGCCGGCGCCGACGTGCAAGGTGACGAACAAGCGCTCCACGCCCCGCGCGGCGAGCGCGGCGAGCAAGGGTTCGTCGAAGTGCAGGCCGGCGGTCGGGGCGGCGACGGCGCCCGGCCGGCGCGCGTAGACGGTCTGGTAGCGCTCGCGGTCGATCGCGGCGTCCGGCCGCCGGATGTAGGGCGGCAAGGGGATCCGCCCGATGCGTTCGAGACGCTCGAAGACCGGCTCGTCGCCCCCGAGATCGAGCTCGAACAGCGCCTCGCGCCGGCCGACCACGGTGATCCGGCTGCCGTCCTCGAGGATCAGCGGGTCGCCGGGGCGCGGCTTGCGGCTGGCCTTGAGATGGGCGAGCACGCGGCCGCCGTCGAGCACGCGCTCGACCAGCAGCTCGACCGCCCCGCCGCTGGCTTTGCGCGCCCGCAGGCGGGCGGGCACGACGCGGGTGTCGTTGAACACCAGCGCATCGCCGGGGCGCAACAGCTCCGGCAAGTCGCGGAACACGCGGTCGTGCCAGCCGCCTTCGGGCGGAAGGTGCAGCAGGCGGCTGGCGCTGCGCTCGGCGAGCGGCGCCTGGGCGATCAATTCGGGCGGCAGGGGGTAATCGAAATCGGCGGTGCGCATGCTCGGCAGCGGGCCGGGCCGGGAGCCGGCGATTCTAGCAGGCCGGGGCGGGCGACGAAACGCGCGGCCTCATTCGCCGCGGTCGATGCCGTATTTGCGCAGTTTTTCGACCAGGGTGGTGCGCCCGAGACCGAGCAGCTTGGCGGCGTGGGCGACGACCCCGTCGCAGCGCTCCAGGGCGAGCTGGATCAGGCGCTGCTCGAGGTCGCCGAGGAAGGTTTTCAGATCCAGCCCTTCCTCGGGCAGTTCCAGGGTCTGGAGCCAATCGCGGGGATCGGGCGACATCGCCGGCAGGCCCGCCTCGTCCGCCGGCACCGTCGTGGCGTCCAGCGACAGTCCTTCGGGCAGGCGGTCGAGCGTCTCGCCGCCGTACAGGATGGACAAGCGTTCGAGGATGTTGGCCAGCTCGCGCACGTTGCCGGGCCAGGCGTGGCGCGCCAGCCCCGCCAGGGCACGCGGCCCGAGCCGCACCACCGGCCGCTCGAGGGCCAGGCGCTCGAGGATGGCCCGGGCGAGCAGCGGCAGATCCTCGAGCCGCTCGCGCAGCGGCGGCAGCACGATCGGAAACACGTTCAGGCGATAGAACAGATCCTCACGGAACAACCCCTCGCGCATGCGCTGGGCCAGATCGCGGTGCGTCGCGGCGACGATGCGCACATCGGCCCGGCGCGGCCGGCCGCTGCCGACGCGCTCGAAGGTGCGCTCCTGGAGCACGCGCAGCAGCTTGACCTGCATGTCCAGGCTCATGTCGCCGATCTCGTCGAGGAACAGGGTGCCGCCCTCGGCCAGTTCGAAGCGGCCGGGCCGGGCGCTGATGGCGCCGGTGAAGGCGCCCTTCTCGTGGCCGAACAGTTCCGATTCGAGCAGTTCGGAGGGGATGGCGCCACAGTTGACCGGCACGAACGGTCCGTCGCACCGGCGGGACAGGCGGTGGATCTCGCGGGCGGCGACTTCCTTGCCGGTGCCGGACTCGCCGAGGATCAGGACGGTGGCGTCGGTCGGCGCGACCTTGGCGATCAGGCGCCGCACGCGGGCGATGGCGGGGCTCTCGCCTTCGAGCTGCGCCGGGGTGCGGGGAAGACGGCGGCGTGCGCCCTCGGCGGTGGATACGTCGTCGTTACCCGCGGCCTGCGTCGCCGGCGTGTCGTCCATGGCGTTCTCCCCAGCACCCGCCGCGGCGTGTTCCGCGGCGCTTTCGTTTCAACCGTTGGCGGCCGCCTCGCGGTAATCTTGAGCGGCGCGCTTCTGGCGGCGGAAGCGGTCGAGTTCGGCGCCGAGCCGCTCGCGCAGGGCGAGCATCTGCTGCATGATCGCGGCGTCGTGGCCGATGGCGGTTTCCAGGCGCTCGCGCTCCTCGAGCAACGCCTCGGCCGGGTGGCGGAAAATCGCCTCGTAGAGCCCGCGGCAACGGCGGATCGCCTCCAGGCAGGCGGGCCAGTCTTCGGCCTCCAGGGCGCCGTGCAGCGCCTGGTAACAGGCCAGCAGTTCGTCGAGTTGGGCGGCCAGCGTGCTCACGGCCCGACGGCGACGGTGCGGCGGTCCAGGGCCGCCCAGGCGGAACGGATCTGGGCCAGCAGCCCGGCCACCTCGTCGATCGGCGGGCGGCAGTTCTCGACGTTGGCGAACACCAGACGACGCTGCATGTAGTCGTACAAGGCATCGAGGTTCGCGGCGATCTCGCCGCCGCGCTCGAAGTCGAGACCGGCGCGCAACACGTCGAGCACGTCCAGGGCGTGGCGCAGCGCCTTGCACTTGCCGGCGATGTCGCCCGCCTCCAGCGCGTGGCGCGCCGCGTACAAATCTTCGCCCAGGCGCTCGTAGAGCAGCGCCACCAGGGCATGGCCGTCGGCGTCCTCGATGGCGCCGTAGACGTCGGTGGTGCGGTAGTTCACCGCGGCATTGCGATAGCTGACCATGGCGTTCCTCGTCCCGTCAACGACTGCGATTGAAGAGATTCAGGCCGGCCAGTTGCTGGTCGACGAAGCGACTGGTGGCCTGCATTTCGCTGATCAAGCCGTCCAGCGCGCTGAAGCGCGCCAGCAGGCGCTGCTCGGTGTCGGCCAGCCGCGCCTCCAGGGTCTCGATGCGCTGGTCGAGCAGCTCGTTGCGCGCGGCCAGCCCGTCGGTGCGGCCGTCGATCAAGCCGCCCACCGCCAGGTAGGCGTCGAGCCGATCGAGCATGCCCTGGGCGAAGCCGGCATCGCCGGCGAAGAAATCGATCACCGCCTCGGGGTCGGCGGCGAGCGCGGCGTCGAGCTTCGCGGCGTCGAAGCTCGCGACGCCGTCCTTGTCGATGCTGAAGCCGAACTCGAAGACGCTGCGGCGCTGCCCGTCCACGATCACCGTCCGGGCGAGCTGCTCGCGCAGTTGCGCATCCAGGGTGACCAGGAAGTTGTCGCCGGCGAGGGTGGTCTCGCGCAGGCTGTCGAGCGTGGTGCGCAATTCGTTGTAACTGTCGGCCAGGGCGGACAGCGCGGCCTGGATTTCACCGCGGTCGCGGCTCACGGTGAGCTCGGCGCTGCCGGTCGATTTCAATTCCAGGGTGACGCCGGGCACGACGCCGCTGACGGTGTTGCCGGAGACGGTGACGTCGAAGCCGTCGACCCGCAGCAAGGCGTCCTGCGCCGCGTCCAGCTCGGTCAGGTTCTGGGCCGTGGGGTTGTAGGCGAGCGCGGACAGGCCCGCGGCGTCGTTCGAATCGCCGTCGTCGTCGACGACGTCGACCTGGATCGCCCCGTCGCTGCCGGCCACCGTGCTGCGCAGGATCAGCCGACTGCCGCCGTCGACGTTGATCACACTGGCCTCGACGCCGGGGTTGTCGGCCGCGCTGTTGATGGCGTCGCGGATGCCTTCCAGGGTGCCGCTCGCGGCGTCGATGGTCAGGGTCATGCTCTGGCCGGCGACGCCGATCGTCAGGCTGCCGCTGCCGACCGGGCTGCCGGGGTCGGCGTAGGCGGCCGAATGCAGGCGATGGTGGCCGGCGAGCTGAACGACCTCGATCTGGTGGCGGGCGACGCCGGCCCCGTCGCCGGCGCTCGCCGTGAACACGGCCTCGTCGCTGCTGGCGGCCACCGGGCGCGACAAGGCCGCCGGGTCGGACAGGCGTTCGACCTGGGCCTTGAAATCGGCCAGGGCGTTCTTGATCTGACCGTAACCGCTGATGCGGACCTCGTTGTCCGCCTTGCGCGCCTGCAGGCGCAACACGGGCGCACGCTCGATCTCGACGAGCTTGCGGACGATGCCGTCGACGTCCAGCCCCGAACCGATGCCCGGCGAGCTGATCGTGCTCATGGCCCGCGCCTCGCGTTCATCCTTGCGCTTCGAGCAGGGCGCCGGCCGGCGTCGCGCCGCCGCCCTCGAGCAACATTTTTTCGATCATGCCCGCCAGCTTGAGCAACTGCTCGGGCGGGATCTGCCGCACGACTTCGTCGGTCTGGGTGTTGACGACGGTGATGACCGTGCGGCCGCTGGTTTCGTCGAGACGGAATTGCACGCTGCGCTGGCGCGAGACCATGAAACGGTCCAGCGCCTCGGCGACGCGCTGCAAAGACGCCGCATCCACCGCCGGCGCGACCTCGCGCGGCCCGGCGGTCGAGGCGTCGGCCGCCGGCGCCCCGCGGCGCGGCGCACGCTCGCCGAGCGCCGCCGTGTCCAGGGGGCCGGAGGGGTGGACGGGCAAGCTGCTCACTTGGGTCAACATGGTTGCGTCTTCCCTTCGTCCGTGAACACCTCGGGGCCGACCGCCGGATCCGGCGGCGGCCGGCGGGCCGCGCGCGGCGGCCCGCCGTGTTCCGCGCCGACGCCGTTACTGCAACAGCGCCAGCACCGCTTGTTGCGAGACATTGGCCTGGGCGAGGATCGAGATCCCGGCCTGTTGCAGGATCTGCGCCCGCGTCAGGTTGGCCGTCTCGGCCGCGAAGTCCGCGTCCATGATGCGGCTGCGCGCCGCCGCCAGGTTCTCGGAGGTCGCCTGCAGGTTGGCGATGGTCGCCTGGAAGCGGTTCTGGATGGCGCCGAGGTCGGCGCGGATGTTGGCGATGGTCTGCAGGGCCGCATCGAGGATGTTGAGCGCGTCGTTGGCGCCGTCCACGGTGCTGATGTCGACGCTGCTCAAGAGCTCCTGGGTCGAACCGACCGAGGTGTCGGCGGCGACGTTGAGGATGCTGCCGGACGTATTGTCGACATCCGAGGACACCGAGAACGAGTTGTTGGAGTTGAAGCTCACGTAGCCGGTGACGATGATGCTGTCGGTATCGGGACTCGCGCCACCGCCATCGTCGTCCGACAGGGTTTCGGTATCCACCGCCGCACCGGCGGCGTTCACGGCGCTGACTTGAATCGTCGCGCCGTCCGTCGAGTGGGTGAAGTTCTCGATGCGGATGTCCTTGCCCTCGGCCTGTTCCAGGGTCAGGGTGCCGCCCGAGACGGTGGCGGTGATGCCGGTGGTGCCGGAGCGGTTGTTGATCTCGGTGGCGAGCGCGCTCAGATCGCCGGTGGTGACCGCGGCCGACACCGTCGCCGTGCTGCCGCCGCTGCCGAGGGTGAGCGTCACCGTGCCGTCGGCGCTCAGGCCGCTCAGGATCGCCTTGTTGAAGGCGGTGGCGGTCACGCCGGTGTTCGCTTCCACGGCGTTGACCTTGGCGGCGATGGTGAAGGCGCTGTCGCCTTGAGCCACGCTGACCGTGTCGGAGCCGAGCTTGCCGGAGATGGTCAGCGTCTGCGCGGCGACCGTGTTGTTCGCCGGCAAGCCGGTGCCCGGGTTGGTGGTGGACGCCGAACCCTGATCGGCGGTCGCGTTCACCGCGTCCAGGGTGTAATTGGCCAGGTGGCTGCTGGTGGCGCCGGCCACCGAGACGCTGATGGTCTGGTTCTCGTTGGCGCCGACCTGGAAGGATTGCGAGGTGAAGGTGCCGTCGAGCAGCTTCAGGCCGTTGAACTCGGTGGTGTTGGCGATGCGGTCCACCTCGGCCTTGAGCTGGTTGACCTCGGCGTTGAGGGCGGCGCGGTCGGAGGCCGAGTTGGTGGAGTTGGCCGACTGGATGGCCAGCTCGCGCATGCGCTGCAGGAGGTTGGACACCTCGGCCAGCGCGCCTTCGGCGGTCTGCGCCAGCGACACGCCGTCGTTGGCGTTGCGCACGGCCTGGTTCAGGCCGCGGATCTGGGCGGTGAAACGCTCGGAAATCGCCAGCCCCGCGGCGTCGTCGCGGGCGCTGTTGATGCGCAGCCCGGACGAGAGACGCTGCAAGGCGGTCTGCAGGGCGTCCTGCGTCCGGTTCAGGTTGCGCTGCGCATTGAGCGAAGCGATGTTGGTGTTGATCACTTGAGGCATCGTGCTGTCTCCTTCGTTTCGCGCAGCCGTGCTCGGCTGCTCCTTGGATCATGCGGTTGCGGTTTCCGGCGGCGGACCGTGGTCCGTCTTACGCCTTGCTCCGCGCATCGGCGCGCGCCGCGCAAACTTTAAAAAACGCTTCGGCTCAATGATTTGGACCCGGTCCGCGTCCAAGCCGCGGGCGGCGAGAGCGCGCCTCAACGCAGGTGATCGAACAGCGACAGGCGTTCGATGGCGACGAAACTGCGCTGGGCGGCGTCGAGGGTGGTCAACGCCCACTGCAGGCGGCTGATCGCTTCGGGCAGATCGGTGTCGCGCAGGCGGCCGAGCTCGGTGGTGAAGGCGGCTTGCACGGCCTCGTTTTCGGCCTCGGCCTGGTCGAGGGCGACGAGGCGCGCGCCGAGGTCCGTGCGCACTTCGAGCAGCCGGCCGATCGCCTGGTCGAGGTTCTGCAGCACGCCGTCGACGGTTTGCACGAAACGCACCCGCGCGGCCTCGTCGACCGGCGGCGCGCCGAGCAGATCGACCAGCTCCTGGACCATGCCGAACACGTCGCGGCCGCGCGCGGCGCGCACCGTGAAGGTGTCGCCGATCGCCGGCGCCCCGTCGATGACGACGCCGACGCCGTTGAACACGATCGGCGCACCGGGCGTGTAGACCGCGCCGGAAGCGAGCACGGTGCCGGTGGTGTCGTCGATCAGGTCGTATCGATCGGCGGCGGTGAAGACGATGCGGAAATCGTGCGGCAGGTAGACGGCCGGGTCGACCAGGCCGCCGTCGACGATGCGGCCGGTGCCGGCGTTGGCGGCGTCGGCGCCGACCCGGAACACGCCGTTGCCCTCACGGATCGAACCGAACACCGCGAAGCCCGGGTCGGCGACGGCGACGCGGCGGCCGGGGGCGATCTCGACTTCGGGCCGCCCCTGGTCGCCGTTGTAGACGGCGGCGTCGGGCGGGCCGTCGAAGGGCCGCACGGCGGCGGAAAAACCGGCGAACAGGTAACGCCCCTGGGCGTCGCGCCGGTTGGCGATCTGGAACAGTTGCGCGACGTGGGTTTCGAGTTCGGCGCGCAAGGCGACGAAACTGTCGGCCGAGTGCGCGCCGAGGTTGGCGGCCGACACGGCGAGTTCCCGGACGCGCTGCAGGACGTCGCCGGCGGCGGCCAGCGCCGCCTCTTCGTCGCCGAGCCGGGCGCGGGCGAAATCGATGTTGCGCCGGTGCTGCTCGAGCCGGCCGAGACTTTGTTCGAGATCGAGCACGCGGGCGGCGGCGATCGGGTCGTCGGCGGCACGGTCGAGCCGGCGGCCGCTGCTGATTTGCTGCTGCAGATCCAGCACCTCGGCCTGACGTGCACCCATCTGGCCGAGGAAATGGCGGAACAGGGTTTCGGTGGCGATGCGCACGGCTCACCTCACCGCGTCGAGCAAAGTGGCGAACAGGTCGTCGGCGACGGCGATGATGCGCGCCGCCGCCTGGTAGGCCTGCTGGAAGCGCAACAGGTCGGCGGCTTCCTCGTCGAGGTTCACGCCGGAGACGGCGTCGCGCTGCTGGCGCAGTTGCTCGAAGAGGGCGTTCTGCGCGTCGCCGACGTCGCGCGCCTGGGCGGCCTGGCCGCCGACCCGCCCGACCAGGGCGGCGTGGGCCTGCTCGAGGCTCGCCTGGCCGCCGATGAGCGCGGCGTTGCGCAGCTCGCCCAACCACAGGGCGTTGCGGTTGTCGGCCAGGCCGCCGTCATTGGCCTCGATGCGCAATACGTCGCCGGCCACGGGCGCGCCGTCCAGTTGCACGCGCACGCCGTCGACGTCCACGGTCATGCCGGGGGTGTAGGCCACGCCGGCGGCGAGCGTGGTGGCGTCGCTGACGTTGACCAGGTCGAAGGTGGTCGGCGGATCGTCGAAGCGGATCTCGACGGTGTCGAGCAGGTCCGGGTGGGTTTCGTCGAGCACGGTGACCAGGGCGGCGGAGGCGTCGCCGAGGTTGCCGCCGTCGGCTTCGGTGCGCACCGGCGCCGCGGCGGCGAGCCGGGCCGGGTCGAAGATGCGCCGTTCCAGGGTGCCGGCCAGCCCCAGCGTCGGGCGGACGGTGAAGCGGTCGCCGGCCGCCGGCGCCCCGGCGACGGTCACTTCGATGCCGTCCATGGCCAGCGGCACGGGGCCGCTCACGCTGGCCCCGTCGCTCAGGCGCGTGAGCGTGTAGGCGGCGCCGTCGTAGCGCAGTTCGTAGTCGGACGCGGCCAGCGCGGTGGGGTCGAGCAAGGTGACGCCGACGGTGGCCCCGCCGCCGTTGCTGGACCAGGGCCAGGCGGCCGGCGGGGCGACGGCGAACAGATCCTGGCCCAGGGCGCCGTCCAGATCCATGCCGCGGCGGTGCTGGGCGTTGACCGCCTCGGCGAGGTTCACCGCGAGGCGGCCCAGCTCGGCGCGGGCCGGTTCGAGCACCTGACCGCGGAAGTCGAGCAGGCCGCCGATGCGCCCGCCGCGCAACTGGGCGGTCAGGTCGAGGGTGCCGCCCGGGGTCTGGTAGGCCACCCGCAAGCGTGCGGGATCGGCCGGGTCGGGGATGGTGGTGAGGCTGCGCGCCTGGCTGCCGGAGACCAGCACCTGGCCGTTGCCGATGAACACGTTGCGGGTGCCGTCGGGCTCGTCGACGACGCTCACCGCGACCAGGTCGGAGAGCTCCAGCACCACCTGGTCGCGCTGGTCGAGCAGGTCGTTGGGGGCATGCCCGCGACCTTGCGATTGCACGATCGCCTGGTTGAGCTCGGCGATGCGTTCGGCCAGGCGGTTGACCTCGCCGGTCAGGGACGCCAGGCGCGTGTTCAAGGCTTCGCCCAGTTCGCGCAAGCGCGCGTCCAGGCCGTTGAAGCGCGCGGTGAGGTTCTCGGCGGCGCCGAGCAAGGTGCTGCGCGCGGCGCTGTCGGCCGGGGCGTTGGCCAGGTCCGCCAGCGCATCGAAGAACCCGCTCAGGGCGGGGGCGAGCCCGCCGTCGGGATCGGACAGCAACACGTCCACCTGGTCGGCGAGCCGGCCGTATTCCTCCAGGCGCGCGCGCTCGCCGTTGACGCGCTGCAGTTCGGCGCCGAGGAAGGCGTCGTGCAGCCGCCGCACGTCGGCGACCTGGACGCCGTTGCCGAGGTAACCGAAAGCGAACTCGTCGGCCGGGCGCGTGACCAGCTCGACACGCTGGCGGGAGTACCCCGGCGTGCTCGCATTGGCGACGTTGTGGGCGGTGGTGGCGAGCTGGCGCTGGAAGGCGCGCAGCGCGGACACCCCGGTGCCGAACAGATCAGCCATCGGCCGTGCCTCTCTGGGTGTTCGGTCCGTGAACGGCTTCGTTCATAGCGGCCCGCCGGCCGATGTCCTTGAGGGCGAGCTCCACCCGCGCCAAGACCCGTTCCAGCTTGGCCGCGTAGTCCGGGTCGGTGGCGTAGCCGGCCGCCTGCAGGCCGCGGAAGAACGCGGCCGGCTCGGCCGTGTCGAGCAGGCCGGCGTAGCGCGGGCTGCGCCCGAGCAGGGCGACGAAGTCGGCGACCGCCGCGGCCGGATCGGGATAGGCGCGGAAGGCGTCGCGGCGGCGTCGCCACACGCCCGCTTCGAATTCGAGGGTGTCCCGCCAGACGCGTTCGCCGCGCCAGTCGTGGCCGGCCTTGATGTTGAACAGGTTGTGGCTGCTGCCGCCCTCGGTCCGCGGCGCCACGTGCCGTCCCCAGCCGGTTTCCAGCGCGGCCACGGCCAGCACCGCCTCGGGCGGCAGGGGGCGCCCCCGCAGAGCCCGTTCGACGATCGGCCGCAGATTCGCCGTGAAGGCCGCGCCTTCGCCCAGGGAGCGGCGCCCGGCGGGCGGCGCGGCCCGACCGACCGCCGCCGATCCGGCATCCGCGCGCCCGGCATCCGCGCGCAGTTGGCGGGCGACGGCCTCGGCGATGCCCAGGCGCTGTTGCCGCGCCCAGTGCAGGGCGAGTTCCCGATCGAGCATGTCGCCGTACAGGTCCATGGCCGTGTCGTCGAACAAGCCGCTCTTGGGCACGGCGCGGCGCATGGCGGTGAGCATCTGCTGCAGGAACAGGGCCTCGAAGCGTTCGGCGGCCCGGTCCAATTCGGCGGCGTCGGCCGTGGGCTCGGGCGGGGTCTGCAGAACCGTGGTGAACCAGTCGACGGGCGGCGCAGCGAGCATTTCAGATGACCTCCAGTTGCGCGCGCAGGGCGCCGGCACGCTGCAGCGCCTCCAGGATCGCGACCAGATCGCCGGGGGCCGCCCCGACCTGGTTCACGGCACGCACGATCTCGTCGAGGGTGACGCCGGGACCGAACACGAACATCCGCCCCTCGGCCTGCTCGACTTCGATGCGGCTGCGCGGCACGCGCTCGGTCCGCCCGCCGCTGAAGGGCGGCGGCTGGCTGACGCCTTCGCGCTCGGTGATGGTGACGGTCAGGCCGCCGTGGGCCACGGCGGCGGGACCGACGCGCACATGGGCGCCGATGATCACGGTGCCGGTGCGCGAGTTGACGACCACCTTGGCCGGCGCGTCGGCCGGCTCGACTTCCAGGTTCTCGACCGCCGCCAGGAAGGCGACGCGCCGCTCGGGCTCGAGCGGGGCGCGCAGTTGCACGGACACCGCGTCGATCGCCCGCGCCGTCGGGCCGGCGCCGTCGGCGAAGGCGCGGTTGATGGCCTCGGCCAGCCGCAAGGCGGTGGTGAAATCGGGCCGATGCAGGTTGAGGGTGAGGATGGGGCTGCGGTCGAACAGGGTCGGCACGACGCGCTCGACGGTGGCGCCGTTGGGGATGCGCCCGACGCTGGGCACGTTGATGCTCAGGCGCGAACCGTCGCGGCCTTCGACGCCCAGGCCGCCGACGACCAGATTGCCCTGGGCGATGGCGTAGACCTGCCCGTCGGCGCCGCGCAGCGGCGTCATCAGCAGGCTGCCGCCGCGCAGGCTCTTGGCGTTGCCGATCGAGGAGACGGTCACGTCGATGGTCTGGCCCGGCTTGGCGAACGGCGGCAGCTCGGCGTGCACCGTGACCGCCGCAACGTTCTTCAATTGCGGGTTGGCGCCGGGGGGCAGGCTGACGCCGTACTGGGCGAGCATGCTCTTGATGCTCTGGATGGTGAAGGCGGTCTGGCTGGTCTGGTCGCCGGTGCCGTCCAGCCCCACGACCAGGCCGTAACCGAGCAACTGGTTGATGCGCACGCCCTCGACGGCGGCCAGGTCCTTGACCCGTTCGGCGACGGCCGGCCACGCCGCCAGGCTCAACCACAATGCGATCATCCTGCGCATGCCCCTGCCCTCCTCTCTCCTCAGAACGGCCAGACGAGATTGAAGAAGCGCGTGAACCAACCGGCGCGGTGCGCGCGCGCCACCAGGCCGTCGCCGCTGTAGGTGATGCTCGCCGCCGCCACCTGCCGCGAGGAGACGGTGTTCGCCGGCGAGATGTCCACCGGCCGCACGATGCCCTCGATGCGCAGCACTTCGCTGCCCTGATCGAGCGTGACGAGCTTCTCGCCGCGCACGCGCAGATTGCCGTTGGCCAGGACTTCGACCACGGTCACGGTGATCGATCCGGACAGGCGGTTGCTCTGCTGGGTGTCGCCTTCGCCCGAGAACTTGAAGCCGGACTCGACGTCGGTGAGCAGGATGTCGCGGCCGTTGTCGGTCACCCCTTTGCCGAACAGGGTCGGCACCGGCGTGTCGTACTCGGTGTCGCGCCCGGCGCTGGTCTTGGCGGACTTGGCGGCGTTCGTGGCCTCGTCCAGGAGGATGGTCAAGGTGTCGCCGACCCGCCGCGCCTTGATGTCCTCGAACAGGAAGCGGTGGTTGGCGGGGTGGAAGATCGCGCCGTTGCGCTCGATCTCGGGCACTTCCGGCGGCGGCACCGGGGCGAAGGCCGGGTCGCGCAGGGCGGGCGCACCGGCGCAGCCGGCGAGCACGGCCAGCGCCGGCAGCAGGATCGAAGACAGGTTCGGACCGGGTTTCATCGCCGCTCTCCTCGTCTTCACAGGTTGTTGGTGACGAATTGCATCATCTGGTCGGCGCTCTCGATGGCGCGTGAATTGATCTCGTAGGCGCGCTGGGTCTCGATCATGTCGACCAGTTCTTCGACGACGTTGACGTTGGAGGTCTCCAGCGCCCCCTGCACCAGCGTGCCCAAGCCGTTCAATCCCGGCGTCCCCGGCAGCGGCGAACCGCTGGAGACGGTTTCCAGGTAGAGGTTCTCGCCGCGCGGCTGCAGGCCCGCGGGGTTGATGAAGTCGACCAGTTGCACCGTGCCGATCTGGGTCGGCGCGGTCGCCCCGGCGACCAGCGCCGAGACGGTGCCGTCGGCGCCGATGGTCAGGCTGATGGTGTTGGCCGGCACGGTGATGCCCGGTTGCAAGGGATAACCGGCGGCGGTCACCAGTTGCCCCTGGGCGTCGATCTGGAAGGCGCCGTCGCGGGTGTAGGCGCTCGAGCCGTCCGGCAGCAGGATTTCGAAAAAGCCCCGCCCCTGGATGGCGATGTCCAGCTCGTTGCCGGTTTGCTTGAGATTGCCCTGGCTGTGCAGCTTTTCGGTCGCGACGGTGCGCACGCCGGTGCCCAGCATCAGCCCCGAAGGCAGCTCGGTGTCCTGCGAGCTGGCGGCGCCCGGCTGGCGCACGGTCTGGTAGAGCAGGTTCTCGAACACCGCCCGCTCCCGCTTGAAGGCGGTGGTGTTGACGTTGGCCAGGTTGTTGGCGACCACGGCCATGCGCGTCTGCTGCGCGTCCAGGCCGGTTTTCGCGACCCACAGTGCCGGATTCATGACTCGACCCTCCTTTGCTCGCCGTCTCAACGCAGGCGCATCAGCGCCGCCGACGCCCGATCCATTTCCTCGGCCCGCTCGAGCACCTTGACGCCCAGCTCGAACTGGCGCGACAGATCGATCATCGTCACCAGTGCATCCACGGCGTTCACGTTGCTCGACTCGAGCGCCCCGGACACCAGGCGCACGCCGGCGTCCGCCGGCTGCACGCCGGCCGGGTGTTCGAGCAGCCCGTCCGGGCGCTTGACCAGCTCGCCGTCGGGCGGCGCGACCAGCTTGATGCGCGCCACCGCGGCCAGTGTCGCCGCGCCCTGCCCCGCCGGCCGCACCGAGACGGTGCCGTCGGCGCCGATCTCGACGCTTTCGAACGGCGGCAAGGCGATGGGGCCGCCGTCGCCGAGCACCGCCCACCCTTCCGCGGTGCGCAGCACCCCGGCGGCGTCCACCCGCAGGGCGCCGGCGCGGGTGTAGGCCTCGCCGCCCTCCGGCGTCTGCACGGCGAGGTAACCGCGGCCGGCGACGGCCACGTCCAGATCCCGGCCGGTGTGCTGGAGACGGCCGGGCGTGGCGTCGAAACCCAACCAGCGGCCGTCGCCGACGGCGCGCGCGGCGTAGCCCGCTCCGCGCAGCAGCCAGCCCTGCTGCGCGGCCAGGTCGGCCCGGAAGCCGGTGGTGTCGAGGTTGGCGAGGTTGTGGTTGTTCACCGCCTGGCGCCACAGCACCGTGCGCGCCCCGTTCATCGCCGTGTAGATCAACCGGTCCATCGCCTCGGGCCTCAGCGGATGTTGATGATGGTCTGGGTGATGTCGTCCGAGGCGCTGATCACCTGGGCGTTGGCCTGGAAGTTGCGCTGGGCGGTGATCAGCGCGACCAGCTCGGCGGTGATGTCCACGTTGGATTCCTCCAGCGCGCCGCTTTGCACGGTGCCCAGTTCGCCCGAACCGGGCGTGCCGACCAAGGGCGCACCCGAGTCGAAGGTCTCCGCCCAGGCCGTGTCGCCCAAGGGTTGCAGACCCTGCGGGTTGGCGAAGGACACCAGTGCCACCTGGCCCAGGGCCAGCGAGCGGCCGTTGCTGAAGCGGGCGAAGATGACCCCGGTCTTGTCGATGTCGATGTCGCTCAGGCGGCCGGTGGGGCTGCCGTTCTGCGACAGGCTGTTGACGCTGAACGGCGAGCCGTACTGGGTGAGCGCGGCGTAATCCAGCGTGAGGGTCATGTTCGCCGCGCCGCCGCCGGGGTTGAAGGGCGCCGTGGTGATCTGGGTGACGGACGCGCCGTTGATCTGGTTCAGGCTGCCGTCGGGGTTGAAGGTGATCACGTCCGGCCCGGCGACCTGGGTGTTGTCCACGAAAAGAAAGCTCTCCCACTGGTTGGTCGCGTCCAAACGGTAGTACAGGGTTGCCACGTGAGGCGCGCCCAACGAGTCGTAGATGGTGACCGAGGTGGAGTGGTTGTAGGTCGCCGGGTCGGGGCCGTTCGGGCCGACGGTGAACGCCGGTGGGATCGACTCGGTCGCGTCCAGGTTCGCCGCCAGCGTGACCAGGTCGGTGGCCTGCGGCGGCTGCGCGGCGGTGCTCAACTGCAGGTCGCCGAGCAGGCCGGTGATGTTGCCGTTGCCGTCGGCGAGATAGCCGGTGAGGCGCTGCCCCTTGGCGTTGACCAGGTAGCCGTTGGCGTCCACCCCGAACATGCCGGCGCGGGTGTAGTTGATCACGCCGTTGTCGTTGATGCGGAAGAAGCCGTTTCCGGAAATGGCGAGGTCGAGGTTGTTCTCGGTGAACTTCAAGTCGCCCTGGGTGAACAATTGGCGCACCGCGGTCACCTGCACGCCCTGGCCGACGTTGGAGCCGATGCCGAGGTTGGTCGCGGCGAAGATGTCGGCGAACTCGGCGCGCGATTCCTTGAAACCGGTGGTGGCCGAGTTGGCGATGTTGTTGGCGATCACGTCCAGATCGACGGACGCCGCGCTCAAACCGGTCAATGCGATGTCGAAAGCCATTTTTCCACCTCCTTGCCCGAACGGGAAAACTCAACGCACGCCGCGGATCTCGCCGAGCCGCACGCGGCGGCCGTCGGCCAATTCCAGCTCGATCCGATCGACGCCGCCGCCGAAGGCGACGCTGGTCACGGGGATCTCGACGTAGCTGTCGAGCGCCGTGCGGCGGCCGTCGACGAGCGCCTCGGCGACCAGGCGGTAGCGGCCGGCCGGCAGCACGCCACCGTCGGCGCCGCGCCCGTCCCAGGTGAACGTGAATTCGCCGGCCGACTGCGGACCGAGCTCGTAGCGGTTCACCAGCGCGCCGGCCTCGTCGAGGATCCGCACGCTCAGCGACGCAGTGCTCTGCGGCAACGCGATCACGCCCTTGCCGGGGCGGCCCGGTTCGTGCAGCAGCGTGTCGCCTTCGACCAGCACGTTGCGGTCGAGCAAGGCGGCGGCCTGCAACACCTGGGCGCCGCCGGTCTGGGTGCTGAAGCGGTCGAAAGCGGCGCGCAGCCCCTCGATGCCCGAGACGGTGCCAAATTGGGCGAGCTGGGCGATGAACTCGCCGCCGGGCTGCGGCTGGAAGGGATCCTGGTTGCGGATCTGGGCCAGCATCAAGGTCAAGAAGTCCTGCACGCCGAGATCCTCGGCGCCGCGCCCGCGGGCCGAGTCCAGGGCCGTGTTGCGGTTCAGGCCGAGTCGATCGAGCACGGCGGTGTCGATGCTCATGGCACGTCTCCTCCGTTTCAGTTCTCACCCAGCCGCAAAGTGGCGAGCATCAAGTCCTTGGCGGTGTCGAGCAATTCCACGCCGCCCTGGTAACTGCGCGAGGCCGACAAGAGGTCGGTCATTTCTTCGACGATGTTGACGTTCGACTCGTAGACGTAACCCTCGGCGTCGGCCAGCGGGTGATCGGGGCGGTAACGGCGCGGCGGCTCGGCGGTGCTTTCGACGATGCCGGCCACCCGCACCGCGGCGACACCGCCGAGCGCGCGGTCGTAGACCGCCTGGAAAACCGGGTGGCGGGCGCGGTAGGCGGTCTCGGCCGAGCCCGCCTCCACGCCGGCGTTGGCCAGATTGCTGGCGACGGTGTTCATGCGCACGGTTTGCGCGACCAGACCGCTGCCGGCGATGGCGAAGACGTTCATCAAGCCCATGTCACTCTCCCCGCAAAGCACGGACCAGGCCGCTGAACTTGCGCCCGAGGAAATCCAGCGTCATCTGGTAGCGCAGCGCGTTCTCGGCGAACAGCGCGTGCTCGACCTGGGTTTCCACCGTGTTGCCATCCAGGGACGGATGCAACGGCAGCCGGTAACGCGACGGCGCGGAGCGCTCCGCCGGCCCCAGGTGATCGGGATGACTGCGCGCCGGAGTCAATCCGGTGGCGCGGCCGGCGAGCACGGCGGCGAAATCGATGTCGCGCGCTTTGTAGTGCGGCGTGTCGGCATTGGCGAGGTTGGCCGCGATCAACTCGGCGCGACGCTCCCACAACAACAAGGCCTGCGCGTGGATGCCCAAGTGACGGTCCAGTGCGTTCATCGCGTGTTCCTCGAACGGACTCGCAGCGTGTCGAGCAAGGGCCGTGCCAGCGCCGAAACGCCGCTTCGATGCGCACGCCGGCCGGCGGCGGCGGCAAAACCTTGCCGCCCGGGCGGCAAACCGTGCCGCCTTTGCCGCCGCCCTTGCCGCCGCCGGCGGCGGCGCGGGGCTGGCACGCCCCTTGCCTCGTCACGGGGGGGTCGTTCGCAACGAGGAGTCGATCCATGCGCTCTGCCTGGCTCGCCCTTTGGCTCGCGCCGCTGTGTGCGGCGGCCGCCGCGGATCTGGAAAACCCGTCGCGCATCGAGGCGGCGGCGCGCGCCGCGCTGCTCGCCGACGAGAACGGAGACGAGCGCGGCACGGTGTCGCTGCGGGTCGATCTCGATCGGCGCTTGCGCCTGCCCCGCTGCCGCCAGGCGCCGGTCGCCGCGCCACCGCCGGCGGCCCGCGCCTACGGCCCGAGCGCCGTCGCCGTGAGCTGCCCGGACCCGCAATGGCGGATCTACGTGCCGGTGCGGCTGCACCGGCGGGTTGCCGTGGTCGTCAGCGCCCGCCCGTTGCAACGGGACCAGGCCCTGACCGCCGCCGACCTGAGGCTGGAGGCGCGCGATCTCAACCGCCTCGGGGGCGGTTATTTCGACTCGGTCGAGGCGCTCGTCGGCCTGCGCCTGCGCCGCCACCTCGCCGCCGGGCAGGTGATCACACCGGGGCTGGTGGAGCGTCCGCGCTGGGTCGAAAGCGGCCGGCGGGTGACCCTGGTCTGGCAGGACGGACGCATCGCGGTGCACGCCGAAGGCACGGCCCTGCAGGGCGGCGGCGCCGGCGACCGCGTGCGCGTGCGCAACCTGCGCAGCGGCCGCATCGTCGAAGGTCGCGTGACCGGCCCGGACCGGGTCGCGGTGGGGCCCTGAGCGTGCAAATACGAATGGGATTCAAGTCCGGGGACGCGCGGCCGCTAGCTACGCCAGCGACAGGCCATCACCGCCCGTAAGGGCAAGGAGTTGCGGCCTTGAGTCAGTCCATTCACTCCGTCGGCGACGGCGGCAAGATCACCCGGCTCGATCCGGGTGCACGGCAAACCCGTCAAGCAGGCGGCGGTCCGGCACCGGCACCGGCGCTGGACGCGGCGGCGCGCAGCGCGTTGCGCCTGAGCGACACCGCCCGCCAGGTCGAAGCGCTGGTGCGGGCCCTGGACGCGGTCCCGGTGGTGGACCGGGCGCGGGTCGAAGCCTTGCGCACCGCGATCGACGGCGGCCATTACCGGATCGACCCGGCCCGGGTCGCCGAGCGCTTCATCGCTTTCGAAGCGCAGTTGCGGCGCTGAACGGGACCGGCCATGGACGCGGCCGCCCTCCTGGACCACTTGCTCGACACCGCCCGCGCCCTGCGCGAGCACTTGCGCGCACAGGGCGAAGCGCTCGCGGCGCGCGACCTCGCCGCCATCGAGCGGCTCACTTGTGAACAGCAGGCCCTGCTCGGCACCTTGCGCGAGGCCGATGCCGCCCTGCTCGCGGCGCTCGGGCTGGAGCCGGACGCCACCCGCAAACGGGTCGAGGCGGCGCTGGCCGCTCGCGCTGCGGATCTGTCTTCACGCTGGCAGGCGCTGTGCGCCTGTCTCGAGGACTGCCGCCGCTTGAACCTGGAAAACGGCCGGCGCGTGGAAGGCCAGCGGCGCGTGTTGCAGGGCGTATTGCAGGCGCTGCGCGGCGGCGAGGGGCCCTTGACCTACGGCCCCGGCGAAGACGAGGGCACGACGCCGCTGCGCCAACCACTGGGCAAGGCGTGAACGCCCGGCGGGGCCGATCCCGCCGCAGCGGCGGCGGTGCGGCCGGCCACGCTAGGCCTGGATGAGCACCCGGAACGGTTCGCGCAGGTTGCCGCTCTGGGACAAGGCGCGCAGCCGCGCCAGCATCGCTTCGGTGACGTCCTGGCCGCGGGTGACGACGAGCACGCCGTTCTTGGTGTAAAGGTCCTCGTCGATGACCATGGCCGTGTTGAGCTGCGCGGCGGTGACGCTGCGCCTTTGCTCGACGGCGCGGACGTCTTTCATGTCCGACAAGGCCTCGACGAGCTGCGGGTGGTACTGCTCGGGTGCGCGGCGCAAGGCCTCGAGCGCCTCGGGGAAACTGCGCCCGCTGGCGAGCAAGTGGTCCACGGCCAGCGCGATGCCGAGCATCTGTCCGCCCAAAACGTCGGGCGTCAACTGGGCCGCGGGCTTGGCCGCCAGCTCGCCGATCGGCCGCTTCTGCGCGCCGATCATCAAGGCCACCATCTTCAGGCGCGGGATCTTCTCGATCAGTTCGCGGCCGGTGGCCGGATGGGCTTCGAAAGCCCGCCGTTCCTCGTCATCGAGCGGCTGCTGGGCATACACCTTGGCGAGCAGGTCCGCCGGCAGCGTGACACACCCGATTTGCGACAGCATCGCGGCGATGTCGTATTGCCAGCGGTTGGGCAGGCCCAGCTTGGCGGCCATGTGCGCGACGAACCGCCGGCTGCGGGCACTGCGGCCGAAGGCGACCGGGTTGACCAGGCCGAGGATGTCGGTGAGCACCTTGATGCTGCCCCGCAAGGTTTTTTCGAGCAGTTCTTTTTCGGCCGTGATCAGCCGGTACTGGTTGATCGCCTCGTCGAGGATGGCGGTCAAGGTCTCGGTGGGACACGGCTTGAGCAGGAAACGGAAGATCTGGCCGTCGTTGACGGCGGAAATGGCCGACTCGATGTCGGTCTGCCCGGTGAGCAGGATGCGCACCGTGTTCGGCGCGCGCTGCCGGACCTTGGCGAGGAAGGTCGCGCCGTCCATCTGCGGCATGCGCATGTCCGACACCACCACGGGAAACGGCCCGGCCTCTTCCACGACCTCGAGCCCGGCGGCGCCGCTCTCGGCGGTGTGCACCTGGTAGCGACCGCGCAGCTGCCGCCGGATGCCGGCGAGCAGGTTCGGCTCGTCGTCCACGAACAGCACCTTCTTCAGGGTGTCGCCCGCGGACTCGGTGCGACGGGGGGACGGTGATTCGCTCATGGCGTCTCCAGGAACACGGTGCGGCCCTTGCCCTGCACTTTCGCCGCGCGCAAGGAGGCCAGCGCCTGGGTGAGCACCGCCGTCCAGTTGCGCTCGTCCTGCGCCCCGCGAAAACCGCCGATGCCGGCGCTGAAACTCGGCCGCGGCGCGCCGTCGCCGCCGTCCTCGCGCCAGCCTTCGGCCAGGCGTTCGGCCAGGATTTGCGCCTGCTCGGGCGCGGTTTCGACGAGCAGCAGGACCAGCCGGTCGGTCTCGTCGCGGTACAGCCGGTCGGCCTCGCGCACGCCGAAAGCGATGTGCCCGGCGAGCAGCTCCAGCAGGCGTTCACCCGCCCGCCGGCCGTGTTCTTGCACGTAGGCGAGGTAACCGTCGATGTCGAAATAGCAGACGCTGTAGGGATGGTCGTAACGGCGCGCAATGCTGTGCATGTACTCGAGATCCCGCTCCAGGGCGCGGCGGTTGCCGATGCCCAGCAGCGGGTCTTCCATCGACAGCATCTGCAGGTACTCGTTCTTGGCCAACATGGCGCGCGTGGCCAGCGTGCGGTCGTAGCGGTCGATCGCCTCGCGCAGGGCCGACTCCAGGGTTTCGCGGTCACAGGGCTTGACCAGGTATCGGAAGATCTGGCCCTCGTTGACGGCCGCGATCGCCGCCTCGGCGTCGGCGTGCCCGGTGAGCAGGATCCGCTCGGTGTCCGGTGCGAGGCGACGCACCTCGGCCAGGAAGGCGGCGCCGTCCATGCCCGGCATGCGCATGTCGGAGACGACCACCGCGAACGGCCCGTCCTCCTGGAGCCGCGCCAGCCCTTCGGTGCCGCTGTTTGCGGTGTACAAGGCGAACGGCAGCCCGTGGAGCTGGCGGCGCAGACCGTCGAGCACCGCCGGCTCGTCGTCGACGAGCAGAACGCGCGGCAGGTCGAGCACGCTGTTCATGCCTCACCGGCCTCCTGGAGCTCGGCACAGCGTTCCCGCCACGCCTCGAGGCGGTCGGCGACGCCCAGGCGTTGCAGGTGGTTCGTATCGAGCGGCGTCCGACCGGGCGTGGCGGCCGCCTCCTCGACCAGGGCACGCGCCGTGTACAACGCGTCCACCGCCTGAAAGCTGTCGTGGGGCACGTCCCAGGGCGCATACTGGTTGGCCACCGCTTCCACCACGGGATACGGCAGCCCCCACAGGCCGAGCAGGTAGGCGCCGACGCGTCCGCTGTCCACGCCGAACACCTCGCGCTCGGCGCGCGGGCGATCGCAGTCGGTTTCGGCCTGCAGGCGGATCGCTTCGGCGAGCTTGTCCGGCAGCTTCTGGGCGAGCAGCAGACGCCCGGCCCGGTGCAACAGCCCGGCGATGAACGCGTGTTCGGACTGCTCCTTCTCGCCGCGCAGCACGTCCTGCGCCAGGCGCGCGACCCGCATCGACAAGCGGTATTCCTCGTCGAGGGAAAAGCCGGGCACGCGCGGCGGCTGGAAGGCGCGGAACGTCTCCTCGCCGAGCACCAGCCCCTTGACGGTGTTGATGCCCAGGTAGCCGACGGCGTCCTGCACGCGGGTCATCTGCTGGGCCAGACCGAAGAAGGCGCTGTTGACCACCTTGAGGATCTTGGCGGACAAGCCGACATCCTGCTCGATCACCGCCGCGACGTCCCGCAAGGAGACGTCGTCGTCCGCCAAAAGCTGCGTCAGCTTCGAGTACACCTCGGGCCGGTTGGGCAGCTCGGCGGTGCCGCCGATGATCGCCTGCAGGGTCTCGTCCCCGACCAGGTCGTGCAGGGCCAGCGCCCGCCGCACCACGTTGATCAGGTGCTTGGCGCTGCAGGGCTTGGACAGGTACTGGTGCGTGACCGGCACGGCCTGCATGATCGGGCCGCTGTCGGCGTGCCCCGAGAGGACGAAGCGCGCCACCGAAGGAAAGCGCTCGGCGACCCGGCTGAGCAGTTCCGCGCCGCTCATGCCGGGCATGCGCATGTCCGAGACGATGCAATCGAAGTGCTGTTTTTCCAGCGCCTCGAGCGCCTCCGCGCCCGAGGAGACCATCACCACTTCCCATTCCTTCCGGTAGGGATGCAGCATGCGCTTGAGGCCGCGCAGGATGTCGGCCTCGTCATCCACGAACAGCAGTCGTTTCATCGGCTCGTCTCGGCATCTGTTTTGTGGATTCGGCGCGCAGCGGGATGCGGATGCGGAACGTCGTGCCCCGCCCCACTTCGCTGTCGACGTCGATGCGTCCGCCGTGCTTGTCCACCACCACCGAGTAGGCAATGGCGAGCCCCTGACCGGTGCCCTTGCCCACTTCCTTCGTCGTGAAGAACGGGTCGAATATGCGGTCGCGGTGTTCGGGGGCGATGCCCTTTCCGGTGTCGGATATGGTGATCTCGCAGTGGTCGCCGTCGGCCCGCGTGCGGATGGTGATCTTGCCCTTCTCGCCGCTGTCCTTGACGACGTCCGCGATGGCGTGCGCGGCGTTGACGATCATGTTGAGGATCACCTGGTTGAGTTCGTTGGGCAGGCATTCGACTTGCGGCAGGTCCGGGTCGAGGTCCGTTTCCAGGTCGGCGACGTACTTCCACTCGTTGCGCGACACGGTGATAGTGTTGAGGATGTTCTTGTTCAGGTCGCTCAGCTCCTTCGACGCCGAGCCCGGATGCGAGAACTCCTTCATCGCCTTGACGATGTCGGCCACCCGCCGCACGCCGTCGAGCGACTGTTCGATGGCCTGCGGGATTTCCTCGAGCAGGTAGGGCAGGTCGATCGCTTCGATGCGCTCGCGCAGGCGCGCTGCGGCCTCGGCGGCCCCTTCGCCGCGTTCGACCGCCTCGAGCAGCGCTTGCTGGTCCTCGAGCAGGCCCTTGATGTCCTCGAAAGCGTCCTTGAAAAAGCGCGTGTTGTCGCCGACGAACTGGATCGGCGTATTGATCTCGTGGGCGATGCCCGCGGCGAGCTGGCCGATCGCCTCCAGCTTCTGCGCGTGGCGAAGCTGTACCTCCATGTTGACCTTTTCCTGCTCGGCCTTCTTCACCTCGGTGATGTCGGCCACCGAACCGGCCATGCGCGTCGCCTTGCCGTCGTCGCCCCAGATGGCCTGGCCGCGCGCATGGATCCACACGTCGTGTCCCTGCTCGTGGCGCATGCGGCACTGGATGTCGAAACGCGCCTCTTCTTCGAGGTGCGCCTTGAGCGCCGCCTCGAACGCCGGGCGGTCCTCGGGGTGCACGCGCTCGAGCATGAACTCGAATTTCGGCTGGAAGGCGGAGGCGCTCACGCCGAGCATGCGTTTGAAGCGGTCCGACCAGTACAGCTCGCCGGTCTCGATGTCCCAGTCCCACAGCCCCACGCCGGCGCCGCGCACGGCCAGGAAGTAGCGTTCCTCGCTGCGGGTGAGTTCGTCCTCCATGCGCTTGCGGTCGTGGATGTCGGAAATCGAGCCGACCACCCGCAAGACTCTGCCGCCGGCGCCGAGGACCGCCTTGCCGCGGGTCAGGAACCAGCGGTACTCGCCGTCGTGCGTGCGCAGGCGGTGTTCGAGCAGGAACGCGTCCTCCGGTCCGGCCGAATCGACGTAGCGCTGCAAGGCCTGCCAGAACGCATCGGCGTCGTCGGGGTGCAGCAACGCTTTCCAACTGTCGACATTCGGCTCCAGGCTGCCGCGCGGGTAACCGAGCAGGTCGTAGAAGTGGTCCGACATCCAGAAGCGGCGGGTCCGGACGTGCCAGTCCCAGACGCCGTCGCGGGTGGCGGTCATCGCCAGTTCGTAGCGTTGCCGGGCCAGGCGCAGGCTGTTCAGGGCCCGGGCCCGCGCGGCGCTGATCGACAACACCGCGGCCAGCTTCCGCGCGTCGGCCAGGTCGGCGTCGGTGAGCCGCCCCTGGATGGCGAGCGGTGCCGCCGACAGCCAGGCCGGATCGCCCTGGTCGTACAGCACCACCGCGGCCGGGTGCAGGCTGCGCTGCAGGGTTTCCAGGGCGCCGCCTTCCGGGCGCGCCGGCGGCGGCGGCGCCAGCACCACCACGTCGCGGGCGCCCAGGCCCCGGAGGCGCGCCGGGTCGTCCGCGGACACGACGCGGTCGGCGTCGATCGCCGCCAGGGCTTCGGCAAGCCGGTGGCGGCGCTCGGCATCGGCGCACAGCACCCAGATGCGTCCTTCCTGGCGTGCGGGAGAGGGTCGGTCGGCTTCGGTCCAGGCCTGCTCGGACACGCTCGTCTCCTGCGCGTGTACTGGGACGGCACATGCCGCCCTCCGCCCATCGGCCGGCCACAGACGAACTTTAAATCGGGGGCTCAGCGGCCGAGCAGCAGGCTGGCGAACAGGGCGCAGGCCAGCAACAGCGAAACGGCTTTCCAGAACGCCTCGGGGTGGCGCTCGGCCAGCGGGGGGCAGCGGTGTACGGCCAGGGCCGGGTTGGGACGGCGCAGATCGGCGACCAGTTCGCTGGGGGCCTCATGGCGCCGCATCGGGTCGGGGTGCACGGCCTTCTGCAGGGCCCGATCGACCCACGGGGGCACGTCCGGTCGGCTGGCCAGCAGGCTGCGGTAACGCAGGCGACGCAGGTCGGCGCGGCGGCGGCACCGGGCGGCGGCGGTGCCGTAGGGCAGCGCCCCGCCGCTGAGCGCCTCGTAGAGCAGCACGCCGAAGGCGTAGACGTCGGCACGCCGGTCGGCCGTGTCCCCGAGGAAATATTCCGGCGCGGCGTACTGGATCGCGCCGGGCACCTCGATGTGCAAAGCATCGGCGCCCTCGCGCTCCAGCCCGGCGACGCGCACCGAGCCCAGGTCGATCAGCTTGACGACGCCGTCGCGGTCGATCATGACGTTCTCGGGCCGCAAGTCCTGGTGGAGCATCTCCAGGCGGTGCAAGGCGTCGAGCCCGCGGGCGATCTGCTCGGCGATGTCGCGCACGGCGTCGAGGGAAGGGCGTGGGTGGTCCAGGAGCCACTGGCGCAGCGTGCTGCCCTCGACGTACTCGGTGACGACGTACAGATGTTCGGGCGGGCGGCGGCGCGGCGCCGCGCGCAGCACGTGCGGGTGATCGATCCGGCGCAGGGCCCAATCCTCCAACGCCATCGCGTCCAGGGCGGCGCGCGACTCGGCCGTTTCGGCGGACGGCACCTTCAACACCCGGCGTTCGCCGTCGGTCTCGTCGCGGACCAGGTAAAGGTGGCTGCGGTGGGTGCGGCTCAAAGGGCGCAGCACACGATACCCCTCGAACAGGCCGCCGGCGGCGAGCGGCGGCGCGGGCGGCAGGCGGGCGCCGTCGATCGTCCCGCGACCGTCCGCGGCCGGCAGGTTCGCCGCCTCGATCACCACGGCGGTGAGATCGTCCTTGGCGCCGCGGCCCAGCGCCGCGTCGACCAGGGCCCGCGCGGCGGCCTGGGGCGCTTCGTGCGCTGCAACGATGGCACGGATCTCGGATGCATCCAACGCTTCGTGGACGCCGTCGGTGAGCAACACGAACCGGTCACCGGCGGCGAGCGGCAACACGCGATGGTCGATGCGCACGCGCGGCTGGCAGCCCAGGGCCCGCGCCAGGTGGTGTTCGCCGCCGCCGACGGGCACGCGATGGTCCTCGGTCAACTGTTCGAGCTGGCCGGCGCGCAGGCGGTAGACGCGCGCGTCGCCGACGTGGAACACATGGGCACGGGTGCCGCGCAGCACCACGGCGCTGAAGGTGCACACGTAGCCGCGATCGCGATCGTAACGAAAGGGCCCGCGGCGGCTGTGGGCGTACAACCAGGCGTTGAGCGCGTCGATCACCCGGTAGGCCGCGGTCGGCACCGACCAGGCGTCGCTGGTCGAGTAGTAGTCCTCGATGAACCCCTTGACGGCGGCCTGCGCCGCCTCGTGGGCGACGCCGCTGCTGGAAATGCCGTCGGCGACCACCGCCACGGCGCCCTTGGCGCGCCCCGCCTCGTCCTCGGGCAACCGCAGCCCGCAGGCGTCCTGGTTGACGGCGCGGCGGCCGCGGCTGGACACCGCGCCGCCGCGCCAGGTCGGGCCGCGCATCGGCGCGGCGGTGGCGATGGTTCCCGTGTTCAACGCTCGAGACGCCGCGCAGGGGCGGTGCGCACGTGCGTGCTGTACAGGGTCAGGCCGGTGAAGGCGATGCCGCCGACGATGTTGCCGAGCAACGTCGGGATCTCGTTCCAGATGAAGTACTCGGCGATCGAGAATCCGCCGCCCATCAGCAGGGCGAAGGGGAACAAGAACATGTTCACCACGGAGTGCTCGAAGGTCATGTAGAAGAACACCAGGATCGGCATCCACATCGCCACCACCTTGCCGCTCACGTGGGTGGAGATCATCGCCCCGGCGACCCCGGTCGACACCATCCAGTTGCACAGCACACCGCGCAAGAAGATCGTGAACCAACCCGCGATCCCGTACTGGGCGTAACCGAGGGTGCGCGCCTCGCCGATGCCGGCGATCTTGGTCCCGACCGGGCCGGGATCGGTGGAGAACCCGTAGGTGAACACGAAGGCCATGATGAAGGCCACGGTCAGGGCGCCGGCGAAGTTGCCGACGAACACCAGTCCCCAGTTGCGCAGGATCGCCGCCCAAGTCACGCCCGGCCGCCGGTCCAGCCAGGCGAGCGGCGCGAGCATGAACACGCCGGTGACCAGGTCGAAACCGAGCAGGTACAGCATGATGAAACCGACCGGAAACAGCACCGCCCCGACCAGGGCGTTGCCGGTCTGGACGGCGATGGTGATCGCGAACACCGCCGCCAGCGCCAGGATCGCGCCGGCCATGAAACCGCGGATCAAGGTGTCGCGGGTGGACATGAAGATTTTCGCTTCGGCGGCGTCCACCATCTTGGTGACGAACTCTGCGGGGGCGAGATAGGCCATCGGATCCTCCAAGCGGAACGGGGTTGGGTAACGGGACGATTCCCTCCCTGGCCCGCCCGCGCCGGCGGCGCGGGCGGCGGACCGAAAGCCCTCCTGGGCACGGCCCGGGCCGCCTGAAACTGGGGCCGCGTTTCGGTCCGCGCCCCCTCGTTCAAGATCCATGCCAGCCGGCAAGCCCGGTCCGGCCGCCGGTCGCGCGCCGGCGTCGCACCACGACGGTGCGCAGACGCTGCATTCCGCACGCGATCAGCGCAAGGCGAGCAGGCGCGCGACGCCGGCGCGGTCCGGTTGTTCGATCACCCCTTTCTCGGTGACGATGAGGTCGATCAATTCGGCCGGGGTGACGTCGAACACCGGGTTCCAAGCCGGCGTGCCCGGCGGCGCCAGCGGGCGGCCGGCCAGGGTGGTGAGCTCCTCCGCGGCGCGGGTTTCGATCGGGATCGCCGCGCCGCTGTCCAGGGTGGGATCGAAGGTGTCGGTCGGCGCCACCACCATCACCCGCGCGCCGTGGCGGCGGGCCAGCACCGCGAGCGTGTAGGTGCCGATCTTGTTCGCCACGTCGCCGTTGGCGGCGATGCGGTCGGCGCCGACGACCAGCCAGTCCACCCGCCCCTGCTGCATCAGGGCGCCGCAGGCGCCCTCGCAGACCAACTGGAACGGGATTCCCGCCCGGCCGAGCTCCCAGGCGGTCAGGCGCGCGCCCTGCAACCACGGCCGCGTCTCGGTGGCGTAGACCGCGCCGAGCAGACCGCGGGCGTGGGCGGCGCGGATCACCCCCAGCGCGGTGCCGCAGCCGGCGCTGGCCAGCGCCCCGGTGTTGCAATGCGTGAGCACCCGCGCCCCCGGCGCCAGGCGGGCGGCGCCGGCCTCGGCCATGGCGCGGTCCGCCTCGCGCAAGCGGTCGTGCATGCGGCTGACCGCGGCGAGCAGATCCTCGGGCGCGGCCGGCGGTTCGGCCTCGATCAGCGGGCGCAACTGCGCCAGCGCGGTGTGCAGGTTCACCGCCGTCGGCCGGCTGGCGGCGAGCCGTGCCATGTCCTCGGCCACGCGCGTCCGCCACGGCCCGGCCTGCCCGCCCAGCACCCTGCTCCAATGGCGCGCCGCCAGGCACACGCCGTAGGCCGCCGCCAGGCCGATCGCCGGCGCGCCGCGCACCGCCATGCCGCGGATGGCCTCGGCCACCGCCGCGGCGTCATCCAGCCGCAGGTACACCGTCTCGGCCGGCAGGCGGCGCTGGTCGAGCACTTCCAGCGCTTCACCCGTCCAGCGCAGGGCGGGCTCGAATGCCGCTGCGTTCATCGTCCACCTCGTTCGGATCCAGGGAAAACGGTCGAGCGGTCTCGCGCAGCCGCCAGCGCGCCGGCCCGTCGGGTTGCAGCCGCAGCCAACCACGCACCGAATTGATCAGGAACAACGCGCGCGCCCGCGCCAGATCCGCGCAAAACAACTCGCGCTCGGCGATGGCGCCGGCCTCGAGCAGGCGCTTGCGCCACACGCCCGGCAACAGTCCCCGCGCCGCCGGCGGCGTGTAAAAACCGTCTTCCAGTTTCAGCACCAGGTTTGCGAAGGTCGATTCGGTCAGGCCGCCGTCGGCGTTCCAAAGCAAGGCGTCGTCGCAACCGGGCGGCAGGCAGCGCCGGTAGACCTCGCGGGCGGTCGTCTTGTGACAGTGCCAGGGGCTGCGCGTGTCGCTGGGTCCGGCGGCCAGGCCGACCACGGCGCCGTCCAGGGACGTGAGCGGCGCCAGATCGATCCCGAGCCGCCCGTGCACGTCCAGGGTCAAGCGCAGCTTGGCGGGCCCGCGCGCGGACGCGGCCGCCTCGAGCACGGCCCGGCGCACCGTCGCGGCGTCGCAGGGAAAATCGAAATAGGCGGCGCTGTCGGCCAGCCGCGCCAGGTGGTCCTCGAGGAACACGGGCCGGCCATCCTCCACGCGCAGCGAGGCCAGGAGCGCGAAGCGCCGGCCGGCCTCGGCGAGCACGGCCGCCTTGCTCAGCGTCTCGGCGTACTCGTCCTCCGGCCGCGAGTCCCAGACGATGCCGCCGCCGACCGCGTAATGGGCCTGGCCGCGGCGGCGGTCGACCCAGGCGGTGCGGATCGCCACGTTGAAACGCGCGCGCCGGCCCGGGCCGAAAACGCCGACGGCGCCCGTGTAGACGCCGCGCGGCGTCGTTTCCAGCTGTGCGATCACGCGCATCGCCCGGATCTTGGGCGCACCGGTGATCGAGGCCGGCGGGAACGCGGCGGCGAACAGTTCGGCCAGCGGCGCGCGGCTGCGCGCCCGCACCGTGGAGATCATCTGCCAGACGGTCGGATAACGCTCGACGGCGAACAACGACGGCACGGTGACGCTGCCCGGTTCGGCCAGCCGCCCCAGATCGTTGCGCACCATGTCGACGATCATCACGTTCTCCGCCCGGTCCTTGGCCGCCCGGTGCAGGGCCGCGGCGACCTCGCGATCCTCGACCGTGCGCGGCGCCCGCGGCCGCGTGCCCTTCATCGGCCGGCTCTCGACCCATTCGCCGTCCACCGCGAGAAAGCGCTCGGGCGACACCGACAGGATCTGCACCACCCCCAAATCCAGATAAGCGGCGTGCGCCGAGCGTTGCGCCGCCCACAAGGCCGCGAACCAGGCCAGCGCGTCGCCGGCGAACGGCGCCGTCAGCGGGTAACAGTAGTTGACCTGGTAACAAACCCCGTCGCGGATCATGCGGCGGATGCGCGCCACGCGCCGGCAGTAGGCGCCGGCCGGCAGCGCCGCCCGCCAGGGGCCGAGCCGCCAGCCGGTGGCCGGTTCGAGCAGCGACAGCGGCCGCCCCGAGTCGAACAGGCCGAACCAGGCGAGCGGCAAGGCCGGCGAAGGCGGCGCGGTGAGCATCGCCGTGTCGAACGCCGGTGCCGCCTCGTAGGCGACGAAACCGACCGCGCAACCGCCGGCCGCCGCATGCGCCTCGGCCTCACGCAGCACCGGCATCACCTCGCCAGGGCGGCGCGCGCACAACACCGCCCGCGGCCGTTCGAACAGCCGCCAGGCCGCGGGGCCGTCTTCCGGCGAAGGCAACAGCGCAAACGGCGCGGCGAACGACATGCCAAGGGGGGCGAATGGGAGAGGCGTGCCGCATTATACGGCCTCGGGCTTGCCGAGGCCCGACCCGCGGGGTATCGTTCGCCGCCATGGAAGCCGAAGCGATCGATCTGCTCGTCGAAGCGCGCTGGGTGATCCCCGTGGTGCCGCGCGCCGCGGTCCTGGAAGACCACGCCGTGGCCGTGCGCGGCGGTCGCATCCTCGAGATCCTGCCCGCCGCCGAGGCGCGGCGACGCTACCGCGCCGAGCGGGTGGTGCAGCGCCCCGACCACGCCCTCATCCCGGGGCTGGTGAACGCCCACACCCACGCCGCCATGACCCTCTTCCGCGGTCTGGCCGACGACCGGCCGCTGATGGTCTGGCTGCAGGAGCACATCTGGCCGGCCGAACAGAAGTGGGTCGACGAGCGTTTCGTGCTCGACGGCACCCGGCTGGCGGCGGCGGAAATGATCAAGGGCGGAACCACCTGCTTCGCCGACATGTATTTCTTCCCCGACGCCGTCGCCGAAGTCGCCCGCAGCACCGGCCTGCGCGCCGCGGTCGGACTGATCGTCCTGGACTTTCCGACGGTGTGGGCGCAAGACCCCGACGAATACCTGAGCAAAGGCGCGGCGCTGCACGACAAGCTGCGCGCCGAGCGGCGCCTGTACACCTTCTTCGCCCCGCACGCGCCCTACACGGTCTCCGACGCGCCGCTGGAAAAACTCGGCACGCTGGCCGAGGAGCTGGACATCCCGATCATGATCCACCTGCACGAGACCGCCGGCGAGGTCGACGAGGCCGTGGCGCGCGAGGGCCGCCGGCCCTTCGCCCGGCTCGACGCCCTGGGGCTCGTCTCGCCGCGGCTGATGGCCGTGCACATGACCCAGCTCGAGCCGGCCGAAATCGCCCGCCTGGCCGAGACCGGCGCCCACGTCGTCCACTGCCCGGAATCGAACCTCAAGCTCGCCAGCGGTTTCTGCCCCGTGCAGGCCCTGCTCGAAGCGGGCGTCAACGTCGCCCTGGGCACCGACGGCGCCGCCAGCAACAACGACCTGGACCTCATCGGCGAGATGCGCACCGCCGCCCTGTTGGCCAAGGCGGTGTCCGGCGACGCCGCCGCGGTGCCGGCCGCCCAGGCCCTGGAAATGGCCACCCTCGGCGGCGCCCGGGCGCTCGGCCTGGACGGCGAGATCGGCAGCCTGGAACCCGGCAAATGGGCCGACCTGGTCGCCGTCGACCTGGGCGTCTTGGAAAGCCAGCCGGTCTACGATCCGCTTTCGCACCTGGTCTACTGCACGCAGCGCAACCAGGTCAGCGACGTCTGGGTCGCCGGCCGGCCGCTGCTGCAGAACCGCGCCCTCGTCGACCTCGACGAGGGCGAACTGATCGCGTGCGCCGAGGGCTGGCGCGCGCGCATCGCCGGGCCATGAGCGCCACCACCGCCGACCAGGCCGAACTCGCCAAATTCGACCGCCCGGGCGCCGACTGGTGGAACCCGGACGGGCCGTTTTGCACCCTGCACGACATCAACCCCGCCCGCCTGGACTACATCGAACGGCAGGTCGGCGGGCTCGACGGCAAGCGCGTGCTCGACATCGGCTGCGGCGGCGGATTGCTCGCCGAAGCCATGGCCGAGCGCGGCGCACGGGTGACGGCCATCGACCTGGCCGAAACCGCCCTGGCCGCCGCCCGGGAACACGCCACCGCCCGCGGCCTGGACATCGATTACCGGCTCCAGGACGCCGCCGCCCTGGCCGCCGAAGCCCCGGCCGCTTTCACCGTGGTCACCTGTCTGGAACTGCTCGAGCACGTGCCGGAGCCCGATGCACCGATCGCGGCGGCGGCGACCCTGGTCGCGCCCGGCGGCTGGGTGATCTTCTCCACCCTCAACCGCACGCCGCGCGCCTTCTTCGGCGCCATCGTCGCCGCCGAGTACCTGTTCGGGCTGCTGCCGCGCGGCACCCACGACTACGCGCGCTTCATCCGCCCCTCGGAACTGGCCGCGGCGGCGCGGACGCACGGGCTGGAACCGGTGGACGTCACCGGCCTGTGCTACGACCCCTGGCGGCGCCGGGCGCGCCTGGCGCGCGACGTGTCGATCAACTACCTGCTGTGCTGCCGCCGGCCGCCGGCGGCGTGAACGGAAGCCCGGCCGTCTTGCGCCTGTTCCTGTTCGACCTGGACGGCACCCTCGTGGACACGGCGCCGGATCTGGCCGCCGTGGTCAACGCCATGCGCACCGCCCGCGGCCTGCCGCCCCGGCCGCTCGAGGCCCTGCGCCCGGCCGTCTCCCGCGGCGCCCGCGCCCTGCTGCGGCGCGCCTTCGATCCGCCGCCGGACGGCGCCGAACTCGAGGCGCTGCGCGCCGAACTGCTGGAACGTTACGCGGCGGCGCCGGCCCGGGCCGCGCGCCTGTTTCCGGGCCTGGACGGCGTGCTCGCCCGCCTCGAAGCCGCCGGCCTGCCCTGGGGGGTGGTCACCAACAAGCCCCAGGACCTGGCCGCGGCCGTGCTCGACGCCCTGGACCTGGCGCGCCGCTGCGCGGTGCTCATCGGCGGCGATCGGCTTAAGCGGCCCAAGCCGGATCCCGAAGGCCTGCAGAGCGCCTGCCGGCAGTGCGCGGTGCCGCCCGCCCAGGCCGTCTACCTCGGCGACGACCGGCGCGACGTCGAAGCCGCCCGCGCCGCCGGCCTCGCGGCGCTGGTCGCCGCCTGGGGATACCGCGAGGCCGAAGACGACCCGTGCCGCTGGGGCGCCGATGCTATCATCGCCGACGCCGAGGCCCTGCACGCCTGGCTGGATCCACGCCTGCCGTGACCGACCTGCCCTTCCCGCCGCTGCTGCTCTGGTCCACCCTCGCCCTGGCCGCCGGCCTGCTGCTCGGCTTCGGCCTCGGCTGGGCGCTGGGCGCCCTGCGCGCCGCCCGTCTCGGCGCGGCCCTGGAAGCCGAGCGCGCCGCCGGCGCGGCGCGCATCGAGGCCCTGAACGAGGCGCTGGCCAAACTCGACGCCCACTTCGCCGCTCTGGCCGGCCAGGCCCTGGAGCGCAACAACGCGCTGTTCCTGAAACTCGCCGAGCAGAACCTCGACAAGCACCGCCAGGCGGCGGTCGGCGAGCTGCAACGCCGCGAGCAGGCCATCGAAGCGCTGCTGCGGCCGATCCGCGACGCCCTGGAAAAAACCGACCGGCAATTGCGCGAAATCGAAAAGGAGCGCAAGGAAAGCTTCGGCGCGCTGCGCCAGCATCTGGAGGGCCTGGCGCAAAGCCAGTTGCGCCTGCAGAAAGAAACCCAGAACCTGGTCAACGCCCTGCGCCGCCCGGAAGTGCGCGGCCAGTGGGGCGAACTGACCCTGCGCCGCCTGGTGGAGCTGGCGGGCATGAGCGAGCACTGCGATTTTTCCGAGCAGCCCAGCGTCAGCGGCGAGGGCGGCGTGCTGCGCCCCGACCTCATCGTGCGGATGCCCGACCGGCGGGAGATCGTCGTCGACGCCAAGACGCCGCTGGACGCCTATCTCACCGCCTGCCAGAGCGGCGACGAGAACGAGCGCCAGGCCGCCCTCGCCCGGCATGCGCGCAAAATGCGCGAACGCGTGCGCGAACTCGCGGCCAAGGCCTACTGGGCGCAATTCGAAAACGCACCGGACTACGTCGTCCTGTTCGTGCCGGGCGAACACTTCTTGAGCGCCGCCCTCGAGCAGGATCCCGAACTGCTCGAGTATGCCCTGGCCAACAAGGTGATCCTGGCCACGCCGACTACGCTCATCGCCTTGCTGCGCGCGGTGGCCTTCGGCTGGCGCCAGCAGGCGGTGGCCCGCAACGCCGAGCAGATCCGCCGCCTGGGCGAGGAACTCTACCAGCGCCTGGCGACCTTCTGCGAACACCTCGGCCGCCTGGGCGGCGCGCTCGGCAACAGCGTCGAGCACTACAACCGCGCGGTCGGCTCCCTGGAGCGCCTGGTGTTGCCGGGGGCGCGCAAATTCGTCGAACTCGGCATCGAGACGCGCAAGGAGCTCGTCGAACCCGAGCCGGTGGACAAGCAAACGCGCGGACTCGACAAGCCGACATGAACCCGGAGCGCCACTGCCGGCGGCTGGCGGCCGCCAGCGGCTCGAACTTCCACCTCGCCTTCCGTTTCCTGCCCGCGCCGCAGCGCCGGGCGATCACCGCCCTGTACGCCTTCTGCCGGCTGGTCGACGACGCCGTCGACGACGAAGCCGGCGACGGCGCGCGGCGCCTGGCCGAATGGCGCGCCGAGCTCGATCGGCTGTACGCCGGCCGGCCGACCCACCCGGTGACCCAGGCACTCGCCGAGGCCGTCGCCCGCTACGGACTCGACCGGGCCTACTTCGAGGAACTGCTCGACGGCATGGCGATGGACCTGCAGCACACCCGCTACCCGGATTTCAAGGCCCTGCAGTTGTACTGCTATCGGGTGGCGTCCGTGGTGGGCATCCTGTGCGCCCACGTCTTCGGTTTCAGCGACCGGCGCACCCTCGACTACGCCCACGACCTCGGCCTCGCCCTGCAGCTCATCAACATCCTGCGCGACGCCGGCGAGGACGCGCGCCGCGGCCGCATCTACATCCCGCAGGACGAGCTCGCCGCCTTCGGCGTGCGGCCCGAGGCCCTGCAGCGGCGCCACACCACCCCGGCACTGCAAGCGCTGTTCGCCCACCAGGCCCGGCGGGCCCGCGCCGGCCTCGAGAACGCGCGGCGCAAGCTGCCCGAAGCGGATCGCTTGCGGCAGCGTCCCGGGATGGTCATGGCGGCGCTCTACGAAGCGCTGCTCGACCGGATCGAGCGCGGCGGCTACCGGGTGCTCGAGCAACGCCATCGACTGCCGACAGTGAATAAACTCGTGGTCGCCTGGCGCGCCTGGCGGCACGCCGGACGACCGGCCGATCGAAGAGGAGCGACGACATGAAGCCGACCGGAGAAGGCGATTTCACCGACCGCGTGGTGTTGGTCACCGGCGCCGGCGGCGGCCTCGGCGCCGCCGTCGCGCACGCGCTCGGCGTGCGCGGCGCCACCGTGGTGCTGCTCGGCCGTCGCGTGCCGGCGCTCGAGGCGCTCTACGACCGCATCCTCGCCGACGGCGGCGCGCAGCCCGCGATCTACCCCCTGAACCTGGAGGGGGCGACGCCGAAGGACTACGCCGACCTCGCCGACGCCGTCGCCGACCGGCTCGGCCGGCTCGACGCCCTGGTCCACCTGGCCGCCACCGCGCAAGCGCCCTGCCCGATCGTCGACCACGACCCGCTGGCCTGGCAGCGCGTCCTGCACGTCAACCTCACCGCCCCGTTCCTCCTCAGCCAGGCCTGCCTGGAGCTGTTGCGTCGGGCGCCGGACGGCCGGCTGTTGTTCACCACCCACCGGCTGGACAAGGCCTACTGGGGGGCCTACGCGGTCTCCAAAGCGGGCCTCGAACGCCTGGCGGCGGTGCTCGCCGACGAGCTCGACGTCGCCCCGCGCGTCGCCGTCAACGTCATCGAGCCGGGGCCGGTGGCCTCGCCGATGATGCAGCGCCTGTTCCCCGGCATGGCGCCCGAGGAACTGCGCCCGGTCGAAGAAGCGGTGCGCGGCGTGCTCTGGGCGCTCGGCCCCGAGGCGGCCGGCCTGAGCGGCCGCCTGATCCCCGCCCTGGCGCCGCAGGATCACCGCCCGCTGTGACGCCCGCCGCGGCGGCCGCTTGCCGCCGCCGCGGCCCCTTCGTGTAGAATCCGGCCCGGCCGGGAACTCGCCGAGGTCCCGCCCGGTCCATCGCCCCGCGCGCCTCGCCGGGCAGACGAGACGCGCCGCCCGCAGGCGAATCGCGCCCCCGCCCGGCTTTCGGGGGCAGACAAGAAAAAACGAGGAGGCTTTCGCGATGATCCATGCGGAATCCTTGACCCGCAAATACGGCGATTTCACCGCCGTGAAGGACGTGTCCTTCGACATCGGCCACGGTGAAATCGTCGGTCTGCTGGGCCACAACGGCGCCGGCAAAACCACCATCATGAAAATGCTCACCGGCTACCTGGAACCGACCGACGGTCGCATCGAAATCGACGGCATCGACATCGGCGAGGACCGCGAAGCGGTGCAGCAGCGCATCGGCTACTTGCCGGAGAACTGTCCCCTGTACCCGGAAATGACCGTGGTCGAGTTCCTCGAGTACGCCGCGGCCCTGCACGACGTGCCCGAAAACGAACGGCCGGGCCGGATCCGGGAAGCGATCCGCTTGACCGAACTCGAGGACAAGGCGCTCGCGCCGATCGCCACCTTGTCGCGCGGCTACCGCCAGCGCACCGGTGTCGCCCAGGCCATCCTGCACCGACCCAAGATCCTCATCCTCGACGAGCCCACCAACGGGCTCGACCCGACGCAGATCCTGCACATGCGCGACCTGATCCGCACCCTGGCCAAGGACGCCACCGTCATCCTCTCCACCCACATCCTCCAGGAAGTCCAGGCGGTGTGCGAACGCGTGATGATCATCCGCGACGGCCGCCTCGCCCTGGATGCCCGCATGGACGCGCTCGGCCGTTATCCGCGCTGGGTGGTGGTCAGCGACGCCGAGGGCGGCGCGCTCGAGGCGGCGCTGCGCGCCGTGCCCGGCGTGCGCGACTGCCGCGTGGAAGACGCCGGCGACGGCCGCCGCCGCGCGCTGCTCGACGTGGAACGCGAAGCGGCCGACGCGCTCGGACCCAAGCTCGCCCGGCGGGTGATCGAACAAGGTTGGGCGCTGTTCGAGCTGTACCGCGAGCGCCGCGACCTGGAAACCATTTTCGGCGAGATCAGCAACGGGGGGGTGGCCGGCCATGCCTGAGATCCTGCGCATCGCCCGCAAGGAATTCACCGCCTTCTTCACCTCGCCGATCGCCTACATCTTCCTCGGCACCTTCCTGGCGGTGACCTTGTTCGTGTTCTTCTGGGTGGAGACCTTCTTCGCCCGCAACATCGCCGACGTGCGCCCGCTGTTCGAGTGGATGCCGCTGCTGCTGATCTTCCTGGTGGCGGCCGTGACCATGCGCATGTGGGCCGAAGAACGGCGCAGCGGCACGCTCGAGTTCCTGCTCACCGCGCCCGTCAGCCCGCTGCAACTGGTGCTCGGCAAGTTCCTCGCCTGCCTGGGCCTGGTGGCGGTGGCGCTGGCCCTGACGTTGCCGCTGCCGATCACCATCGCCGTCCTCGGCGACCTGGACTGGGGACCGGTGATCGGCGGTTACGTCGCCAGCCTGTTCCTGGCGGCGGCCTACATCGCCATCGGGCTGTTCGTCAGCTCGCGCAGTGACAACCAGATCGTCAGCCTGATCGTCACCACGGTCGTCTGCGGACTGTTCTACCTGCTCGGCTCCAGCGCGCTCACCGACCTGGCCGGCACGCGCCTGACCGAGTGGCTGCAGCGGCTCGGAACCGGCGCGCGTTTCGCCTCGATCACCCGCGGCGTCATCGACCTCAGGGACTTGTACTACTACCTGAGTCTGGTCATCACCTTCCTGGCGCTGAACGTCTTCGTCCTCGAGTGGCTGCGCTGGCAGGGCAACCGTCGCGGCGGCCAGCACGGCCGCTGGGCGCTGCTGACCGCCCTCGTGATCGCCAACGCGCTGGCGGCCAACGTCTGGCTGGCGCGGGTCGGCTGGGCGCGCATCGACCTCACCGAGGGCAACCTGTATTCGATCTCGGACGTGACCCGCGAGACGCTGCGCTCGCTGCGTGAGCCGCTGCTGATCCGAGGCTACTTCAGCAAGCAGACCCACCCCCTGCTCGCCCCGCTGGTTCCACAACTGCGCGACCTGATGGAGGAATACCGCGTCGCCGGTGGCGACCGGGTGCGCGTGGAAATCATCGACCCGGCCGAGCACCCCGACCTCGAACGCGAGGCGGCCGAGAAATACGACATCGAGCCGGTGCCCTTCCAGATCGCCAGCAAATACCAGGCCTCGGTCGTCAACTCCTACTTCGACATCCTCGTCAAGTACGGCGACCAGTACGAAACGCTGGGCTACGAGGACCTGATCGAGTTCAAGGCGCGGCGCGCCTCGGTGACCGAGCTGGACGTCGAACTGCGCAACCCCGAGTACGATCTCACCCGCGCGATCCGCAAGGTGGTCGCCGCCTACCGCGCCTCGGGCACGCTGTTTCGCGAGCTCGAACGCCCGGTGACCCTGCACGCCTTCGTTTCGCCGGCCGACAACCTGCCGCCGCCGCTCGACCAGCTGCGCCGCTCGCTGGACAAGGTCGTCGAAGACTTCAAGGCCCGCGCCGGCGACAAATTCCAGGTCGAAATCGTCGATCCGGCCACGCGCGACGCGGCCTTCGTCCAGGAACTGGCCGAACGCTACGGCTTCCGGCCGCTGACCATCGGCCTGCTCGACCCGCGGCAGGTGTGGTTCCACCTCGTTCTCGAAGACGGCCGCCGGACCGTGCCGGTGACGCTGCCCGAAAGCCTGAGCGAAAACGGCCTGAAGGCGAACATCGAGAACGCCGTCAAACGGTTCTCCGGCGGCTTCCTCAAGACCATCGCCCTGTACACGCCCGACGAACCCGCCGGCGGGCCGATGGGCGGCCGGGGCAAATCCTTCGCCTGGCTGCGCGACCGGCTCGAACAGGAACACGACGTGCGCAGCGCCGACCTGAAGGACGGCCGCGTGCCGGCCGGCAGCGACCTGTTGTTCCTGGCCGCGCCGCTCAACCTCGACGAAAAGCAGCGGTTCGCCGTCGACCAGTTCCTCATGCAGGGCGGCACCGTGGTGCTGGCGACCTCCGCCTTCGACGTCGACCTGATGGGGGGGCTCTCGGCGCACCAGAATCCCTCCGGCCTGGAGGACTGGCTCGCCCACCACGGCATCACGATCGCCAAGACCATGGTCCTCGACCCGCAGAGCAGCCTGTTCCCGGTGCCCGTCAACCGGCGCGTCAACGGCTTCGTGATCCGGGAGACGCGGGTGCTCAATTACCCCTACTTCGTCGAGATCCGCGACGACGGCATCAACCACGACACCAGCCTGACGAGCGGCCTGCACGAGGTCACCATGAGCTGGGCCTCGCCGCTGTCGATCGACGAGGAAAAGAACGCCGGCCGCACGGTGACCCCCCTGCTGTACTCCTCGCCGGCCGCCTGGACCTCCGACAGCCTGGCCGTGCAACCCGATCCGAACGCGCCCGATGCCGGCTTCACGCCCAAGCCCGGCGAAGGGCGCAAGCTGCTCGGCGTCGTCATCGAGGGCGCCTTCGATTCCTTCTTCAAGGGCAAACCGTCGCCGCTGGCCGAGCGCAAGGAAACGGAAAACGAGACGGACCAGAAGGAAGACGACGAACCGGTGATCTCCGGCGTCATCGAGCGCTCCCCCGAGTCGGCGCGGCTGATCGTGCTGGCCTCCAACACCTTCCTGACCGACACCGTGCTGCAACTCATGTCCGCCAGCCGCGGCACCCAGTACCTCAACCCCGTGCAACTGGCCGGCAACGCCGTGGACTGGTCACTCGAAGACCGCGGCCTGCTCGCGCTGCGCGGCCGCGCGCATTTCAGCCGCACCCTCGAGCCGCTGGATCGCAAGGCGCAGTTGTTCTGGGAATACCTCAACTACGCCCTGGGCGCGCTCGGCCTGTTCCTGGTCTGGCTGCTCCACCGCGCCCTGCGCGCCCGCAGCCTGGCGCGTTACCGGCAGTGGTTGAGCGCATAACACGGGAGGCGGAACATGAAGACCTTCAAACTCATTCCCATCCTCTCCGGATTGCTGCTGCTGCAGATCGCCCTGGCCGTCGCCCTGTACGTCGCGCCCCGCGGCTACGACACGGCGCCGGCCGGGCAACCGCTGCTGGCCGGCGTCGATTTGGACGCCGTGGACGCCCTGAGCATCGAAAGCCGCGACGGCAAGACACGGCTGGTGAAGCGCGACGGACGCTGGTGGGTCGAGGCCCTCGACTTCCCGGCCGACGCCGATCAGCTCGAAAAACTGTTCGACGCCCTGCGCAACATGCAGAAGGGCTGGCCGGTGGCGACCACGGACGAGGCGGCCGAGCGCTTCAAGGTCGCTGAAAGCGATTTCGAGCGGCGCCTGACCCTGGAAAAGGACGGTGAGCCCGTCGCCGTGCTCTATGTCGGCAGCTCGCCGGGCGTGCGCCGCGCCCACGTCCGCCTCGACGATGAAGCGCCGATCTACGCCGTCGAATTCAGCGTCTACCAGGCGCGCAGCGGCGACCAGGACTGGATCGACGAAAACATCCTCAAGCGCGCCGCCGACGCCGTCACGCGCATCGAGGTCGACGGCCTGGCGCTGATCCACGACGACGACGGCGCATGGCGCCTGCCCGACCCCGATCCGGGCAAGGAGACCGACCCGGACCAGGCGCGGCTGCTCGCCGACAAGATCCTCAACCTGCAGGTCGAGCGCGTGCTGGGCCGCGAACCGGCCGAGCGCGACAAGCTGAACGAGCCGGCCCATCGCATCCGCCTGAGCTTCAAGGACGGCGGCCCGGTCGAATACGCGGTCAGCCCGCTGGAAGACAAGGCCTGGATTCTCAAGAGCAGCGACAACGACCATTACTTCCGCGTCGCCCAGTGGGCCCTGCGCAGCGTCTTCGAAACCGATCGCGCCAAGTTGCAACGCGCGGCCCAACCACCGGCCGAGGAGGAGGAAAAGGCCGACACCCCGGCAGCCGATGCCGAAGCGGCCGAAGAAACCAAGGACGGTTGAAGCGCGGCGACCCGATGCGAACAGGGCGGCCGACGGCCGCCCTGTTTTTTTCGCCCTGCGTTTTTTCGCCCTGCGGCCGGCCGTCAGTCGGCGGGCAACGGTTCGATCCGGGCCAACACGCCGCGCGGATGGTCGGTGAGCAGATAAACCAGGCCGTCGGGTCCGACGCGCACGTCGCGGATGCGCCCCAGGCGCCCGTCCAGCAAGCGCACCTCGTCCACCACGCGCCGCCCGTCGGCGTCCAAGGCGAGGCGCACCAGCTGCATGAACTTCAAGGCGCCGACCAGCAATTGCCCGCGCCAGGCGCGGATCGGCCCGTCGCCGTAATGAGCGAGGCCGGAGGGTGCGATCGACGGCACCCAGACGTGCACCGGGTCGATCATGCCCGGCTTGTGCGTGCCCTCGCCGATCGGCCGCCCGGTGCCGTATTCGACCCCGAAGGTCACCACCGGCCAACCGTAGTTGCCGCCGGCCACGAGGCGGTTGAGCTCGTCGCCGCCCTGGGGCCCGTGCTCGTGCAGCCAGACGGTGCCGTCCGGCGCCAGCGTCGCGCCCTGGATATTGCGGTGGCCGAGGCTGTAGATTTCGGGCAAGGCGTCCTCGCGGCCGGCGAAGGGGTTGTCCTGGGGCACCGCGCCCTCGTCCGTGAGGCGCACGGTCTTGCCCAGATGCACGGCCAGAGACTGGGCCTGCTCGCGCTGGCCGCGGTCGCCGAGGGTGATCAGCAGATGCCCGTCGGGCAGGAACAGCAGGCGCGAGCCGAAATGCCGCCCGCCCTCGACCTTGGGCCGGGCGCGGAAGATCACCTTCAGGTCCTGCAGGCGCCCGTCCACGAGGCGACCGTAAGCGACCTCCGTGCCCACTCCGCCGTCGCCGGCGGCGGCGTAGCTCAGGTACACCCGCCGATTCTCGGCGAAGCGCGGATGCAAAGCGACGTCCAGCAGGCCGCCCTGCCCCACGGCGGCGATCTCGGGCAGGCCGGCGATCGGTTCGGGGTCGAGCCGCCAGTTTGCATCGAGGCGGCGCAGGCGGCCCGGACGCTCGGTCACCAGCGCCCCGCCCTCCGGCAGGAAGGCCATGCCCCAGGGGTGTTCCAGGTCACGCGCCAGCACGGTGACGCGCAGCGCCCCGGCCGCCGGATCCTCGATCGTCGTTTGCGGCGGCGCCTCGCCGGCGCAGGCGCTCGTCATGCCCAAGGCGATCAGCAACGACGCGCCCTGCAGGGCGGCGCCGTACCCACGGAACGGGTTCATTCATCAATCCTCCGGGCGGCCCGCAAGGGCCTCAGCTCAAACCGTGCTCGAGATCGGCCAGAATGTCCTCGACGTCCTCCAGCCCGACCGCCACCCGCACCAGGCCCTCGCCGATGCCGGCCGCGGCACGGGCCTCCGGGCTCAGGCGGTGGTGGGTGGTGCTGGCCGGGTGGGTGATGGTGCTGCGCACGTCGCCCAGGTTGGCGGTGATCGACAGCAGGCGCGTGCGGTCGATCAGGCGCCAGGCGCGTTCGCGGCTGCCGACGTCGAAGGACACCACGCCGCCGAAATCGCGCTGCTGGCGCCGCGCGAGTTCGTGCTGCGGATGGCTCGGCAAGCCGGGATAGTGCACGCGCTCGACCTTGGGGTGCGCCGCCAGGTACTCGGCCACGCGTCGGGCGTTGGCGCAGTGGGCGCGCATGCGCAGATCGAGCGTCTCCAGACCCTTCAGGAACACCCAGGCGTTGAACGGGCTCATGCTGGGACCGGCGGTGCGCAGAAAGCCGAAAATGCGCTCGCCGACCAGATCCCGCGAGCCGACCACCGCACCGCCGACGGCGCGGCCCTGCCCGTCCAGGTACTTGGTCGCCGAGTGCACCACCAGGTCGGCGCCCAGCGCCAGCGGCTGCTGCAGCGCGGGCGTGCAGAACACGTTGTCCACCACCAGCCAGGCGCCGTGACCACGGGCGAGTTCGGCCAGGGCGGCGATGTCGCAGAGCTCCATCAAGGGATTGGAGGGCGTCTCGACGAACAACATCCGGGTGTTCGGCTTGAGGGCGGCCTGCCACGCGTCGAGATCGGCCAGCGGCACGAAATCGACCTCGATGCCCCAGCGTCGCAGGTGCTTCTCGAACAACACCACGGTGGCGCCGAAAATCGAGCGCGAGGCGACGAGGTGGTCCCCCTGGCCGAGCAAGGCCAGGCAGGTGCTGAGCACGGCGGACATGCCCGAGGCGGTGGCCACGCAGGCCTCGCCGCCCTCCAGGGCGGCCAGGCGCGCCTGGAAGGCGTCCACCGTCGGGTTGGTGAAACGCGAATAGATGTAGCCCGGGGCTTCGTCGGCGAAGCGCGCCGCCGCCTCGGCGGCCGAGGAAAAGACGAAACTCGAAGTGGTGTAGATCGGCTCGCCGTGCTCGCCGTAAGGGCTGCGGGCCACGCCGGCGCGGATCGCCCGCGTCCGGAAGCCCCAACCCCGTTCACCTTCGCTCATCGCTGCACACCTCGATCGGGCGGGCGGCGGCAAACGGCGGACCCCGCTTTAGCCGCATTTGTCGAGCGCCCGCAAGCTGGTGGATCAAATCGGCGCGCCGCCATGCTAGCGCCGCCGCCCGACCGCGGTCAACCGCGAAACGCGGTCTTACTCATAGGTGTAAAGTCGCGCCCGCTGCATGCCCCATTCGCCGTAAGGCAGGCGCAGGTGCCGGCCCTGGTGGGTCTGGTCGCCGTTCAAGCGCCGCTCGGCGCGCCATGCGCCGCCCACCCAGCGTCCGGCCTCGGCGCGCAAAATGCCGGCCCGGCGCCCGTCTTCCAGGGTTTCGACCGTGAACACCACCCCCTGGCCCGCCAGCAGGAAGTCGTCCGGGCCGAGCTGCATGACGATCGCGCCGCTGTCCGGCCAGTCCGGCTCGGCCGCCCCCGGCGACCAACCCAGGGTGTAATCGTGACGCGCCGTGAAACGGTAGCCGCCGAGCACGAACCGCCGCTCGCGCAGCGCCTCGTCGAACCAGACGCCACGCAACCGCCCGGCGCGGCGCGCCGCGTGGATCGGTGCTTCCAGCGCCGCGAGCAAGGCATAGGCGGCGGCCAGCTCGGCGGCGGGCGCACCGTCCACGGTGTCCACCGAGAACGGCGAAAACCCCAAGGCCCCGTAATGGCCGACGGCGAACAGCGCCTTGGCCCCCACGCTCTCGTCGAAGTGGTGCTCGGGGATGAACAGCGGGTTGTCGGGCCGGCTGTAGGCGTCGCACCAGTGTTCGAAGCGCGGCGTGTAGAAGTCCGGGCTGAGCAGATCGATGTGCGGCGCGGCCGTGCGCCACAGGCCGTAGAGATGAGGCAGCGGCCCACCCGAGGGATACCCCGAACCGGGCCGCCGGCCCGGGCGGTTGAGGGCCGCATTGACGAACATCGGCAGGGGATGGACCGCCTTGCCGGCCGCCGCCAGGGCATCCACGTAGCGGGCGAGGGACCAGGCGGTGAACGCCTCCTCGGTCGCTTCGCCGGGGCCGAACACCGTCTCCCAGTCGCCCGCTTCCGGCGAACCCTGCGCCCGCCACGCCTTCACCAACGCCTCGGGCAGGCGTTCGGGCGTCTCGCGCAAACGCGCCATCAGCGCCGCCGGCACGGGCGCACGGTAGGCGCGCTCGGCCAGCGGATGGTGGTCGCGTGCGCTGGGCAGCATGCCGACCTCGTTCTCCACCTGGACCATGATCACCGTCTGCCGGCGCCGGTCGCGCTCCGCCAGGTGCCGCAGCAACGCCACGAAGGCGCGCCGATCGGCTTCCCGGTTCGCCGGGGCGAAGGGCGTCAGGATCTCTTGCGGCACGCCCGCCGCGTCGCGCGCCCGCGGATACCGCTGCGGATCGAGTTTCACCCACTCGGGCGCGTAGCTGGACATGCTGTTCTTGTAGGCGCCGAACCACAGCAAGATCAGACGCAGGCCGTTCTGCCGCGCCCCCTCGATCAGGGCGTCCACCGCGCGCCAGTCGTAGCGGCCCGGCTCGGGTTCGATCACTTCCCAATACACGGGCGCCAGGACGGTGTTCAGATTCAGCCGGCGCAGCCTCGGCCACAACGCCCGGATGTCGGCGACGGTGGACGCCGCCGAATTGCTCAACTCGCCGCCCAGGATCAGGAACGGCCGCCCGGCCACTTCGAGCGCCGCGCGGGGCCCTTCCCCCACCAGGCGCGGTTGCGCGACCGCCGCCAAGGCGACGCCGAACAGCAGGAACGCAACGACCGGTCGACCCCTCACGACGGCCTCCTGGACACGAAGCACCGCGGCGAGTCTAACAAAAGGCGGCCGCCGCGTTGACAGCCCGGTGGTTTTCTTTACCATGCCTGAAATCCACCCGAAGCGATCGGCAAAGGATTCCATGGCCTCCCCCGGCACACCGGTGAGACTCAGCGGCCTGGCGCGGCGCCTGGTGCAAGACGGCCTGCTGGACGAAGCACAGGCCGCCGCCGCGCAGACCGAGGCGCGGCGCGCCAATCTCAGCCTGGTCGACTACCTGGTCCGGGAAAGGAAACTCGACGCCCGCCGGATCGCCGCGGCGGCGTCCGACGAGTTCGGTCTGCCGCTGCTCGACCTCGCCGCCCTGGACCGCGAGCAGATCCCCAAAGACCTGGCCGACGAGAAGCTCGTCCGCCAGCACAACGTCCTGCCCATCCTGCGCCGCGGCACCCGCCTCTACGTCGCCGTGGCCGACCCCACCAACCTGCACGGCCTGGACGAGTTCAAGTTCAGCACCGGCCTGGCCACCGAACCGATCCTGGTCGAGGCCGACAAGCTGCATCGCCTGATCGAGGAGGTCCTGACCGCCGCCGACACGTCCATGGCGGAATTCGAGGGGCTGGACGAGGACCTCGAAAAACTCGACGTCGCCGCCGCGGACGAGGAGGGCGGCGGGCCCGCCGACGTGCAGGGCGCCGACGACACGCCGGTGGTGCGCTTCGTCAACAAGGTCCTGCTCGACGCCATCAACAAGGGCGCCTCCGACATCCACTTCGAACCCTACGAGCATTTCTTCCGGGTGCGTTTCCGCATCGACGGCATCCTCCAGGAAATCGCCAAGCCGCCGGTCGCCATGGCGCCGCGGATCACCGCGCGCATCAAGGTCATGTCGCGCCTCGACGTGTCCGAGCGGCGGGTGCCGCAGGACGGGCGCATCAAGCTGCGCGTCTCCAAGAACCGCGCCATCGACTTCCGCGTCAACACCTGCCCGACGCTGTTCGGTGAGAAGGTGGTGCTTCGTATTCTCGACCCCTCCAGCGCCAAGCTGGGCATCGACGCGCTGGGCTACGAGCCCGAGCAGAAAGAAGCCTACCTCAAGGCCCTGCGCTCGCCCTACGGCATGATCCTGGTCACCGGCCCCACCGGCAGCGGCAAGACGGTGTCGCTGTACACCGGCCTGAACATCCTGAACACGCCCGGCATCAACATCTCCACGGCCGAAGACCCGGCCGAGATCAACCTGCCGGGCATCAACCAGGTCAACGTCAACCCCAAGGTGGGCCTGGACTTCGCCGCGGCCCTGAGGGCCTTCCTGCGCCAGGACCCCGACGTGATCATGGTCGGCGAGATCCGCGACCTGGAAACCGCCAACATCGCCATCAAGGCCGCGCAGACCGGGCACCTGGTGTTGTCCACGCTGCACACCAACAACGCCGCCCAGACGCTCTCGCGCCTGGTCAACATGGGCGTGGCGCCGTTCAACATCGCCTCGGCGGTCATCCTGATCATCGCCCAGCGCCTCGCGCGGCGTTTGTGCGAACACTGCAAGCAGCCCGACGACATCCCCAAGGAGGCGCTCATCGAGGAAGGCTTCGATCCGGCCGAAGTCGACGGGCTGACGATCTACAAGGCGGTCGGCTGCGACCGCTGCGTGGACGGCTACAAGGGCCGCATCGGCATATACGAGGTCATGCCGATGTCCGAGGAAATCGGCCGCATCATCATGGAGGGCGGCAACGCCATGCAGATCGCCGACCAGGCGCGCAAGGAGGGCGTGAAAGACCTGCGCCAGTCCGCCCTGAAGAAAGTCAAGGACGGTTTGATCAGTCTGGCCGAAGCCAACCGCGTCACCATCGACTGACGCGGCGCGGCGACGGGACGCGTAGAGGAGCCTGGCCATGGCACAACCCGCGGCAAAGGAACGGACCTATTTCATTTACGAGGGGGTCGACAAGCGCGGCGCCCGGGTCAAGGGTGAGATCGAGGGTTACAACGTCGAGCTCGTCAAAGCGGCGCTGCGCCGCCAGGGCATCACTCCGCGCTGGGTGCGCAAAAAACCCAAGTCGCTGTTCGGCGGCACCAAGAAAATCGTCCCCAAGGACATCGCCGTCTTCGCGCGCCAGATGGCGACCATGATGTCCTCCGGCGTGCCGCTGGTGCAGGCCTTCGAGATCATCGGCCGCGGCCACGAAAAGCCCGCCATGCAGGACCTCATCCTCGCCATCAAGGCCGACGTCGAGGCCGGGATGAACTTCTCCCAGGCGCTCGCCAAACATCCCAGGCACTTCGACGAGCTGTTCGTCAACCTGGTCGCCGCCGGCGAGGCCTCCGGCACCCTCGAGACCCTGCTCGACAAGATCGCCACCTACAAGGAAAAAGTCGAGGCACTCAAGGGCAAGATCAAGAAGGCGCTGTTCTACCCGGCGGCGGTGATCGTCGTCGCCATCATCGTGACCACGATCCTGTTGTTGTTCGTGGTGCCGCAATTCGAAAGCCTCTTCCAGGGTTTCGGCGCCGACCTGCCGGCGTTCACCAAGATGGTCATCGCCATGTCGCGCTGGCTGCAGGCCAACATCGGCGTGGTCCTGGTGGCGCTGATCGCCGTCACCGTCGTCCTGGTGCAACTCAAGCGCCGCTCCGAGACCTTCAACTACCTGCTCGACAAGTACTCGCTGCGCATTCCGATCATCGGTGAGATCCTGCAAAAAGCGGCCATCGCGCGCTTCGCCCGCACCTTCTCGACCATGTTCGCCGCCGGCGTGCCGATGGTGGAGGCCATGGAATCGATCGCCAAGGCGGTCGGCAACGCCGTGTACCGCGACGCCATCCTGAAGATGCGCGACGAGACCGCCACGGGCGAGCAACTTCAGGCCGCCATGCGCCGCAGCGGCCTGTTCCCGAACATGGTCGTACAGATGGTCGCCATCGGCGAGGAGGCCGGTTCCCTGGACGCGATGCTGGCCAAGGTGGCCGATTTCTACGAGGAAGAGGTGGACAACGCCGTGGACGCGCTGAGCAGCCTGCTCGAGCCGATGATCATGGCTTTTCTCGGCATCGTCATCGGCGGTCTCGTGGTGGCCATGTACCTGCCGATCTTCAAGCTGGGTTCGGTGGTCTGAGGGCCGGCGGTGGACGCGCTGCCGCCGCCGTTGCTGTGGACCGCGGCCGTGCTGCTCGGCCTGGTGGTCGGCAGTTTCCTCAACGTCGTCGTCCACCGCCTGCCGCGGATGCTGGAGCGGCGCTGGCGCGCCGACTGCGCGGCGCTCCAGGGCGCGCCGGCCGCCGCCGAGCCGCCGTACAACCTGGTGGTGCCGCGCTCGGCCTGCCCGCACTGCCACACCCCCATCCCCGCCCACCACAACGTGCCGCTGCTCAGCTACCTGCTGCTGCGCGGGCGCTGTGCCGCCTGCGGCGCGCGCATCTCCCTGCGCTACCCGATGGTCGAGCTGCTCGCCGCCGGCATCGCCGTCTGGTCGCTGGCCCGCTGGGGCGTCTCGGCGCCGGCGCTGGCGGCCGCGGTGTTGGGCTGGTGCCTGTTGGCGCTGTCCTGCATCGACATCGATCGACAATTGCTGCCCGACGACCTCACCCTGCCGCTGCTCTGGCTCGGCCTGCTGGTCAACAGCCGCGGCCTGTTCGCCGACCCGGTGGACGCCATCTACGGCGCCGCCGCCGGCTACCTCGTGCTCTGGAGCGTGTTCTGGCTGTTCAAGCTGGCGACCGGCAAAGAGGGAATGGGCTACGGCGACTTCAAGCTGCTCGCCGCCCTCGGCGCCTGGACCGGCTGGCAGGGCTTGCCGACGATCGTCCTGCTCGCCTCCTTCCTCGGCGCGCTGATCGGTCTTGCCTGGATGGTGCTCGCCGGCCGCAGCCGCCACCAACCCATCCCCTTCGGCCCCTTCCTCGCGCTCGCCGGTTACCTGCAGCTGATGCACGGCGAGACCCTGGCCCGCGCCTACCGCCTCTTCACCGCCGTTTGAACCGGCCGGCACCGCCGAGCTGCTAAAATGGCGGCTTTCCGCTGCAGGGAGGATGCCATGCTCGTCGTCGGGCTCACGGGAGGTGTGGCCAGCGGCAAGTCCACCGTCGCCCGCCTGTTCGCCGAACACCAGGTTCCGATCCTCGACGCCGACCTGATCGCGCGCGAGCTGGTCACACCCGGCCAGCCGGCGCTCGACGAACTGGTCGAGCTGTTCGGCCCGGACATCCTGGACGAACACGGCGCGCTGAACCGTCGGGCCTTGCGGCGCCGCGTGTTCACGGACGCGCAGGCGCGGGCGCGGCTCGAAGCGATCCTGCATCCGCGCATCCGCCGCGTCATGCTCGAGCGCCTGCAAACGCTCGACGCACCCTACGCGTTGCTGGTGATCCCTCTTTTGGTCGACATCGCCGCCTGGGAAATGGTCGACCGGATCCTCGTCGTCGACACCGACGAGGCCACCCAGCTCGAACGCCTGATGGCCCGCGACGGCATCGACGCCGCGCTGGCACGGGCGATGCTCGACAGCCAGGTCGGGCGCGCCGACCGCCTGGCGGCGGCCGACGACGTCATCGACAACCGCGGCGACCTCGCCGCCCTGCGCCGCCAGGTCGACGCCTTGCACCGGCGCTATCTGGCACTGGCGCGCCGCGAAGCGCCGCCGGGAGACACCGTGTACGAACATCCGCTCAACGAAAGGATGCGCACCTTCCTGCGCATCGAACAACTGCTCACCCGCGTACGCCACCACGCCCGCGGCGAACACCCCGACGACGCACACGCCGCCATCGTCGCGCTTTGGGAGCTGTCGCAGCTGCTCGGCCGCGGCGACCCCAAGGGCGAGATCATCAAGGAACTCGAACGCCAGCAGCAGGCGCTGCGCCGCCACGCCGAACGCCCCGAGGTGGACCAGGCGCGCCTGGCCGCCCTGCTCGGCGAGCAGACGCGCCTGATCCGGTCGCTCCACGACGGCCGCGAGGCGCTCGACGCCCGCCTGCAGAACGACGGGCTGTTCACCACCGTGCGCCAGCGCCTCAGCATGCCGGGCGGAAGTTGCGACTTCGACCTGCCGCTGTACGCCTGGTGGCGACGGCAGCCGCCGAACGAACGCATCCGCCGGATCGGCCAGTGGCTGGAACCGCTGCGCTGTGCCGAAGCCGCCGTGCGGCTGTGCTTGGACACGCTGCGCCGCAGCGGCGACCTCGAACGGCGCGTCGCCCACGGCGGCTATCATCAAGAAGCCCTGGACAACGACCGCGACGTGCAACTGCTGCGCGTCGCCGTGGCCGCCGAACACGCCGCCTTCCCCAACATCAGCGCCGGCCGCCAGCGGCTCAACCTGCGCTTTTTCGTCTGGTCGGAAGACGAGTGCCGGGCGGTGCCGGCCGGCGGCGACCTGCCGTTCCAGCTCGCCCTGTGCGCGCTATGAACCGAATCGGCCGGCCAGCCCGATCCAGGCGCCGACCGCGACGAAGAGCACCGCCGCCGCCAGGCGCAGGCGCGCCGCCGGCAGCCGCCGCAGCACCCGCTCGCCGAACCACACCGCCGGCAGGTTGACCGCCGCCAGGCCCAGGGTGCTGCCCGCCAGCACGGCGAACACGGCCGGCGACTGCGCCGCCCACAGCAGCGTGACCAGTTGGGTCTTGTCGCCGAGCTCGGCGAGGAAAAAGGCGACGAGCGTGACCAGGAAAGCGCCGCCGGCCGCCGCCCGATCGGTCGTTTCATCGAGCCGGTCCGGAACGAGGCACCAGGCGCCGGTGAGGAGGAAGGCCGCCGCGAGCAGCGGATCCCGCCACGGGCCGCCCAGCCACGCGTTCAGCCACAGGCCGGCGGCGGCCGCAAGCCCGTGATTGAGCACGGTGGCCAGAACGATGCCGGCCAGGACGATGAGCGGCCTGCGGAAACGGGCGCCGAGAAGGACGGCGAGCAACTGCGTCTTGTCGCCGAGCTCGGCGACGGCGACGCTGCCGCCGGTGGCGAAGAACACGTCCAGCGCCATCGCTGCCGGCCTTGCTCTCCGGAACGTGGTGGAATGGAACGAGATGGCGTCCCCAGGGGGATTCGAACCCCCGTTGCCGCCTTGAAAGGGCGGTGTCCTAGGCCTCTAGACGATGGGGACGCGGTGCGTCGTCTCGCTCAAAAAAATTCCGCACCCTTGCGGTGCGGAGGGCGCTTTCCATCGATCGATCGAAACGCCCTGTCGAATTTGGTGGAGCTAGGCGGGATCGAACCGCCGACCTCTACAATGCCATTGTAGCGCTCTCCCAGCTGAGCTATAGCCCCACGCGAGCGGGGCGAAAATGTACGGGATCGCCCCCCGGCTGTCAAGACGTCTGCGCTCTTCGTTCGATGTGGCGCAAGGCGCGGTCGATGCGCGCCAACGCCCGCTCGCGCCCCACCAAGGCCAGCGTCACGTCGATCGAGGGCGAAGCGCCGCGCCCGGTCAAGGCCACCCGCAAGGGCTGGCCGACCTTGCCCAGGCCGACGCCCAGCGCGGCGGCGGTGTCCTCGATCACCTGCTTGAGCACCGGGGCGGTCCACGACGTGACCCCCGCCAGGCGCTCGCGCAGCGCCGCGAGCACGGGCGCGGCCGCCGGGCGGAGTTGCTTGCGCGCCGCATCGGCGTCGTAGTCTTCGAATTCCCGGTAGAAACAGGCCGCTTCCCGGGCCATCTCGACCAGCGTCTTGGCGCGCTCGCGCAAGGCTTCCACGACCTCGGCCGGCGGCGGTCCGTTCTCGACCGTGACACCGATGCGCCCCAGATACACCACCAGCCGCGGCGCCAACACCTCGGCGGGCAGGGTCTTGATGTAATGCTCGTTCAACCACAGCAGCTTGCCGGGGTTGAGTGCGGCCGGCGCACGGTGGATCTGGCGCAGATCGAACAGGCGGATCATCTCTTCGCGCGAGAAGATCTCCTGGTCGCCGTGCGACCAGCCGAGCCGGACCAGGTAATTGAGCATCGCCTCGGGAAGGTAGCCTTCGGCCTCGTAGTGCATCACGCTGGCCGCGCCGCTGCGCTTGGAGAGTTTCTTGCCCTCGGCGTCCAGGATCATCGGCACGTGCGCGTAGGCGGGCGGTGTCAGGCCCAGCGCCGCGAACAGGTTCAACTGCCGGGGGGTGTTGTTCAGGTGGTCGTCGCCGCGGATCACGTGCGTGATGCCCATCTCCGCGTCGTCCACCACCACCGTCAGGTTGTAGGTCGGGCTGCCGTCCTCCCGCAGCAACACCAGGTCGTCGAGCTCGGCGTTGTCGAACACCACGCGACCGTGAACCAGGTCGTCGACGACCACCTTCCCTTCGCGCGGATTGCGGAAGCGCACCACCGGCCGGATCCCCGGCACCGGTTCGGCGCCGTCACGGCAACGGCCGTCGTAGCGCGGTTTTTCGCCGGCGGCGAGCTGACGGGCGCGCAGGGCCTCGAGGCGCTCGCGGCTGCAGTAGCAGGGGTACGCCCGGCCGGCGGCCAACAGCTTCTCCACCGCCGCCCGGTAGCGGTCCAGCCGTTCGCTCTGGTAATACGGCCCCTCGTCGGCGTCCAGCCCGAGCCAGCGCATGCCGTCGAGGATGGCGCGCACCGCCTCCGGCGTGGAACGCTGCCGGTCGGTGTCTTCGATGCGCAGCACGAAGCGGCCGCCGTGGCGGCGCGCGTACAGCCAGGCGAACAGGGCGGTGCGCGCCCCGCCGATGTGCAGGTCGCCGGTCGGGCTCGGGGCGAAACGGGTCTTGACCATGGGCAGCGCGTCGCGGCTCTGAAAGCGGGCGATTCTACCAAAAGGCGGCGGCCGTCGCTTTCCATCGCCGGACGGCATGGCTATAGTATCTGCTGCGACCTCGACAGGGAATGAACGGACGATGAGCCCCGGCGCGCCGGCCCGCGACCGCAGCAGCGACGAGGAACCCTTCGACTGGCGCTCCTGCGCCCTGAGCACCGTCGGCTCGGTGCGCAAGCACAACGAGGACTCCTATCTCGCCCTGCCCGACAAACGGCTGTGGGTGGTCGCCGACGGCATGGGCGGACACATGCGCGGCGACGTGGCCAGCCAGGCGGTGATCGCCGCCTACGAGCTCTTCGAGCCCAAGCGCACGGTCTCGGCGACCATCGACGACCTCGAAGAACGGGCGCTCAAGGTCAACGCCAAGCTGCGCGAGAACCTCGGCGAGAAGGGCCACAAGGTGATGGGCAGCACGGTGGCGATCATGTACGCCAAGGGGCGCAACGCCTTCTTCCTGTGGGCCGGAGACAGCCGCATCTACCGCTACCGCCGCGGGCGCCTGGAACAGATCTCCCACGACCACAGCTTCATCCAGGAGAGCGTCGACCGCAACATCATGTCGGCCGAAGAGGCCTCGGCGCACCCCTCCTCGAACATCATCACCCGCGCCGTCGGCGTGCACCAGGAGCTCTATCTCGACCTGGATTACTGTCCCGTCGAAGCCGGCGACAAATTCCTGCTGTGCAGCGACGGGCTGTTCAAGGACGTCCGGCTGGCGGAAATCGCCGAACAGTTGAACAAGATCCCGTTCAAGGCCGCCGAGGGGCTGATCGACCTCGCCCTGTCGCGGGAGGCCAACGACAACGTCACGGTGATCGTCGTCGAAGCCCACCCCAAGGACTGACCATGGCCAAACGCCCGCCGCCCCAGGGCTCGCCGCTGCGCATCCTCGCCATCGCCTACGCCAGTGGCCGTCTCGACCGGCCCACCTATCTGCGCCTGCGACGCGAACAGATCGCCGCCATCGAGTTCGGCAAGCCCCTGCCGCCGCTCCCCGAGTCGCTGCGGGACGTGACCGTGCCGCAGACCAAGATCGACGCACCCTACCTCGCCCGCCGACGCCACGGCCCCGCCGCCTGGCTGCTGGGCGGCGCCGCCCTGCTCGGTGCCGCCGGCGCGGTGCTCTGGTGGTGGCAGGCCGCCAGCCGGCCGCCGCCGCCCGCGCAGCAGCGCTTGCCGAGCCTGGACGAACTGGCCGAGCGCCTGCTCGCCGACCCCGACTGGAGCGAGCGCGACCTGGCCGCCTTCACCCGCCGCTGGGCCGTGCTCACGCCGATGGCGAAATTGCAGGCGCGTCAGTCGGCCTGGTACCTGGCGCTGGAAAACGAACTCATCAAGCGGATCAACATCGCCCGCTTGCGCGCCGAGCAAGCCGCCGACCCCTTGCCGCACCGTGAAATGCTCGAACGGCTGCTGCTCTTCCAGGCGCAATTGACCAGCGACTGAGCCCCATGCCCAGGGCGGCCACAGCGCAGCGGGCCGGACGCATCCTGGTGTTCGCCAAAGCGCCCGTGCCGGGCCGGGTCAAGACCCGCCTGGCCCCGAGGCTGAGCCCGGCGGCCTGCGCCGCCCTGCACACCCGCCTGATCGACCACAGCCTGGCCCAAGCCGTCGCCGCACGGATCGGCCCCGTGGAACTGTGGTCGGACGCCCCCGACCACCCGGAGATGACCGCCCTGGCCCGGCGGCACGGTGCCGTGCTGCGCAGGCAGCGCGGCGCCGACCTCGGTGCGCGCATGGCCGACGCCCTGCAGCGCGTGCTGAACGAGGGTGCGTCCTTCGCCCTGCTCATCGGCAGCGACTGCCCGGCGCTCGACGCCGCCGTGCTCGCCAGCGCCGCCGGCGCCTTGCGCGAGCGCGAATGGGTGTTCGTGCCCACCGAGGACGGCGGCTACGCGCTGGTCGGCTGCCGTCGCATGCAGGCCGCGTTGTTCCAGGCGATCGACTGGGGCACGGAGCGGGTGATGGCCCAGACCCGCGCCCGCCTGGCCTCGCTCGGCCTGGGCGCGCGCGAACTGCCGCCGCTGTGGGACGTGGACCGGCCGGCCGACCTCGAACGCCTGGCCGCCCTCGGTTTCCCGCCGCCGGCATGAAGGCGCGCCTCGTCCTGCTGTTGCTCGGCGTCGGCGGCGGGCCGCTCGCCGCCGGTGCCGAGTGGCGGGCCGGCATCGGCCTGGCCGTCTTCGATCTGCCGGACTACCGCGGCGCCGCCCAGCGCCAGCGCCGAGCCCTGCCCTTTCCGTACTTCTATTACCGCGGCGAACGCCTGTGGGCGGACCGCGACGGGCTCGGCTTGCGCCTGATCGGCGAACGCCGCCTGCGCCTGACCCTCAGCGCCGCCGCCACGCCGCTGGCCGCCGGCGACGACAACCGTGCCCGGCGCGGCATGCCCGAACTCGCCCCCACGGCCGAGCTCGGCCCCGCCCTTCACGGCCGCTGGCGGGAGGACGACCGGCTGCGCCTGGAGCTCGCCCACCGCTGGGTGTGGGCCTTCGCCGGCGGCCCCCCGGAACCGGTCGGTCGCCGAACCGCGTTGGGCCTGCGCTGGAACCGGCCGGGCGCGGGCGGCGAGTGGCGCTTGAGCGGCGGCCTGCTGTGGGGCGACCGCAAGCTGCACGCCTATTACTACGAGGTCGACCCGGCCTACGCCACGCCCACGCGGCCCGCCTACCGGGCGCGCGGCGGCTACGGCGGGGAATACCTCGGCTTGTCCTGGTCGATCCGCCGCGGCCGCCTGTGGCTGGGCCTCGCACTGCACTGGGACCGGCTGGACGACGCCGTCTTCGCCGACAGCCCACTGGTCGAACGCCGCCGCTCGTGGGCCGCCGGCCTGGGCAGCGCCTGGTTGCTCCATCCCTGAGCGGTCCGCGCCGGCGCTGTGCTATTCTCGGCGCCCATGCGCAACCCGCTCACCGAGACGCAGCTCAACCGCTTGCACCGCTGGGCACCGGTGTTGCTCAGCGTGGTCTTCGTGCTGTTGCTCGCCTGGCAACTCACCCAGATCATCTGGCGCCTGACCGGGGCGACCGCCCCGGTCGTTCCACCGCCCCCGCCGGCCGCGCTGGACGCGCCGTCGGCCGGGCCGCACAGCCAGGCGCTGGCGCTCGCCCAGCGCATCGCCGAACGCCATCTGTTCGGCGAAGCCCCGGCCGTCGCCGACAGCGGTCCGGTGGACGCCCCCGAAACGCAGTTGAACCTGAAGCTGATCGGCGTGCTGGCCCTCGGCGAGGACGAGGGTGTGGCGTTGATCGCCAGCGGCAACGACGAAGAGAAGATCTACAAAGTCGGCGACCGCCTGCCGGGCAACGCCGTCCTCAAGGCCGTGTACCTCGACCGCGTGCTGCTGGAAACCGCCCGCGGCCTGGAAACCCTCAAGCTGCCCAAGGACGAACCGCTGATCGACTTCGCCGCCTCCGGGGCCAACACGCCGGCCGGCGAGCCCGCATACGAGCCGCCCCCCTCGCCGATGACCGGCGCTCCGCCGCCGCAGAGCGCCGCCCCGGCGCCGCGGCGGGCACCTGATCTCGCCGCCTACCGCCGGGAGTTCATCCGCGATCCGCAGGCGATCACCCGCATCGCCCGCATCACCCCCGAGGAGCGCGACGGGCGCTTCGTCGGCTACCGCGTTTCCCCCAACGAACCGCACCCCCTGTTCGACGCCCTGGGCCTGCAGGACGGCGACGTGATCACGGGCGTCAACGGCGTGCAGTTCGAACGCCCCGAGGACGGCCTGCGCGTGCTGCGCGACCTGATGCACGCGCGCAGCGTCGAGGTGACCGTGTTGCGCAACGGCGAAACCCTGACCTTCCGCCATGACCTTGGCCCCTGACCCCGCGCCGGCCGCGGCACGGCCGCGCGCCGCCCGATATAATGGGCGGCCGCGCCGGCGCAGCAACCGACAGGATGCTTCCATGTCCGCGAATGCCTCCAGCCTGCCGACGACCCTGAGCACCCTGCTCCGCGGCGCCGTGCTCGCCGCGGCGCTGTTCACCGCCGCCGCCCCGGCGCAGAACGCGGCGCCGTCCGGCGCCGCGCCCCGCCAGACGGCGACCTTGAACCTCAACAACGCCGACATCCGAGTGCTCATCAACACCGTCTCGGAAGTGACCGGCAAGAACTTCATCATCGACCCGCGGGTGAAAGCGAAGGTCACCGTGGTGTCGTCCAAGCCGATGGACAAGGACGAACTCTACGAGGTGTTCCTGTCCATCCTCGACGTGCACGGCTTCGCCGCCGTGCCCGGCGACGGCATCATCAAGATCGTGCCGGACGTCAACGCCAAGCAGGCCGCCGTGCCCACCGGCCTGGAGACCGCGGCGCCGGACAGCGACCAGCTCATCACCCAGGTCATCGCCCTGAAGAACATTTCCGCCAACCAGCTCGTGCCCATCCTCAGGCCGCTGGTGCCGCAGCAAGGCCACCTGGCCGCCTACGCGCCCACCAACGTGCTGGTCGTCACCGACCGGGCCAGCAACATCCACCGGCTGGTGGACATCATCCGGCGCATGGACCTGGCCGCCACCGACACCATCGAGGTGGTCCGGCTGCACAACGCCTCGGCCTCGGAAATGGTGCGCACGCTCATGCCGCTGGTGCAGCAGCAGGCCCAGGAGGGCGGCCGCAGCGGCGGCCCCTTCCTCGCCGCCGACGAGCGCAGCAACAGCATCCTCATGGTGGGCGACGACAACCTGCGCGGCCGCCTCAAGGCGATCATCCGCGAGCTCGACGCGCCGCTCACCACCAGCGGCAACACCAAGGTCATCTTCCTCAAGTACGCCGACGCCAAGAGCCTCGTCTCCATCCTGCAGGGCGTGTCGACCAAGACCGCCGAACAGCAGCAGGGCCAGGCCGGCGGCGCCAAGCGGCCGGGGGTGGACATCCAGGCCGACGAGAACAACAACGCCCTGGTGCTCACCGGCCAGCCGGACATCATCAAGGAGCTGGAGGCGATCATCCGCCAGCTCGACATCCCCCGCGCCCAGGTGCTCATCGAGGCGATCATCGCCGAGGTGTCCACCGACCTGGCCTCCGAACTCGGCGCCCACTTCCTGGCCGACGGCACCGGCGACGGTCGCGGGCCGGCCGGCGCGGCCACCTTCCCCAACCAGGACAACACCCTGACCGGCCTGGCCGGCCAGAACCCCGCCGCCGTGCTCGCCAACAGCGGCCTGACCCTGGGCCTGGGCAAGACCAGCGGCGAGGACCGTTTCGCCCTGATCCTGCGCGCGCTGCAGGGCGACGCGAGCACCAACATCCTGTCCACGCCGACCCTGGTGACCATGGACAACGTGCAGGCCGAAATCGTCTTCGGCCAGAACGTGCCCTTCGTCACCGGCAGCTTCGCCAACGTGGGCGGCGGCACCACGGTGGCCAACCCCTTCCAGACCATCCAGCGCCAGGACGTCGGCCTGACCCTGCGCATCAAGCCGCAGATCAACGAGGGCAACGCCATCAAGCTCGAAATCGAGCAGGAAATCTCCAACCTCGCCTCCAGCGCCGTGGCGACCAGCGACGTGGTCACCAACAAGCGTTCGATCAAGACCCAGGTGCTGGTCGAGGACGGCCAAACGATCGTGCTCGGCGGCCTGATCGAAGACGAGTTCAACGACTCCCGGCAAAAGGTGCCGCTCCTGGGTTCCATCCCCATCCTCGGCCGGCTGTTCAGCTACACCAAGACCCAGAAGGTCAAGCGCAACCTGATGGTGTTCATCCGCCCGGTGATCCTGGCCGACAGCCTGGACGTCAATTACTTCACCGCGCAGAAATACAGCCTGCTGCGGGCCCGGCAACTGCGGGCCGACATCGGCCGGCGCGGGCTGATCAAGGACAGCGCCGCCGAACTGCCGGAAATCGAGCTCTTGTTCACGCCGCTGCCGGAGCGGAACCCCAAGACCGACAAGCAGTCTAGAGCACGGGAACGCCGCGAACCGGCTCTGGACACCCCCTGAGATGACCCCCGAGACGACCGCCGTGCCCGCCCCCGCCGGCGCCGAGACGGCGCCGCAGGCGGGCCTGCGCCGTCCTCCTTACGGCTTCGCCAAGCGCCACGGCCTGATCGTCGCCGGCGAAGAACCCGACGGCCGCGTGCGCGTGCTGCACCGGCCCGACGCCGCGCCGGCCGCCTTGCTAGAACTGCGCCGCTTCCTCGGCCGGCCGCTCGCCCTGACCCCGTGCGAAGAGGACTTCAACACCCTGCTCGCGCGGCACTACGACCGTTCCGGCGCGGGTGCCCAGGCGATGGTCGAGGGCATGGAGGACGAACTCGACCTGTACGCCGTCGCCGACGCCCTGCCCGAGCCCGAGGACCTGCTCGAATCCGAGGACGACGCGCCGATCATCCGCCTGCTCAACGCCCTGCTCGCCCAGGCCATCAAGGAAAACGCCTCGGACATCCACATCGAACCGTTCGAGTCGCGCCTGCTGGTGCGCATGCGCGTCGACGGCGTGTTGCGCGAAGTGCTCGAACCGCCGCGCAGCCTGGCGCCCTTGATCATCTCGCGCATCAAGGTCATGGCCAAGCTCGACATCGCCGAAAAGCGCCTGCCGCAGGACGGCCGCATCTCCCTGCGCGTCGGCGGGCATCCGGTCGACGTGCGCGTCTCCACCCTGCCCTCCGGGCACGGCGAGCGCGTCGTACTGCGCCTGCTCGACAAGCAGGCCGGCCGCCTCGACCTGGAACACCTCGGCATGAGCCCGGGCACCCTGGCGCGGGTCAAGGAAGTGATCAACAAGCCGCACGGCATCTTCCTGGTCACCGGCCCCACCGGCTCGGGCAAGACCACCACCCTCTACGCCGCGCTCATGCAGCTCAACGACATGAGCCGCAACATCCTCACCGTCGAAGACCCCATCGAGTATTATCTCGACGGCATCGGCCAGACCCAGGTCAACAACAAGGTCCAGATGAGTTTCGCCCGCGGCCTGCGCGCCATCCTGCGCCAGGACCCGGACGTGGTCATGGTCGGCGAGATCCGCGACCTGGAAACCGCCGAGATCGCCGTGCAGGCCAGCCTCACCGGCCACCTGGTGTTCTCCACCCTGCACACCAACACCGCCGTCGGCGCCGTCACCCGCCTGCGCGACATGGGCGTGGAACCCTTCCTGCTCTCGTCCACCTTGCTCGGCGTGCTCTCGCAGCGCCTGGTGCGCCTGCTCTGCCCGCAATGCAAGGAACCCTACACGGCGAGCGAGACCGACTGCCGGATCATGGACGTCGATCCGTCCGAGCCGCCGACGATCTACCGCGCCCGCGGCTGCCCGGCCTGCAACCAGCTCGGCTACGTCAGCCGCACCGGCATCCACGAGCTGGTGCTGGTCGACCGGACCATGCAGCAGATGATCCACGACGGCGCCGGCGAACACCAGCTCGAGGCGCACGCCCGCACGGTCACGCCCAGCATCCGCCAGGACGGCGTCGCGAAAGTGCTCGCCGGCCTGACCTCCCTCGAGGAAGTGCTGCGCGTCACCAAGGAAGACTGAGCGGCCCATGCCGGCCTACGAATACACCGCCCTGGACGAACGCGGCCGCGAACAACGCGGCGTGATCGAGGGCGACAGCCCGCGCGCCGTGCGCCAACTGCTGCGCGAGCGCCAGCTCACCCCGCTGTCCGTGACCCAGGCCAAGGCCGCCGCCCAGCGCCGCGGCGGCGGCTGGCGGCTGGGCGGCGGCGTGTCGGCCAAGGACCTCGCCCTGCTCACCCGCCAGCTCGCCACCCTGAGCCGCTCCGGCGCGCCGCTCGAGGAAGCGCTGGCCACCGTCGCCAAGCAGACCGAGAAAACCAGCGTCAAGGCCGTCGTGCTGGACGTGCGCAGCAAGCTCCTCGAAGGCCACGCGCTGGCCGCCGCCTTGAACGAACACCCGCGCGTCTTCCCGGACCTGTACCGCGCCACCGTCGCCGCCGGCGAGCAGTCCGGCCACCTCGACGCCGTCCTCGACCGCCTCGCCGACTACACCGAGGCGCGCCAGGAAATGAACCAGAAAATCGGCCTGGCGCTGGTCTACCCGGTGCTGCTGAGCGTCGTGGCCGTGCTCATCGTCATCGCCCTGCTCACCTACGTCGTGCCGCAGGTGGTGGAGGTGTTCGCCGACGTCGGCCGCGACCTGCCCTGGCTGACCCGCGCCTTGATCACCACCTCCGACCTCATCAAGGCTTACGGCCTGTACGCCCTGGGCGTGCTCGCCGCGGCCGGCTGGGGTTTCTCGAAACTGCTCGAACGCGAACCCTTCCGCGAGCGCTTCGACGCCGCGCTGCTGCGCCTGCCGCTCGTCGGCGGCTTGATCCAGGGCCTGAACACCGCGCGCTTCGCCCGCACCCTGAGCATCCTGGCCGCGAGCGGCGTGCCGATCCTCGAAGCGCTGCGCATCGCCGCCCAGGTCGTGCGCAACCGGCCGATGCGCCGCGCCGTCGAAACCGCCGCCGCGCGGGTGCGCGAAGGCAGCAGCATCAGCCGTGCGCTGGACGCCTCCGGCCTGTTCCCGCCGATGACCATACACATGATCGCCAACGGCGAGGCCAGCGGCAAACTCGAGGAAATGCTCGAGCGCGCCGCCCAGTATCAGGAGCGCGCCACCGCCGCGGCGATCAGCACCTTCGTCGGCCTGTTCGAGCCGTTCATGATCCTGTTCATGGGCCTGGTCGTGATGCTGATCGTGATGGCCGTGCTGCTGCCGATCTTCGACCTCAACCAGCTCGTCGGCTGAACCGCCGCCCGCCCTCAGGCGCGCTGTTCGATGCGGCGCAAAAACTCGCCCATCACCGCCTCGTAAAGCCGCTTGCCCAGATAGGCGTCTTCCACCCCGGCGTCGATGTTCGGGTTGTCGTTCACCTCGATGACCATGACGCGCCCGTCGCGCGCCTTCAGATCGACCCCGTACAGGCCGTCGCCGATCGAATTGGCGGCCTTGACCGCCGCGCGCCGCACCGCTGCCGGCACCGCTTCCACCGGCAGGCAGTCGAAGCCCCCGCCCTTGACCGTGCCGGCGCCGTGCTGGTAGATCTGCCAGTGCCCACGCGCCATGTAATAGCGGCAGGCGAACAGCGGCCGGCGGTTGAGCACGCCGATGCGCCAATCGAAGTCGGTGTAGACGTACTCCTGCGCCAGGACCAACACCGACTGGCGGAACAATCCGGCCAGCGCCCGCTCCAGCGCGGCCTCGTCGTCGACGCGCACCACGCCGCGCGAAAACGAACCGTCCGGCACCTTGAGCACCATCGGCAGGCCCAGCGCCTCGATCAGCACCGCGGCCGCGTCCGGCCGGTCGCGGAACACCACCTTGGTGCGGGGCACCGGCACGCCGGCCGCGGTCAAACGCTCGAACAGATAGATCTTGTTCGTGCAGCGCTGGATCGACAGCGGGTCGTCGATCACCACCAACCCCTCCCGCTCGGCCCGCTGCGCGAAACGATACGTGTGGTGGTCCAGCGCCGTCGTCTCGCGGATGAACAGCGCATCGTATTCGGCCAGCCGCGGATAGGCATCCGCCCGGATCAACTCCACGTCCATGCCCAGGCGACGACCGGCGGCGACGAAACGCCGCAAGGCGCCGGCGTTGCTCGGCGGCAATTTCTCGTTCGGATCGTGGAGGATCGCCAGATCGTAACGGTAGCGCCGGCGGGCGCGCGGTTTGCGCCAGATCTTGCGGCTGAAGCGGTCCAAGGCCTCCGCGAACGCGTCCTGCTGCGCGCCGCGCAGGCTGTGCAGGCCGACGGGCCGGACCTGGTCGATGCGCCAGGCGCCGCCGGTGAAGCGGAAACCGACCTTGAGGATGGGGCAGGGGAAGCGCTCGTAGATCTGCTGGGCCAGCGGCCGCATCGCCTCGACTTCGGTCTGCCCGAAATAGACCATGATCTCGGCCTGTCGCGCCTCGCCGGTCTCGCCGCCGAAGGCCTTGCGCACCGCCGCGTCCAGCGACTCGAAATCCAGGCTGTAGATGGACTTGCGGCTGAGCGCGTGCAAGGTCCGCACGCTCGGGACGACGCGGTGGCCGCGCGCTTCGGCCAGCAGCGAGCAGTAGTAACCGGCGCCCAGGTAACGGTAGGACCGGCACAGGTTGATCACTTCCACCGCGCCGTCGAACGCCGCGCCGCGCTCCAGATATTCCTCGACGGTACAGACGTCCTCGCTGGGGAAATACTCCGCCCAGTCGCGGCGCTGCTCGACCACCAGGACGAGGCGGCTCATCGAGCGCGTCCCGCCGGCGGTTGCCGGGCGGGCCGGGCGGGCCCATAATCGGCCGGCCGGGCCCCGGGCCCGGCCGGCTCCGTGTGCTGGATGACGTGTCGAGGATCGCGTGCCATGGCCACCCTTCCTGCCGCCTCCGTCGTCGATTCCCGGGCGGTGCGGGTGCGCCCGGCGCGCCTGGATGATATTCCGGCGCTGCTCGAACTGGAAGCGGCCTGCTTCGAAACCGACCGGCTCAGCCGGCGCAGCCTCAAGCACCTGCTGACCCGCGCCCACGCCGTGACCCTCGTCGCCGAAAGCGGCGGCGTCCTGCTCGGCTACGTGCTGCTGCTCTTCCACCGCGGAACCGCCCTGGCGCGGCTGTACTCGATGGCCGTGGCGCCGGCGGCGCGCGGCCGGGGGCTGGGCCGGCTGCTGCTCGAACGGGCCGAGCAGGCGGCGCACGCCCGCGGCTTTCTGCACCTGCGCCTGGAAGTGCGCAGCGACAACCCGACCGCCATCGCCCTCTACGAGCGCGCCGGTTACCGCTACCTGCACACCAAACCCGACTACTACGAAGACCACCAGAGCGCCCGCTGCTACGAAAAGCGGCTCGCGCCGGCCGGGGCGGCGCGCCTGCTGCCGGTGCCCTACTATCCCCAGAGCACCGACTTCACCTGCGGCCCGGCGGCGTTGATGATGGCCCTGGCGCACCTGGGCACCGGCGTGCGCCTGGACCTGTCCACCGAGCTCGCGCTGTGGCGCGAGGCGACGACCATCTACATGAGCGCCGGCCACGGCGGTTGCGGCCCCCACGGCCTGGCGCTGGCCGCCTGGCGCCGCGGGCTGGCCGTCACCTTGCGGCTCAACCGCTCCGACCGGCTGTTCATCGACAGCGTCCGCGACCCGGCCAAGAAACGCGTCATCGACCAGGTCCAGGCCGACTTCGAAGCCGAGCTGGCGCAGACGGACGTGGCGCTGCGGGTCGGGGCGTTCACCGCCGAAGACATCGAGCAGGCCCTGGCCGAGGGCGCCGTGCCCATCGTCCTGGTCAGCACCTACCGCCTGAACCGCAACAAGGCGCCGCACTGGGTCACCGTCACCGGCCTCGACGAGCGCCACGTCTACGTGCACGACCCCGAGCCGGACGAAGCGCACGACAAGACCCCCCTGGACTGCCAGCACGTACCCATCCCGCGGGCGGTGTTCTCGCAGATGAGCCGCTTCGGCCGCGACCGCCTGCGCGCCATGCTGATCCTCGCCCGCCGCGGCGGCGGTTGAAGGTGCACCCCCCCGCCTTTCGCGCTACCATTGCCGGGCGCGCGGGAATCGTTCCGCTCGCGCGCGGTCTGATGAGAATGACCGCCGGGAGGGGCGGCCGGGCCTCCGGCCGCGACGGCGGGCCATCCACAACACGTCCGTGACACAACCCGAGACACCGCGTATCCGACATGAAACGAGTCAGCCATCGCTTCGCCCGGGGTTTCACCCTGATCGAAATCATGGTCGTGGTGATCATCCTCGGCATCCTCGCCGGGCTGGTGATCCCCAAGATCATGGACCGACCCGACCAGGCCAAGGTGGTGCGCGCCAAGAACGACATCCGCGCCATCGAGGCCGCCTTGAACATGTACCGCCTGGACAACCACAAGTACCCGAGCACCGAGGAAGGCCTGCAGGCCCTGGTCGAGCCGCCGCGCGGGGACGGCGCCCGCAACTGGAAACAAGGCGGCTACCTGGACCGCCTGCCCAAGGACCCCTGGGGCAACGAGTACCGTTACGAGAACCCCGGCCGCCACGGCCCGATCGACATCTACTCCCTGGGCGCCGACGGCCAGGAAGGCGGCGAAGGGGTGGACGCCGACATCGGCAATTGGATGCTCGACAGCTGATCCGACCGGCCCGCCGCAGCGGCCGCGCCGCGCGCGGCTTCACCCTGCTCGAACTGCTGGTGGTGGTGGTGATCATCGCCGTCATCGTCGCCGCCGCCGGCCTGTCGCTGCGCGACGGCGGCCGCGACCGCCTGCGCGAAGAAGCGCGGCGCCTGGCGGTGCTGCTCGAGCTCGCCCAGGAAGAAGCCGTCCTCCAGTCCCGCCAGCTCGGCCTGGGCGTCTGGGAGGACGGCTACGGCTTCTACGTGTTCTCCGGGATGGTCGACGAAAACGGCCGGCCGATCTGGACGCCGCTCGAAGACCCGCAGCTGCGCCGCCGCGCCTTCCCGGAGGGGCTGCGCGTGGAGCTGTACCTGGAGGGTCGGCCCGTGGTCCTCGATGCCCTGCCCGTAGAGCGCCCGCAAATCATGCTGCTGTCCAGCGGCGAGAGCACCCCCTTCGAACTCGAACTCGGCGACGGCGAATTCCGCGTGCGGCTGCGCGGCGACGGCCTGGGCGGCGTCACGCGCGAAGAGGCGCCCGTCGGCGAGCCCTGGCCTGAGCCGGAGGCGCCCTCATGAGCAGGCCGCGCGGCTTCACGCTGATGGAAGTCCTGGTCGCCCTGGCGGTGGTCGCCTTGGCGCTGGGCGCCCTGGTCAAGGCCGGCGGCGCCACCGCCGCTCACCTCGCCCACCTCCAGGAAAAAACCTGGGCCCAGTGGATCGCCGCCGACCGGCTGACCGAGTTGCGCCTGGAGCGCGCCTGGCCGGCGGTGGGCAGCCGCCGCGAGCGCGTCGAGCGCCACGGCCTGGAATGGGTGCGGGTCGAAACCGTCCAGAGCACCCCGGTGGAGACCATGCGCCGCATCGAGATCGCCGTGTTCCCCGCCGACGGCGACGAGGACCACCCGCTGGTCACCCTCGTCGGCTTCCTCCCGGACCCCAAGCTGTTGCGCGTCGATGGCCCGCAAGTCTGAGCGCCCGCACGGTTTCACCCTCATCGAGCTGCTGGTGGCGCTGGCGGTGTTCGCCGCCCTGTCCGTGATGGCCTACGGCGGCCTGAACAGCGTGCTGCGCGCCCGCGAACACACCGCCGCGGCCGCCGAACGCCTGCACCGCCTGGCGCTGGCGACGACCCGCATCGAACGCGACCTCCTGCAATGGGTGTCCCAAGCCGGCCGGGACGAATTCGGCGATCCGCGCCCCGCGTTCGGCAGCGGCGACGACCGGCGCGGGCGCGACGCCGGCTGGCTGCTCGAATTCACCCGCGGCGGCTGGGCCAACCCGGCCGCCGCCCCGCGCAGCACCCTGCAACGGGTGGCCTACCAGTTCGAAGAAGGCACCCTCTACCGCCTGCACTGGCCGCGGCTCTACGCCGGCCCCGAGGACCGCCCCCACCGCGCGGCGCTGCTGCGCGGCCTCGAGCGCGTCGAGCTCGCCTTCCTGGACCGTTTCGGGCAATGGCACGAGCGCTGGCCGCCGTTGAACGCCCCGCCCGACATCGGCCTGCCGCGCGCCCTGCGCCTGACCCTGTATTTCGAAGACGAATCCGAGGTCGAACGCCTGTTCGCCATGCAGCCATGAGCCCCATCCGCAGACAACACGGCGTCGCCCTGATCACCGCCCTGCTGGTGGTGGCCCTGGCCAGCACCGCCGCCGCCTACATGGTTCACCAGGACCAACTGAGCATCCGCCGCGCCGCCAACGTCCTCAACGCCGTCCAGGCCTACCAGTACGCCCTGGGTGCCGAAATCCTCGCCATGAGCCTGCTCCACGAGGACCGCAAGGACAACGCCGTCGACGGGCTCGACGAGGACTGGGCCCAGCCCCTGCCGCCCTTCGAGGTGGACGGCTTCTTGATCCTGGGGCGCATCGAAGATCTGCAGGGACGCTTCAACATCAACGACCTGGTCAACGACAACGACACCCAGAACGCCTGGGCCCTGGACCGCTTCCGCGCCCTGCTCGTGCAATTCGACATCAACCCGAACGCGCTCAACGCCGTGATCGACTGGCTGGACCGCAACATCGAGCCCAGCGGCCCCTACGGCGCCGAAGACGATTACTATCTCGGCCTGGACACACCGTACCGCGCCGCCAACGGCCCCATGCAGGACATCAGCGAGCTGCGCCTGGTGCGCGGCTTCGACGTGCCGCAGTTCGACGCCCTCGCCGCGCACCTGGTGGCCCTGCCGCGCCAGACCGCCCTGAACGTCAACACCGCCGGCCCCGAGCTGTGGATCGCGATCGGCGCCCGCCCGGACATCGCCGAGCAGGTCGCGCGCCGCCGCCCCCCGGCCGCCGAGAGCCGCCGGCGGCGCCGAGGACGGACGCAGGCGGTGCCGGTCGCCGACCCGCGCAGCGAGCCCTTCCCCACCGTCGAAAAAGCCCTGCAGGAGGCCGGTCTCACCCCCGGCGGCAACACCGCCGCCGGCCTGTCCGTCAACAGCGACTTCTTCCTGCTGCGCGCCGAAGTGCTCGCCGACCACACCCGCGTGGTCCTCAACAGCGTGTTGGAACGGGACAATCAAGGTATGATGCGCGTGGTTTATCGAACGCTCGGCGACCTCTGATCCCCGCGGCACGATGGAAACCTTGTTCGTCCACCTCGACCCCGACGACAGCGGCCAGGCGCGCTGGGTGGTGCTCGACGCCGCCGGCCGGCCGGCGGCCGCGCTGCGCGCCGGGGCGCTCGACGAGGTCGCCCCCTTCACCCGCCAGCGCCGCGTGCTCGTCGCCGATCGACGGCCGCGACATCCTCTTGCGCGAGGTCGAGCTGCCCTACCACCGCAGCCGCGCGCGCCTGGCCCAGGCGCTGCCCTACGCCCTGGAAGACGAACTCGCCGAGGACATCGAAGCCCTCCACTTCGCCATGGGCCCGCCCCGGGAGCGGCCCGCCGGCGAGGACGGCGCGCGCCGCCTCGCCGTGCCCGTGGCGATCGTCGCCCGCGACCGCCTGCAGGCGCGACTCGACGCCCTGGCCGCCGCCGGCCTCAGCCCCCCACGCCGTGGTGCCGGACGTGCTCTGCCTGCCCTGGCAGGAGGGCGAATGGAGCCTGCTGCTCGACGGCGACCGCGCCCTGCTGCGCCGCGGGCCTTACGCGGGCTTCGCCTGCGAGCGTGACCTGCTCGACCACCTGCTGGCGCGCAGCCTCGACGAGGCCGGCGCGCGCCCGCAGCGGCTGCGCCTCTGGCATCGCGGCGAGGCCGCCGCCCCCGCCCTGCCCGAGCTCGAGATCGACGCCGAAACCGTCACCGACCCGTTCACCGTGCTCGCGCGCGGCGTCGACCCGCGCGCGCCGCTCAACCTGCTGCAGGGCCCCTTCCAGCGCAAGCGCGACTACGCCCGCCTGGTCCGTCCCTACCGGCTGCCCCTGGCGCTGGCCGCCGCCGCCCTGATCGCCGCCGTCGGCCTGCGCGTTCTCGCCCAGCAGCAACTGGCCGAACACCGCGAACGCCTCGAGGCCGAAATCGAATCCGTCTACCGCCAGGTGTTCCCGAATTCCCGCAACCTCACCGCGCCGCGGCGGCAACTGGAAAACCGCCTGGCCGAACTCGCCCCCGGCGCCGCCGGCGGCCCGTCCCCTGCTGCCCGCCCTGGCCGAGGTCGCCGACGCGCTGGCCGAAGCGGAGGGCCTGCGGCTCACCGCCCTGCAGTTCAACGGCGAAGTGCTCGACCTCGACCTCGACGCCGCCGACGTGCAGAAACTCGACGCCTTCAAACAAACCCTGGCCGACCGCGGCCTGAGCACCGAACTGCGTTCGGCGAGCACCGAAGGCGAACGCGTCCGGGGCCAAGTGAGGATCCGGCCGTGATCGAAACCTGGCTGCAAACGCTGCGCGAACGCTGGGACACCCTCGCCCCGCGCGAGCGGCTCTACCTGGGCCTGGGCGCGGTGCTCAGCGCCGTGCTGCTGTTCTACGCCCTGCTGTGGCTGCCCTTGGAACGCAACATCGCCCGGCTCGAAGACGTCACCGCCCGCCAGGTCGAAGATCTGCAATGGATGCGCGAAGCCGCGGCGCGCATCCGCGCGCTGGAGCAGCGCGGCGCCGGCCGCCTGCCGGCGGGCGGCTCCCTGCTCGCCCTGGTCGACCAGCGGCTCATCGCCGCCGGCCTCAAGAGCGCGCTGGCCCGCATGGAGCCGGACGGCCCCGACGCGGTCAAACTCTGGCTGAACGGCGCCGCCTTCGACCGGCTCGTCCTGCTCCTCGGCGAACTGGAACAGAACCACGGCATCCGCGTCGCCAGCCTCGCCGTCACCGCGACCGACACCCCCGGCCTGGTCGACGCCCGCCTGACCCTGCGCAAGCCGGGCCGCTCGTGAAACGCGCCCTACTCTACCTCGGCCTCGGCCTCGTCACCCTGCTGCTGTTTCTGGCGGTCACGGCGCCGGCGCGCCTGGTCGCCCGGACGCTCGCCGAGCACACCCCACTGCGCCTGGAAGGCGTGCAAGGCAGCCTCTGGAACGGTCGGGCGCAGCGCCTGTCGGCCGAAGGCCGGCCGCTGGCCGAAAACCTGAGCTGGCGCGTCTTCCCCACCGCCGTGCTCCGCGGCCGGCTCGAGCTGCGGCTGGAACTCGCCGGCGGGCCGACCGCCCCCCGCGGGCGGCTCGACGCGCGGCTCCTGACCGGCGGCGTACTGCGGCTGGAAGACGTGGCCCTCGAGGCGCCGGCGGACTGGGCCGCCCGCCTGGCTGCCCTGCCCTTCGGCCTGGGCGGCCGCCTCCACATCGAACTGGACGAACTCGAACTCCGCCCGGACCGCCGTCCCGGCCGGGCGCGCGGCCGCATCGACTGGCGCGACGCCGCCGTGCTCAGCCCCGCCCCGCAACCGCTCGGTGCCTACCGCATCGAGCTGCAACACGAACCGGCCGACGACCCGCAGCGCGTCGTCGGCACGCTGCGTGACCTCGAAGGCCCGCTGCACGCCCAGGGCACCCTCACCCACCAACCCGACGGCAGCCTCGCCGTGGACCTCTTGCTCGACGGCCGCCGCGCGCCGCCGGCCGTGCGGGACGTGCTGCCGCTGCTCGGCCGCGTCCAGGACGACGGCCGCGTGCGCCTGCAACGCCGCCTGCAACCGGTCACCGGCCGCTGAACCCGGTCAGCCCGTCACCGGCGCCGCCTCCCCGGCGGCCGGCAACGCCGCCGCCAGCGCTTCGGAGAAGGTGGCCTTGAAGTTCTCCGCGCCGATCAGCCCGACGATCCCCGCCTTCCGCAACTTCCGGCGCACCCGGTCGTTGGCCCCGCTGAGCATCACCCGCACGCCGCGGCGCTGCCAGGCGCGGATCACGTCCTCCAGGGCCTGCAGGCCGGTCATGTCGATGAACGGCACCCACTTGAGGCGGATGATCAATACCCGCGGCAGCGCCTGCGCGCTGCTCAGCGCCCGTTCGAAGGTCTCCATCGCGCCGAAGAAGAACGGGCCGTCGACCACGTAGACCACCACGTCCTCCGGCAAGCGCTCGACCCCGCAAGCCGCCAGCTCCGCGGCCAGTTCCCCCTCGCTCGCGGCGCGGACCTCGACGCTGTCGGCCATCTTGCGCATGAAATTCAGCGTGGCCAGGATGATGCCGATGTTCACCGCGATCACCAGGTCGGTCAGCAAGGTGAGCACGAACGTCGCCAGCAGTACGACGACATCCGCCCGCGGCGCGCGGCGGACGATGTTGAGAAAGTGACGGGCCTCGCTCATGTTCCAGGCCACCACGAACAGCACCGCGGCCAAGGCCGCCAGCGGGATGTCGGCGGCCAGCGGCGCGAACGAGATGACCACCAGGACCAAGGTCAACGAATGCACCACGCCCGCGAGGGGGCTCGTCGCCCCATTGCGGATGTTGGTCGCCGTTCTGGCGATGGCGCCGGTGGCGGCGAACCCACCGAACAAGGGGGTCAGCACGTTCGCCAACCCCTGCCCGATCAGTTCCTGATTCGAGTCGTGCCGCGTGCCCGCCATGCCGTCCGCGACGACGGCGGACAACAACGACTCGATGGCGCCGAGCATGGCGATCGTGAACGCCGGTCCCACCAACTCGGCCAACTGGCCGGCTGTCACGCTCGGCCACTGCAGCGACGGCAAACCCTGGGGGATGCCGCCGAACGCACTGCCGATCGTGGCCACCCCGTCGAACTCGAACAGCGCCTGCAGCGCGGTGGCCACGACCAGCGCCACCAGCGGACCGGGCACGCGGGCCAATGCCCTTGATGCGCGGCGTCGCCAGCACCAGGACCAACGACAACAGCGCCAGCGCGGTGGTGGCCGGATGCGGATGGGCCAGCGCCCCGAGCAGACCCCAGAGCTTTTGCAGAAAATGGTCGCCCTCGACCGGCGGCAACCCGAAGAACGCCGGCCACTGCCCGACCCAGATGATCACGGCGATGCCCGCCGTGAAGCCGACGATCACCGGGTCCGGAATGAACTTGATCACCGCCCCGAGCCGCAGCGCGCCGAAGGCGATCAGCATGCCGCCGGCCATGAGCGTCGCGATCTGCAGACCCTCGATGCCGTGACGCGCCGTCACGTCGGCCAGCACCACCACGAACGCGCCGGTCGGCCCCGCGATCTGCACGCGGCTGCCGCCGAACACGGCCACCACCGCTGCCGGCGACGATGGCGGTGTACAGCCCCTGTTCCGGACGCGCGCCCGAGGCGATGGCGAACGCCATGGCCAGCGGCAAGGCGACGACACCGACGATCACCCCGGACAAGACATTGGGCCACCAATGCGCCCGGCCGAACAGCCCGGCGCGATAGGCTTCGAGAAATGCGGGCATGGGCAGGCCTCCCGGACGAAGGCGGCGCATCGTAGGCCCGCCGCCCAGAGGCCGTCGAGAACGGCTCGGCGCTTGCCCGGAGCTTCCGTGATCGCTAAGATCCCCCGTTTTCGAGGCCCGACCCCATGAGCGACCGCGCCGCCCTGGTGGGTGTGGTGATGGGCTCCCGCTCGGACTGGGACACCCTGCGTCACGCCGCCGCCGTCCTCGACGAATTCCAAGTGCCCCACGAAGTGCGCGTGGTGTCCGCGCACCGCACCCCCGACCGCCTGTTCGAGTACGCCGAGACCGCCGCCGAGCGCGGCCTCAAGGTGCTGATCGCCGGCGCCGGCGGCGCCGCCCACCTGCCGGGCATGCTGGCCGCCAAGACCGTGCTGCCGGTGCTCGGCGTGCCGGTCCAGAGCCGCGCCCTCAACGGCCTGGACTCGCTGCTTGTCGATCGTGCAGATGCCGGGCGGCGTGCCGGTCGGCACCCTGGCGATCGGCCCGGCCGGCGCCCGCAACGCCGGCCTGCTCGCCGTGGCCATCCTCGCCCTCGGCGATCCCCGCCTGGGCGAGGCCCTGGCGGCCTTCCGGCGCGCCCAGCGCGACCGCGTCCTGGCTTCGGACGACCCGCGACGCCCCGAAAGCGAAGGAGACTGAGGGTGGTCATCGGCATCGTCGGCGGCGGCCAGCTCGCCCGCATGATGGTCCTGGCCGGCTACCCCATGGGCCAGGTCCTTCGTCATCCTCGACCCGGCCCCCGACGCGGCGGCCGGGCAGATCGCCCCGCAGATCGTCGCCCCCTACGACGACGAGGCGGCGCTCGACGAGCTGGCGCGCCGCGCCGACGTCATCACCTTCGACTTCGAGAACGTCCCGGCCGCCGCCCTGGCGCGGCTCGCCCGGCATCGCCCCGTGTTCCCGCCGCCGGCGGCGCTGCGCTGCGCCCAGGACCGGCTCGAGGAGAAAACCCTGTTCGAGCGCCTGGGCATCCCCACCGCCCCCTGGCGGCCGGTCGCCGCCGCCGCCGAGCTCGCCCGCGCCGCCGCCGACGTCGGCCTGCCCGCCGTCCTCAAGACCCGCCGCCTGGGCTACGACGGCAAGGGCCAGACGCGCCTCGCCCCCGGCGACGACCTGGAGGCCGCCTGGCGGCGGCACGGCGGCGCCCCGTCCATCCTCGAAGCCTTCGTCGCCGTTCGAGTACGAGGTCTCGCTGATCGGCGTGCGCGGCCGCGACGGCGCGACGGCCTTCTACCCGCTCGCGCGCAACGTGCACCGCGACGGCATCCTCCGCCTGAGCCTCGCGCCGCACCGGGCCCCGGCGAACTGCAGGCCCAGGCCGAGGCCTGGCTCGAGCGCATCATGGCCGAGCTCGATTACGTCGGCGTGCTGGCCGTCGAATTCTTCGTCCGCGACGGCGCATTGCTCGCCAACGAAATGGCCCCGCGCGTGCACAACACCGGGCACTGGACCATCGAGGGCGCCGCCGTCAGCCAGTTCGAAAACCACCTGCGCGCCGTCTGCGGCCTGCCGCTGGGCTCCACCGAGGCGCACAGCCACGCCGCGATGGTCAATTTCATCGGCCGCGTGCCGCCGGCCGAGGCCATCCTCGCCATTCCCGGCTGCCACTTCCACGATTACGGCAAGGCGCCGCGGCCCGGCCGCAAGGTCGGCCACGCCACGGTCCGCGCCGCCGACGCCGCTTCGCGCTCGAGGAGAAAGTCGCAGCGCCTGCTGGCCCTGGTCGACGACGAGGCCGAGGCGGCGCGCCGCGCCGCACGCCCGGCCTAATCGGCTTGTACCCTCGCCCCCGGCCGCGCGAAACCGGCCAGGCCGCGCCGCGACGGGGCGGACAGGAAGGCGAGCAGGGCCGCGACTTCCGGCACCGTCCCGTCCGCCTCCGGCCGGCGGCCGGCGCGACAGGCGCGGAACGCCGCCTCCAGCGCCCGGCGCGCCGCCGCCGGCACCCCGCGGCGCCGCAGCCCGACCGTGTTCAGGCGCTGGTGGCGGGCGGGCTGGCCCGCCGCGAGGCTGAACGGCAGGATGTCCTTGCGCACCATCGCATGCGCGGCCACCATCGCGCCGCGGCCGATGCGCACGAACTGGTGCACCCCGGCCAGGCCGCCGATCACCGCATCGTCGCCGACCTCGACGTGGCCGCCCAGCTGGGCGGCGTTGGTGAGCACCACGCGGTCGCCGACCCGGCAGTCGTGGGCGACATGGGCGCCCACCATCAACAAGCACCCGGCGCCGATGCGCGTCTCGCCGCCGGGCTCGATGGGCCGGTGGACGGTGACGAACTCCCGCAGCACCGCTCCCCGCGCCGACGACCACCCGGCCGCCCGCGCCGTCGGCGGTGCTGTGCTGCGGCGCCAGCCCGAGCACCGCGTGCGGGTAGACCTGCACCCCGGCCGCCAACCGGCAGGCGGCGCCGATCACGGCGTGGGCGCCGATCACGCAACCCTCGGCGAGCTCGGCACCCGCTTCGATCACCGCATAAGGTCCCACGCACACCCCCGCGGCGAGCCGCGCCCCTTCGGCCACCCGCGCACTCGGATCGATTCGACCGTCGCTCATGCTCTGCTCCCGGAAAAGCGGTCGCGCAGTATAAACGCGCCCCGTGACGGCGCGCACAAAGCCGCGCCCGCCCATCCCCGGGCTGCGCCGGCTGCGCTACACTTCGCGCCGCGGCCGGCCCTGGCCGCTCCGTCGCTCCGGGAGACCCGCCATGACCATGCCCAAACGGCTGCGCTTTCGCCCTGGCCCTGGGCCGTGCTCGCCTGCGAGCGCCCACGCGCAACTCTATTTCGGCGCCAAAGCGGCGCTGGTGGACTACGACCTGCCGGACAGCGACCCCGGCGTCAGCGGCGTGTTCGTCCTCGGCAGCCCCTTCTGGCGCAACCGCGACCTGCAGCTCGCCCTCGAGGGCGAGCTGACCCTGCCGGTGGTTGACAGCGAGGTCGGCGGCAACGACGCCGGCTTCGAATCGCTCGGCGTGTTCGGCGCCCTGCGCACCCGCGGCCCGGTGCACTTCATCGGCCGCGTCGGCCTGGTGCAGGGCGAGATCGGCACCCGCGACGAGCTGGCCGCCGCCTTCGGCTTCGGCATCGGCCTGCGCAGCGGCGGTTACCGGTGGCGCTTCGAATACACCGCCTACACCGTCGAGGACGTGGACGTCGACGTGCTGAGCGTCGGCTTGCAGTTCTGAGACGCGCCCGGCGCCGACATCGAGAACTGCGAACCCGTTCACAAACCTCGCGCGGGCCAACCCGTAAGCTCGGGGTGCTATACCCCCAATGACGTGTTCACGGGCGTCCGCCCCGGTGGGCGCCCGTTTCTCAGGCCGATCGCCCGGCCGAGGAGCTGCGACGATGCACCTGCGCCACACCCCGCTGACCCTCTGCCTGCTGTCCCTCGTCCTGGGCGTTTGCGATCCCGCCGAGGCGACCTGGTGGTGGCCGAAAAAGCCCGCCCACGAGCAGCGCGACGACGGCGACGCCCCCAGCAAGCGTCACCGCGACGGCGACGCAGCCCACAAAGGCGACCGGGGGCGGCACGACGACCGCGACGACGACCGCGACGACGACGAAAAATCCGCCAAACCCGGGAAACCGGGAGCGATCGGCCGGCCTGGGAACAAGACCGCGCTGCGGATCGCCAAGGTATCGACCGACCCGACCGGCAGCGAGCTGTACATCTACGGCCAGAATTTCACCTGCAAGACCACCCCGCGGGTGTTCCTCGCCGACACCCCGCGCCACCCGGGCATCGAACTGACCGTCGTCGAGGCCGACGAGAACCGCATCACCGCTTGGCTGCCGCCGAACCTCGAACCCGGGGACTACCGCCTGGAAGTGCGCGGCGGCCCCGGCGCGGCGCACCAGGATCGATTCGACTTCACCTATGGAGCGACGACCGCGGCCGGGGCGGAAGGGCCTCCGGGCCCTCCCGGCCCCCCTGGACCGCCCGGACCCAAGGGCGACAAGGGTGACCCGGGCCCTGCCGGCCCGCCCGGACCCAGGGCGAACCGGCCCCGCCGGTCCTCCGGACCGCCCGGACCCAAGGGCGACAAGGGTGACCCGGGCCCTGCCGGCCCGCCCGGGCCTCAGGGCGAACCGGGCCCCGCCGGTCCTCCGGGACCGCCCGGACCCAAGGGCGACAAGGGTGACCCGGGCCCTGCCGGCCCGCCCGGACCTCAGGGCGAACCGGGCCCCGCCGGTCCTCCGGGACCGCCCGGACCTGCGGGTGCACCCGGACCGGCCGGGCCTCCGGGACCGCCCGGCCCCCAGGGCGAACCGGGCCCCGCGGCCCCGGACCGCCCGGACCCCAGGGTGAACCCGGTCCCCCCGGCCCTCCGGGACCGCCCGGCCCGCCCGGCGACGGCCTGAATTTCAGCCTCGCGCCCGAGGCGGCGCTCGGCGTCGGCACGGTCGGCGATCCGGTGGGCAATCCCTTCACCCTGGACTGCCCGGACGGACAACTGCTCAGCGGTGTGAGCCTGTTCGCCGACCCCAGCGGCCCGATCAACGGCCTGCGCCTGGTCTGCCGCGCGGTGCTTTCGGTCGGCCTGGGCATCGACGGGCTGTACGGCGAGCTGAGCGCCGAGCAGGCGACCGACTGGCTGGGGGTGCAGACCGGCCTGCCCTTCCAGGTGGGCTGCCAGCCCGGCGAGCTGGCGCGGACCGTGACCGTCGTCGCCGCCGATTTCGGCCAGGGGGCCCTGCAGCGCATCGGCCTGGAATGCGTGACCGTGTTCCGCAACCAGGCGCGCAGCGTCCCGCCCGTGGGCCTGAGCGCCAGCAACCCGGTGACGGTGCCGCTGGGTTGTCCGATCGGCCGGGCGCCCGTCGGGGTTTCGGGCCACTACGGCAGCCACGTCAGCCAGACTGCAGTTGCGCTGCCGCTGAGTTCGCCTCGCCTCTCCGGCAATGGCCGCGCGGCCCCGGGTGCGGAACCCGGGGCCGCGCTTCATCACAGGCGCGTCACCGGCCCGCTCACGTCCAATCGGTGAAGCACCACCAGGCGGCGGTAGCGCTCGGGCGGCACGCTGTCGCGGGGAATCCACAAGTCGAGCCGCTCGCCGGCGGGACCGGCGAAGCGCAGGCGCAGCCCCCAGGGCCAGCACGGGCCGCCGGGCAGCGGCCGCCACGGCGCCGTCCAGCGCCCGTCGCCGGTGCACAGGCTCCAGCCGCGGGCCGGGTGCCAGGCGAGCGCCCGCCAGGGCGGACGCCGATGCGCTTCGATCACGGCGCCGGCGAGCAGGGCCAAGGCCGCGCCGAGCTCGATCGGCCAGCGCCAGCCGCCGGCAAGCGCCGCGGCGGCCGCCAGTCCCCCGGCGGTGTACAGGGCGCAGCGGGTGAGGCGCGAGGCGCCGGCCTCAATCTCGAGGGGTGCGACGCAGGCGTTCCAGGAGGGCGGCGAGGCGCGGGTCATCCGTGGCGTTGCGCCCGATCAGCAGGAAATACAGTTCCGGGTCCGGCAGCTCGAGCAGACGTTCGAAGGCGGCGCGTTCCTCGGCGTCCGCCACCGGCCAGTCGTGCTCGAGGTAATGCTCGAGCACCACGTCCAGCTCGCGCATCCCCCGCCGGCAGCGCCAGCGCAAGCGGTTGATCTCGGCTTCCGGACTCGCTTCGGCGCTCATCGCTCCCCCTCCCGCCGCCGCTCGCTCGGCCGACCTCAACCGGCGCGCTCGAGCAGCAGCTTCTTGATTTCGGCGATCGCTTTGGCCGGGTTCAGGTGCTTGGGACATACCGTCGCACAATTCATGATGGTGTGGCAACGGTACAACTTGAAGCTGTCCTCGAGCGCGTCCAGCCGCTCCCCCGTGGCCTCGTCGCGGCTGTCCACGATCCAGCGGTAGGCGTGCAGCAGGGCCGCCGGGCCGAGGTAACGCTCGCCGTTCCACCAGTAGCTCGGGCAGCTCGTGCTGCAACAGGCGCACAGGATGCACTCGTACAAACCGTCGAGCTTCGCCCGGTCCTCGCGGGACTGCCGGCGCTCGCGCTCGTCGGGCGGCGGGGTGTCGGTCTTCAGCCAGGGCTCGATGGATGCGTACTGCGCGTAGAAGTGGTTCAAATCCGGCACCAGGTCTTTGATCACCGGCATATGGGGCAAGGGATAGATGCGGATCTCGCCGCGGATCTCCGCCACCGGCTTGGTGCAGGCCAGGGTGTTGCGCCCGTCGATGTTCATCGCGCAGGAGCCGCAGATGCCCTCGCGGCACGAGCGGCGGAAGGTCAAGGTCGAATCGATCTCGTTCTTGATCTTGATGAGCACGTCCAGGACCATCGGCCCGCAGCCGTCGAGATCGACCTGGTAGCGGTCCAGGCGCGGGTTCTCGCCGCTGTCCGGATCGTAGCGGTAGACGGCCACCCAGCGGGGCTGGCGGGCCTCGGCCGGGGCCTGGTGGACGCGGCCGGGTTTGACTTTGGAATGCGCCGGCAAACGGAATTCGGCCATGCGGCGACCTCCTCGGAATGGTTCTCAATACACCCGCTTTTGCGGCGGGATGACCTCGACCTCGTCCGTCAAGGTGTACAGGTGCACGGGGCGGTAATCGAAATGCACGCGCCCCTGCTCGTCCAAGCGGGCGAGCGTGTGCTTGAGCCAGTTTTCGTCGTCCCGCTCCGGGTAATCCTCGCGGGCGTGGGCGCCGCGGCTCTCGGTGCGGTTGAGCGCCGAGTGCATGGTGACCACCGCCTGGCCGAGCAGGTTTTCCAGCTCCAGCGCCTCGACCAGGTCGCTGTTCCACACCAGCGAACGGTCGTTGACGCGCAGCGCGGGCAATTGGGCCCACACCTGCCCGATCTTTTCCACGCCCTCTTGCAACACGTCACCGTCGCGGAACACCGAACAGTTCGACTGCATGGTGCGCTGCATGGCCAGGCGCAGCTCGGCGGTGGACACGTCGCCCCGGGCGTGGCGCACGCGGTCGAAATGCGCCAGGGCGGCCTCCAGCGACGCCTTGGGCACCGCCGGGTGCGGCCGGCCGGGCTCGATCAGTTCGGCGCAACGGTTGGCGACCGCCCGCCCGAACACGACCAGGTCGAGCAGGGAGTTGGAACCGAGCCGGTTCGCGCCGTGCACCGACACGCAGGCGGCCTCGCCGACGGCCATCAAACCCGGCACCACGGTCTCCTTGCCGTCGCGCATCACGGTCACTTCGCCCAGGTAATTGGTCGGGATGCCGCCCATGTTGTAGTGCACCGTGGGCAGCACCGGGATGGGCTCGCGGGTCACGTCCACGCCGGCGAAAATCTTCGCCGTTTCGGCGATGCCGGGCAGCCGTTCCTGGATCACTTCCGGGCCGAGGTGTTCCAAGTGCAAGTGGATGTGGTCCTTGTGCGGCCCGACCCCGCGGCCTTCGCGGATTTCGATGGTCATCGCCCGGCTGACCACGTCGCGCGAGGCCAGGTCGCGGGCGTTGGGCGCGTAGCGCTCCATGAAGCGCTCGCCCTCGCTGTTGGTGAGATAACCGCCCTCGCCGCGCGCGCCCTCGGTGATGAGCATGCCGGCGCCGTAGATGCCGGTCGGGTGGAATTGCACGAATTCCATGTCCATGAGCGGCAGGCCGGCGCGCAACACCATGCCGCCGCCGTCGCCCGTGCAGGTGTGCGCGGAGGTCGCCGAAAAATACGCGCGGCCGTAACCGCCGGTGGCCAGCACGACGGCATGGGCCTGGAAGACGTGCAGGCGCCCTTCGCACAAGTCCCAGGCGAGCACACCGCGGCAGGCGCCGTCCTCGTCCATCAACAAGTCGATGGCGAAATACTCGATGAAAAAGCGGGCGTTGTGGCGCAGGGCCTGGGTGTAGAGCGTATGGAGGATGGCGTGCCCGGTGCGGTCGGCGGCGCAGCAGGTGCGCTGCGCCACGCCCTTGCCGAAATGGGTGGTCATGCCGCCGAACGGCCGCTGGTAGATGCGCCCGTCCTCGGTGCGCGAGAAGGGCACCCCGAAGTGTTCGAGCTCGATGATCGCGGGAATGGCCTCGCGGCACATGTACTCGATCGCGTCCTGGTCACCGAGCCAGTCCGACCCTTTGACCGTGTCGTACATGTGCCAGCGCCAGTCGTCCTCGCCCATGTTGCCCAGGGCCGCGCTCACCCCGCCCTGCGCCGCCACGGTGTGGCTGCGCGTCGGGAAGACCTTCGACAGGCAGGCCACCGAAAGCTGCTTCTGCGCCAGCCCCATGGTGGCGCGCAGGCCGGCGCCGCCGGCGCCGACCACCACCACGTCGTAGCGGTGGGTTTCCAGGGGATACGCGGTACTCATGTCGATTCCCGGAGTCAAATGCGGATGACGGCGATGCGGATCACGGCCAGCACCGCGGCCAGAGCCAGCACGGCGTGGCCCACGGTGTTGGCGATGCGCAAGGTCCAGTGCAACCAGGGCGTGTGCACATAGTCCTCGATCACCACCTGGACGCCGAGGGCGGCGTGGTAATACAGCGCCAGCAGCCAGGCGGTGAAACCGACGGCCACGGTCGGTTGGGCCAGCCAGGCGGTCCAGGCGAGCGGGCCGGCGCCGACCAGTCCGGAAACCGACCAACCCAGCCAGGCGGTGAGCGGCAGCAGGGCGATCGCCGTGAGCCGCTGCATCCACCAGTGGTGCACGGCATGCTTGCCGGCGCCCAGACCGCGCGCGCGGCGCAAAGGACTGTACAAGCCGTTCATGTCGCGCCTTCCTTTACAGGGCCCGCCACCAGAACAGCGCCGTCAACACGACGGTCGCCGCCAGCAGCAGGTAACCGGAACGATACGCGCCCGGCACCGACAGGTTGGCACCGGTGTCCCAAACCAGGTGGCGCAGGCCGTTGAGCGCGTGATAGATCAGGGCCGCGCTGGCGGGCAGCAACAGCAAGACGGTCGTCGCCGGATGGCCGAGAAAAGCGGTCCAGAAACGCAGCGCCGCCCCACCGGTCGCGAGCGCCCACAACCAGAACGGCAGCAGGATCGCGCACAAGGCCAGCGCGACGCCGGTGATGCGGTGCGTGATCGAAAGCCAGGCGAGCAGCGGCAGGCGGTAGATCTGCAGGTGCGGCGACAGCGGGCGGTTGGGCGGGCTGGACATCGCGGGCTCCTCGACGCGACCGGGTCAAAAATCGACGCAACGCCCCTTGCGTTCCCAGTCGCCGTAGCGCGTCGGCTCCGGACCGGCGGGGCCGCCGATTTCCCGCGGCTTGCACGGTTTGCGCGCCGCGTCGCGGCGAGCGGCCTCACCGCCGGCTTCGGCGGTGGGTTCGGACGCGGGCGAACGCGGCTGGGCGGGGGGCTTGGTCATCGGCGCGCCATTCTACGCCATGCCATCGCCTTTTCAAACCGGCACCCGACGATGCGCCCACGGGCTACAATGCAACCCCCTGCGATTCCTCGCATGAAGGTGGACGGCATGCCCTTCGATCTGCCCGCGGAACATCCCTGGCGGCCGATCCTCGACGGCGCCGGCGCGCGCTTGGGCGCCCACGGTCTCGACTTCGGCGACGACGAGGCCGAGCGACGCGCGGTGCTGGCCGGCACGGCCCTCGCCCCGCTCACCGACCGCGCACTGCTTCGCGCCACCGGCGAAGACGCCGCGTCCTTTCTGCACAACCAACTGGCCGCCGACCTGCGCGGGCTCGGTGCCGATGCGATCCAGCCCGCGGCCTATTGCAATCCGCAGGGCCGGGTGATCGCCCTGCCCTGGCTGTGGCGCGACGACGGCGGCTTCTGGCTGTCTATGCCCCGGGAATTGGCCGAGCCGGTCGCGGCGCGCCTGGCGCGCTACATCCTGCGCAGCAAGGTCCGGCTCGCGGCCGAAGCCGATCGACTCGGGCTCGGCGTGGCGGGCGGGGCGGCCCTCGCCCGGCTGTCCGAAACGCTGGGGCCGGCGCCGCCGGTGGGCCGCTGGCGCCGCCACGGCGCGCTGGACTGGCTGCGCCTGCCGGGCACGGCGCGCTGCGTCTTGTGGGGGCCGGCGGCCGACATCGCGGCGCTGTTCGAGGCGCTGCGCGCGGCCGGCACGCCGGCCGTGGGCCCGGACGCCTGGGCGCTGGCCGACCTGGAGCTGGCCATCCCCGAGGTGTGGCCGGAAACCAGCGAACGTTTCCTGCCGCAAGCGCTCGGGCTGGAACGGCTCGGGGCGGTGAGCCTGCGCAAGGGCTGCTACCCCGGGCAAGAAGTCATCGCCCGCCTGCACTACCGCGGTCAGATCAAGCGGCGGTTGTACCGCTTCGGCTGCGCCCAAGGCGCGCCCCCGCCCCGCGCCGCGGCGCTGTGGCCGGCGGCGGCCGAACGGCACAGCGCCATCGGCGAGGTCGCCGACGCCCGCCGCCGGCCCGGCGGCGGCGTGCTCGGCCTGGCGGTGGCGCGCAGCGACAGCCCCGCGGCCGTGCTCGAGGACGGCCGCCGGCTCGACTGGGCGCCCGCCGAGCCGACCTGGCCGGAAGCCTGAACGCGCCGGCCGCGCGCGCATCGGCGGCCCGGCCGGCGCGGCCCGCGCTTCAGATCAAGTCCTTGACCGCCTCGCGTTCGGCGAGCAGTTCCGCTTCGGTCGCCCGCATGCGCTCGCGGCTGAAGTCGTCGATCTCGAGGTCGCGGACGATCTCGTAACGGCCTTCACGGCAACGCACCGGGAAGGAATACACGATGCCTTCGGCGATGCCGTAAGCGCCGTCGCTGGGCACGGCCATCGACACCCAGCGGTCGCCCGGCGTGCCGAGCAGCCAGTCGCGCACGTGATCGATCGCCGCCGCGGCGGCCGACGCGGCGCTGGACGCGCCCCGGGCGTTGATGATGGCGGCGCCGCGCTGCTGGACGGTCGGGATGAAGGTGTTTTCGTACCAGTCGCGCTCGACACAGTCCGGCGCCGGGCGGCCGTCCACGCGCGCGTAGCGGATGTCCGGGTACTGGGTGGACGAGTGGTTGCCCCAGATGATCACGTTGTCGATGCGGCTGACGTGGACGCCGGTCTTGAGCGCGAGCTGCGCCAGCGCCCGGTTGTGATCGAGTCGGGTCATGGCGGTGAACGCTTCGGCCGGCAGGTCGGGCGCATTGCGCTGGGCGATCAAGGCGTTGGTGTTCGCCGGGTTGCCGACCACCAGCACCCGCACGCTGCGCTTGGCGTGCTCGTTCAGCGCCCGCCCTTGGACCGAAAAGATCTGCGCGTTGGCCTGCAACAGGTCGGAACGTTCCATGCCCTTGCCCCGGGGCCGGGCACCGACCAGCAAAGCGACGTCGCAATCGCGGAAGGCGACGGCCGGATCGTCGCTGATCACCACGTCGTGGAGCAAGGGGAAGGCGCAATCCTGCAGCTCCATCACGACGCCTTCCAGCGCGCCCATCGCCTGCGGGATTTCCAGCAGCTTGAGCACGACCGGCTGGTCGGGCCCGAGCATGTCGCCGGCGGCGATGCGGAACAACAGGGCGTAACTGATCTGACCGGCGGCGCCGGTGACCGTGACGGTGACGGGTGACTTCATCGGAAGCTCCTCACGAAACAAGGGGGGTAAGGGAAGGCGCGGCTAACCCGCGGCGGTCGACCAGCGCGCCCGCAGGCGCTCGCCGTTGAGGGCCAGCCATTGCAGACCGATCAAGGTCGAGGCGTTGCCCGCGCGCCCGCTTTCGAGCAACGCCAGCGCCTCGCTGCGCGCCAGCACGTGCACCTTGATGTCTTCGTGTTCCTCGTCGAGCCCGTGCAAACCGCCGGCCCGGCCGCTGTCCACGCGGCCGCAGAACAGATCGATGCGCTCGGTGGTGCCGCCGGGGCTGACGAGGTAACGGCAGACCGGCAGCAGCTCGAGCAACTCCAGGCCGGCCTCTTCGCGCGCTTCGCGACGCGCGACCGCCTCGGGGCTTTCGCCTTCGCCGACCATGCCGGCGACGAACTCCAGCAACCATGGGCCTTCCGGCCAGCGCACGGCGCCCGGACGGAACTGCTCGATCATCACCACCCGGTCGCGCTCCGGGTCGTAGGGCAGCACCACGACGGCGTCGCCGCGCTCGAAGATCTCGCGCACGACTTCCTGCTCGGCGCCGTCGAAGCGTTCGTGGCGGATCCGGTATTCTTCGACGCGGAAAAACCGCTGAAAGAGCGTGCGCCGCTCGAGGATTTCCCAGTGCATCGGCATGCTAGAATTATCGCACAGTCGAGGAGCCGCGAACCATGCCCCGGCCAGAACCCTCCGCCGCGTTTTTCGAAGCCCTGCGCGCCTGCATCGGAACCCGCGGTCGCTTCGACGGACGCGAGATCGAGTTGATCGAAGTGATCGAGCACGACCCGGCGGTGGTGTTCGCGGACGGCTCGGGCGCCCAGACCATCCAGGACGACCAGCACGGCGAGGCGCACCGCATCGTCCCGCGCACCTACACGGTGCCCTTGTTCAGCGAACTGGGCGGCCTGCATCCGGCGCTCGAGGCTTGCCTGGACGAGACGCAGCGCAAGCGGCTCGCGGCGCTGCTCCAGCCCGCGTCGGACTGACCCCCGCCGTCGCGCCCGGCGTCACCGGCCGCGGCGCCGGCGCCGCCACGCCCGCCAGGGCTTTTTCACGGCCGCGGCCAGGCGCTCCCAGACGGTGCGTCGCCACCAGCGCGCGTCCTCCGGCGGCAGATCGTCGAGGCGGCGGCGGTGCTTGTGCTTGACGTAGGCGTTGCGGTCCAATTGCCGCCCGAGGCGGAACAACCAGGCGTTCAGGGGATGCCAGCCGTCGCGGCGCAGCACCGCGGCGCCGAAATCGATCAGGACCGGCCGGCATTCGTCCACCACCAGGATGTTGTCCTTGCGCTTGAGATCGCAGTGGGCGACGCCGCGCGCGTGCATCGCCTCCAGCAGCTCGCGCAGCGCGGCATAGAACGGCCCGGGTCGCGCCGGCGGACCCTCGCGCAGCGGGCGGCCGGGCACGAAAGCCAACACGAGGTCGCGCCCCCCGACCAGGCCGTAGCAATGCGGCACACCCGCCAGCCCCGCCAGCCGCCCGTACACCTGCGCTTCGCGGCGCAGGCTGCGCCGCCACCACGGCCCCAGCAGCCCGCCGTGGGCGCGCTTGACGACGAGGCTCAGCCCGCCCAGGTCGATGCGATAGACGGCGCCCTGGTAGCCCGACGACAGACGCGTCCCGGGCTCCGGCGCGGACAACCGCGCAAGGAGTCCAGGCGGCAGATCGGTCGCGCTCAGGCTGCCGGGAGTTTCGACCACAGCCACCACAGCGCGGCGAGCACCAGCTGCCGCGATCAGCGGCTCGCCGTTGTCCAGCAGGCTCTGCCGCCAGGACCAGGCACCGCGCCAGGCGCCGCGCGGCCGCCGCGGCCACAGCGCGCGGGTCCGCGCGCGCCATTCGCGCCAGACCTCGCCGAACAGACGCTCGAGCTTGCGATCCTCGTAATCGATGGCCGGCGGATAGTAGAACCACAGGAAGGCCGCCAGCACCAGGATCCCGGGCCACCACTGGGCGGCGAGCACGAAGCCGCCGAGAATGAGGATGTTGCCCAGGTACAAGGGGTGGCGCACCAGGGCGTAGGGTCCGCCGGTCGCCAGGGTCTTGTTCTTCTTGACGTAGCCCGAGGCCCACAAGCGAAAGGCGGTGCCGAGCAGAACCGCCAGTGCACCGCAGGCGAACAATGCCCGCGACTCGGGCCGACCGACGGCGGCGAACAAACCGATCAGGACGAAACCGAGAATCTGCCGCGAGGCCTCGTGGTAACGGAGGCGCCGGACGAATTCCACGACCGGATGGGCGGGCGGCAAGTGCCGGGTGCGGTGTGAAGACATGCGCGCTCCTGCTCGCTGGGGGTTCGCGGGCGCGGAGTTTAACAGGATTCGCCGGCGAAAGCGGCGCGCAAGCGCGCCAGGTCCCCCGGCGTGTCCACGCCGGGCGGCGGCGCGGCCGGAGCCAACGCCACATGGATCCGGTCACCGTAATACAGCGCCCGCAACTGCTCGAGCTTCTCGACGCGCTCGAGCGGCGCCGGCGGCCGCCCGGCGAAGCGCAACAGGTCGCCGACCCGGTAGGCGTACACGCCGATGTGCCGGCGGTAGAGCGCGGCGTCGGCCCAGTCCCACTCGCCGTCGCGGTCGAAGGGCACGGCGGCGCGGGTGAAGTACAAGGCGTAGCCCTGCGCGTCGCAGACCACCTTGGCCGTGTTCGGGTCGAACAGCGTCTCGCGGTCGGTGAAAGGCACGACCAGCGTGGCGATGGCCGCCTCCGGGCGCGCGGCGAGATTTTCGGCCACCTGGCGGATGTTCTCGGGGGGCACCAGGGGCTCGTCGCCCTGCACGTTGACCACCAGGCGCGCCGCGTCCCAGCGCCGGCGGCGCGCCACCTCGGCGATGCGGTCGGTGCCGCTGGCGTGCCGCGGGTCGGTCATCTCGACGTCGGCGCCGAAGGCGCGCGCCGCGGCCGCGACGCGCTCGTCGTCGGTGGCGACGATCACCTCGGCGGCGCCGCTCGCGCGGGCCCGCCGCCAGACGTGCTCGACGATCGGCCGGCCGCCGAGTTCGGCGAGCACCTTGCCCGGAAAACGCGTCGAGCCGTAGCGGGCCGGGATGACGACGGTGAAGGGCGTCATTCCGGCAGGGCGTCGCGTTCCTCGTCGCTGAGCACGCGCGCCTCTTCCTCGAGCATCACCGGTATGCCGTCGCGCACGGGATAGGCGAGCCCGCTCGCCTTGCAACGCAACTCATTCGCCTTGGGATCGTACACGAGCTTGCCCTTGCTCTTGGGGCACACCAACCATTCGAGCAGTTCTTCGTTGAGCATCGATCGCCTCCAGTCGTTGGTCGAAAGCCCGGGCGAAAGCCTCGGGCAACTTCGCCTCCACGGGCAGGTACCAGAAGCGCCGCCCGTCCAGACGGTCGAGCAGCGGGCGCAGCTTGACCGCGTCCTTTTCGGTCGTGATCACCGGGTAAGGGTCGTCGAAGGTCAATTCGGCGACGGTGAATTCGTGGTGATCGCGGAAACGGTGCTCGATGGGTTGCAGGCCGGCGGCGCGCAAGGCGTCGAAAAAGCGCTCGGGATTGCCCAGCGCGGCCACGGCGTGCACGCGCAAGCCCCGCCAGTCCTCGATGCGGCCGGTTTCGCCGTCGGCGAGATTGACCAGCCGGTCGCCCTTGACCTGCATCGGCCAGGCCCCCGGCAGGCGGGCGCCGTTGGTGACGATGAAATCGACCGATTTCAAGCGCACCTTGGGCTCGCGCATCGGCCCGGCCGGCAGCAACAGGCCGTTGCCGAAGCCGCGGGTGCCGTCGACGACGACGATTTCGATGTCGCGTCCCATGCGGTAGTGCTGCAGGCCGTCGTCGCTGAGCACCACGTCGCAATCGAAGCGGGCGATGAGCTCGCGCACCGCCGCCGCCCGGTCCGGGCCGACCACCACCGGGCAGCCGCTGCGTTCGAACAGCAGCCGCGCCTCGTCGCCCACGGCCGCCACCGGCGTGTCGGCATCGACCACCACCGGCCAGCGCTTGGCGCGGCCGCGGTAACCGCGGCTGACGATGCCGGGCCGCCGCCCGCGGCGCGCCAGGTGGCGGGCGAGCCACAGCACCAGCGGCGTCTTGCCGGTGCCGCCCACGGTGATGTTGCCGACCACCACCACCGGCGCCGGGAAGCGCTCGACCTTCAGCCAACCACGCCGGTACAGCGCGCGGCGCAAGCCGACCAGCAGGCCGAACAGGCTGCCGAGCGGCGCCAGCAACTGCGCCAGCGGATGGGCGCCGTACCAGAGCCGCTCCCAGAACCCCGGCAACGGCCGGTCGGAAAGAAAGTCCTGGCCGGTGGGCAGGTCGGCCGAATCGCCCTCGCCGCCGTCTTCGGCCTCGGACCGCGGCGAGGGCGGCGCCCCCAGGTTGAACTGCAGAGCGTGCAGCGAGGCGTATTGCCCCCCCTGGGCCAGCAGCTCCCGGTGGCTGCCGCTTTCCACCACCCGGCCGCCGTCCACCACCAGGATGCGGTCCGCACGCTCGACCGTGGACAGGCGGTGGGCGATCACCAAGGTGGTCCGGTTCGCCATCAGGTTGGCGAGCGCCGCCTGCACCTTCTGCTCGGACTCGCTGTCCAGCGCCGAGGTCGCCTCGTCGAGGATCAGGATCGGCGCGTCGCGGTACAAGGCGCGGGCGATCGCCAGGCGCTGGCGCTGGCCGCCGGACAAGCGCACGCCGTCCTCGCCGACGAGGGTGTCCAAGCCCTCGGGCAGACGCTCGACGAAACCCATGCAATACGCCGCCTCGGCGGCGCGCAATACCCGCGCGCGGTCGACCGGCCCGTTTGCGCCGTAGGCGATGTTGTTGGCGATGGTGTCGTTGAACAGGGTGACGTGCTGGCCGACGAAGGCGATCTGGTCGCGCAGATCGCGCAGGCGGTATTCGGTGATCGGCACGCCGTCGAGCAGGATCCGCCCCGACTGGGGCTCGTAGAAGCGCGCCAGGAGCTTGGCGATGGTCGACTTGCCGCTGCCCGAACGCCCGACCAGCGCCACGGTCTGGCCCGGCTCGATGCGGAACGAAACCCCGTCGAGCACCGTCCCCTTGGCCGGGTCGTAGGCGAACACCACGTCGCGGTACTCGATCTCGCCGCGCGCCCGCCGCAGGCGGCGGCCGCCCTGGTCGCGCTCGGGCGGCTCGTCGAGCAGCTCGAAGAGGCTGGCGGCGGCGGCGATGCCCTTCTGCAACTGGGCGTTGATGTTGGTCAAGTGCCGCAAGGGCGGCGCCATGCGCGCCATGGCGACGATGAACGCCGCGAACACGCCGGGCGAGACCTCGCCGACCCAGCCCGACGCCGCCAGGTAAACGACCACGCCCAAGCCCAAGCCGGCGCTCAACTGGATGAAGGCCGTGGACAAGGCGCGCAGCAAGGTCAGGCGCAGGTGCTGGCGGAAATTGTAGGCGTTGGCCTCCTCCAGCGCGGCGGCCTCCTTCTCCTCGCCGCCGAACAGCTTGACCACCTGGTGGCCGTCCACGGCTTCGTGGACGATGTGGTTGACCCGCCCCACCGACTGCTGGATGCGGCGGCTGGCCTTGCGGAAACGGCTCGAGACGCCGACGATGACCAGCGCCGCCAGCGGCACCAGCACGAACAGCACCGAAGCCAGCGCCGCGTTGGTGTAGAACATGTAGCCGATCAGGAACACCACCAGCAGGCTGTCCTGGACCAGCGTCACCACCACGTTGCTGATCGCTTCGGCGACCTGCTCGACGTGATAGGAAAACCGCGCGGTCAAATCGCCGGTGGAGCTGCGCTCGTAGAACGCCACCGGCAGACGCAGCAGCCGCTCGAACATGTCGCGGCGCAGGGCGCGGATCACGCCGCGGCCCACGTATCCCATGAAATACGTGGACAGCAGCAAGCCCAAGGCGCGCCCCAGCACGATCAGGGCGAGCACCCCGAGCAAACCGCGCAGCACCGCCGCGTCGCCGCCGAGAAAGCCGCGGTCGACCAACTGCTCGACGAAGCGCGCCATCTGCATCTCGGCGAAGGCGTACAACGCCATGCCGAACACGGCCACGGCGAAGTGCAGCCTGAAGCGCCGCAGATAACCGAGCAGGCGGCGGTAGACCGCCCAGCCGCCGGCGGCGGACGACGCGCTCACGGCGTTGCGCCCACCGGCGTGGTGACGATGGACACGTGGGCGATGCCGAGCTGGGCGGCGGCGTCCATCACCGTCACCACGTTCTGGTGGGCGGTGCGCGCATCGGCGCGGATCACCAGCGGCCGGTCCTTGCGTCCGGCGGCCATCTCCTGCAGCGCCCGCTTGACCGTGGCCAGCCGCCCGTCCACCAGCTCACGGCCGCCCACGTACACCTTGCCCTCGGCGCCGATGGTCACTTCCAGAACGTCCGGCGGCGCCTGCTCGGGTTCGGGGGACGCCTGCGGCAGGCTCACCGCCAGCGCCGCCTCGCGCTGGAAGGTGGTCGTGACCATGAAGAAGATCAGCAGAATGAACACCACGTCGATCAGCGGCGTGAGGTTCACCCCCTCGCCGTCGCGCCGGGACCGCCCGAAATTCACGGCCGCCCCCCGGCGCCGCGGCCGCCGCGCCCGTGCAGGGTTTCGACCAGGCGCCGCGAATAGGCTTCCATGTCCAGCACCAGGGCGTCCACGCGCGCCGTGAGCATGCGGTGGAACACCAGGCTGGGAATGGCCACCGACAGGCCGGCGGCGGTCGTGATCAAGGCCTGGGAAATGCCGCCGGCGAGCTGGCCCGGGTCACCCACGCCGGCGGTGGTGATGACGGTGAACACCTGGATCATCCCGAGCACCGTGCCCAGAAGGCCCAGCAGCGGGGTCACCGCGGCGATCGTGCCGAGCGCGCCGATGAAGCGCTCCAGTTCATGGGCGACGTGGCGGCCGGTGTCCTCGATCGCCTCCTTGAGCACGTCACGCGGCCGCGCCCGGTTCTCCAGGCCCGCCGCCAGCACCCGGCCGAGCGGCGAACTTTCGCGCAGCGCCGCCAGGCGCGCCTCGTCGAGCTGGCCGCTCTCGATCCAGGCCCACACCTGCTCGGGCAGCTTCGGTGGGATGACGCGGTTGCGACGCAGGGTCCAGTAACGCTCCAAAACGATGGCCAGGGCCAGCACCGAACAGGCCAGGATGGGGGCCATGATCCAACCCCCGGCACGGATGATTTCGAACACCTTCGCTGCGTCCTCTGGGTCTGCGGCGCCGCCGCGGCGCCGGATTGCGGATGATACTGGATTTGCCGGACGAACACCGCCCGTGGCCTCACGGCGGGCGGTGGTGCCAGTAGCGCGAACGGGCCCGCGCGGCCTGGCGCAGGCGCAGCCCCGCCGCCGACACCTCGAATTCGAGCGCGCCGTCGCGGCCGGTGTGCCACTGCCGCGCGCCGGCCGCCGCGTATCGCGCCGTCACCGCCGGACGGGGGAAGCCCCAACGGTTCGCCCAAGCCGCGCTGTAGACCACCTGCTCGGGCGCCACGGCGTCCACCCAGGCCGGGGACGAAGAACCCGCACTGCCGTGGTGCGGGGCCAAAACCAGGGCGGCGGGTCGCAACCGTCCCGCCGCGGCCAAGCGCCGCTCCACCCGCGCGCCGATGTCGCCGGCCAACAGCACGCGCCTGCCGCCGGCCTCGATCTCGAGCACACACGACGCATCGTTGCCGTCGCCGGGCGTCTCCGGCTCCGGATGCAGCAGCCGAAACGTCACCCCGTCCCAGCGCCATTGCCGCCCCCGGCGGCAGCGCTCCACCCGGCCCGCCCGCCCGCGGTAAGGCGCCGGATCGGCCGCCAACACCCAGGCGACGTCCAAGCCCTCGAGCACAGCGCCTGCGCCGCCGGCGTGATCCTGGTCCTCGTGTGAAACCAGCAAGGCGTCCAGCCGGCCGATCCCGAGGCTGCGCAGATGCGGCAGGACGATGCGCGCGCCGGCGTCGAAACCGCCCGCCGAGCGGGGGCCGGCATCGTAGAGCGCCGCGTGTCCGGCGGTGCGCAACAGCACGGCATTGCCCTGCCCCACGTCCAACACCGTCAGCCACAGCGCCCCGGGCGGCGGGGCGGGCGCCGCGTGGGTCAAGGCCGGCAGCAGGCAACCCAGCCCGAGCCAACGGCCCGGCACGCCGCGCGGCAAGGACAGCAAGGCGACCCCCAGCGCCGCCAGCGGCAGGCTCCAGGCCGGCGGCTGGGCCGGCCGCCACGGCGCGACGGCCTGCGACAGCGGCTCGAGCAACCGGTCCAGCCCGGCGAGGCCCGCCGCCGCGGCCTGCAGCAGGCCGGACGAAAGGTCGTCGAAGGGCAGCAGGGCGGTGCCCGCCACCGCCAGCGGCAACACCCCCAGGCCGACCAGCGGCACGGCGACCAGGTTGGCGAGCGCCCCGAGCAACGCCGCCTCGCCGAAAAAGTAGGCGGACAGCGGCGCCAGGCCGAGGATCAGGGCGAACTGGGCGCGACACAAATCGCCGGCCGCCCGCCGCCAGCGCAGCAACCCCGTCGCCGCCGGCCGCCGCCGGCCGGCGAACACGTGGATCAACACCGCCACCGCCGCGAACGACAGCCAGAACCCCGGCGTCAGCGGCGCGAACGGATCCCACAGCAACACCACGGCCAGCGCCAGGCACCAGGCCCGCCAGGGTCGGGCGCCGGCCGCCGACCACCACGCGGCGAGCCCCACCGCCAACATCAACAACGCCCGCTGCGTGGGCACCGAGAACCCGGAGAGCAGCGCATAGGCGGCCGCGGCGGCCAAGGCCGTCAGCGCCGCCAGGCGCTGGGCCGGCGGCCAACGCCAGGGCGCCAGGCGCGCCCGCAGCCGGCGCCACAGCGCCAGGCCGAGCGCGTAGGCGAGCGCCGCCAGCAGCCCGACGTGCATCCCGGAAATCGCCATCAAGTGGGTGGTGCCGGTCGCCCGCAGCAAGGCCCACTGGGCCTCGTCCACCGCGCCGCGCCAGCCCAAGGTGAGCGCCTGGATGCGCCCGTCCCGCGCCGCCTCCCCGAGCCGCGCCGACTGCAGCGCCAGCAGGCGGGCCCGGAACCGCAGCCAGGCGGCGGCCGCCCCGGGCTCGGGCCCGAGCCGCTCCGTGCCCGGCCCGGCGCGCACATAACCGGATCCGCGCACGCCGCGGGCGAACGCCCAGGTCTCGTAATCGAAGGTGCCGGGATTGCGCTGGCCGTGCACCGGCTTGAGCCGCACCCGCAGCCGCCAGCGTTCCCCCGCCTGCGGCAACGCCGCCCCGCGCTTTGGCCGATACACGCTCAGCCGCACCACGGCGGGTGTGCGCAGCGCCGCCGTCGGCCCGTCGAGCAAGTGGTCGACCCGGAAATCGAAGCGATGCACTCCGCCGTGCCGCTCCGGCAGCGACACCACCGCGCCTTCGACGCGCAGATCGCGACCGAGCGCCGCGGCCGTCACCCCGCCGTCCAGGCGCCCCTGGGCTTGCCACGCCGCCCAGGCGAAACCGAGCAGGAACGCCGCGATCGGCCGATCTTCCGGCCGCCGCCACGCCGCCCAGGCCGCCACCGCCAGCGCCGTCCCGGTCAAGGCCCGGGGCGGCAGGGTCGCCTGCATTTGCAGGGCCAGCACGCCCGCCGCGAATGCCAGGCAGGCCACCGGCCACCCCGCCCAGGCGCCGCGGCCGCGGCGCGGGCGCAGGCCCGCTTTCAATTTCAACGCCACCCGATACAATCGCCGCTGCGCCGCCGGCGCTCGGTTCCCTGCCTGCAACTGGGTGCTCCTTGCCGCGTCACTGGCTGAAACGTCGTCTGCCCACGCCCGAGTCGGTCCGCAACAGCCGCGCCCTGCGCGTTCTCGGTACCTTGTTGCACGACCCCAATCTCTGGCACCTGAACCGCCGCGCCGTCGCCGGGGGGCTGGCGGTGGGCTTGTTCTTCGCCTTCGTGCCGCTGCCCTTACAAATGGTGCAAGCGGCCCTGGTCGCGGTCCTCCTGCGCGTCAATCTGCCGATCGCCGTCACCGCGATCTGGGTCACCAACCCCTTCACCATCCCGCCGCTGTTCTACCTTGCCTATCGCTTCGGCGCCTGGCTGCTCGGCACCCCACCGGTCGCCCGCCCCGAACACTTCTCGGTGAGTTGGGCCCTGCAGGAACTCGGCCAGAACTGGCAGCCCCTGTTGCTCGGCAGCCTGTTGTTCGGCCTGTTCGCCGCCGCCGGCGGCTGGGCGCTGGTGCACTTGCTGTGGCGCTTGCACATCGTCCAGGCCCTGCGCCGGCGCCGGCGGCTGCTCGGCGCCCTGCGCCGCGGCGGCGGCGACGAGCCGCCGCTTTGCTGACCGCGGCGGGCACCGGCCGGCATCGATAAACCCGCCCTATCGCTCCGATTCGAAACTTCGATTGGACCTTGGGCCGTCGCTGACCGATCCTCCATAACCGTAAGGTCTGTGGGGCTATTCCCCTTTACCCCCATCACGGTCTCATGCGAGGGAGGCGACCATGCGCACGGTATCCCGAGGCGGCGGCCTCAGCAAGGCCGCACTGACACTGACCGTCCTGGCGCTGTGGGCCACCGCCCCGGCCCTGGCGGACATTCCCCGCGCGCCGCACGGTGCGGCGGACATGGACTACCAAAAGCAACGGCTGGCCGAACTGCGCGGCGGGGCCGACCCGACCGCCTTGCCGGCCTTCGTCGACCGGCGGATGTGGGCGTACCTGGTGCCCGACGACAACGCACTCAACGCCGAGCGCATCGCCCTCGGCCAGGCCCTGTACTTCGACACCCGCCTGTCGCGTGACGGCTCGGTGGCCTGCGCCACCTGCCACGACGTGACCCGCGGCTTCACCGACCGGCGTCCGGTGTCCGAGGGCATCGACGGTGCGCTGGGGCGGCGCAACGCGCCGACCACCCTGAACGCGGCCTTCTTCAACACTCAGTTCTGGGACGGGCGCGCACCGAGTCTGGAGGAACAGGCCAAATTGCCGGTGACCAACCCCATCGAAATGGGGCACCCCAGCCTCGATGCGGCCATCGCCGCCATCGCCGACGACCCCGAGTACCGGCGCCTGTTCCAGGCCGCCTACGGTCGTGCCCCCAACGCCGAGGACATGGCGCGCGCCATCGCCGCCTTCGAGCGCACCCTGCTGTTCCTCGACGCGCCGTTCGACCGCTACCTCGCCGGCGACGAAACCGCCATCTCCGAACAGGCCAAGCGCGGCTGGGCCCTGTTCAACGGCAAGGCCCGCTGCGTGAGCTGCCACATGATCAACAGCGCCAACCCGATCGGAACCGACAACCGCTTCCACAACATCGGCGTCTCCGCGCGCCACCAAGACTTCGACGAGATGGTCGCAAGCGCGCTCGAGGCGCTGCGCGACGCCGGCCTCGAAGCGGTCGACAAACTGGCGCTGGAAACCGACCTGTCCGAGCTGGGCCGCTTCCTCGTGACCAAGAACCCCGCCGACATCGGCGCCTTCAAGACCCAGCAGTTGCGCAACATCGGCATCACCGCCCCGTACATGCACGACGGCTCCATGCAGACCCTGTGGGACGTCGTGGACCACTACAACCGCGGCGGCGAAGCCAATCCGTTCCTGAGCGGCGGCATCGAGCCTTTGAACCTGACCGAATCCGAGATCGACGATTTGGTGGCGTTCCTCTTCACCCTCACCGACGTGCGCTTCGCCGAGGAGAACCGCCGCGCCCTCGAGGCGCAGATGACCCTCGCGGCCGAGCGCCGGCCCTTCCGGCAGCGCGAACTCGCCGAGCGGCGCCTGCTGCCCTTCGAAACCCTGGTTCAGGAGGATGCCCGATGAAGATCAAGCGCAGCACCGCTTACAAGAGCGTCGAGACCAAGTATTACGAAGAGCGTGAAGCGCTGTTCCGCAGCCTGCAGAACCTGGACCGGCGCAGTTTCCTGAAAGTCTCCATGGCCGCCGCCGCGGCGGCCGCCTACGCCGGCGTGGCCTATCACCGCCACAGCTTCCTGCCGGTGCGCCTGGCGCGCGCCGAGGGCGAGGGCTTCCGCTTCGCCTACATCTCCGACTCGCATCTGTACAAGCGCAGCCTGAACGACCGCTTCGTCAACCAGTTGCTGCGCGCCGTCGACGACATCAACCGCATGGACCCGCAGCCGGACTTCGTGCTCTACGGCGGCGACCTCGCCCAACTCGGGCAGGCCGAGGAGCTCGAGCTCGGCGCCCAGATCCTCAAAGAGCTCAAGGCCCCGCTGCGCATGATGGTCGGCGAGCACGACTGGTTCCTCGACATGGGCGAGAAGTGGCGCGAGCTGTTCGGCGAACCGACCTACAGCTTCGACCACAAGGGCGTGCACTTCGTGACCCTGATGAGCGTGCACGAAAAAGATTTCTGGACCGCCCGCGGCATGACCCCCATGGAACGCATGCTCACCGTCGCCGGCCTGGACAACGGCATTCAGAGCCGCTTCGAGGTGGGCGCCGAACAGCGCGAGTGGCTGCGCAAAGACCTCGAGCCGTACAGCAACGACACGCCGATCGTGGTGTTCTCACACTCGCCGCTGTACAAGTACTACAAACCGTGGAACTTCTGGACGGACGACGCCGACGAGGTGCAGGCCATCCTGGCGCGCTTCGACCACGTCACCGTCATCCACGGCCACACCCACCAGATGCTGACGCACCGCATCGGCAACATCCACTTCCACGGCATGTTGTCGACCGCCTGGCCGTGGCCCTACGCGCCCGAAGGGTTGCCGGAATTGACCATCCAGATGAACCGGCCGAACCCCTTCAATCCTCACGACGGCCTCGGTGACGGCATCGTCCGCGTTCATCCCGACGGCCTGGTCGACAAGCTCTACAACCTCTGGAACCGCAATCCGATCGAGGTCAAATCGAGCTACCTGACCAGCGGCGGCACGCGGTCCCGCCCCGCCGAACCCAACCTCAAGAGCTACTGACCGGGGAGTACAGGCATGAGAAGCGCGAAACACCTTTGCATCGTGACGTTGCTGGCGGGCGTTCTGGCCGCTTGCGGCGGCGACGACAAGCCGGCCGACAAGGCCGACCTCGTGCTCAAGCGCGTCGGCCCGGCGGGCGAGATCGAAGTGATGCTCTGCGACGGGGAAACCACCACCCAGGTCGACCCGGCGACGATCAAATCGCGCGAAGACGCGCGGCGCATCGCCGACACGCTGATGGCCCAGTGGCTCGCCAAAAACCCAGACGTCGACTGGGTCCAGGCCGAAACCGAAAAGCACATGGTCGTCGAACCGGCCGACAACCGGCACCTGATCGGCCACGGCCAGGGCGCCAACAGCGGCCGCATCACCGAGCAGGACGTGCTCATGTGGGAAACCGAGACCTACAAGCTCGCCGTGCGCGGTTCGGTCGTCTTCCACAGCGCCGACGAGCTCGGCAGCCAGATCGCAGTGTCCTGCGACATGTGCCACCCGGACGGCGCCAACACCC